>NZ_JARVKW010000064.1 GCF_029813775.1 Streptomyces sp. DH24 | reverse complement strand
CGCGGTGCGGGGCCACCGCACGGCCGACGGCGACGCCCGGCACGCGCTGCGCGAGCGGCTGCGCGCCACCACCCCCGGCGAACGGCTGCCCCTGCTGCTCGACCTCGTGCGCGGCCACGCCGCCGCCCGCCTCGCCCACCCGGCCCCGACGGCCGTACAGAGCGGGCGACGGGAATCGAACCCGCGTAGCTAGTTTGGAAGACTAGGGCTCTACCATTGAGCTACGCCCGCACATGGCGCGCCGCCGGTCCGGGGACCGCGGCACAGAAGGCATCGTAGCGGGTCGCCCCCCTCCGTCGCACACCCCGTTCCGCTCGCGCGGTTCGCCCGCGCGCCCGGGGGCGCCACCGCGGGCGCGCCTCCGCCCGCTGCCGCGCGCCGGAGCCGCCACGACGCTCCGGAAATGCGGCCGACGGGCCGCCCGGCGGCATGTACCCTACGTGTCGCACCAGACGGGGTGTGGCGCAGCTTGGTAGCGCGTCCGCTTTGGGAGCGGAAGGCCGTGGGTTCAAATCCCGCCACCCCGACCAGCCAGGATCAGTCACGGTCACCACGGGTGATCGCCTTTTGGGCCGTGTACCCGCTGCCGTTACTATGCAAGCTGCACGCCCGTGTGTCTCATCGTCTGAAGTCCTCCGGGCGGCGAAATCGGCCGGGCCGCTCTGGCTCAGGCAGAAACCAAGAAGTCAGCCACAAGGAGACCGAACCGTGAAGAGCGCCGTGGAGACCCTGAACCCGACTCGGGTTCGGCTCACTGTCGAGGTGCCCTTCGAGGAGCTCAAGGACAGCCTCGACGCGGCGTACAAGAAGATCAACCAGCAGGTCACGGTGAAGGGCTTCCGCAAGGGCAAGGTCCCGGCCCGGGTCATCGACCAGCGGTTCGGCCGCGGTGCGGTGCTGGAGGAGGCCGTCAACGACGCCCTCCCGAAGTTCTACACCGAGGCGGTCAACGAGGCCGAGCTGAGCCCGCTGGGCCAGCCCGAGGTCGACATCACGGAGCTGAAGGACGGCGAGACGCTGAACTTCACCGCCGAGGTCGACATCCGCCCGAGCATCGAGATCCCGGACTACTCCGGCATCGAGGTCGAGGTCGACGCCGTCGAGGTCACCGACGAGGACGTCGAGAAGTCGGTCGAGCAGCTCCGTGAGCGCTTCGCCTCCACCTCCCCGGTCGAGCGCGCCGCCCAGGACGGCGACGTCGTCACGATCGACCTTGAGGCCAAGGTCGACGGCGAGGTCCTGGAGGACGGCGTCGCCAGCGGCGTCTCCTACACCATCGGCTCCGGCGAGCTGCTGGACGGCATCGACGACGCCGTGAAGGGCCTGGAGGCCGGTGGCGAGGCCACCTTCACCTCCGAGCTCAAGGGCGGCTCGGCGGCCGGCAAGGAGGCCGAGGTCACCGTCAAGGTCACCCAGGTCGCCGCGCGCGAGCTGCCGGAGCTGGACGACGAGTTCGCGCAGCTCGCCTCCGAGTTCGACACCCTCGAGGAGCTGAAGGCCGACAGCCGCAAGCGCCTGGAGAACATGAAGCAGTACGACCAGGCCACGCAGGCCCAGGAGCGCGTCCTGGACAAGCTGCTGGAGCTCGTCGAGGTGCCCGTCCCCGAGAAGCTCCTCGAGGACGAGGTCAACACCCGCAAGCACAACCTGGAGCACCACCAGCTCGGCCAGATGGGCCTCGACCTCGCGAAGTACCTGGAGATCCAGGGCAAGACCGAGGAGGAGTTCGAGACCGAGACCCGCGAGGCCGCGATCAAGGGCATCAAGACCCAGTTCGTGCTCGACGAGCTCGTCAAGCGGGAGAACCTCAACGTCAACCAGGAGGAGCTCACCGAGCACCTCATGCGCCGTGCCGCCTCCTCCGGCATGTCCCCCGACCAGTTCGCCCAGGCGGTCGTCGAGGGCGGCCAGGTTCCGCTCCTGGTCGGCGAGGTCGCCCGCGGCAAGGCCCTGGCCGTCGTGGTCGAGGCCGCCACGGTGAAGGACACCAACGGCGAGATCATCGACCTGGACGACGAGGACGAGACGGAGGCCGAGCCCACCGAGGCCGCCGCCGAGCCCACCGAGGCCGCCGCCGAGGAGAAGCCCGAGGCCTGAGCCTTCGGCACACCCCCGACGCCGTACAGCCGGGCCCCGAGACGCGTGAGCCTCTCGGGGCCCGTGGCGTACGCGCTACGCCCCCGGCGAACACCCCCCGGTCCGGGACTCCCCGGAGGGACCAGCGCGTTAGGGTCCATGAATACCAGGCATGAATGTCAAGGGCAGTGGAGTCGCCGGACGGCTCCAGCCCCGCAGGGAAACGTGAGACGGCCCGGCGCCGTCGTAAGACGAGCAGGTGGATACGTGACGAATCTGATGCCCTCCGCCGCCGGCGAGCCTTCCATCGGTGGTGGCCTCGGCGACCAGGTCTACAACCGGCTGCTCAACGAGCGGATCATCTTCCTCGGCCAGCCGGTGGACGACGACATCGCGAACAAGATCACCGCACAGCTGCTGCTCCTTGCCGCCGACCCGGACAAGGACATCTACCTCTACATCAACAGCCCCGGCGGCTCGATCACGGCCGGTATGGCGATCTACGACACCATGCAGTTCATCAAGAACGACGTGGTGACCATCGCCATGGGCCTCGCCGCCTCGATGGGCCAGTTCCTGCTCAGCGCGGGCACCCCGGGCAAGCGCTTCGCCCTGCCGAACGCCGAGATCCTGATCCACCAGCCCTCCGCCGGCCTCGCCGGTTCGGCCTCGGACATCAAGATCCACGCCGAGCGGCTGCTGCACACCAAGAAGCGCATGGCCGAGCTCACGGCCCAGCACACGGGCCAGACCATCGAGCAGATCACCCGCGACTCGGACCGCGACCGCTGGTTCGACGCCTTCGAGGCCAAGGAGTACGGCCTCATCGACGACGTGATCCCCACGGCCGCCGGTATGCCGGGCGGCGGCGGCACCGGGGCCTGAGCCGACCCCGCGGGGCCCACCGGCCCCGTGGGGCGACGCACCGCCCCACGAGGCCCCGGGGACCCCACGAGGCCCGCCAGGCCCGCAGGCGGCGCTCACGGCCCGCCCGGCGGGCTCTCCCGGCGCCCCAGCCAGCCCCAGCCGACCGCCACAGCCCTTTTTCAGGAGAAACCGTGAACGACTTCCCCGGCAGCGGCATCTACGACCGCACCCGCGCCGAGTACACCGGCCCCTCGGCCGAGTCCCGCTACGTCATCCCGCGCTTCGTCGAGCGCACCTCCCAGGGCGTGCGCGAGTACGACCCGTACGCGAAGCTCTTCGAGGAGCGCGTGATCTTCCTCGGCGTCCAGATCGACGACGCCTCCGCCAACGACGTCATGGCGCAGCTGCTGTGCCTGGAGTCGATGGACCCCGACCGGGACATCTCGGTCTACATCAACAGCCCCGGCGGCTCCTTCACGGCGCTGACGGCGATCTACGACACGATGCAGTTCGTGAAGCCGGACGTCCAGACGGTCTGCATGGGCCAGGCCGCCTCGGCCGCCGCCATCCTGCTGGCCGCCGGTACGCCGGGCAAGCGCATGGCCCTGCCGAACGCGCGCGTGCTGATCCACCAGCCCTACAGCGAGACCGGTCGCGGTCAGGTCTCCGACCTGGAGATCGCCGCCAACGAGATCCTGCGGATGCGCTCGCAGCTGGAGGAGATGCTGGCCAAGCACTCCACCACGCCGATCGAGAAGATCCGCGAGGACATCGAGCGCGACAAGATCCTCACGGCCGAGGACGCGCTGCAGTACGGGCTGATCGACCAGATCATCTCCACGCGGAAGATGAACAACGCCGAGGTCCGCTGACGCGGAAGAGGTATTGTCGCTGCCCCTTGGCATGGTTCGGCACGGTCCACGTGGAAGTGAACCGTGCCAAGGGGGGCCCGAACGGGGGGCAAGGCAAGGTACCGTCGGACATAAGGCAGCACCAGGAGTTGCTGGACCGTGAACGTCCAGTCGGCTCCCAGGCGAAGGGGAAGCACACCGTGGCACGCATCGGTGACGGCGGCGATCTGCTCAAGTGCTCGTTCTGCGGCAAGAGCCAGAAGCAGGTCAAGAAGCTCATCGCAGGGCCCGGTGTGTACATCTGCGACGAGTGCATCGACCTCTGCAACGAGATCATCGAGGAGGAGCTCGCCGAGACCAGCGAGGTGCGCTGGGAGGAACTCCCCAAGCCCCGCGAGATCTACGAGTTCCTCGACGGGTACGTGGTGGGCCAGGAGGCCGCCAAGAAGTCCCTGTCGGTCGCGGTGTACAACCACTACAAGCGGGTCCAGGCCGGTGAGAACGGCGGGGCCCAAGGCCGCGACGACGCCATCGAGTTGGCGAAGTCCAACATCCTGCTGCTGGGCCCCACGGGCTCCGGCAAGACCCTCCTCGCGCAGACCCTCGCCCGCATGCTGAACGTCCCGTTCGCGATCGCGGACGCGACGGCGCTGACGGAGGCGGGCTACGTCGGCGAGGACGTCGAGAACATCCTGCTGAAGCTGATCCAGGCGGCGGACTACGACGTCAAGAAGGCCGAGACCGGGATCATCTACATCGACGAGATCGACAAGGTCGCCCGCAAGAGCGAGAACCCGTCGATCACCCGGGACGTGAGCGGCGAGGGCGTCCAGCAGGCCCTGCTGAAGATCCTTGAGGGCACCACGGCCTCGGTCCCGCCGCAGGGCGGTCGCAAGCACCCGCACCAGGAGTTCATCCAGATCGACACGACGAACGTGCTGTTCATCGTGGGCGGCGCCTTCGCGGGCCTGGAGAAGATCATCGAGGCGCGGGCCGGCGCGAAGGGCATCGGCTTCGGCGCGACGATCCGCTCCAAGCGGGAGCTGGAGTCCAAGGACCAGTTCGAGGAGGTCATGCCGGAGGACCTGGTCAAGTTCGGCATGATCCCCGAGTTCATCGGCCGCCTCCCCGTGATCACCTCCGTCCACAACCTGGACCGCGAGGCCCTCCTCCAGATCCTGGTGGAGCCGCGCAACGCGCTGGTGAAGCAGTACCAGCGCCTCTTCGAACTCGACGGTGTGGAGCTGGACTTCGAGCGCGAGGCGCTGGAGGCCATCGCCGACCAGGCCATCCTCCGCCAGACCGGCGCGCGCGGCCTGCGCGCCATCATGGAGGAGGTCCTGATGTCGGTGATGTACGAGGTCCCGTCCCGCAAGGACGTCGCCCGCGTCGTCGTCACGGCGGACGTGGTCCACTCCAACGTCAACCCGACCCTCATCCCGCGGGACGCCCGCGGCAGGGGGCCGGGGGAGCAGAAGACGGCGTAGCCGCCGACGGCACACGGCGAAGGGGCCCCGGTCGACCGGGGCCCCTTCGCCGTGTGCGGTGCGGCGTCAGGCCTTGACGCGGACCACCGGGCGGAGCTTGGTGGTGATGTCGATGGCCACGTCCTTGGTGACACCCTTCGTGGCGTCACCCGGCGAGACCATCGCGATGGTGCTGTAGTCGGCCCACGCGCAGAACCAGTCCGTCTTCATCTGCTTGGTCCGCTGGTCCTGGCCCTCGGCGGCCTGGCACTTCATGACGGCGCCGTCGATCTCGGCCTCTTCGGGCTCGCCCAGGACCTTGGCCTTGTTGGCGTCGGAGCCGTCCCCGGCCGACTTCTTGAACTCGGCGAAGAACCGGTCCAGCGCCGCTTCCGGGTCGGCGATCTCACCGTAGGCGCCGGCGATCGTGATGCCCTTCGCGGTCGCCATCTCGGCCGGGTCGGGCGCGGTGCTCGGGTCGCTCGGGTTGTAACCGCTCAGGTCCGCCGTCGAGTAGAGGCCGAGCACCGACTTGCCGTTCTTGACGCCGGACTTCTCCAGTTCCGCGGTCGAGTCGTCGCCGGCGCTCGCACCGTCCTTCGAGACGCGCTTGTAGTCGGCGAGGACCGTCGCCGGCGTCGACAGCTTGTGGGCGCCGTCGTCCTCCAGGCCGCCCGCGCCGCCGCCCCCGCCGATCACGAAGTACACGCCCACGCCGATCGCCGCCACGACCGCCACCGCGCCGATGATCAGGCCCGCCTTCTTGCCGCCGCCACCGCTCGCGGCCGGGGGCTGCGGCATCATGCCGTACGGCGCCTGGCCGTGCGGCGGCTGCTGGCCGTACGGGGGCTGCTGTCCGTAGGGCGGCTGCTGGGGCGGGACGCCCTGCTGCGGGTAGCCGTAGCCCGGCTGGGGCTGCTGCGGCTGCTGGGGGTAGCCATAGCCGGGCTGGGGCTGCTGCGGCTGCTGGCCGTAGGGGCCCTGTTGGCCGTACGGTCCGGGCTGCTGGGGCTGCCCGCCGTACGGGCCCGGCTGGTTGTAACTCATTTCTGGGTTCCCCTCCAGATGCTTGTGCGGTTCGAACATCCTGGCCTACACCCGGCGTGCGCAGGTCACCGGGGGCCGCACCGTTACAAACGAATCGCGTTTCGGGACTGGGTCGTGACACCTCTAAACTGACCCCCGTGACCGAGAACACTCAGCAGCCGCAGACAGCACCCACGACCGAACTGCCGACCCAGTACACGCCGGCCGAGGTAGAGGGGAAGCTGTACGAGCGCTGGGTGGACAAGGGTTACTTCGCCGCCGACGCCAAGAGCGACAAGCCGCCGTACACCATCGTCATCCCCCCGCCGAACGTCACCGGTTCGCTCCACCTGGGCCACGCCTTCCAGCACACGCTGATGGACGCCCTGACCCGCCGCAAGCGCATGCAGGGCTTCGAGGCCCTGTGGCTGCCCGGCATGGACCACGCCGGCATCGCCACCCAGAACAAGGTCGAGCAGCAGCTCGGCGAGGAGGGCAAGTCCCGCCACGACCTGGGCCGCGAGGAGTTCGTCGAGCGCGTGTGGCAGTGGAAGGAGGAGTACGGCGGGAAGATCCTCGGCCAGATGCGGCGCCTCGGCGACGGCGTCGACTGGTCCCGTGAGCGCTTCACGATGGACGAGGGGCTGTCCAAGGCCGTCCTCACCATCTTCAAGAAGCTCTACGAGGACGAGCTGATCTACCGCGCCGAGCGGATCATCAACTGGTGTCCCCGCTGCCTGACCGCGATCTCCGACATCGAGGTCGAGTACCAGGAGGACGACGGCGAGCTCGTCTCCATCACGTACGGCGAGGGCGACGAGACGCTCGTCGTCGCCACCACCCGCGCCGAGACCATGCTCGGTGACACCGCGGTCGCCGTCCACCCGGACGACGAGCGGTACCGGCACCTCGTCGGCAAGAAGATCAAGCTGCCGCTGACCGACCGGGCCATCCCGGTCGTCGCCGACAGCCACGTCGACCCCGAGTTCGGCACGGGCGCCGTCAAGGTCACCCCGGCCCACGACCCGAACGACTTCGCCATCGGCCAGCGCCACGGCCTGGAGTCGATCACGGTCATGGACGAGCGCGCCGTCATCACCGTGCACGGCCCGTTCCAGGGGCTCGACCGGTTCGAGGCGCGCGCCGCGATCGTCGGCGCCCTGCGCTCGCAGGGCCGGATCGTCGCCGAGAAGCGGCCGTACGTCCACAGCGTCGGCCACTGCTCCCGCTGCCGCACGACCGTCGAGCCGCGGCTGTCCATGCAGTGGTGGGTCAAGGTCGGCCCGCTCGCCAAGGCGGCCGGCGACGCCGTGCGCGACGGCCGGGTGAAGATCCACCCCGAGGACATGTCGAAGCGGTACTTCGACTGGGTCGACAACATGAACGACTGGTGCATCTCGCGCCAGCTGTGGTGGGGCCACCGCATCCCGATCTGGTACGGCCCCGAGGGCGAGATCGTCTGCGTCGGCCCGGACGAGGAGCCGCCGGCCGGCGAGGGCTGGCACCAGGACACCGACGTCCTCGACACCTGGTTCTCCTCCGGCCTGTGGCCGTTCTCCACGCTCGGCTGGCCCGAACAGACCGAGGACCTGCGGAAGTTCTACCCGACCGACGTCCTGGTCACGGGCCACGACATCATCTTCTTCTGGGTCGCCCGGATGATGATGTTCGGCCTGTACGCCATGGACGGCGAGGTGCCGTTCAGGACCATCGCCCTGACCGGCCTGGTCCGCGACGAGCGCGGCAAGAAGATGTCGAAGTCCTTCGGCAACGTCGTCGACCCGCTGGACTGGATGGACAAGTACGGCTCCGACGCCGTCCGCTTCACCCTGGCCAAGGGCGCCAACCCGGGCACCGACGTGCCGATCGGCGAGGACTGGGTCCAGGCCTCCCGCAACTTCGCCAACAAGATCTGGAACGCGACCCGCTTCGCCCTGATGAACGGCGCGACGGTCGAGGGCCCGCTGCCGGACGCCTCCGCGATGTCGGCCACGGACCGCTGGATCCTGTCCCGGCTGAACGAGACGGTCGCCGCCGTCGACGCGTTCTACGAGGACTTCCAGTTCGCGAAGCTGTCCGACGCGCTGTACCACTTCGCCTGGGACGAGGTCTTCGACTGGTACGTCGAGCTGTCCAAGACCACCTTCCAGGCGGGCGGCGAGGCGGCCGGGGTCTCCCAGCGGGTCCTCGGTGAGGTCCTCGACGTCACACTGCGGCTGCTGCACCCCATCGTCCCGTTCGTCACCGACGAGCTGTGGACGACGCTCACGGGCGGCGAGTCCGCGGTCGTCGCCGACTGGCCGAAGGACTCGGGCTTCCGGGACGCGGCCGCCGAGCGGGAGATCGCGACGCTCCAGCAGGTCATCACCGAGGTCCGGCGCTTCCGTGCCGACCAGGGCCTGCAGGCCGGTCAGCGAGTCCCGGCGCGACTGACGCTGGACGGCACGCCGCTCGCGCCGCACGAGCCCGCCATCCGGCAGCTGCTGCGCCTCCAGCCGGAGGGCGAGGGCTTCGCGGCGACGGCGACGCTGCCGGTGGCCGGGGCGGAGGTGGCGCTGGACCTGTCCGGCGCGATCGACGTGGCGGCGGAGCGCAAGCGGCTGGCGAAGGATCTCGCCGCGGCCGAGAAGGAGAAGGCGCAGGCGACGGCGAAGCTCGGCAACGAGGCGTTCCTCGCGAAGGCACCGGACCAGGTGGTCGAGAAGATCCGCGTCCGCCTCGCCAAGGCGGAGGAGGACATCACCCGCATCCAGTCCCAGCTGGAGCGCCTGCCGGGCGCGTGACCCAGGCGACGAGGAGGGCCCCGGAACCGTACGGCTTCCGGGGCCCTCCGGCGTCCCGCGACGCCGCGCGACGAGACGGCGCCGTGTCCCGCGGCGGCGCGTTCCGGGCGGTCGCATGCCCGCGGCCGGCGCGTGTCCCGCCCGCCGTAGACTGGCCCCGTGAGTGAGCTCCCCCCGCACGACGACAGTGAGCAGCCCGATTCCGCCGGGGCCTTCGACGAGATCATCGCCGCCGCGACCGAGCGCGACCCCGATCTCGCCGTGATCGAGGCCGGCAGCCGCACGCTGCGCACCCAGGGCGGTCAGCCCGAGGGCGACATCCCGGCGCGGCCGGCCGATCCCGAGGTCGACAAGGCGCTGCGCGAGGTCGAGGCGGAGCTGGCGACCCGCTGGGGCGAGACCAAGCTGGAGCCGTCCGTCGCCCGCATCGCCGCGCTGATGGACGTCCTGGGGGAGCCGCAGCGGTCGTACCCCTCCATCCACATCACCGGGACCAACGGCAAGACCTCCACGGCCCGCATGATCGAGGCGCTGCTCGGTGCCTTCGAGCTGCGCACCGGGCGGTACACCTCGCCGCACGTGCAGTCGATCACCGAGCGGATCAGCCTGGACGGGGCGCCGATCTCCGCCGAGCGGTTCATCGAGACGTACCAGGACATCAAGCCGTACGTCGAGATGGTCGACGGCCGGCAGGAGTACCGGCTGTCGTTCTTCGAGGTGCTGACCGGCATGGCGTACGCCGCCTTCGCCGACGCGCCCGTGGACGTGGCCGTGGTGGAAGTCGGCATGGGCGGCTCCTGGGACGCCACGAACGTGATCGACGCGGACGTCGCCGTCGTCACGCCCATCGACCTCGACCACACCGACCGGCTCGGTGAGACGCCCGGGGCGATCGCCACCGAGAAGGCCGGCATCGTCAAGCAGGGCGCCACGGTGGTCCTGGCGCAGCAGCCGGTCGACGCGGCGCAGGTGCTGCTGAAGAAGGCCGTGGAGGTCGACGCCACGGTGGCCCGTGAGGGGCTGGAGTTCGGCGTGGTCGCCCGGCAGGTCGCCGTCGGCGGGCAGTTGCTCACCCTGCGCGGTCTGGGCGGCGAGTACCCGGAGGTGTACCTCCCGCTGCACGGCGCGCACCAGGCGCACAACGCGGCCGTCGCCCTCGCCGCCGTGGAGGCGTTCTTCGGGGTCGGCGCCCAGCGTGCCGAGCCGATCGCCATCGACACC
Organism: Streptomyces sp. DH24; assembly: GCF_029813775.1. Classification (GTDB taxonomy): domain Bacteria; phylum Actinomycetota; class Actinomycetes; order Streptomycetales; family Streptomycetaceae; genus Streptomyces. The sequence goes on along the minus strand of NZ_JARVKW010000064.1, from coordinate 15,690 downwards.
GTGCGCAAGGCGTTCGCGGCCGTGGCCTCGCCGGGCCGACTGGAGGTCGTCCGGCGCTCGCCGACCGTGGTGCTGGACGCCGCGCACAATCCGGCGGGGGCGCGGGCCGCGGCCGAGGCGATCGGCGAGGCCTTCCAGTTCAGTCATCTGGTCGGGGTCGTCGGCGCGAGCGACGACAAGAACGTACGAGGGCTGCTGGAGGCCTTCGAGCCGGTGTTCGCCGAGGTCGTCGTCACGCAGAACTCCAGTCACCGCGCGATGGACGCCGACGAACTGGCCGCCGTGGCCGTGGAGGTGTTCGGCGAGGACCGCGTGCAGGTCGAGCCGCGGCTGCCGGACGCGCTGGAGGCCGCGATCACGCTGGCCGAGGAAGAGGGCGAGTTCGCCGGCGGCGGCGTTCTCGTGACCGGCTCCGTCATCACAGTCGGCGAGGCCCGGCTGCTCCTGGGGAAGGGCTGACAATCCCGTGCGTACGCTGTGTTCCACGACGCTGATCAGCGAGTTCTTCGTCATCGGCTTCGCCGGTCTGGTCGCCATGAAGGACCCCGACCTGGCCACGTCGACGGTGTGGACGGTCTGCGGCATCGCGATGTTCTTCAGCCTGGTGCTGTGCGGTCTGGTGACCCGGCCGGGCGGCGTCGCCCTCGGCTGGGCCCTGCAGATCGCGCTGATCGCGGCCGGCGTCGCGGTTCCGCTGATGTACTTCCTGGGCGTGGTGTTCGCCGGGCTGTGGTGGGCGTCGGTGCACTTCGGGCGGAAGGTCGACGAGGCGAAGGCCCGGTTCGCGGCGCAGGACGCGGAGAACGGCTCCGCACAGGCTGACGCTGTGTAACAGAGGCCCGGACACGCCCGGTAACCTCATCACCCCGCACAACCTTTGATCCGAAGGAGCCCGCCCGTGAGCCAGCGCACCCTCGTCCTCCTCAAGCCCGACGCCGTCCGTCGCGGCCTGACCGGCGAGATCATCAGCCGTATCGAGCGCAAGGCCGGCTGGCGTATCACGGCGCTGGAACTGCGCACCCTGGACCAGGACACGCTGGAGCAGCACTACGGCGAGCACAAGGGCAAGCCGTTCTACGAGCCGCTGGTGGAGTTCATGTCGTCCGGTCCGGTCGTCGCGATGATCGTCGAGGGCGAGCGGGTCGTCGAGGGCGTCCGCGCCCTGGCCGGTCCCACCGACCCGATCGCGGCGGCGCCCGGCTCCATCCGCGGTGACTACGGCGTCATCGTCCGGGAGAACCTGATCCACGCCTCCGACTCCGAGGAGTCCGCCGAGCGCGAGGTGAAGATCTTCTTCCCGGGCCGCGCCTGACACACCCGGCACCACGCGACACCCCAACAACTGACGCCTTGTCAGCAGGACGGCGTGTCTGACCTGGGGCGGCCGTGAAAAGCGGGCCGCCTCCCGGCATATGCGCGCCGATCGGGGGAACGAGTGCCCCCGATGGCCCGTCTCCACAAGCGGGGCGGCAGGTCATCTGCTGACAATGGCGAAGACCCTCGCGCAGTGTTCGTGCAGGCGCGTCTACCATGGAAGCCTTCACGTCACAGCACCCACTTCGCCGACCTGAAAAGCCCTCAAAAGCTTGTGGGAAGGCCAGACGAATCCTGATGGGGAACTCAATGTCGTTCATCGGCCGTGACATGGCTGTCGACCTCGGGACCGCCAACACGCTGGTGTACGTCAGGGGTCGCGGGATCGTACTCAACGAGCCGTCCGTCGTCGCGATCAACACCAACACCGGTGGCATCCTCGCGGTCGGCGCCGAAGCGAAGAAGATGATCGGGCGCACGCCCGGCAACATCGTTGCCGTACGTCCGCTGAAGGACGGCGTGATCGCCGACTTCGAGATCACCGAGCGGATGCTCCGCTACTTCATCCTGAAGATCCACAAGCGGCGGTATCTGGCTCGTCCGCGGGTCGTCGTCTGTGTGCCGTCCGGCATCACGGGCGTCGAGCGCCGCGCCGTCATCGAGGCGTCGTCCCAGGCCGGCGCCCGCCAGGTGCACATCATCGAGGAGCCCATGGCCGCGGCCATCGGCTCCGGCCTGCCGGTCCACGAGGCCACGGGCAACATGGTGGTGGACATCGGCGGCGGCACGACGGAGGTCGCGGTCATCTCCCTCGGCGGCATCGTCACCGCCCAGTCCATCCGCGTCGCGGGCGACGAACTGGACAACGCGATCATCCAGCACATCAAGAAGGAGTACTCCCTTCTGCTGGGCGAGCGGACGGCCGAACAGATCAAGATCACGATCGGTTCGGCGTACGAACTCGACTCCGACGAGCACACCGAAATCCGCGGCCGGGATCTGGTCTCCGGGCTGCCGAAGACCGTCGTCGTCTCCGCCGCCGAGGTCCGCAAGGCGATGGAGGAACCGGTCAACGCCATCGTCGACGCCGTCAAGACGACCCTGGACAAGTGCCCGCCGGAGCTGTCCGGCGACATCATGGACCGCGGAATCGTTCTGACCGGCGGCGGCGCCCTGCTGCGCGGCCTGGACGAGCGGCTGCGCCGGGAGACCGGCATGCCGATCCACATCGCCGAGGACCCGCTCGACAGCGTGGCCCTCGGGTCCGGCAAGTGCGTCGAGGAGTTCGAGGCGCTGCAGCAGGTGCTGGACTCCCAGCCCCGCAGATGACCAACTCTTCGATTCCGCCGTACGGGACGTTCTTCTCTCGTGCGGCGGATCGTTGATATAGAGACATAGGCTCCCCAAAAGGAGTCTGCCCCAGCACATTTGCATACTCCGCACATTCCGACGAGGAAGGCACGGCCGCCGCACGTGAGGGACACACGAGAGAGCCGGCTGCTCCTGGTGCTGCTGATCGCCATCGCGTTCGCACTGATCACGGTGGACATCCGCGGCGGGGAGGATTCACCGGTCGACGGTGCCCGGCAGGCCGCGGCCACCGTCTTCGGTCCGATCGAGAACGGGGTGTCGGCCGCGGTCGACCCGGTCGGCAACGCGGTCTCCGCGGTCCGGGACTCCGGCGAGCGGCACGACCGGATCGCCCAGCTGGAGAAGGAGAACGCGGCCCTCAAGGCGACGCTCGGCAGCGACGACCGCAACCGCAGCCGCCTCAAGCAGCTCGAAAGCCTCCTGAAGACGGCCGGCAAGGGCCAGTACGGCATCAAGGGCGCCCAGGTCATCGCGATAGGAGCGGCCCAGGGCTTCTCCTGGACCATCACCATCGACGTCGGCGCCAACGACGGGGTCAAGCGGGACATGACCGTCCTCAACGGCGACGGCCTGGTCGGCCGCGTGACCACCGTCGGCCCCGACACCGCCACCGTCCTCCTCGCCACCGACCCCGACTTCACCGTCGGCACCCGCATGGAGAACGGCGACGAACTCGGCTTCGCCTCCGGGCAGGGCGACCGCCCGCTGCGCGTCGAACTCCTCAACGGCAAGGCCGAGGTGAAGAAGGGCGACCGCCTCGTCACCTTCGGCTCCCAGGCCGACCGGCCCTTCGTGCCCGGCGTGCCCGTCGGCGTCGTCTCCCGCGTCGACCCCTCCGGCGGCGACCTCACCCGCACGCTCTACGTCACGCCGTTCGCCGCCTTCACCAAGCTCGACATCGTCGGCGTCGTCGTCCAGGCCCCCGAGAAGGACCCGCGCGACACCGTGCTCCCGGCCAAGCCCAAGCCGACCCCGACGCCCACCGTGACGGTGACGGTCACCCCGTCCGCCCAGGCCCCCGCCGACGGCGAAGTCCCGCAAGAGCAGTAGGAGCTGTCCCATGCGCGTCAACCGGATCCTGCTGTCCTCGTCACTCGTCGTCGTCGCCCTGGTGATCCAGGTGAGCGTCCTCGCCCGCCTCCACCTGCCCGGCGCCGTCCCCGACCTGATGCTGCTCACCGTCCTCGGCCTCGCCCTGGTCTACGGACACGTCGGCGGCGCACTCGTCGGCTTCGGCGCCGGACTGCTCGCCGACCTCGCCCCGCCCGCCGACCACGCCGCCGGGCGCTACGCCCTCGTGCTGTGCGTCATCGGCTACCTCGCGGGCCTCGTCAAGCCGGACAACGGCCGCCTGCGGTCCGCGACCGCCCCCATGGTCGTCGTGGTCGCCGCCGCCATCGGCTCCACCCTGCTGTACGCCGGGGTCGGCGCCCTCGTCGGCGACACCGCCGCCCGCCACGTCGGCCTGGGCGGCCTGCTGTTCACGGCCGTCCTCTACGACCTGCTGCTCGCCCCGTTCGTCGTCCCCGGCATCATGGCGCTCGCCCGCCGCGCCGAGAACGACCCGCTCGCCGACACCGGTTCCGCCGCCAAGGCCACCGACATCTCCTCCGGCTGGCTCTCCTCCGGCACCGGACTGCGCATCGGCAGCCAGCGCGGCGGCGGCCTCGGCGGCGCCCTGAAGGTGAAGGCGGCCCGCGCCCGGGTGGCCCGCGCCGGACGCATCAAGGGGGTCAAGCGGCTGTGACCGCAGCGTCGTCCACGACTCGTACTCGCACCGAGAGGGGGAGGCAGCCCAGGTGAGCAACATCCCCGAAACCGGCCGGACTCCACGCGTCCAGATCCGGCTCGTCGTCATCCAGATCCTCGTCCTCTCCCTGCTCGGCACCCTCGGCGGCCGGCTGTGGTACCTCCAGATCCGCGAGGGCGCCGAATACGCCAAGGAAGCCTCCGGCAACCACGTCCAGCAGGTCGTCCAGCCCGCCGTGCGCGGCTCCATCCTGGACGCCCGGGGCGTGCCCCTCGCCGACAACGAGACCCGGCTCGTCGTGTCCGCCTCCCGCACCGACCTGCTGAAGATGAAGGACGACGGCGACGCCGTCCTCACCAAGCTGGCCGGCGTCCTCGGCATGACCCCCAAGGAGGTCAAGGAGAAGGTCCGGCTGTGCGACGCGAAGACGCCCCAGCCCTGCTGGAACGGCTCGCCCTACCAGCCGATCCCCATCACCGACGAGGCCACCCCCAAGCAGGCCCTGCAGATCCGCGAACGCGCCGAGGACTTCCCCGGCATCTCCGCCGAACCCCAGGCCGTGCGCCGCTACCCGAGCCCCGGCAAGGCCAACACCGCCCAGGTCCTCGGCTACCTCTCGCCCGTCACCGACGAGGAGATCCAGCAGGCCCAGAACACCGACTCGCCCTACCTGCGCTCCGACCAGGTCGGCCGGTCCGGCCTGGAACGGCAGTACGACAAGCAGCTGCGCGGCAAGGCCGGCGTCACCCGCTACGAGGTCGACAACCTCGGCCGCGTCATCGGCAAGGCCGAGTCCGACCCGGCCCAGGCCGGCGACACCCTCGTCACCAGCCTCGACGCGCGCGTGCAGCGCGTCGCCGAGTACGAGCTGAACGAGGCGATGAAGGCCGCCCGCAAGGAGCACGACCGCAACACCAACCGCAACTACGAGGCCGACTCCGGCGCCGTCGTCGTGATGGAGGCCAAGACCGGCCGCGTCGTCGCCATGGCGTCCAACCCGACGTACGACCCGAACGCCTGGGTCGGCGGCATCTCCGCCAAGGACTACACGCGGCTCACCGGCAAGGACTCCAACTACCCGCTGCTGAACCGCGCGATCCAGGGCCAGTCGGCGCCGGGCTCCATCTTCAAGGTGATCCCGACGGCCGCCGCGGTCAACGCCGGCTACTCCTTCAACGGCCCGTACGAGTGCTCCAGCAGCTACTCCATCGGCGGGCAGGTCTTCAAGAACTTCGAGTCCAAGGGCTACGGCGCCATCAGCCTCGGCCGCGCCCTGGAGGTCTCCTGCGACACCGTCTTCTACCGCCTCTCCCACGAGGAGTGGAAGCGCGACGGCGGCACCAAGCCGAAGAAGAACCGCGGCGACTGGTTCTACAAGACCGCCCACCAGTTCGGCCTTGGCAAGGAGACCGGCATCGACCTGCCCAACGAGGTCACCGGCCGCGTCCCCGACCGCCAGTGGAAGCTGGACTACTGGAAGGCCAACAAGGACGCCTGGTGCCGGACCGGCAAGAAGAACGGCAGCTACGCCGAGAAGATCGCCTACGAGAACTGCCTCGAAGGCAACCGCCTGCGCGCCGGTGACTCCGTCAACTACTCCATCGGCCAGGGCGACACCCTCGTCACCCCCATCCAGATGGCCACCATCTACGGCGCCATCTCCAACGGCGGCACCCTCTACCACCCCACCGTCGGCAAGGCCGTCGTCAGCGCCGACGGCCGCACCGTGACCGAGATCGAGCCCCGCCCGGGCGCCAGGCTGCCGATGACGAAGCAGACCCGCGACCGGATACACGACGCCCTCGCGGGAGTCGCCACCCGCGGTACGGCCGCCTGGCGGTTCGGCGGCTGGCCGCAGGACAAGATCCCGATGCACGCCAAGACGGGTACCGCCGAGGTCTACGGCAAGCAGACGACCTCCTGGTTCGCCACGTACACCAAGGACTACACGGTCGTCATGACGATCTCCCAGGGCGGTACCGGCTCCGGCGCCTCGGGCCCCGCCGTCCGCAACATCTACAACGCGCTGTACGGCGTCTCCGAGGACGGCGACATCGACCCGAAGAAGGCCCTGCTGCCCACCCCGCAGAAGGGCCTGCCGAAGGTCAGGACGGACGGCACCATCGCCTCCCCGAAGATCCCCGCCGACCCCGCGGCACGCCCCAAGGAGGAGAAGGCCGGGGAGGGCGGCACCACCACCCCCGACGGACAGCAGCAGCCCGCCGGAACCGCCCCGCCGCAGACCGGCGACAACCAGAACACCCGCCGCCGCCCGCGCAGGCGCGGCCGGGCCAAGGGAAGCCGGAGGGCCCGCACATGACCGGCGCCAACAGCTTCCAGGTCTCCGGCTACGGCCCCGAGCGCGCGGGCTGGACACGCCTGTTCGCCCGTGACTCGGCGGCGCGGCGGCTCGACTGGCCGCTGCTCCTCGCGGCCGTCACGCTCTCCGTGATCGGCTCGGTCCTGGTCTTCTCCGCGACCCGCAACCGCACCGACATCAACCAGGGCGACCCGTACTACTTCCTGGTCCGGCACGTCATGAACTCCGGCATCGGACTCGCCATGATGGTCGGCATCATCTGGCTCGGCCACCGCACGCTGCGCACGGCCGTGCCGATCCTGTACGGCGCCTCCGTGTTCCTGATCCTGCTGGTGCTCACGCCGCTCGGCTCGACCGTCAACGGCGCGCACTCCTGGATCGTCCTCGGCGGTGGCTTCTCGCTCCAGCCGTCGGAGTTCGTGAAGCTCACCATCATCCTCGGCATGGCGATGCTGCTCGCGGCCCGCGTCGACGCGGGCGACCGGCAGCATCCCGACCACCGCACCGTGCTGCAGGCGCTGGCCCTGGCCGCCGTGCCGATGCTCATCGTGATGCTCATGCCGGACCTCGGCTCGGTCATGGTGATGGTCATCATCGTGCTCGGCGTGCTGCTGGCGTCCGGCGCGTCCAACCGCTGGGTGTTCGGGCTGATCGGCGCCGGCACCGCCGGCGCGCTGGCCGTCTGGCAGCTCGGCATCCTCGACGACTACCAGATCAACCGGTTCGCCGCGTTCGCCAACCCCGACCTCGACCCGGCGGGCGTCGGCTACAACACCAACCAGGCCCGCATCGCCATCGGCTCCGGCGGACTCACCGGCTCCGGCCTCTTCAAGGGCTCCCAGACCACCGGCCAGTTCGTCCCCGAGCAGCAGACGGACTTCGTCTTCACGGTGGCGGGGGAGGAACTGGGCTTCCTGGGCGGCGGATTCATAATCCTCCTGCTCGGCATCGTCCTGTGGCGCGCCTGCCGCATCGCCCGCGAGACGAGCGACCTGTACGGCACGATCGTCGCCGCCGGGATCGTCGCCTGGTTCGCCTTCCAGACCTTCGAGAACATCGGCATGACGCTCGGCATCATGCCGGTCACCGGCCTGCCGCTGCCGTTCGTGTCGTACGGCGGTTCCTCGATGTTCGCGGTGTGGATGGCGGTGGGGCTGTTGCAGTCGATCAGAGTGCAACGGCCGATGTCGGCCTGAGCGAAAACGGGCGGCGCGGCGGCGCGGCGGGACGGGTGAAACGGGCGGCGCGGGCGGTGCAGGACCGGCTTCGGGCGGCCCCACTGCCGCAGCGCCGCCCGCGCGACTAGATTCGGTTCATGGCGGACACCAAGCGCGAGATCGAGCGCAAGTACGAGTCCGACGGCAGCGGTCTGCCCGACCTCACCGCGGTCGCCGGCGTCGCGGCCGTCGTCGACAAGGGCGTCGCCCACCTCGACGCCACCTACTACGACACCGCCGACCAGCGCCTCGCCGCCTCCGCCATCACCCTGCGCCGCCGCACCGGCGGTTCCGACGCCGGCTGGCACCTGAAGTTCCCCGTCGCACCCGGCATCCGCGACGAGATGCGCGCCCCGCTGTCCGACACCGTGCCCCGCGCCCTCGCGGGGCTCGTCCGCTCCCGCGTCCGCGGCACCGACCTGCGGCCCCTGGTCCGGCTGCGCTCCGACCGCGACGTACGCCATCTCCTCGACGCCGACGGCCGACTGCTCGCCGAGGTCAGCGTCGACGCCGTACACGCCGAGCGGCTCACCGGCGACGGCGGCGCCGTCCGGTGGACCGAGATCGAGGTCGAGCTCGCCGACGGCGGTGATCCCGCGTTCCTCGACAAGGTGGACAAGCGCCTCCGCAAGGCCGGCGTCCGGCCGTCGGCGTCCGCCTCCAAGCTGGCCCGCGCCCTGGCGGAGACCGCACCGGGCCCGGCCCGCCCCGGGAGCCCGGCCGGGCCGCCCGTCACCGCGGGCGACCACGTCCTGGCGTACGTACGCGCCCAGCGCGACGCCCTGGTCGAGCTCGACCCCGCCGTCCGGCGCGACCTGCCCGACGCCGTGCACCGCATGCGCGTCGCCACCCGCCGGCTGCGCAGCGCCTTCCGCTCCTACGGCAAGATCCTCGACCGCGACGTCACCGACCCGATCGGCGCGGAACTCAAGTGGCTCGCCGGCGAACTCGGCGCCGACCGCGACCGGGAAGTCCTCACCGGCCGCCTGACCGCCGCCCTGGACGAACTGCCCCGGGACCTCGTCACCGGCCCCGTCCGCACCCGCCTGCGCACCTGGGCGCACGCCCGGCGCAGCGGCTCCCGGCGCCGGCTCGTCGCCGTACTGGACAGCGGGCGCCACCTGGACCTGCTCGACGCGCTCGACGCCCTGATCGCCGCGCCCCCGCTGCTCAAGGCGGCCGGCGGGAAGCCCGCGAAGGTGATCGCCAAGGCCGTCCGCAAGGACTTCGGCGCGCTCGCCGCACGCGTGGAGCGGGCCATGGACCTGCCACCCGGCGACGACCGCGACCGCGCGCTGCACGACGCCCGCAAGCGGGCCAAGCGGACCCGCTACGCGGCGGAGGCGGCCAGAGCACTCCTCGGTGAGCCCGCCGCCGACCTGGTGCGGTCCATGAAGTCGCTGCAGGGGCTGCTCGGCGACCACCAGGACAGCGTGATGGCCCGCGCCGCCCTGCGCGACCTCGCGCGCCAGGCCCACGAGGCGGGCGAGAACGCGTTCACGTACGGCGTCCTGCACGGCCGTGAGCAGCGCCGGGCGGAGCTGGCGGAGGCGGCGCTGCCCGAGGTGTGGAAGACGATCTCCCGGGACATGGCGGTGTGACGCCGCGGGCCGGGAAGGGGGACCGGCCCGCACGTACGGGGGACCTCTCGGGCCGGGTTAGTCTGGATGGTCACCCGTCCCCAGCCTCCGGCCGGGGGACCCCAGTCACCACACGAAGGTTCCGTGAGATGCCTGCCGAAGCCGCCGAGTCTGTGAAGTCAGTGTTTCCGCAGCTCGAAGCTCTGCTCCCGCATGTGCAGAAGCCGATCCAGTACGTCGGCGGAGAGCTCAACTCCACGGTCAAGGACTGGGACTCCTGCGACGTCCGCTGGGCACTGATGTACCCCGACGCGTACGAGGTCGGCCTGCCCAACCAGGGCGTCATGATCCTCTACGAGGTGCTGAACGAGCAGGAGGGCGTCCTCGCCGAGCGCACCTACAGCGTCTGGCCGGACCTGGAGGAGCTGATGCGCGAGCACGCGGTTCCGCAGTTCACGGTCGACAGCCACCGCCCGGTGAAGGCCTTCGACGTGTTCGGCCTCTCCTTCTCCACGGAGCTCGGCTACACCAACATGCTGGCCGCCCTGGACCTCGCGGGCATCCCGCTGGAGGCCGGGGACCGCGGCATCGACGACCCGATCGTGGTGGCCGGCGGACACGCGGCGTTCAACCCCGAGCCCATCGCCGACTTCCTCGACTGCGCCGTGATCGGCGACGGCGAGCAGGCGGTGCTGGAGATCACGGCGATCGTCCGCGCCTGGAAGGCCGAGGGCCGCCCCGGCGGCCGCGAGGAGCTCCTCCTCCGCCTGGCGAAGACCGGCGGGGTGTACGTGCCGGGCTTCTACGACGTCGAGTACCTCCCGGACGGCCGCATCGCCCGCGTCGTCCCGAACCGCTCCGGCGTGCCGTGGCGCGTCTCCAAGCACACGGTCATGGACCTCGACGAGTGGCCCTACCCCAAGCAGCCCCTGGTCCCGCTCGCCGAGACCGTCCACGAGCGCATGTCGGTCGAGATCTTCCGCGGCTGCACCCGCGGCTGCCGCTTCTGCCAGGCCGGCATGATCACCCGCCCGGTCCGTGAGCGTTCCATCACGGGCATCGGCGACATGGTCGAGAAGGGCCTGAAGGCGACGGGCTTCGAGGAGGTCGGCCTGCTGTCCCTGTCCTCGGCGGACCACAGCGAGATCGGCGACATCGCCAAGGGCCTCGCGGACCGGTACCAGGAGGACAAGATCGGCCTCTCGCTGCCGTCCACCCGCGTCGACGCCTTCAACATCGACCTGGCCAACGAGCTGACCCGCAACGGCCGCCGCTCCGGTCTCACCTTCGCCCCGGAGGGCGGCTCGGAACGCATCCGCAAGGTCATCAACAAGATGGTCTCGGAGGACGACCTCATCCGCACGGTCGCCACCGCCTACGGCAACGGCTGGCGCCAGGTGAAGCTGTACTTCATGTGCGGCCTGCCCACGGAGACCGACGACGACGTCCTCCAGATCGCCGACATGGCGACCCGCGTCATCCAGAAGGGCCGCGAGGTCTCCGGCTCGAACGACATCCGCTGCACGGTGTCGATCGGCGGCTTCGTCCCCAAGCCCCACACCCCGTTCCAGTGGGCGCCGCAGCTGAGCGCCGAGGAGACGGACGCCCGTCTCACCAAGCTCCGCGACAAGATCCGCGGCGACAAGAAGTACGGCCGTTCCATCGGCTTCCGCTACCACGACGGCAAGCCCGGCATCGTCGAGGGCCTGCTGTCCCGCGGCGACCGCCGCATCGGCGCGGTCATCCGCGCGGTCTACGACGACGGCGGCCGCTTCGACGGCTGGCGCGAGCACTTCTCCTACGACCGCTGGATGAGGTGCGCGGCGAAGGCCCTGGCCCCCTACGGCGTGGACGTCGACTGGTACACCACCCGCGAGCGCACCTACGAGGAGGTCCTGCCCTGGGACCACCTCGACTCGGGCCTGGACAAGGACTGGCTCTGGGAGGACTGGCAGGACGCCCTCGACGAGACGGAGGTCGAGGACTGCCGCTGGACGCCGTGCTTCGACTGCGGGGTGTGTCCTCAGATGGACACCCACATCCAGATCGGCCCCACGGGCAAGAAGCTGCTGCCGCTGACGGTGAAGAAGCCCGCGGCCACCGGCCACACGCACTGAACGGCCACGCGCGCGCTGCAGGCCGCTCGCGGTGAACTCGCGCTGAAACGACCGCACAACGAGACGAGGCCCCTCCTTCGGGAGGGGCCTTCGTCGCCTCGTGGAGCCGGTGCGCGCCGCGTACGCCGGGCGGTCAGCGCGGCTCCTTGCCGCCCGGCTTCGCGGGCGTCGCGGGGTGCTCCGCGGAACGCTGCCGGTGGCGCGGCACGGCGCGCCGGGGCGGCCGGGTGAGGGTGATCTGGCGGACGAGTTGCTGGAAGCACGTCAGGGCGGCGACGCCCGGCAGCGCGGCGGCGGCCGTGCCGGCGATGGTCCGGGGTGCCTGGGCGACGCAGAGCAGCACCGCGACGGAGGAGAACAGCAGGACGACGAACCAGGAGTGGACGGCGCGGCGCTGGTGCAGCGCGGCCCGCAGGACGGACAGGGACCCGGCCAGCCAGGGCCCGTACACCAGCACCGGCCACCAGGCGGCCGAACTGCCGGTGTTCTGGGCCGTGGTGACGAGGAGCAGCGGCTCGTAGGTGACCACGCCGCTGAAGACGCTGACCATGGATACGGTGACGGCGGCCAGGGCCGCGATGACGTAGCTGGCGACTCGCACGGCGTCCGGGCGTTTTCTCACGGTGAGTTTCCGATGGCCCCGCCGGGCCGCGCGCACCGGCGGCAGCTCCGCCGTGATGTCCTGCAGGTTCCGCATGGGGCTGCCCACCGGGGGAGCGGTGACCGGCGCCTCCTCGCGAGGGCGCGGCACGGCGGCGCCGTACTCCTCGTTGTGGGCCTCCTGGAGCAGGTAGGCCAGCTCCTCGGCGGGGTCCCAGGGCGGCAGCGTCGGGTCCATCGGTTCCGTGTACACGCCGGTGGCCCGGTGTCTGCCGGTGCCGGTCTCGGCGTAGGAATCCGACAGGTCGGCGCTGTACCAGAGATGGTCGAAGCGTTCGTCGTTCATGCCGGTTCGGACTCCAACTGATGAACTGTGGGACAGGAATCCGGGCGGAGCGGTTCGGCGGCTTGTAAATGGGCAGGAACGCTGTTTTTGCTGAGGGTGGCGCCAGTCGGCCCAGGTGGGCTTGCCTTCGTCATATCCCCACTAACGTCGACTCTTTCACTTGGATGCGCGGCGATCGGGTGAACAGTCGCATGGGAAATTTCTTTTGAAAAGAGGTTCCGTCTTTTATTCTCTCACTCCGGAATTCATTTTTTCGACTGGCGTTCAGCATATGAGGCGCACGGCCTGCCGGAGGATTTCCCGCGTGCGGGATCCGGAGGGGGCGTGGATGCGTCTAGGCCGGTATGGATCAGGGGAAGCCGGGGCCGCCCGGGGGTGAGGGGTGTCTCGTCGTGGCGATCCGCGTGCCCGTGCGGATCGTGGTGCTCGTGCTGGTCGTGCCGGTGCGGATGGCGTGGGACGGGCTGGTCGTCGGCGGGCGGTTCCTGAACGGCGCGGTGTTCCGGCCCGTGGGGCGGGCGCTGCTGTGGCTGGGGCGGGCGCTGTTCGTGTGGCCGTTCGTCGCGCTGTGGCGGTATGCGGTCGTGCCGCTCGGGCAGGCGCTCGCCTGGCTCGCCAGGGTGCTGCTCGTCGTGCCGGCGGTGTGGCTCCACCGTCGCCTCCTGGCGCCGCTGGGGCGCGGGGTCGGGTGGCTGCTGCGGGGTGCCGGGGCCGTGCTCGCCGTGATCGGGGCCGGGTTGTACGGCGCCCTGGCCCGGCTCGTGCGGTACCTCGTCGTCGTGCCCGCCGGGTGGCTGTACACGTGGGTGCTCGCGCCCGTCGGCCGTGCGGTCGCGTGGTGTGCCGGTGGACTGATGTGGCTGCTGGGGCGCGTCGTCACCGGTGCCGGGTGCTGCCTGTACTGGGTCACCCGGGTGCTGTTCGTGCTGCCCGCGCTCGCCCTGTGGCGCTGGGTCCTCACCCCCGTCGGACGCCTCCTCGCCCTGGTCGGGCGGGAGATCCGGGGCGCGCTCGGGCATGCCTGGCGGATCGCGGGGCGGATCTCGCTCGCCGTCGGGCGGTTCTTCGCCGTCCTCTTCCGGTGGGCCCTCGTCGAGCCGGTGCGTCGGGTGTACCGCACGGTCCTCACTCCGCTCGGTCACGCCGTGCGGGACGCGGTCCTGCGGCCAGCGGCAGCGGCGGCGCGCCGGGTGGGACGGGCCGCCCGGCAGGCTTTCGCCGCGGCCCGCGACTCCGCGCGGCAGGCCCGCGCCGACCTGCGCCGCGCGCTTTTCGGGACGCCCCGGCAGGTTCGGCCGACGGACCGGCGGGAACCCCACGGGCACGGGACACGTACTCTTGGTAGCAGTACGACCGCTCTCACGAAGGACTGAACGACACTGGGCAAGCGACAGCCCGAAGGCCCGCCGCCCGCACCCGCGGTGCAGCGCATCCGACTGCGCTACACCAAGCGCGGCCGCCTCCGGTTCACCAGCCACCGTGACTTCCAGCGCGCCTTCGAGCGTGCGCTGCGCCGCGCCGAGGTGCCGATGGCGTACTCGGCGGGGTTCACGCCGCATCCGAAGGTGTCGTACGCCAATGCCGCACCCACCGGCACGGGCAGTGAGGCGGAGTACCTGGAGATCGCGCTCACCGAGCCGCGTGATCCGGAGAAGCTGCGCGTACTCCTCGACGAGTCGTTGCCCGCCGGGCTCGACGTCATCGAGGCGGTCGAGGCCCGGAGTTCCGGACTCGCCGACCGGCTGACGGCCTCCGTCTGGGAGCTGCGGCTGGACGGCGTGGACCCGGCCGACGCCGGCCGCGCGGTCGAGGCGTTCAACGGCGCCGAGACCGTCGAGGTGCAGCGCCTGACCAAGAACGGCGTGCGCACCTTCGACGCCAGGTCCGCGGTCGCGAGCCTGGAGAGCGTGGAAACGCACAGTTCACTGGCTGATAGGACGAGTGACCGGCCCTGTGCGATACTGCGGCTGGTTGTTCGGCACGTGACGCCTGCCGTACGACCCGACGACGTCCTGTCCGGTCTCCGCGCCGTGGCCGACCTGGCGCCGCCGGTCCCCGCAGCGGTGACCAGGCTGGCGCAGGGGCTGTTCGATGAAGAGACCGGCACGGTGACCGACCCGCTCGCGCCCGACCGCGAGGCAGCTGCGACCGAGCCCCACGAGGCCGCCGCCACTGCCACCGCGACGGCGCCGACGCCGGAAGGTTCCGCGTAGGGACGGACGTCGAAAGCGCCGCCCTCGAACTCGGGAGCCACCTGGGTCGGGCAGCGCACCGACCAGAAGACTTTCGCCAGGCCGTACGCATTCGGCGTACGGAACCGGCGAGACAGGACACAGAGAGCTCCCGAGCGGCGCCCGCGCCCCGGACGGCGGCACACGCGCATCGCGCGAGCCGCGGACGTCACCGGCACCGCCGGACCAGGCGCGGCGCCCGGGAGCCTGACGGGAGAAACGCCCGCATGCTCGAGCCGACCGAACCCACTGAGGGTTCCGAACCCAACAACACCCCCAGCGACACCCTGCCGCCGCGTCGTCGGCGCCGTGCCGCGTCCCGCCCGGCGGGCCCGCCCGCCGCCGCCACCGGCACCCCGGTGGAGACCGTCACGCCGGCCATACCGGTCGCCGACCTCGCCGCGAGCGCCGATGCCGCGCCGGACGGGGAGAACCCGGCCGTCGAGGAAGAGACGGCGGCGGTCGCGGAGACCGCCGCGGAGACTCCCGGCGCCGCCGCCGCATCGACCCCGGCAGCCGAAGCCGCCGAGGCCGCGCCCGGCGGTCGTACGCGTCGCCGCGCGGTGCGCCGCGCCTCCGCGCCTGCCGGGTCCCCGGACGCGGCCGGGGCGGCCGAGACCGTCGTACCGGCGGCGTGCGCCGCGCCCGCCGTCGAGGAGAGCGCGCCCGCCACGCAGGCCGCGCAGAGCGCCGACACGAGCGCCGACAAGACCACTGACAGCGCCGAGAAGAGCGAGGAGACCGCCGAGGAGGCGGCTCCGCGTCGTACCCGGCGCCGTGCCTCGCGCCGGGTGTCCGCGCCCGCCGGGGCGCCCGAGAGCTCGGAGGCGCCGGTGTCCGCTGG
>NZ_JARVKW010000063.1 GCF_029813775.1 Streptomyces sp. DH24 | reverse complement strand
CCCCCCGCGGGGGACAGGCCCCCGCGAGCGGCCGGTGCCGGTCGGGCGGCCAGGCCGCGGGACGGGCACCGGCCGGCGACGCGTCAGAACCCGTGGCCCATCCGGCGGGACAGCTCGGACGCCGCCTCCTCGACCCGCTTGCCCAGCTCCGGCAGCCGGTCCTCGCTCAGCCGGTACACCGGGCCCGAGACGCTGATCGCCGCGATCACCTTGCCGTCGTGCGCGCGGATCGGTGCCGCCACCGCCGCCAGACCGATCTCCAGTTCCTCCACGGTCAGGCTGTAGCCCTGCTCCACCACGGTCTCCAGCTCGCCGCGCAGCATCGCCGCACTCGTCACCGTGCGCTGCGTGAACCGCGGCAACGGACGGGCGAGCAGACCCTCGCGCAGCGTCGGCGGCATGTACGCCAGCAGCACCTTCCCGCTGGACGTGGCATGCAGCGGCGTGCGCCTGCCGAGCCAGTTCTGCGCCGTCACGGACGCGGTGCCGCGGGCCTGCATGATGTTGACCGCCGCGTCGTCGTCCAGCACGGCGATGTTCGCCGTCTCGCCCAGCTCGTCGGCGAGCTCGCGGCAGACCGGCACGCCCTCCTGCGAGATGTCCAGCCGCACTGCCGCCGCCCCCGCGAGGCGCAGTACGCCGGCTCCCAGGTAGTACTTGCCGCGGTCCTGCGCCTGGGACACCAGGCCGCGGTTCTCCAGGACGCCGAGCAGCCGGAACGCGGTGGACTTGTGCACCTCCAGCTCGTCGGCGATCTCCGTGACGCCCGCCTCGCCGTGCCGGGCGAGGATCTCCAGGACGTTCACGGCGCGGTCCACCGACTGCACCGCGCTGGCCGGTCCTCTGCCGCCTTGTTTCGCCGCGTTCGCCGTCTGTTCCTCGTCCCGGTCGGACTGCTTCTCCGTGCGGGTCATGGCTCGACTCTCACCACCTGCCGGCCCCGTTCGGGCCGCATCTGCGGGAAACCCTTGACGCGGCGGATGCTCCGCCCGGATTCTGTTGCGTATAGCGCTGGATCATGCGCCATGTGAAACATCATGTTACCGAAGAGTCCGGATCCCGGAAGGGGACGCGTCCCGTGACCGGGACCGTACGACCTGGACCGGCAACGGTCCTGCACACCCCGTACCGCCCGTACTCCTCGCTCAACGCACTCCTCGCACTTCCCCGCACACCCGCACTTCCAAGTCTTCCGAACTTCCTGGACCACAAGGTCCGGACCGCGCGTCCCGGACCGAGAGGGGGGCCCGTGATTCCCGTCTGCCGCCTCGAAGACCTCCCCAAGGGCGAATCCGTCCGCATCGAGACGACACCGCCCATCGCCGTGTTCCACACCGACGACGGTGAGTTCTACGCCATCGACGACACCTGCACCCACCAGGACGCGTCCCTGTCCGAGGGCTGGCTGGAGGGCTGTCTGGTCGAATGCCCGCTGCACGCGGCCTCATTCGACCTGCGTACGGGCATGCCGACGTGCCTCCCGGCACGCCGCGCCGTGCGCACCCACCGTGTCACGGTCGACGACGGCATGGTCCACGTCCACGTCGCCGCCGAGGAGGGGACCGCCGCATGAGGACCGTCACCGTCGTCGGCGCCTCCCTCTCCGGCCTGTACGCGGCCCGGGAACTGCGCGCCCAGGGCTTCGACGGGCGGCTGGTGATCGTCGGCGACGAACCCCACCGCCCCTACGACCGGCCCCCTCTCTCCAAGGACTTCCTCACCGGCCGGGCCGACGAGCACCAACTCGCCCTCACCGACGAGGACGAGACCGCCGAACTCGACGCCGAGTGGCTCCTCGGCGTCCGGGCCCGAGGGCTCGACGCCCGCGGCCGCACCGTCCTGCTCGACGACGGCCGCACCGTGTCCACCGACGGCGTCGTCATCGCCACCGGCGCCTCGGCCCGCCGCCTCCCCGGCGCCGGCCTGGCCGGTGTCCACACCCTGCGCACCCTCGACGACGCCCTGGCCCTGCGCGAGGAACTCGCCCGGGTCCCGCGCCGGGTCGTCGTCATCGGAGCCGGCTTCATCGGCGCCGAAACGGCATCCTCCTGCGCCGCCCTCGGCCACGCCGACACCGTGGTCGAAGCCGCCCCACTGCCCCTTGAGCGGCAACTCGGCGCCGACATGGCCGCGGTGTGCGCCGGTCTGCACCGGCGCGGCGGCGTGGAACTGGTCAGCGGAACCGGGGTCGCCGGACTGCGGGGCACCGTCGCCGTCACCGGCGTCGACCTCACCGACGGGCGCACCCTGCCCGCCGACGTCGTGATCGTCGGAGTCGGCGCCGCCCCCAACACCGACTGGCTCGCGGGATCCACCCTGGCCCTGCACGACGGCGTTCTGTGCGACGACGGATGCGTCACCGCGCTGCCGCAGGTCGTCGCCGTCGGTGACGTCGCCCGCGTCGGCGGCGTCCGCGCCGAGCACTGGACCTCGGCCACGGAGCAACCCCGCGTCGCCGTGGCCAACCTGCTCGCCGGGCGCACCGTCCGCACCGCGCGGTCACTGCCGTACTTCTGGTCCGACCAGTACGGCGCCCGTATCCAGTTCGCCGGCCGGCGGCAGGACGGCGACACCGTCACGGTGACCGAGGGGGAGATCGCCGACGGCGCACCGGCCGAAGGAGGCTTCCTCGCCCGTTACGAGCGGGACGGCCGCTCGACCGCCGTGCTGTCGGTGAACCGGCCCAGGCCCTTCATGCGGGCGCGACGCGAACTCATCAGGGAGGCCGACCGGCCGGAACCGGCACCGCTCTGAGAGCCTCGGGCAGAGGCAGAGGCAGAGGCAGAGGCAGAGGCGTCGACCGCCGACCGGTGGCCTGGGACAGGTGGCCGAAGAAGCCTCGCGTCAACGGCTTCGGAGGCCGTCGGTTCAGTCGGCTCGGCGGACCCGGTGCACGCGGTTGCGCCGAACTCCCGTCAGGAATGCGACAGTTGGCTCGCGCCGCCCTGCCTGCGTATCCGCTCCTGCGTCCGCTCGGCGGCGCGCGCCTGCCTGCGGGCCCGGCGCCGCTCCCGCCGCAGCGCGCGGGCCGTGCTGCTCGGGGTCGACACCACGCCGTTGCGCTGGTTCCAGACCTGGCGTGTCACCCAGACGTCCAGCGCACCCCAGGTGGCCACAACCGTGCTGGCCACGCTGCTGATCACCATCGGGAACGCCAGCCATGATCCGGCCATGGTGCACAGGAAGGCCACCACCGCCTGAACCAGCGTCACCGCGATGATGAGGACCGCCCGGACCGCCGCCGTGCGCACCGGATCGGGCAGCCGGCGCCGCCGCGCGGGTTCCTCGATCCACAGGGGCCGGTAGGCCGCCTGCTCCCGCCGCGTCTCTTCCGTGGCGATGTCCTCTGGTGTGCCGTCCCCCTGGGGCGTCCCCGCCGCCGCGGTGCCGGTCCCCTCGGAGGCGCCCTTGCTCGTCCGCCCCTGCCCGGCTGCCGGTATGTCGAGATCCGGTGCCTCCGCCCCCCGTGGCGCCGTCACACGTCCCGCCCCGTCGTCAACGGAAGTCTCCAGCCGCTCCGCCGTGCCCATCAACGTGTCACTTCCCATCCCCAGCAGTCCGCTCGCCCGGAGTCCGAAGACCCGACTCCCACTGGCTGCCCGGCTTGCTCTGTTTTACGCCGCCCCGGGGCAAGGCACGGCTCCTGTGGCCGATTCCGCCCCCATTTCCCATGGAGTAGGACGAACGACACGCCGCAAAGATTCCCGAGCAGCGAAAGAAACCAGCCAATTGACTTGCGGTGCGCGGCACTCGGCGGACCTGGCCGCTGCCGGATTCGGGGAGGCAATCTACCCCAATGACCGGACAACTCCACATCTCTTTCCGGCGGTACGGAAGTACAGCTTCCGGAAGACTCTTCGAGTTCACCGGCCGTCGGTAGTAGGCTCGCGCCGTTTGTTGACGCACATGAGTACCCCCGTGTTGACGGGGGTCGAGCTGGGGGAGGCCATGCGCTTTCGCGGGAAGTCGATCCGCCGGAAGATCGTGGCGCTGCTTCTCGTGCCGCTGGTGTCGCTCACCGCGATCTGGGCTTTCGCCACGGTACTCACGGGACGCGAGGCGAGCCGGCTGTTCAGTGCGTCGACGGTGGTCGAGAAGATCGGCTATCCCGTCGAAGACACGGTCCGGGTGCTCCAGCAGGAGCGCCGCCAGACCCTGGTCCACCTCGCCGACCCACGCGCCTCCGCAGGACTGGCCGATCTCAGGCGCAGCCACACGGCCACCGACAAGGCCGTCGCCGAGATACGCGCCAACGCCCGGGACACCGATGTGCGGGACGCCCTCGGCGGGGGATCCAGCGACCGGCTGACCGCCGTCCTGGACGCCTTCGACGGCATCACCTCCCTGCGCCGCAGCGTCGAGGAGGGCACCGTCAACCGTGCCCAGGCCCTCGACCTCTACAACCGCCTCATCGACCCCTGTTACGTCCTGCTCTCCGACCTCACGGTCGTCGACGACGTGGAGCTGGAGAAGCAGTACCGGGCGCTCGTCAACCTCGCCCGGGCCCGGGAACTGCTCTCCCGCGAGGATGCCCTGCTCGGCTCGGCCCTCATCGTCGGCAGGATCACCCGCGGTGAGATCCGCGACGTCTCCGACCTGGTGGCCCAGCGCACCCTGATGTACGACGTCAACCTGCCGCTGCTGCCCTCGTCGGAGCGCGACCGGTTCGAGAGCTTCTGGAAGAACGCCTCCTCCGCTCCCGTCCGCGTGGCCGAAGAGGCAGCCGTGACCTCGGACACCGGCAGGCCCGGCGGAGTCGACGCGAAAAGCTGGGACGCCGCGGCCGGCAATGTGCTCGACGAGCTCGCCACCCTCAACGACCAGGCCGGTGACCGCTACCAGGACCGCGTCAGCCCGGCCGCCATGAACGTCATGGTCAAGGTGGCCGTGGCCGGCGTCCTCGGCCTGCTCTCCCTGCTGTTCTCCCTCTACCTGTCCGTCCGCATCGGCCGCGGCCTCATCCGCGACCTTCGCCAGCTGCGCCTGGAGGCCCACGAGGCGTCCGGCGTGCGGCTGCCCAGCGTGATGCGCCGCCTGTCGGCCGGTGAACAGGTCGACGTCGAGACCGAGGTCCCGCGCCTGGAGTACGACCGGAACGAGATCGGCGACGTCGGCCAGGCCCTCAACACCCTCCAGCGGGCCGCCGTCGAGGCCGCCGTCAAACAGGCCGAACTGCGGGCCGGCGTCTCCGAGGTCTTCGTCAACCTCGCCCGCCGCAGCCAGGTCCTGCTGCACAAGCAGCTCACCCTGCTCGACAGCATGGAGCGCCGGACCGAGGACACCGAGGAACTCGCCGACCTGTTCCGCCTGGACCACCTGACCACCCGCATGCGCCGGCACGCCGAGGGCCTGGTGATCCTCTCCGGTGCCGCCCCCTCCCGGCAGTGGCGCAAGCCCGTCCAGCTGATGGACGTCGTACGCGCCTCCGTCGCCGAGGTCGAGGACTACGAGCGCATCGAGGTCCGCCGTCTGCCGCGCGTCGCCGTCACCGGCCCCGCGGTCGCCGACCTCACCCACCTCGTGGCGGAACTCCTGGAGAACGCCACGGTGTTCTCCCCGCCGCACACCGCCGTGCAGGTCCTCGGCGAGCGGGTCGCCAACGGCTTCACCCTGGAGATCCACGACCGCGGCCTCGGCATGGCGGCCGACGTACTGCTCGACGCCAACCTCCGGCTCGCCGAGACCCCCGAGTTCGAACTGTCCGACACCGACCGGCTCGGCCTGTTCGTGGTGAGCCGACTCGCCCAGCGGCAGAACGTCAGGGTCTCCCTCCAGCCGTCCCCCTACGGCGGCACCACCGCCGTCGTGTTCATCCCCGACACGCTGCTGACGGACGACGCGCCCGACACCAACGGCGTCGGCTTCCGCCTCGACCGCCCCCAGCGCCCGAAGGCCGCCGAGTCCGAGGACGGCCACCGCGCCGCCCTCACCCAGGTGCCGGCGCAGGCGCCGGGCCTGCCGGTGTCCGTACTGGACGGCCCGGTCGAGCTGGAGGCGCCCTCCGCGCTGGACGGCCTCGACGACTTCCCCGGCGCGCTCGGCGACGAGGACAGCGAACGCGGCGGCATCTTCCGCCGGCGCGGCGCCTCCCTGCGCGCCGACGACGACACGACGGCACGCCGCCGCGACCGTCACCACCACGCCCCCGCCGACACCAGGGGCGCAGCCGACCGGGACGACGCGGACGGCGCCGTGAGCGCCCCCGTGCCGTTGCCCCGGCGCCACACGCCCAAGCTGGTCAGCTCGCACGGCCGCCCGGTCGCCGACCAGCGCGGCCCGCGCGGCGAAGCGGACGGCACCGCCCCGACGGGCGGCTCCGGGCAACTGGAGGAGACACCGCCCACGCTGCCGACCCGCCGCCGTGGCCCCGAACCCGCCTCCGGACCGGGCCCGAGCCACCCGCAGACCGACGCCGCACCGCCGCTGCCCGCCCGCCGCCGCGGCACGACCCCCGCCCGCTGGGACACCGACCCGGCGGCCCACGCCGACGAGCAGGCCGCGACGCCGGCCGGCCGCGCCCCCTGGGGCGGCGCCCCGGGCGGCGAGCCCGGAGCCACTGCCCTGCCCATGCGCGGCCGGCGGGCCGAGGCCGTGACCGACGGCCCGGCCGACGCCCTCGGGCGCCCCGGCCCCGCAGCGGGCGGGACCGACGCAGCGCCGGGCCGTGGCGGCCCCGGCGCGGCACCGCAGGCCGGCGACCCGGGCGGAACGGGAGGACTGCCCCGACGCGTCCGGCAGGCCAGCCTGGCGCCCCAGCTGAAACGGGAGAAGCGGCGCACCGCGAACCGGGCCGAGCCCGCCGACCGGGACGCCGACGAAGTACGCAGCCGTATGGCCTCGCTCCAGCGCGGCTGGCAGCGCGGCCGCGACGAGAACGCCGCGGGCGACGGAGCCGACAGCGGCCCAGCACCACAGGGAACGAATAAGGGGGACGGTCGATGACCGCACCAAAGGCGACCGGCCACACCGCGACCATCTCCGGGGAGCTGAACTGGCTCCTCGACGACCTGGTGGACCGCGTCGCGAGCATCCGGAAAGCGGTCGTGCTCTCCGGCGACGGTCTGGCGACGGGGGCGTCCAAGGACCTCACCCGTGAGGACAGCGAGCACCTGGCCGCCGTCGCCTCCGGGTTCCACAGCCTCGCCAAGGGCGTGGGCCGGCACTTCGAGGCGGGCAGTGTCCGGCAGACCGTCGTCGAGCTCGATGACGCGTTCCTGTTCGTGACGGCCGCCGGCGACGGCAGCTGCCTCGCCGTCCTCTCGGACGCGGACTCGGACGTCGGCCAGGTCGCCTACGAGATGACGCTGCTGGTCAAGCGGGTCGGCGTGCATCTGGGCACTGCTCCGCGCACCGATCTGCACCCGGGCGGGTAGTGGGATGACATGAGCGCAGACGGTCAGGGAACAAGCCACTGGTTCGACGACGAGGCCGGGCCGGTCGTCCGTCCGTACGCCATGACGCGTGGCCGCACCACCAGTGCGGCCCAGCACCGCCTCGACGTGATCGCGGTGGTCGTCACGGAACCCCACGCGGACGATCCGGAGGCCGACCCCACACTGTCCCCGGAACACGTCGACATCGTCGGGCTGTGCCGGGACACCCCGCAGTCGGTCGCCGAACTCGCCGCCGAGCTCGACCTGCCCATGGGCGTGGTGCGGGTCCTCGTCGGGGATCTGGTGGCCGCGGAACTCGTGCATGTGAACCGGCCTGTACCCCCGGCGGAGCTGCCGGACGAGAGTATTCTGCGCGACGTGATCAACGGCCTGCGGGCGCTGTGAGCGGCGTGGAAGCGGAGTACTGACGTGACAGGCTGGCAGTTCTGGGTCGACCGGGGCGGCACGTTCACCGACATCGTCGCGCGCCGCCCCGACGGCCGGCTGCTGACCCACAAGCTGCTGTCGGACAACCCGGCCCGGTACCCCGACGCGGCGGTCGCGGGCGTGCGGGCGCTCCTCGACGGCGCCGACGAGCCCATCGAGGCCGTTCGGATGGGGACCACCGTCGCCACCAACGCCCTGCTGGAACGCAAAGGTGAGCGCACCCTGCTCGTCATCACGCGCGGCTTCCGCGACGCGCTGCGCATCGCCTACCAGAACCGCCCCCGCATCTTCGCCCGGCGCATCGAGCTGCCCGAGCTGCTGTACGAGCGGGTCGTCGAAATCGACGAACGCATCGCCGCCGACGGCACCGTCCTGCGCGCCCCCGACCTGGACGCCCTCACCGGGCCCCTCCAGACGGCGTACGACGACGGGATCCGCGCTGTTGCCGTCGTATGCCTGCACAGTCACCTGCATCCCGCGCACGAAGAGGCCGTGGGAGCGCTCGCCGCCCGCATCGGTTTCCCGCAGATCTCGCTGTCCAGCGAGGTCAGCCCACTGATGAAACTCGTCCCGCGCGGGGACACGGCCGTCGTCGACGCCTACCTGTCGCCCGTGCTGCGCCGCTACGTGCAACAGGTCGCCGGCCGGCTCGAAGGCGTGCGGCTGATGTTCATGCAGTCCAACGGCGGGCTCGCCGAGGCCGGGCAGTTCCGCGGCAAGGACGCCATCCTGTCCGGCCCGGCCGGAGGCATCGTCGGCATGGCCCGCATGTCGCAGCTCGCCGGCTTCGACCGCGTCATCGGCTTCGACATGGGCGGCACCTCCACCGACGTCTCGCACTACGCCGGCGGCTACGAACGCGTCTTCACCACGCAGATCGCCGGCGTCCGGCTGCGCGCGCCCATGCTGGACATCCACACCGTCGCGGCCGGAGGCGGCTCGGTCCTCCACTTCGACGGCGCCCGCTACCGCGTAGGGCCGGACTCGGCGGGCGCGGACCCCGGCCCCGCCTGCTACCGCGCCGGCGGCCCGCTCACCGTCACCGACGCGAACGTGATGCTCGGGCGCATCCAACCCGCCTTCTTCCCCCGGGTGTTCGGACCCGGCGGCGACCAGCCGCTCGACGCGGAACGCGTCCGGGACCGCTTCACCGGCCTCGCGCGCGAGATCCGTGAGCGGACCGGCGACGACCGCAGTCCCGAGGAGGTCGCCGAGGGCTACCTCCAGATCGCCGTCGCCAACATCGCGAACGCCGTGAAGCGGATCTCCGTCCAGAAGGGCCACGACGTCACCCGCTACGCCCTCACCACCTTCGGCGGCGCGGGCGGCCAGCACGCGTGCATGGTCGCCGACTCCCTCGGCATCCGCACCGTCCTCGTGCCGCCCATGGCCGGCGTCCTGTCCGCGCTCGGCATCGGGCTCGCCGACACCACCGCCATGCGCGAACAGTCCGTCGAGGCGCCCCTGGAGCCCGCCGCGATGCCCGGCGTCCACCGGACCGCCGACGCCCTCGCCGACGCCGCCCGCGCCGAACTCCTCGCCGAGGACGTCCCCGAGGACCGCATCCGGATCACCCGCCGCGCCCAGCTCCGCTACGACGGCACCGACACCACCCTCACCGTCGAGCTGACCGACCCGGAGGCCATGCGGCACGCCTTCGAAGAGCGTCATCGCGCCACGTACTCCTTCACGCTCGACCGCCCGATCGTCGTCGAAGCCCTCTCCGTCGAAGCCACCGGCATCACCGAACCCCCCGATCTGTCGGCCCTCGCCCGCTACGAAGGCCACCGCGCCGCCCCGGACACCGTCCGCCTCCACACGGGCGGCACCTGGCGCGACGTACCCCTCCACCGCCGCGAGCACCTGCCCCCCGGCGAGACCCTCACCGGCCCCGCGATCATCACCGAGGCCGGCTCGACGACCGTGGTCGACGACGGCTGGCAGGCAGCGACGACCGACGACGGGCATCTGGTCATGGAACGCGTCGCGGTTACGCAGAGTTCCGGACTCGACACGAAAGCCGATCCGGTTCTCCTTGAGGTCTTCAACAACCTGTTCATGTCCATCGCCGAACAGATGGGCGCCCGGCTGGAGTCCACCGCCCAGTCCGTCAACATCAAGGAACGGCTCGACTTCTCCTGCGCCCTCTTCGACCCCGACGGGAACCTGGTGGCCAACGCCCCGCACATCCCCGTCCACCTGGGCTCCATGGGCACCAGCGTCAAAGAGGTCATCCGGCGCCGCGGCGCGAGCATGCGCCCGGGCGACACGTACGCCGTCAACGACCCGTACCACGGCGGCACCCATCTCCCCGACGTCACGGTGATCACCCCGGTCTTCGACACCGAGCACACCGCGACCGCGAGCACAGCCGCGACACCGGGCCCGGACACGCACGGTGACCGGATCCTGTTCTACGTCGCGTCCCGCGGCCACCACGCGGAGATCGGCGGCATCGCGCCGGGCTCCATGCCCGCGAACAGCCGCACCATCGAGGAGGAGGGCGTCCTCTTCGACAACTGGCTGCTCGCCGAGAACGGCCGCTTCCGCGAGACCGAGACCCTGCGCCTGCTGACCGAGGCGCCGTACCCCTCACGCAACCCGAAGACCAACCTCGCCGACCTGCGCGCCCAGATCGCCGCCAACCAGAAGGGCGTCGACGAAGTCGGCCGCATGATCGGGAACTTCGGCCTCGACGTCGTCCAGGCCTACATGAGGCACGTGCAGGACAACGCCGAGGAAGCGGTCCGCCGCGTCATCGACGCCCTGGACGACGGCGAGTACGCCTACGAGACCGACTCCGGCGCGATCATCCGGGTACGCGTGCGCGTGGACCGCGAGAACCGCTGCGCGACCATCGACTTCACCGGCACCTCGGCGCAGCTCGCCACCAACTTCAACGCCCCCTTCTCGGTGGTCAACGCCGCCGTCCTGTACGTCTTCCGCACCCTGGTCGCCGACGACATCCCCCTCAACGACGGCTGCCTGCGCCCCCTGAACATCGTCGTGCCGCCCGGCTCCATGCTCGCCCCCGAGCCACCGGCCGCCGTCGTCGCCGGCAACGTCGAGACCTCCCAGGCCATCACCGGTGCCCTGTACGCCGCCCTCGGCGTCCAGGCCGAGGGCTCCGGCACCATGAACAACGTCACCTTCGGCAACGAACGCCACCAGTACTACGAGACCGTCGCCTCCGGATCGGGCGCCGGCGACGGCTTCCCCGGCGCGCCCGTCGTCCAGACCCACATGACGAACTCGCGGCTCACCGACCCCGAGGTCCTGGAGTGGCGACTGCCCGTCCGGCTCGACGAGTTCGCGGTCCGGCGCGGCAGCGGCGGCGCCGGACGGTGGCGCGGCGGGGACGGCGCCGTACGCCGCATCCGGTTCCTGGAACCCATGACCGCCTCCACGCTCTCCCAGCACCGCAGGGTCCCGCCGTACGGCATGGCCGGCGGCGCGCCCGGCGCCCTCGGGGCCAACCGGGTGGAGCGCGCCGACGGCACGGTCACCGAGCTCGGCGGAAGCGGCTTCGCGGACGTCGGCCCCGGCGACGTGCTCGTCATCGAAACCCCC
Organism: Streptomyces sp. DH24; assembly: GCF_029813775.1. Taxonomy (GTDB): domain Bacteria; phylum Actinomycetota; class Actinomycetes; order Streptomycetales; family Streptomycetaceae; genus Streptomyces. The sequence continues at coordinate 15,501 of NZ_JARVKW010000063.1, read as the reverse complement.
GGCGGCGGAGGCTACGGCCCACCGTCGCCCGACCCCCATCACGCAGGAGAAAAGACCGATGATCTTCGGGCGCTCTGAGCGCGGCAAGCCCCCCATCGAGCCCGTCACGCTCAAGATCCTGGTGGCCGGCGGCTTCGGCGTGGGCAAGACCACCCTGGTCGGTGCGGTCAGTGAGATCAGGCCACTGCGCACCGAGGAACTGCTCACGGAGGCCGGACGCCCGGTCGACGACACCAGCGGCGTGGAGGGCAAGCACACCACCACCGTGGCCATGGACTTCGGCCGGATCACGCTCCGCGAGGACCTGGTGCTCTACCTCTTCGGAACACCCGGCCAGGAGCGGTTCTGGTTCATGTGGGACGAGCTCTCGGAGGGCGCGCTCGGCGCCGTCGTGCTCGCCGACACCCGCCGCCTGGAGGACTGCTTCGCCGCCATCGACTACTTCGAGCGGCGGTCGATACCGTTCCTCGTCGGCGTCAACTGCTTCGAGGGAGCGGCCCGTTACCCCGAGCAGGACGTCCGGGACGCCCTCGACCTCGACGAGTACGTGCCGGTCGTGATGTGCGACGCGCGCGACCGCGAGTCCGTCAAGGACATCCTGGTCGGCGTCGTCCAGCACGCCATGAGGTTCGCGTCGGACCGCCGCCAGGCCGTCACCACCTGACGCCGGCGCGATCCCGTGCCCCTGGCCGGCCAGGGGCACGACACCGCGGTGCGAGGGAGGCACACGCGCGTGGACGAAAGAACGCGCGCACGAGTGCGTGCTACTCGCCGTCCTCCAGCCAGCCGAAGCTCTTCTCCACCGCCTTCCGCCAGTTGTGGTACTCGCGGTCGCGCACCGACGCCTCCATGGCCGGCCGCCACTCGGCGTCCTCCTGCCAGTGCGCCTTGAGCTCGTCGAGGTCGTTCCACACGCCCGTGGCGAGACCGGCCGCGTACGCGGCGCCCAGGCACGTCGTCTCGGACACCTTCGGCCGGATCACCGGCACGCCGAGCACGTCCGCCTGGTGCTGCATGAGCAGGTTGTTCTTCGTCATGCCGCCGTCGACCTTCAGGGTCGTGATCTGCACCCCGGAGTCCTGGTACATCGCGTCCACGACCTCACGGGTCTGCCAGCTCGTCGCCTCCAGCACCGCCCGCGCGAGATGCGCCTTCGTGACGTACCGGGTGAGTCCGGTGACGACACCGCGCGCGTCGGAACGCCAGTACGGTGCGAACAGGCCCGAGAACGCGGGCACGATGTACGCCCCGCCGTTGTCCTCCACGCTCGCCGCCAGCGGCTCGATCTCGTCGGCCGTGCGGATGATGCCGAGCTGGTCCCGGAACCACTGCACCAGCGCGCCCGTGATGGCGATCGCGCCCTCCAGGCAGTAGACGGGCGGCTCGTCGCCGATCTTGTACCCCATCGTCGTCAGCAGCCCGTGCTTCGAGGGCACCGGCCGGCTGCCGGTGTTGAGCAGCAGGAAGCTGCCGGTGCCGTAGGTGTTCTTCGCCGTGCCCACGTCGTAGCAGGCCTGCCCGAACACGGCGGCCTGCTGGTCGCCCAGCGCCGACGCGACGGGCACGCCGGACAGCTGCCCGACCGCGGTGCCGTACACCTCGGAGGACGACCTGATCTCGGGCAGGATCGCCTCGGGCACGTTCATCGCGGACAGGATGGACGGGTCCCACTGGAGCGTCTCCAGGTTCATCAGCATGGTGCGCCCGGCGTTCGTGACGTCGGTGACGTGCCGTCCGCCGTCCGTGCCGCCGGTCAGGTTCCAGATCAGCCAGGAGTCGATCGTGCCGAAGGCGATCTCGCCGCGTTCAGCGCGGTCCCTGAGGCCGGGCACGTTGTCGAGCAGCCAGGCCGCCTTGGGACCGGAGAAGTAGCTGGCCAGCGGCAGCCCGGTCTGCTCCCGGAACCGGTCCTGGCCGTCCGAACCGCCCAACTGGTTGCACAGGGCGGCGGTACGGGTGTCCTGCCACACGATCGCGTTGTGCACGGGCTTGCCCGTCGCGCGGTCCCACAGGACCGTCGTCTCGCGCTGGTTGGTGATGCCGAGCGCGCTGAGCTGCTCCGCACGCAGTCCGGCCTTGGCGACGGCGCCCGCGACCACCGCCTGCACCTTGGACCAGATCTCGGTGGCGTCGTGCTCCACCCAGCCGGGCTTGGGAAAGATCTGGCGGTGCTCGCGCTGGTCGACGGCGACGATCGCGCCGTTGTGGTCGAAGATGATGCAGCGGCTCGACGTGGTGCCCTGGTCGATCGCGGCGACGTACTTCTCGGCGTTGTCCGTCATGGCTACCCCTTGGGCTGGGAATCAGAAGGCTGCGTTGTAGATGAGGGCCGCGAGCGATCCGCCGATCAGCGGGCCGACGACCGGGATCCACGCGTAGCCCCAGTCGGAGCTGCCCTTGTTCGGGATCGGCAGGAAGGTGTGCACGATCCGGGGGCCGAGGTCGCGCGCGGGGTTGATGGCGTAGCCGGTCGGACCGCCCAGAGACAGGCCGATGCCGACGACGAGGAGCGCGACGATCAGCACGAGCATGCCGGACTCCCCGAGGCCCTTCGTGAGGCCGAAGGCGAGGATCGGCAGTATGAGCCCCATGGTCGCGATGATTTCCGTCAGCAGGTTGGCGACGGGCTTCCGGATCTCCGGGATGGTGGAGAAGATCCCGAGCGTGGGAACCGGTTCGTCCACCGTGCCCTCCGTGGTGCCCGTCTCACGCACGTTCGCCTGGAACTGCGCGAAGTACACGAGGTAGCACAGGGCGGCGCCGAGCATGGCGCCGACGAGCTGGCCCAGCAGATAGACCCAGACCTTGCCCCACTCGCCGGTGTCGATGGCGATGGCGATGGTGACGGCCGGATTGATGTGCCCGCCGGACAGGGGAGCGGCGGTGTAGGCGCCCGCCAGCACGGCGAAGCCCCACCCGAACGCGATGACGATCCAGCCCGACGCGCGGGCCTTCGAGAATCTCAGGGTGACGGCGGCGCAGACACCGGCGCCGAACAGAATGAGGATCGCCGTACCGATGATCTCGCCGACGAATATGTCTCCGTTGCTCATGGCGGCTCCTAGGCCCCGGCTCCGGGACGATCGGCCCCGGCGCTCCGTGCAGGGTGGGTGCGTTCTCCCATGGTGCGTGTCCCATGGCGGTCTCGCCCGGCGGCAGGATTCCCGCGCCCCTGCCCCGGCGTGCGTGACGGGTTCGCCCGCGCAGCCGAATCGCCCGTGGGGGATGGCCCGAGGCGCAGCGGGGCCGCGCGGCGCAGTGCCGGAATGCGCCGAGATGTAGCGCGATGTCGACTGACACCGGAAGTGTTCACCGGCACCCAGGGAGCGTCAAGGTCGCCGACGGCAACGGTTGAGAGCGGGCGTGCGCCGTGCGCGACGACGGGTCGAGGACGCGCCCGGGCCCCGCGTGAGGCCTCGGCGCCGAGGGCCGCTGGAACGGGAGGGAGCGGGCGGGAGCGGGCGGGGGCGGGCCGTCGGGCGGTGCGAGCAGGGCGGGTCGCCGGAGGATGAGGGCGGGGAGCCGGGGCGGTGCATGCGCGTGCAGGCGTGTCTGCGCCCCGTGCGGCGTCGGCGCTGACGGCCGCTGGAGAGGGCGGGGGCGGGCCGTCGGGCGGTGTGGGCAGGGACCCCGCGCGGCGGCGCGGTGGGGCGCGGTGCCGGCGCGAGCCGACGCCCCCGTCACCCCCCCCAGCCGAGGCTCCGCCTCGCGAGCCCTCAGCGAGCCCGCCCCCGTCACCCCCCGCCCGGCTCCGCCACCGCCAGCCCCGCGGGAGCGGACGCGTCCTCCGCGCCGCGCCGGATCTCGAAGCCGGACAGCCCCGCCCGGCCGAGCACCCAGCTCGCGCCCCGCAGCGCCTTCGCGGCCTTCTTCAGCGGTGCCAGACCGGCGGCCGCGTCCCGGTGGTCCATGACGCTGCCCGGCGCGCACAGCACCGTCGCCAGCGACAGCGTGACCGGCCTGCCGCCCGCCGACCAGGGCGCGTCCAGCACGGACGAGGCCAGCGGATCCAGCCCTTCCGGATCTGTCAGCACCAGGAAGTCGTCCCCGCCGATGTGCCCCACGCGCGTGGCGCCCACCGCGGCCTGCTGCAGCGCCCGCCCCACCGCACGGATCAGCTCGTCCCCGGCCGCGAACCCGGCCCCGTCGTTGACCTGCTTGAAGTGGTCGACGTCCAGCCAACTCAGCGCGAATACCCGCCCCGCCGCGATCCGCCGGTCCACCTCACCGGTGATCGCGTCGGAACCGGGCAGCCGGGTCAGCGGATTGAGCCCGGCCGCCTCCTCCACCCGGCTCTCGGCCAGCGCCCGCACCAGGTCCGCGAGCCGTACGACGCCCACGCACCGCCCGTGCCGGTCCACGACGGCCACGTCGTCCGAGGTGCGGTCCCGGCCGCCGACCGCCACCACGTCCAGCACCTCCCACGCGGTCGCGTCGATGCCCACCGTCCGCGGCGTGTCACCCAGCTTGGCGGCGGGCCGGTCCGCGTACAGGGCGTGCCCGTAGCGTCCCGACATCGACAGCAGGAAGCGCGAGCGGTGCACCGAGCGGACCGGCACCCCGGCCCGGTCCACGAGCAGCACACCGGAGACCTCGGGGGAACCGGTCAGCAGCGCGCGTACCTGACCGGCCGACGCCGTGGCGGGCAGCAGCGCGGCCGGCCGCACGAACTCCCGCACCGACGGCCCGGACCGCGGCACCGCCACCAGACCGGGCGAGCGCGGCGGAACGTATACGTCCGCCGCGGGCAGCCGGGCGGGCGGCGCGAACAGTTCGCCCTGCGCGAGCTGCGCGCCGGCCGCCAGCGCCGCCCCGCACTGCAGCTCGGTCTCCACGCCCTCGACGGACAGCAGCGCGCCCAACTCGTCGCACAGCGTCCGCATCGCCCGTACGGCGGCCGGCCGCGCCAGCAGCGCGGCGTCGAGTTTCACCAGGTCGGGAGCCATGTCGGTGAGCAGCCGCAACGGAACGTCACCGTCCCCGATGCCGTCCGCGCAGATCCGGAAGCCCTGCTCCCGGACCGCGTGCACCGCCTCCAGCAGGGCCCGCTGCGGCACGTGCGTGTACGGCGGACAGATGTCGACCGTCACCTCCCACGGCAGCCGTCCGGCCTCGCGCACGGCGTCGTGCAGCGACGTCAGCCCGCCCAGGTCGGCGAGCGTGCCCGCGAACACGTTGACGTACAGCGGGAGCAGCGTCTCGTGGCGCGCGGCCGCGCGGACGGCGGACACCGCGAGCCGCCCGTCGAGCTCGGGATCACGACGGGCCTCGGCCAGGATGTCGCCGGTCTCCGGGCGGGCGAGTATCTCCAGCCCGGCGACTCCACCGGTGGTCAGATTGACCACCGGCTGGAAGGCGAACCGAAGACTGTCCGTCCAGGAGGGCACGGCAGCATCATGGCGCCGCGGGGGCCCGCCGAGGTCCAGTTCATGAGACGTTCACGCAGGCTTCCGGGGCGGTCGCCCGGCGTGTGACCGCCGCGGCCGGGCCCGCGGAGCGGCACTCGCCGCCGACACGACTGCATGCGATCACTTCCCCGGTGGAACCCGCACCTGATAGATGCAGGAGACATGACACGACTCTCCACCGCGGTACGCGCTCTGGTCACCGCACTCGCCACCCTGCTCGCCGCGACCACCGCGGCGGGCACCGCCCGCGCCGGCACCGAACCCGAGGCACCCGACGACTTCGTGGCCCTCAGGGACGTGGACCGGACCATCATCGAGGACATGCGCTACTTCACGCCGCACAACTTCGTCGGCGAGCGCATCGACGGCTACCGGCAGCCCCTGTGCATCCTCACCCGCCCCGCCGCCGAAGCCCTCCACAAGGCCCAGACGAAACTGCTGCGCCAGGGCTACAGCCTCAAGGTCTACGACTGCTACCGGCCGCAGCGCGCCGTGGACCACTTCGTCCGCTGGGCCAAGGACCTCGACGACCAGGCGATGAAGGCGGAGTTCTACCCGGACGTCGACAAGTCCCGCCTGTTCGCGGACGGTTACATCGCGGAGAAGTCCGGGCACAGCCGCGGCTCGACCGTCGACCTCACCGTCGTCAGGCTCCCCGCGAAGCCGACCCGGCCCTACCACCCCGGCCAGCCCCTCGTGCCCTGCTACGCGCCCCAGGACGAGCGCTTCCCGGACAACTCCGTCGACATGGGCACCGGCTACGACTGCTTCGACACCCTCTCCCACACCCTCGACCCCCGCGTCCAGGGCGAACAGCGCGCCAACCGGCTGCTCCTCAAGGGCACCCTGGAAAACCTCGGCTTCGTGAACCTCACCGAGGAGTGGTGGCACTTCACCTTCAAGCCCGAGCCGTACCCGGACACCTTCTTCGACTTCCCCGTGTCCGCCGGGTCGGTGACCGGCAGGCACTGAGCAGCCCCCCGGAGACGCCCTCCCGGTGATCGGATACAGTCCGCCGCGTGTCCGAAACCCACACCTCAACCCCCAACTCAGCGCCGGGCTCCCACTGTTCGGGATGCGGCGCGCCCTACGGAGAGGGCGTCTCCGGCTGGCCCCGCACCTGCCCCGCCTGCGGCACCGTGGCCCATCGCAATCCGCTGCCCGTCGCGGTGGCGCTCCAGCCCGTGTACGACACCAGCGGCACCGCCCTGGTCGTCATCACACGGACCGTCGCCCCCGCCCTCGGCGGCACCGCGCTGCCCGGCGGTTACGTCGACCACGGGGAGGACTGGCAGCACGCGGTCGTCCGCGAACTCAAGGAGGAGACCGGCATCGACGCGGCGGCACGCGACGTGCGGCTCGCCGACGCGATCAGCTCGCCCGACGGGCACCTGCTGCTGTTCGGTCTGCTGCCGGAGCGTCCCGCCGACAACCTGCCGCCCTCCGCCGCCACGGACGAGACGGAGGGCTGGCACCTGCTGCGCAGGCCCGAGGAACTCGCCTTCCCACTGCACACGGTGGCCGTGCGGGCCTGGTTCGAGGGCCGCTACTGAGCCGACGGCGCCCGGGGCCTGTCCGGCACGCCGCCTGCGGCGCGGTGTCAGGCAGGCTCCAGCCCGCGCACGCGGACCGGGTGAGGCGGCTCGCTCACGCCGTCCTCACCCTCCCGTTCGACGACCACACTCCGCCCTTCCCGGCGAACGACGTACCGCTCGAACTCCGGCTCGTCCCAGCCGTCACCCGCGTCCGCCACGACGAGCCCGCCCCCGAAACGTCCCGGGGCGGGCGCCCACACCTCCAACTCCAGGTCTCCCTCCGGCCCGCGCACCGGAATCACGGCACCCGCGCGCGCGAACACCGGGATCCGCGACAGCGGGGCCTCCACCAGCACCTGCCCCGGTCCCTCGTACGCCCGCTCCGTCGCCGTGTCGTACCAGCGCCCCCTCGGCAACTGCACCGCACGCCGGTCCGTGCCCGGCGCGAGCACCGGCGCCACCAGCAGGCAGTCACCCAGCAGGAACGCGTCCTCGCAGTCGCGCAAGGCACGCTCCTCGGGCGCCGACCACCACAGCGGCCGCACATAGGGCGCCCCCGTGCGCCGGGCCAGCTGCGCCAGCGTCACGAAGTACGGCAGCAGCCGCCGGCGCTCCAGCAACACCACGCGCGCGTGCTCCAGCACCTCCGCACCGAACTCCCACGGTTCCCGGCGCCCCGCCCGCAGACTCGCGTGCGTACGGAACAGCGGCAGATACGCGCCGAGCTGGAACCACCTCAGATACAGCTCGGGCGACGGGCTCCCGTCGAACCCGCCCACGTCCGGCCCCGAGTACGGCACCCCGCACAGCCCGAGGCCCAGGACGAGGGCCAGTGACGCCCGCAGCCCCGGCCAGCCCGTGGCCACGTCACCCGACCACGTCCCGCCGTACCGCTGCATGCCGGCCCAGCCGGAGCGCGAGAAGACGAACGGCCGCTGGTCGGGCTCCAGGGTGCGCAGCGCCTCGTAGGCCGCCCTCGCCATGCACAACGCGTACACGTTGTGCGCCTCCCGGTGGTCGCCGCCCCGCCCCTCCAGCACGTGCCGCGCCGAACGCGGCAGCGTCGACTCCCCGAACGCGGCGAACGACGTCGGCTCGTTCATGTCGTGCCAGAAACCGGCGAACCCCCGCGTGAGCCGCTCCTTGTACAGCTCGCCCCACCACTCACGCACACGCGCGTGCGTGAAATCCGGGAACACCGCCTCCCCGGGCCACACGACGCCCCGCACGACCCGCCCGGAGGCGTCCCGCACGAACGCGTCCTCGGCCGTCCCGGCGTCGTACACGGCGTTGCCGGGCGCCGCCCGCACCGCCGGGTCGACGATCGACACCAGCCGGATCCCGTCCGCCCGCAGATCCTCGGCGAGCTGCGGCAGCTTCGGGAAGCGGTCCTCGTCGACCGTGAACACCTGGTGCTCGTCGTAGTGGTCGATGTCCAGGTGCACGGCGTCGAGCGGCAGCCCGCGCTCCTGATAGCCCGCGACGACGCGCCGCACCTCCTGCTCGGTGCCGAAACCCCAGCGCGCGTGCTGGTACCCGAGCGCCCACGCGGGGGGCACCGCGGCGGCGCCCGTGAGGGAGGCCCAGGCGAGCAGCACGCGCGCGGGGGTGCCCACCATCACCCAGCACCGCAGCGGGCCGCCGTCCGCGCGCAGCTCGCTCGTCCCCGCCCGGTCGTGCCCGGAACCGGCCCCCTCCTCGCCCTCCCGGAGCTTCACCGTGCCGTCCCAGGTGGTGTCGTGGAAGACGAGATGCGTCCCGGCGTCGGCCACGACCATCTGCACCGGCATCGTGATGTACAGCGGATCGTCCCCCGGCCCGAACGCCCGGCCGGGATCGGTGTTCCACAGGCGGTACGTCCCGTCCCGCAGCCGGGGCCCCGACGCGCGCCCCCCGAGCCCGAAGAACCGGGCGTCCGCCGGGACCTGCGACCGCTGCATCCACCGCGCCGGACCGCCACCCGCCGGCTCCCACCACCGCGGCGGCTGGTCACGGCGCAACGTCACACCTCCCGGCGTACGCACCTCGATCGCGCCGTGCCGCGAGACCACGACCGTCATCCGCTCGGACACGACCCGCCAGCCGCCGTCCTTGTCCGGCTCCAGCAGAGCCCGCGGGTCCGGCTCGGGACACCGCCCGGCGAGCGCGTACGACGGCTCGGGACCGGCCCCGTCCCACCCCCAGAAGACGGCCCCGTTGCCGGCGACGACGATCCGCAGCTCCGACCGGTCGAAGCGCAGCACACCACCGCCCGGCCCCGGCTCCGCGCCCTGCACCGAGCCGGGCACCCGGGCCCGCTCCGCCCCCCGCGACGGCAGCGCGGCGGCGTCCGCACGCCGCCTGCGCCATGCCGCCCGCACGGTACGCAACCCCTGGGCCACCCCCGCAGAACCGACCGCCTTCACCGAACGCACCAGGTCACGACCGTCCATGCTGCTCACCCTGCCACTGCGCGACCTACGCCCGCGTGTCGTTCAACTTCCGTTCACTCGTGTCCAGGCCACATCTTCACGACACGGACTATGTGCGGCGCACCCTGGTATTGAAGTCGATCACATGGCATCGTCCGTGTCAGCCGCGTCACGCGCACACCCCAGCCCGTGCGCGGAGGACGCACACGACGCGCACAGTCCGGGAGCCGCCCCATGCCGACCCTGAACCCCCAGCCGCTCTGGCAGCCCGATCCGGAACGCATCGCCCAGGCGCAGATCACCCGCTTCCAGACCTGGGCCGCCGAACACCACGGCGCCCCCGCCGAGGGCGGCTACGCCGCACTGCACCGCTGGTCCGTCGACGAGCTGGAAACCTTCTGGAAAGCCGTCACGGAGTGGTTCGACGTCCGCTTCACCACGCCCTACGCGCGCGTGCTGGGCGACCGCTCGATGCCCGGCGCCCAGTGGTTCCCCGGCGCCACCCTGAACTACGCCGAGCACGCCCTGCGCGCCGCGGACACCCGCGCGGACGAACCGGCCCTCCTGCACGTCGACGAGACCCACGAACCGCGCCCCGTCACCTGGGCCGAACTGCGCCGCCAGGTCGGCTCCCTGGCCGCCGAACTGCGCGCCCTCGGCGTACGCCCCGGCGACCGCGTCAGCGGCTACCTCCCGAACGTCCCCCAGGCCGTGGTCGCCCTGCTCGCCACCGCCGCCGTCGGCGGCGTCTGGACGTCCTGCGCACCCGACTTCGGGGCCCGCAGCGTCCTCGACCGCTTCCAGCAGGTGGAACCGGTCGTCCTGTTCACCGTCGACGGCTACCGCTACGGCGGCAAGGAACACGACCGCCGCGACACCGTCGCCGAACTGCGCCGCGAACTGCCCACCCTGCGCGCCGTCGTCCACATCCCCCTCCTCGGCACCGAGGCCCCCGGGGGCGCGCTGGAGTGGTCGGCCCTGACCTCGGCGGACACGGACCCCGTCTTCGAGCAGGTGCCCTTCGACCACCCCCTGTGGGTGCTCTACTCCTCCGGCACCACCGGCCTGCCCAAGGCCATCGTGCAGTCCCAGGGCGGCATCCTGGTCGAGCACCTCAAGCAGCTCGGCCTGCACTGCGACCTCGGCCCCGGGGACACCTTCTTCTGGTACACCTCCACCGGCTGGATGATGTGGAACTTCCTCGTCTCCGGCCTCCTCACCGGCACCACCGTCGTCCTCTACGACGGCAGCCCCGGCCACCCGGACACCGGCGCCCAGTGGCGCGTCGCCGAACGCACCGGAGCCACCCTCTACGGCACCTCGGCGGCGTACGTCATGGCCTGCCGCAAGGCCGGCGTCCACCCCGCGCGGGACCACGACCTCAGCAAGGTGCGGTGCGTGGCCACCACCGGCTCACCGCTGCCGCCCGACGGCTTCCGCTGGCTGCACGACGAGGTCGGCGGCGACATGTGGATCGCCTCCGTCAGCGGCGGCACGGACGTGTGCTCCTGCTTCGCCGGGGCCGTCCCGACCCTCCCCGTGCACGTCGGCGAACTCCAGGCCCCCTGCCTGGGCACCGACCTGCAGTCCTGGGACCCGAGCGGCAAGCCGCTCGTCGACGAGGTCGGGGAGCTGGTCGTCACCAACCCCATGCCGTCCATGCCGATCCACTTCTGGAACGACCCCGACGGCAGCCGCTACCACGACAGCTACTTCGACACCTACCCCGGCGTGTGGCGGCACGGCGACTGGATCACCGTCACCCCCCGCGGCTCCGTCGTCATCCACGGCCGCTCCGACTCCACGCTCAACCGCCAGGGTGTCCGCATGGGCTCCGCCGACATCTACGAAGCCGTCGAGCGCCTCCCCGAGATCAAGGAGTCCCTCGTCATCGGCATCGAGCAGCCCGACGGCGGCTACTGGATGCCCCTGTTCGTGCACCTCGCCCCCGGAGCCGTCCTCGACGAAGCCCTCCTGAACCGCATCAAGCAGACCATCCGCGAACAGCTCTCACCCCGCCACGTCCCCGACGAGGTCATCGAGGTGCCCGGAGTCCCGCACACCCTCACCGGCAAGCGCATCGAGGTCCCGGTCAAGCGCCTCCTCCAGGGCACCCCGATGGAGAAGGCGGTCAACCCGGGATCCATCGACAACCTCGACCTCCTGCACTTCTACGAGGACCTGGCCCGCAAGCGCACCTGACCACCGCGGAAGTGGCCAACTCCCTTACGAGCAAGCGGACTTCGCCGAACGACCCGGCGAAGTCCGCCACCCTCTCGCGCCCCCCGGGCCGCCCCGGAGCATCCCGCCTGGACGCCGTTGTCAGTGCAGCCGATTACTGTGAGTGAGCATTGATCGACTGCGCACAGGGGGAAACATGGCGCACACCGACCGACGGACCATGCGACGCGTTCTGCGCCGCGAAATCGCCGGCACCATCGGCCTGCTGACCGACGAGCACGACTTCCGTGCCATGCGGCGCTACCGCAGCTTCACCTTCGACGACCACACGACCTACCTGCAAGAAGTCGAGGCCCTCCTCAGGGCCCGCGCCACCCAGGGCACCGTCACCACGGTCGCCCTCTTCGACCCCGCGGACTACGCGGCGTTCTGCGAGGAAACCGGCCTCGACCCCGACCGGCCCTCCAGCCGCGCCCGGTTCACCGCCGAACTCGCCACGACCGGCCCGTCCGTGCCCTACGACGGCCAACCGCTCACCGACCTCCTGCCCAACCTGGTCGACGCGGCCGTACGACAGGCCACCTGGGAGTACGCGAGCACCCTCCTGGCCCGCCTCGGCGCCTGCGCCACCTGCGGCGAGGACATCGGCCGCGCCGCCTTCACCCGCGCCTCGGAACTGCTCCTCCGCATCCTCGAAACGTCGCGGAGCGGCAACCGCCATCTCGTGTGCAGTGTCTCGGGCCCACCGGAAACCCTCCTCGCCGTCCTGCACGCCGACGACGACACCGAGGGCGCCACCCAGCTCGACGAGGCCGAGGCCCTCGAATTCACCACGGTGCTGGCCCTCGGCCTGGCCACCCACCACCCGGGCGGCATCGTCATGCGCACCAGCGCCCCCGGCGCCCCCGACCACATCTACGGCTGGCGCCTGCGAGGCAACGGCGTCGAACCACTCACCGCGGGCGAGGTCTTCGACGCCTACTGCACCGACATCGAGACCGGAGACCTGATCGGCCCGGAGTCGGGTGTCGACTACTGCGAGCCGCCCGACCTCGGCGACACCGGACCGACGGCGCCGGGACACCACCACAGCGGCGGCTGAACGCGGAGAGGGGCGCCCCACCCGAAGGCGGAGCGCCCCTCACCAGAGCCGATCAGCGAGTCGGCCGACTCACTCCCCGGACAGCACCGCCTGAGCCGCGTTGCGCGCATCCTCGGCGGTGTCGGCCGCCCGCGCCGCCGCCGCGGCCCGCTCGCACTGCGCCAGCGTGTACTTCGCCAGCGTCGCCCGCACATACGGAATCGACGCCGCACCCATGGACAGGGAGGTGACACCCAGACCGGTCAGCACACACGCGAGCAACGGGTCCGACGCGGCCTCACCGCAGACACCACAGCTCTTGCCCTCGGCCTTCGCCGACTCGGCGGACAGCGCGACCAGGTCGAGCAGCGCCGGCTGCCACGGGTCCTGCAACCGGGACACCGCACCCACCTGACGGTCGGCGGCGAAGGTGTACTGCGCCAGGTCGTTGGTGCCCAGCGACAGGAACTCGACCTCCTGCAGGATCGAACGCGCCCGCAGCGCGGCCGACGGAATCTCCACCATCGCGCCGAACTTCGCCCGCAGCCCGGCCGCCCGGCAGGCGTCCGCGAACGCCTTGGCATCGGTACGGTCCGCCACCATCGGAGCCATGACCTCGAGGTACACCGGCAGACCCTCGGCGGCCTTCGCGAGCGCGGTCAGCTGCGTGCGCAGCACTTCCGGGTGGTCGAGCAGCGTCCGCAGACCGCGCACGCCCAGCGCCGGGTTCGGCTCGTCGGCCGGCGTCAGGAAGTCCAGCGGCTTGTCGGCACCGGCGTCCAGGACCCGCACGACGACCCGGCCCTCGGGAAACGCCTCCAGCACCTGGCGGTAGGCGGCGATCTGCTTCTCCTCGGACGGCGCCTGCTTGCTGTCGTCCAGGAACAGGAACTCGGTACGGAAGAGGCCGACACCCTCGGCCCCGGCCTCGACGGCCGCGGGGACGTCCGACGGACCGCCCACATTCGCCAGCAGCGGCACCTTGTGGCCGTCGGAGGTGGCACCCGGTCCCGTCGACGCCGCGAGCGCCGCACGCCGCTCGGCGGCCGCGGCCTCCATCCGTGCCTTCTTCTCCTCGCTCGGGTTCACGAAGATCTCACCCGTGCTGCCGTCCACGGCGATCACCGTGCCCTCGGCGAGCTCCCCGGCACCGGGCAGCGCCACGACAGCCGGCACCCCGAGCGCCCGCGCGAGGATCGCGCTGTGACTGGTCGGCCCGCCCTCCTCGGTCACGAAGCCGAGCACCAGCGCCGGATCCAGCAGCGCGGTGTCGGCCGGCGCCAGATCACGCGCGATGAGCACGTACGGCTGGTCGCTGTCCGGAACACCCGGCATGGGCACCCCGAGCAGCCGCGCGACGATACGGTTCCGCACGTCGTCCAGGTCGGCCACCCGGCCGGCCAGGTACTCACCGGCACCGGCCAGCAGAGCCCGGTACGCGGCGAAGGCGTCGTACACCGCGCGCTCGGCGGTGCTGCCCACGGCGATACGCCGCTCCACGTCCGCCATCAACTCGGGGTCCTGCGCCATCATGGCCTGCGCCTCGAGCACCGCCTGGGCCTCGCCGCCCGCCAGATTGCCGCGCGCCATCAGGTCGGCCGCCACAGCCTCGACGGCCTTGCGGGCGCGCCCCTGTTCACGCTCCGCGTCCTCGGCCGGAATCTGCTTGGCCGGCGGTTCGAGCACCGCCGTTCCCATGTGCCGAACCTCGCCGATCGCCACACCGTGGCTGACGCCGACGCCTCGCAGCGTTGTCTCCATCTCACCCGTCTCCGATAGAGCGGCGGGCCGGGCCGCCGCGTTGGTTGTCCTGCTCGCCGTCGTCACGACGGCGCTGACGTCACTTCCAGACGAAGAGCGTGTCGCCGGCCTTCACGTCGGCGTCCTCACGCATCTCGGAGAGGGCCTCAGCCGTGGCCTCCAGCGCCACGACCGGGCACACCGGGGACTTGCCCGCGGCCTCGACCTCGGCCGGGTTCCAGCGCACGATGCTCTGACCGCGCGTGACGTTGTCGCCCTTGTTCACGAGTAGTTCGAAGCCCTCGCCGTTGAGCTGCACCGTGTCGATGCCGAGGTGGGTGAGCACACCGTGTCCCTGCTCGTCGACGACGACGAAGGCGTGCGGACGGAGGGAGACGATGACTCCGTCCACGGGTGACACGGCCTCCGAAGGCTCACGCGCGGGGTCGATCGCCGTACCCGGGCCGACCATGGCCCCGGAGAAGACCGGATCCGGCACTGCGGCCAGTCCGATGGCGCGTCCTGCCAGCGGGGACGTCACGGTGGTCATGGGAAGCCTCCCAGAGGTGGAGATTCAGATGAGCGCCGTCACTACCTGTCCCGGACGGCGCACTGTGCAGCAGCGTATGTCATATGAAGTGCCGGTTCCGCATGAGAGGTTCCGCTTCGCGGCCTAGCGACGGCCCACAGCGATTTGCGCCTGCTCCGGAGCCCGATGTACAGTCGTAGACCTGCTTGGGGCTGAGCAACGCCACACGGCGTCCGGCCCGGCAGCAACCAACTCAGCAGATCCTAACTCGGGGTCACCTTCTGCGTGCTCGCAGAACGGTGGTCAGAGGGCCGGAAAAACACTGGTAGAGTTGGAAACATCGAAGGGAAGCGCCCGGAGGAAAGCCCGAGAGGGTGAGTACAAAGGAAGCGTCCGTTCCTTGAGAACTCAACAGCGTGCCAAAAGTCAACGCCAGATATGTTGATACCCCGTCCATCGGACTTGTTCCGTTGGTCGAGGTTCCTTTGAAAAAACACAGCGAGGACGCTGTGAACGGCCGGGCTTATTCCGCCTGGCTGTTCCGCTCTCGTGGTGTCGTCCCGATTACGGGAAAACATTCACGGAGAGTTTGATCCTGGCTCAGGACGAACGCTGG
>NZ_JARVKW010000062.1 GCF_029813775.1 Streptomyces sp. DH24 | reverse complement strand
GAGGGTGCCGGACCCGCGGCCCGGGGGACGGGGTCGGGGCTCAGCCGTCGGACATCCTGATGGCCTTCGACGGGCACAGGTGCTCGACGACCTTGCGGGCGTCGTCGGCGGCGGGGCCGGACGGCGACTCGGTCAGCAGGATCACCAGGCCGTCGTCCTCCTGGTCGAAGACGGACGGGGCGTGCAGCGTGCACAGCCCGGCCCCGATGCAGCGGTCGCGCTCGGCGATCAGCTTCATGCCGCTCACCAGCCGATGTTCAGCTTGTGCACCGGCGGCAGGCCGTCGATCAGCTCGATCGGCTCGTCGCTCTCGACCAGGTGCAGGTTCGGGAAGCGCTCGATCAGGCTGGTCAGGCACAGCTCCAGCATCGCCCGCGCGACGTGCTGGCCCAGGCACTGGTGGACGCCGTAGCCGAAGGCCAGGTGGTCGCGGGCGTCGCGGTGGATGTCGAAGACGTCCGGGTTCTCGTACTTCGACGGGTCGCGGTCGGCCAGGCCCTTGAGGACCAGGATGCCCTCGCCGGCCTTGATGGTGACGCCGTCGATCTCGACGTCCTCCAGGGCGACACGGGCGATGATCTCGTCCACGAGGCTGTAGTAACGCAGCACCTCGTCCACGGTCTTGGGCATCAGCCGCGGCATGTCGGCGCGCAGCTCCGCGAGCTGCTCGGGGTTCTCCACCAGCGCCTGGATGCCGAGCGCGATGCGGTTCACGATGAACTCGTAGCCCGCGAGCAGCAGCATCTTGGTCATCAGGGTCAGACCGTGGTGGTCGAACTCGTCCGTCTTGCTCGCCCGGCCGATGAAGTTGCCGAGCATGTCGTCGGTGGGGTTCTGCTGCTTCTCCGTGACGAGGGCCGCGAAGTACTTCATCAGCTCCTCGTTGGCCGCCAGCTTCTGGTCCATCGTGTAGGAGTGGCGGGTGCCCACCATGATGGCCGCGTTGCGGGTGAAGATGTCCCGGTCGCCCTCGGGGATGCCGGCCAGCTCACAGATGACCTGGGCGGGGAACGGCAGCGCCAGCGCCTGGACCAGGTCGGCGGGGCCGCCCTCGGCCTCCATCTTGTCCAGGTAGTAGTCGATCAGCTCCTGCATGCGCGGCTTGAGCTTCTCGGTGGCCTTGATGGTGAAGTCCGGCAGCGCCATCTGGCGGACCCGGGTGTGCCGCGGCGGGTCCATGGTCACCAGCAGGTTCTTCGCGTCCCGCGCGATCATGTCGAGCAGTTCCTGCGGCGCCGGGAACCGGATGGGGAACGTCGGGTGCGGCTCGACGCTGAAGCGGTTGTCGGCCAGCAGACGCTGGATGTGGTCGTGCTGCGCGACCAGCCACGCCTTGCTGCCGGACGGCATGGTCACCTGCGTCAGCGGGCGGCCTTCCGGCAGTTGGTCGTACTCGGGCAGCAGCGGGTTGGGCCAGCCGCGAGGGGCGACGGGGCACGTCGCCACCTTGTCCACAGCGTCCGTCATGACGTTACCCCTTTAATCTGTACGAGGTCATTTCCTGCGGGCCGATCCTAGGGACGCCCCGGCAATGCACGGAGCCGCTTGCCGCTAGCTGCAGACGAGCCGACGCGAAGACCCCGAATGCCCGGGGGCGGGAGCCGTTTCCGGAAAATGCACTGGCCCGCGACAACGTTTATCCGGTCGTGTATCCGTTGAGCCAGTACATCGAACACCAGTCGCTGAACCCCAGTTGAGCGAAAGCCGCTGTGCCGGCCTTTCATGCCCTGACCGAACACCGGATCGGCCTGGCCCGAAGAAAACAGAGGACAGATGTCTGACTCGTCAGCCACGGTTCTGCCACTGACCGCCGGCCAGGCCGGAATCTGGTACGCACAGAGCCTGAGCGGCCCGAACGCGACCTTCCACGCCGCCCTCTACCTGGACATCGCGGGAGCAGTCGACCAGCGGCTGTTCGTGTCCGCCATGCGTCAGGTCGTGACCGAGACCGAGGCGCTGCGCGCCCGGTTCACCGACGACGGCACCGGCCCGGTACAGACCGTCGAGCCGGTCGGCGACTGGGACCAGCAGCCCCTGCACGTCCTCGACTTCTCCTCCGCCGAGCACCCGCAGCGGGAGGCCGAGGCCTGGATGTGGGCCGACGCCGACACCCCGGTCGACGTGTGCGAGGGACCGCTGTACCGGTTCGCGCTCATCAAGGTCGCCGACGACCGCACCCTGTTCTACTACCGCTACCACCACGTGGTGATGGACGCCTTCGGCGCCAGTCTCGTTGCCTCCCGGCTCGCCGAGATCTACACGCGGCTCGTCGCGGGCGAGGACACCACCGGCGACGCGCTGCCGCCGCTGCGCGAGCTGATCGACGACGAGACGGCCTACCGGCAGTCCGCCGCCTTCCAGGCCGACCGGGACTTCTGGACCGCGGAGTTCGCCGACACCCCGGCCGTCGCCAGCCTCGGCGACCGGCCCACCGCGCTGCCCCACCGCCAGGTGCGCGGCAGCCGCCACGTGCCGCCCGAGACCGGCGCCCGGGTCCGCGACGCGGCCCGCACCGTCGGCGTCGGCTGGCCCGCCGCCGTCCTGGCCGCCCTCGCCGCGTACACCAGCCGCGTCACCGGCAGCAACGACGTCGTCATCGCGCTGTCCGTCGCCGCCCGCTCCACCGCCGCCGGCCGCACCGTGCCCGGCATGGTCTCCAACGTCATCGGCGTACGCCTGAACGTCCGCCCCGACATGACCGCGGGCGAACTCATCCGGTACGCCCACCGCCGCATGCGCGAGACGTCCAAGCACAAGCGGTACCGCTACGAGGACCTGCGCCGCGACCTGAAGCTGCTGGGCTCCGACGGCCGGCTGCTCGGACCGCGCGTCAACCTGCACGTCGTCTCCGCGCCGGTCACCTTCGCCGGTCACACCGCCACCCTGCACCCGCTGACGGCCGGTCACGACGACGACTTCTCCCTCATCGTGGTCGGCGAGCAGGACGGCGGCTTCCGCCTCGACCTGTCGGCCAACCCGGACGTCTACGGCTCCGGCGCCGCCGAGACGCACCACCGCCTCGTCACCCGGCTGCTCGGCGAACTCGCCGCCCACCCCGACCGCCCGATCGGCGCCCTCGACGTCGTGGACGACGAGCTGTTCACCCGGCTCGTGGACGACTGGGGCGGCGCCGCCGCCCAGGCCCCGCAGGGCGAACGCACCACGATCACCGAGCGGTTCGCGAAGGTGGCCGCCGCGCACCCCGACCGCACCGCGGTCGTCTCGCCCGTCGCCGGCGACCGCCGCACCCTGACCTACCGCGAACTCGACGAGCGCTCCAACCGGCTGGCCCGGCTGCTCCTCGCGCGCGGCGTGCGGCGCGGCGACCTCGTCGCCCTGGCCGTGCCCCGCACCGTCGACCTGCCGGTCGCCGTGCTCGGCGCCCTCAAGGCGGGCGCCGCCTACCTGCCGATCGACCCCGACTCGCCGGCGGACCGCGCCGCCTACATCCTCGGCGACGCCGCCCCCAGCGCGATGGTCACCGCCACCGCCGACCTCCTCGCCCGCCCCTCGGGCGACGTGCCGGCCGTCGTCCTGGACGACCCGGACACCACGGCCGCCCTCGCCGCGCTGCCCGCCGCACCGGTCCGGGACGACGAGCGCGGCGGCGCCCCGCTGCCCGACCAGGCCGCCTACGTCATCTACACCTCGGGCTCCACCGGCCGCCCCAAGGGCGTCGTCGTCGCCCACCAGAACGTCATCCGGCTCCTGGACCGCACCGAGAAGTGGAGCGGCTTCGGGCCCGACGACGTGTGGGCGCTGTTCCACTCGTACGCCTTCGACTTCTCCGTGTGGGAGATCTGGGGCGCCCTCCTCAACGGCGCCGCCCTCGTCGTCACGCCCTACGACGTCAGCCGCTCCCCGCACGAGTTCCTCAAGTGCCTCGCCGACGAGCGCGTCACCGTCCTCAACCAGACGCCGTCCGCGTTCTACCAGCTGATCCAGGCCGACCAGGACGACCCGGCCACCGGTGACCGGCTCGCCCTGCGCTTCGTCATCTTCGGCGGCGAGGCCCTGGAGTTCGGCCGGCTCGCCCAGTGGTACGCACGGCACGCCGAGGACGCGCCCCGCCTGGTCAACATGTACGGCATCACCGAGACCACGGTGCACACCACCGAGCGGATGCTGACCGCGGCCGACGCCACCGTCGGCACCGGCAGCATGATCGGCCTCGGCATCGACGACCTGCGCCTGTACGTCCTCGACGCCGCGCTGCGCCCCGTCCCGCCCGGCGTGCCCGGCGAGCTGTACGTCTCCGGACCCGGCTGCGCCGACGGCTACCTCGGCCGCCCCGACCTCACCTCCACCCGGTTCGTCGCCGACCCGTTCGGCCCGGCCGGACAGCGCATGTACCGCTCCGGCGACGTGGTGCGCTGGCCCGTCGACGGCTCGGCCGAACTGGAGTACCTGGGCCGCTCCGACTTCCAGGTCAAGATCCGCGGCTACCGCATCGAGCTCGGCGAGATCGAGTCCGCGGTGCTGCGCCACCCCGACGTCCGGCAGGCCGCGGTCGTCGTCCGTGAGGACAACCCCGGCGACAAGCGCATCGTGGCGTACGTCGTCGGCCCCCGGGTGCCGGACGTGACCGAGCTGCGCAAGCACGCGGCGGCCGAACTGCCCGACCACATGGTGCCGTCGTGGTTCGTGCAGCTCGACGCGCTGCCGCTGACCACCAACGGCAAGCTCGACACCCGGGCGCTGCCCGCCCCGGACCTGGCCGCCGGCTCCGGCGGCCGTGCCCCGCGCACGCCCGAAGAGGAGATCTTCTGCGGCCTGTTCGCGGAGATCCTGGGCGTCCCGTCGGTCTCCATGGACGACAACTTCTTCGACCTGGGCGGCCATTCGCTGCTCGCGACCCGGCTCGTCAGCCGCATCCGCGCGGCCTTCGGCGTCGAGCTCGCCATCCGCACCGTCTTCGAGGAGCCCACCCCGGCCGGACTGATCTCCTGGCTCGCCGGCACCGGCAACGTCCCTCAGGCCCGCCGCCCGCTCACCGTGATGGACAAGCCGGAGGAGATCCCGCTGTCCTTCGCCCAGCTGCGGCTGTGGTTCGTCGACAAGATCGACGGCGGGGCCGGCACGTACAACATCCCGCTCGTGGTGCGGCTGAAGGGCTCCCTCGACCGGGAGGCGCTGCAGGCCGCGATCGGCGACGTCGTCGCCCGGCACGAGAGCCTGCGCACCGTCTTCCCCGACCGGGACGGCACCCCGCGCCAGCACATCCTGCCCGCGAGCGAGGCGACGCCGGTCATGGGCGTGACCGAGATCGCCGCCGAGGAACTCGCCGACGCCATGGCCGAACGCGCCGGCATCGGCTTCGACCTGGCCACCGAGGCGCCCGTGCGCGCCCACCTGTTCAGCGTGGCCGAGGACGACCACGCGCTGCTCATGCCGGTGCACCACATCGCCGGCGACGGCTGGTCCCTGGTGCCGCTCACCCGCGACCTGCAGACCGCCTACACCGCCCGCGCCCAGGGCAAGGCCCCCGACTGGCAGCCGCTGCCGGTGCAGTACGCGGACTACACGCTCTGGCAGCGCGAGATCCTCGGGGACGAGGACGACCCGCACTCGGCGATCTCCGGTCAGCTCGCGCACTGGAAGCAGTACCTGGCCGGGCTGCCCGACGAGGTCACCCTGCCGCCGGACCGGCCCCGTCCGGCCGTCGCCTCCTACCGGGGCGAGACGCTCCGCTTCGAGCTGCCGCCGGAGGTCTACCGGCAGCTGCTGCGGTGCTCGCGCGAGTACGACGTCAGCCCGTTCATGGTCGTGCAGACCGCCCTCGCGGCGCTGCTGAGCAAGCTCGGCGCCGGCGACGACGTGCCGCTCGGCATCTCCATCGCGGGCCGCACCGACGAGGCCCTCGACGACCTGGTCGGCTTCCTCGTCAACACCCTCGTCATGCGCACCGACCTCAGCGGCGACCCGGAGTTCGCCGACCTGCTCGGCAAGGCCCGCGCCGACGGCCTGGCCGCCTTCGCCAACCAGGACCTGCCGTTCGAGCGGCTCGTCGAGGCCGTCAACCCGCAGCGGTCGGCCGGCCGGCACCCCCTGATCCAGATCGGTCTCGGCTTCCAGAACAACGAGACACCGGTCCTCGACCTGCCCGGCCTGGACGCCTGGATCGAACCGGCCATCACCCACACCGCCAAGCTCGACCTGCTCTTCGACTTCCGCGAGGTGCGCGGCGAGGGCGACACGGACGACCACATGGTGTGCGCCGTCGAGTACGCGACCGACCTGTACGACCGCTCCACCGTCGAACTGCTCATCAGCCGCCTGGTCCGGATGCTCGACGCCGCGACCGCACGGCCGGGCAGCAGGCTGAGCGAACTGGACGCCCTGGACGCCGAGGAGCGCCGGCGCATCCTCACCGACTGGAACGGCACCGAACGCGCCGTCCGCACCGACACGCTGCCCGAGCTGTTCGCCGACCAGGCCGCCCGCACCCCCGACGCCACGGCCCTGGTCGCCGGCGCCGAGGAACTGACGTACGCCGAACTGGACGCGCGGGTCAACCGGCTCGCCCGGCAGCTCGTCGCGCACGGGGCCGGGGCGGAGGACCGGGTCCTGCTGGTCATGCCGAAGTCGGTCGACCTGGTCGTGGCGGAGCTCGCCGTGGTCGCCGCGGGCGCCGTGTTCGTGCCGGTCGACCCGGGCTATCCGCGCGAGCGGGTCGCCTTCATGGCCGAGGACTGCGCGCCCGCCCTGCTGCTGACCTGCGCCGCGGTGGCGGACATGGCGCAGGAGGTGCTGCCCGGCACGCCCCGGCTGGTGGTCGACGACCCCGCGACCGCCGCGGAGATCGCGGCCCGCCCGGCCGCGCGGCTCACCGACGCGGACCGGCACCGGCCCGCCTCGGTCGACCACGCCGCCTACGTCATCTACACCTCCGGCTCGACGGGCCGCCCCAAGGGCGTCGTCGTGACCCACCGGGGCATCGGCAACCTGGCCGCCGCCCAGATCGAGCGGTTCGCGATCCGCCCGGACAGCCGGGTCATGCAGTACGCGACGCCCAGCTTCGACGCCGCGGTGTCGGAGACCTGCATCGCCCTGCTGCGCGGCGCCGCCCTGGTGCTGCCGGTCGACTCCGGCCTGCTGCTCGGCGAGGCACTGGCCGGCTTCCTCACCGAGCACCGCGTCACCCACGCCACGATCGCGCCGGTCGCGCTGACCGGCCTGGACCCGGCCGCGGTACCGGCGGACCTGGTGCTGACGGTCGCCGGCGAGGCGTGCCCGGCGGAGCTGGCCGGCATCTGGTCCCGGGACCGCCGCATGATCAACGCCTACGGCCCGACCGAGACCACCGTGTGCGCCACGATGAGCCAACCGCTCTCGGGCGCCGCCGTCCCGCCCATCGGCACCCCGATCGCCAACGCCCGGGTGTACGTGCTGGACGCCCGGCTCAGCCCCGTCCCGGTCGGTGTCCCCGGCGAGCTGTACGTGGCCGGCGTCGGACTGGCCCGCGGCTACCTGGGACGGCCGGGACTGACCGCGGAACGGTTCGTCGCCGCACCGTTCGGCGGGCCGGGGGAGCGGATGTACCGCACCGGCGACGTCGTGCGCTGGCGCCCCGACGGACAGCTGGAGTTCGTCGGCCGCGCCGACGACCAGGTGAAGCTGCGCGGCTTCCGCGTGGAGCTGGACGAGATCGCCGGCGTGCTCACCGACCAGCCGGAGGTGGCCTCCGCGGCCGTCGTGATCCGCGAGGACCGGCCCGGCGACCGCAAACTCGTCGGCTACGTCGTGCCCGCCCAGCCCGACGGCGAGGCCCGCGACCTCGGCCTGGAGACCGACCAGGTCGACAAGTGGCAGGTCATCAACGACGAGGTGTACGGCGCCGCCGAGCAGGAGGGCCCGCCGCTCGGCGAGAACTTCGCGGGCTGGCACAGCAGTTACGACGGCAGTGTGCTGCCCGAGGAGGACATGCGCGCCTGGCGCGCGGCCACCGTCGAGCGGATCATGGAACTCCGGCCGCGCCGCGTGCTGGAGATCGGCGTCGGCGCCGGCCTGATCATGGCGCCGGTCGCGCCCCACGTGGACCTGTACTGGGGCACCGACCTGTCCGGCACGGTGATCGAGACGCTGCGGCGGCAGACCGCGGCCGACCCGGTGCTGGCCGACCGCACCCGGTTCACCGCGAGCCCCGCGCACCTCCTCGAAGGGGTGCCCGCCGGGACGTTCGACACGGTCGTCATCAACTCCGTGGCGCAGTACTTCCCGAGCGTCGACTACCTGACCGACGTCATCGCCAAGGCGTTCAGCCTGCTCGGCGACACCGGCGCGGTCTTCCTCGGCGACATCCGCGACCTGCGGCTGCTGCGCTGCATGCGGGCGGGCGTCCACCGCGTCGAACACCCCGACGACAGCCCCGCCGCCGCGCGGTTCGCGGTCGACCGGGCGGTCGAGCGGGAGACCGAACTGCTCGTCGACCCGGGCCTGTTCGACACCCTCGCCGGCGTCCTGGACGGCTTCGGCGGCGCCGACGTCCGGATCAAGCAGGCCACCTACGACAACGAACTGAGCCGCTACCGCTACGACGTGGTGCTGCACAAGCGGCCCGGCGCGGCCGTGTCGCTCGCCGGGGTGCCCGCCGTCGACTGGGACGAGACCGGCGGCCTGGCCGGCCTGGCCGCGCGACTGCGCGACGAACGCCCGGCCGCGCTGCGCGTCACCGGCGTCCCCAACGCCCGCCTCACCCCCGACCTGGCGGTGGTCGCCGAGATCGACGGCGTCCCGGTGCCGGACGGGGTGGACGTCACCGCCCTGACCGAGACCGGCTCCCGCAACGGCTACCGGGCGCTGGTCACCTGGACGCCCGACGTCGCCGACGGCCGGCTGGACGCGGTGTTCGTGCCGGACACCGGCGCGGACGAACCGCAGCCCGCCTACCGGGACCTGTACCGGCCGGGCACGGCCCCCGAGCGGTACGCCAACGACCCGCTCGCGGGCCGCAAGGACGGCGCACTGATCACCGGACTGCGCGACGCGCTCGCCGCGCGCCTGCCCGACTACATGGTGCCCGCCGCGCTGGTCGTGCTGGACGCGCTGCCGGTCACCCCGAACGGCAAGCTCGACCAGCGGGCGCTGCCCGCCCCCGACCTGGCCGCCTCCGCCTCGCAACTGCAGCCCGCGACCCCCGAGGAGGAGACCGTCGCCAGGATCTTCGCCGAGGTGCTCGGGCTTCCCCGGGTCGGCGCGGAGGACGACTTCTTCCAGCAGGGCGGCGACAGCATCGTCTCCATCCAGCTGGTCAGCAAGGCGCGGGCCGCGGGGCTCGTCCTCACCGCGCAGGACGTGTTCGCGCACCGCACCGTGCGGGGCATCGCGGCAGCCGCCACGCGGA
Organism: Streptomyces sp. DH24; assembly: GCF_029813775.1. Lineage (GTDB taxonomy): Bacteria > Actinomycetota > Actinomycetes > Streptomycetales > Streptomycetaceae > Streptomyces. The sequence goes on along the minus strand of NZ_JARVKW010000062.1, from coordinate 19,248 downwards.
CGGCGGACGGCACCGGCCCGGCGGACCCGGCAGCCGCCGGGGAGTGGGACGTCCCCCTGGTCTCACAGGACGAGCTGGACCGGTTCGCCTCGGATTGGAGCGTTTAGTCGATGAGCACCAAGCCCCCGTCGCTGGAAGCCGTCCTGCCGCTCACCCCGCTGCAGGAAGGCCTGCTGTTCCACGCCCAGTACGACGAGCAGGACGGCCCCGACGTCTACGTCATGCAGCTCGGCATGGACATCGACGGCCCGCTCGACGTGCCCGCCCTGCACACCGCCGCCCGTGCCCTGCTGGACCGGCACGGCAACCTGCGCGCCGGTTTCCGCGACGACGGCGCGCGCCCCCTGCAGTTCATCCCGTCGTCGGTCGAACTGCCCTGGCGGGAGGTCGACCTGACCGGCCTGCCCGAGCAGGAGCGGGACACGGCGCTGCGCGAGGTCACCGAACGCGACCGCGCCGCCCGCTTCGACATGCGCAAGCCGCCGCTGCTGCGGTTCACCGTCGTCCGCACCGCGCCCCACCGGCACCGGCTGCTGGTGACCAACCACCACATCCTGCTGGACGGCTGGTCGGCGCCGGTCCTGGTGCGCGAGCTGTTCGAGCTGTACGCCGCCGGCGGCGACGCCGCCGCGCTGCCCCCGGTGACGCCGTACCGCTACCACCTGGCCTGGCTCGCCAAGCGGGACAGGGGCGCCGCCGTGGCGGCCTGGCGCACCGCGCTCGACGGCCTCGACGGGCCGACGATGCTGGCCGGCCTGCCCGACGACCGGTCCGCCTCGGTGCTGCCCAGCAAGGTCAGCGTCCGGCTGCCGGCCGAGACCACCGACCGGCTGACGCGGCGCGTCCGCGAGCTCGGTCTCACCCTGAACAGCGTCGTGCAGGCCGCGTGGGGCCTGCTGCTGGGCCGGCTCACCGACCGTACCGACGTCACCTTCGGCATGACGCTCGCGGGCCGCCCGCCGGAGATACCCGGCGTGCACACCATGGTCGGCCTGTTCCTCAACACCGTGCCCGTGCGGGTCCGCGTCGAGCGGGGCGAGACACTGCTCGCGCTGTGCCGACGGCTCCAGGACGAGCAGCGCCGGCTGATGGACCACCAGTTCCTCGGCCTCGCGGAGATCCAGCGGGCGGCCGGACACGGCGACCTGTTCGACACCCTCACCGTGCTGGAGAACTTCCCCGTCGACCCGGAGGCGCTCACCCTCCCCGGCGGGCTGTCCGTCGCCGGTGTCTTCTCCACCGACGGCGCGCACTATCCCCTCGCCCTCATGGTCATCCCCGGCTCGGAGCTCGAACTGCGGTTCACCTACCGCGCCGACGCCTTCGACCGGGCCCGCATCGAGGCCTTCAGCCGCCAGCTGACCGCCGTGCTGGAGTCGTTCGTCGCCGACCCGGAGACCGGCGCGGGCGAGGTCGACGTCCTGGACGCCGCCGAGCGGACCCGGCTGCTGGACGAGTGGAGCCCGCTTCCCGCCCCCGACGCGGCCCGCACCCTGCCGGAACTGCTCGCGCTGCGCACCGCCGAGACACCGGACCGCGAGGCCCTGGTCTGCGGCGAGCTGTCGCTGACGTACGCCGAACTCACCGACCGGGTGGAGCGGATCGCCGCCTGGCTGCGCGACCGCGGAGTGCGCGACGAGGAACCCGTCGGCATCGCCATGGACCGCTCCGCCGAGTACGTCCTCGCCGTGCTCGGCGTGATCCGCGCGGGCGCCGTGTACGTCCCCGTCGACCACCGCTGGCCGCCGGCCCGGCGCGACCACGTCCTCGGCGACAGCGGCGTGAAGCTGATCCTGGAGCAGGGCGACCTGCCCGCCGGTCATCCGCTGCCCGAGGGCGGCCTGCCGATGCCGCCCGGCGCCGACCGCGTCGCCTACATCATGTACACCTCCGGCTCCACCGGCCGGCCCAAGGGCGTCGCCGTCACCCACCGCGGCATCGGCGACCTCGCCGCCGACAGCAGGTTCGCGGGCGGCGCCCAAGAGCGGGTGCTGCTCCAGTCGGCGCACGCCTTCGACGCCTCCACGTACCAGATGTGGATCCCGCTGCTGAACGGCCACACCCTCGTCGTCGGCCCGCCCGGCGAGCTGGACATCGCCACCATCGGCCGCGCCCTGGCCGAGCACCGGATCACCGCCACCCTGTTCACCACCGGCCTGTTCCGGCTGATCGCCGCCGAGGCACCCGAGACGTTCCGGCCGCTGCGCGAGGTGTGGACCGGCGGCGAGGCACTGCCCGCCGCCGCGGTGCGCCAGGTCCTCGACGCCTGCCCGGACATCACGGTCGTCAACGCCTACGGGCCGACCGAGGTCACCGTCATGGCCGCCGCGCACGACCTGCCCGCCGGCCGGCCGGTACCGGAGGCGGTGCCCATCGGCCGCCCCCTCGACGGCAAACGCGTCCTCGTCCTCGACAGCGAACTGCGGCTGTGCCCGGTCGGCGTCGCGGGCGAGCTGTACGTGGCCGGCGTGGGCCTCGCCCGCGGCTACGTCGGCCGCGCCGACCTGACCGCCGAGCGGTTCGTCGCCGACCCCTACGGCGAGCCCGGCGCCCGGCTGTACCGCACCGGCGACGTGGTGCGCTGGCGCCCGGACGGCCTGCTGGAGTTCGTCGGCCGCCGCGACAACCAGGTCAAGCTGCGCGGCTTCCGCATCGAACTCGGCGAGATCGAGGCCGTGCTCGCCGGACACGACGCCGTCGGCCAGATCGCCGTCGTCGTCCGCGAGGACCGCCCCGGCGTGCGCCACCTCGTCGGCTACGCCGTGCCCGCCGCCGGAGCCCGGCTGGACACCGAGGCCCTGCGCACCTGGGCGGCCGAGCGGCTGCCCGAGTACATGGTGCCGCGCCCGGTCGTCGCGCTGGACGCGCTGCCGCTGACCACCAACGGCAAGCTCGACGTCAAGGCCCTGCCCGCGCCCGAGCACACCGCGGAGGAGAGCCGGGAGCCCCGCACTCCGCACGAGGAGCTGCTGGCCGGGCTGTTCGCCGAGGTGCTCGGTCTCGACTCGGTGTCCGTGCACGACAACTTCTTCGAACTGGGCGGCCATTCACTGCTGGCCACCCGCCTGGTCAGCCGCGTCCGCGCCGTCCTCGGCGTCGAACTGCCCATCCGGCGCGTCTTCGAGGAGCCCACCGTGGCCGCGCTCGCGGCCCGGCTCACCGACTCCCCGGCCGCCGTCCGCCCGGCGCTGCGCCCGGCGGAGCGCCCCGAGCGGGTGCCGCTGTCGTTCGCGCAGCGCCGGCTGTGGTTCCTCAACCGCATGGAGGGCCCCAGCGCCACCTACAACATCCCGTTCGCCGTCCGGCTGTCCGGCGCGCTGGACGTGGCCGCGCTGACCGCCGCGTTCAACGACGTGGTCGGCCGCCACGAGGCGCTGCGCACCGTGTTCCCGGACACCGACGGCGAGCCGTGGCAGCAGGTCGTCCCGGCCGAGCGGGCCGTCGTCGACATCGAGGTGTCCGACGTCGCCCAGGCCGGCCTGTCCGCCGCCCTGCACGCGGCCGGCACGGCGGGCTTCGACCTCGCCACCGACCTGCCGGTGCGGGCCTGGCTGTTCCGGGTCGCCGCCAACGAGCACGTGCTGTGCGTGGTGGTGCACCACATCGCCGGCGACGGCTGGTCGCAGGCGCCGCTGGTGCGCGACCTGTCCGCGGCCTACCGGGCCCGGCTCGCCGGCGCCGCCCCCGACTGGCGTCCGCTGCCGGTGCAGTACGCCGACTACACGCTGTGGCAGCGCGAACTCCTCGGCGACGAACAGGCCGAGGACAGCGCGGCGGCGGCGCAGCTCGCGTACTGGACCGAACAGCTCGCGGGCGCCCCGCAGGAGCTCGAACTGCCCACCGACCGGCCGCGCCCCGCCGTGGCCGGACACGCGGGCGGCGCCGTGCCGGTGCACGTCGACACCGCGCTCCACGAGGGCCTGCGGGCACTGGCCGCCAAGACCGACACCACGCCCTTCATGGTGTTCCAGGCGGCGCTGGCCGCCCTGCTGTCCCGGCTGGGCGCCGGGCACGACATCCCGATCGGCACCCCCGTGGCCGGCCGCACCGACGCCGCGGCCGACGACCTGATCGGCTTCTTCGTCAACACACTGGTGCTGCGCACCGACGTGTCCGGCGACCCCAGCTTCGTGGAACTGCTGCGCCGGGCCCGCGCGACCGCGCTGGGCGCCTACGCGCACCAGGACCTGCCGTTCGAGCGGCTGGTCGACCTCGTCGGCGCCGACCGCTCGCTGTCGCACAACCCGCTGTTCCAGGTGCTGCTGGCCTACCAGAACAACGACCTGCGCGAGGTGGAGCTGCCCGGCCTGCGGGTCACCCCGCACGAGGTGCTGCTGCCGGTGTCCAAGGTGGACCTGGAACTCACCCTGGTCGAGAACACCGGCGGCGGGATCTCCGGCCTGCTGAACTACAGCACCGACCTGTTCGACCGGAGCACCGCCGAACGCGTCGCCGGGCACCTGGTGGCGCTGCTGCGGGCCGCCGTCGCCGACCCGGCCGCGCCCGTGCGCACCCTGGAGATCCTGCCCCCGAGCCAGCGCGAGCGGCTGCTGACCGGCTGGAACGACACCGCCCGGCCGGTGCCCGCCGGAACCGTGCCGGAGCTGTTCGCCGAGCGGGCCGCCGCCCACGGCACCCGGCCCGCCGTCGTCTCCGGCGGCGTGAGCGTCGACTACGCCACGCTCGCCGACCGGGCCAACCGGCTCGCCCGGCTGCTCGCCGAGCGCGGCGCCGGACCCGAGGACCGCGTCGCGCTGGTCCTGCCGCGCTCCGTGGAACTCACCACCGCCCTGCTCGCGGTGATGACCGCCGGCGCGGCGTACGTGCCGGTCGACCCGAACCACCCGGCCGACCGCATCGCGTACATGCTCCAGGACAGCGACCCGGTCCTCGTCGTCACCCTCGGCGCGCTGGCCGGCCGGCTGCCGGACGAGGTCGCCGAGCCGCTGTTCCTCGACGGCCCCGAGGTCGTCGAGGCCCTGTCCGGCCACTCGGGCGCCGAGGTCACCGACGCCGACCGGCGCGCACCGCTGTCGGTCGACCACCCCGCCTACGTGATCTACACCTCCGGGTCCACGGGCCGCCCCAAGGGCGTCGTCGTCGGCCACCGGGGCCTGGGCAGCCTGGCCGCCTGGCAGGCCGAGTACCTGGGCGTGACCGAGAACAGCCGGGTCGGGCAGTTCGCCGCCCCGAGCTTCGACGCCGCCGCCTGGGAGACGGTCATGGCGCTGCTCAACGGCGCCGCGCTGGTGCTCACCCCGGCCGACGGTCCGGTCCTCGGCGACGCCCTCACCGCCTTCCTGCGCGACGAGGCGATCACCCACGCCACGCTCACCCCGACGGCGCTGTCCGGCGCCGACCCGGAGACCGCGCCGACCGGCATGACCCTGGTGCTCGCCGGCGAGGCCTGCCCGCGCGACCTCGCCGCCCGCTGGTCGCCCGGCCGCCGCGTGATCAACGCCTACGGCCCCACCGAGACCACGGTGTGCGCCACGGCGTCCGGACCGGTGGACGGCACGGTCACCCCGCCCATCGGCGGGCCCATCGCCAACACCCGGGTGTACGTCCTGGACGGCGCCCTCAACCCGTGCCCGGTCGGCGTGGCCGGCGAGCTGTACGTCGCCGGTGTCGGACTGGCCCGGGGCTACCTGGGACGGCCGGGACTGAGCGCGGAACGCTTCGTCGCCGACCCGTTCGGCGAGCCCGGCGCCCGGCTGTACCGCACCGGCGACGTGGTGCGCCGCCGCGCCGACGGCGTGCTGGAGTTCGTCGGCCGCCGCGACAACCAGGTCAAGCTGCGCGGCTTCCGCATCGAACTCGGCGAGATCGAGACCGTGGTGGCGGCCGGGCCCGCAGTGGAGGCCGCCGCGGTCGTCGTCCGCGAGGACCGTCCCGGCACGCGCCGGCTCGTCGCCTACCTCGTGCCCGACGGCGAGGGCGGCTGCGACCCGGACGCCGTGCGCGCCCACGCGGCCGAGCGGCTGCCGGAGTACATGGTCCCGCAGGCGTTCGTCGTGCTGGACGCCCTGCCGCTGACGGTCAACGGCAAGCTGGACCAGGCCGCGCTGCCCGCCCCGGAGTTCGACGGCTCCGACAGCGGCCGGGCCGCCGCGACCGACGCGGAGAAGATCCTCGCCGACGCGTTCTGCGAGGTGCTCGGGCTGCCCGAGGTCGGCGTCGACGCCGGCTTCTTCGAACTCGGCGGCGACAGCATCGTCTCCATCAAACTGGTCGGCCAGGTCCGCAAGAGCGGCCTGGTCATCACCCCGCGCGACGTGTTCGAGCACAAGACCGTCGCCGGGCTCGCCGCCGTCGCCCGCAGCGAGGCCGACCTGCCCCCGCAGGACCCGGACGCGGGCATCGGCGAGGTGCCGCTCACGCCGATGACGCACTGGCTGCGCGAACTGGGCGGCCGTACCGAGCGGTTCCACCAGTCGGTGCTGCTGAAGGTGCCCGCCGGAATCGGCCTCGACCCGCTGACCGGCGCCGTGCAGAGCGTGCTCGACCACCACGACGCGCTGCGGCTGCGCCTGTCCGACACCGACAGCAGCTGGTCGTACGAGGTGCTGCCGCGCGGCGCGGTGGACGCCGCCGACCGTGTCACCCGCGTCGACGTGACCGGCGCCGGTGCCGGGGAACTGCGGGCCGCGATCGCCCGGCACGCCGAGGAGGCGGTCTCCCGGCTGTCGCCGACGGACGCCGCGATGCTGCGCGTCGTCTGGTTCGACGCCGGACCGGACGCCCCCGGCAGGCTGCTGCTCGTCGCCCACCACCTGGTGGTCGACGGGGTGTCCTGGCGCATCCTGGTGCCCGACCTGGCCGCCGCCTGGCAGGCCGCCGCGTCCGGCGGCCCGGCCGCGCTCGAACCGGTCGGCACGGCCTGGCGCCGCTGGGCGCAGTGGCTCGGCGAACTCGCCGCGCAGCCCGCCCGCGCCGCCCAGGTCGCCTGGTGGGCGGAGCAACTGCGCGACGAGGACGTGCTGGTGACCGACCACCCCCGCGACCCGGCCACCGACACGATGGGCACCCAGCACGCGCTCGCCCTGACCCTGCCCGAGCACATCACCGAGCGGCTGCTGACCGCGGTGCCCGCCGCCGCGCGCTGCGGCGTGGAGGACGTGTTCCTCACCGCGTTCGCCCTCGCCGTCGCCGACTGGCGCAGGCGGCGCGGACTGGGCGCCGGCACCGCCGTACTGGTCGATGTGGAGCGGCACGGCCGGCAGATCCCGCCCGGACACGACCTCGACGTCTCGCGCACCGTCGGCTGGTTCACCAGCCTCGCCCCGGTGCGCCTCGACCTCGGCCCCGTGTCGTGGGGCGGCGTCTTCAGCGACCCCGCCGCGCTGCACAAGGCGCTCTCCCGGGTCAAGGAGACGCTGCGCGAGATGCCCGACGAGGGCATCGGATTCGGTCTGCTGCGCCACCTCAACCCGCGCACCCGCGACGAACTGGCCGCGTACGGCTCGCCGCAGTTCGGCTTCAACTACCTGGGCCGGACGGCGGTCGCCGACGCGTCCGCCGCCGAATCCGGCGACAGCGGCGACTGGAGCATGTCCGCCGACGGCGACGTGCTGCGCGAACTGGGCGGCGGCGACCCGGACATGCCCGCCCCGCACGCGGTGTCCCTCAACGTCGTCGTCGAGGACGGCGCCGACGGCCCGCGCCTGGTCGCCAACTGGACCTGGCCCAAGCGGCTGCTGGAGCTGGACGAACTGCGCCGGCTGGCCGACGGCTGGTTCCGCGCCCTGACCGCCCTCGCGGACCACGCGGCCGAGGAACAGCCCACCGGGCTCACCCCCTCGGACCTGTCACTGATCGACCTCGAACTCGACGACCTCGGGGTGCTGGAAACAGAGTGGAGGAAGACCCAGTGACCAGCAACGAACTCTTCGAGGACATCCTTCCCCTGGCACCGCTGCAGGAAGGGATGCTCTTCCACGCGACCTACGACCGGGACGCCCTGGACGTCTACACCGTGCGGCTGGCCATCGACTTCGAGGGCCCCTTCGACCTCGACGTGTTCCGCGACGCCGTACGCGCGCTGCTGATCCGCCGCGGCAACCTGCGGGCCGGCTTCCTCTCGGAGAACCTGAGCAGGCCCGTCCAGGTGGTGCCGCGCAAGTTCGACACCCCGGTCGTCGTGCACGACCTGTCCGGCCTCGAAGAGACCGAACGGGCGGCGCGGCTCGCCGAACTGGACGCGGCCGACCAGAACGTGCGGTTCGACCTCACCGACCCGCCGCTGCTGCGGTTCACCGTGGTGCGGCTCGCCGAGCGCGAGTGGCGGCTGATGTTCGCCTGCCACCACATCCTGCTCGACGGCTGGTCCATGCCCATCGTCCTCGGCGAACTGTTCGCCCTGTACACCTCGGGCGGCGACACCTCCGCGCTGCCGCCCGCCGCGCCCTTCAAGCTGTACCTCGCCTGGCTGCGCAAGCAGGACAAGCAGGCGAGCCTCGACGCCTGGCGCGCCGCGCTCGACGGACTCGGCGGCCCCACCCTGGTCGCCCCCGACGCCGACGACAGCGTCGCCGCGCTGCCCGGCCGGATCACCACCGACCTGCCCGCCGACACCAGCGCCCGGCTCGCCGCGCTCGCCCGCCGGCTCGGCGTCACCGTCAACACCGCGGTCCAGGCCGCCTGGGGCCTGCTGCTGGCCCGCCTCACCGGCACCGAGGACGTCGTCTTCGGCGCGACCGTCTCCGGACGCCCGCCCGAGATCGAGGGCGTCGAGACCATGGTCGGCCTGTTCATCAACACCGTGCCGGTACGCGTCCGGCTCGGCGCCGGCGAAACGCTGCGCGACCTGCTGCTGCGCCTCCAGGACGAGCAGTCCGCGCTGCTCGACCACCACTACGTCGGCCTGACCGAGGTCCAGCGCGCCGCCGGGCACGGCCGCCTCTTCGACAGCCTGGTCGCCTTCGAGAGCTACCCGGTGGACGCGGACTCCCTGCAGTCCTCCATCGGCGACCTCACCGTCACCGGCGTCTCCGGCGACGACGCCACGCACTACCCGCTGACCCTGATCGTCGTGCCCGGCGAGCGCGTCCAGCTGCGCCTCGGCTACCAGGGCGGCCTGTTCACCGAGGACACCGCCGCCGGTCTCCTGGCCGGCCTCGAACACCTGCTGGGCACCGTCGCCGACGACGACACCCGGCCCGCGGCCGAGGCGCTGACGTCCCTCGCCCTGCCCGACGGCTGGACCGTCACGGCTCCGGCGCGGGAGGAGACGGCCGGCGGCGGCTCGGTGACCGACCTGACCGTCGTCTCCGGCGAGGGCCGCGCCCCGCGGACACCGCACGAGGAAGTGCTCTGCGGCCTGTTCGCCGAGGCCCTCGGCGTCCCCTCGGTCTCCATCGACGACAACTTCTTCGACCTGGGCGGCCATTCCCTGCTCGCCACCCGCCTGGTCAGCCGCGTCCGCAACGTCTTCGAGATCGAGCTGCCGGTGCGCGCGCTGTTCGACGCGCAGACGGTGGCCGCGCTGGCCGAGAAGGTCGTCGACTCCTCGACCGGCGGCCGTCCTCCGGTGCGCCCGGCCCAGCGACCCGAGCGGGTGCCGCTGTCGTTCGCCCAGCGCAGGCTGTGGTTCCTGAACCGGATGGAGGGACCGAGCGGCACCTACAACATCCCGCTCGCCGTGCGCCTCTCCGGCACGCTCGACGTCCCGGCGCTGCGGTCGGCGCTGGTCGACGTGGTGGAACGCCACGAGTCGCTGCGGACGGTCTTCCCGGACGTGGACGGCGAGCCCTGGCAGCAGATCGTCCCCGCCGCGGACGTCGACCTGCCCTTCCGGGTGGTCGAGGTCACCGAGGACGCCCTGGAGGGTGCCCTGGCGTCGGCGGCGTCCGCCGGTTTCGACCTCGCCGCCGAACTGCCGGTACGCGCCTGGCTGTTCCGGGTGTCCGGCACCGAGCACGTGCTGTGCGTCGTCGTCCACCACATCGCGGGCGACGGCTGGTCGCAGGCCCCCCTGGCGCGCGACCTGGGCGCGGCCTACCGCGCGCGGGTGGCCGGCGCCGCCCCCGCGTGGGAGCCGTTGCCGGTGCAGTACGCGGACTTCGCGCTGTGGCAGCGGGACGTGCTGGGCGGCGAGGAGGACGAGAACTCCCCGATCGCCGGTCAGCTCGCGTACTGGCGTGGCGTGCTGGACGGCCTGCCGGACGAGCTGAGCCTGCCGGTGGACCGCGTGCGTCCCCCGGTCGCCTCCTACCGGGGCGGACTGGTCCAGGTGGAGCTGGGCGCCCGGTTGCACCGGGATCTGGTGGGTCTGGCGCGGTCGACGCGGTCGAGTCTGTTCATGGTGTTGCAGGCGGGTGTGGCGGGTCTGCTGTCGCGTCTGGGCGCGGGGACGGACGTGCCGCTGGGCACGGCGATCGCGGGTCGTACGGACGCGGCGCTCGACGATCTGGTCGGGTTCTTCGTAAACACGCTGGTGCTGCGCACGGACGTGTCCGGTGATCCGGGGTTGCGTGAGCTGGTGGAGCGGGTCCGGGTGACGGACCTGGCGGCGTACGCGCATCAGGATCTGCCGTTCGAGCAGTTGGTGCACGCGTTGCAGCCGGCGCGGTCGCTGGCGCGGCATCCGCTGTTCCAGGTGATGATCGTCCTGCAGAACAACGCCGAGGCATCCCTGGACCTGCCGGGTCTGTCCGCCCGGCCCATCGACGGCGAGATCGGCGCCGCCAAGTTCGACCTGGGCTTCAACTTCATCGAGCGCAAGGACGCGACGGGCGCGCCCGCCGGCGTCGAGGTGACGGTGGAGTACAGCGCCGACCTGTTCGACGAGGACACCGTCGCCGTCCTCGCCCGGCGCCTGGTGCGCATGCTGACGCTGGCCGTCGCCGACCCCGCCATGCCGCTGAGCCGGCTCGACCTGCTCGAACCGCGCGAATGGCAGCAGCTGTTGCCCGCCCGGCGGGGCACCGAGCCCGCCGACCGGCCCGAGCGGCACGAGACCGTCCCCTCACTGTTCGCGGCCCAGGTGGCGCGCACCCCGGACCGGCCGGCGGTCGTGGCCGAGGACGCCGAGCTGACCTACGCCGAACTCGACGAGCGCTCCGGCCGGCTGGCCGCGCTGCTCGCCGCCCGGGGCGTGCGCCGCGGCGATGTCGTCGCGGTCGCCGTGCCGCGCTCCGCCGCCCTGACCGTCGCGCACCTCGCCGTGCTGCGCACCGGCGCGGTCTGCCTGCCCGTCGCGCCGGACGACCCGGCCGAGCGGATCGCCCGCGTCCTGCGCGACACCGGACCTGTGGTCGTCCTCACGACGCGGCAGGCCGCGGCCGGCCTGCCCGCGACGGCCGAGACGGTGCTGATCGACGCCCCTGACAGCGAGACCACGGCCACGGCCGTGCCCGCCGACGCGGCCCTGCCCGACGCGCCCGCCTACCTGATCCGCGCCACGGGCCCGACGACCGTCGCCGTGCCCCACCGGGGCATCGTGAGCTGGCTGCTGTGGATGCGGGACACCTACCGCCTCGGCGCCGACGACCGCGTGCTGCACAAGGCACCCGAGGACCTCGACGTCTCCGTCTGGGAGCAGTTCGCGCCGCTGGTCGCCGGTGCCGCCCAGGTGGTCGCCGGCCCCGGCAGCCACCGCGACCCGGTCCGCCTGGCCCGGCTGATCCACCGCGCCGACGTGACCACCGTCCACTTCACGCCGTCCGTGCTGGAGGTCTTCCTCGCCGAGGCGGAGGCCGCCCGCTGCACCGGCCTGCGCCGCGTGCTGTGCAGCGGCGAACCCCTGCCCACCGGCCTGCGCGACCGCTTCCGCGCCCTGACGACCGGGGCCGAACTGCACGTCCTGCACGGCCCGACGGAGGCCTCGTGCGCGGCGCTGGCCTGGAACGGCACCACCGAGGCGGATTACGCCTACCCGCCGGCGGGCCGGCCCGTCGGCACCACCCGCGCCTATGTGCTCGACGCCCACCTCGCCCCGCTGCCCGTCGGCAGCAGCGGCGAACTCTACGTCGGCGGCGAGCAGTTGGCGCACGGCTACCTCGGCAGGCCGGACCTGACCGCCGAACGGTTCGTGGCCGACCCCTACGGCCCGCCCGGCGCCCGCCTGCACCGCACCGGCGACCTCGCCCGCGTCACCCGGGACGGCACGATCGAACTCCTCGGCCGCACCGACGACCGGATCACCGTCGGCGGCCGGTCCGTCGAACCCGGCGAGATCGAACAGGTCCTGGCCGGGCACCCCGCCGTCGGCACCGTCGTCGTGACCGACCGCCCCGGGCCCACCGGTGCGACCGCGCTGGTGGCCTACGTCGTCCCCGCGGACCCGGCGGTGGCGGTGGACGCCGACGCGCTGCGGGCGCACGCCGCGACCGTCCTCCCGGACCACGCGGTCCCCGCCCACTGCGTGACCCTCGACGCCGTTCCGCGCACCGCGGACGGCCGGGTCGACCGCGCGGCACTGCCCGAGCCGCACGAGAGCGCGGGGCGCGCCCCGCGCAACGACATCGAGCAGACCCTGTGCGGACTGTTCGCGGACCTGCTCGGCAAGCCGGTCACCAGCATCGACGACAGCTTCTTCGACCTGGGCGGCCACTCGCTGCTCGCCACCCGCCTGGTCAGCCGCGTCCGGTCCACCTTCGGCATCGAGCTGCCGTTCCGGGACATCTTCGACGCGCAGACGGTGGCGGCGCTGGCGGAACGGGTCGTCGGCTCGTCGACGGGCGGACGACCGCCGGTCCGCGCGGTCGCGGAGCGTCCGGAACAGGTGCCCCTGGCCTTCGCGCAGCGGCGGCTGTGGTTCCTGAACCGCATGGAGGGTCCGAGCGGGACGTACAACGTGCCCCTGGCGGTACGGCTCTCCGGCGCGCTGGACGTGCCGGCGCTCACCGCCGCGTTCAACGACGTGGTCGCCCGGCACGAGGCCCTGCGCACCGTGTTCCCCGAGACCGACGGCGAGCCGTGGCAGCGGATCGTCCCGGCGGCGGAGGCCACCGTGTCCGTCGAGGTCACCGAGGTGACCGAGGAAGGGCTGGAGGCGGCCCTGGCGTCGGCGGCGTCCCAGGGCTTCGACCTCACCGTCGACCTGCCGGTGCGGGCGTCGCTGCTCCGCGTCACCGACACCGAGCACGTGCTGTGCGTGGTCATGCACCACATCGCGGGCGACGGCTGGTCGCAGGCCCCGCTGGCGCGCGACCTGGCCGCCGCCTACCGCGCACGGCTGGACGGCGCGACGCCCGGGTGGGAGCCGTTGCCGGTGCAGTACGCGGACTTCGCGTTGTGGCAGCGGGACGTGCTGGGCGGCGAGGAGGACGAGAACTCCCCGATCGCCGGTCAGCTCGCGTACTGGCGTGGCGTGCTGGACGGCCTGCCGGACGAGCTGCCCCTGCCGGTCGACCGGGTCCGCCCTGCCGTGGCGTCGTACCGCGGCGGTGTGGTGTCGGTGGAGCTGGATGCCCGGTTGCACCGGGATCTGGTGGGTCTGGCGCGGTCGACGCGGTCGAGTCTGTTCATGGTGTTGCAGGCGGGTGTGGCGGGTCTGCTGTCGCGTTTGGGCGCGGGGACGGACGTGCCGCTGGGCACGGCGATCGCGGGCCGTACGGACGCGGCGCTCGACGATCTGGTCGGGTTCTTCGTGAACACGCTGGTGCTGCGCACGGACGTGTCCGGTGATCCGGGGTTGCGTGAGCTGGTGGAGCGGGTCCGGGTGACGGACCTGGCGGCGTACGCGCATCAGGATCTGCCGTTCGAGCAGTTGGTGCACGCGTTGCAGCCGGCCCGGTCGCTGGCGCGGCATCCGCTGTTCCAGGTGATGATCGTCCTGCAGAACAACGCCGAGGCATCCCTGGACCTGCCGGGCCTGTCCGCCCGGCCCATCGACGGCGAGACCGCTGCCGCCAAGTTCGACCTCGGCTTCAACTTCGTCGAGCGCACCGACCTCGACGGCGCCCCGGCCGGCATCGACGTCTCCATCGAGTACAGCGCCGACCTGTTCGACGCGGACACCGTCCGGCTCATCGGCGAACGGCTCGGCCGGCTCCTGACCACCGGCGTCGCCGAGCCGGCCACCCCGCTCACCCGCATCGGCATCCTCGCCCCCGACGAGCAGGAGCGACTGCTCACCGGGTTCAACGACACCGCCCGCACCCTCGAACTGCCCCCCGCGACGGAGTCCGGCTTCGCGCCGGAAACCCTCGCCGGGCTGTTCGCGGCCCAGGCGGCGCGCACCCCGGACCGGCCGGCGCTCGTGGCCGAGGACGCCGAACTGACCTACGCCGAACTGGACGAGCGCTCCGGCCGGCTGGCCGCGCTGCTCGCCGCCCGGGGGGTGCGCCGGGGCGACGTCGTCGCGGTCGCCGTGCCGCGCTCCGCCGCCCTGACCGTGGCCCTGCTCGCCGCCCTCAAGGCGGGCGCCGCCTACCTGCCGGTGGAGACCGACTACCCGGCCGAGCGGATCGCCTACGTCCTCGGCGACGCCCGTCCGGCGGTGCTGGTCACCACCGTCGACGCGCTCGGCGCCCTGCCCGAGGACACCGAGGGCACCGTGCGCAGCCTCGTCGTGCTGGACGACCTCGGCCTGGAGCGGGAGCTGGCGGACGTGTCCGCCGACGCCGTCCGCGAACTGCCCGGCCCGCTGCCGGACTCGCCGGCCTACCTGATCTACACGTCCGGCTCCACCGGCCGCCCCAAGGGCGTCGTCGTACCCCACCGCGGCATCGTGAACCGGCTGCTGTGGATGCAGGACGCCTACCGCCTCGGCGCCGACGACCGGGTGCTGCAGAAGACCCCGTCCGGATTCGACGTGTCCGTCTGGGAGTTCTTCTGGCCGCTGGTCACCGGCGCGGTCCAGGTCGCCGCCCGGCCCGGCGGTCACCGCGACCCCGCCTACCTGGCCCGGCTCATCCAGGACGCCGGCATCACCACCGTCCACTTCGTGCCGTCCATGCTGGAGGTCTTCCTCGCCGAGCCGGGCGCCGCCCACTGCACCGGCCTGCGCCGCGTGCTGTGCAGCGGCGAGGCCCTGCCGGCCGGCCTGCGCGACCGGTTCCGGGCCCTGCTCGGCGCCGGACTGCACAACCTCTACGGGCCGACCGAGGCGTCCGTCGACGTGACCGCCTGGGACTGCGCCACCGCCCCGGACAGCCCCGTCGTCCCGATCGGCCGGCCGATCTGGAACACCCGCACCTACGTGCTGGACGCCGCCCTCACCCCGGTCCCCGCCGGCAGCAGCGGCGAACTGTACCTGGGCGGCGTGCAGTTGGCGCACGGCTACCTCGGCAGGCCGGACCTGACCGCCGAACGCTTCGTCGCCGACCCGTTCGGCCCGCCCGGCGCGCGGCTCTACCGCACCGGCGACCTCGCCCGGATCACCCGCGACGGAGTGATCGAGTTCCTCGGCCGCACCGACGACCAGGTGAAGATCCGCGGCCAGCGCATCGAACTCGGCGAGATCGAGCACGCGCTCACCCGGCACGCCCGCGTCGGCAGCGCCGTCGTGACCGCGTACCGCGACCCGTCGGGCGACACCCGGCTCGCCGCGTACGTCACCTGCGCCGACCCGGCCGCGCCCGTGGACCCGGAGGAGCTGCGCGACCACCTCGCCACGCTGCTGCCCGACCACATGGTGCCCCTGCACTACGCGGTCATCGACGCCGTCCCGGTCACCCCGAACGGCAAGGTCGACAAGAAGGCGCTGCCCGCGCCGCAGCGGCTGGAACGCCGGCCCGGACGCGCCCCGCGCGACGAGACCGAGACGGTGCTCTGCGAGATCTTCGCCGAACTGCTCGGCCACGACAGCGTCGACATCGACGACAACTTCTTCGAGCTCGGCGGCCACTCACTGCTCGCCACCAAGCTCATCAGCCGGGTCCGTGCCCGGCTGGGCCTGGAGATGTCCGTCGTGTCGATCTTCGAGGCGCCGACGGTGGCCGCCCTCGCGGTCCGCCTCGGCCAGGACGCCGCGGCCGGACCGACCAGCCCGCTGCTCACGCTGCGCCCCGGCGGCGACCGGGCCCCGCTGTTCTGCGTGCACCCGCTCGGCGGGCTCAGCTGGCCGTACGCCGGCCTCGGCGAGCACCTGCCCGCCGACGTGGGGCTCTACGGCCTCCAGGCGGTCGGCCTCGACGGCGACGACCCGCTGCCCGGCTCCCTGGAGGAGATGGCCGCCGACTACGTGGCCCGGATCCGCGCAGTCCAGCCCGAGGGCCCCTACCGGCTGCTCGGCTGGTCGCTCGGCGGCCGGATCGCGCACGCCATGGCCGTCCTGCTGGAGGCCGCGGGCCAGGAGGTCGAGCTGCTCGCACTGCTGGACGCCTACCCGAACACCGGGACCGGCACCGCGACGGAGTTCTCCGAGGAGGAGTTCCTCACCGGCGTCCTGTCCGCCGCCGGACTCGACGCGGCCGAGCTGGCCGGGCCCGTCGACATCCCCACCGTCATGGCCGCGGTCCGCTCCACCGGCAACGACCTGGCGGGCCTCACCGAGGACCAGCTGCGGCGGCTGCAGCGCGTGATGGCCAACAGCTTCCGCGTCGACGGCGCCGCGCTCACCGGCCGCTGCCGCGCGGGCGCGCTGATGTTCGCCGCGACGGTCGACCCGGCAGGCGACCCCGACCGGTGGCTGCACCACGTCGACGGCGGCCTGGAAACCCATGCCGTCGCCGTCTCCCACAACGACCTGATGCGGCCCGAGCCGCTCGCCGAGATCGGTGCGGTGCTGGCGAAGAAGCTGGCCCGCACCGACCCGGCCTGACCCGGCGACGCGCTCACCCGACAGCACAGAAAAGGAAAACACCATGTCAAAGACGGTCGTGCTCTGCGTGCCCTTCGCCGGGGCCGGCGCCTCGGTCTTCCGCCCCTGGGTGCCGCTGTCCCAGGACCGGTTCGACCTCGCCGCGATCCAGCTGCCCGGCCGCGAGCAGCGCTTCGCGGAGGAGCCCTACCAGGACGCGGTCGTGGCCGCCGACGGGCTGCTGCCCGAGGTGCTCGACCGGGTCAGGGGCGCCGGTCCCGTCGTGCTGTTCGGGCACAGCCTGGGCGCGGTGCTGTCGTACGAGATCGCGCACCGGCTGACCCGCACCGAGGGCGTGGAACTCGCCGCGCTCGTCGTCAGCGGCTCGCCCGGCCCGTGGACCCGCCGCGAGAACGGCGCGAGCGGCCTGGACGACGACCAGTTCCTCGACCGGGTCAAGGAGTTCGCCGGCTACAAGCACGACGCGCTGGAGGACCCCGAGATGCGGGAACTGCTGCTGCCGACGCTGCGCGCCGACGTCGAGATGCACGAGGCCTACGTGCCCGGCTCCGAGGAGCCGCTGCCCGCGCCGATCGTCTCGGTCCGCGGCACCACCGACACCCTCGTCACCACCGAGCAGGCCATGGAGTGGTCCAAGGCCACCAGCAGGGACTTCCGCTTCGTGGAGGTCGAGGGCGGCCACATGTACCTGGTCGACAACCCCGAAGGCCTCATCGACGTGCTCGCGGACGTCTGCCCCCGCTGACCGGCCGGCACGGACCGTCGCCCACAACGCTCAAAGGAGTCTTGGTGCGCCTGCAAGGAAAGACCGTCGTCGTGACGGGAGCCGCGCGCGGTGTCGGCCGTGCCTGCGCGCTGGCGTTCAGCCGGGAGGGCGCCGACCTCGCCCTGCTCGACGTGTGCGGCGACGTGCCCGGCGTGCCCTACCCGCTCGGCACCGCCAGCCAGTTGGACCACACCGCGCGGCTGTGCCGGGAACAGGGCTCCGCCGTGCTCACGGCCGAGGCCGACATCCGCGACCTCGCCGCCCTGCGCAAGGTCGTCGACGAGGTGTGCGACCGGTTCGGCGCCATCGACGTACTCGTCAACAACGCGGGCATCGTGGCGCCGTCCGGCCGGACCACCCACGAGATCACCGAGGACGAGTGGCAGGTGATGCTCGACATCAACCTGTCCGGCGCCTGGCGCATGATGTCGCTGGTCGGCCCGCACATGACCGACCGGCGCTCCGGCAGCATCATCAACGTGGCCTCCACGGCCGGTCTCGTCGGCTACCGCCACTTCGCCGGGTACACGGCCTCCAAGCACGGCCTGATCGGGCTGACCAAGGCCGCCGCGCTGGACTACGCACCGCTGAAGGTCCGCGTCAACGCCCTGTGCCCGGGCTCCATCCGGGACGACAACCAGGCCGAGGGCCGGATGCTCACCGAGATCGCCCGGTCGCTGAAGCTGCCGGTCGGCGAGCACGAGCAGACCTTCGTCCAGTCGCAGCCGATGAACGCGCTGATCGAGCCGGAGGACGTGGCGGGCGCCGCGCTCTGGCTGGCCTCCGACGAGTCCCGGCAGGTGACCGGCTCCGTGCTGACCGTCGACGGCGGCTTCACCACCCGCTGAGCCACCACAACCACGTCTAGGGGACCAGTCGTGTCGATCTCTGAACAGGACGCCGTCGCGCCACTCACGCCGGAGCGGGACACCGCCGCCCGCGCCGACGAGTGGCTCTCGGACACCTACCGGTCCGCGCCCGGCGCCGCGTGCCACGCCCTGCGGGTGCGCCTGGCCGGCGGGCCGTCGGCGCACGGGCCGGACGCCCTGGCCGGGCGGTTCGCCGCCCTGGCCGCCGAACTGCCCGCCGGCGGCGGCCGGGCGGAGACCTTCCGCGCCTGCGCACGGCTGTGGACCGAACGGGTGCCGGGCCCCGCCGACGCGCCCGCCGCCGAGCGCCGCCGGGACCGCGAACTCGCCCGGCCGGTGGACGCCCCGGTGCGCGCGGTGCTGCTGCGCTACGCCGACGGCGCCGCCGACCTCGTCGTGGTCGCACACCGCGCCGCCCTGGGCGCCGAGGCCCTGCGGCGGTTCACCGCCCGGCTGCTGGGCGGCGCGGGGGAGCCGCCCGCCCCGGCCGCCGGACGGCCCGGCGACCCCGCCCGGCAGGCCGCCGAACTCGCCGAGTGCGCGCTCGGCGCCCAGCTCGACTGGGGACTCGGCCGCCCGCACGGCCCCGGCACCCCCGAGACCCGGACGCTGCCCCTGCCGGCCGACCACCCGGCCGGGGACGCCGAGAGCTGGACCGCCGCGCTCGGTG
Organism: Streptomyces sp. DH24; assembly: GCF_029813775.1. Lineage (GTDB taxonomy): Bacteria > Actinomycetota > Actinomycetes > Streptomycetales > Streptomycetaceae > Streptomyces. The sequence continues at coordinate 235 of NZ_JARVKW010000062.1, read as the reverse complement.
TCGTCCTCGCCCGCTACGAGGGCGTGAGCCGGCCCGTCCTCGCGACGACGGCTCCCGACGCCCACGCCATGGCCGACCGGATCGCCCTCGTGCCCGTGACCGCCGACGGCGCGCACCCGCTCGGCACCGTCGACAAGGAGCTGCGCACCGCCCTCGCCGCCGGACCGGCCCACTTCACCGGCGAACTCCGGCGCGCGCTGACGGCCGCGGGCACCGACCCGTCCGGTGCCGCGGC
>NZ_JARVKW010000061.1 GCF_029813775.1 Streptomyces sp. DH24 | reverse complement strand
CCGGTCCGGGTGCCGCGGGGCGCCCCGGTGCGGACCCGCGGTTCAGGCGCGGGTCCGCAGCGGTCCGGGCCGGGGGACTCGGCCGGAGCCGAGCAGCCGAGTCCGGGCTCGGGGCGCTGGCAGGCCTGTCAGGCCTTGGCCAGTTCCTTCTCGCCCTCCTGGCCGGGCAGGCCGGCGCGCGGGGCGTCGGGGCCGGGACCGTCGGCGCCGCCGTGACCGTCGTCCAGCAGGGTCTGCTCGTCGAACGGGACGCGCCCGGCGAGGACCTCACCGACGCGCTCCTTGTCGATCTCCTTGGTCCAGGTGCCGATCAGGACCGTGGCGACGGCGTTGCCCGCGAAGTTGGTCAGGGCGCGGGCCTCGCTCATGAAGCGGTCGATGCCGACGATCAGGCCGATGCCGTCCACCAGGGCGGGCTTGTGCGACTGCAGGCCGCCGGCCAGGGTCGCCAGACCGGCACCGGTGACGCCCGCCGCGCCCTTCGAGGCGACCAGCAGGAACAGCAGCAGCGGGATCTGCTCGCCGACCGACATCGGCGTGCCCATGGCGTCGGCGATGAACAGCGAGGCCATGGTCATGTAGATCATGGTGCCGTCGAGGTTGAAGGAGTAGCCGGTCGGGACGGTGATGCCGACCACCGGCTTGCTGACGCCCAGGTGCTCCATCTTCGCGATGAGCCGCGGCAGCGCGGACTCGGAGGAGGACGTCGACAGGATCAGCAGGAACTCGCGGCCCAGGTACTTGAAGAACGTGAGGATGTTCAGGCCGGAGACCACCCGCAGCAGCACGCCGAGCACGATGAACACGAACAGCACGCAGGTGACGTAGAAGCCGAGCATCAGGACGGCGAGGCTCTTGAGCGCGTCTACACCGGCCGAGCCCGTGACGGCGGCCATCGCGCCGAACGCGCCGACCGGGGCCGCCCACATGATCATCGCGAGGACGCGGAAGACGAGCCGCTGGATGTGCTCGACGCCCCTGAGGATCGGCTGCCCGGCCCGGCCCATGGCCTGGAGCGCGAAGCCGCACAGCAGGGCGATCAGCAGGGTCTGCAGGACCTCGCCCTCGGTGAACGCGGACACGATGGTCGTCGGGATGATGCCGAGCAGGAAGTCGGTGGTGCTCTTGGCCTCGGCGTCGACCTGCGCGTGGCCGGTCTCCTTCACGGCGTCGGTGATCGCGAGGCCGGTGCCCGGCTCCAGGATGTTGCCGACGACCAGGCCGATGGCGAGCGCCACCAGCGACATCACCAGGAAGTACGCCAAGGCGATACCGCCCACGGCGCCGACCTTGGCGGCCTTCCGCACGGAGCCGATGCCCAGCACGATGGTGCAGAAGATGATCGGCGAGATCATCATCTTGATCAGGTTCACGAAGCCGGTTCCGATCGGCTTCAGCTCCACCGCGACATCGGGCGCGACCAGACCCACGGCGATACCGAGGGCGACCGCGACGATCACCGCGATGTACAGATAGTGGGTGCGGTCCCGCTTCGCGGGGGGTGCGGCAGGTGCCGTATCGGCTGCGCTGGTCACGGCGGCCCTCCTTGACGACGTCGTCGGCATCACCGGCGTGCGGCTCACGTCCGGGGGATATCGGGGAATGCCGTGACTATGTCGCGGGCTGTGAGTGCGGTCACCCTTCCGTTCATTTAGTTCACCGCCGGCCGTGGAGGCAGACTGACGGCATGCGCCTCCCCGTCCCCCGGCCCCGCTCCCTGGCCGGCCAGCTGTTCGCGATGCAGGCCGTGCTGATCGCGGTCGTCGTCGCCGGGTACGCGCTGTTCACCTACGCCGGCGACCGCAGCCAGGCGCAGGAGGCGGCCGGCCGGCAGGCCAGGGCGGTGGCGCGGACGGTCGCGGACTCGCCGTCCGTCCAGGAGGCCATCCGCACCCCGGACCCGTCGGCCGTGCTCCAGCCGTACGCGCTGCGGGTGGTGCGGGACGCCGAGGTCGACTTCGTCACGATCATGAACCCGCGGGGCATCCGCTGGACGCACCCCGACCCCGAGCAGATCGGGCAGCGCTTCCGGGGCCACACGGCGCGGGCGCTGGAGGGGCACACCTTCACCGAGACGTACACCGGTACCCTCGGCCCGTCCGTGCGGGCGGTCACCCCGGTCCGGGACGACGGCCGGATCGTCGGGCTGGTCAGCGCGGGCATCCGGGTCGACGCGATCAGCGAACGGGTACGGGGCCAGCTGACGGCGCTGGTCGGCGTCGCGGCGGGCGCGCTGGTGCTCGGCGCGGTCGGCACGTACGTCATCAACGCCCGGCTGCGCCGCCACACCCACGGCATGAACGCCACCGAGCTGAGCCGGATGCACGACTACCACCAGGCGGCACTGCACGCGGTGCGGGAGGGGCTGCTGATGCTGGACGGGCACTACCGTGTGGCGCTGATCAACGACGGTGGACGGGAGCTGCTGGGAGTGTCCGGCGAGGTGGTGGGCAGGTCGGTGGCCGAGCTGGGCCTGCCGGCGCCGCTGACGGGCGCCCTGCTGGCGTCGCGGCCGCGGGTGGACGAGGTGCACCTGACGGTGGACCGGGTGCTGGTGGTGAACACCTCGCCGGTGTCGGGCGGTGAGCGGCGCGGCACGGTCGTGACCCTGCGCGACGTGACGGAGCTGCAGTCGCTGATGGGCGAGCTGGACTCCGAGCGGGGGTTCACGCAGGCGCTGCGCTCGCAGGCCCACGAGGCGGCGAACCGGCTGCACACCGTCGTCTCCCTGATCGAGCTGGGCCGGGCCGAGGAGGCCGTGGACTTCGCGACCGCCGAGCTGGAGCTGGCGCAGGCGCTGACCGACCAGGTGGTCGCCGCGGTGAGCGAGCCCGTCCTCGCGGCGCTGCTGCTGGGCAAGACGGCCCAGGCCAACGAGCGGGGCGTGGAGCTGGAGGTTTCCGAGGACAGCCGCCTGGACGACGGTCTGCTCCCGGCCGGCCTGCCCGCCCGGGATCTGGTGACCATCCTCGGCAACCTGATCGACAACGCCGTGGACGCGGCGCAGGGCAGCGGGCGGGCGCGGGTGACGGTGACGGCGTACACGCGGGACGGGGAGCTGGTGCTGCGGGTGTCGGACACCGGCGACGGTGTGGACCCCGCACACCTGGAGGCGGTGTTCCGGCGCGGTTTCTCGACCAAGCCGGCGGGCCCCGGCGGACGCGGCCTGGGCCTGGCCCTGGTCCGGCAGGCGGTCCACCGCCACGGCGGCACCCTGACGGTGACGGACGCGGAGGGCGGCGGCGCGGCGTTCGAGGCGCGGCTGCCGCTGCGGGAGACCCCGCACCGCGACACGGTCGTACCGGCCACGCCGGCCGTGTCCCCCGCCCGTGCCGGAGGTGACGCGTGAGCGCCGGGCAGCCCATCCGGGTGCTCGTCGTCGAGGACGATCCCGTCGCCGCCGACGCGCACGTGCTGTACGTCGGGCGGGTGCCCGGTTTCGTCGCCGTCGGCAAGGCGCACACCGGAGCGGAGGCGCGGCGGGCCCTGGAGCGCACGCCCGTGGACCTGCTGCTGCTCGACCTGCACCTGCCGGACGTGCACGGGCTGCAGCTGGCGCGGTCCCTGCGGGCGGCCGGGCACCACGCCGACGTGATAGCGGTGACGTCGGCCCGGGACCTGGCGGTGGTGCGCGAGGGCGTGTCGCTGGGCGTCGTGCAGTACGTGCTGAAGCCGTTCACGTTCGCGACCCTGCGGGACCGGCTCGTGCGGTACGCCGAGTTCCACGCGGCCGTCGGCGAGGCCGGCGGGCAGGAGGAGGTCGACCGGGCGCTGGCGGCCCTGCGCGCGCCGGGCCCGGCCGCGCTCCCGAAGGGCCTGAGCGCGCCGACGCTGGAGCGCGTGACCGGCGCCCTGCGCGACGCCGAGGAGGGCCTGACGGCGGCGGCCCTGGCGGAGTCGGTGGGCATCTCCCGCATCACGGCCCGGCGCTACCTGGAGCACCTGGTGGACGCGGGGCGCGCGGGACGGAGCCCGCTGTACGGGCAGGTGGGCAGGCCGGAGTTGGTGTACCGGTGGGTGCGGGGGGTGGAGCGGGGGCGCTAGGGTCCGCCGCGCAAGGGGAGTTCGTTCATGGCCGACCACTCCTCCCCTCCTGAACGGTCACCCGCTCGCGGCCCCACTCGGCCAGCGGCTGGAGTGCCTCGTTGAGGCGCGTGCCGTCATCGGTCAGCGAGTACTCGACGCGGGGCGGCACCTCGTCGTAGGAGACGCGGCGCACGACGCCGTCCGCCTCCATCTCCCGCAGGTGGGAGGCCAGCACCTTTTCGGTGATCCCCGGAAGCAGCCGGCGCAGTTCGCCGAAGCGGCGGCGGGGATGCTCGTGGAGTGCCCAGAGGATCAGCACCTTCCACTTGCCGCCGATCACCTCCATCGCGGTGTCGATCCCGCAGATGTGTCCGTCCGGTGCGCCCGGCCGGTTCAGCGTCGCCATCCCCCACCCCTTCCGACGTGCTCGCTCACCCCGGGGTAACCACCCACTCCGAAGTGCGTACTTGATCACCACCGGGGCTGCGACCAGCCTAATCGGCATGACACGGAACACCGTTGAGAAGACCTCCGTCACCTTGCTGGGCCTCGGCGCGATGGGCACCGCGCTGGCCCGTACCTGGCTCGCCGCCGGCCACCCGCTCACGGTCTGGAACCGCACCCCCGCCCGCGCCGCCGCGCTCGCCGACGAGGGCGCGCGGGTCGCCGGCAGCGCCGCCGAGGCGGTCGCGGCGAACACCCTCGTCGTGGTCTGCCTGCTCGACGACGCGTCGGTCGAGGAGGCGCTGGCCGGGACCGACCTGGCCGGCCGGGACCTGGTCAACCTGACCACCGGCACCCCCGCCCAGGCCCGCGCCCGCGCCGAGTGGGCCCGGGAGCGCGGCGCCCGCTACCTGGACGGCGGGATCATGGCCGTCCCGCCGATGATCGGCGTCCCGGAGTCCGGGGGCTACGTCTTCTACAGCGGCTCACGGGAACTGTTCGAGCAGCACCGCGGGACGCTGGGTGTCCCGGCCGGCACGACCTACGTCGGCGAGGACGCGGGCTTCGCGGCCCTGCACGACGTGGCGCTGCTCAGCGCCATGTACGGGATGTTCGCCGGGGCCGCGCACGCCTTCGCCCTGATCCGCAAGGAGGACATCGATCCCGCCTCGTTCGCCCCGCTGCTGGCCGACTGGCTCGTCGCGATGGCCCCGGCGGTGCACCAGACCGCCGACCAACTGCGCAGCGGCGACTACACCAAGGGGGTCGTCTCCCACCTCGCCATGCAGGTGGCCGGCACGCCGACCTTCCTGAGCACCGCCGAGCAGCAGGGCGTCAGCCCGGAACTGCTCAGCCCCTACTTCGAGTTGATGCGCCGCCGTCTGGCGGAGGGCGGCGGCGACGAGGACCTGACAGGGGTGATCGACCTGTTGGTGCGCTGACCGGCCACCGGCGGCCCGCAGGCCCTCGCGCGCAGGCGGAAGCGGCGTCGGCCCGCGGTCCGGGCCGGACGGCGTCAGCCCGTGGTCCGGGCCGGCCTCGGCGCTCTCGCGTACCACAGCACCTGCGCCCCGAGTCCGGCCACCGCGAGCGCCTCCAGCACCGACAGCGCGAGGAGCAGCCCGCCGCCCTCCCCGCCGGCCCAGAACACCACCAGCGCCGCCAGCGGCACCGCGCAGAACGCCGTCAGGTCGATCACGGCCTGGATCGTCTTGCGGGACCGGCGACGGGTGTCGCTCCGGTGGTAGGCCTCCCAGCCGAACGTCGCGAACGTGCCGTCCGAAGCGGCCAGTCGGGCGAGCCGGGGCCCGAGTTCGTCCCGGACGTAGTGCCCGATGGCCGAGATCTTCTCGTCGTTGACGAGGTAGGTCCAGCCGAGCACGAGGCACACCGGCGGCAGCGCGAGCAGCATGGCGGGCTGCTTGGCCTGCGCCGCAGCGGCGATGACGGCGGCCACGACCGCGAGGGTCACGTACAGCAGGTTGTCCCGGAACCCGATGCGCGCCTTCTGCTCGTCCTTCACGGTCTGGTACTCGGCCAGCAGCAGCTGCCCGACGGTGATGTCCTGCTCCGCCATGCGATGCCCCTCCCCCGACGCCCGACGCCGGGTCCACGGTATCCGTCGAGGGCGGCAGCGATCATCCGGGGCGGGGCTCCCCGCAGCGCCGCAGCCCCCGATCGGCCTCAGATCATCGGCTCGGTCGGCTCGGTCGGATCGAGGTCTTCGGCCGGACCGGTCAGGCCGAGGTCTTCGGCTGCCGACCGGTGTCATGGGCCGCGCGGAGTTCCTCGTTGATGCGCTGGGCCTCTTCCAGTTGGTCCTCAAGGATGATGATGCGGCAGGCGGCCTCGATGGGGGTGCCCTGGTCGACGAGTTCACGGGCGCGGGCGGCGATGCGCAGCTGGTAGCGGGAGTAGCGGCGGTGGCCGCCCTCGGAGCGCAGGGGGGTGATCAGGCGGTGTTCGCCCAGGGCGCGGAGGAAGGCGGGGGTGGTGCCGAGCATGTCGGCGGCCCGGCCCATGGTGTAGGCGGGATAGTCGTCGTCATCGAGGGGGACGGCGGGGCGGGTACTGCGAGGGGGCATAGACCTCTTCTTTCGGGGACGCGTCGAGGGGCCCGAGCGCCGAACGGCGCCCGGGCCCCGAGCTTTCAACACCATCTACCGGCTGACTGCGCCGGACTCTGTGTCCGCAGGTTCCGCCTGGGAGGGCGGGGCTGCGGGGATCGCGGATGCGTGACCGGGGACCACCTTCCAATCCGGGGCCTGCGGTACCCGGGCGGGCTGCTTTCCGCGCCCGGGCGATCCTGATGGCGTCTGCTCCTTACCTCTTCGTACTGCTGGATCGTTCCGTACTGCTGTCGCGGCCCCTGGGGCCGCTCGGCCCGGCAGCCAGTGGAGGAACCCACCACTTCCGGCTCCGCCTCTCCGCTGCCGGGCCGCACCTTCTTGACCTCTCGCACGGCAGTTCGTCTCTGCCGTGCCCTTCGACTTCTGGGCTACGCGAAAAACTCTAGCGTCCCCCGACCGTCATGTCTACTGCCGCCAGTGCAGATTTTCTCCCGGGCCAGACGCCGGGAATCTTTGCCGTTTGCGCCCGGAAGGGCTGCCCGTGTGATCGAGGGCGGGCATTGCGGGCAGCCGCCTGCCCTCGGCGGGACGACCGCCCCGCCGGTGTCGCGCACGTCCGCGACACCGGCGCCCGCGCCCCACGGCCCGCCGGGATCTAAACCCCGCACGCTCATTGACCTGACTAGACCACTCCTCTTACGTTCGCCACGCAGCCGTCCCGGCCACAGCGTCGTGAGCCCGTAGGAGGTCGTGCCCGTGCGCCCCACCGCCGTCCGCCCCCGCCCAACTGCCCGCCGCACCGCACTCGTCGCGGCCGCCGCCCTCGTCCCGGCCCTCCTCACCGCCTGCGGCGGCGGGTCCGGCAGCGACCCGGACACGCTGAAGGTGTCCTACAAGCAGTCGACGGACAACTCCGTCAAGGTGATGGACAACTACCTCGCCGGCATCAAGAAGCAGTTCGAGAAGGAACACCCCGGCAAGAAGGTGGAGTTCGTGCCCATCAAGGCGGCGGACTCGGAGTACTACACCAAGCTCCAGCAGATGCTCCGCTCCCCGAAGACCGCGCCGGACCTGGTCTACGAGGACACGTTCCTCATCAACTCCGACATCACCAGCGGGTACTTGAAGCCTCTCGATCCCTACCTCGCCAAGTGGAAGGACTGGGACCGGTTCATCGACACGGCGAAGGCGGCGGCCAAGGGCGAGGACGGCAAGACGTACGGCGTGCCGGACGGCACGGACACCCGCGGGCTGTGGTTCAGCAAGGAGGTGTTCGCCAGGGCCGGTCTGCCCGCCGACTGGCAGCCGGAGAACTGGGACGACATCCTCGCCGCCGCCCGCACCATCAAGAAGAAGGTGCCCGGCACCGTCCCGCTCAACGTGTACACCGGCAAGCCCGCCGGCGAGGCCGCCACCATGCAGGGCTTCCAGATGCTGCTGTACGGCACGAACGACGGCACGGCGGACCCGCTGTACGACAAGGGCAGCAAGAAGTGGATCGCCGCGGGGCAGGGTTTCAAGGACGCGCTGACGTTCGTCGAGACCGTCTACAAGGAGGAGCTCGGGCCCGAGGTCTCCGACGCGCTCGACCCCAACTTCTCCACCAGGGTCCGCGGTGAGCTGCTGCCCGAGGGCAGGCTCGGCATCGCCCTGGACGGCTCCTGGCTCCCGCAGGACTGGCTGCCGGGCAGCGGCCACGAGTGGCCCGAGTGGTCCGAGGAGCTGGGGCTGGCCCACATGCCCACCCAGCACGGGCAGGCGCCCGGCAAGGTGAGCATGTCCGGCGGCTGGACCTGGGCGATCCCCGCGAAGGCGGGCAACCCCGACCTCGCCTTCGAGTTCGTCAAGACGATGCAGACGAAGGCCAACGCCAAGAAGTGGTACGTCGCCAACTCCGGCATCGCGGTCCGCGAGGACGTCGCGAGCGACCCCTCGTACGCGAACGCCCAGCCCGGCACCAGGTTCTTCACCGACCTCGTCCCGCACACCCACTACCGGCCCGCCTACCCGGCGTATCCGAAGGTGTCCACCGCCATCCAGGAGGCGATGGAGGGCGTGACCACCGGTGACCTGTCGGTCGAGGAGGCGGCCCGCGGATACGACGAGACCCTCAAGGACGTCACCGACAACCAGGTCGTCCGCAAGTGACCGCTCGCCGCTCCCTGCTGCGTGTCCTGCCCGTCTCCCCGGCCGTCGTCCTTCTCCTCCTCTTCCTGGCCGGCCCGATCGCCTACTGCGTGGTCATCGCCTTCACCGACCTCCAGCTGACCGGGCAGGCCGAGGCGTCGTTCGTCGGGTTCGACAACTTCCGGCGGGCGTTCGGGGACGACGCGTTCCTGAACGCCGTATGGCTCACGCTGGTGTTCACGGTGCTGTCGTCGCTGGTCGGGCAGAACACCCTGGGCCTCGCGCTCGCGGCGCTGATGCAGCGGGCGTCGAAGCCGGTGCGCACGCTGACCGGCGGCGTCGTGATCACGGCGTGGGTGCTGCCGGAGGTGGTGGCGGGGTTCCTGCTGTACGCGTTCTTCCGGCGCGAGGGCACGCTCAACGCCGTACTGGACTGGTTGCACCTGCCCTCCCAGAACTGGCTGTTCACGCTGCCGATCCTGGCGGTGTCCTTCGCGAACGTGTGGCGCGGCACCGCGTTCTCGATGCTCGTCTACTCGGCCGCCCTCAACGAGATCCCCAAGGAGGTGACGGAGGCGGCCGAGGTGGACGGCGCGGGCGGCTGGCGCCGCATGTGGCACGTGACGTTGCCGATGATCCGCCGCTCCATCGGCACCACCCTCATGCTCAACACCCTGCAGACCCTCTCCGTCTTCGGTCTGATCTGGGTGATGACCCGCGGCGGCCCGAGCGGCAGGAGCCAGACACTGCCGCTGTTCATGTACGAGCAGGCCTTCCAGAACAGCCTGATCGGTTACGGCACGGCCGTCGCGCTGCTGCTGTTGCTGATCGGCTCGCTGTTCTCGGTCGTGTATCTGCGCCTGCTGCGGACGGAGGTCTGACGGACATGGCCCGCACGCTCGCCGCCCGCCGCACCGGGCGCCGCCTGGCCGCCGACGTGGGGCTCCTGGCCGTCGCCGCGGCCTTCGCGCTGCCCCTGCTGTGGGTGGTGCTGTCGGCGCTCGACCCGCGCGCGGACCTCAGGGTGAAGGCGCCCGACGGTCTCACGCTGGACAACTTCGACGCGATCCTCACCGACGACGTCACGTTCACGCCGCTGCTGAACAGCCTGCTGCTGTGCGGCGGCGCCACCGTGCTGACCGTGGTGTGCGCGGCGCTGGCGGCGTACCCGCTGTCCCGGTTCCGCTCCCGCCTCAACCGGCCGTTCCTGCTGACGATCCTGTTCGCGACCAGCCTGCCGATCACGGCGATCATGGTGCCGGTGTACGCCCTGTTCGTCCGGGTGAACCTGATCGACACGATGCAGGGCACGATCTTCTTCTTCGCCGCGTCCCAACTGCCGTTCGCCGTCTGGCTGATGAAGAACTTCATGGACGGCGTGCCGAAGGAGCTGGAGGAGGCCGCCTGGACGGACGGGGCGTCGTCGTGGCAGTCGCTGCTGCGGATCGTGCTGCCGCTGACGGGGCCGGGTGTGTCGGTCGTGACGGTGTTCTCGTTCGTGATGATGTGGGGGAACTTCTTCGTCCCGTTCATGCTGCTGCTCACCCCGGACCGGATGCCGGCGTCCGTGAGCATCAACGAGTTCTTCGGCAACCGCGGCATGGTGGCGTACGGGCAGCTCGCGGCGTTCTCGATCGTCTACTCGACGCCCGTGATCCTGCTGTACGTGCTGATCGCGCGGCGTCTGGGCGGCGGCTTCGCCCTGGGCGGCGCGGTCAAGGGCTGAGGAGCCGCCGTGGCCGGAAAACGACGGTCCCTCGGGGCGCCGACGCCCGTACGTTCCTACAATCCGTGATCCTGGCCAAACCGACCGTGGTCAACCCGCCGGTACACCCCTATTTTGTGCCCCGTGCGCCAACCCTCCGCCCGACCGAACCAGCCACCCACCCCGCCGTTCGACGCCCGCGCCGCCCGCCGCCTGCGCGCCGCCCTCGGGATGAGCCCCGAGCACGTCGCCCACGACCTGCGCGCCTCGTACGGCATGCCGTACGCCACGCCGGACCTCGTCATCGCCTGGGAACGCGGGACCACGGCGCCGACCGGGCCGGAACTCGGCGCGCTCGCGGGCGTGCTGTGGTGCTCGCCCGGTGAACTCATCGGCCGCCCGCGCACGTTGCGCGAGCACCGCGTGGCCCGCGGACTCGCCCCGGACGACGTCGCCCGCACCGTCGGCCTCGAACTGCGCGCCTATCTGCGGATGGAGGACACCGGCGCGTGGCGCGGCACCGAGCGGCAGTCGGCCGCGCTCGCGCACGTCCTCGATCTCACGGTGCCCGACTTCGTCACCGTCACGGGCCGCGAGCCGCGCCTGGCGGAGCTGCTGCGCAGCGCGGCGACGACGCGCTGGCAGGCGTACGTGCGGCCGGTGTCCCGGCTGGTGCCCCTGGACCGGGCCCTGCTGGAGGCGGCCCTGCGGGAGCTCCACGAGGACTACCAGGGGCACATGGCCGCCACCCTCAGCTGGGGCGGCGGCGGCAAGGACTCCAGCGCGGGCGGCCGGGACTTCCTGGACCGGATCGTGGCGAACTTCTGGGCCGCGGTCGAGGCAGGCTGACCCCGGGGCCTGCCGCCGGGCACGGGCGCACGGCGCTCCTGGCGGGTTCCGGCGGGGCGCGGTGCACGGCGCTCGAGGCGGGATTCGGCGGGCGCGGCAGCGCGGTCGCCCCGGAGGGCACCGGTGGGCACCGGTGGGCGGTGGTTCACGCCTACAATCCTGGCGTCCACACGGGGGGTTGGAACATGGAAACGATCATCGTCCAGTTGCCGGACGGCGACGCGCGGTCCGCGGAGGACGGGCCGGGCAGACCCGCGTTGCTGCACCTGGGTCCCGGGGACGTCGTCGACTTCGGGCGCGGTCTGCCCGGCGGGGGCGGAGTGGGGATCGTCCTGACCGATCCCGGAGTCTCGCGCCGGGCCGGGCAGTTGGAGGCGGCCGGGGACTACTGGCGGCTGTCCAACTTCAGCCGCAGCGTGTCCTATGTCGTGGAGAACCTGGAGGGCGCCGGTGAGTACGTCACGGTGTCCCCGGGACGCCTGGGCGCGCCCGTGCCGTTCGAGTTCTCCCGGGTCCTGCTGCCCGCCCTGACGGGGAACGCCGCGTTCAAGGTGTTCGCGCCGCAACACGCCTACCTCGCCGAGCAGCCCGGGGACGGCGCCGGTGAACAGACCGTCCACCCCTTCGCCCTGGATCCGGCGGCCAAGTACTTCCTCGTGCTGGTCGCCCTGTGCGAACCCCGGCTGCGCGACCCCTCGGACACGGCGCTGCCGGGCGTGGGTGACATCGTGGAACGGCTGCGTCCGCTGGAGTCCTGCCGCGATCTGACGCGCTCGGCGGTGAACTACCACATCGACTACCTGGCGTTCGCCAAGCTGCGCCTCGACGTGGGTGAGGAACCGGCGGCCGACGGCGCCCGCACCGGGGCCAAGCGCGCCCGGCTGGCGTCGCTGGCGCTGCGCTTCGGTCTGGTCCGTGAGGAACATCTGGCCCTGCTGCCGCCCCGCGGGGCCGGGCGCCCGGTCCCGCGGGAGGCCCGCGCATGACACTGCCCGACACCCACGACGCCCCGGGCGCACCGCGACCGCCCCGCCTGCCGGCGGGCCTGCGCGTCGACCGCTGGGAGATCGGCGAGGTCATCGGCTCCGGCGGCTGGGGCACCGTGTACGAGGCCCTTACGGTCGACGACGGCTCCCCCGTCGCGGTCAAGGTGCTGCCGACCGGTGTCCTGGCCCCCGGGCAGCGCGCCGCGCTCGGTGAACTCGTCGCGCGGGAGGTGCGGTTCAGCTCCGGCGCCGACCACCCCCATCTGGTGCGCACCCGTGCCGTGTGCACGGTCGACCTACCGGACCTGCCCGCGCTGGACGGCGCGATCGCGCTGGTCATGGACCGGGCCGAGGCCAGCGTGAAGGACGCGCTCGACGCCGCCGGGACCGGCCGCCCGATCGCCGGGGCGAGCCGGATCCTGCGCGGGGTCGCCGCCGGGCTGGCCCACATGCACGGCGCGGGCTGGGTGCACGGCGACCTCAAGCCCGCCAACGTCCTGCTGGGCGCGCGGGAGGAGGTGTGGCTGGCGGACTTCGGGCTGGCCACGGAACTCGACGGCAGCCACGCCCACCTGCCGCCGCTCGGCACCCTTGACCATCTCCCGCCCGAGTGGTGGTCCCAGCGCACCGGCACCGACGGCTCGGTGATCCGGCCCACCGCCGACATCTGGGCCTTCGGTGTCCTCGCCCACCAGGTGCTCACCGGGGGTCTCCACCCCTTCCCGGGCGCGACGGCCCGGGCCCGCTCGCTGGCCGCCCAGGCCTACGCGCGCGGCACGGCACCGCTGCGGCTGGACGCCCGGCTCGGTGAGGGCTGGCGCGCGCTGGTCGCCGACTGCCTGGCCCCGGACCACGCCTCCCGCCTCCCGGTCACCGCGGAGAGCCTCGCGGGCCGCGTCGAGCAGCTGGCGGGCGGGGCACGCCGTCGTCGCCGGTGGCGGGTTCCGGCCGCCGCCGCGCTGGTGGGCCTGACCGCCGCGGCCCTCGCCGGGGCGGCATGGCTCCGGGAGGGCGACGCACCGGAGGGCGGCGACCAACGCCGCCGCGCCTCCGCCGCCGCCGCGGCGCCGGGCGCGATCCCCGCCGGCTCCGACGTCCCCGAGGCGCTGCGCCCGGTCATCACCAAGGCCGCCAGCCGCTGCACCGACGAGGAGATCACGCCCGCCCTGCTCGCCGCGATGCTCAAGGCGGAGAGCGGCTTCGACGCCCGGGCCGCCCGCCCCGCGAGCGACGAGTACGGCATCGCCATGTGGACCCCGTCGGTGTTCCGCGCCTGGGCCGTGGACGGGGACGGGGACGGCGACAAGGACCACATGTCACCGCCGGACGCGATCGCCACGATGAGCGTGTACGTGTGCTGGCTCGACCAGCGTTTCAAGGAGGCCGGGCTGCCGAAGAAGGACCTGCCGGCGCTGGTCGCGGCCGGCTACCGCACCAGCGACCGCGCCGTCATCGAGGAGGGCGGCGTACCGGAGCGTGTGCGCCCGCACGTCGACACGGTGATGCGCCACCTCGCCGGCTACGAGCGGTGAGCCGGTCCCCCGCACGGGCCCACCGCTCGCGTCCGGCCACCGGGCGCCGGCTCCTTACGTGGGCCGCCACTCCGAGAAGGTGACCGGGTTGGCCCAGGAGCCGGCCGCCTGGGCCTGGCTGGTCCCGCCCACCGTGAGGGCGGCGGTCGCCAGTGCCGGCGCGGTGGCGCCGCGGAGGAGTCCGCGCATGGTCGTCCCTTTCGGGTCCCTGTCGTCGCAGCGGCCCGGTGGCCGCGCCGACACGGTAGGAGGAGACACGGGACGGGCGGTCCTGACTGATGTCAGGGCCGGGGGCCGGGCGACCGGACCCTGACATCTGCCAGGTGACGAGCGGCCGGTGGCGCCGCCCACGGTCGCGGCAGCGCGGCAACTCCGAGGACGCCTGGAACGAACGGGCGGGCCGGTGTCCGGCCCGCCCGCCCACGTTTCCTGTCGCCGCGGCGGCTAGAAGACCGACTCGGCCTCGTCCATCCGGTCCTTGGGGACCGTCTTCAGCTCGGTCACGGCCTCCGCCAGCGGCACCATCACGATGTCCGTGCCGCGCAGCGCGGTCATCATGCCGAACTCGCCCCGGTGCGCGGCCTCCACGGCGTGCCAGCCGAACCGCGTGGCGAGCACCCTGTCGTACGCGGTCGGCGTGCCGCCGCGCTGCACATGGCCGAGGATGACCGGCCTGGCCTCCTTGCCGAGGCGCCGCTCCAGCTCGTGGGCGAGGGCGGTGCCGATGCCCTGGAAGCGCTCGTGGCCGAACTGGTCGATCTCGCCCTTGCCGTAGTCCATGCTGCCCTCGGCGGGGTGGGCGCCCTCGGCGACGCAGATCACCGCGAACTTCTTGCCGCGGGAGAAGCGCTCCTCGACCATCTTCACCAGGCCGGCCGGGTCGAAGGGCCGCTCGGGCAGGCAGATGCCGTGCGCGCCGGCGGCCATGCCGGACTCCAGGGCGATCCAGCCGGCGTGCCGGCCCATGACCTCGACGACCATGACGCGCTGGTGGGACTCGGCGGTCGTCTTCAGGCGGTCCATCGCCTCGGTGGCGACGCCGACGGCGGTGTCGAAGCCGAAGGTGCGGTCGGTGGAGGAGATGTCGTTGTCGATGGTCTTCGGCACGCCGACCACGGGCAGGCCCGCGTCGCTCAGCATGCGCGCGGCGGTCAGGGTGCCTTCGCCGCCGATCGGGATCAGCGCGTCGATGCCGAAGTCGCGGGCGACGTCCGGGCCGTTCTCGCAGGCCTCGCGCAGCCGGTCGCGCTCCAGGCGGGAGGAGCCGAGGATGGTGCCGCCGCGGGCCAGGATGCCGCTGACCGCGTTGAGGTCGAGGGCGCGGTAGCGGCCGTCCAGGAGTCCGGCGTACCCGTCCTCGAAGCCGATGACCTCGTCGCCGTAGTGGTCCACCGCTCGGTGCACGACCGACCGGATCACTGCGTTCAGGCCGGGGCAGTCGCCGCCTGCGGTGAGAACTCCGATACGCATCGTGCTGTGTCTCCTGCTCGCTGTGGATACCGGTGAGCCACTGCCGATTGTTCCACGTCCCACAGGGCGGTGCCGACAACGCACTGGCGGGCGCCTTACCCATCGCCGGAGGTATTGTCAAGAGGGTTCAGCTCACCTCGGTGGGCGATTTTTATGACGGGGACGGAATTCTGTGACGGCGAAGAACGGAGAGCGCACGTGACGCGCAGCGTGTACGTGACCGGAATCGACCGCGGCGACGGCCGCCAGGTCGTCGAGCTGGGGGTCATGGAGCTGCTGACCCGGCAGGTCGACCGGGTGGGTGTCTTCCGCCCGCTCGTCCACGACGGGCCCGACCGCCTCTTCGAGCTGCTGCGCGCCCGCTACCGGCTCTCCCAGGACCCGGCGACCGTCTACGGCCTGGACTACCACGAGGCGTCCGCCCTCCAGGCCGAGCAGGGCCCGGACGAGCTGGTGGCCGCGCTGGTCGACCGGTTCCACCTGGTGGCCCGCGACTACGACGTCGTCCTCGTCCTCGGCACCGACTTCGCCGACACCCAGTTCCCGGACGAACTGTCCCTGAACGCCCGCCTCGCCAACGAGTTCGGCGCCTCCGTGATCCCGGTGGTCGGCGGCCGCAAGCAGTCCGCCGAGGCCGTGCTCGCCGAGACCCGCAACGCGTTCCGCGCCTACGACACCCTCGGCTGCGACGTGCTGGCGATGGTCACCAACCGGGTCGCCCGCGAGGACCGGGACGCGATCGCCGAGCGGCTCGCCGACCGGCTGCCGGTGCCCTGCTACGTGCTTCCGGACGAGCCCGCCCTGTCCGCGCCCACCGTGGCCCAGATCGCGCACACGCTCGGCGCGCGGGTGCTGCTCGGCGACGACTCCGGGCTGGCGCGCGACGCCCTGGACTTCGTGTTCGGCGGCGCGATGCTGCCGAACTTCCTGGGCGCCCTGACCCCCGGCTGCCTGGTCGTCACCCCGGGCGACCGCGCGGACCTGGTGGTCGGCACGCTCGCCGCGCACAGCGCCGGCACCCCGCCGATAGCCGGCGTGCTGCTCACGCTGGGCGAGGTGCCCGGCGACGACATCCTCACGCTGGCCGCGCGGCTCGCCCCCGGCACGCCGGTGCTCTCGGTGCCCGGCAACAGCTTCCCGACCGCCGAGCAGCTGTTCTCCCTGGAGGGCAAGCTGAACGCCGCGACCCCGCGCAAGGCGGAGACCGCGCTCGGCCTCTTCGAGCGGTACGTCGACACCGGTGACCTGCTGGACCGGGTCTCGGCGCCCAGCAGCGACCGCGTGACGCCGATGATGTTCGAGCACAAGCTCCTGGAGCAGGCCCGCTCGGACCGGCGCCGGGTCGTCCTGCCGGAGGGCACCGAGGAGCGCGTGCTGCACGCGGCCGAGGTGCTGCTGCGCCGGGGCGTGTGCGACCTGACGCTGCTCGGGCCGGTCGACCAGATCCGCAAGAAGGCCGCCGACCTCGGCATCGACCTCGGCGACTCCCAGCTGATCGACCCGGCTGTCTCCGAGCTGCGCGACTCCTTCGCCGAGAAGTACGCCGCCCTGCGCGCCCACCGGGGCGTGACCCTGGAGCTGGCGTACGACGTGGTCTCCGACGTGAACTACTTCGGCACGCTGATGGTGCAGGAGGGCCTGGCCGACGGCATGGTGTCGGGCTCGGTGCACTCCACGGCCGCGACGATCCGCCCGGCCTTCGAGATCATCAAGACCAAGCCGGACGCGACCATCGTGTCGTCGGTGTTCTTCATGTGCCTGTCCGACAAGGTCCTGGTCTACGGCGACTGCGCCGTGAACCCCGACCCGGACGCCGAGCAGCTCGCCGACATCGCCATCCAGTCGGCCGCGACCGCCGCCCGGTTCGGCGTGCAGCCCCGCATCGCGATGCTGTCGTACTCCACCGGCACCTCCGGCTCGGGCGCCGACGTCGACAAGGTGCGCCGGGCGACGGAGACCGTCCGCGCCCAGCGGCCCGACCTGAGCGTCGAGGGGCCCATCCAGTACGACGCGGCCGTGGAGCCGACCGTCGCCGCGACGAAGCTGCCCGACTCCGAGGTGGCCGGACAGGCGAGCGTGCTGATCTTCCCCGACCTCAACACCGGCAACAACACCTACAAGGCCGTGCAGCGCTCGGCCGGCGCGATCGCCGTCGGCCCGGTCCTGCAGGGCCTGCGCAAGCCGGTCAACGACCTGTCCCGGGGCGCCCTCGTCCAGGACATCGTCAACACCGTCGCCATCACGGCGATCCAGGCCCAGTCCCCGAACCAGAAGGCGACCGCACAGTGACCACCCACCCGTCGCCCGCCACCACCCCGGCCGGCGAGGCGCGCGCGGCCCGCGGTTCGCGCGTCCTCGTCCTCAACTCCGGCTCCTCGTCGGTGAAGTACCAGCTGCTCGACATGCGCGACAGCAGCCGGCTCGCGGTGGGCCTCGTCGAGCGGATCGGCGAGGAGACCTCGCGTCTGAAGCACACTCCGGTCGCGGACGGCCGGACCCGTGAGCGGACCGGCGCGATCCCGGACCACGACGCCGCGCTGAAGGCCGTCGCCGCCGAGCTGGCCAGGGACGGCTTCGGGCTCGACTCCCCCGAACTGGCCGCGATCGGGCACCGGGTGGTGCACGGCGGGAAGCGGTTCACCGAGCCGACGGTGATCGACGACGCCGTGCTCGCCGAGATCGAGCGGCTGATCCCGGTGGCGCCGCTGCACAACCCGGCCAACCTGACCGGCATCCGCACCGCGCGGGCGCTGCGTCCGGACCTGCCGCAGGTCGCCGTGTTCGACACCGCGTTCCACACGACGATGCCGGAGTCGGCCGCCCGCTACGCGATCGACGTGGAGACCGCCGACGCGCACCGCATCCGGCGCTACGGCTTCCACGGCACCTCGCACGCGTACGTGTCCCGCGCGACGGCCGACCTGCTGGGCCGGGCGCCCGAGGACGTGAACGTGATCGTGCTGCACCTGGGCAACGGGGCGTCGGCCTCGGCCGTGCGGGGCGGGCGGTGCGTGGAGACCTCCATGGGCCTGACGCCCTTGGAGGGGCTCGTGATGGGTACGCGCTCCGGTGACATGGATCCGGCCGTCATCTTCCATTTGATGCGTGTTGGTGAAATGTCCGCCGACGAGATCGACAATCTGCTCAACAAGAAGAGCGGACTCGTCGGACTGTGCGGCGACAACGACATGCGGGAGATCCGCCGCCGGATCGACGAGGGCGACGAGCGGGCGAAGCTGGCGTTCGACATCTACATTCACCGGTTGAAGAAGTACATCGGTGCTTATTACGCGGTGCTCGGACGGGTGGACGCCGTCGCCTTCACGGCCGGGGTCGGTGAGAACGCGGCGCCGGTGCGGGAAGCTGCCGTGGCGGGCCTGGAGGAACTGGGGCTCGTGGTGGACGGCGAGCTGAACGCGGTGCGCGCGGACCGGCCGCAGCTGATCTCGCCCGAGTACGCGCGGGTCGCCGTCGCCGTGGTCCCGACGGACGAGGAATTGGAGATCGCGACACAGACGTACGCACTGGTCGAAAAGAGCGAGTGACCAATACCGGCATACACGCCTGAGCGCGAACCCGCCCATTTGTACTTTCCGCCAGACGGAATATTCCGTAGCGAAACAAACCGATAGGATCGCCCCATGCGCCGTTCGAAAATCGTCTGTACTCTCGGCCCCGCGGTCGACTCCCACGAGCAGCTCGTCGCGCTGATCGAAGCCGGTATGAATGTGGCCCGCTTCAACTTCAGCCACGGCTCGCACGCCGAGCACCAGGGGCGGTACGACCGCGTCCGTGCCGCCGCCAAGGAGACCGGCCGGGCCATCGGTGTCCTCGCCGACCTGCAGGGCCCGAAGATCCGGCTGGAGACCTTCGCCGAGGGCCCGGTGGAGCTGGTGCGCGGTGACGAGTTCACCATCACCACCGAGGACGTCCCCGGCGACCGCACCATCTGCGGCACCACCTACAAGGGCCTGCCCGGCGACGTGACCAAGGGCGACCAGATCCTCATCAACGACGGCAACGTCGAGCTGAAGGTCACCGAGGTCGTGGGCTCCCGGGTGAAGACGATCGTCATCGAGGGCGGCGTCATCTCCGACCACAAGGGCATCAACCTGCCGGGCGCGGCCGTGAACGTCCCGGCGCTGTCCGAGAAGGACGTCGACGACCTGCGGTTCGCGCTGCGCATGGGCTGCGACCTGGTCGCCCTGTCCTTCGTGCGCGACGCCCGGGACGTCCAGGACGTGCACCGCGTGATGGACGAGGAGGGCCGCCGCGTCCCCGTCATCGCCAAGGTGGAGAAGCCGCAGGCGGTGGAGAACATGGAGGACGTCGTGATGGCGTTCGACGGCGTCATGGTCGCGCGCGGCGACCTGGCCGTCGAGTACCCGCTCGAAAAGGTCCCCATGGTGCAGAAGCGCCTGATCGAGCTGTGCCGGCGCAACGCCAAGCCGGTGATCGTGGCGACCCAGATGATGGAGTCGATGATCACCAACTCCCGCCCGACCCGCGCCGAGGCCTCGGACGTGGCCAACGCGATCCTGGACGGCGCGGACGCGGTCATGCTGTCGGCGGAGTCCAGCGTGGGCGCGTACCCGATCGAGACGGTCAAGACGATGTCGAAGATCGTCCAGGCGGCCGAGCAGGAGCTGCTGTCCAAGGGCCTGCAGCCGCTCGTGCCGGGCAAGAAGCCGCGCACGCAGGGCGGTTCGGTCGCGCGTGCCGCGTGCGAGATCGCCGACTTCCTCGGCGGCCGGGGTCTGGTGGCCTTCACCCAGTCCGGGGACACCGCGCGCCGCCTGTGCCGTTACCGCGCCGCACAGCCGATCATCGCGTTCACCACGGACGAGAGCACCCGCAACCAGCTGGCGCTCAGCTGGGGCGTGGAGCCGCACGTGGTGCCGTTCGTGAACAGCACGGACGAGATGGTCGAGCTGGTGGACCAGGAGATGGTCAAGCTGGGCCGGTTCAACGAGGGCGAGATCGTGGTGATCACGGCCGGTTCGCCGCCCGGCGTCCCCGGCACCACCAACATGGTCCGCGTCCACCACCTGGGCGGCGCCGAGAGCTGACCCGCCCGGACCCGAACGGCGCCGAGGGCGCCCCCTGGTGAACAGGGGGCGCCCTCGGCGTTGTTGCGGCTCCCGGAGTGGTCGTGGGGCCTGCGGCCGGCTCAGTCGGTGATGTACTGGTGCAGGCCCGGGACGTGCAGGGTGCCGCCGAACTGGCCGGCCTGCACGACCTTCACCTTGGTGAAGTAGATCAGCGGGATGTTCAGCGGCGGCGGGTTCTCCGGGCTGAACGTGATCGGGATCAGACCGAGCAGGTTGCCGGAGATGCTCTCCGTGTACATCACGGTGTCGCCGTCGCGGATCGTGGACGTCGAGCCCTTGGCCGCCTGCACGTGGTAGGTCTTGCCGGCCTGCTCGTCCTTGACCGTCTGGTGCAGGTCGCCGATGTCGGTGCCGTCGGAGATGACGTACTTCAGCACCTTCTTGGTGGTGCCGTTGGCGGTCCTCACCTCGACGATGCCCTGGTAGTCGGCGCCCTTCAGCAGCAGCGAACTGGCGTCCAGGTACCACGGGTCGTCGGGCAGCGGGATCTTGTTGTCGACCCCGCCCTCGGCGTCCGTGGCGGCCGGGCAGTCCTCCGGGTCGGTCGTCCCGCTCGCCGACGGGCTGGGCGTCGGCGTCGGGACGGCGTCCTTGGCGTCCTCGGCCGCGTCGCCGACGGCGTCGGTGGCGTCCTCGGCCGCCTCGCCGGTGACGTCCCCGACGGTGTCCCGCACCGTGTCGGTGACCTTGCCGGTGGTGTCCTCGACGGTGTCCCCGACGTCACCGGCGACCCCGCCGTCGCCGGACGGGTCGTCCTCGCCCGCGCTCTCGGAGGCGGACGGCGTGGGGCTCGGGCTCTCGGACGCCCGGCCGCCGCCGAGTACGCCGTCGAGGGCGTCGCCGATGCCGTCCAGCAGGCCGCCGCCGCTCTCGGACGGAGACGGTGAGGCCGTGCCGGCGCCGCCGGACGTCTTCTCCCTGCCCGCGGAGGCGGACGGGGACGGGGTCGGGTCGGCCTCGTCGTCGGAACCTGAATCCGGCGAAGAAGTCGAACCCGATGAACCCCCCGCACCCGAACCCGAGTCGCCCTCCGCAGAGTCCCCGGAGGTCGCCGACGGGCTGGGCTCCGGCTGCTGGTCCTGCTGCTCGGAGGCGCTCGCCGAAGGCGACGGCGTGGCGGACTCGGAGTCCTCCTTGCCGTCCTTGTCCAGCGCGGCGACACAGTCCTTGTACTCGTCGACGGTCAGGCTGTTCGACGTCGGCTTGACCACGTCGTTGTTGTCGGCGATGGCCAGCGTGGGGGTGAACCCCATCCCCATGAGAACCGCGGTGGGCATCGCGGCCAGGGCTATCGCCTTCCCGGCCGGCATGTGGAACCTGGTGAACAGCGGCTTCTTGGGTGCCGCGTGACGCGGCCCGGTTCTCGCACGGGACGCGTCCACATCCATCCCGTGGGTCACCTCGTCAGCCGGCACTGTGCCTCCCGTTCGCCCCGTTGGCCGGGCTCGTTCCTGACAGATCGTTCGGCTCGTCCACCCCGTTGGTCTGCTGCGGGACCGTGGCTCCCGGCACCACGCCCTGCGGGGCGTCCCCCTTGCCCGTACCGTCCTCGTACCTCGGGCCGTGCTCGTACCTCGTGCCGTGCTCGTACCTCGTGCCGTGCTCGGACCCCGCCCCCGGCGCCCACGACACGGCCATGGCCCCGCCGATCAGCGCGAACAGGAAGCCGATGAGGAACCCGCCCAGGTTGGACACGGGGATGGACACCAGCGCCAGCAGGATCGCCGCGACGCCCGCGAAGACGCGGACGTGCTTCTGGAACCACAGGCTGATGCCCAGCACGACGAGCAGCACGCCGATGATCAGGGACCCGGCGCCGGCTGTCGTGGCCATCGCCAGCGTCAGGTGACCGATCTGGAGGTTCGCGTACGGGAAGTAGGCGATGGGGAGTCCGCCGAGCATGACGAACAGGCCGGCCCAGAACGGCCGCATACCCCGCCAGGCGCGGAACTGCTGCCTCCGGCGGGTGAACTGGCCGATGGCGGCAGGAGTCTCGGCGCTCATGGAAAAACAGCTCCCTGGAACGGCGTTGCTGTGGTGGTGAGGTGGTACTACGTGTGCTGTGTGTGCTGTGCGCGCCGCGTGTGCGGCGCGTGAAGACGCGAGCGGGTACTGGACGGGCGGGGGTGCCGTCGGCGCCCCCGCCCGTCAACGAGTGCTTAGTAGCACTCCTTGACACCCGTCGACAGCGACATCTTCAGGCCGCTGAGCTTGAAGGTTCCGGCGGTGGTCGCCCACGCCGTCTGCTTCACGTCGGTCAGCACGACCGAGTCGGCCTGCTGCGCGAACCCGTACGGGTTGGCGTGGTCGCCCTTGGCGATGCCCGGACCCTTGGTGGCGTCCTTGGCGGCCACACCGATGTCGATGTTCTTGAACGTCGCGTCGGCGTTCAGGTCGGCGACATCGATGTACAGGTTCTCGGCCCGGACCGGCGTGTTCCCGCCGCCCGCCTTCAGGATGAGGCTGACGTTACCGATCAGCGGCACGTCCGGGGTGACCACGGACTGGCACAGGTTCTTGATCGTCGCGGACTTGAACGCCGAGACGGCGACGGGGTGAGCCGTCTTCTTGCCGTCGAGCGTGTAGCCCGAGTCGATCGCCCCGTACTGCGAGAAGCCCTGACCGTCGAGCCGCTCGGTCGTCACCTTGAACGACTGACCGGAAACGCTGAACGACGCGGCGAGAGCGCCCTGCGCGAGGGCGACACCTATCGCTGCCGTGGCGGCCACGCTGGGCACCATCACGACGGCGAACCGCTTCCATCTGGTCCCGCCACGCACCTGGGACTCCATATTTCCTCCTTCTCGGACGTACATCTCCTGACCCTGACTGCCCCTAGAGACGGCTCAGCCGGGCAGGGATGGGAGAAGTGCTACGTCC
This sequence comes from Streptomyces sp. DH24, assembly GCF_029813775.1. GTDB lineage: Bacteria > Actinomycetota > Actinomycetes > Streptomycetales > Streptomycetaceae > Streptomyces. The sequence goes on along the minus strand of NZ_JARVKW010000061.1, from coordinate 10,417 downwards.
TCGGGAAGGAGAGCGCCCGCGCTCGGTGGCGCACACAGCGCCCGAATCACCGGCGATCACCCCCGAGCGACAACCACTGGTCGCGCCTGACACGCATCACGCACAACCTTGCTGGACAGGCTTCGCCGGACGGCGAAGACCCCCCTGCCCAAGAGCCGGCGCCACTGCCGCCGGCTCTGCTCGGTGGGGACCCAGGAACTCCCGCGCCCCGACCGGCTGTCGGGGAAGCGGGATTGGACCGAGCGTGGCCGATCGTGGTGCATTCTCGCCGCCTGCACAAGGGGGTTCGTTACTCGCTAGTAACGGCCGGATAACCGTGCGACGACCCAGAGGTCTCGACCGGCGACTCAGGGTGTCACCCGGGGCCCGGACAAAACTGTTGATCGCCGGACAGAAGCCGACAGATCCACGACCTCGACTTACTGGCAGTAACAGCGGCCGCGATTACCAAGTCTTGGTAAAGCGCGGCCGCGGTGACGATCCGGTGGTCGTTCTTTCACCCGGGCACCACATGCCCGGGCGTTTAGGACCTGATCAGAAGAGGGCCCTCGCCAGGGCCCGGCGGGCGTTGATCACACGGGGGTCGTCGGCCCCCACGACCTCGAACAGTTCGAGCAGCCGCAGCCGTACGGTGTCCCGGTCGTCGCCGGACGTGACGCGCACCGTGTCGATGAGCCGCCCGAACGCGTCGTCCACGTGACCGCCGACCAGGTCCAGGTCCGCCGCGGCGATCTGCGCCTGCGCGTCGGCCGGCCGGTCGGCCGCGTCCCGGCGCACCCGCTGCGGGTCGAGCCCCTGCACCCGCTGGAGCAACTCCGCCTGAGCGAGGCCGAGTTGGGCCTCCGTGTTGCCCGGGTCCGCCGCGAGCACGTTCTTGTACGCCTGCACGGCACCGCCGAGGTCGCCCGCGTCCAGCGCCCGCACGGCCGCCTCCAGCTCGGCGTCGTGCGGTCCGGCCGGCCGCTCGGGGGCCTGGGCCTCGCCCGGCTCGGCGTCGGGGTCGACGACCAGGCCGGTCAGCCCGAAGCGCTGTTCGGCGACCTGCACCAGCTGGTCCAGGGTCTGGCGGATCTGCTCCTCGCCCGCGGCGCCCTGGAAGAGCGGCAGGGCCTGTCCGGCCACCACCGCGAAGACCGCCGGGATGCCCTGCACCCCGAACTGCTGCATCAGCATCTGGTTGGCGTCGACGTCGATCTTGGCGAGGAGGAAACGCCCGTTGTACTCGACGGCGAGCCGCTCCAGGACCGGGCTGAGCTGCTTGCAGGGCTGGCACCACTCGGCCCAGAAGTCGATGACGACCGGGACTTCGGTGGAGCGCTGCAGGACGTCGCTTTCGAAGCCGGACTCGTCGACGTCGATGACGAGATCGGCCGGGGAGACGGCACCCGGCCCGCCGCCCTGCCGGGCCGCTTGGGCGCGCGCCTGCTCCGCCTTCGCCTTGGCCTCCTGGGCCGCCTTCACCGCGGCGAGGTCGACGACTCCGCTCATGGACATGTTCCGTGGCTGCATGCGTCCATCCTCCCCCGTCCGGCGCGCACATGTGAAAACCGCTGTGAAAGCAGGCTGGGCTGCTTGTTGTTGCGTCCCGTTTCCCGTCCGGCGCCGGGTCCCCACCCGCGCCGCGTGGTCGTCGCTCGCGGGTACGTCCGCCCGCTCACGCGCTTTCGCTACGGGTCGTAGCGTAATACCCGGCGGCCCCGGCCGGAGAGGGTGGCCCGGTGATCTCTCTCACGGCCGTGCCGAACTGGCCGGATATGGTCAGAGAATGCAGCGCCGCACCCCCGCCAGCCGTACCGGACGACCGCGCAGTGCCGCCGCGGACGCCGCGATCCTGGCCGCGACGCGTCAGGCCCTGGTCGAGCTCGGCTGGTCCAAGCTCACCCTGGGCGACGTGGCGACCCGCGCCGGCGTCGCCAAGACCACGCTCTACCGCCGCTGGGCGGGCAAGAACGAGCTGGTCGTGGACGCGGTGGCGGAACTCTTCGACGAACTGCGCCTGCCCGACCGCGGCAGCCTCGCCGCCGACATCGAGGGCGTGGTCCTGCAGTTCGCGGCGATCCTGGCTCGCCCGGAGGCCCGCAGCGGCCTCATGGCGGTACTGGCCGAATCCACCCGGGACGACGCCCTGCGCGCACGCATCCGCGACTCGATCGTGGAACGCCAGAAGCGTCTGGTGGTGGCGGGCCGGGCCCGCGCGGAACAGCGCGGCGAGCTGCCCCCGGCGGCGGACCCGGCGGAGGCCGCCCGCGCGATCGACCTGATCTTCGACATGGTGGCGGGCGCGGTGGTGCACCGCACCCTGGTCAGCGCGGAACCGGTGGACGAGGAGTGGGTCCGCAGCTTCACGAGGGTGCTGCTGCTGGGCCTGTCCGCCGCCTGACGGTTCCGCGCGGCGACCGTCAGAAGCCCGCGGGCTCCGTGTACACCCCCCACTCGTCGCGCAGCACTCCGCAGATCTCGCCCAGCGTGGCCTCGGCGCGCACGGCGTCCAGCATGGGCTCGATCATGTTGCCCCCGGACCGGGCCGCGGCGAGCATCGCGTCCAGGGCGGAGCGCACCGCCGCGTCGTCCCGCGCGGCCTTCCGCTCCGCGAGCACCCGCACCTGCTCGCGCTCCACCTCGTGGCTGACCCGCAGGATCTCCAGGTCACCGGTGACGGACCCGGTGTGGCAGTTGACGCCGACGACCCTCTTGTCGCCCTTCTCCAGGGCCTGCTGGTAGCGGAACGCCGACTCGGCGATCTCGCCGGTGAACCAGCCGTCCTCGATGCCGCGCAGGATCCCGGACGTGACCGGCCCGATCGGGTGCCGGCCGTCGGGGTGGGCCCGCAGCCCGCGCTCCTTGATCTGCTCGAAGATCTTCTCGGCGTCGGCCTCGATCCGGTCCGTCAGCTGCTCGATGTACCAGGAACCGCCCAGCGGGTCGGCGACGTTGGCGACGCCGGTCTCCTCCATCAGCACCTGCTGGGTGCGCAGCGCGATCTCGGCCGCCTGCTCGCTCGGCAGCGCCAGCGTCTCGTCCAGGGCGTTGGTGTGCAGCGAGTTGGTGCCGCCGAGCACCGCGGCCAGCGCCTCCACGGCCGTACGGACGACGTTGTTGTACGGCTGCTGCGCCGTCAGCGAGACACCGGCGGTCTGCGTGTGGAACCGCAGCCACTGGGCCTTCTCGCTCCGGGCGCCGTACACGTCCCGCATCCAGCGGGCCCAGATGCGGCGGGCGGCGCGGAACTTGGCGATCTCCTCGAAGAAGTCGACGTGCGCGTCGAAGAAGAAGGACAGTCCGGGCGCGAACACGTCCACGTCGAGACCGCGGCTGAGCCCCAGCTCGACGTACCCGAACCCGTCCGCGAGGGTGTACGCCAGCTCCTGCGCGGCCGTCGCCCCGGCCTCGCGGATGTGGTAGCCGGAGACCGACAGCGGCTTGTAGTCGGGGATGCCGGCCGCGCAGTACTCCATGAGGTCGCCGATGAGGCGCAGGTGCGGCTCGGGCTGGAAGAGCCACTCCTTCTGGGCGATGTACTCCTTGAAGATGTCCGTCTGGAGCGTGCCGTTGAGGACCCCGGCGTCCACGCCCTGGCGCTCGGCGGCGACCAGGTACATGCAGAAGACGGGCACGGCGGGCCCGCTGATCGTCATGGAGGTGGTGACGTCCCCGAGCGGGATGTCCCGGAACAGCACCTCCATGTCGGCGGCCGAGTCGATGGCCACGCCGCAGTGGCCGACCTCGCCGAGCGAGCGCGGGTCGTCGGAGTCGCGGCCCATCAGGGTGGGCATGTCGAAGGCGACCGACAGACCCCCGCCGCCGTTGGCGAGGATCATCTTGTAGCGCTCGTTGGTCTGCTCGGCGTTGCCGAAGCCGGCGAACTGCCGGATGGTCCACGTACGCCCCCGGTAGCCGGTCGGGTACAGACCGCGGGTGAAGGGGTACTCCCCCGGCCAGCCGATCCGCTCGAACCCGTCGTACCTGTCACCGGGCCGTGGCCCGTACACCGGCTCCACGGGGTCCCCGGAGAGCGTGGTGAAGTCAGCGTCGCGCTTGCGTGCGGCGTCGTACCGGGCCTGCCAGCGACGGCGGCCCTCCTCGATGGCGTCAGCGTCCATACCTCGAATTTACTTGGACGTCCTAGTAAATGTCGATGGCTGACCGCCGCACGGTCCTCCGTACGGCGGTGGCGTCAGGCCTCGGCGACCGCGGGCGAGCGCTCCGCGATCTTCGATTCCACCTCGCGGCTGACGTTGCGCTCCACGAAGAACGCGGCCGTCGGGACGGTCCCGGCCAGCAGCACCCAGAGCTGCTTCCTGACCGGCCACTTCGCCTTGGCGCCCAGGTCGAAGGCGAAGACGAGGTAGATGACGTAGAGCCAGCCGTGCGCGATGCTGACAACGCGCGTGAAGTCGGCGGCGCCGTCCAGGTCCAGCAGGTACTTGGCGATCATGCCGAGGCACAGCAGGATCAGCAGCACGCCTGTGACGTACGCCATGACGCGGTAGCGGGTCAGCACGCTCTTTTTCATACCGTCGAGCGTAACCGCGCGTTCCGGGGGATCCCGCCCCGGGTCACCCCTCCTCGAAATCCCGCGCGGCGATGCGCAGCGGGCGGAGCAGGGCGAAGATCTCCCGGCACTCCTCGGCGTCGTAGACACCGAGGCCGAAGTCCATCGCCATCAGGTCCCGGGTGGCCGCCTCGACCACCTCGCGGCCCTTGTCGGTGATCGACGCGAGGGTGCCGCGGCCGTCGTTGGGGTTGGGGCGCTTGTCCACCAGACCCGACCTCACCAGCCGGTCCACGGTGTTCGTCACCGACGTCGGGTGCACCATGAGCCGCTCACCGATCTTGGACATCGGCAGCTCGCCCGACTTGGAGAAGGTGAGCAGCACGAGCGCCTCGTACCGCGCGAACGTCAGCCCGTACGGCTTGACCACCGCGTCGACCTCGGCCAGCAGGATCTGGTGGGCGCGCATGATCGAGGTGATGGCGGCCATCGACGGCACGCCTCCCCAGCGCTGCTTCCACAGTTCGTCGGCGCGGGCGATGGGGTCGAAGGAGAGACTGAGCGGCTTCGGCACGCCCCAGACCTTACCGGCCGGTCATATACCGGTCAGCCCTGTCTCGCCTTTCGGTCCCCCCTGAGTGGGTGGCCCGACCATGTCGGTCCCCTGCAGACTTGTTCACTTGTGCAACGATTACCGGCGATCTATCCGTTTTCTTCCGTGTACGTCACCTCTGCCCCAGGGAGCAGCATGTCCCGGCTGATCCACACCCTCACCGCGCTCGCGCTGTTCGGGCTGACGGCGGGCTGCTCGTCCGCGCCGGAGGTCGACAAGGCCTCCTTCGCCGGTTCCGCCTCCCGCAAGTCGGTCCCCGACACCTCCCCGTTCTGGGTCGACCCCGACAGTCCCGCGGCCCGGCAGATCCAGACCTGGCAGCAGGAGGGCCGCGGCGAGGACGCCGAACTGCTGAAGCGGATCGCCGACCACCCCGCCGCCCTGTGGCCGACCGGTGAGACCGACCCGGCGCCGCAGGTGCGGGCGGCAACGGGCGCCGCGAGCCGGGCGGGCAGAACGGCCGTCCTCGTCGCCTACAACATCCCGCACCGGGACTGCGGCCAGCACTCGGCGGGCGGCGCGGCCGACGCGGACGCCTACCGGCAGTGGATCGGGAAGTTCGCCGACGCGATCGGCGACGCCAAGGCCCTCGTCGTGCTGGAACCGGACGCCGTCGCCCACGTCGTGGACGGCTGCACGCCCGGCGAGTACCACGCCGAGCGCGAGCAGTTGCTGACGGAGGCCGTCGAGCGGCTGAAGCGGCAGCCCCACACGAAGGTGTACCTCGACGCGGGCAACCCGGAGTGGATCAAGGAGCCGGGGAAACTGGTCGCCCCCCTGCGGCGCGCCGGCATCGCGAACGCCGACGGCTTCGCCCTCAACGTCTCCAACTTCCAGACCAACGAGGTCACCACCGCCTACGGCCGGGAACTGTCCAAGAGCCTGGCCGGCAAGCACTTCGTCGTCGACACCAGCCGCAACGGCAACGGCCCGCTGGAGGGCTCCTGGTGCAACCCGCCCGGCCGGGCGCTCGGCACCCGCCCGACGACCGACACCGGCGAGCCCGCCCTGGACGCCTACCTGTGGATCAAGCGCCCCGGCGAGTCCGACGGCACCTGCGAGGGCGGTCCCGCCGCCGGACGGTGGTGGCCGGAGTACGCCCTGGAGCTGGCGCGCAACTCCAGGGCGTGACAGCCGGGTTCACTTCACCTGGATCCACTTGGCCTCGGACGGCGTGCCCTTCGCGTCCGTCACGAACAGCATGTACCAGCCGGGCGGCACCAGCGCCCGGTCCCGGGGCACGTCGAACGTCACCGACGTGCCCTTCTTCCGCACCCCGAGCTCGATGGAGCGCTGCTCGACGTCCGTCGTGTGCGTCACCGCGCTCGGCCGCATCAGCCGCGCCTTCACGACGCGTTCGGGGTGCGCCGTCCGGAACGTCACGCGGTGCCGGGCGTCCAGCGCCTTCGGACCGTCCTTCAGCGCCGGGCGGTTGGCGGCGCCCCGGTGCAGCGCGGGCGGCGTGAACACCTCCATGCGCTGCTCGAAGTGGCCGAGCTTGGTGTTCTGCTGGTCGTCGAAGAGCGGGTCCGAGCCGAACGTGGCGACCCGGCCGTCGGGCAGCAGCAGCGCCTCCGAGTGGTAGTTGCGGCCCACCAGGGGCGCCGCGGCCTCCCGGAAGGTGTTGGACCTCGGGTCGTAGAACTGCGCCTTGAGGATGTTGCTGGCGCTGCGGCCCCGGTAGTCCTTCGAGCCGTTCGTGGTGAACACCGAGTCGTCCGGCATGATCACGCTGTTCAGGTAGCGGGTGCCCTGCGGCAGGTCCGGGCCGTCCACGAAGGCCGGGTTGTCCTTCTTCAGGTCGACGACCGCGGTGCGCCGGGTCGACTTCTTCGACTCACCCACGCCTCCGCCGCCCAGGATCATCACCTTCTGGTCCTGCGCCGGCGGCAGCAGCAGCGACGACGAGGTCTCCGTCTGGTCCTGGTCCCGCAGGCCCGGCACCTTCTCGAAGGTGTTCTTCTCCAGGTCCCACAGCCCCGGTTCGCGCCCCTGGTCGGCGGGGCCGTAGCCGGCGTTGGACGCCGAGTAGAACAGCTTGTTGCCCTTGGTGAGGAACAGCGCCGGGTACGTCGGGAAGTACCGCTTCGGGCCCGGCGTCCACTTCTTCGTCCTCGGGTCGTAGATCTCGTTGTCACCGGGGTCGATCTTGCCGACGTCGTCCAGGCCGGACACCGCGAGCACGCGGCCGTCGTCCAGGCCGACCAGGGTCGGGTACCAGCGGGCCTTGTCCATCGGCTCGACCGGCACGTACTTCTCGGCGACCGGGTCGAACTCGTAGGCGGCGCGGATGCCCTGGTAGTCCTGCTTCTCCAGGGTGATCTTCTCCGACAGGCCGTAGACGTTGGCGGCCTGCTTGCCCTTCAGGCCGACGACCTCGTACTGCGACTGCTTCTCGGTGACCGACAGCGGGCCCTTCTCGACGGCCTCCACCCACACGCGCCGCTCGCTCGCGGTGACCTTCGTCTGCCAGGGCCGCATCGCCCCGGACTTGTCGTAGGTCACCTTGAAGGTGCGCTTGGCCTTCGGGACGGTGACGTCGAACTTGGTGGCGTACTCGACGCCGGCGGGCGAGCGGAAGCGGGTGCCCTTCTTCAGGAACACCGCCTTGTCGGGGCTCTCGTTCTTCACGCGCATGCCGCCGCCCGCGCGTTCCACCTCGCCGTCGAGGAGTTCGTAGCGGGCGGTGCCGCCGGCCACCAGCAGGCGGCCGTCGGGGAGTTGGGCGTGACCGCCGCAGAAGAAGTCCTCCGGCGTCGGGATCTTCTTGAACGTGTTCTTGACCGGGTCCCACAGCACGGTGTCGAAGGACCCCGCGTCGAACTTCTTCTGCTCGTTGCCGGAGCCGGCGACGATCAGCACCTTGCCGGTGTGCAGGAGCGCCGCGTGGATGGCGTTCGTGCGGTACTCCTCCGGGATGTCGACCTGGCTCCAGGAGCCGTACTTCGCCTTGTACTCGGGCTGGGCGATCTTGTACGCGTGGTAGCGGTCGCCCGCGAAGTCCAGGGCGGCCGGGGCGTTGAGGCCGGCGAGGATCGCGACGCCTCCGATGCCCAGGACCGTCTTCTTGGTCCTGCTGGACGGCTGGGGGGCCATGGGCTAGTTGCCTCCTGTCGTGGTGCCGGTCACCGGTGCGGTGGCTCCTGTCGTGGCGAAGGCGGGCTCGTGGCCCTCGCCGACGAGGGCGGTCGCGGGCAGCGGGTGCCGTTCCGGATGCTCCGGGTTCGCCGCGGGTCCCGGGGTCGCGGCGGGCTGCGGGTTCGCCGCGGGCTGCGGGCGGAGTCCGAACAGGTTCCGGGCGGTCTCGCCGAGCCGGTCCCCGCGGTCCTTGAGCAGCGTGGTCACCCACACGCCCACCGGGGCCAGGGAGATCGCCGTCGCCAGGAACGCCCACGTGCGCATCGCCGCGTGCGTGTGGCCGAGGACGGCCGAGGCGGTGAGCGAGACGATCAGGAGGACCGCCCAGGAGAGGTGGATGCGGAAGGTGAGCAGCCGGTCGGGGCTCGCGTCGCCGCCCTTCGGCGTGACGACGAAGCGGCTGGGGCGGCGCAGGACCGCCTCCGTGAACGACTTCAGGTAGATCGGCGCGGACAGCGCCGACATCGCCATGCCGGCCAGCCCGCCGGAGCCCTGCGGCTCGTGCGGGGAGACGTTGTGGCGGCGGTTCCACAGGTAGAGGCCGATCTGGAGGGCCGCCGCGTCGCTGTAGAGCATCAGCCAGACGGAGGCGGCGACCTGGGTGCCCGATGCGCCGAACCACAGGAACAGGAAGCAGCTCAGGATGCCGAGGAACCAGTTGACCGCCGTCATCGGGTAGTAGACGAGCATCAGCGTGTACGAGAACAGCCGGCCCGGGGGCATGCTGAGCGGGGCCTTCCAGTACTGCTTGATCAGCGTCTCGTAGGTGCCGCGCGACCAGCGCATCTGCTGGGTGAAGAAGTCCGTCCAGGAGGCCGGGCCCTCGCCGACCGCGAGCACGTCCGGGGTGTAGACGGACCGCCAGTACCCGCCGGTGCGGGGGTTGCGGGTGCGGTGGATCTCGAAGCCGGTGGCCATGTCCTCGGTGATGGAGTCGTACAGGCCGCCGATCTGCTTGACGGCGGCGATGCGTACGACGTTGTTGGTCCCGACGAACATGGGGGCGCGGTAGCGGTTGCCGGCGCGCTGGATCAGCGCGTGGAACAGGAACTGCTGGGACTCGGCGGCCTTGGTGACGGGGTTGTGGTAGTTCCCGTAGACCTGCGGTCCCACGACGAAGGCGACGTCGGGGTCACGGAAGTAACCCATCATCCGCTCCAGGAAGTTGGGGAGCGGGACGTGGTCGGTGTCGACGGAGGCGAAGAAGTCGTACTGGTCGCCGTGCATCGCGATCCAGGCGTTGTAGTTGCCGTGCTTGGTGCGGGCCTTGTGGACGCCCTTGGAGCGGTTCCACTCGGGGACGCCGTGCCGGGTGAAGTGCCGGACGCCCAGCTCCGCGCACAGGGCCTTGGCCTGCTCGTCGTCGCCCTCGTCGAGCAGCCAGACGTCGAGGGGGCCGGTGTGGGTGATCCGGGTGGCGCCTTCGAGGGTGGCGCGGACCATGGCGAGGGGTTCCTTGCCGGGGACGTACGTGGTGAGGAAGGCGACGCGGGTGCCGGGTTCGGGGACGACGGGGACGGGGTCGCGGGCGACCATCGTGGCGTGGGCGACGGAGGCGACGTTGACGAGCATGAACAGCTCGATGAGGCCAATGGCTATGAGCATGGTGACGTCGAGGGCGACCAGCCATTCCTCGCCGCCCTCGCGGTCGACCCAGTGGGTGGGCCAGACGAGGTACACCAGGAGGGCGCCGGTGAGGATCGGCGCGAGGGTCATGAGGGCGACGGCTCTTATTCGGTGGGGCTCGCGCGAGAGGAGCGAGGTGTACTGCACCCGGTAGGCATGGCGGGACGGCTCGGTGAGCGGTCCCGCGAGTCGGCTGTGGGTGTCGTAGTCGTAGCCCTCCGGCGGCACAGCGCCCTCCAGTGATTGAGGCGTGATCGAAGCACCGATACCCCTACGAAAGGGGACAATTGTGGGTGTGTCGAGCTGTGGGGGGCCAGGTGGGTGGGCGATACATACGGCGACCTGCGGCGGCCTGTGCGGGGTGCGCGGGGCGCCTGCGGCGGCCTCCGGCGGTTGGGCGGGGTGCCTGCGGCGGCCTGCGCGGGATGAGTGGGGGGTGCCTGCGGCGGCCTGTACCGCTTCGGTGGGGGCGGGCGTTGCGCTGTCGGTGCGGTGGGTGGGTCGGGGCCGCGCCGGGGGGTGTCCGTCCTCGGAACGGCGCGGAATCG
>NZ_JARVKW010000060.1 GCF_029813775.1 Streptomyces sp. DH24 | reverse complement strand
GTCCGTGCGGCCCTCGCACCCGGCCCCGGACATGACCGAGGGGCCCCTCGCTCCCACGAGAGGCCCCTTCAAGGTGCGCCGCCAGGGACTCGAACCCCGGACCCGCTGATTAAGAGTCAGCTGCTCTAACCAACTGAGCTAGCGGCGCATGACTCCCGCCGTCCGCTTCCCGCGGCCGGCGACGACAAAAATACTACCCGGTCCCCAGGGGTGCTCCCGACCACCGGCGGAGGAACGCCCGGGGCCGCCCCCGGGGCCGCGTCGGGGGCCCCGGGCGGGACCGTCTAGATCGCCAGGGACAGCAGGACGGGGGCGGCGTCGCGGTGCAGGGTGGCCGCCGCGTCGCGCAGCCGGTGGGCCTGTGCCAGCGGCAGGGACAGCGCCAGGCAGCCCGCGGCCGGGCCGGCCGGCAGCGGCACGGCCGCGCAGACGGTGCCGATCGCGTACTCCTGGACGTCCAGCGCCGGCGCCGTCGGCGGCTGCGCCTCCAGGCGGGACAGCAGCAGCGTGCCGCTGGTGATCGTGCGGGACGTGAGCCGGGCCGGGCGGTGCCGGGCGAGATGGTCCCGGCGTCCGGCGGGGTCGAGCTGCCGCAGCAGGCTCTTGCCGACCGCGGTGGCGTGCGCCGAGTCACGGAAGTCGACCCACTCGTGGACCGCCGGCGTGGCCGGGCCGTCCGCGCAGTGGGTGACGGTGACCTCGCCGTCGACGTACCGGCTGAGATAGACGGCCGCGCCGACCGAGTCGCGCAGCCGGGCGAGCGTCCCGCGGAGCTGCTCGTGCAGCGCCCGGTCGTGCTCGCGGTCGCGGGCCGAGCCGAGGCGGGCGAGCGCGTCGCCGGTGACGTACGCCCCGTCGCCGGCCCGGTCGACGTAGCCCTCGCGGCGCAGCATCCGCAGGAGCGTGGTCAGTCGCTCCGGGCGCAGGCCGGTGTGCCGGGTGAGTTCGGTGTCGGTGACTCCGGTGGTGTGCCGAGCCACGGTCTCCAGGACGCGCAGGGCGTCCTGGGCCGAGTGCTGCGGCGCCATCGGCTCGTTCTTCAGCGCCACGGTTTCCCCCTGCGCCTGGTCGGTGCCGTGTGGTCGGTGCCGTGCTTCCGGGTGGTCCGCATCCCTTCGGTGCCGACTCCACGGTAACGGCCAAGAGGCCCGCGGGGACCGGCAGTTGCCGATATCCGCGGGCCTCTCAACTGGTGCGCCGGCACCATGGCACATGCCACCGGCATGCCCCGGCGGCGCCACCGGGGACGTCGGGTCCCCTGCCGCGTGGTCACAGGATCGCGCTGAGGAATTCCCTCGTCCGGTCGTGCTCGGGCTCGCTGAAGATCTTCTCCGGCGGGCCCGCCTCGATGACCCGGCCCGAGTCGAACATCAGGACCTGGTCGGAGATGTCCCGCGCGAAGTTCATCTCGTGCGTCACGCACAGCATCGTGATGTCCGTGGAGCGGGCGATGTCCCGCAGCACGTCCAGCACGCCCGCGACCAGCTCCGGGTCCAGCGCGGAGGTCACCTCGTCCAGCAGCAGCACCTGCGGCCGCATCGCCAGCGCCCGCGCGATCGCCACCCGCTGCTGCTGACCGCCGGACAGCTGCGAGGGGTGCTTGTCGACGTGCTCGGTCAGACCGACCAGCTCCAGCAGCTCCCGGGCCCGCTCGTCGGCCTCGTCCTTCGACATGCCGAGGACGGTGACCGGGGCCTCGGTGATGTTCCGCAGGACGGTCATGTTCGGGAACAGGTTGAACTGCTGGAACACCATCCCGATCTTCTTGCGGATCTCCCGCACCTGCTTCTCGGGCGCCGGGAACAGCTGCTCGCCGTCCACGGTGATCCTGCCCTCGTCGGGCTTGAGCAGGGTCATCAGCAGCCGCAGGATCGTCGTCTTGCCGGAGCCGGACGGGCCGATCAGCGTGACGTGCTTGCCGGCGTCCACGGAGAAGTCGAGGTTGTCCAGGACCGTGTGGTCACCGAACCGCTTGGTGACCCGCTCCAGACGGACCAGCTCGGTGCCGGTGCTGCGGCCGGCGGGATTCTTCTCGGGCATCAGGTTGGCGTCAGTGGACAAGGCGTCGCTCCAGGGATCGCAGGGCAAGGGAGGCCAGGTAGGAGATCACGATGAAGGCCACGCCGATCACCGTGATGGGTTCGGTGAACCGGAAGGTCTGCTGCGAGAACAGCCGCGCCTCGCCGAGCATCTCCAGGACGGTGATCGCCATCAGCATCGGCGTGTCCTTGAGCATCGAGATCACGTAGTTGCCGAGCGCCGGCACCACGCGGCGGACCGCCTGCGGCAGGATCACCACGGTCCAGGTCCGCCGGCGCGGCAGGTTCAGCGCCGTCGCGGCCTCCCACTGGCCGACCGGCACGGCCTCGATGCCGGCCCGGTAGACCTGCATCGTGTACGTCGAGTAGTGCAGCCCGATCGCGAAGACGCCGGTCATCAGCGCCGAGAAGGTCAGACCCCACTCGGGCAGGACGTAGAACAGGAAGAACAGCTGCACCAGCAGCGGAGTGTTGCGCACGAACTCCGTGACGGCGCCCACCGGCCAGCGCACCCAGCGGCTCGGCGCCCGCATCAGCAGCGCCCACACCAGGCCCAGCGCGAACGAGATCAGCGAGCCGAGGACCAGCGCCTGGAGGGTGACCAGCAGGCCGTCCCAGAAGTACGGCATGAAGTCGGTGACCGCGTTCCAGTCCCAGTTCACGAGACACCACTTCCCTCAGGGACACGCACGGCGGCCGTCTTCTTCTTCGGTGCCTTGCCGACCCGCGCCTTCAGGTTCTTCTCCAACCCGCGCATCACCCGCGTGAGCAGGAAGGCGATCAGGAAGTAGATCAGCAGGATGTACGTGTAGATCTCCGCGCTCTCCTGGAGCGCCAGACGCACCAGGTTGCCGCTGAACGCCAGGTCGCCCATGCCCATGATCGACACCAGCGCGGTGCCCTTGAGCAGCTCCACCAGCAGGTTGGAGAACGGCGGGATCATCTCCGGCACCGCCTGCGGCAGCATGATCAGCCGCATCCGCTGCCACGGCGTGAAGCTGAGGGCGATACCGCCCTCCTTCTGCGCCGGGTCGACCGCGACCAGCGCGCCGCGCACGATCTCGGAGCCGTACGCGCCGTACGTCAGGCCTAGCGCGAGCGTGCCCGCCCACAGCGGCACCAGCTGCCAGCCGAAGGCGATCGGCAGCACGAAGAACACCCAGAAGATCATGACCAGCGCGGAGGTGCCGCGGAAGACCTCGGTGTAGAAGCCCGCGAGGAAGCGGACGATCCGCAGCCGGTGGGTGCGGGCGACGCCGACCACGAAGGACACCGCGGCGGCCAGCAGTCCGCTGAGGACCAGCAGCTGGACGGTGACCCAGACGCCCCTCAGTACGAGTTCCCAGAGTCCTGACGTCATCAGCCGCAGAGCTCCTTCGCGGTCAGGTCCGTCATCTCGTCCTCGGTGAACCCGAAGGGCTTGAGGATCCGCAGCAGCTCGCCGCTCTCCTTCATCTTGTGCAGCTCGACGTTGAAGGCGTCGCGCAGCTTCGTCTCGGTCGGCCGGAAGGCGAAGGCGCCGCCGTCCACGTGCGGCTTGCCGTCGACGATCGGCTTGAACGGTTCGGTGACCTCGGCCCTGGCCGACTTCTTCACCACCTCACGGGTGGTGAGCGCCGTACCGGCGAAGACGTCGACCCGGCCGGCCTCCACGGCGTTCAGCCCCGCGACCTGGTCCGGCACGATCAGGATGTCGCTCTCCCGGTAGCCGGCGTCGATCGCGTACTGAATTTCGGCGTAGCCGGTGCCCGTGGCGAACTTCGCCTTCTTCTTCACGACGTCCTGGTAATTGTGCAGACCCTTGGGATTGCCCTTCCGCACGATGAAGGCGTCGAGCATCTGGTAGTCCGGGTCGGAGAAGATGACCTGCTCGCAGCGCTCCGGGTTGACGTACATTCCGGCGGCCACGACGTCGAACTGCTGCGAGTTCAGGCCGGGAATGAGCGAGCCGAACTCCGTCGGCACCGGCTGCACCCGGTCGACCCCGAGCCGTTGGAAAATGGCCTTCGCCAGCTCCGGGGCCTCGCCGGTCAGCTCGCCGTCCGTGTCGATGTAGCCGAACGGAATCTCGCCGGCGATGCCGAGGCGTACGACGCCCGCGGCCCGGAGCCGGTCCAGCAGGTCACCGCCGTCCGTGCCCGTCGCGGTGGCCACGCGGCTGCAGCCCGCGGCGCCCAGTGCGCCGAGCGCCGCGACCCCCGCGAGCAGCGACCGGCGTGTCGGTCCCGTGGGACCCGCGGGTTTTGCGCCAATTCTTGTTGCTCTGTGTGGTGGAGCCATGGGCGCGCGACTACCCGAGAGCATGCGATCTATTCATACCGGGCACGAGGAGCCGCATGACTGAGCGACACATTGAGGTCTCACTGGCCCAACGCGGAGTGCGATGCACCGCGGAACTGCTGGACGACCGCGCCCCGCGCACCTGTGCGGCCGTCTGGGAGGCCCTGCCGCTGTCCGGGGACGTCTACCACGCCAAATACGCGCGAAACGAGATTTACGCCCTCTTTCCTCCTTTCGCGGAATCGGAGCCGCCGTTGGAAAACCCCACGGTGACGCCCGTCCCGGGTGACCTCTGCTATTTCTCCTTCGCCGGCACGGAACTGGGCACCCGCTCCTACGGCTACGACCGCGAGGTCCGCCCCGGCACGACGGTCGTCGACCTGGCCCTCTTCTACGAGCGCAACAACCTCCTGCTGAACGGCGACGTCGGCTGGGTCCCCGGCATCGTCTGGGGCCGGATCACGGCCGGCCTGGAGACGATGGCGGAGGCCTGCAACGACTTGTGGCGCACCGGGGCGGCGGGGGAGAAGCTGAGCTTCCGCAGGCTGTAGCGCGGGCTCACGCCTGGACCAGTGGCTCCCGGGTGAAGAGTGCGCCCAGGGACGGGGCGTTCACGCGACGGTCGGCCAGGCGCAGGGCCTCCCAGGCCGTGACCTGGTTGGCGGTCAGGACCGGCTTGCCCAGGTCCTTCTCCAGGGCCGGGAGATACGCCACCGTGTGCAGGGCCGTGTCGGGCAGGAGCACCGCCTCCGCGTCCGGGTGATCGGCCTCGCGGGCCAGCGTGAACAGCTCCGTCTCGCCCCACGTGCCGACCTCGGCCGCCGTGAGGATCCCCGAGCCGCGCACCCCGGTCACCTCGAAGCCGCCCGCGCGCAGAAACTCCGCGAACAGCTCAGCCACGTCCTCCGGGTACGTCGCGCCCACCGCGACCCGCCGCACGCGCAGCTCACGCGCCGCGTGCACGAAGCCGAACGACGTCGACGACGCCGGCATCCCGGCCGCCCGCGCCAGCGCCCGCACCTGCTCGTGGGCGCCCTCCCAGCCGTACACGAAGCTCCCGCTGGTGCACGCCCACACCACCGCCTCCGCGCCCGCCAGCCGCAGCTGCTCCACGCCCGCCGCCAGCCGCGCGTCCGAGCCCATCTCGCGCAGCGCGTCCACCTGGTGCGCGTCCGTGCCGATGTCGGTGTGCACCAGGTCCACCCGGATGTCGCTCCCCAGCAGCTGCTCGATGCGTGGATAGTCGTCCTCGGCGGAGTGACCGGGATAGAGGAGTCCGAGTGCGGTCATGACCAGCCTCCCTGCTGCTTCTCTTCGGGCAGTTGCGGCAGTACGGAACCGGAGCCGGGCTCCGGCAGGGCGGGACCGGTCCGCGCCGCGGGGTCGATCAGCGCCTGGTACGGTCCCACCGCCCGGGTACCCAATCGGCGCAGCGCAGCCCACATGGTCACCTGGTTGGCCGAGATCACCGGCAGCCGCAGCTCCGCCTCCAGCTGCGGGATCACGTCGTAGGTCGGCAGGTTGGTGCAGGAGATGAACAGCGCGTCGGCCGCGCCGAGCCTGCCCTTCGCCGCCGCCCGCCGCGCCATCTCGACGACCTCGCGGTACGGCACCCGCCAGATGTGCCGGGTCAGCCCCATGTACGCCCGCCCCGACACCGTGACGCCCGCCTCCGCGACGTAGCGCTCCAGCACGCGCGTCACGGACACCGTGTACGGCGTCACCACCGCCACCCGGCGCGCACCGAGCTCCGTCAGCGCCTCCAGCAGCGCGCCGGAGGTGGTCAGGGACGGCACCGCGCCGGCCCGGTTCATCGCCTCGCACATCGCCCGCTCGCCGGCGAGACCGCCGACGAAACTGCCGGACGCGCAGGCGTAGGCGACGACCCCGGGCGATATCGCGGTCAGTGTGCGCACCGCGTCGCCCAGCGTCTCGTGCTCGCTGACCAGCCGGGCGAGGTCCAGGCTCACCTCGACCGGCACGAACGGTGTCCGGGTCAGATGCAGGGACACCTCGTCGGGCACCCAGCGCCACAGCTCGCGGTCCAGCGCGAAGTCGAAGGGAGCCACGACACCGACACCGCGTTGCGGGCTCGGTCCGCCGAGAAAGGAGACGTCCATGACAGACACCGCCCTCGCGCGAGGAAGGAGGGAGCAACGGACCGAACGTACGCCCGTGTTGACGAAGGTAGATTCGGGTGCGAGCGTGGTCAAACCTCGCATGTCAGACGGCTGCCAGTCCTCCAGAAACGGCCCCTCATGACCGCACCGGAACCCGCTCCACCGACCGCCGCGACGCCCACGGTGCTCGTCCTGGACGCCGATCCGCCGCCCCGCCTCGGCCGGCTGACCGGACGGGCCCGGATCGAGCACGCGGACGAGGTGACCCTCGCCGAGCGGCTGCCGCACGCCGACGTGCTGCTGGTGTGGGACTTCACCTCGCACGCGGTGCGCGAGGCCTGGCCGGGCGAGGGGCCCCGGCCGCGCTGGGTGCACACGGCGAGTGCGGGCGTCGACCACCTGATGTGCCCGGAGCTGGCCGACTCCGGCACGGTCGTGACGAACGCGCGCGGCATCTTCGACCGGCCCATCGCCGAGTACGTCGCCGCGCTCGTGCTCGCCATGGCCAAGGACCTGCCCCGCACCTGGGAGCTGCAGCGGGAGCGGACCTGGCGGCACCGCGAGTCGCAGCAGGTGGCCGGCACGCGCGCGTGCGTCGTGGGCGCCGGGCCGATCGGCCGCGCGATCGCGCACAGCCTCGGTGCCCTGGGCGTGACGACCGCGCTCGTCGGCCGCACGCCCCGCACCGGCGTGCACGGCCCGGACGACCTCGACCGGCTGCTGGCCCACGCCGACTGGGTGATCGCCGCGGCGCCGCTCACGGAGCGGACGCGCGGCATGTTCGACGCCCGCCGGTTCGGGACGATGCAGCCGTCCGCGCGGTTCGTCAACGTCGGCCGGGGGCAGCTCGTCGTCCAGGACGCGCTCGTGGACGCGCTGCGCCGGCGCTGGATCGCGGGCGCCGCCCTGGACGTCTTCGAGCACGAGCCGCTGACGCCGGACAGCCCGCTGTGGGACGTGCCGGGGCTGATCGTTTCCCCGCACATGAGCGGCGACACGGTCGGCTGGCGGGACGAACTCGGCGCGCAGTTCGTGGAGTTGTACGACGACTGGGCGGCGGGCAGACCTCTGCGGAACGTCGTCGACAAGAAGCGCGGATACGTACCCGGACACTGACGCCCCCGGGAGGGTGGATGACCGAGCTCACCGAGCTGACCGCCGTACAACTCGTCGAGGGTTACCGCAAGGGCGACATCAGCCCCGTGGAGGCGACCCGCGCGGCCCTGGAGCGCGCGGAGCGCATCCAGCCGGAGGTGAACGCGTTCGTCAGGCTCCTGGCCGACGACGCGCTCGCCCGGGCCCGCGCCGCGGAGGAACGCTGGCGGCGCGGCGAACCGGCCGGCGCGGTGGACGGCGTGCCGGTCACGGTGAAGGACATCCTGCTGCTGCGCGGCGCGCCGACCCTGCGCGGCTCGAAGACCGTGCCGGAGCAGGGGCGCTGGGACGAGGACGCGCCGTCCGTGGCGCGGCTGCGGGAGCAGGGCGCGGTGTTCCTCGGCAAGACGACGACCCCCGAGTACGGCTGGAAGGGCGTCACGGACTCCCCGCTGAGCGGCGTCACCCGCAACCCGCACGACCCGGCCCGCACCGCCGGCGGATCGAGCGGCGGCGCGGCGGCGGCCGTCGCCCTCGGCGCGGGACCGCTCGCCCTCGGCACGGACGGCGGCGGCAGCGTGCGCATCCCGGCGTCGTTCTGCGGGATCTTCGCGCTGAAGCCGACGTACGGCAGGGTGCCGCTGTACCCGGCGAGCGCCTTCGGGACGCTGGCGCACGTCGGCCCGATGACCCGCGACGCGGCGGACGCGGCGCTGCTGATGGACGTCATCGGCGCCCCGGACACCCGCGACTGGTCGGCGCTCGGCCCGGCGCCGGGCTCCTTCGTCGCGGCGCTGACCGGCGGGGTGCGGGGCCTGCGGGTGGCGTACTCGCCGACGCTGGGCGGCCAGGTGGCCGTGCGCCCGGACGTCGCGAAGGCGGTGCGCCGGGGCGTGGAGCGGCTCGCGGAGCTCGGCGCGTACGTCACGGAGGCCGATCCCGACCTGGCCGAGCCGGTGGAGGCGTTCCACACCCTGTGGTTCAGCGGCGCGGCCCGCGTGGTCCAGCACCTCGGGTCGCACCAGCGCCGGCTCATGGACCCGGGCCTGCGGGAGATCTGCGCCCGGGGCGCCCGGTACTCGGCGCTGGACTACCTGGCCGCCGTCGACGTCCGCATGGACCTCGGCCGCCGGATGGGCCGCTTCCACGAGACGTACGACCTGCTCGTCACGCCGACCCTGCCGATCACGGCGTTCGAGGCGGGCGCGGAGGTGCCGAAGGGCTCGGGCCACCGCCGCTGGACGGGCTGGACCCCGTTCACCTACCCGTTCAACATGACCCAGCAGCCGGCCGCGACAGTCCCGGTCGGCACGGACGCCGACGGCCTCCCGATCGGCCTCCAGCTGATCGCCGCCCGCCACCGCGACGACCTGGTCCTACGAGCGTCACACGCCCTGTACGAGTCGGGCACCCCCACCCCGACACCACCCCGCACCGCCTGACGGCCGCCAACCGACTGCCGCACTCCGCGGGCAGTCGTGCCGCTGGGGCGGCGCGGGTGGGCGCGGGCGGCACCCCGGCAACGCCGGGCGGCGCACCCCCGGTCGGCCACAGCGACGCCGGCCCTCCGCGACAACCCCGCCGCCGAACCACGCCCCGGGCCCACCGCCCCCCGGGGGGAATAACCGGAGACCCCCTCCCGTTAAGCCCCGGCAGGACCGCGCACGGCAGAACACAGGAGGCACCCACCGTGGCCGCAGACGAGATCCGGGGCACGACGCACGGCACCGCACCCGTCCCCCTCTCCGTACTGGACCTCGTCACCGTCGGCGCCGGCCGCACCGCCTCCGACGCGCTGCGCACCAGCGTCGAGCTGTCCCGCCTCGCGGAGTCCCGCGGTTTCCACCGCTACTGGGTCGCCGAGCACCACTCGATGCCGGGCGTCGCCTCCTCCTCACCGGCGGTGATCCTCGCCCACCTCGCGGCCCACACCGACCGCATCCGCCTCGGCTCGGGCGGCGTCATGCTGCCCAACCACGCCCCGCTGGTCATCGCGGAGCAGTTCGGCACGCTGGAGGCCATGGCCCCCGGCCGTATCGACCTCGGCCTCGGCCGCGCCCCCGGCACCGACGGCGCCACCGCCGCCGCCCTGCGCCGCAGCGACCGGCTGAACGAGTCCGCCGACGACTTCCCGCAGCAGCTCGTGGAGCTGACCCGGTTCCTGGACGACGACTTCCCCGACGGCCACCCCTACCGCCGCATCCACGCCGTACCCGGCCCCGTCCAGGCCACCTCGCCCGGCGGCGTGCAGTCCCCGCACCGCCCGCCGGTCTGGCTGCTCGGTTCCTCCGGCTTCAGCGCCCGCCTGGCCGGCACGCTAGGCCTGCCGTTCGCCTTCGCACACCACTTCTCCGCGCACAACACCCTCCCCGCCCTGGACCTGTACCGGGAGTCGTTCCGGCCGAGCGAGGTCCTCGACCGGCCCTACGCCCTCATCGGCGTCGCCGCCCTCGCGACCGACGACGAGAAGGAGGCCCGGCGCCAGGTCCTGGCCGCCGCGCTGAACATGGTCCGGCTGCGCACCGGCCGCCCCGGCCTGGTGCCCACCCCGGAGGAGGCCGAGGCCTACCCCTTCAGCCCGACGGAGCGCGACTTCGTGGAGAGCTGGAACGCCAACGTCGTGCACGGCACCCCCGACGAGGTCCGCGCCGGCCTGGACGACCTCCAGAAGCGCACCGGCGCCGACGAGCTGATGATCACGGGCAACGCCCACAGCGGCGAGGTCCGCCTGCGCTCCTACGAACTCATCGCCGACGCCTACGGGTTGCCGACGCCCGCCTGAACCCCGGGGCTGCCCAGCAGCTCGGAGATACGATCCGGCGGCACCGGCCGCGAGTAGAGCCAGCCCTGGCCGGTGTCGCAGCCGATCCCGCGCAGCCGCGAGGCCTGCGCGGAGGTCTCCACGCACTCCGCGGTGACCGTGAGGCCGAGCCGGTGCGCGAGCTGGATCATCGCCTCCACGATGACCTCGTCGGCGGGGCTCGGCCGGCCGGCGTCCTGTTCCTCGTACTGGAAGCCCCGGACGAAGGAGCCGTCCAGCTTCAGCACGTCCACCGGCAGGCGGCTGAGGTAGGCGAGGTTGGAGTAGCCGGTGCCGAAGTCGTCGATGGCGATGCGCACGCCCATGTCGCTGAGGGCCTGCAGGGCCTGCAGCGGGCGGCCGGCGGAACCCATCACCGCCGACTCGGTGAGCTCCAGCTGGAGCAGGTGCGGCGCGAGTCCGGTCTCGTCGAGGGTCTCGGCGACGTCGGCCACGAGGTCGGAGTCCCACACCTGGCGGACCGCCACGTTCACGCTGACGAAGATCGGCGGCTCGTCGGGGTGCTCCAGCTGCCAGCGGCGCGCCTGACGGCAGGCGGTGCGCAGCACCCAGCGCCCGAGCTGCACGATCGAGCCGTCTTCTTCCGCAAGTCCGATGAACCGATTCGGCGTCAATGTGCCGAACTGCGGGTGTTTCCAGCGCACCAGGGCCTCGACGCCGCTCAGCCTGCCGTCCGCCATGCCCACCAGCGGCTGGTACTCCAGCGTGAACTCGCCGCGTTCGACGGCCGGGCGCAGGGTGGACGCGAGGGCCTGCCGGGTCATGCGGTGGGCGTTGCGCTCGGGGTCGAACAGCGTCCAGCGGGCCTTGCCGTCGGCCTTCGCCCAGTACAGCGTCGTGTCGGCGGCCTGCATCAGCGCGGTGGGCGTGGTCCCGGCCGCGTGCCGCTCGACGACGCCGATGGACGCCGACACCGACAGCCGCCGGCCGGAGATGTCGAACGGGTCCTGGAGCGCGGTCAGGACCGACTCGGCGAGGTCGGCCAGCTGCTCGGTGCCGGTGGAGTCCTCGACCAGCAGCGCGAACTCGTCGCCGCCGAGCCGGGCCACCAGCGGCGTGTTCGCGCGGGCGTAGCCGGCCTCGTCGGCGCAGCGCGTGAGACGGTCGGCGACGGCGGCCAGCAGCCGGTCGCCGATGCGGTGGCCGAGGGTGTCGTTGACGGCCTTGAAGCCGTCCAGGTCGAGATAGCACAGGCCGATCCGGCCGGTGCCGCTCCGCTCGTACGACTCGGCGTCCAGCGCGGCCGTCAGGCGCTCGAAGAACAGGGTGCGGTTGGGCAGCCGGGTCACCGGGTCGTGCATCTGCAAGTGCCGGAGTCTGGCCTGGAGTTCGCGCCGGGCGCTGATGTCGGACACGGACAGCAGGACGCCCCGCTCCGCGCCGGGCAGCGGGGTGACCGTCACCTGCGCCCACACCGAGTGGCCCTCGGGGTGCTTCAGCCGGCGGGTGCAGCGCAGCCGGGCCTGACGGCCGTTCAGCACCTCGCGGTAGGAGTGCCAGGAACGCGCGTCGGACGTGAGGTCCACCAGATCGGCGGCGACCGACCCGGCCAGCTCCTCGGCGGACGTGCCGAGCAGCGCGCCGAATGTTTCGTTGGCGCTGACGACCAGACCCTCCGGGTCGACGACCGCCATCGCGAGGGGGGCCGCCGTGAACACGGAGTGGTACGGCAGTGGCTCGGCACGGGGAGGCGCATCGAGGTCACTCTGTGTGATGACCGCCCGGTCGAGGTCTGCCGCGGGCGTCGGCCCTTCGGACGTTCCGCTCACCGCTCGCTCCCGCAGTGCACTCGATCTCTGTCCGTGCAGGAAATGGTCAGGAAAGTGTGCCGATCATAGAGGCTGGCCCCTGGCCCTTCCAGCCGCTGTCCAGTGTCCCGTACGGAACTGCCGTTGTGACAGATCGTTTCTGCCCGTACCTGGACGGGTTCTTGAGGCCTCCGACCAGTTGTGACGTTCCGTGAGTGACTCGGGGTGTCGGGTCCGCCGAAATTTCGGCCGGCTCACCCGTCCGGTGCAGGCAAACAGGGCGTAGTACGACAAATCAGAACAGTCTGGGTGCGGTGTCCCGTGAACCCGTCCCGGAGGTCCCTGTGCCGCGCCAGCTTCCCCTGAGGCGACTCGCGTCCGAGGCCGTGCAGGAGCTCGCCCGCGTGACAGGCCGGACCCGCCTGCGCAAGCCGGCGGCCGTGTTCACCACCATGTCGGCACTCGCGGCCACTTCCCTGGTAACGGCACCCTCGGCCGCCGAGCCGTTCTCACCGGCGCCCTGCGCCCTCGAACGCACCGACGCGCACCACTCGGAGGGCCTCGACACCTGGAACGCCGCCTATCCGCGGCCGACCCGCGCCCTGGACGCCGTGATGGTGTTCCTGTCGTTCCCCGACTCGCACCCCCTGACCACCCCCGCGGACCTCGCCGCCGACCACTTCCCGCAGACCAGCCGCTTCTTCGAGCGCGCCTCCTACGGCCGCTTCACGCTGCGCCCGCACCCGCTGCGCCACTGGATCGCCATGCCGCAGCCCTCGACGGCGTACGTCATACAGCGCGACTGGAACGCCGAGCACCGTGCCGCCTACCTCCGCGACGCGCTCGCCGCGAGCGACGGCCACGTCGACTTCTCCCGCTACGACGTCGTGTACTTCGTCGCCGACCCGGACGCGCCCGGCGTCGACTCGGACGCGACGAAGGTCGTCAACCTCGACACCCCGCTGCGCGCCGACGGCACGGACATCCGCCGCGTCGTCACGGTCTTCGAGAAGCATCCGCCGGACCGGCTGGTGCTGGCCCACGAGACCGGGCACGTCTTCGACCTGCCGGACCTGTACCACCGGCCCGTGGACGGCAAGGGCGACTGGGACACGTACGTCGGCGACTGGGACCTGATGGGCAGTCAGTTCGGTCTGGCGCCGGACCTGTTCGGCTGGCACAAGTGGAAGCTGGGCTGGCTGGAACCGCGCCAGGTGGCGTGCGTACGGGGTTCCGGATCGACCCGGCTCACCCTGGAACCGCTGGGCGCGGGGCCGGGCGTGCCGGTGACGGGCGCCGCGGGGGCGCCGGCCTTCGGGCTCGGGCGGGGCACCAAGCTGGCGGTGGTGCGCACCGGCGCGGACACCGTCCTCGCCTTCGAGGCGCGCGGGCCGGTCGGCAACGACGCGGACGCCTGCCGGTCGGGCGTGCTCGTGTACCGGGTGCGGGGCGGGACGCAGTCCGGGGGCGGGCCGATCGAGGTGGTCGACGCGCACCCGGAGACGGACGCCTGCTGGGAGAACTCGGTCTACCCGCCCCTCGCGGACGCCCCGGTCGGCCTCGGCGAGAGCTTCACGGTGCCGGGGGAGAACGTACGGGTGGAGGTGACGAGCCGCAGGGCCTCGGGGGCGTGGAACGTGAAGATCACGACGGGCGGCGCGTAGGCGGCGTCCGGGCGCCGCCCGACGGGGGAACCGGCAACGTGATCAGCCCCTCGCTGCTGCGAGGGGCTGATCACTGTCGTGCGCCGCCAGGGACTCGAACCCCGGACCCGCTGATTAAGAGTCAGCTGCTCTAACCAACTGAGCTAGCGGCGCCTGCTGACGTCGTAGACCTTAGCATCCTGGTCGGCGGGAGGAAAAATCGATATCCGCACGGCCGCGCGGGCCGCCCGCACCGCCGCCCAGAGCACGATTTCCGGCCCCGGCAGCCACGGGTGCCGGGTGTCCGGCGCGACGAGCCAGCGGGAGCCGGACGGCCCGGGGCGGTCGGCGGCGACGAGGGCCGGCACGGTCACCGCGTCGCCGGTGCCGTGGCACAGCAGCGGCGGAATCGCGCCCGTCCGGCCGCACTCCCGGCCGCGGTCGCCCCACTCCTCCCAGTGCAGCAGTGAAGGCAGCCGCTGGGCCGTGCCCGGCGCGGCGAACAGCAGCATCCGGCCCCGGTACTCGGCCACGGGGCCCGTCCCGGGGCCCTCCTCCCACAGCCGGTCCAGCATCCGCCGGCCGAAGATCGCCGGCACGCTGACCACGTCGAAGGCGGCACCGCACGGCAGGACGACCGGGGCGTCGGGCCGCTCCTCCCAGTGCGCGAGCGTGCAGCGCGGATACGTTCCTGCGGAGGCGAGCCAGGCGGCACCGTCGGTCGTGACGCCCGAGACGTCGGAGTGTTCGTTCCTTTCGCTGCCCATGCCGACTAGATCTACCCTGCGTGAGCGGTTCGTTCCGGTCAGTTGCGGAAAACCAGGACACGAACGAGTGAGAAGGAGTATCTTCCGCCCGCGTCCTGGCATATGCCGCCGGGGGATGCGTCACACGGGGTCGGCGTGGCCCGGACCCTCCCCGCCGCGCATCAGATCGCGGCCGAACTCGACCATCTTCTTGGCGTAGTCCTCGGTCCAGTTCGCCCGCTCGGCGATGTCCGCGTGCGTGAGCCGGTCGAACCGCCGCGGGTCCGCCAGCTGGGCCGCCGCCATCGCCTGGAACTCCACGGCCCGGTCCGCCGCCGCGCGGAACGCCAGCGTCAGCTCGGTCGCGCGGTCCAGCAGCGCCCGGGGATCGTCGATCGACTCCAGGTCGAAGAAGTGCTCGGGGTCGGAGGCCGCCTCCGCGGGCTCGAAGAGCAGGGGCGCGGGGCGTAGCCGCGGTTCGTTCCGACGCGGCGTGGGCTCCGCCATGTCTTCTCCTCCTCGTACGTCGCGGATGACCCCTGGGGAGTGGGCCACCGTCCATTGTCCCGCGCCCGCGCAAGAGGGCCGCAGGACACCTCAAAACGGCAGCCGCCTCACGCCCGCCACGGCACGTGGGGATGCGGGGATGCCGGGCGTCGGTCTCCGGTCACGCCCGCCACGGCACCCGGTGTTCCGCGAGGTGGGCCAGGACCGCGTGGTTGGCCTCCCGGCCGTCCGGGCTGTGTTCGTCGGCCGCCTCCGGCGGCGTGCCGGACTCCGTCCGGCGGAGAGGGCTGCGGTGTCGGTCTCCGGTCACGGCCGCCAGGCCACCCGGTGTTCCGCGAGGTGGGACAGGACCGCGTGGTTGGCCTCCCAGCCGTCCGGGAACTTCACGACCGTGCCGAGCTGGACCGGTTCCGTCGACGGGTAGTCGTCCAGGAGGGCGTCCACGCCGGCGCGGCAGACCACGATGCAGGCGTGGCGGTGGCGGGACGCCAGCACGCACAGGCGGCCGGTCTCCAGGTGGAACGCCGTCGCGTCGGGGCGGCCGGACAGCGGGTGCAGGACCACCGTCACGTCGTACTCCCGGCCCTGGAGCCGGTTCGCCGTGTCGACGGTGACGTCCGCCACGCCCAGCTCGGCCAGTGCCGCCCGCACCGCCGCCGCCTGGTCGCGGTGCGCCGTGCCGACCGCGATCCGGTCGGCGGTGAGCGGGACCGGATCGGGGGCCCGCTCCGAGGTGGCCGCACCGCCCCGGTCCAGCAGCCGGCGTACGACCGTCGCCACCGCCCGGACCGCCTCCGGGTCCGTGCGCGGCGTGTGGCGGGCGGGCAGCTCCAGCAGGCCCCAGCCGGACTCCGCCGCCTCGTCGATCACCCGGTCAGGGCCGGAGCCGTCCGACGCGACGGCGAAGGCGAGCCGCCGGTCGTCGTGACCGGTGCCGCTGCGGAACGGCGTGTACGGGTAGAACGCGTCCGACACCAGCGGGGCCGCCGACGCCGGCAGCCGCCAGGACACCGGCAGGCGGTGCTGCGGCAGGTCCGGGTTGTGCGACAGCAGCGTCGTCACGGCGGACGCCGACGGGTCGTACGACAGGCCCGCCCACTGCTCCGCGCCGACGATCGAGAACGGGTCGAGCTGCCCCGGGTCGCCCACGAACAGCGCCCGCTCGAACAGCCCGGCCACCGCCAGCAGCGAGTCCGACCGCATCTGGTACGCCTCGTCGACGATCGCGTGGCGCCACGGCTCGTCCGTCTTCACGTGCGCCCACTTGGCCGCCGTCGACAGCACCACCGGCAGGCCGGTCAGGTCGGCGGCCTTCGCCGACGTACGGACGTTGGGCAGGTCGTCCAGCGCCTTGTCGTACGCGTCGGCGTCGCTGCTGTGCAGGCGGCCCACCGGCAGGTCCGGGTTCTTCTCGGCGAGGCGCAGGACGAGGTCGTCGACCTGCGCGTTGGTCTGTGCGACCACCATCAGCGGGCGCCCGGCCTCGGCGAGCTCCAGCGCCGCCCGCACCACCAGCGTGGACTTGCCCGCGCCGGGCGGGGAGTCGACCACGACGCCGCGCCGCGTGCCGTGCAGCGTGTCGCGCAGGATCGCGTCGGTGGCACGCGCCGCGGCGGCACCGGGGTCGAAGGCGGCCTCGGTCGTCACAGCACGTCCTCCTCGGTCACCGGGTCGGCGGCCTCGGGCACACCCTCGCCGGGCGGCCCGCCGTGCGTCCACGGCGTCTCCTCCGCGTCGGGCAGCTTCGCGCCGCCCCGCTGCTCGTGCTCGAACAGCGTGAAGCACACCCGGTCGCCCTTCTCCGGCACCGATCCGGCCTCCGGTTCCCTGCCCCGGCCCATCTTGTCCACGATCCGCAGCAGCACGAGAAGCGATCCGTCGCCGCCCTCGGCCCCGCCGCCCCCGTCGCCCTCGTAGCCGACGAACTCGGCCGCCTGCGGTTTGCCGCCCAGCGACCGGAACACCTTCGCGCGCTCGGCGAGATGCGGCCGGTCGTCCGTGCGGACCGTGACCAGCGGGCGCGGACTGGGCCGCTTGCCCTCGCTGTACGCCATGACGACGTCGGTGACCTCGCCCGCGAACGCCTCGCCGGACAGCCGCCGGCCCGCCATCACCAGCGGATCGTCCAGGGCCTCCTGCGCCTCCAGCCGGGCCTGCTCCCGCTCGCGCGTGGCCAGCTTGTTCGCCGCGGTCACCGCGTCGTCGCGGCGCGGCTGCGGCGGCTCACCGGCCAGGACGCGGTCGCGGTGGCCGGTGAAGGACCAGCGGTCGCGCGTCCACCGCTCCTCGACGTGCGCGCCCGCGGGCAGCTCCCGCAGCAGGTCGAGCCCGCGCCACACCGCGTCCCAGGTGGGCCGCGTGACGCTCTCGACCAACTCGCGGATCTCCCGCTCGGCCGCGGTGAGGGCGCCGAGCCGGTCGTCGGCCTCCAGTCCGTCCTCGGCGGCGGCCAGCGCCGTACGGGCCCGGTCGTAGCGCTCGATCGCCGGGGCGAGCAGCTTGTTGTCGAACGCCGGGTCCGTCGCCGGGCCGGCCGGCGGGCACCTCAGCTGCCCCCGCGCGTCCCGCTCCAGCTCGGCCGACAGCGCGGCCTCCGCGCCCGTGCGGCCCCCGGGCGGGTCGATCCAGGCGAGCAGCGCGCCCAGGTGCTGGTCCTCCAGCGTGGACTGCCCGGTCGCCCAGTGCCGGCCCAGGACGTCCGTCATGGCCAGCAGCAGCGACGAGCCGGGCACCCGCGCGCGCTCCCCGAAGTGCGTCAGCCACCGGCCGAGCAACGGCACCCGGGGCGGAGCCGGATGGGGCGCCTCCGGTTCCTGCTCCGCCGTGCGGCGGAACCGCATCGAGCGGCCCAGCAGCCGTACGAAGTCGATGCCGGGGCGGCTCGGCACGATCAACTGCGGGGCTTCCTCGCACAGTTCGGCCTCGACCTTGACCCGCTTGCCGGTCTCCGGGTCGGTCTCGGTGCGCTCGGCGGCCTCCACGGCGTCGGCGTACGCGTCGATGTACGGCAGGACGACGTCCGCCAGGTCGGCGAGGAACGCGAAGCGCAGGTCGCGGTCGCGCGGCTGCGGCACCACCAGCAGGCGCGGCGCGGCCCGGTCGGTGCCGACCAGCGCGCCCAGCGGGGCACCGGCCTCACCGGCGGTGGTCAGCGGCACGAACACCAGGGGCCGGTCGGACAGATGCCGGTGCCGGACGGTGGCGGCGGGCCGGGCGCGCCCGGTGCTGACGGCCTCCAGACGGGCCAGAGTGGCGATCAGCGACACGCGGACACCTCCCGGTCCGCCACGGCACCGAGGGCCTCGGCCCGCAGCCGCGCCGCCCGGCGCAGCGCCGCCACCGCCGGATCGTCCGGGTCGCCGGTCTCGCCGCGGGCCGCCGCCAGGACGTCCCCGACCGTGCTCAGGCCGCCCAGCTCGGCGCGCACCGGCCGCCCCAGCGACGTCACCGCACCCTCTGCGCGGGACCGCGCGCGGCAGTGGAAGGCCAGCTCGCACGCGGACAGGCACTCGGGCGCGTACGTCGCCGGGACCGACTCCACGGCCTCGGTGAGCCGGTCGGCGGGCAACTCGGGGGAGAAGCAGGTGCCCTCGGGCAGCGTCCGGGCGATGTCCTCGATGCGGGTGAGGCGGGCCAGCTGGCGGCGGGTCACCGCGCGCTGCTTGCGCACGTCGACCGCGGACGCCGTCGGCAGGTTGGAGAAGTCCTTCGGGCAGACCAGCAGGATCCGGTGCCGCACCTCGGGCGCCGGGTCCAGGCGCGCGGCGACCTCCTCCAGCGCCAGCACGTACACCGCGGCCTGCCGGGCCGCCGCGCCCACCTTCGACGCGTCCGCCGAGCCGTCCAGCATCGGGACCGACTTGATCTCCACGACCGTCCAGCCGCCGTCCGGATGCACGACCACCGCGTCCGGCTCAAGGAACGCGGGGGAGCCGGCCACGTCGAGCGCGAGCATCGGGTGGTCGAGCAGCGTCCAGGCGCCCGGCGTCCCGGTGGCCTCGCGCAGCGCCAGCGCCGTGCGCGCCGCGCGGCCCTCGGGGCCCGCCGCGGTCAGGTCGGGCACCTGCGCGGCGGCGGGCGGCTCGGCCGTCGGGTCGAGCTTCTCGTGCACGAGCCGCAGCAGCTCCGTGCCGCCGTCCGCCTTGACCTTCGCCTCGAACGCGTTGCCCCGGACGAGCGCGAACTGCGACTGTCCGAAGGCCGACGGCGAGCCCAGCGCGGTCGCCAGCGCGGCCTTGTCCACCCCGGCGCCGTCGAGGATCGCGCGCCGTCTGCAGCCCGGGTGGGCGGCGAGGGCGGCCAGGGCCCGCGCGTCCAGCGCCTTGGCCGGGACGTCCGGACCGCGCAGCTCAGCGAGCCGGTGCCGCAGCCTCGTCCCCCGCGTCCTGGGGCGAGGCACCGGGCTCGGCTCCGGATCCGGTCCGTGACTCGCGCTGCCGTGGAAATCGCTCACCCGCGGAAGTCTGGCATCCGTCACTGACATTCGGCGCACCCGCGGGCACGGAGCCCACCGCGACCCTGTCCGCGAGGGCCGGGGACCCGGAGTCCGGGGCCTCCGGGGCGAGGGCGGCGGAGACCGGTGCGGAACCCGGCAGCAGCCGCGCCCTGGCCCGGTCGGCGGTGCGCATCACGACCGGCGCCAGCAGCAGGCCGACGCCCATGACGGCGGCGCCCGCGACCGCGTCCAGGAAGTAGTGGTTCGCGGTGCCCATCACCACGATCGTCGTCACCAGCGGGTAGGCGACGGCGCACACCTTCGCGGTCGGCGTGCGGCCGTAACGCCACAGGATCACGCCGCACCACAGCGACCAGCCCACGTGCAGGCTCGGCATCGCCGCGTACTGGTTCGTCATCCCGCCGAGTCCGCGCGGCGCGCTCGCTTCCCCGGCCCACCAGCCGTACGAGCTGTACTGGGCCATCGTGTCGACGAAGCCGTGTCCGGCGGACAGCAGCCGGGGCGGGCAGGTCGGCAGCAGCGTGAAGCCGATCAGGCCGATGAACGTCGACGTCATCAGCCAGGTGCGCGCGGCCCGGTAGTGCACCCTGCGGGACCGGAAGACCCACACCAGGAGCGCGGGCGTGACCAGATAGTGCAGCGACGCGTACCAGAAGTCCGCCGGCACGCCCACCCAGGGCTCGCGGGTGAAGAGGCGGTTGAGCGGGTGCTCGGCGTTCAGGTACAGCGCCTTCTCGATGCGCAGGATCGCCAGGCCGTGCTCGACGGCCGTGCCGACGTCGCCCCGGGCGAGCAGCCGGCCCGCCGAATAGCAGGCGTACACCAGGAGGATCAACGGAAGCTCGGACCACCAACGCAGCCGGGCCGCCGGGACCGTCTCGGTACCCGGTGTCTCGGTGTGCGGCATCCGATCGCCCTCCCCCTTCACTTCTCGCGCGGCGCCCGGTGGGCGGCCGTGCCACTTTACGGTGTTCACAGACGCCCTCGCCGGACGGTCCCCGGCCCTGATAGACGCAGAGATCGCCCGCCGGGTTGCCCCCGGAACACGTGAGCGATGATGGAGGGGTAGCGCTGAAGTTCACCTGAAAGGCCCCCCATGGCACCGCGCATCCTGCTGGCCCGGCACGGACAGACGGCGTGGTCGCTGTCCGGCAAGCACACCGGCAGGACCGATGTGCCGCTCCTCGACGAGGGACGGCAGGGCGCGAAACTGCTCGGCGAGCGCCTGCACCGGGCGCCGCTCGGCGGGCTGCCCGGCGTGGAGGTGCGCACCAGCCCGCTGGCACGCGCGCGTGAGACGTGCGAACTCGCCGGGTTCGGCGACCGCGCCGAGACCTGGGACACCCTCATGGAGTGGGACTACGGCGCCTACGAGGGCATGACCCCCGCCGACATCCAGGCCGTCCGGCCCGGCTGGCTCATCTGGCGCGACGGCGTCCCCGAGGGCGAGACCCTCGCCGAGGTGACGGCCCGCGCGGACGAGGTCGTCGCCTGGGCCCGCTCCGCCGACCGCGACGTCCTGGTCTTCGCGCACGGCCACATCCTGCGCTCGATCGGCGCCCGCTGGCTCGGGCTGCCGATCGACTTCGCGTCCCGCATCCGCCTGAACCCGACGTCCCTGTCCGTGCTGGGCTGGGCGTACGGCGAACCGGCGATCGAGTCGTGGAACGACGTGGGCCACCTGTCGTAGCCGGTGCCCCGCGCGCGGGGCACCGGCCAGGCCGCGTCAGGCGGGCCGGGGCAGCTCCGCGTGGCGGTCCAGGAACGCCGAGACCCCGTACGCCCGCCGGTGCGGCAGCAGGACGCGGGCCGTCCCGGCCAGCATCGTCTGCACGCGCGAGGACTGCACCTCGCCCAGCAGGTCCAGCACCCGCATCCCCGCGACCGCGGCCTCGTCCGGCCGTCCGCCCCGCGCCAGGTCGTCCGCCAGCTCCGCCGTGTACAGCGCCGTGTTCCGCGTGAAGTGCGGGTCCTGCAACTCGGCGGCGCGCCGCGCGTGCCGGGCCGCCCGCGGCCAGTCGCCCAGCGTGGACCAGCACTGCGCTTCCAGGCCCTCCAGTTCGGCCGCGTTGTAGAAGCTCATCCACTCCGGGTCGGCGTCCGAGGGGCCCCGGTCGAAGAGGGCCTTGGCGCGGGTCAGGGCCTGCTCGCAGGCGACGCGGTCGGCGAGTCCCGCCCAGCCGCCCGCCTCGCGCAGCGCGAGCAGCGACATCAGCCGGGCGGAGCCGAGCGGCCGGGCGGCCCGCTGCGCGGCCTGCGCCGCCCGCACCGCCTCACGGGGCCGCCCGGCGTCCCGCGCGAGGAACGCCGCGTTGCAGAAGGCGTGCGCCTCCAGCGCCTCGTCGCCGTTCGTCCGGGCGGTCGCCAGAGCCTCCGCGTAGTGCGAGCGGGCGTCGTCGAAGCGTCCCGAGTCGTGGGCCAGCCAGCCCACGGAGATGGCCAGTTCGCCGGCGCCCGAGTACAGCCGGTCCGCCGTCGCCCGCCGCGTCGCCGCGGCGTCGAGCAGCCCGTACGCGGCGCGCAGCGGGGCAGCCGCGCGCCGGTAGAGGCCGTCGGCGCCGTGCCGGTCGTCGAGCAGCCGGATCCTGCGGACGGTCTCCTCCAGGGCGCCCACCTCGCTCGTCCCGGCGCGGCGCACCGGGCGCTGGGCCGCCGAGGCGGCCGGGGAGAGGGCCAAGGGGCCCAGGGTGGCGGCGGCCACGGTGGCGCCTGAGCCGGTCATGAATGCGCGACGCAGCACGTCGCTCTCCTCGTAGTTGTCGTACGTCGTGGTCTGGTCCGGCGTCTCGTACGGCTGGTGCGCCCCGCGCGTCTCACTCGTGGCGTCCGCCGGGTCCGCGGCGTGCGACGTGGGCGCGTCGTCCCCGGCCGCGTGCGCCCGGCGTCCGCGTACGGACGAGCGGGGCGCGAAGCCCAGGTCGGTGAGCGTGCGACCGGGGAACATGTGCAGGAACACCCGTTCGTACGCGTAGTTGGGGCACCGGATCTCGCCCGCCTCGACCCTGCCGATGTAGCGCGCGTCACAGCTGACCCGCTCGCCGATCTCGCGGGCGGCCCGGCGCACCGCCGCGGCGAACTCGGCCGGCGAGCGCTGTCCGCGCAACTGCCGGAAGACGAGGTTCGGCTGCGGCCGTTCCGGCCGGTCCGGCCCCGATGAGGTCACCGTTGACGACGCCATGGCCGGGTCCTCCCGTGCGAACCGTCGAACCATGCCGGACGCGGGGCAACTTGTCCGCATGGTCGCTGCGTGATGCCCTGTTCCCGGCGGGCAAGAACGTACCGGCTGCGCCGGAGCCGTCACACCGGGTTTGGCCACAAACCGGATATCTCATCCGCGATCCGCCATGAACTGCCATCCTTTCCGGCTGACAAGTGCCGTAGCCGTTGACGTTCCGGCGCGTTGAACCTCCTGGACCGGGAGCCCGTGATTCCCGGTAGCTCGTCCAAGCAGGGGTTCCGTGGTGGAGGCCGGGATGGAGACGCTCCAGGACAGCATTCCTTGTACACCGGGTACGCCCAGTGCGCCGAGTGCGCCGAGTGCGCCGAGTACGCCGACGACGGCGGGCCGCGCGCCGGCCGGCGGGGGCGGCGCACCGCCGCCCGGGGGAGCCGCGTGCGACGTCGTCACCGTGCCGGCCCGGCAGGGACTGGAGGCGGTCGACATCCTGCGCCGCGCAGCCTCCGACGCGGTGGGCCCCGTCCTGCACGACGGCGGTGGCACGCTGGGCTTCCTGGTGCCGTCCGGGACGGCCGAGGCGTGGGACGTGCCGGGCAGCACCTGCACCCAGACCAACGGCCGGGGCCTGAGCCCCGCCCCCGAACCGCCCGCGGCGGCGGACTCGGGCTGGCTGCTGCCACCCGGCGAGGCCGACCCGGCGACGGACCCGGCGATGCTGCGCGCGGCGCTGGGGGAGGCGGCCCGGCTGATCGAGGCGGCGGACAGCTGCCGGTGAACCGGACGGGCGGCGCGCCTGCTCGCCGGTGGCCCGTCCGGGCGGTATCCCCCCTTTCCGCCCTGCTCGGGTGGCCCTGCGACTGGCGCGTCCCGCGGCCGATGTCGGCGGCCGATGCCGGTGGCCGCCGTCGGGGGCGTGGGGCGGCTGCTCGTGACCTGGGCGGGCGGTGCCCTCGGCGGGACCCGATAATGGCCCAATGGGAAAGTCCAGGAGCACCCGGCGCAGGCAGGCCGGTGCCGAAACCGTCGTGGAGAGCGTCGACGGCGGCTGCGCGCAGCTCATACCCGACCGGGACCGGCCACGGGCCTGGACGCTCCTGATCGACGGCGCCCCGCAGTCGCACGTCGACCTCGACGACCCGGGCCACCTCTCCTTCGACTACCAGCGCCGCCTCGGCCACGTCATCGACCTGGCCGCCCCGCCCGGCAAGCCCGTGCACGCCGTGCACCTCGGCGGCGGCGCCCTCACCCTGGCCCGCTACGTCGCCGCCACCCGTCCCCGCTCCACCCAGCAGGTCGTCGAGCGGGACGCGACCCTCGTCCAACTGGTCCGACGCGAGCTGCCGTTGGACCCCGGCGCCCGCATCCGGGTGCGGTCGGTGGACGCCCGCGAGGGCCTCGCGAAGGTGCCCGACGGCTGGGCGGACCTCGTCATCGCCGACGTCTTCAGCGGCGCCCGCACCCCGGCCCACCTGACCTCGGCGGAGTTCCTCGACGAGGTCCGCAGGGCGCTGCGGCCGGGCGGTGTCTTCGCGGCCAACCTCGCCGACGGGCCGCCGCTCGCGCACCTGCGCGGCCAGATCGCCACCGCCGCCGCCCGGTTCACGGAACTCGCGCTGGTCGCCGACGCGGCGGTGCTGCGCGGCAAGCGGTTCGGCAACGCCGTCCTGGCCGCCTCCGACCACCCGCTGCCGCTCGCCGAACTGACCCGCCGCGCCGCCTCCGACCCGCACCCCGGCCGGGTCGAACACGGCACGGCGCTGACCGACTTCACCGGCGGCGCCCTGCCCGAGACGGACGCGACGGCGGTGGCGTCACCGGCCCCGCCGGCGTCCGTCTTCCACTGACCGGCGGCACGGTCCGGCCCCCGGCCTAGTAGGTGCCGATCTCCACCCGGGGCGGCCCGTCGTGCCACGTGCAGAACACCGACACCCGGTCCGCGCCCGCGGTGAACTCCACGCGGATCCACTTCTCCGTCTTCCACACCTGCATCGACCAGCCGGTCCGCGGCGTGGCCGACACGAGTGTCGCGGACGCCGGACCCAGGTCGAACACCGCGCGCCCGCCGTCCGTGTCGTAACTGCGCACCCGGCCCGACGTGGTGGGCGACGGGCCGGGGTCCGGGCTCGCGCTGCGGGACGGCGTGGGGGTGGCGGGCGCGTCGGGGGTGGTCGCAGCGGGCTTCGGCGACGGGCTCTCGGACGTCGGCGGCGGCGCCGGGCGCCGGGTCGACGACGCGAGCGGCTCCGACTCCCGCCCGTTCGCGCCGGCCGCCGTGATGGGCAGGGCGCGCGGCGGGTCGTAGGCCGTGCCCGCCATCACCGTGTGGACGCCCCACCACGACAGCGTGACCGCCGCGCCCGTGGCGAGCGACCAAGCCAGTACGTGAACGAGTCCTCTGCGCATCGCGGGCCCATACTGCCCCACGCACCCCACGAGTGTCGCCCGTCCGAGGCCGTTCTCCCGCCGTTCCCCGGCGGGCGGGGAGTTGTCCACAGGCCTGCACCGGGCACTTCCGCATGGCGTACGGTGCGGGCCATGGCAAGTGTGCTCGTGGTCGAGGACGACCAGTTCGTACGCTCGGCGCTCATCCGGCACCTGACCGACGCCGCCCACACGGTGCGCAGTGTCGGCACGGCGCTGGAGGCGCTGCGCGAGGTCGCCCATCTCCGTTTCGACGTGGTGATCCTGGACCTCGGACTGCCCGACCTGGACGGCTCCGAGGCGCTGAAGATGCTGCGCGGCATCACGGACGTGCCGGTCATCGTCGCCACCGCGCGCGACGACGAGGGCGAGATCGTCCGGCTGCTGAACGCGGGGGCGGACGACTACCTGACCAAGCCGTTCTCCGTCGAGCACCTGTCCGCGCGGATGGCCGCGGTGCTGCGGCGGGCCAGATCCGGTGCCCTTGACGCGCCGCCCTCGACGGTGCTGCGCGTCGGAGGCCTCACCGTCGACCCGCTGCGCCGCCAGGCCGAGTTGGACGGTGCGCGGCTCGACCTCACCCGCCGCGAGTTCGACCTGCTCGCCTTCCTGGCCGGCCGGCCCGGCGTCGTCGTCCCCCGCAAGGAACTGCTCGCCGAGGTCTGGCAGCAGTCCTACGGCGACGACCAGACCATCGACGTCCATCTGTCGTGGCTGCGGCGGAAACTGGGCGAGACGGCCGCCCGCCCGCGCTATCTGCACACCCTGCGCGGCGTGGGCGTGAAGCTGGAGCCACCGGGAGCGGAGCCGGCGCGATGAGATGGGCGCTGGTCAAGGTCTCGCTGGCGGTCACCACCATGGTCGTGATCGCCTTCGCGGTGCCACTCGGCCTCGTCATCAAGGAGATGGCCCGGGACCGCGCCTTCTCCAACGCCGAGCGGCAGGCCGCCGCGGTCGCCCCGGCGCTGTCCATCACCAGCGACCGCGACCAGTTGGAGCGTGTCGTCGCCTCCGCCGGGTCCGACGCCGGCATGGCCGTGCACATCCCCGCCTCCGACGGCACCGGCCGCGTCGACCTCGGGCGGCAGCGCGCCGCCGAACAGGACATCGCGGCCGTACGGAAGCTGGGCCGCGCCTCCACCACCGAGGTGGCCGACGGCTCCACGCTGCTCCAGCCGATCGCGCTCAGCTCCGGGGAGATCGCCGTCGTCGAGGTGTTCGTCCCCGAGGCCGAGATGAGCAACGGCGTCGCCACGGCCTGGGCGGTGCTCGCCGGGGTCGGACTCGCCCTCGTCGTCGGCTCGGTCGCCGTCGCCGACCGGCTCGGCGTGCGGATGGTGCAGCCCGCGCAGCGCCTGGTGGAGGGGGCGCACGAACTGGGCGAGGGCAAGCTCGGCGCCCGGGTGCCCGAGGAGGGCCCCACCGAACTGCGCCTGGCGGCGGTCGCGTTCAACTCGATGGCCGACCAGGTCGTCCAACTGCTCGCCAACGAACGGGAACTGGCCGCCGACCTGTCCCACCGGCTGCGTACGCCACTGACCGTACTGCGGCTGAACGCGGCCTCGCTCGGCGACGGTCCGGCGGCCGAGCAGACCCGCACCGCGGTCGAGCAACTGGAGCGCGAGGTCGACACGATCATCCGGACGGCCCGCGAGGCCAAACCGCAGACGGCCGCTCCCGGCCCCGGCGCCGGGTGCGACGCGGCGGAGGTGGTGCGCGAGCGAATGGGCTTCTGGGCGGCGCTCGCCGAGGACGAGGGCCGCACGTGGCGGGTGGCCGGAGCCGACCGGCCGGTGCGCGTACCCGTGGCCCGCGCCGACCTCGCCGCCGCCCTGGACGCCCTGCTGGGCAACGTCTTCCGGCACACCCCGGAGGGCACGGCCTTCGCGGTCGACGTGCACAACGGCGAGGACGCGGTGATCGTCCTCGTGTCGGACGCGGGCCCCGGCATACCCGACCCCGAGGCGGCGATGGCGCGCGGCCGGGGCTCGGGCAGCGACGGGTCGACCGGACTCGGCCTGGACATCGTGCGCCGGCTCGCGGAGTCCACCGGCGGGGACGTACGGATCGGCTCCTCCGTGCTCGGCGGGACCGAGGTGCGGGTCTGGATCCAGCTGGACGGCAGGGCGGCCCCGGTGCGGCGCGGGCACCGCGGGGGCGTGCGCCGCCGCCGGTACCTTCGGCCGGCCCCGACCTTTAATCGGTCCCGATCCCTTCCTTAAGCCCACCCTAAGATCCCCAACCCCCGCCCGGATCAGGCGCTTTGCCCGGTTCGAGATCGTTAGCGTGCTGCCGCAGCCCACCCCCGGCGGACCCCCCCCCGCGAACAGCGAAGGCAGGCACGCGATGAGCACGCACCGGCGCAAGGTCAGTGGCAGGAACAAGGCGATCGGCGGTCTCGTCGCCGCGGCCGTGGCGGGCGGCGGCGCGTTCCTGTTCACCGGCACGGCGCAGGCGGCCGGAACCGGCGCCGCCTACACGAGGACCAGCGAGTGGTCGACGGGATACAGCGCGCAGTACGTCGTCACCAACAACAGCGGGCAGGCGCAGCGGGACTGGCGGCTGGAGTTCGACCTGCCGGCCGGGACCACGCTGAGCTCGCTGTGGAACGCCGAGTCGAGCGTCAGCGGCCGGCACGTCACCGTCACGCCGCCCAAGTGGGACACGGACGGTCTGGCGGCGGGCGAGTCGGTCACCGTCGGCTTCGTCGCCACCGGCACCGCCGCCCCCACCGGCTGTCTGGTCGACGGCGCCGAGTGCTCCACGGACGACGGCGCCACACCCGAACCCACGGGCCGCCCCACCGGCACGCCCACGGCCACCCCGACCGCGACGGCCACCCCGACCGCGACGCCCGCGGCCACCCCGACCGCGACGGCCACCCCGACCGCCGCACCCACCCCGTCGGGCACCCCCGGCGAGGGCACCCAGGCCACCGCCGGCTTCGCCCCCTACGTCGACACGTCCCTCTACCCGGCCTTCGACCTGGTCGCGAGCGCCGAGGCCACCGGCGTGAAGACCTACAACCTCGCCTTCGTCACCGACGGCGGCGGCTGCACCCCGAAATGGGGCGGCGTCACCGACCTCGGCAGCGACGCCGTGGCCGCGCAGATCGGCGACCTGCGCGCCAAGGGCGGCGACGTCCGGATCTCCTTCGGCGGCGCGGCGGGCTCCGAGCTGGGCACGACCTGCACCTCGGCGGACGCGCTGGCGGCGGCGTACGGCAAGGTCGTGGACACCTACCGGCTCACCAAGGTCGACTTCGACGTGGAGGGCGGGGCACTGCCCGACAGCGGGGCCAACACCCGCCGCGCCCAGGCCATCGCCGAGCTCCAGCGGCAGCACCCGGACCTGGACGTCTCCTTCACCCTGCCGGTGATGCCCGAGGGCCTGACGCAGGACGGCGTCGACCTGCTCGCGGACGCCAGGAAGAACGGCGTGAAGATCGGCGCGGTCAACATCATGGCGATGGACTACGGCCCCGCCTACAGCGACGACATGGGCACCTACGCCGAGCAGGCCGCCACCGCCACCCAGGCCCAGATCAAGGGCGTCCTCGGGCTGTCCGACAGCGAGGCCTGGCGGACGGTCGCCGTCACGCCGATGATCGGCGTCAACGACGTCGTGTCCGAGGTCTTCCAGGTCGAGGACGCCACCCAACTGGTGGACTTCGCCAAGTCCAAGGGCCTGGGCTGGCTGTCGATGTGGTCCGGCACCCGCGACCAGGCCTGCCCCGGCGGCCCCAAGCCGGCCGCCGACGCCACGTGCAGCTCCATCGACCAGGAGAAGTTCGCCTTCTCGAAGGCCTTCGCCGCCTACAACTGATCCCGGCCGCACGGAAAAGAGCGACCGGGACCACGGACCACACCAGGAAAACGGGGAACCACGCCCCGGCCGGCTCACCCCCCACCCGGCCGGGGCGCGCGGCGTTCTACAGCGCGTCGACCTCCGGCAGCGCCCCGCTGCGGGCCGCGCGGGCGTACCAGAGGGCGCTCGACTTCGGCGTACGGGCCTGGGTGGCGTAGTCGACGTAGACCGCGCCGAAGCGCTTGCCGTAGCCGTAGGCCCACTCGAAGTTGTCCATCAGGGACCACAGGTAGTAGCCGCGGACGTCCGCGCCGTCGGTGATGGCGCGGCGCACCTCCGACAGGTGCGCGTGCAGGTAGGCGATGCGCTCCGGGTCGTGGACGCGTCCGTCGGCGTCCGGCTTGTCGTCGTAGGCGGCGCCGTTCTCCGTGACGTAGAGGGGCAGGCCCGGCGCCTCACGGGTGTAGCGCATGATCAGCTCGTGCAGGCCCGTCGCGTCGATGGTCCAGCCCATCTCCGTGCGCTCGCCCGGCGTCTGGTGGAACATCACGTCGTCCGCGGCCGGCCACGGCGAGTGGTCGCTCTCCCCGTGCCCGTCGGCCCGCGGTCCGGCCGCGTCCGGGTCGGCCGCCGAAACCAGCGTCGGCGTGTAGTAGTTGAGGCCCAGGGCGTCCAGCGGCTGGTTGATGGCGGCGAGGTCGCCGTCCTCGACGAACGACCAGTCGGTGAGCGACGCCGTCGCCTCCAGCAGCGTCTTCGGGTAGGCGCCGTGCAGGATCGGGCCGTGGAAGATCCCGCTGGACAGGTCGTCGATCCGGCGGGCGGCCGCCAGGTCCGCCGGGTCCTGCGTCACCGGGCGGACCACCGACGAGTTCAGGCTCAGCGCGACCGAGTTGCGCGCCGGCATCACCGACCGCAGCGCCGCTGCGCCCAGCCCGTGCGCCAGGTTCAGGTGGTGCGCGGCCTTCAGCGACGCCGCCGCGTCCGTACGGCCCGGGGCGTGCACGCCGGAGGCGTAGCCCAGGAAGGCGCTGCACCACGGCTCGTTGAGCGTGATCCACTGCTCCACGCGGTCGCCGAGCGCCTCGCCGACGAGCTGCGCGTACTCCGCGAAGCGGTACGCCGTGTCGCGCTCCGGCCAGCCGCCCGCGTCCTCCAGCTCCTGCGGCAGGTCCCAGTGGTAGAGGGTCACCGCGGGCTTGATGCCGTGCGCGAGCAACTCGTCGACGAGCCGGCGGTAGAAGTCCAGGCCGACCTGGACGGCCGGGCCGCGGCCCGTCGGCTGCACGCGCGGCCAGGACACGGAGAAGCGGTAGGCGGTCAGGCCCAGGTCCGCCATCATCGCCACGTCGTCGCGGTAGCGGTGGTAGTGGTCGACAGCGATGTCACCGGTCTCGCCGCCGGCCGTCTTGCCCGGCGTATGACTGAACGTGTCCCAGATCGAGGGGGTGCGGCCGTCCTCCCGTACCGCCCCCTCTATCTGGTACGCGGAGGTCGCTGCGCCCCAGAGGAAGGCGGGAGGAAAGGTCACCGGGGTCACCGGCTGTGCGGACTCAGGCATGGAAGCGCTCCCATAGGAGGTCGTGGAGACCGACGGGTAGGAGGGGGAATGGGACGAGGGGAGGGGCCGGGGCGGTGCTGGCCCGGCCCCGTGGGCGCGGCGGCTGTCAGCCCTTCACCGCGCCCTGCATGATGCCGCCGACGATCTGCTTGCCGAAGATCGCGAAGACGATCAGCAGCGGCAGCGTACCGAGTAGCGCGCCGGCCATGATCAGGGACTGGTCGGGGGTGTAGCCGCGGCCCAGGCCCGCGACCGCCACCTGCACGGTCGGGTTGCCGTTCTGCGTCAGCACCAGGAACGGCCACAGGAAGTCGTTCCAGGTCTGCACGAACATCAGCATGCCCAGCACGGCCATGGCGGGCCGCGCGGCCGGGAACACCACGTGCCACACCACGCGCCAGCTGCTCGCGCCGTCGACCCGGGCGGCCTC
Source organism: Streptomyces sp. DH24 (assembly GCF_029813775.1). GTDB lineage: Bacteria > Actinomycetota > Actinomycetes > Streptomycetales > Streptomycetaceae > Streptomyces. The sequence continues at coordinate 4,525 of NZ_JARVKW010000060.1, read as the reverse complement.
GATGATCTCGTCCGGCAGCGCCTGCAACAGGTACTGCCGCATGAAGAACACACCGAAGGCGCTCACCAGCGACGGCAGGATGACCGCCTGGAGCTGGTCGGACCAGTCGAGCTTGGCGACCATCATGTACAGCGGGATCACGCTGAGCTGCGGCGGCACCATCATCGTGCCGATCACGATCAGCATCAGGGCGTTGCGGCCCTTGAACTTCAGCTTGGCGAAGGCGAATCCGGCGATCGTGGACAGGAACACGATCGTCGCCGCCGAAACGCCCGCGACGAACGTGGTGTTGAGGAACGCCTCGCCCAGGTTGGCGTCCGTCCAGGCGATCTCCAGGTTGTCGAACAGGTTGGAGCCGAACCAGAACGGCGGCGGCGTCTCGGCGAGCCGCTGGTTGTCGCGCGAGGCGGCGATCGCCGTCCACACCAGCGGGAACAGCGAGCCGACGGTGAACAGCGCGAGGATCACGTACGCGACCGGGCCCGCGTGCATCTGTCCGCCCGCGCGTGCCGCCCTGGTCCGCAGCAGGCGCCGGGACTCCTTCGGCACCGTGTCCTTGGGGGGTTTCGTCATGGTCGTCGTCACGGCCGGTTCTCCTTAACTACTGGCGCGCAGCCGGCGCGAGATGACGTAGTTGACGATCCCGATCACGATGAGGATCAGGAACATCGCCCAGGCGATCGCGGAGGCACGGCCCAGGTGCTGGTTCACCCAGCCCTGCTCGTACAGGTACAGGCCGAGCGTCTGGAACTGGTGCTGCGAGCCGCCGGAGGCGCCCTTGTTCGCGTCGAACAGCAGCGGCTCGCCGAACACCTGCGAGGCGCCGATGGTCGACACGACGACGGTGAACAGGATCGTCGGCCGCAGCGAGGGCAGCGTGACGTGCAGGAACTGCTTCCACCGGCTGGCGCCGTCGAGCGCCGCCGACTCGTACAGGTCCTGCGGGATCGCCTGCATCGCCGCCAGGTAGATCAGCGCGTTGTAGCCGGTCCAGCGCCAGATGACGATGGTCGACACGGCCACCTGGGAGGCCCAGGTCTCGTTCTGCCAGTCGATGTTGTCGACGCCGACCAGACCCAGCGCCCAGTTGATCATCCCGTAGTCGCGGCCGAACAGCAGCACGAAGACCAGGGACGCCGCCGCGATGGACGTCGCGTACGGGGCGAGCATCGCGACCCGGTAGAACGTCGAGGCGCGCAGCTTGTAGTTGAGGATGTGGGCGATGCCCATGGCCATCATCAGCTGCGGAACGGTGGAGATGATCCCGATGGTCAGGGTGTTCCGCGCCGCGTTCCAGAAGAAGTCGTCGTCGAAGATCCGGGTGTAGTTCCTCATGCCGACCCACGACATGTCCGTGGGCGCGGTCAGCTCCACCTGGTGCAGCGAGGCCCAGCCGGTGTAGATCAGCGGGAACAGGCCGAACGCCAGGAACAGCAGGAAGAACGGCGAGACGAAGGCGTACGGGCTCCAGCGCATGTCGCGCTGCCAGCGGCGGGACAGCTTCGCGCGGTCCTTGCGCTCCGCCGGGGAGGGCCCCTTCGCCGCCGGGCGGCCCGGGGCCGCGCCCCCCTCGACGGGGGACGCGGCGGTGTCGTGCCTGGTTGCCATTCCGGTCACTGGTCCAGGTTGTTGTCGATGGTCTTGGTGGCCGTCTTCCACGCCTCCTCGGGCGACTTGCCCTGGGCGACGAGGATGACGCCGTTGTCGGTCAGACCCTGCTGGATGATCTGGTCCTTCGGGCCGATCACCTGGACGGGGCTGTCCTTGGCCGCCGCCGCGAAGATCTCACCGATCGGCGCGTCACCGGTCATGTCGTTCTTGGCGCTCTGCACCGCGGCCGACTCGTACGCCGGCGGCGTGCTCGGGAAGCTGCCCTGCTTGGCGAACAGCTTGGCCTGCTGCTCCGGCGCGGTCAGCCAGGCGGCCAGCTTCGCGGCCTCCTCGGTGTTCTTGCCGGACTTCGGCACGGCCAGGAAGGAACCGCCCCAGTTGCCGGACTTCGGCGCCGCGGCCACGTCCCACTTGCCGGCCGCGTCGGGCTTCGACTTGCCCTTGATGTAGCCGAGCATCCACGGCGGGCAGCTCATCGCCGCGAACTTGCTGTTGGCGATGGTGGTGTCCCAGGCCGGCTGGAACTGCGTCTGGTTGCCGACCAGCTTCTCCTGCGCGGCCTTCGCGGTGAGGTCGAACGCGGCCTTCACGGCCGGGTTGTCCTTGTAGATGACCTTGCCGGAGGAGTCGTAGAAGCGCTCGGTCTCGCTGCTCAGGATGGCCTGGATCAGACCGCCGGGGGAGTCCAGGAAGGTGGTGCCCGAGGGCGCCTTCTTCTTGTAGTCCTGGCCCACCTCGACGAACTTGTCCCAGCTGCCCGCCCAGAGCTTGCCGAGCTCCTCGCGGTCGGTCGGCAGACCGGCCTTCTCGAAGAGGTCCTTGCGGTAGCAGATGGCCATCGGGCCGACGTCCGTGCCGAGGCCGATGGTCTGGCCGTCCTTGGTGGTGGCCTGCGCCCACTTCCAGTCCAGGAAGTCGCTCTTCTTGCCGTACTTCGACAGGTCCATCAGCTTGTCGGACTGGGTGGCGACGATCTCGGCGATGTTGCCGACTTCGACACCCTGAATGTCCTGCAGGCCGCTGTTGGTGGTGAGATGGTTGACCAGCGCGGGGTAGTAGTTCTCGTTCCGCTCGACGACCGTCTGCTGGATGTCGATGTCGGGGTTGAGCTTCTCGTACTCCGCGTAGAGACCGGCCTCCTCGAAGCCGAACGTGCCGAAGAGTCCCAGGGTGATCTTGGTCTTGCCTCCGCCGCCCTCCGACGACGAACCGGAACCGTCGTCGCCGTCGTCGGCACAGCCGGCCAGCAGCCCGGCGCCCAGCGACGCGACGGCCGCAATGACCAGCGCCTTGCGCGCGGTTCGAGAGGGTGCTGCTCGCATTGCTCCTCCTGTTGCCCTGACGTGCCGACCCCCCGGCCAACGGCATTGTTGGGCCCGTTAGTTTCTCGCTGCGGCTCGGGCGGGGAACGTGCGGGATGTGTAAGTGCCAGGTACTGTGGGAGCGCTCCCACATGTGATGTGTTGAAGGTTCGTCGGTCCGAGCGGGGGTGTCAAGGGACCGGACGCGAGGAGATGTGTTCAGTTATCGGGCTGTTAACTGGACGGCGATGGTTCCGATCCGGCCAGCCCCGTGCGGCCCCGAAAATCGGGCCTCCGCGCGTCACCCGGGTCTGGAGCGGACGGGCACGGGAGGTCATCGTGTCCGAGAGGGCTGTTAAATTCCAGGCCAGCCGCAGAGTGCGGGGTGTGGACGGGAGGCGGAGCCAATGGCAGGCCACGGAGTGCGGGGCCGGAGCGGCGGTCGGCCGACCCTGGAAGAGGTCGCCGCGCGCGCCGGAGTGGGGCGGGGCACCGTTTCGCGGGTGATCAACGGCTCGCCGCGGGTCAGCGACGCGACGCGCGCCGCCGTCGAGGCGGCGGTGGCCGAACTCGGCTACGTCCCCAACACGGCCGCCCGCGCGCTGGCCGCCAACCGCACGGACGCCATCGCGCTCGTCGTGCCAGAGCCCGAGACCCGCTTCTTCGCCGAGCCGTACTTCTCCGACATGCTCAAGGGCGTCGGTGCGGAGCTGTCCGACACGGAGATGCAGCTGCTGCTGATCTTCGCGGGCAACGACCGGGAGCGGCGCCGCCTCGCGCAGTACCTGGCGGCGCACCGCGTGGACGGCGTGCTGCTGGTGTCCGTGCACGCGGACGACCCGCTGCCCGACCTGCTGTCCCAGCTGGAGATCCCGGCGGTGATCAGCGGTCCGAGGTCCGCCGGGGAGACGCTGCCGTCGGTCGACTCCGACAACTACGGCGGCGCGCGCTCCGCCGTCGAGCATCTGCTGGCGCGCGGCTGCGGGCGGATAGCCCACATCACCGGGCGCCTGGACGTGTACGGCGCGCAGCGGCGCATCGACGGCTACCGGGACGCGTTGCGCGACGCGGGGCACGAGGTGGACGAACTCCTCATCGAGCCGGGCGACTTCTCCGAGGAGGGCGGCCGTCGGGCGATGGCCGCGCTGCTGGAACGGCGGCCCGACCTGGACGCGGTGTTCGCGGCGTCCGACGTGACGGCGGCGGGCGCGCGGCAGGCGCTGCGCGACGCGGGGCGCCGCATTCCCGACGACGTGGCGCTGGTGGGGTACGACGACTCGGCGATCGCCCGCCACATGGACCCGCCGTTGACCAGTGTCCGGCAGCCCATCGAGGAGATGGGGCGCCGGATGATCGACCTGCTCCTCACGGAGATCGCGGACCGCCGACCGCAGGCCTCACGGGGGCTGGAGCGGCGACAGGTGGTGCTGGCCACGGAGCTGGTGGCGCGTAGGTCGGCGTAGGCCTCCGACGGCGGACGGAGCCGCCGCCCGCGCCTCCCCCGCCACACCACGTTCTCGCCGCCGCAGACACCGTGCTGCGAGAGCGGTCCGCAGACGCCGTACGACGGGAGCGGGGCGTGGGGCCGGGGCGCAGCCCGCCGCGGGTTGCGC
>NZ_JARVKW010000005.1 GCF_029813775.1 Streptomyces sp. DH24 | reverse complement strand
GCGTACGGCCAGCAGCCGCCCCGGAGGCTGTGATGACCTCCCCCGCCCCCGGGGGCGCCGGCTTCGCGGAGAGCGAGGGCGGCGACAGGGGCGGCATCCGTACGGCGCTGTCCGGCCTGACCACCCGTGGCCGCTCCTTCCTGGCCGCCGGGATCGCGGCGGCCGTGTGCGCCTACGTGCTCGGGCAGAGCGACCTGCTCCGGGTCGGTCTGCTGCTGGCGGTGCTGCCGCTGGTGTGCGCGGCGGTGCTGTACCGCACGCGGTACCGGGTTGCGGGCAGCCGCCGGCTCACTCCCGCGCGCGTGCCGGCCGGCTCCGAGGCCCGGGTGCATCTGCGGATGGACAACGTCTCGCGGCTGCCCACGGGTCTGCTGATGCTCCAGGACCGCGTGCCGTACGTGCTCGGCCCGCGCCCCCGCTTCGTGCTGGACCGGGTCGAGGCGGGCGGTCGCCGCGAGGTGTCCTACCGGGTCCGCTCCGACCTGCGCGGCCGCTACCCGCTGGGCCCGCTCCAGCTGCGGCTGACCGACCCGTTCGGGATGTGCGAGCTGACCCGGTCCTTCCCGGCGTACGACACGCTGACGGTGATCCCGCGCGTGGAGCCCCTGCCACCGGTGCGGCTGGGCGGCCAGGCCAAGGGATACGGCGACGGACGGCAGCGTTCCCTGGCGCTGGCCGGCGAGGACGACGTGATCCCGCGCGGGTACCGCCACGGCGACGACCTGCGCCGCGTGCACTGGCGTTCCACCGCGCGCTACGGCGAGCTGATGGTGCGCCGCGAGGAGCAGCCGCAGCGGGCCCGCTGCACGGTGCTGCTCGACACCCGGGCCGTCGCCTTCCGGGGCGCCGGGCCGGACTCGGCCTTCGAATGGGCGGTGTCGGGCGCCGCGTCCGTGCTGGTGCACATGCTGGAGCGGGGCTTCTCGGTGCGGCTGCTGACCGACACCGGCAGTTCGGTGCCCGGCGAGGGCTCGGACGGCTTCGCGGGCGCCAGCCAGGAGGCGGCGGACGCGACCGGGATGATGATGGACACCCTGGCGGTGATCGACCACTCCGACGGCGCGGGCCTGTCGCGGGCGTACGACGTGCTGCGGGGCGGCAGCGAGGGGCTGCTGGTCGCCTTCCTCGGCGACCTGGACGAGCAGCAGGCGGCGGTGGTCGCGCGGATGCGGCACCGCAGCGGGGCCGCGGTCGCCTTCCTGCTGGACAGCGACGCCTGGGGGCGGGAACCGAGCGATGTGGCCGGGCCGTTGAACGAGCACGGGCAGCGGCTGCGGATGCTGCGCGAGGCGGGCTGGACGGCCGTGGCGGTGCCGCGTGGCGCCCCGCTGGACGAGATGTGGCGGCAGGCGGACCGGCAGCGGACCGGTGTCGTCGCGGGGAGCGGTGGGGAAGGGCGGTCATGAGCGGTCGGGCACGACTGGCGCTGTGCGCCTGGGCGGCCACGCTGATGGCCGCGGGCGCGCTGCTGCCCCTGGTCGAGCCGGCCACGTGGATCCTCCAGGGCGGCTTCCTGCTGGCGGTGCAGACGGGTGTGGGCATGGTGACGCGCCGGGTGCCGCTGGCGCGGCCCCTGACCGTGGCCGCGCAGGCGCTCGTCACGCTGGTGATGCTCACCCTGGTCTTCGCGCGGGAGCACGCGTTCGCGGGTCTGGTCCCGGGCCCCGAGGCCTTCGCCCACTTCGCCGACCTGCTCCGGCAGGGCACGGACGACGTCGGGCGGTACGCGATCCCGGCCCCGCTGTCCGACGGCATCCGGCTGATGCTGGTCGGCGGTGTGCTGGTGATCGGGCTGATGGTGGACGCCCTGGCGGTCACGTTCCGCACCGCGGCCCCGGCCGGGCTGGCGCTGCTCGCGCTGTACTCGGTGGCGGCGGGTCTGTCCGACGGCGGCGCCGACTGGGTGTGGTTCCTGATCGCGGCGGCGGGTTATCTGTTCCTGCTGCTGGCCGAGGGGCGCGACCGGCTCTCCCAGTGGGGCCGGGTCTTCGGCGGCGGTTCGCGCACGCCGGGCGGCGACTCGGGCGCCCTGTCCCCGGTGCGCACCGGGCGGCGCATAGGCATGGTCGCGCTGGGCATCGCCCTGGTGGTGCCGCTGGGTCTGCCCGCCATGAACGGCGGACTGCTGGACGCGGCCGGCACCGGGGTGGGCGGCGGCACGGGCGGCGGCGGCACGATCTCCGCGGTGAACCCTCTGGTGTCCCTGCGCGACAGCCTGAACGTGGAGGAGGACCGCACGGTCCTGACGGTGCGGACCGAGGCGGAGGACGTCTCCGACCTCTACCTGCGGATCGTGTCGCTGGACGACTTCGACGGCACCACGTGGAAGCCCGCCAAGCGGGAGATCACGGCCGTGCCGGAGGGGAGTTTCCCGACGCCGGCCGGTCTCGGCCCGGGCGTGAAGCGCGCCGAGTTCGACACGACGATCTCCGCGGCCGGCTGGTACGCCCAGGACTGGCTGCCCATGCCGTACCCGCCGAGCGGTGTCCGGATCCGCGGCGACTGGCGCTACGAGCCGGAGGGCATGACCCTGGTCGGCGACCACGGGCAGAACACACGCGGTCTGACGTACCAGGTGTCGAGCCTGGACGTGCAGCCGACGGCCGACCAGCTCGCCGCCGCACCGGCCCCGCCGGCGTCGCTGACGCGGGAGTTCACGAAGCTGCCGGACTCGCTGCCCGAGGTGGTGGCCCGCACGGCCCAGCAGGTCACCGAGGGCGCGGCGAACCCCTACGAGCAGGCGGTCAAGCTCCAGGACTACTTCTCCGTCACCGGCGACTTCGAATACGACACCCGGGTCCAGGTCGGCAGCGGCTCCCAGGCCATCGCCCGCTTCCTGCGCGACAAGCAGGGCTTCTGTGTGCACTTCTCCTTCGCGATGGCGTCCATGGCCCGCTCGCTGGGCATACCGGCCCGGGTCGCGGTGGGCTTCGCGCCGGGCACCCCGCAGGCCGACAGCACCGTGTCGGTGAGCCTGAAGGACGCGCACGCGTGGCCGGAGCTGTACTTCGAGGGCGTGGGCTGGACCCGCTTCGAGCCGACGCCGAGCCGCGGCACGACCCCGTCGTACACGGTGCCGGACACGCCGGGCAGCTCGCTGCCGAACCCGGCCCGGCCGTCGGAGTCGGCGTCGACGGCGCAGTCCGCCGCGCCCTCCAGGAGCGCGGGCTGCACGGTGGAGCAGAAGCGGCTGGACGGCGCCTGCCCGACCGAGTCCTCGCAGGCGGCGCTCGCCGTGGACGACGACGGACCCAAGTGGTGGGTGGTCCTGCTGTGGGTGCTGGGCGGCCTCGCCGCGGTGGCGCTCCCCTTGGCACCGATGCTGTGGCGGCATCGGACCCGGGCCGTGCGGCTCGGTGCGCACGGCCGCTCGGAGGAGGGCGCGGCGGCCCACACGCTGGCGGTGTGGCAGGAGCTGACCGACACGGCGTGGGACTTCGGGATCGTGCCGGAGGAGTCGCGTACACCGCGCGGGGCGGCCGCCCGGATCGTGCGGCTGGGGCGTCTCGACGGGGATGCCGCGTCGTCGGTGCACCGGGTGGCGGGCGCCGTCGAACAGGCCCTCTACGCGCCCCGGCCGCATCCGACACCGGGCCTCGCGGACGACGTCCGCCGGGTGATCGCCGGCCTGACGGCCGCGGCGAGCCGGGGCAGCCGGCTGCGCGCGGTGTTCGCGCCGCGTTCGGCCGTGCGGGTGGTGTGGACGACGTCGGCGTGGTGGACGGACGTCAAGGGCCGCGCCGCGGCGGCCCGCCCCACACTGCGCAGACCGACCCGGCAGCAGGGCTGAGGAGGGGCCGGGCGGCAGCACGCTGTGCCGCAGCCCGGCCCTTTCGGTGCGGCAGTGGCGCCTTGGCGTTCGCGTCGGCAGCGGGTGGCAGAGGTCAGTCGGCATTGCACCGCCCGCTTCCGAAGGGCGGCGGCACAGGCCTGCGGCAGCACCAGCGCATGCGTGAGGGGGTGACCACCGATCCCGGTGGTCACCCCCTCACGCGTGTCTTCACCTGTACGGGGAGACGTAGGCGGGGCTAATGGCCCTGTTCGTCACGGCGCCGCTGCCAGCGCTCCTCGATGCGGTCCATCATGGAGCGGCGCTGCCTGCCCTGACGACGCGGGGTCGGAGCACCGGCGGCCGGCTGTTCACCCGGCTTGGGTGCCTTGCGCCAACCGGTCACGGCGAGCACCGCGCAGCCCAGCATCACGAGGAAGCCGACGACGCTGAGCCAGACCTGCTGGGCGACCATTCCTGCCATGAGGAGCGCAATACCTACGAGGAAGCCGGCAACCGCCTGGTAGACCCGCCGCCGGGTGTACGTGCGCAGCCCGCTTCCCTCAAGCGCCGACGCGAACTTGGGATCTTCGGCGTACAGCGCTCGCTCCATCTGCTCGAGCATTCGCTGCTCGTGCTCCGAGAGCGGCACGGAGTCCTCCTCATCGTGCAGTCGCCGGGGCGACCCGGGGGGGTCTCTTCAGGATAGGCAGGGAATCGCCCCCGTGAAACCCGCCCCTCTGCGCCAATTGGCCAACCGGAACCCGCCATGGACGTCCCGGCCCGCTGAAGCTTCCATTCCCCAGCTACCGGCCCGTCATGCCGGGCGGTCTCCCTCGATCATACGGCGCCGTGCCTCCATTCGGGGGGCCTGTGGCGTACTGCATGTGCCATTGATGTGCTGATCAGCGGCGCACCGCAAGGGCCTGCTCAGGCCTCGTCCGCCACGCGGGTCTCACCGAGCACATGGAGCTGCGTGGCCACGGAGTGGAACGCCGGAAGCTCGGCCGCCGCCTCCTCCAGCTTCAGCAGCGCCTCCAGGGCGCCCGGCTCGGTGTCCACCAGCACGCCGGGCACGAGGTCGGCGAAGACCCGCACGCCGTGTACGGCGGCGACCTCCAGGCCTGCTCCCTCGACGAGCCCGGTGAGCTGCTCGGCGGTGAAGCGGCGCGGCATGGGGTCCCCCTCGCCCCAGCGGCCGCTGGGGTCCGTGAGCGCCTGTCGCGCCTCCTTGAAGTGGCCGGCGAGGGCCCGGGCGATGACGGCGCCGCCCAGGCCGGCGGCGAGCAGGCTGAGCACGCCCTCGGAGCGCAGGGCCGCGACCGCGTTGCGGACGCCCTCGGCCGGGTCGTCGACGTATTCGAGGACGCCGTGGCACAGCACGGCGTCGTAGCCGCCGCGCTCGACCACGTCGAAGAGGCCGTGGGCGTCGCCCTGGACGCCCCGCACGCGGTCGGCGACGTCGGCCTCGGCGGCGCGGCGCTCCAGGGCGAACAGCGCGTTCGGGCTGGGGTCGACGACGGTGACGCGGTGGCCGAGGCGGGCGACGGGCACGGCGAACTTGCCGCTGCCGCCGCCGGTGTCGAGAACGTCCAGCGCCTGGCGGCCCGTGGCCTTGACCCGGCGGTCCAGGGCCTCCTGGAGGACCTCCCAGACCACGGCGGTACGGATGGAGGCGCGGGGCTGGGAGGAGCCGGAGCGCAGCGACGCCGTTCGAGGGTGGTGGTGGGAGGCGGGCGGGCGCATCGGGTCCGACACGGCAGTTGACTCCTCGGCACGGCACCGCCCGGTGGACGGCGGAGCGAACGGGGTGCCCTCCCCGGTCCGGTGTACGGGCGGGCAGGGCTTCAGGCGCCCTCCACCCTATTGCCTCCGGCGCCCTGCCCGGTCACCGCGGGCCCGTTGCCCGCGGCGGCCCGCCCGGCATCCGCGAGCCCGTTGCTTCGGGCCCCTGCCTGGTCACCCCCGGGGCCCTGTCGCCTGCGGCACCGTGCCGCCCGGTGCCCGCGGGCGGCCCCGTCAGCCGGCGTCCGGCATGTCACGGTCCCGGCCGACGCCACGGCCCCGGCGCTCCGGCTGGTCGGTGTCCGCGCGCGGCTGCGGCAGGACCGGCTGGAGGACGAGCATCCGCTCCACCAGGCGCAGGAACATCGCCACGTCCCGTATCAGGTCGTCGGCGTCCCGACTGCTCGCCGCGCCCTGGATGCCCGCCTCCGCCCGGGCGCGGCGCCGGGCTCCCGAGGCGAACAGCGCGCTCCATTCGGAGAGCTCGGGCGCGATCTCGGGGAGCACTTCCCAGGCGCTCCGGATGCGGGCGCGGGCTCGTGGGCTGGTCTCCGGGCGGCCGAGTGCGGCGAGTACGGCGGCGGCGGTGCGCAGGGCGGCGAGGTGGGCCGTCGCGTACCGCTCGTTGGGCGTTTCCAGGGAGGCGGCCTCGTCCAGGCCGGCGCGGGCCTGGGCGAGCAGGTCGAGGGCGGCGGGCGGTGCCGTGGCCCGGCGCAGTACGGGGTGGACGTCGGTCGCGGGGCCGGTCAGTGAGGGGGCAGGGCCGGTGGCGCGGCGCCGACGGGCGGCGGCTGCGGACGGGTTGGCCATGACGAACCTCCTGTCGTCTGTGTGACGGCACGTCCTCATACGGGGTGCCGTATGTGCCCATCGTGAGGTATGGCACTGACAATCCGTTCTGACCTGGGGTTTTGCTTCGATCGCGAGTTCGGGCTAGCTTTTGCACTGACTGGTCAGTTCAAAAACATTTCCATTCGCAGGTTCACTTGAGGGGAGGGGGAACCGTGCACGGAATCGCGGTCACGGCCCGGGACTTCGGGCTCAGGGGCCCGCGCGGCTGGACCTTCCGCGGGGTCGCCTTCGACGCGGAGCCCGGTTCGCTGATCACGGTCGTGGGGCCCTCGGGGTCCGGCCGTACGTGTCTGCTGCTCGCGCTGACCGGACGGATGAAGGCGACCGAGGGCACGGCGGCCGTGGGCGGGGCCCGGCTGCCCCGGCGGATGTCCGCGGCCCGGCGCGTCAGCGCGCTCGCGCACGTCGCCGGTGTCACCGAGCTCGACCCGGCCCTGACCGTGGGCGAGCACCTGCGCGAGCGGGCGCTGCTCCAGCGCCGTTTCGGCGGCTCGCTGCGCGCGCTGCTGCGCCCGCGGGCCGAGCGCCGAAGCGAGGCGAAGCTGCGGGTCGACTCCGCGCTGGCCGCCGCCGGCCTCGACCTGGAGGCGCTGCCCAAGGGCGCCCGGACCGCCGTGCGGGACCTGGAGCGGCTGGAGGCGCTGCGGCTGTCCGTCGCGCTCGCGCTCGTCGGCCGCCCGCGGTTGCTCGGCGTGGACGACGCCGATTTGAAGCTGTCGGCCGCCGAGCGCGACGAGATGTGGGCACTGCTGCGGTCCGTCGCCGCCGGTGGCACGACGGTCGTGGCCGTGTGCGGCGAGGCCCCCGAGGGCACGGTCGTCGTGCCCACCCGGCCCGCCGCCGACCCGGACGACGACCACGACACCGGCGACCGCGGCATCGACACCGACACCGACACCGACGACAGCGACAGCGACAGCGACAGCGACAGCCGTATCGGCAGCCGTGACGACCACAACAACGGCGACGACGACCACCACAACGACGACAGCGACCACGACGCGAACGACGACGTAGCGAAGGAGGCGGCGGCCGATGCGTTCGCCGAAACTGGCCGCGCTTGAGCTGAGGCGCTTCGGGCGCGGCAGGCTCCCCAGGGCCGCGCTGGTCGCGCTGCTGGTGCTGCCCCTGCTGTACGGCGCCCTGTACCTGTGGTCGTTCTGGGACCCGTACAGCCGTCTGGACCGCATCCCCGTCGCGCTCGTGAACGACGACAAGGGCGCGAGCGCCGGCGGCGAGCGGCTCACGGCGGGCGACGACATCGCCGAAGGGCTGCGCGAGAGCGACACCTTCGACTGGCGCGAGGTGAGCGCCGCCGAGGCCCGCAGAGGTGTGGAGGACGGCACGTACTACCTGTCGCTCACCATGCCCGCCGACTTCAGCAGGCGCATCGCGTCCAGTTCGGGCGCCTCCCCGGAGACCGGCGCCCTCCGGGTGCGCACGAACGACGCCAACAACTACATCGTCGGGCAGATCTCGCGGACGGTCTTCAGCGAGGTGCGGCAGGCCGCGTCGACGAAGGCGTCCCGGTCGTTCCTGGACCGGATCTTCATCTCCTTCTCCGACATCCACGGCGAGACGGTGAAGGCCGCCAAGGGCGCCGACCGGCTCAAGGGCGGCATAGGCAGGGCCGAGAAGGGCGCCAAGGACCTCGCCGACGGACTGGCGGACGCCAAGGCCGGCAGCGGCAAGCTGTCCAAGGGCCTGAAGAAGCTGCACACGGGCGCGGGCGATCTGCAGTCCGGTTCCCGGCAGGTCGCCGACGGCACGCAGACGCTCGCCGACCTGGTCAACGGGTTCGCGGGCAAGGCGGGCCCGTTCCTGAAGGACAACGAGAAGACCATCGGGGACACGGCCCGGCTCGTGGCCGACTCGTCCGGCGCGATCCGCGACAACCTGGACACGCTGGCCGAACGGGCGCCCGGCGCGGCGAAGACGGCCCACGCCGCGGCCGACACGCTGACCGCGATCCACCGGACGCGCTGCGACGACCCCGTACTCCCCGACGCGGCCTGCGCCGACCTGGAGAAGGCCAGGGACGCCGCGGCCGGCGTGGCGGTCGTCGCGGACGATCTCAACACGCTGGTCGCCGACCACAACGGCGACCTCAAGCGGCTGGACAAGCACCTCGCGACCCTCCAGCAGCAGGCGCGAGCGCTCGCCGACCACGCGCCGCACCTGTCGGAGGACCTCGACGCGGCCGTGAAGAAGATCAACAAGCTGAACGAGGGCGCCGGGAAGGTCGCGGCGGGCGCAAAGAAGCTCAACAAGGGCCTCGGCGGCGCCGAGACGGGCGCGGCGGACCTGGACGAGGGCGTCGGCGCCCTCAGCACGGGCGCGCAGGACCTGAACGGCGGCATGTACAAGCTGGTGGACGGCTCCGGGAAGCTCGCGGGCGGTCTGCACGACGGCGCGAAGCAGATCCCCGACTACGGCGAGAAGGACCGCGACCGGCGCACGGACGTCATGGCGGACCCCGTCCGGCTGGTGTCCGAGGACCTGCACAAGGCGCCCAACTACGGCACCGGCTTCGCCCCGTACTTCATCCCGCTGTCCCTGTGGGTGGGCGCGATGGTGGCGTACATGGTGATCGCGCCGCTGAACCGGCGCGCGCTCGCCGCGGGCGCCCCGGCGTGGCGGATCGCGCTGGCGGGCTGGCTGCCGGTGGTGGCGATCGGGGTGCTCCAGACGGTGGCCCTGATGTCGGTGCTGCACTGGGCGGTGGGGCTGCGGATGGCGCGGGCGGCCGGCACGGTGGGCTTCCTGTTCCTGGTGACGGCGTGCTTCGCGGCGATCGTGCAGTGGCTGAACGCCCGCTTCGGCGCGGCGGGCCGGATCCTCGTCCTGGCGGCGCTGATGCTCCAGCTGACCTCGGCGGGCGGCACCTACCCCGTGCAGACCAGTCCCGGCTTCTTCAACGCGCTGCATCCCTTCCTGCCGATGAGCCACGTCGTGGACGCGCTCCGCAGGCTCATCACGGGCGGCGGACTCGGCCCCGTGTGGCAGGCGTGCGCGGTGCTGGTGGCGTTCACCGCGGGCGCGCTCGCGCTGACCGCCCTGTCGGCCCGCCGGCGTCAGGTGTGGACACTGGACCGGCTGCACCCGGAGCTGACCCTGTGACCGCGCCGACCGTGCCCGAGAAGGGCCCCGTACCTGTGAGAATCGGGGCCATGGAAAGCAGCAGCGCCACGTCGGGCGGCAGGACCCGCCGTGAGATCACCCGGCAGAAGCTCTACGAGGCGGCCGTCACGCTCATCGCCGAGCAGGGCTTCTCCGCCACCACGGTGGACGAGATCGCCGAGCGGGCCGGAGTCGCCAAGGGCACGGTCTACTACAACTTCGCGAGCAAGTCCGTCCTGTTCGAGGAACTGCTGCGGCACGGCGTCGGCCTCCTGACCGCGTCTCTTCGGGAGGCGGCCGAGCGCACCGCGCGCGAGGGCGGCAGCAAGGTCGACGCCCTGGACGCGATGATCCGCGCGGGGCTCGTCTTCATCGACCGCTACCCGGCCTTCACCCAGCTGTACGTGGCGGAGCTGTGGCGCACCAACCGCGCCTGGCAGTCCACGCTGATGGTGGTCCGTCAGGAGGCCGTCGCGGTCGTCGAGGGCGTGCTGCGCGACGGGGTGGCCGGCGGCGAGTTCAGCGAGGAGATCGACGTGCCGCTGACGGCGGCGGCGCTGGTCGGCATGGTGCTGGTGGCCGCGCTCGACTGGCAGGCCTTCCAGCCGGAGCGCTCCCTGGACGACGTGCACGCGGCGCTGTCCCGCCTGCTGCAGGGCCGGGTGAGCGGCCGCGGCTGACCGGCCGCGCACGTGAAAGCGCCGGTCCGTCGTGGCCGCGTCCCCCGCGGGCCGCCGTCGGACCGGCGCTTCCCCTGCTCCCCCGTACGTCCCCCCGTCGAACCCCGTTTCCGGTCGTCCCCCGGGTCTCCCCCGTGCCTCGCTCCCGCCGACCGCCGGCCGGCGGAAGGAGCGGATCGAGGGCCGCACCGTTCCGGCGCCCCGTGTCGCCGGTGCCGGTGCCGCGCCCCTTCTCCGTGCCTCCACTCTCTCGTTCGAGCGGGCCCGCACCCATCCGCGCGCGTACTCAACTGTCGTTCTAGGTACATGTACTCAGGTCTGCGCACCGGCCACCGCGGGCCCGCGCCGCGCCTGGTGCCGAGCGCGTCCGCGCCGGTACTCCCCCGGCATGGCCGACACCGGCAGGCACCACCCGGCGAGGACCGGAAAGCCGCTGTTCACAGGCCCGCGGCGGGACTGTCGGTGGGGGCGGATAAAGTCGCGGTCATGGCACGGATTGCGGTGATCGGCGCCGGGATGGGCGCGATGGCTGCCGCCGCCCGGCTGGCCGTCGCGGGCCACCGGGTGACGGTGTACGAGCGGACGGACACGTACGGCGGGGCGCTGCGCCGCGTGACGCGGGACGGCTTCTCCTTCGACACGGGTCCGGGGCTGCTGCCGCTGCCCGCCGTCTGGCGCGACCTGTTCGTCAAGACCGGCAAGGAGCCGCTGGAGGCCTGCGTCGATCTGGTCCAGGTCGACCCGTCCTCGCGGCACGTCTTCGCGGACGGCACACGGGTCGCCCTGCCGAACGCCTCACGCGCGGGTGTCGTCGCGGCCCTGGACGAGGCGCTGGGCGAGGGCGCGGGCCGCCGCTGGGGCGACTTCCTGGTGCGCGCCCGCGAGGCCTGGGACCGCACGCGCCGGCCGCTGCTGGAGGAGCCGCTGTGGCCGAACTGGCAGGTGCTGGCCGAGCGGGAGCCGTATCCGGCGGTGCCGCACAAGCGGCTGCTGCGCACCCGCCGGGCCGGCACGCTCGCCGAGGTCGCCGCGTGGGAGCTGCGGGACGCGCGGCTGGCCGCCCTGCTGGAGAGCCACGCCCTCGCGTACGGCCTGGACCCGCGCCTCACGCCGGCGAGCGCGGCCGTGCTGCCGTACATGGAGCACGCCTTCGGCATGTGGTACGTGCGCGGGGGGCTGCGGGAGCTGGCCCGCGCGGTGCACGACCGGTGCGTGGCGCGCCGGGTGGAGTTCCGCTTCGGCGCCGAGGTGACCGCGATCGTGGAGAAGGACGGCCGGGTGGCGGGCGTGGAGCTGGCCGGCCAGGAAGTGGCGGAGGCCGACTACGTGGTCGCCGGTGCGGCGCCGGGCGTGCTGGACCGGCTCGCCGGACAGTCGGCGGTGCGCGAGGGCGCCGGGGTCCCGCCGCAGCGCGGGCCGGCGAGCCGGCTCACGGTGCTGCTGGCGCTGCGCGGGGCGCGGCCGGAGGGGACGGCGCACCGCACGGTGGTGCACGCGACGGACCGGGAGGCGGAGCTGGACGCGCTGTTCGGTACGCCGCCCGGCGCGGTCGGTCCTCCGACGGTGACGGTCCTGCGGCCCGACGACCCCGAGCTGGTTCCGGACGCCGGTCACGAGGCCGTGACGCTGACGTCGACGGTGCCCGCCCGGTCCGGCGAGCGGGGCGGGGCCGGGTCCGAGGGCTTCGAGCACCACGCCGACGGCATGATCGCCGCGGCGGAGCGGGCCGTCCCCCGCCTGCGCGACCGCATCCTGTGGCACGAGGTGCGCACGCCGGCCGACATCGCCGCGGAGACCGCCGCGGAAGGCGGTGCGGTTCCCGCGCCGGCCCTGGCCGCGGCCGAGGGGCGGCTGCTGCACCCGTCGAACAGCACCCGCCTGCCGGGTCTGTTCACCGTCGGCGGCTGGGCCCATCCGGGCGGCGGGCTGCCGCACGCGGGGATGTCGGGCGCGCTGGTGGCCGGGCTGATCGTGGAGGGGCCGGAGTTCCGCGGCTCGCAGTGAGCGCGGGCGGCACCGCTCGGCCGGCGGCGCCGCTCAGTAGCGGTACTGCTCGTCGTACCCGGTGCCCTGCGTCGGCTGCTGCGGCTGCTCGCCCTGGTACGGGTAGGGCTGCTCGGGCGGCAGTTCCCCGCCGTAGGGGTCGTCGGTGCTGCGCTGCTGCGGCACCCACACGCCGCCGGGCGGGGTCTCGCCGCCGTAGCCCGCGGCGTACTGGTCCTGGGTGTAGTCCTGCTGTCCGTACGCCTGCTGGCCGTAGGCCGCCGGGTCGTACGGGGCGCCGCCGTAGGTCTGGGTGCCGATGTACGGGTCGGAGTAGGCGGCGTACTGCTGCTGGCCCGTGGCGTCGTAGCCGTAGTTCTGGTCGTAGCCGGTGTAGCCGTAGGCGTAGTTCTGGTCGGCGCCCTGGGCGGCCGCCGCGTGCTGCGGGTCGCCCTGGGGGTAGCCGGTGTCGGCGTACACGCCGTAGGAGCCGGTGTCGTCGGGCAGGGGCTGCGGCGCGTACACCGCGGTCGACTCGGCGGGCGTCGGGTCGGCGGTGGGGCGGGCGGGCGTGAAGACGTCGTCGCGGTCGTAGTCGTCGGTCCCGTAGGGCCGGTCGCCGTCACTCCGCGTGCGCGTGCCGTCGCCGTATTCGCTCTCGCCGGCGAGTCCGGAGTCCTCCGGGGAGGGCTCCTGGCGGTCGCGGTCGTAGCGTCGGGTCTTGCTGCTGAGGGCGGGCGCGTTGACCGCCCAGCCGGCCGCGAAGCCGCTGCGGAACGACAGCGTGACGTAGGTCTGGCCGACCGCGAAGGCGGCGGCGCCCAGTCCGATCACGACGACGGACGGGATGAGTACACCGAGGACGACACCGAGGAACCCGGCGAATGCCAGCAGCCGCCAGCGCAGGCGTGCCTTGTACTGCAGCAGCACCTCGCCCAGCAGCCACAACGCGACGATGCCGAACGCGATGTAGAGGACCGTCCAGCCCATGTACGCCCCTCTCCCAGTGGCCGCTACGCAGTGTGTCGTATACCCGTGCGACCGGTCTAGGCCCGCGGCGGGTGGTGCAGGCCCAGGTTCTCGTAGATTTCCAGCGTGGCCGTGGAGTTGTTCAGCGTGATGAAGTGCAGTCCGGGGACTCCCTCGGCCAGCAGTCGCGCGCAGAACTCCGTGGCGAACTCGATGCCAATGGAGCGTACAGCCGCCGGATCGTCCTTCGCTGCGAGGATCCGCTCTTTCAGGGCGTCCGGGAACGAGGCGTTGCTCAGCCTGGGCAGCCGCTCCAGCATCCGCACGCTGGTCACGGGCATGACCTCGGGGATGACCGGGGTGTCGCAGCCGGCCGCGTCGACTCGGTCACGCAGCCGCAGATAGGACTCCGGCTGGAAGAACATCTGGGTGATCGCGTAGTCGGCGCCGGCCCGGCACTTGTCGACGAAGTGCGCGACGTCGGTGTCCCAGTCGGCGGAGCGCGGGTGCATCTCCGGGAAGGCCGCGACGCCCACACAGAAGTCGCCCGACTCCTTGATGAGCCGGACGAGTTCGGCCGCGTACGTCAGTCCCCGCGGGTGCGGGACCCACTCGCCCATCGGGTCGCCGGGCGGGTCGCCGCGCACCGCGAGCATGTTGCGGATGCCGGCGTCGGCGTACTGCCCGATGATGTTGCGCAGTTCGGCGACGGAGTGGTCGACCGCGGTGAGGTGGGCGACCGGGGTGAGCGTGGTGTCGGCGACGATCTGCTGGGTCTCCTTGACCGTGCCGGCGCGCGTCGAGCCGCCGGCGCCGTAGGTCACGGAGACGAAGTCGGGCGCGACCGCCTCGACCCTGCGCAGCGCGCTCCACAGGTTTCGCTCGCCCTTGGGCGTCTTCGGCGCCGAGAACTCGAAGGAGTACGTCGTTTTGCCGCCGGCGAGGATGTCGCGCACCGTTCGCGCGCGATCTGTCCTGGTGGATGCGGTTCCGAGGGCCATACCCGCAGGTTAGTCAGGCGGTGACGGTCCCCCAACCGAATGCCGGAAATTTGCCCGAATTGTCCACTTCTTGTCCACCCCTTGGACATGTGGGCCCCGAACCGGGTCCACAGGCCCTGCGAGGACCCGCCTACGCCTCGCGCAACCGCTCGGCGAACTCCGCCGCCGCCGCTCCGGGGTCGTCCGCCTCGGTGATCGCCCGGACGACGACGACCCGGCGGGCGCCGGCCTCCAGCACCTGGTCCAGGTTGCCGAGGTCGATGCCGCCGATGGCGAACCAGGGGCGGTCGGTGCCCAGGGAGGCCGTGTACCGCACCAGGTCCAGGCCGGGTGCGTGGCGGCCGGGCTTGGTCGGGGTGGGCCAGCACGGGCCGGTGCAGAAGTAGTCCACGCCGTCCTGGGCGGCGGCTGCCGCGGCCTCGGACTCGGCGTGCGTGGAGCGGCCGATCAGGATCTCGTCACCGAGGATCGCGCGCGCGGCCGGGACCGGGAGGTCGCCCTGGCCGAGGTGCAGGACGCCGGCGCGGGCGGCGTGGGCGACGTCCGCGCGGTCGTTGACCGCGAGGAGCCTGCCGTGCCGGGCGCAGGCGTCGGCGAAGACCTTCAGGTGCTCCAGTTCCTCGGCGGCCTCCATGCCCTTGTCGCGCAGCTGCACGATGTCGACCCCGCCGGCGAGGACCGCGTCCAGGAACTCGGGCAGGTCGCCCTGGCGCTTGCGGGCGTCCGTGCAGAGGTAGACACGGGCGTCGCCGAGCGCGGCGCGTGCGGTGGCGGTGTCGGGCATGCGTGGGTCCCCCCGGGGTTCGGTGCGCGGGCAGGTGTGCCGTCGGTGGCACACGCGCGTGCGTCACGCACGGTGTCTCGTGACGCACGGTGTCTGTGGCGTACGGGCCGGGCCAGCACCGGGGCGCGGGCGGGCCGTGCCGGTCCGGGGCCGGGACCCGGGCGGGGCCGGCCCGTACGCCGGACGGTATGTCAGGTCGGGCTCGGGCTCAGACGGCGAGCGCCTGGGCGCGGCGCTTCACCTCCGTGCCGCGATTCTCGCTCAGGGCCTGCGCGGGCGTGCCGGGCAGGCTCGGGTCGGGGGTGAAGAGCCACTCCAGCATCTCTTCGTCCGTGAAGCCGTCGTCCCGCAGGAGCGTCAGGGTTCCGGACAGGCCCTTGACGACCTTGTCCCCGTCGATGAAGGCGGCGGGTACGTGCAGCGCGCGGTTCTCACCGCGGCGTACGGCGATGAGCTGGCCGTCCTTGACCAGCTGCCGCACACGCGTCACCTCGACGCCGAGCTGTTCGGCGATGTCGGGGAGGGTGAGCCAGGCGGGGACGAGAGCATCGATCTTTGCGTCAATCTCGGTCACGGAATCAAGCCTGCCATCTGCCACTGACAGTCGGAAGCCGGAGCCCCCCGCGTCGGCGCGCGCACCCACCGTGTACAGGGGCTGTGGCGCGGGTGTCAGGCCGTCGCCGCCTTCAGGGGCCGCGCCGGGTCCGCGAGCAGCCGCGGGTCCAGCACGGCGCCCGCCTCGATCAGCCGCCGGCCCTGGGCCAGGTCCCTCGGCCGTCCCACCGCGAGCAGGGCGACCAGCCGGTCGTCGCGCAGCCAGCAGACGCTCCAGGCCGGTCCGGACGGGTCGCCGCGCCACAGGGCGGTGTCGGCGGCCGTGTGATGGCCGGCGTACTGCACGAAGCGCCCGAACTGCTCGGACCAGAAGTACGGCACCGGGTCGTAGACGGCGGGGGTCTGGCCGATCGCGCCGCCGACGATGTTCCGGGCCACCGTGCGCGGGCCCTGGAGCGCGTTGTCCCAGTGGTGCACCAGCAGCCGCTCGCCGTAGCGCCCGGACGGGAAGGAGGCGCAGTCGCCGACCGCGTAGACGTCCGGCGCCGAGGTGCGCAGCTGCTCGTCGGCGACCACCTCGCCCCGCGCGCCCAGGGCGATGCCGGAGCCGGCGAGCCAGGCGGTGGCGGGGCGGGCGCCGATGCCGACGACGACGGCACCGGCCGGGATGCGCGAGCCGTCGTCGAGGAGCACCGCACCGGGCTCGACGCGCGCCACGCGCGTGTGCGTGCGCAGGACGGCACCGGCGTCGGCGTACCAGGCGGCCATCGGCTCGGCCACCTCGGCGGGCAGCGCGCCCGCGAGGGGCCGCTCCGCCGCCTCCACCACGGTCACCGCGCAGCCCGCCTCGCGCGCCGCCGTGGCGAACTCGGCGCCGATCCAGCCGGCGCCGACGACCACGATGTCGTGCTGCCGGGCGAGCACGGGCCGCAGCCGTTCGGCGTCGTCGAGGGTGCGCAGCAGATGGACGCCGGGCACGCCCTCGGCGCCCGGCAGACGCATCGGTTCGGCGCCGGTGGCCAGCACGAGGACGTCGTACGGCACCGGCCCCTCGGCGGTGTCGAGTGCGTGGTCGGCGGGGCGGACGCCCAGCACCTCGCGGCCGAGCCGGAGTTCGATGCCGAGCGCCTCGAAGTCGACGTCGAAGGCGGAATGCTCGGCCGTGCCCAGCAGGACGGCCTTGGACAGCGGCGGCCGGTCGTACGGCTGGTGGGGTTCGGCGCCGATCAGCGTCACGGTGCCGGTGAAGCCCTGTTCCCGCAGGGCGACGGCGGTCTGCACGCCGGCCATGCCCGCGCCCACGACGACCACGCGGCGCGGCGTGTCCCCTGCCCGGTCCTGCGTCTGCTCGCTCACCCGATCACCATAGACACCTGACGAACCGTCAGTCAGTGGCCGGGCACGTGACCTGCTCCACAACGCTGGTCCCGCCGCCCTCCTGCGACTCCCACTCCCAGGTCTCGTCCAGGCGCACACGCCCGTCGGGAAGCTCGACGACGGTCGACACGCAGTGCCCGGAGGAGGTCGTCCCGTCCCGCTTGAGCTGGACGTAGCGGAAGTCCAGCCGGTCGCCGCGCCGGGTGCCCACGAGGTGCCCGCGCACGACGTCCCCGCCCGCGTAGTCGGCCCAGATCTCGCCGTCGTTCTCGTGGTAGGCGAAGCGGGTGCGGGTGCCCACCTGGCCGGGGGCCTGGTCGGCGACGGGGGCGAGGACCAGACCGTCGAGCGAACGTGCCACGGCTGAGGCTCCCTTGCACGGTGCGAGCTGCGAAGGCCGGACGACAGGGCCTAAGGTGGCCACCGTAAAGCACTCGCGGGAGCCCGGACGCACCGGGCTGAGAGGGAGGCTGGCGGCCTCCGACCGTACGAACCTGATCCGGGTCATGCCGGCGAAGGGAGGGGCTGGACGCCCATGTCGCCCACGCGCACACCAGACGTCCTCGTCGTAGGGGGCGGAATCATCGGCCTGGTGACGGCCTGGCGGGCCGCGCAACGCGGGTTCGCCACGGCCGTCGTCGATCCCGAGCCCGGCGGCGGAGCCGCGCAGGTGGCCGCCGGGATGCTGGCCGCCGTCACGGAACTGCACCACGGCGAGCAGACCCTGCTCGCCCTCAACCTGGCGTCGGCCCGCCGCTACCCGGACTTCGCGGCGGAGCTCACCGACCTCACCGGACACGGCCTCGGCTACCGCCGCTGCGGCACGCTCGCCGTCGCGCTGGACTCCGACGACCGCGCCCACCTGCGTGAACTGCACGCCCTCCAGCAGCAGTCCGGCCTTGAGTCGGAGTGGCTGTCGGGGCGGGAGTGCCGGCGTCTGGAGCCGATGCTCGCGCCCGGCGTGCGCGGCGGCCTGCGGGTCGACGGCGACCACCAGGTCGACCCGCGGCGCCTGGCCCGCGCGCTCGTGGCCGCCTGCGAACGGACCGGCGTGGTGTTCCACCGGC
Organism: Streptomyces sp. DH24; assembly: GCF_029813775.1. Classification (GTDB taxonomy): domain Bacteria; phylum Actinomycetota; class Actinomycetes; order Streptomycetales; family Streptomycetaceae; genus Streptomyces. The sequence goes on along the minus strand of NZ_JARVKW010000005.1, from coordinate 259,626 downwards.
AGTGGGCCGAGCGGCTCACGACCCTGGGCGACCGGGCCACCGGCGTCGTCACCGCCGACGGCACCGGGCTGGGCGGCGGTCAGGTCGTCCTCGCCGCGGGCAGCCTCAGCGGGCGGCTCGCCGGTGTGCCGGACGCCGTGCTGCCGCCGGTGCGTCCCGTGAAGGGGCAGGTCGTACGGCTGGCCGTGCCGCAGCGGTACGCGCCGTTCCTGAGCCGGACCGTGCGCGCCGTCGTGCGCGGCGGCCAGGTGTACCTGGTGCCCCGTGAGAACGGCGAGCTGGTGGTCGGCGCGACCACGGAGGAGCTGGGCTGGGACACCACGGTCACCGCGGGCGGCGTGTACGAGCTGCTGCGGGACGCGCACGAGCTGGTGCCGGGCATCACCGAGCTGCCCCTGACGGAGACCCGGGCCGGGCTGCGTCCCGGCTCCCCGGACAACGCGCCGCTGCTCGGCCCGACCGAGCTGCCGGGACTGCTGCTGGCCACCGGGCACTACCGCAACGGCGTGCTGCTCACGCCGGTCACCGGCGACGCCGTGGCGCACGCGCTGGCCACCGGGGAACTGCCCGAGGAAGCCAGGCCCTTCACCCCGAAGCGTTTCGGCACCGCGCCCACGGAGCGGTCCGCACGACTCACGGAGCAGCCCGCATGAACATCTCGGTCAACGGGGAGCCCCGGGAGATCCCGCCCGGCACGGCTCTCGACACCGTCGTGAAGTCGCTCACCGCGGCGCCGTCCGGCGTGGCCGCCGCCCTCAACGAAACCGTCGTCCCCCGCACCGAGTGGCCGTCGACGCCCCTGTCCGAGGGCGACCGCGTCGAGGTCCTCACCGCCGTCCAAGGAGGCTGACCATGGCCGACGATCCCTTCGTCCTCGGCGGTACGTCCTACACGTCCCGTCTGATCATGGGCACCGGCGGGGCGCCCAGCCTCGACGTGCTGGAGCGCGCGCTGGTGGCCTCCGGCACGGAGCTCACGACCGTCGCGATGCGGCGGGTGGACCCGTCGGTGCACGGGTCCGTGCTGTCGGTGCTGGACAGGCTCGGCATCCGGGTGCTGCCGAACACGGCGGGCTGCTTCACGGCGGGCGAGGCGGTGCTGACCGCGCGCCTGGCCCGGGAGGCGCTCGGTACGGATCTGATCAAGCTGGAGGTCATCGCCGACGAGCGGACCCTGCTGCCGGACCCGATCGAGCTGCTGGACGCGGCGGAGACGCTGGTGGACGACGGGTTCACCGTGCTGCCGTACACGAACGACGACCCGGTGCTGGCGCGGAAGCTGGAGGACGTCGGCTGTGCGGCCGTGATGCCGCTCGGGTCGCCCATCGGGTCCGGGCTCGGGATCCGCAACCCGCACAACTTCCAGCTGATCGTCGAGCACGCGCGTGTGCCGGTGATCCTGGACGCGGGTGCGGGGACGGCGTCCGACGTGGCGCTGGCGATGGAGCTGGGGTGCGCGGGCGTGATGCTCGCGTCGGCGGTCACGCGGGCGCGGGAGCCGGTGCTGATGGCGTCCGGCATGCGGTGCGCCGTGGAGGCGGGGCGGCTGGCGTACCGGGCGGGGCGGATTCCCCGGCGGCATTTCGCGGAGGCGTCGTCTCCCGCGGAGGGCCGGGCGGTGCTGGACCCGGAGCGGCCGGCTTTCCAGGCTTCTCTCCCACCGGCGCACCACCCGCTCCCGGCCGGCCGGGATGTGGAGCGACCTCCTTCGGGCTGAGCGCCGTCGGCCGCCTTCCTCCGCGGTGGCCGTCCCCTCCGTGGGAAGCGTCACAGGTCGGCTGCAGAGCTCCGGTGCGGGCTTGGGCGTCAGTGGCGGCTCGTACACTCACCTGCGTGGACACGACCCTTCAGGACCCTCTGGTCGGGCAGCTGCTCGACGGGCGGTACCGCGTCGAGGCGCGCATCGCGGTCGGCGGGATGGCCACGGTCTACCGGGCCGTGGACACCCGCCTGGACCGCGTGCTCGCGCTCAAGGTGATGCATCCGTCGCTCGCGGCCGACGGGTCGTTCGTCGAGCGCTTCATCCGCGAGGCGAAGTCGGTGGCGCGCCTCGCCCACCCCAACGTGGTGCAGGTCTTCGACCAGGGCACCGACGGCCCGTACGTCTACCTCGCCATGGAGTACGTGGCGGGCTGCACCCTGCGCGACGTGCTGCGCGAGCGCGGCGCGCTCCAGCCACGGGCCGCGCTCGACATCCTGGAGCCGGTGCTCGCCGCGCTGGGCGCCGCCCACCGCGCCGGTTTCGTGCACCGGGACATGAAGCCGGAGAACGTCCTCATAGGGGACGACGGCCGGGTCAAGGTCGCCGACTTCGGTCTCGTACGGGCCGTGGACACGGTGACGAACACCACCGGGACCGTGCTCGGCACGGTGGCGTATCTCGCGCCCGAGCAGATAGAGAGCGGGACGGCGGACCCGCGCGTCGACGTCTACGCGTGCGGCGTCGTCCTCTACGAGATGCTGACCGGCGACAAGCCGCACGACGGGGACTCCCCCGCGATCGTGCTCTACAAGCACCTGCACGAGGACGTGCCGCCGCCGTCGGCCGCCGTGCCCGGCATGGCGTACGAGCTGGACGAGCTGGTGGCGTCGGCGACCGCCCGCACCCCGGACGTCCGGCCGCACGACGCGGTGGCGCTGCTCGCCCAGACCCGCGAGGCGCGTGCCGCGCTCGGTGCCGCCCAGCTGGACGCGGTGCCGCCGCTGGCGCTCACCTCGGACCACGACATCGCCGAGGACCGGACGAGCGTGATCCCGCGCGCGCTGACGGTGCCCCGTCCGCTGCCGGTCGACGAGGACGACGAGGCGGCGGGCGTGCACCGCACCAGCCGTCTCCAGTCCCCGCCGCCGCCCCTCCCGCGCCGCGGCCCGGGGCTGCGCGGGCGCGGTCCGCTGGCGGTCGTGCTGGCGGTGCTGCTGGTGTTCGGCGTCGGCGCGGGCGTCTGGTACATCAACTCCGGCCAGTTCACGAAGGTCCCACCGCTGCTGACGAAGACGGAGGCGCAGGCCAGGGACCGGCTGGAGGAGGCCGGGCTCGACGTGGGCACGGTGCGGCACGCCTACAGCGACACGGTGAAGCGGGGCACGGTCATCAGCACGGACCCGGAGGCGGGCAGCCGCATACGGCAGAACGACTCCGTGGCGCTGACGATCTCCGACGGCCCGAAGAACGTGAAGGTGCCGGACCTCGCCGGCTACCGGCTCGACAAGGCCCGCGCGGTGCTGAAGCAGGACGGCCTGGAGCCGGGCATGGTCACGCGGGGGTTCAGCGACGACGTTCCCCGGGGTTTCGTGATCTCGACGGCCCCGGTGACGAACACCACGGTCCGCGCGGGCTCGGCCGTCGCGCTCAGCGTCAGCAAGGGCAGCCCGATCGACGTGCCGGACGTCACCGGCGACGACCTCGACGATGCGCGGGCCGAGCTGACGGAGGCCGGCCTGAAGGTGAAGATCGCCGCCGAGCGGGTCAATTCCGCGTACGACAAGGGCCGGGTGGCCCGGCAGACCCCGGCGCCCGACAGCCGGGCCGCCGAGGGCGACACGGTGACGCTGACGGTGTCCAAGGGCCCGGAGATGGTCGAGGTCCCGGACGTGGTCGGCGACAGTGTGGACGACGCCAGGCGGGAGCTGGAGGCGGCCGGGTTCGAGGTGGAGGAGGACCGCGGCCTGCTCGGCCTGTTCGGCGACACCGTCGAGGGGCAGTCCGTGGCGGGCGGGGAGAAGGCCCCCAAGGGGTCGACCGTCACCATCGAGATCCGCTGACGGGGCGGGCCGGGCGGCATGACACCCTGATCGGGTGAAGAGTCAGCAGTCCGGCCGTTCCCGCAATCCCGTCGGCGGCCATGTCCCCGTCGCCGGCGGTCTCCACTCCGTCGGTCTGTCGTACGCCCGTGAGCTCGGTGCCGAGACCGTGCAGGTCTTCGTCGCCAACCCGCGCGGCTGGGCCACCCCGGCCGGCAATCCGCGCCAGGACGAGGCGTTCCGCGCCGCGTGCGAGGCGGAGGCGATCCCGGCGTACGTGCACGCCCCCTATCTGATCAACTTCGGCTCCCACACGGAGGCGACCGTCGAGCGCTCGGTGGAGTCGCTGCGGCACTCGCTGCGGCGCGGCCGGGCGATCGGGGCGCTGGGCGTGGTCGTGCACACGGGCAGCGCGACGGGCGGCCGGGACCGGCCGGTGGCGCTGAGGCAGGTCCGTGAGCATCTGCTGCCGCTGCTGGACGAGCTGACCCACGACGACGATCCGTATCTGCTGCTGGAGTCCACGGCCGGGCAGGGCTCCTCGCTGTGCTCGCGGACCTGGGACTTCGGGCCGTACTTCGAGGCGCTGGACGCCCATCCGAAGCTGGGCGTGTGCATGGACACCTGCCACGTCTTCGCGGCCGGGCACGACCTGAGCGGCCCGGGCGGCATGCACCGGACGCTGGACCTGCTGGTGGACACGGTCGGGCCGGGCCGGCTGAAGCTGATCCACGCCAACGACTCGAAGGACGTGGTGGGCGCCCACAAGGACCGCCACGCGAACATCGGCGCCGGTCACATCGGCGAGGACCCGTTCCGTGCGCTGATGACGCATCCCGCGACCGAGGGCGTGCCGCTGGTCATCGAGACGCCCGGCGGCAAGGAGGGCCACGCGGCGGACGTGGAGCGCCTGAAGAAGCTGAGAGAGGCCGCCGGCTGAGTCAGAGCTCGGGGCCCTCACCGGGCTGCTCCTGGTAGGAGTAGCGCTGTTCCTTCCACGGGTCGCCGACGTTGTGGTAGCCGCGCTCCTCCCAGAAGCCGCGGCGGTCGGCGGTCATGTACTCGACGCCGCGCACCCATTTCGGGCCCTTCCAGGCGTACAGGTGCGGCACGATCAGGCGCAGCGGGAAGCCGTGTTCGGCGGTGAGGAGCTCGCCGTCCTTGTGGGTGGCGAACAGGGTGCGGTCGGCGGCGAAGTCGGTCAGCCGCAGGTTGGAGCTGAAGCCGTATTCGGCCCACACCATCACATGGGTGACCTCGGGCGCGGGCGGCGCGATGTCGAGGATCGTGCGGGCGGGGATGCCGCCCCACTCGGCGCCGAGCATGCTGAACTTCGTGACGCAGTGCAGGTCGGCGACGACGGTGGTGTACGGCAGGGCCGTGAACTCGTCGTGGTTCCAGCAGTGCTTCTCGCCGCCGGCGGTGGCGCCGAAGACCCGGAACTCCCAGCGCTCGGGGCGGAACTTGGGGACGGGCCCGTAGTGGGTGACCGGCCAGCCCCGCTGGAGCCGCTGCCCCGGGGGAAGCTCGGGCTGTGCCACTCCCTGTGAATCGCGCTCTCCCGATTCGCGCTCCGCCGGCTGACCCATGGCTCCATCCTGACAGACCTCGGGCGATGGACTTGACCGGCCCCGCCCGCGCCGCGGAGAGTGCGGCCATTTCGCATCAATCCGGACTAAGCCTGCCCTTACTTACTAAGCACAGACTTACTGGACGATCTTCTCCGGCGGTGCAATCATGCGGCGCAACCCGCCAGTTCCCCCCGCCTGGAAGGAGCCTCTGCGATGCAGGGCGACCCCGAGGTCATCGAATTCCTCAACGAGCAGCTCACGGGCGAGCTCACCGCGATCAACCAGTACTTCCTGCACGCGAAGATGCAGGAGAACTTCGGCTGGACGAAGCTCGCGAAGTACACGCGGCACGAGTCGTTCGACGAGATGAAGCACGCCGAGGTCCTGACCGACCGGATCCTCTTCCTGGACGGGCTGCCCAACTACCAGCGGCTGTTCCACGTCCGGGTGGGCCAGACCGTCAAGGAGATGTTCGAGGCGGACCGGCAGATCGAGGTCGAGGCGATCGACCGCCTCAAGCGCGGCATCAAGGTGATGCGGGAAAAGGGCGACATCACGTCCGCGAACATCTTCGAGTCGATCCTGGAGGACGAGGAGCACCACATCGACTACCTCGACACCCAGCTCGACCTGGTCGAGAAGCTCGGCGAGGCGCTCTACCTGGCGCAGCTCATCGAGCAGCCGGAGAGCTAGGGCCTGTCGCACGGATCATCCCGGCGTCGCGGGGTCCGGCACGCACGGCTCGGCCAAGAGCCGCAGCACCTCACAGCCCGGCCGGTCCAAACGACAGGCCCTAGGCGGCCTCGTCCAGACCCTGGGCCGTCGGGAGGTCGGACAGCACCGGCATGCCCTGTTCGGCGAGGTCACGGCGGGGGCAGGCGCCCCGGCCTAGGATGGCCTGGATGCGCCGCACGCACGACCCGCAGTCGGTGCCGGCCTTGCAGGCCGAGGCTATCTGGCGGGGGGTGCAGGCACCGTCCTCCGCGTGCCGCTTCACCTGCTGTTCGGTGATCCCGAAGCAACTGCAGACGTACACGCGGCTCACCTCCCGGGCGGGGTCGTAGGTCGTGCCGTCCCCGACTTTCTCGGTGAGGCAAACCTAACCTTACCCGCCGCGCAGGTGGCGTAAAAGTGGGGTGGGGCGCGGATCGAATGTGATCCGCGCCCCACAGCACGCTGTGCCCGTGCGCCTACTGGTCGCGGTACATCTCGGCGACCAGGAACGCCAGGTCGAGCGACTGGCTGCGGTTGAGCCGCGGGTCGCAGGCCGTCTCGTAGCGCTGGTGCAGGTCGTCGACGAAGATCTCGTCACCGCCGCCCACGCACTCGGTGACGTCGTCGCCGGTCAGCTCCACGTGGATGCCGCCCGGGTGGGTGCCGAGCTCCTTGTGGACCTCGAAGAAGCCCTTGACCTCGTCGAGCACGTCGTCGAAGCGGCGCGTCTTGTGCCCGGAGGCAGCCTCGAAGGTGTTGCCGTGCATCGGGTCGGTCACCCAGGCCACCACCGCGCCGGACGCCGTGACCTTCTCCACCAGCTCCGGGAGCTTGTCGCGGATCTTGTCGGCGCCCATGCGGACGATGAAGGTCAGCCGGCCCGGCTCGCGCTCCGGGTCCAGGCGCTCGATGTACTGCAGCGCCTCCTCGGCCGTGGTCGTCGGGCCGAGCTTGATGCCGATCGGGTTGCGGATGCGCGACGCGAACTCGATGTGCGCGTGGTCCAGCTGCCGCGTGCGCTCACCGATCCACACCATGTGCGCGGACACGTCGTACAGCTGCCCGGTGCGCGAGTCGACGCGGGTGAGCGCCGACTCGTAGTCCAGCAGCAGCGCCTCGTGCGACGAGAAGAACTCGACGGTCTTGAACTCCTCCGGGTCCGCCCCGCAGGCGTGCATGAAGTTCAGCGCGTTGTCGATCTCGCGGGCGAGCTGCTCGTAGCGCTGGCCGGACGGCGAGGACTTCACGAAGTCCTGGTTCCAGGCGTGCACCTGGCGCAGGTCGGCGTAGCCACCGGTGGTGAAGGCACGCACCAGGTTCAGCGTGGACGCCGACGCGTGGTACATGCGCTTGAGCCGCTCGGGGTCCGGGACGCGGGCCTCTTCGGTGAACGCGAAGCCGTTGACGGAGTCGCCCCGGTAGGTCGGGAGCGTCACGCCGTCGCGGGTCTCGGTCGGCTTGGAGCGCGGCTTGGAGTACTGGCCGGCGATCCGGCCCACCTTCACGACCGGCACCGAGGCGGCGTACGTCAGCACGGCGCCCATCTGGAGCAGTGTCTTGAGCTTGTTGCGGATGTGGTCGGCGGACACCGCGTCGAAGGCCTCGGCGCAGTCGCCGCCCTGGAGGAGGAACGCCTCTCCCTTGGCGACGGCCGCCATCCGGGCGCGCAGCTGGTCGCACTCGCCCGCGAAGACGAGCGGCGGATACGACTCGAGGTCCGCGATCGCTGCGCGCAGAGCCTCGGCGTCGGGGTACTCGGGCTGCTGCGCCGCGGGCAGGTTTCGCCAGGTGTTGCCAGCGCTCTGGCTGGTCTTAGCGTTCACGGTCACGACCTCAACATTACGGGGTGGCGTCCCGCCTTCCGTCCCGGTGCCCAGGAAGTGAGACGCGACGTACCGCCCGCGGACCTGGGGTAGGGTGCGCCGTATGTTCGCGCACTCGACCCGCACCTGGTGGTGGACCGCTCCCTCGGCGGCCCACTGACTGCGCGTACGCACCGACTTCGCGAAGGCCGCCCGAGGGGCGGCCTTCGGCGTTTCACGGCCCGGGTCGTCCCTCCTTCCCAGAAGGACCACGACGACCATGCATCTGACCGACCTGCCGGGCGACTCCCGCCCGTTCGCCCTGCTGCGCCGCCGCTCCCCCGGGCACGACCACGACGTGGTCGAGCTGCTGCTCGGGCCGGTGGCGCGGTACGACCGGCTCGCCGACCTGCCCGACGTGTGCCTCGCGCTGGTGCCGTTCCGGCAGATCCGCGAGCGCGGCTTCGACGTGCGCGACGACGGCACGCCCCTGCTGGCGCTGACACCCGAGGAGTCGTACGAGATCCCGATGGCCGACGCGCTCGCCGCGCTGCCGGACCGCGCCGTGCGCGTCGAGGACGGCGGGTTCGACGTGACCGACGAGGAGTACGAGCGCGTCGTCGGACGGGTGCTGGACGAGGAGATCGGGCGGGGCGAGGGCGCCAACTTCGTGATCCGGCGGACCTACCGCGCGGAGATCCCCGGGTTCGGGCGGGCCGACGCGCTGGCGCTGTTCCGGCGGCTGCTGGCGGGCGAGCGGGGCGCGTACTGGACGTTCGTCGTGCACACCGGGGAGCGGACCCTGATCGGGGCGAGTCCCGAGGTGCATGTGCGGATGTCGGGCGGGACGGTCGTGATGAACCCGATCAGCGGGACCTACCGCTACCCGGCCGAGGGGCCCACCCCGGAGCACCTGCTCGGTTTCCTCGCCGACGGCAAGGAGATCGAGGAGCTGTCGATGGTCGTCGACGAGGAGCTCAAGATGATGTGCACCGTCGGCGACAGGGGCGGCGTCGTCGTCGGGCCCCGGCTGAAGGAGATGGCCCACCTCGCGCACACCGAGTACGAGCTGCGCGGCCGGTCCTCGCTGGACGTGCGGGACGTGCTGAAGGAGACGATGTTCGCCGCGACCGTCACCGGGTCGCCGGTGCAGAACGCCTGCCGGGTCATCGAACGGCACGAGTCCGGCGGGCGCGGCTACTACGCCGGCGCGCTGGCCCTGATCGGCAGGGACGCGGGCGGCGCCCAGACCCTCGACTCGCCGATCCTCATCCGTACCGCCGACATCGACCCGGCCGGGCGGCTGCGGGTGCCGGTCGGCGCCACGCTCGTCCGCGGTTCGGACCCGGCGGGCGAGGTGGCGGAGACGCACGCCAAGGCGGCCGGGGTGCTGGCGGCGCTCGGGGTACGGCCGTCCCGGCCGCGCGCGGAGCGGACCGGGGCCCGGCTGGCCGACGACCCGCGGGTGCGGGCGGCGCTGGACGGGCGCCGGGCCTCGCTCGCGCCGTTCTGGCTGCGGATGCAGGACCGGTCCGAGGCGCTGACCGGGCACGCGCTGGTCGTGGACGGTGAGGACACCTTCACGGCGATGCTCGCGCACGTGCTGCGCTCCTCCGGCCTTGAGGTGACCGTCCGGCGCTACGACGAGCCGGGGCTGCGGGAGGCGGTGCTCGGGCACGCCGGGCCGGTCGTGCTGGGCCCCGGCCCCGGTGACCCCTCGGACCTCGCGGACCCCAAGATGCGGTTCCTGCGGGAGCTGACCGCCCGGGTGCTGCGCGAGCACCGGCACGGCGTGCTCGGCGTCTGCCTCGGGCACGAGCTGATCGCGGCCGAGCTGGGGCTGGAGATCGTCCGCAAGGACGTGCCGTACCAGGGGGCGCAGACGCGGATCGACCTGTTCGGGCGGAGCGAGACCGTCGGCTTCTACAACAGCTTCGTGGCGCGCTGCGACGACGAGGCGTTGCGGGAGCTGGCCGCGCACGACATCGAGGTGAGCCGGGCCGCGAACGGTGAGGTGCACGCGCTGCGGGGGCCGGGCCGTGCCGGAGGCGCGCCGGTGAACGCGGTCGCGGGCGTGCAGTTCCACCCGGAGTCGGTGCTGACGCTGAACGGCGCCGCGATCGTGCGCGAGCTGGTCGGTCAGCTGCGCGGCACGAGCATGTTGCCGGAGCGGCGGCCGGCCCGGTAGTCGAGGACGTTGCGCACGGTGGCGTCGACGATCTGGTTCACGGCGTCCACCGTGTAGTACGCCTGGTGGGACGTGACCAGGACGTTCGGGAACGTCACGAGGCGGGCCAGGGTGTCGTCCGCGATGGCCTCCAGGGACTTGTCGAGGAAGAACAGGCCCGCCTCGGCCTCGTACACGTCGAGGCCGACGCCCGTGAAGCGGCCCGCGCGCAGCTCGGCGACGAGGGCCGCGGTGTCGACGAGGCCGCCGCGGCTGGAGTTCACCAGGACCGCGTCGTCCTTCATCGCCCGCAGGGCTGCCGCGTCGATCAGGTGCTGCGTCTCGGGCATCAGCGGCACGTGCAGGCTGACCAGGTCGGCCTCGGCCAGGAGCCGCTCCTTGGGCACGTACGTCATGCCGAGCTCCACGCAGGCCGGGTTCTCGGCGACGTCCCAGCCGAGCAGTCTCATGCCGAAGCCGTGCGCGATGCGGGCGAAGGCCTCGCCGATCCTGCCGGTGCCGAGGACGCCGGCGGTGCGGCCGTGCATGTCGCGGCCCATCAGGCCGTCGAGGCGGAAGTCGAGTCGCGGGTGCGGGTGGAGGCGCGCACGACCCGGCGGTTGACGGCCATGGCGAGGGTCCAGGCGAACTCGGCGACCGCGTACGGCGAGTAGGACGAGACGCGGGCGATCGTCATGCCGAGGCGCTCGGCGACGTCGAGGTCGATGTTGTTGAAGCCCGTGGAGCGCTGGGCGACCATGCGGGTGCCGCCGGCGGCGAGGATCTCCAGGACGCCGGCGCCGAGGTCGGCGTTGACGCTGGAGGAGACGATCTCGTGCCCGGCGGCGATGGGCGCGGTGTCCTGGTTGAGGAAGACGTCCAGACAGCGCACCGGGTGGTGCTCCCGGAACGCCCGCTCGATCAGGGGCCGTTCGTCGGCCTGCACTCCGAACGCCAGGATTTCCACGGGGTTCTCCAAGGGGGTGGAGCGGGACGGACGGGGGAACGTCACCCGGACCGGGCGGGCGGTGAACCTCACCCGAAGAAGACGCCGACCTCCGCGTAGCGGGCCGGGTCCACCTGCTTCAGGCCGGCCACCGCCTCCCGCAGGGGGACGCGGACGATGTCCGTGCCGCGCAGCGCGACCATCGTGCCGAACGCGCGGTCCCGGACGCAGTCGACGGCGTGCAGCCCGAAGCGGGTGGCGAGCCAGCGGTCGAACGGACTGGGCGAGCCGCCGCGCTGGGTGTGGCCCAGCACCGTGGTGCGGGCCTCCTTGCCGGTGCGGTGCTCGATCTCCGCCGCCAGCCACTCCCCCACGCCCGACAGCCGCACCTGCCCGGTCGCGCCGCCCCTGAGGACCACGCGGCCCTCCTTCGGCACGGCCCCGTCGGCGACGACCACGATCGGCGAGTACGACGCCCTGAACCGGGACGTCACCCAGCCGCACACCTGCTCGACGTCGAAGGGCTGCTCGGGGATGAGGATGACGTTGGCGCCGCCGGCCAGGCCGGAGTGCACCGCGATCCAGCCGCTCTCCCCGCCCATCACCTCCACGACGAGCACCCGCTTGTGGGACTCGGCGGTGGTGTGCAGCCGGTCGATGGCCTGGGTGGCGACGCCGACGGCGGTGTCGAAGCCCACCGTGTAGTCGGTGCCGGGCAGGTCGTTGTCGATCGTCTTGGGCACGCCGACGCAGGGAACGCCGTGCTCGTCGGCGAGCCGCGCGGCCGTGCCGAGGGTGTCCCGGCCGCCGATCGTGACGAGCGCCTCCACCTCCAGCTCGGCGAGGGTGTCCTTGATGCGGCCGACCCCGTTCTCGTGCGCCAGCGGGTCGGTGCGCGAGGAGCCGAGGATGGTGCCGCCGCGGGGCAGCGTGCCGCGCACCGCGGGAATGTCCAGGGGGACGGTCTCCCGCTCCAGCGCCCCGAGCCAGCCGTCCCGGAAGCCGACGAACTCGTAGCCGTACTCCTGCACGCCCTTGCGGACGACGGCCCGGACCACGGCGTTCAGCCCCGGGCAGTCACGGCCTCCGGTCAGTACTCCGACCCGCATGATGGGAATGTCCCTCCGCCGTGTTGTCCCGACGGGTCCACGCTAGCGGGCGGACGGCGCTTCGGGTGGGATCACTCGTCGTCCAGTCCGCGTTCTATGGCGTAGCGGACGAGTTCCACGCGGTTGTGGAGCTGCAGCTTGCCGAGGGTGTTCTGGACGTGGTTCTGGACCGTGCGGTGCGAGATGACGAGGCGTTCGGCGATCTGCTTGTAGCTCAGGCCCTTGGCGACCAGGCGCAGCACCTCGGTCTCGCGGTCGGTCAGCCGCGGGGCGCGGGACTGGTCCGCGTCCGGGGCGGCGGCCGGGGCCGGTTCGGAGGCCAGGCGGCGGTACTCGCCGAGGACCAGACCGGCGAGGCCCGGCGTGAAGACGGGGTCGCCGGCGGCCGTACGGCGCACCGCGTCGAGGAGTTCCTCGGTGGACGCCGACTTCAGCAGGTAGCCGGTGGCGCCGGACTTCACGGCCTCCAGGACGTCGGCGTGCTCGCCGCTCGCGGACAGCACGAGGACCCGCACCGCCGGATTGTCGGCGACGACCTCCTTGCAGACCTGGACGCCGGGCTTGGCGGGGAGGTTCAGGTCGAGGACCAGCACGTCGGGCCCGGCGGCCCTGGCGCGGCGCACCGCCTGGTCGCCGTCGCCCGCGGTGGCGACCACGTCGAAGCCGGACTCGGCGAGGTCGCGGGCGACGGCGTCGCGCCACATGGGGTGGTCGTCGACCACCATGACTCTGATCGGGGCCTGCTGTTCAGTCATCGCTCGTGGCCTTCCCCCGTGCGTGCGTCGCGCGCGCCGCGTCCGCCGTGTCCTTCGGTACCTTCAGTTCGACCTCCGTGCCCTGCCCCGGGACGGAGATCAGTTCCGCGCTGCCGCCGAGGTCGCGCAGCCGGCCGCGGATCGACTGGGCCACGCCGAGCCGCCCCTCGCCCTCGGCCTGCGCGAGACGGCCCTCGGGGATGCCGGGCCCGTCGTCGCGTACGGTCACCACGATCTCGCCGGGCTCGTCCTCGACGAGGATCCACGCGCGCGCGTGCTCCCCGGCGTGCTTGCGGACGTTGTCCAGGGCGGCCCCGACGGCCGCGGCGACCTCGCGCGCGGCGCCGGGCGCGAGCGGCACCGGGGCGCCGGGCTCGGCGAGGCTGACGCCTGCGCCGGCGTACGGGGCGAGCAGCGCCCGCAGGTCGACGGGGTCGTCCCCGGCCGCGTCGTCGTCCTCCTCCACGGCCCGTACGACGGCGCCCTGGGAGGCGTCGTACGACACCCGGGAGACCGGCACCATGCCGCCGGAGACGAGGTTGCGCAGCGCCACCTCCTGCTCGCCGGCCATGCGGCCCAGCTCGGCCGCCTCGCCGCCGATGACGGCGCCGCGCCGCTGCACCATCGCCAGCACCTGAAGGACGCCGTCGTGGATGTCGCGGGCGAGCCGCTCCCGCTCGCGGGTGGCGGCCTCGATCTCCAGGGCGCGGGCGAGGGTGCGCTCGGAGGCGCGGGCGACCTCGACGACGTAGCCGATGGCGATGGAGGCGACCCAGACGAGGATGACGTTGTGGACGGTGTCGCGGGCGGGGCTGCCGCGTTCGATCAGGTTGGCGACGGCGACGAGCGTGGAGGCGAGGGCCGCCCAGCGCCAGCCGCCCTTGATCGCGAAGGCGAGGACGGCGCCGGCGGTCCATATCGACGGCAGCGTCGGGCCGCCCGCCTGGACCCGCTCGTGGGCGTCGGCGACCGGCGTGAGCAGGATGCCGGTGAGCGCGACGGTGAGGTCGGCGGCGAGGAACCCCCTGGTGCAGCTGTCGGCGCCCGCGACCCGGGGCAGGGTGGCCAGGGTCCACACGGTCAGCACGGCGAAGTAGGCGACGGCGACCCAGGGGCGGGCGAACTCGTCGTGGGTGGTGGCGAAGATCCCGACCGCGTACACCAGCGTGAGCACCCGGTAGCCGGCGAGCGCGCGCCACAGCGGCTGCTCGACCGACATCCTCATGACTCTCTCGCGTCTGGCCATGTCCCCCACCCCCGGCCGCGGCCCCCGCGGGGGTCCGGACCGCTCCGCCCGGCCCGCGTCGCGCGGGCCGGTCCGCCGTGCTCGGCTCTACTCGCCCTGCTTCTCGGCGACCTGCTCGCGGGCCGCCCTCTCCTTGTGCGCCTGGTCCTTCCCGGCCTGCGCGAGCGCGGCCTTCGCCGCCCTCGCGGCCTCCTTCTCGGCCTTGGCCGCCTCCGCCAGCTGCCGCTTCATGGCGGTGGCGTACATGTCGACGTACTCCTGGCCGGACAGCTTCATGATCTCGTACATGACCTCGTCGGTCAGCGCGCGCAGGACGAAGCGGTCGTGCTCCATGCCCTGGTAGCGGCTGAAGTCCAGCGGCCGACCGATCCGGATGCCCGGGCGCATCAGCTTCGGGACGACCTTGCCGGGCGGCTGGATCTTCTCGGTGTCGATCATGGCGACCGGGATGACGGGCGCTCCGGTGGCGAGCGCCACGCGCGCGAGGCCGCCCGGCTTGCCGCGGTACAGGCGGCCGTCGGGCGAGCGGGTGCCCTCCGGGTAGATGCCGAACAGCTCGCCACGCTCCAGCACTTCGATGCCGCTCCTGACGGCGGCCTCGCCCGCGCCGCGCGCGCCGGAGCGGTCGACCGGGAGCTGGCCGACGCCCTTGAAGAAGGCGGCGGTCATCCGGCCCTTGAGTCCGGGCGTGGTGAAGTACTCGGCCTTCGCGATGAAGGTGACCTTGCGGTCGAGGACCGCGGGCAGGAAGAAGGAGTCCGAGAACGACAGGTGGTTGCTGGCCAGAATGGCCGGGCCCTCGGCGGGAATGTGCTCCAGGCCTTCGACCCAGGGTCGGAAGGCGAGTTTCAACGGCCCCCCGACGGTGACCTTCATCGCGCCGTAAAACAACCGAGTGCCTCCTGTGTCTGTCGCTCAGACCTTATCCCGGAGCACTGTCGAACGGCCCGACGGCCCTGGTCGGTGTCAGTGCCGTCGCGTACGGTGAAGTACCCGCGAGCGATACGCGCGAGCGGAGTCCCCGCATTCGACGTGTCAGCCTCTTCACGAACAGGAGACCGAAGGTGCCGGTCCTCCCCGGAGCCGAGCCGTTCCGCCACGAGGGCGGGGAGGTCGGCGTGCTCCTCTGTCACGGCTTCACCGGTTGCCCGCAGTCGTTGCGCCCCTGGGCGGACCGCCTCGCCGAGCGCGGTCTGACCGTCTCGCTGCCGCTGCTGCCCGGGCACGGCACCCGCTGGGAGGACCTGCAGCTCACGGGCTGGCCCGACTGGTATGCGGAGGTGGACCGCGAGCTGCGGGCCCTGCGCGAGCGCTGCGCGCGCGTGTTCGTGGCCGGCCTGTCGATGGGCGGCGCGCTGGCGCTGCGGCTGGCGGCCCGGCACGGCGCCGCGGTGGACGGCGTCGTGGTGGTCAACCCGGCGAACAAGGTGCACGGCCTGTCCGCGTACGCCCTGCCCGTGGCCCGGCATCTGGTGCGGACGACGAAGGGCATCGCGAGCGACATCGCCAAGCCGGGCGCCACCGAGGTGGGTTACGACCGGGTGCCGTTGCACGCGGCGCACTCGCTGCGCGCCTTCTTCCGGGTCGTGGACCGTGAGCTGCCGCAGGTCACCCAGCCGTTGCTGCTGCTGCGCAGCCCGCAGGACCATGTCGTGCCGCCCGCCGACTCGGCGCGGATCCTGAGCCGGGTGTCCTCCACGGACGTGACGGAGATCGTGCTGGAACAGAGTTACCACGTCGCGACGTTGGACCTTGACGCGGACCGGATCTTCGAGGAGAGCCTCTCGTTCATCGCCCGGATCGCACCCGGTGTCGGCAAGGAAGGGACGGCCGTAGGTGGCTGAGCACGACTCCGACCGTGAGGACCGCGAGCCGGACGAGAAGGGCGCGCCGCTGGACGAGGACGCGGCCTGGGCGGCCATCGTCGCGGGGTACGGCGACGAGCCCCCGGACCCGCCGGGCGCCAAGCCGTTCAAGTCGATCGAGGACCTGGCGCTGCTGGAGTCCGAGACGAACACGGAGCCGGAGGCGCCGGCGCGCAAGGCCCCGGCCGGCGACGACGAGCCGGAGGAGGAGCGGCCCGCGTCCGCCCGGCCGGTGGGCAGCTCCGTGTCGTTCGCGCCCGGGATCGGGCCGCGCGACTACTCGGTGGCCGAGCCCTCGGAGGAGGACTTCGAGGAGGACGACGAGGGCCACTTCGTACCGCCGGAGCCGCCGCCGCTGCCGGAGGCCGACGTGACCGCCAAGTTCGCCTGGCTGGGCGTGCTCGGCGGCCCGGTGCTGCTTCTGCTGGCGGTGCTGCTCGGCTGGGACATGACGTGGTGGCTGACGACGCTCGGCATCGGCGGCTTCCTCGGCGGGTTCGTCACGCTGGTGATGCGGATGACCCCGGGCGACGAGGAGGAGGACGACCCGGGCCGGGGCGCGGTGGTCTGACACAGCCGGGGGCCGTCGCACGGCCGTGGCGGCGGTGAGAGCCGTCGTCACCCGGCCGGGCACGGTGCGCGGTGGCTGCGAGGGCTGCCGCCCCGTCAGCCGGCCGGCACTCTGAGGGCGGCCAGGACCGGCAGGTGGTCGGTGGCGGCCCGCAGGTCCGCGCCGGTCACACCGGGGTGGCCGAGCGGTACGCCGCAGCCGAGTACCTCGATGCCCTTCGTCGCGAAGATCGCGTCGATGCGCTGGTGCGGGTCGACCGGGGTGGAGGTGTACTCGCCTCCCCAGGGCGCCGCGGCCCAGCAGTCCTGGAGCCCGTCGGCGAGCCGCCGGAAGGTGCGCCCGCCGGGGCGTTCGTTGAGGTCGCCGCCCGCGACGGCGTGCTCCGTGCCCAGGGCGGCGAGCCGGTCGAGGAGCATGCCGGCCTGCTCGTGACGCTCGTCCTTCTGCAGGCTCAGATGGCAGCTCAGGACACCGAGCCGGGCACCGCCGAACCGTACGACGGCGGTGGCGAAACCGCGCCGGTGCAGCCCCGGGGTGAGGGGCAGCAGCACGTCCTCGGTGTGTTCGACGGTGGCCCGCAGGCCGCACAGGATCGCCGGACCCGCCGCTGTGGCCCCGCCCGAGACGATCACCTGCCCCGATGCGGCCGCGAGCCGGGCCAGCTTCTTGCGCCAGCGGAAGAAGCGCGGCGCCTCCTGGAGGAGAACCAGATCGGGCGCGCAGGCGCGGACGACGCGGGCGAGCGCGGCGGTGTCGTCGCGCAGGGAGCGGACGTTGTAGCTCAGGACGCGGATGACGGCGGAACCGTCGGCTTCGGTCCGGGAGTCGGGCAGCTCGGGCGTCGCCATGCTGATCAAGATACGCCGCACCGGCCGCCTCGTCCGGCACGTCACCCGGAGGAGGGACGGCGCGGTCCGGCCGGACACGGCGGCGCCCGCCGACCCCCTTCTGCGGGAGCTGCGGCGGGCGCTGCGGTGTGCTGTCGCGGAGCCGGTTACATCACCGGGTCGGGCTCGCGGGCGAGGTCCGCGGCGCCGACCAGACCGGCCTTGTTGCCGAGCTGGGCGGCCAGGACGTCGGCCACCGGACGCCAGTTGCCGCCGACGAGCCAACGCTTGTATGACTTGCGGATCGGGTCCAAGACCAGTTCGCCCTCGTCGGACAGGCCGCCGCCGACGATGAAGGCGGACGGGTCGAAGAGGGAGGCGAGGTCGGCGAGACCGGCGCCGACCCAGCGGGCCAGCTCGCGGTAGGAGTCGACGGCCACCGGGTCGCCCTGCCGGGCGGCCATGGAGATGTGCTTGCCCTCGATGCCGTCCGGGGAGCCGTCGCCCATCCCGAGCAGCACCTCCGCGTTCTCCGGTGTGGCGTTGGCGCGCTGCTTGGCGTACCGCACGAGGGCGCGGCCGGAGGCGTACTGCTCCCAGCAGCCCTGCGAGCCGCAGCCGCACAGCAGGCCGTCCGGCACCATGCGGATGTGGCCGAACTCGGCGGCCACGCCGAAGTGCCCGCGGCGCAGCTTGTTGCCGATGATGATGCCGCCGCCGAGGCCGGTGCCGAGCGTGATGCAGATGACGTTGCGGTGGCCCTTGCCCGCGCCGAACCTGTACTCGCCCCAGGCGGCGGCGTTGGCGTCGTTCTCCACGACGACCGGGAGACCCACGCGGGCCTCGACCTTTTCCTTCAGCGGCTCGTTGCGCCAGTGGATGTTGGGCGCGAAGTAGACCTCGGAGCGCTGGCGGTTGACGTAGCCGGCGGCGCCGATGCCCACGCCGACGATCTCGTGCCCCGCGCGCGCTCCCTCCACCGCGGAGGCGATGGCGTCCACGATGCCCTCGGGCGTGCCCGGGGTCGGCACCTTGTGGGTCGAGAGGATGTTGCCTTCCTCGTCGACCACGCCGGCCGCGATCTTCGTGCCGCCGATGTCGACGCCGATGGTGAGTCCCATGAATCCCTCAGTTTCGGTCGAGCCCCGCTACGGCCAACCGTACCCGAGGGGAGGGTCAGTCCAAGTCGATGTGCTGCCCCGGTCCACTACCTGGACCGTCCTTGTCGTCTCTGTCGTCTCTGTCGTCCCGCTCGCCCGGATCGCGAGGGTCCGCCCCGCCGCTCGTCCAGCGCCGCTCCTGGGCCTGGACGGCGGAGCGGTACGCGGCGAGCAGCTCGCCGCCGGCGGCGGCCAGGTGGTCGAAGACGTCCGGGTTGCGCTCGATGACGGGTTCCACGGCGGCCTTGGCCTGCTGGACGACCTGCCGTACGGCCTGCTGCGCGGCGGGTCCCGCGGCTCCCAGGAGGGGGGACTGGAGGTCGGACAGCCTGTCGGCGACCGCGTCCACGAGCTTGCGCAGTTCCTCGGCGGCCGAGCCGGGGGGCGGTCCGTACTGGGTGCGGCGGCGGGCCTGCTCCGCTTCGAGGTCCTCCGCGGCGGCGGTCGCCCAGGCGTCGGCGTCCGCGTCGGACACCCGGACCTCGTCGGCCGCCTCGGGCTCGGGGGCGTCGGGCGCCGGGCGCTCTTCGCTCATGACGGCCTCCTGACTACGGTTCGTCCCTCCGACGTTACCGGAAGGTGCGCTCCCCGTTCACCGGGTGCGCGGCCACAGCCGCGGGTCCGGCGCGAACCGGATGCGCAGTTCGCCGTCGCGCAGGGCGGCGCCCTCGACCGTGCAGCGGCGCAGCGCGGACGGCAGCGGCACGATGCGGCGGAACGGGCCGGCGGTGACGACGAGTTCGTCGCCGCGCCGGACGAGGTCGAGGTCGTCGCGCTCGGCGCCGGGCAGCGGGATGTGCCAGACGAGCACG
Organism: Streptomyces sp. DH24; assembly: GCF_029813775.1. Classification (GTDB taxonomy): domain Bacteria; phylum Actinomycetota; class Actinomycetes; order Streptomycetales; family Streptomycetaceae; genus Streptomyces. The sequence goes on along the minus strand of NZ_JARVKW010000005.1, from coordinate 240,341 downwards.
CCGTCGTCGGCGATGCGGTCGGTGACGGGCCATGCGACGGGAGGCGCGTCCGTCGGGGCGCCGGGTACGGCGAGGGCCTGGAGGTCGTCGGTGCCGCGCGGGTCACGGCCGAGGTGGGCGACGAGGCGGACGTCGTACGACTCGTGCCACTCCGCCAGCGTCTTGCGCTGCTGGGCGACGGGGCCGGCGAGCCAGGTGTCGTGGCCGGTCTCGGGCAGGACGCGGTTGGCGACCAGCAGGTCGGTGCGCAGGCCGCGCAGGGCGAGGCCGAGGCGTGCGATGCGGACGGCGTCGGCGCCGGCCGGGCCGGGCTCGGCGACCAGCCGTACGACGGTGTCGCGGTCGGCGACGACGGCCTCGGTGGCGGCGAGTTCCACGTCCCAGCGGGCGGCCGACTCGTACAGCCACTCGGCGGGCAGGGGGACGCCGGCGAGCCGGCCGAGGACGGGGCGCAGGGCGCGGGCGGCCTGCCGCTCGGGCGGGAGGAGGCGGCGCAGGTAGCGGCGCAGTTCCTCGGGCAGGGCGAGCAGGGCGAGGGCCTGCGGGGCGGGCGGCAGGTCGACGACGAGGAGGTCGTGGGCCTCGGACAGCGCGGCGTCGCGCAGGGCGCGCAGCAGGGCGAGTTCCTCGGCGCCGGGCAGCGGGGTGAGTTCCTCGGGGTCGAGGCGGGAGGCGCCGACGAGGTCGAGGGCTCCGGAGACGCGGTCCTGGAGGGCCGTGAGGTCGGCGCGGAAGTCGTCGGCGGGGTCGGGGCGCCAGGCGGTGAGGTTCGGGGCGACCGTCCTCGGGGCCGGGCCGGTGCTCGTGCCGAGGGCGGCGCCGAGGGTGTCGGCGCGGTCGGTGGTGAGCAGGAGGGTGCGGGTGCCCTCGCGGGCGGCGTGCAGGGCGGTGGCCGCGGCGAGGGTGGTACGGCCGGTGCCGCCCGGGCCGGTCAGCAGGAGGGTGCGCATGCGTTGAACGTAACGGATGCGGGGGCGCTCCCCGGGGTGGCTGGGGCGTGGGGTTGTCCTCCGGGGGCGGGGCGTTGTCCCCCCGGCGTGGGTGGGTGCGAGGCGTTGTCCCCGGGGGTGGGGTGCGCGGCCCGGCGTCGCGGGGTGCGCCCGCGCCCACCCGTGCCGCCCCAGCGGCCCGACTGCCCGCGGCCGGGCAGGACGTCGACCCGCAGGATGCGCGGCGCGCCGACCCTCGCCCCCCTCGGGGGCACAAGCACCCGCAGCCCCCGTGAACCCGCGGAGCGGTTACGCTCCCGATTCCACCCTCTTCTTCAGGCCCGCCAGCGCGCGGTCGATGATGACCTTCTCCGCCTTGCGCTTGATCATGCCGAGCATGGGGATCTTGACGTCCACCGTGAGGCGGTACGTGACCTCCGTGGTGCCCTTGGCGGTCGGCTTCAGGCTGTAGACGCCGTCCAGGGAGCGCAGCATCTGGGACTTGACCAGGGTCCAGGAGACCTCGTGGTCGCCGGTCCAGGTGTAGGCGAGGGTCTGGTCGTCCTTGATCGCGCCCGCGTCCATGACGAGGCGGACCTGCTCGGCGCGGCCCCGGTCGTCCGTCTTGATGACCTCGGCCTCCTTCACCTCGCCGGTCCAGTCCGGGTAGCGGGCGAAGTCGGCGATCACCCCCATGACATCGGCCGGTGCCGCCTCGATCGTGATGCTCGAGCTGGTGTGTTCCGCCATCGACGTGGCTCCTCCAGATGCGGGCCGGTAAGGGCTCGTCACGCGCCGGGACCGACGTCGCGCGCGGACGTGAGTGTGTGCAGCGTGAAGGCTACCGCGCGGCGATCGCTCCGGATTCACCCCACCTGCGCGGGCCTCACCACTCCAGCGCCCAGGGCCGTCCGGTCCCGGCGAAGTGGCCGACGTTCACGCACTCGGTCGCCCCGATCCGCATGCGCCGCGCGAGCGGCTGGTGCACGTGGCCGAAGAGGGCGTACCGGGGGCGGGTGCGGCGGATCGCGTCCAGCAGCGCCCGGCTGCCCCGCTCGAAGCGCCGCGCCACCGTGTCGTAGACCAGCTCGGGAACCTCCGGCGGGATGTGCGTGCACAGCACGTCGACCTCGCCGACCGCCTCGATCTTCGCGGCGTACTCCTCGTCGCTGATCTCGTACGGCGTGCGCATCGGGGTGCGCAGTCCGCCGCCGACGAAGCCGAAGACCCGGCCGCCGATCTCGACGCGCTCGCCGTCCAGGACGGTGGTGCCGGGTCCGGCGTACTCGTGCCACAGGCGCGGCATGTCGACATTGCCGTACGTGGCGTACGTCGGTGCGGGGAACGCGGCGAACAGCTCGGCGTACTGCTTGCGCACCGCTTTCTCGATCACGGCGGCGCGGTCGGTGCCGATGCCGGCCCACAGCCGCGCCCCGAACTCCCGTGCCTCCTCGAAGCGGCGGGCGGTGCGCAGCTCGACGATGCGGTCGGCGTTCTCGACGCCGAACAGGTCGGGGAAGATGCCGCGGGAGTGGTCGGCGTAGTCGAGGAAGAGGACGAGGTCACCCAGGCAGATCAGGGCGTCGGCGCCGTCACCGGCCCTCGCCAGGTCACGGGCGTTGCCGTGCACGTCGCTGACGACGTGCACGCGCGTCCTGCGGTTACCGGCTCGTGTGGGGGCCATGACGATCAAGGGTAGGCGTGTGCGGCACACGTGAACAGTGGCGACCCGACCTGCGGTTACTCGCAAGTCACAAAAGCCCTGGACTACTGTGCGCGAAGAAACACCAATCCGTGTGACGCAGCGAACATCTCGCCGGGCCCCCCTGTCGAAGACGCCATACCGGCGGGTAACGTCCGGGCAGTCCAGTCGTGCTCAGGTATTCAACCAGCGGGCTCCGCCCCGTGGCCGAACCTCTGAGCACCTGCCCGAGCCTTGGACCGCACCGTCGCATCGCACAACGTCGTGGCGCCGGCGCCCTATGAGGAGCAGCAGTCTTGCGCGAGTTCAGCCTTCCGGCTTTGTACGAGGTCCCTGCGGACGGCAATCTGACCGACATCGTCCGCAGAAACGCCGCGCAGCATCCGGACGTCGCCGTCATCGCCCGCAAGACCGGCGGCGCCTGGCAGGACGTGACGGCACGGGATTTCCTCGCCGAGGTGCACGCCGCCGCCAAGGGCCTCATCGCCTCCGGCGTCCAGCCGGGCGACCGGGTCGCCCTGATGTCGCGCACCCGCTACGAGTGGACGCTGCTGGACTTCGCGATCTGGTGCGCGGGCGCGGTCACCGTGCCGGTGTACGAGACCAGTTCCCCGGAGCAGGTGCAGTGGATCCTCGGCGACTCCGGCGCGACCGCCTGCGTGGTCGAGCTGGACACGCACGCCGCGGCCGTCGAGTCGGTGCGCAACGGGCTGCCCGAGCTGAAGCACGTCTGGCAGATCGAGGCGGGCGCGGTCGAGGAGCTGGGCCGGCTCGGTCAGGACGTCACGGACCGGACGGTCGAGGAGCGCAGCTCGGTCGCCCGCGCCGACGACCCGGCGACCATCGTCTACACCTCCGGCACCACCGGCCGCCCCAAGGGCTGTGTGCTGACCCACCGCAGCTTCTTCGCGGAGTGCGGCAACGTGGTCGAGCGGCTGCGCCCGCTGTTCCGCACCGGCGAGTGCTCGGTGCTGCTGTTCCTGCCGCTGGCGCACGTCTTCGGGCGGCTGGTGGAGATCGCGCCGATGCTCGCGCCGATCAAGCTGGGCTGCGTCCCCGACATCAAGAACCTCACCGACGAACTGGCCGCGTTCCGGCCGACGCTGATCCTCGGCGTGCCGCGCGTCTTCGAGAAGGTCTACAACTCGGCGCGCGCCAAGGCGCAGGCCGACGGCAAGGGCAGGATCTTCGACAAGGCGGCGGACACGGCCATCGCCTACAGCAAGGCGCTGGACACCCCGTCCGGGCCGTCCGTCGGCCTGAAGATCAAGCACAAGGTGTTCGACAAGCTGGTCTACAGCAAGCTGCGCACGGTGCTGGGCGGCAAGGGCGAGTACGCCATCTCCGGCGGCGCCCCGCTCGGCGAGCGCCTCGGGCACTTCTTCCGGGGCATCGGCTTCTCGGTGCTGGAGGGCTACGGCCTGACCGAGTCCTGCGCCGCGACCGCGTTCAACCCCTGGGACCGGCAGAAGATCGGCACGGTCGGCCAGCCGCTGCCCGGCTCGGTGATCCGCATCGCCGACGACGGCGAGGTGCTGCTGCACGGCGAGCACCTCTTCAAGGAGTACTGGAACAACCCTGGCGCGACCGAGGAGGCGCTCGCCGACGGCTGGTTCCACACCGGCGACATCGGCACCCTCGACGAGGACGGCTACCTGCGGATCACCGGCCGCAAGAAGGAGATCCTGGTGACCGCCGGCGGCAAGAACGTCGCCCCGGCCGTGATCGAGGACCGTATCCGGGCGCACGCGCTGGTCGCGGAGTGCATGGTGGTGGGCGACGGGCGGCCGTTCGTGGGCGCGCTGGTCACCATCGACGAGGAGTTCCTGGGCCGCTGGGCCGCCGAGCACGGCAAGCCCGCGGGCGTCACGGCGGCGGAACTGCGCGACGACCCGGACCTGAACGCCGCGATCCAGTCGGCGGTCGACGATGGCAACGCGGCGGTGTCGAAGGCGGAGTCGGTGCGCAGGTTCCGCATCCTCCCCTCGCAGTTCACGGAGGAGTCGGGGCATCTGACGCCGTCGCTGAAGCTGAAGCGGAACGTGGTGGCGAAGGACTACGCGCACGAGATCGAGGCGATCTACGCGAAGTGACTCCGTCGGTGAGCGGGGGGGCGCCTTGAGGGTGCCCCCTTCGCCGTCGGCGGCTTTCCGTCGTCCGTGGCTGCGCAGTTGTCCGCGCCCCTTCGGGGCGCTGTACTACAGCAGCGTTTTGAGCTTTTCCGCCAGGAGGTCCCAGCGCCACTTCTCCTCGACCCAGGCCCGGCCCCGCTCCCCCATCCGGCGGCGCAGCTCGGCGTCCCCGAGGAGGGCGACGATCCGCTCGGCGGCCTGCTCGGCCGAGCCGCCCTCCACCACCCAGCCGGTCTCGCCGTCGAGCACCGCGTCGGGCGCGCCGCCCGAGTCGCCGGCGACGACGGGCAGACCGGTCGCGGAGGCCTCCAGGTAGACGATGCCGAGTCCTTCGACGTCGAGTCCGCCGCGCCGGGTCCGGCACGGCATCGCGAACACGTCGCCGGCGCCGTAGTGGGCGGGCAGCTCGGACCAGGGCACGGAACCCGTGAAGCGCACGGAACCGGCCACCCCGGTGTCGCGGGCGAGCCGGCGCAGGTCCTTCTCGTAGGGGCCGCCGCCGACGATCAGCAGCACGGCGTCCGGCTCGGCGGCCAGGATGCCCGGCATGGCCTCGATGAGCGTGTCCTGCCCCTTGCGCGGCACCAGCCGGGAGACGCACACGACGACGGGCCGGTCGGTCAGCCCGAGCCGGGCCCGCACCTCCTCGCCGCCGGAGCCGGGGTGGAAGGTCTTCTCGTCGACGCCGGGCGGCAGCTGCGCCATCCGGGCCGCCGCCCCGGGGGTGAGCGCGCCGGCGATGCGTGAGCGCGTGTACTCGCCGAGGTAGGTGAGCGTGTCGGTGCCCTCCCCGATGCGGCGCAGCAACTGCCGGGCGGCGGGCAGCTGGGCCCAGCCCGCCTCGTGGCCGTGGGTGGTGGCCACGATCCGCTCGGCGCCCGCCCTCCGCAGCGCCGGTGCCATCAGCCCGAGGGGTGCCGCCGCCCCGAACCACACCGAGGTGCAGCCGTGCTCACGCAGCAGCCCGACGGCCCGCCGGGTGGCCCCCGGCGTCGGCAGCAGCATCGTCGTCCGGTCGCGGACGACCGTGAAGGGCTGCTCGGCGTCGAAGGCGGCGGTCGCCCGCCGGCCCTCCGCGCCGTGCTTCCAGGTGGAGGCGTAGACGACGAGCCGGTCCGGGTCGAGGCGCAGCGCCATGTTGTGCAGGAACGCCTGGATTCCGCCGGGCCGGGGCGGGAAGTCGTTGGTCACGATCAGGGTCTTGTGCATCGTCGCCGACCCTACCCAACCCGCTGTTCACGGGCGTGCCCGACCGGGCTGGGTGGCAGGCGCCGGGCCGTCCACGACATCATGGCCCCATCGGGCGGCGAGCGGACGGGGCAGGGATCACGTGAAGACGACGGGCGTGCGGCGGTACCTGGTGCCGCTGCTGGCGGTCTGGGCCCTGACGCGGCTGCCCCTGATGCTGTTCGTCCTGAAGGTGTACGTCTTCCCCGGCCCGGACGTCACGAGCGACGTGTCCGGGATCTACCGGGGCTGGTACGAGGTGCTGCGCACCGGGACGTTCCCCCTGGACGACGTCACCTGGCAGTACCCGCCGGCGGCGGCGCTGGCGATCCTCTCCCCGGCGGCGCTGCCCTTCCTGGACTACGCGACGGCGTTCTTCGTGCTGGCCTGCCTCGCGGATCTGGTCGTCCTCGCCCTGCTGGCGTACGCGGGCCGCCGCCCCGGCCTGTCCCCGCGCGGCGCCTGGGTGTGGGTGGCGGGCATGCCGCTGCTCGGCCCGACCGTGTACGCGCGCTACGACGTGATGGTCACGGCGGTCGCGGTGGCGGCGCTGCTGGCGGGGGCCCGGCATCCACGGGCGATGGGCGTGCTGGCGGGCCTGGGCGCCCTGCTCAAGGTGTGGCCGGCGCTGGTGCTCCTCGCCGTCCGGCGGCGCTCGGCGTGGGCCGCGGCGGCGCTGACCGGCGCGGTGCTGGCGGGGCTTTTCGCCGTGACGATGCCGGGGGCGTTCGCGTTCCTCACCTACCAGCGCGACCGGGGCACCGAGGTGGAGTCGCTCGGCGCGCTGGTGTTCCACGTGGCCCGGCAGTTCGGCTGGAGCGGCGAGGTGCTGCTCAACTACGGCTCGGTGGAGTTCCTCGGCCCGTACGTGGACGTGGTGAGCTCGGCGGCGCTGTTCCTCACCGGCATGGCGTTCGGCTGGCTGCTGCTGTGGCGGCTGCTGGCGCGGCGGTTCGAGGCGCACACGGTCGCGGACGCGGCGTTCGTGGCGGTGCTGATGTTCACGACCACGAGCCGGGTGATCAGCCCTCAGTACCTGGTGTGGCTGGTCGGGGTGGCGGCCGTGTGCCTGTGCCACCCGGCGAGCCGGATGCGGCTGCCCGTCGGGATGGTGCTGGCGGCGTCCTTCGTGACGGTGCTGGAGTTCCCGCTGTGGTTCGCGCACGTCGTCGCCAGTGACGCGCTGGGCGTCGGCCTGCTGTTCGTCCGCAACGGCCTGCTGCTGGCGGCCACCCTCGTCGCGGCGGTCCGCCTGTGGCGCGCGACCGTCCCGGGTGCGGCACCGGCGCTCGACGCGGTCGTCCCGGCGCCGCTCAGCCGAACTCCGACCGCAGGTAGTCCCGCCACTCGGCCGTGAAGTCCTCCAGGGTGGTGCCGAGCACCCGGCTCAGGGCGCTTTCGACCGCCCCGGACCGTCCCCCGTGGCCGCCGACGGCCCGGTAGAACTCACCGAGGCGTTCCTCGTCCCAGCGGTCCGCGATCATCCGGCAGGCCATCCAGCCGCTCTCGTAGGCCCGCGCCAGCGCGTTCGCGTCGCCGTCGAAGCCGAAGTCGCCGTCCTTGGGCAGCCCGGCCGGCAGCCGCCCCCCGGTGACGGCGGCGGCCAGCTCGGGCGCGGCCTGTTCCGGCGTGCGGTCGGTGCCGCGGTAGCCGACCCAGTCGGCGTAGCCCTCGGACAGCCACAGCGGGGTCGCGGGGGTGGTGTGGGCGCGGGTGGCGACGTGGGTGGTCTCGTGGGTGAGGACGACCTGCCGGCCGACGGAGCCGAGCATCCCGTACGCGTCCGGGTTCACGACGACCCGGTCCGCGGGTGCCGTGTCGCGGGCGCCGGTCTCGCCGGTGGTGACCGCCGCTATCCCGCGGTAGGACGAGGCGGGCGACCCCAGCAGCCCGGCCATGCCCTCCAGCGACTCCGGTACGAGCACGACGACCTGCCGGGACCATGCGGTGTGCCAGGCGTCCGACACGGCCGGCACCGCGCGGTCGGCGAGCCCGGCGAAGCGGTCCAGCGCGGCGCGGGACTGGCCGACGCCGAGGACGAGGCTGTGCGTGCCGTGGACGACCCGCACGGCGCCCTGGTCCCACAGCTGCTGCGCGGACTTCCTCGCGGGCCGGTCGGAGTCCACGGACCACTGTCCGTCCGCGTCCCGGCTCAGCTCCAGGGTGCGGGCCGTGGTGACGGGGGCGCGGTCGAACCCGCGGACGCGGTAGCGCAGTTCGGTGTCGGCGGTGACCGTGTCGCCGCTGCGCCGCACGTCCTTCACGCGGTACGTCCAGTCGTCCAGCGGCACGGCCCGCAGGTTGTCGTACCCGGCCCGGGCGCCGGTGCGCAGCAGGGCCCGCTCGTCGCGGTCGAGGAGGGCCTCGGCGCGCCGGTCCAGGACCCGCTGGACGTCGGCCCGCAGCGGTTCGGTGTCCGGCCGTCCGCCGCACGCCACGAGGGAGACGAGCAGCAGGCACAGCGCCACCACCGAGGAACCCGACACCCGCCTTCGACCCGCCACCTTCCCGAGGGTAAGGGCGAAGCGGCGTGCGGGTCAGACCCTGGTGACGGAGGAGACCGGCATCATGCCCACCGGGTCGTAGCGCACCGGGGCCCCCGGGCGGGGTGCGTGGATCACCTGGCCGTTGCCGGCGTACATCCCGATGTGGCTGGCGTCGGACCGGTAGGTGACCAGGTCACCGGGGCGGGCCTCGGAGAGCGGGACCTGCCGGCCGGCGTACCGCTGCGCCTGGGAGGTGCGCGGCAGGGCGACCCCGGCCTGCGCGTACGACCACTGGGTCAGACCCGAGCAGTCGAAGGCGGCGGGGCCGTTGGCGCCCCAGACGTAGGGCTTGCCGAGGGCTGCCCGGGCGGCGGCGAGGGCCGCTGCGGCCCGCCCGGAGGCCGGGGCGTCGCCCCCGGGGCCGAACAGGTCGGCGCGGCCGGTGCGGGAGGCGCGGTCGTAGGCGGCGCGCTCGTCGTCCGACAGGGAGTTCAGCAGCCGCCGGGCCGCGGCGAGTTTCCGTTCGACGGTCTTCTTGTGGGCGGCGACGGCCTTGCGGCTCCGGTCGAGTTCGGCGACCTTGCGGGCCGCCTCCGCGCGTTCCTGGGCGAGTTCGCGCAGGGCCTTCCGCAGAGTGCGCAGTTCGCCGGCCTGGCGGGCGCCGATCCGGTCGAGCACGGCCGCCTTGTCGAGGTAGTCGTCCGGTTCGGAGGTGAGCAGCAGGGCGACGGCCGGGTCGATGCCGCCCTCGCGGTACTGGGCGCCGGCCAGGGAACCGAGCGCCTCCCGCAGGGTGTTGACGTGCTGCTGCTGGCGGGCGATGCGGCCTTGCGCGTCGCGGACCTGCCGGCGCAGCGTGCCGGCGCGTTCGCCGGCCTTGTTGTAGGCCTCGGTGGCCTGCTCCGCGGCGGTGTGGAGGCGGTCGACCTCGGCGCGCGTGTCGTCGAGTGGCGCGGCCGGGGCCGAGGGGGCCGGTACGGCGCCGAGGGCGGCGGCCGCGGCGGACAGCACGCCGAGCGCGGCGGCCGCGCCCCGGTCGAGGCCGGACGGTGCAACGCGACGATGGGAACCCACGGGAAGCCGCACTCCTTCCGCTGGCGGACAGGTCCGCTCCCCGGTGCCGGGAGGGCCCGGCGGTGAGGGAAGCGCGGCAGACAGTAACCCCGGGACGGGGCGCCCACCAACGACCGCCGTGTGCACGCACGGTGACGCCCCGCCGCTGACGCAGGTCACCGGCGGGGCGTGGGGTCGGCACCGCGATGCGCAATTCGCCCGTTCGGGCGGTACGGCGTGCGGGCCTGAAGAGGTGCGGGAGGGGGCCGGGGTCAGACCCGGACGCCCCACATGAAGGGGCCGCCGATGGTGTTCATCGACTCGTAGCGGACCACCGTGCCGGTGCGCGGGGCGTGTATGACCTGGCCGTTGCCCGCGTACAGGCCGACGTGGTGCAGGTCGTTGAAGAAGAACACCAGGTCGCCGACCTGGAGGTCGCCGACGGAGCTGATGCGGGTGCCTATCTGGGACTGCGCCTCGGAGGTGCGGGGGATGGACACCCCGGCCTGGGCGTACGCCCACGAGGTCAGGCCCGAGCAGTCGAAGGAGGACGGGCCGGTGGCGCCGTAGACGTAGGGCGAGCCGAGCTTGGACTGGGCGGCGGCGTAGGCCGCGGCGGCCCGGCCGGAGGCGGCGGAGTTGGAGCCGCTGAGGGCCTCGCGCTCGCTGCTGCGGGTGGCGCGTGCCTCCTCGGCGGCGAGGGCGGCCTTCTCCTTGGCGCTGAGGGTGTTGAGCAGCTTCTGCGCGGCGGCGAGCTTGCTCTGGACTTCCTTCTTCTTCTTGCCGAGCTCGGTCCTGGTGGACGCCAGGTCCTTGAGCTTCTCGGAGGCCTCGGCGCGCTCCTGGGCGAGCTCGCGCTGCTTGTCCTGGATCTTCTTCAGCGCCTCGACCTGCTGGCTGCTCAGCTGGTCGAGCGTGGACGCCTTGTCGAGGTAGTCGTCCGGGTCGGCGGAGAGGAACAGCTGGACGGAGGGGTCGATCCCACCGGAGCGGTACTGGGCGCTGGCCATCGAACCCAGGCCGTCGCGCAGGTCGTTGAGCTCTTCCTGACCGCGTGCGACGTTGTCCTGGATGGTGGAGATCTCCTTCTGGAGCTTCTCCTGCTTCTCCCTGGCCCCGTTGTACTTCTCGGTGGCGTGCTCTGCCTGCTCGTAGAGCTTGTCCACCTTGGCCTTGACTTCGTCCTTGCTCGGCTTCTCGCTGGGCGCGGCGTTGGCGGCCTGGGAGCTGAGGGCGACGGCAGCGGCGGCTGCGGTGGTCAGCACGGTCACACGGGTGCGACTCGGCTGCTTGGGTCGACGGTGGGACGCCACGGGGGCGAGCTCCTTCTCCTCAGTGATCACCCGTTCGCGGGTTCGAGGGCTGACCCTAGTGACCCAGCCGTGATCAGTTCAAATCCTCTGCCGAAATATCCCGGTTACGCACCGCATTCTCAGCCCTCAACTCACCTGCAGTGACGCCTGCTTGACGCTACGTTGCGTGACGGTTCCGTCAATTCGGGCATAGCGCAGGTACGTTGCGGTTGGGGCAGAAGTGAATCAGCGGTCAGGAAAGCCGCTTGAGGAGCACCGCGGACGCGACAGGGCGTGCGCCGGCGCGTGCGACCCCGTCGGCCACCTCGCGGTCGGTGGAGGCGACGATGACGGGCCGGCCCGGCGGCTCGGCGCGCACCAGCTGGCGGATCAGCTCGTCGGCGGTGACGCCCGGCTTGGAGAACAGCACCCGCACGCCGCGCGGCGGCGCGAGCAGCACGGGCGCGGCCAGCTCGGCGCCGTCGAAGACGCACGTCACCTCGGCGCCGGTCTGCGCGGCGAGCTGGGAGAGCTGGCCGAGCAGCCTGAGGCGCTGCTTCTCCAGCGGCATCTGCGGATAGCCGGTCTTGGTGACGTTGTAGCCGTCGACGACCAGATGGGCCTGCGGCAGCGCGAGCAGCTGGTCGAGGATCGCCGGGTCGTTCTCGGACAGCGCGCGGGCGGCGATGTCCTTCGGCGTCATCCGGCCGGGCTCGACGGCGTCCACGGTCTCGGCGGGCCGCACCGACACCGGCGGCAGGGCCAGTTCGCGGCGCAGCCCCTGCGTGGCGTCGAGCAGGGTGTCCAGCAGCAGCCGGACCCGCATGTCCTCGACGCTGCGGCCCTCGCGGGCGGCCCGGCGGGTGGCCTCCAGGGTCGCCTCCACCTCGGCGAGGCGGGCCTTGAGCCGCCGGCTCTCGCTCTCGGCGGCGGACACCTGGGTGTGCCCCTCGGCGCGGACGGCCTCGGTCTCGGCGTGCGCCTTGCGCAGTGCCGCCTCGCCGCGCTTGACGTCGCTGAGGGCGGAGCGCAGTTTGCGGTGCAGCGATTCGGCTTCCTTCTTCGCCGACTCCAGCTCGGCGCGCAGCCGCTCGGTCTCGGCCCGGGTGTGCTCGCGGGCCTGCGCGAGTTCGGCGCGCAGCCGCTCCAGCTCGGCGCGGTTCTCCTCGTCGGCGCGTTCGGCGTCGGCCCGCAGGGCCTCCTCGCCGGCCGCGGTCACGAGCTTCACCCAGCCGGTGGGCCGCAGCACGTAGGCCGCGGCCGCCACGTCGAGCGGGTCCGCGGCCGGGGGCGGTGAGCCGGAGTCCAGGGCGCCGGCGATCTCCGGCTGCGCCTCTCTCAGCTTCTCGCCGACGCGCTGCCGGAACAGCGGGTCGGTCTCCAGCGCGGCCGCCATGGCGTTGCCGGCGAACTTCACCCGGCGCGTCGGCGTGAACCGGGCGTACTGCCTGAGCTGCGCGGGCAGTTCCGCCATGGTCAGCGCGCCGAAGCCGTCGGACACGATCTGCACGACCCGGCGGCGCACACCGTCCGGCAGCGGACGGTCGAGCACCTCGGCGGCGCCGTCCTGCGGCCTCCCACCCGTGGTCTCCACCATCCGTCACCCCAATGCCTGTGCGGGATCCCGCGCCGGTCCCGGATCGGGGCCCGTCGGGGATCGCCCTGCGCCGGGCCCGCTCCGTCAGGAGCCGGCGGCCGGCCTGTCCACGAGTTCCACCTGGTCCACGGCGTTGCACCAGCGGCACCGCACCGACTCGATGGTCTCACTGAGCACCTCGCGCTCCTCGACCTTCGGCTCTCCGGCCAGGTCGAGGTGGACGTACTCGACGACCTTGGAGGAGCGGGTCACGTCGAAGCGCGTGAGGTTGCCGCAGAGGGCGCAGCGCCACCGCGTCGTGGCGGTCGGCAGGGGAACCGTCATCGTGACTGTTCGCCTTCCTTCTGGTGTCCGTGTCGCGCCGGACTCCCCGGTGCGTGTGGCTCGTAACCCTACGGCCTGGCGGGTACTCGCCGCCCGTCCGTCCACGGCGGCGAGGCGGTCTGTCGCGATGCGTCCGGTTACGCCATGCTCTGTTCATGATCGGTAACTGGAGAGCGCCGGCCGGGCGGGCGGTCCGGGGTCCGTCGGCGCCGGTGACGTACGGGCTGATCGCGCTGTGCTGTCTGATCTTCCTGATCGGTCCGGCGTCGGGCCTCCATCCCGGGTACGGCACCGGAGACGAGCTGCTCACCGCGCAGCGGGCCTACTTCCGGCGCTGGGGCGTGATCCCGGCGGATCTGTTCGGCGGCTCCCCGGGCGCCGCCCTCACCCCGGCGACGGCGCTGTTCGTCCACGGCAGCTGGGTCCATCTGCTTGGCAACATGCTCTTCCTCTACGTCTTCGGAACGATGACCGAGGAACGCATGGGCCGCGTGCGGTTCACCCTCTTCTACCTCGGCTGCGGCTACCTGGCCCTGCTGGGCTACGCCGCCGCCAACGCCGGCTCCCCACAGTCCCTGGTCGGCGCGTCGGGGGCCATCTCGGCGGTCCTCGGCGCCTTTCTGTACCTGTTCCCGCGCGCCCGCGTCACCAGTCTCCTGCCGTTCCTGTTCTTCCTGCCGCTGCGCTTCCCGGCGTGGGTCGTGCTGCCGTTCTGGGCGGTGCTGCAGTGGCTGGCGGCGGGCCGGGCGTCCTCGGGGCCGGGCGTCGCGTACCTGGCGCACCTGATGGGGTTCGGGCTGGGCTTCGTCTGCGCCTGGGTGCGCTCGTGGCGTACGACTAGAGTGAACAGCGCCCCAGCGCCGGCCCCCGAGGGAGAGAACCAGCCGTGATCACCGCGATCGTCCTCATCAAGACCAGCGTGGACCGGATCCCCGAGATCGCGGAGCAGATCGCCTCGCTGGACAGCGTGAGCGAGGTCTTCTCCGTCACCGGCACGTACGACCTGATCGCGATGGTGCGCGTGAAGCAGCACGAGGATCTCGCGGAGGTCATCCCGGGCCGGATCAGCAAGATCCCCGGTGTGGAGGGCACGGACACGCACGTGGCGTTCCGCACCTACTCGCAGCACGACCTGGAGGCGGCGTTCGCCATCGGCCTCGACAGCTGAGCGGACGCCTCCGACCGGACCGCCCGACGCCCCGCCGCCGCCCGCGCCCGGATGAAGAGTTCTTCATCCCGGGCTCATCCTGGCCGGCGGTCCGCGGGGGCAGGATCGCCGCATGGTCTTCTCGCACCGGATGGCGGCCCTGGCCGCCGTCGTGGCGATCCCGCTCGGCATCGCCGCGACCAGTTTCGCCCTCACCGACAGCCCCGACCCGCCGAAGGTCCCGCCCAGGGTGGAGCTGGACAGCGGCTCCCCCGAGCCGACGCCCACCCGGCCCGCACCGACGCCGAGCGACCAGGTCGTCTCCCGGCCCCCGGTGACCGACAGCCCCCCGGGTGACGACGATGACGACGACCTCGATGACGGCAGGGGCGGCAGGGGCGGCGGGGACGACGGACGTGACGACGACACCGGAAGCGGCGGGAACCACGGACGCGACGACGACACCGGAAGCGGCCGGGACGACGGACGCGACGACGGCTGACCGCCCGCGGCGGCGGATCTCCGCCCGGGTCCGCATCCTGCTCTGGCTGCTGCTGGTGATGGCGGTCGCCCTCGCCTCGGTGGCCGTGACCACCCGCTCCATCCTGCTGCGGGACGCCGACCGGCGCGTCGACGGGCTGCTCGCCCAGGAGGCCGGCGAGTTCGCCCACTTCGAGGAGCGGGGCGTCGACCCGGCAACCGGCCGCCCGTTCACCGACCCGGCGCGGCTGCTGCACGTCTTCCTGGAACGCCAGTACGCCGATCCGGAGGAGGAGCTGATCGGCCTGGTCGCCCGGCCCGGCCGCGGACCGGCGCAGCTCATCCAGCCGCGCGACATCGACGTACCGCTGCCGCTGCACAAGGACGCCGACGCCCGCCGCCGCGTCTTCGAGGCGCCCGGCTCCACCGGCACGCTGCACCGCCCCTCGGGCGAGATCCGCTGGGCGAAGGTCGCCGTCGCGCGGGTGGGCGGCGACCCCGAGGCCGCGTTCGTCGTCGCCTTCCACCCGGGCCGCGAACAGGACCGGGTCGACGAGGTGACCCGCATCCTGCTCGCCATCTCCGGGGTCGCGCTGCTGCTGACCACCGGCATCGGCTGGGTGGTCGCGGGCCGGATCCTGCGGCCGGTGCGGCTGGTGCGCACCGCGGCGGCACAGCTCACCGAGCAGGACCTCACCCGCCGTATCCCGGTGCGCGGCCGGGACGACGTGGCGGCCCTCGCCGAGACGTTCAACGCGATGCTCGACCGGCTGGAGCGGGCCTTCGCCGCGCAGCGCCAGTTCGTGGACGACGCCGGGCACGAACTGCGCACCCCGATCACCATCGTGCGCGGCCATCTGGAGCTGATGGGCGACGACCCGGCCGAACGCGAGGAGACCGTGCGGCTGGTCACCGACCAGCTGGACCGGATGAGCCGCATCGTGGAGGACCTGCTGCTGCTCGCCAAGGCCGAGCGGCCCGACTTCGTCACCCCAGAGCCGGTGCAGCTCGCCGAACTCACCGCCGACGTCTACGTCAAGGCCCGCACCCTCGGCGAGCGCGACTGGCAGCTCACCGAAGTCGCCGACCGGGAGGCCGAGTTGGACCCGCAGCGGATCACGCAGGCGATGGTGCAGCTCGCCCAGAACGCCGTGCAGCACACCGCGCCCGGCCAGACCATCCGCATCGGCTCCCGCGCGGACGGCACACGCGTCGAGCTGTACGTCGCCGACTCCGGCCCCGGGGTGCGCCCGCAGGACGCCGGGGTGATCTTCGAGCGGTTCCGGCGCGGCACCGCCCGGCGCGGCGCGCGCGGCTCGGGCGCCGGGCTCGGGCTGTCCATCGTGCGGGCCATCGCCGAGGCGCACGGCGGCCGGATCGGCCTGCGCGAGACCGAGGGCGGCGGCGCCACCTTCGTACTGACCCTGGAAGAGGCACGCACGTGAACCGCATCCTGATCGTCGAGGACGAGGAGCGCATCGCCTCCTTCGTGGAGAAGGGCCTGCGCGCGGGCGGCTTCACGACCACCGTCGTCGGCGACGGCGACGCCGCCTACGAGTACGCGCTGACCGGCGGCTTCGACCTCGTCGTCCTGGACATCGGACTGCCCGGCCGGGACGGCTTCACGGTGCTGCGAGAACTGCGCGAGGCCCGGGTGACGGTCCCGGTGATCGTGCTGACCGCGCGGGACTCGGTGCGCGACACGGTGGCCGGCCTGGAGGGCGGCGCCGACGACTGGATGACCAAGCCGTTCCGCTTCGAGGAACTGCTCGCCCGGGTGCGGCTGAGGCTGCGTACGGCGGCCCGGGCGCCCGAGGTGACGGTGCTGCGCTCGGGCACGCTGAGCCTGGACCTGCGCACCCGGCGGGCCCGCTGCGGGGACCGCACGGTGGACCTGACGGCCCGTGAGTTCGTGCTGCTCGAGCTGTTCCTGCGGCATCCGGGGCAGGTGCTGTCCCGCGAGCAGATCCTCTCCCACGTGTGGGGCTACGACTTCGACCCGGGCTCCAACATCGTGGACGTGTACGTGCGGGCACTGCGCAAGAAGCTCGGGGCGCAGCAGGTGGAGACGGTGCGGGGCATGGGGTACCGGCTGCCCGGGTGAGCGCGGGTCCGGCTCCCTCGTGCGTCCGGGGCGGTGCCGTCCTGAGTCCGAGGCCGGCTCCCTCGTGCGTCCGGGGCCGGTGCCGTCCTGAGCCCGGGGGCGGCTCCCCGGTGAGCCCCCGGGGCCGCAGGCCGCGTGAAGTTTCCTTCATGTGCGGCTCATTGAGGGCTCACGGCCCGCGTGAACCCTCGATGTCGTGACCCCGAACCTCCGGCTGACCGCCGCCCTGTGCGTCGCCCTGTCGCTGTGCGCGCTGCTCGCGGTGCCCGGCAACTTCCCCGGCCTCGCCGGTGACGCCCGGCTCACGCTCGCCGTGTTCGCGCTGGCGACCTGCGCCTGGATCGCCACCCCGATCGACGACACGTACATCGCGCTGGGCGCCGGGCTGGCGCTGACCGCGACCGGGGTGATCAGCAGCGACACCCTGTTCGGCACCCTCGGCGACTCGACGGTGTGGCTGCTGATCTGCGCCTTCGTGCTGGCCGCCGCGGTGACGCGGACGGGGCTGGCGGGGCGGGCGGCGGCTTTCCTGGTGGGCGGGGCGCGCACCGTGCGGCAGCTCGTGCACCTGACGACGGCCGCGCTGGTCGTCACGGCGTTCGCGGTGCCCGCCACCTCCGGCCGGGCCGCGCTGGCGCTGCCGGTGTTCCTGGCCCTCGCCAAGGCGCTCGGCGACCGGAAGCGACTGGTCGTGATGCTGGCGCTGCTGTTTCCGACCGTGATCCTGCTGTCGGCGGTGGCGACCCTGATCGGCGCGGGCGCGCATCTGATCACCGTGTCGGTGCTGTGGGAGACGTCCGGGGAGCGGATCGGGTTCACCGAGTGGCTGCTGCTCGGGCTGCCGCTGGCGGTGGCGTCCTCCCATCTGGCCGCCGAGGCCGTGCTGTTGACGACGACCCGGCGTGCGGACCGCGCGGGCCCGGTGCGCGTGACGGCGGAGGAGATACAGCGGCACAGCGAGCAGCCGGTGACCGGCCCCTGGACGCAGGCCGAGTCGCGCTGCGCGCTGCTGCTGGCGACGGTGGTCGCGCTGTGGTGCAGCGAGCCGCTGCACCGGGTGCCGCCGGCGGTCGTCGCACTGATCGGCGCGGTCGTCGCGGCGTCGCCCGCGTTCGGCACGGTCCGGCTGAAGGACGCGCTGCGGACGGTGCCGTGGGCACTGCTGCTGTTCATGGCCGCGACGATGGCGATGGGCATCGCGCTCGCCGACTCCGGGGCCGCGAAATGGCTGGTTGCGGGGCTCCCCTCGGGCGTCACGCCGGTCGTGTTCCTGGCGGTCGTGATCGCGGTCAGCACGGCGGCCCACCTGGTCCTGCAGTCCCGGTCGGCCCGCTCGTCGGTGCTGGTGCCGCTGGTCGTCGCGGCGGCCGTGGGCGCCGGGGTCAACCCGGTCGCCGCCGCGCTCGCCTCCACCGCGGCCGCCGGGTTCTGCCACACCCTGCCCGCCAGCGCCAAACCGGTCACGCTCTTCGCCGAGCTGCCCGGCACCCCCACCTACACCCCGCGGGACCTGCTGCGGCTGTCGGCCGTGCTGGCGCCGCTGACCGCCCTTCTCGTCCTGCTCTTCGCCGTCGCGGTGTGGCCGCTGCTCGGCGTTCCCGTGACCCGCTGAGGAGAACAACCGTGCTGAGCCGTATCGCCGTGGCCCCCAGTGGCTTCAAGGAGTCCCTGTCCGCCCAGGCCGCCGCCGACGCCATCGCGTCCGGTGTGCGCCGCGTCCTGCCCGCCGCAGACGTCGACCTGATCCCGCTGGTGGACGGCGGGGAGGGCACCGCCGCCACGCTGGCCGCCACCACCGGCGGCCGGCTGGTCGCGCTGGCCGCCACCGGCCCGGTCGGGGAGACCCTCGGCACGCATTTCGCGCTGCTCGGCTCCGGGGACACGGCAGTCGTGGAGATGGCGGCGGTCGCGGGCCTCTCCCTGGTCCCCCGCTCCCTGCGCGACCCCGGCGCCACCACCACGTACGGCGTCGGCGAACTCGTCCGTGCCGCGCTCGACGCGGGCGCGCGCCGCATCCTGGTCGGCTGCGGCGACTCCGGCACGTCCGACGGCGGCGCGGGCGCGCTCCAGGCGCTCGGCGCCCGGCTGCTGGACGCGGACGGTCTCGAACTCCCGCCCGGCGGCCGGGAACTGGTCCGGCTGCACCGCGTCGACCCGGCGGGCCTCGACCCCCGGCTCGCGGACGTGGAGCTGCTGGTCGCCTGCAACCCGTTCAACGTGCTGTGCGGGGAGCGCGGCGTCGCCCGCGTCTTCGGCCCGCAGAAGGGCGCGACCCCGGCCCAGGTCGAGGACCTGTCGGCGGGCCTGGAGAACTGGGCGTACGTCCTCACCCGCGACCTCCGCGTCACCGGCACCGACCTGCGCACCGGCCCGGGCACCGGCGCCTCGGGCGGGCTCGGCGCCGGGCTCGCCGCGCTCGGCGCCCGTCTGCTGCCCCGCTTCGGTGTGCTCCTGGACCACCTGGACCTGGACGCCCGGCTGGCCCGCGCCGACCTGGTCGTCACCGCCGAGGGCGCCCTGGACCACCAGACGCCGCGCGGCAAGGTGCCGGCCGAGGTGGCCCGGCGCGCCAAGCTGCACGGCCGTCCGGTGCTGGCGCTCGCGGGCACGCTCGGCGAGGGCGCCCACGAGGTGCCGGGGGTCGACGCCTGTCACGGCATCCTGCCCGCGCCGATGGCTCTGGCGGAGGCCCTGTTGCGGGCCTCCGAACTGCTCACCGACGCCACCGAGCGGGCCCTGAGGATGATCCTGCTGGGCGCCCGGCTGCCGGCTCACGCCGAGGCCGGCACCGCGGAGGTGTCGGGGACGCAACGGCCGTTCTCCGTGCGGTAGTTCCAGCGGGCACCGTCCCGCACGAGCTCCCGGCAGGCGGTCACGAAGCGGTCCACGTGCTCGTCCGGGGTGCCCGCGCCGAAGCTGACGCGGATGGCGTTCAGGGACTTCTCGCCGGGCGCGGCCTCGGGGGCGCCGCACTCGCCCTGCGTCTGCGGGTCGCTGCCCAGCAGGGTGCGCAGCAGCGGGTGGGCGCAGAACAGGCCGTCGCGGACACCGATGCCGTACTCGGCGGACAGGGCGGCGGCGAAGTGGGAGCTGTTCCAGCCGTCGACGACGAAGGAGAGGACGCCGACGCGCGGGGCGTCGTCCCCGAACAGGGAGAGGAACCGCACCTGGGGGACGTCGGCGAGGCCCTCGCGCACCTTGCGGATCAGGTACTCCTCGCGGGCGACGAGCGTGTCGAACCCGGCCTCGGCGAGGGCCTTGCAGGCGGAGGCGACGGCGTAGGCGCCGATGACGTTGGGCGAGCCGGCCTCGTGCCGGGCGGCCGTGTCGTGCCACTCGACGTCCACTCCCCCGTCCGCGCGGCGGGTGACCCTGCGGCTGGCGCCGCCGCCCGCGAGGTACGGGTCGGCCTCCCGCAGCCAGTCGGCGCGCCCGGCCAGCACGCCGGCGCCGAAGGGCGCGTACAGCTTGTGCCCGGAGAAGGCGACCCAGTCGACGTCCAGCTCCCGCACGGAGAGCGGGTGGTGGGGCGCGAGCTGGGCGGCGTCGAGGACGATGCGGGCGCCGTGGGCGTGCGCGGCGGCGGCCAGTTCCCGCACCGGCCACAGTTCGCCGGTGACGTTGGAGGCGCCGGTGACGCAGACGAGGGCCGGGCCGTGGGGTTCGCGGCAGGCGAGGGCGCGCTCCAGCGTCGCCACCGCCTGCCGGGGGCTGCTCGGGGCGTCGAGGTAGGTGACGCGGGCGCCGCGCCAGGGCAGCAGGGAGGCGTGGTGCTCGGTCTCGAAGACGAAGACCTCACAGCCGGCCGGGAGCGCGGCGGCGAGCAGGTTGAGGGAGTCGGTGGTGGACCGGGTGAAGACGACCTGGTCGTCGCCGCGGCAGTCGAGGAACTCGGCGACGGTCCGGCGGGCGTTCTCGAACAGGTCGGTGGACAGCTGCGACAGGTACCCGGCGCCCCGGTGCACGCTGCCGTAGTACGGCGCGTAGGCGGCGACGTCGTCCCAGACGCGCTGGAGGGCGGGGGCGCTGGCGGCGTAGTCGAGCGCGGCGTAGGTGACCTCGCCGCCGGTGACGAGCGGCACGGTGACGTCCCGGCCCAGCACGGGCAGCGGGGCGTGGACGGTCCGGTCGGCGGCAGGGGTGGAGGAAGGCATGGCGGAACTCCCGTACGAGGCAGGCGGCATCACCGCGCGAGCCGGCAGGGCTCACGGCGCGGGACGGCGAAAGGTGAAAAAAGGGGGATGCGGAGGCGGGGCTCTGCGGCCCTAGCGCATTCGCTTGCTCACGGGGAACTCCCTCGACCGACCAGGACCCCTGGCCCCACGCTCATCAGGAGCGTGCGAGGGGTCCGCGCTTGCCGCAGACCTTGCTGACTGCGGCCTGGTCTTCACCCGGGGCACCCCGCCACGGACGGAGGGTTGCCGGACAGTCGGCCGGGGCCTCATGACTGTCACTCATGACCTGCACAGGAACGTACGGGAAAAGATCGACGTCCCGCAACCCGTGTCCGGATCGCGGGACGTACGACAGGGCGGTGCGCGTCAGGCGTGGCTCGCCGCCACCCAGCGGTCCAGCGTCCGCTTGGCCGCCCCCGAGTCGATCGCCTCGGCGGCCTGCGCCATGCCGGCCCGGATCTGCTCGGTCAGCGGCGCGCCGGACGGTCTGAGGGCCACCAGGGCCGCCGCCGCGTTCAGCAGGACGGCGTCCCGGACCGGGCCGGGCTCGCCCTCCAGCAGCCTGCGGGCGACCTCCGCGTTGTAGGAGGCGTCCGCGCCGCGCAGCGCCTCCACCGGGACCAGGTCGAGGCCGACGTCCCTGGGGTCGAAGGTCTCCGCGGACACCTTGCCGTCCCGGACGACCCACACGTGGGACGTGGACGTCGTGGTCAGCTCGTCCAGGCCGTCGTCGCCGCGGAACACCAGCGAGGAGTTGCCGCGCTCGGCGAAGACGCCCGCGATGATCGGCGCCATCCGCGCGTCGGCCACACCGATCGCCTGGGACGTCACCTGCGCCGGGTTGGTCAGCGGACCCAGGAAGTTGAACACCGTGCGGATGCCGAGCTGGCCGCGGGCCGCCGCCACGTGGCGCAGCGCCGGGTGGAACTTCACGGCGAAGCAGAAGGTGATGCCGGCCTCCTCGGCGACCTCGGCCACCCGCTTCGGCGTCAGCTCCAGGTTCACGCCGAGCTTCTCCAGCACGTCGGACGCCCCGGACGCGGAGGACGCGGCGCGGTTGCCGTGCTTGACGACCTTGGCGCCGGTGCCCGCGACGACGATCGCGGACATGGTGGAGATGTTCACCGTCTTGGCGCCGTCGCCGCCGGTGCCGACGATGTCGACCGTCTCGCCGGGCACCCGGATCACGTTGGCGTGCTCGTACATCGTGCGGACCAGGCCGGTGATCTCCTCGACGGTCTCGCCCTTGGCGCGCAGGGCCACCGCGAAGCCGGCGATCTGCGCGTCGGTGGCCTCGCCGCGCATGATCAGGTCCATCGCCCAGGCGGTGTCGTCGGCGGTCAGGTCGCGGCGGTCCAGCAGGCCGTTCAGCAGGGCGGGCCAGGTGCGGCCCGCCGCGGTGTCGCCTCCAGCGGGGGTCACAGCGCTCATCAGCCGCTCCTGGGTCGTAGCCGTGTTCAGACTGGTTCCCACCCTATCCAGCCCCGGGCACGGCGAAGGGCCCCGTCCGTAAAGCGGGACGGGGCCCTTCCGCGTGAAGTGGCGAACGCAGCGATCAGTGGTGGCCGTGGCCGCTCGTGATCTCCTTGTACTCCTCGACGGTCGGCTTCGGGACCTGCGACTCCGAACCGAAGTACGCCTTGCTCAGCTTGGCGCGCAGCTTCTCGGAGCCCTTCACCTTGCGCTCGACACCGTTCTCGTCGACCGCCGGGCCGATCTCGACCGGCTTGTACTGCTCGTGAGCGGTGAGCGTGTAGAGCTGCTCCTGGCTGAGCGGCTCGTGCACCTCGATGAACTCACCGTGCGGCAGGCGCTTGATGATGCCCGACTCGCGGCCGTGCAGCACCTTGTCGTGGTCCCGGCGCTGGAGGCCGAGACAGATCCGCTTGGTGATGATGAACGCGATGACCGGACCGACGAAGAAGCCGATGCGGACGAACCAGGTGACCGCGTTGATCGACAGGTGGAAGTGCGTGGCCACGATGTCGTTGCCGCCGCCGATCAGCATGATCATGTAGGCGGTGATCCACGCGACGCCGAAACCGGTCCGGGTCGGGGCGTTGCGCGGGCGGTCCAGGATGTGGTGCTCGCGCTTGTCCCCGGTGATCCAGGACTCGATGAACGGGTACAGGGCCAGCACACCGAGGAAGAGACCGAAGACCACCAGCGGGATGAACACACCCAGGACGAGCGTGTGACCCCAGAAGTTGATCTCCCAGCCCGGCATGGCGCGGACCAGACCCTCGGCGAAGCCCATGTACCAGTCGGGCTGGGCGCCCGTGGACACGTAGTCCGGACGGTAGGGGCCCAGGACCCAGATCGGGTTGACGGACGCGATGCCGCCGAGGGCGGCGATGACACCGAAGACCAGGAAGAAGAAGCCTCCGGCCTTCGCCGTGTAGACCGGCAGCAGCGGCATGCCGACGACGTTCTTGTTGGTCCGTCCGGGGCCCGCGAACTGCGTGTGCTTGTGGTAGAAGACCAGGATCAGGTGGGCGACCACCAGACCGAGCATGATGCCCGGCAGCAGCAGGATGTGGATCGAGTAGAACCGCGCGACGAAGTCGCCGCCCGGGAACTCCCCGCCGAACAGGAACATCGAGATGTACGTGCCGACGATCGGCACCGACAGGATGGCGCCCTGCGTGAAGCGGACACCGGTGCCGGAGAGCAGGTCGTCCGGGAGCGAGTAGCCGGTGAAACCGGTGAACATGCCCAGGACGAACAGCAGGAAGCCGAACAGCCAGTTGACCTCGCGCGGCTTGCGGAACGCGCCGGTGAAGAACACGCGCATCATGTGCACGAACATGCCGGCGAGGAAGATGATCGCCGCCCAGTGGTGGATCTGCCGGATGAGCAGACCACCGCGCACGTCGAAGCTGATGTCCAGCGTGGAGGCGTACGCCTCACTCATCAGCACGCCCTGCATCGGGACGTAACTGCCGTGGTACTCCACCTCGTTCATCGACGGGTGGAAGAACAGCGTCAGGTACACACCCGTGAGGATGATGATGATGAAGCTGTAGAGGCAGATCTCACCCAGCATGAAGGACCAGTGGTCCGGGAAGATCTTGCGCATGTTGGCCTTGGCCAGGGAGTAGATCCCGAGCCGGCCGTCGGCCCAGTCGGCGACGCGTTCGCCGGCCGGTGCCTTCCCGCGTGCGCGGCCCGGCCCGTCGGAGCCGGCGGCGTTGGTGTTGGTGGTGGTACTCATCCGCGCTCCCAGAAGGCAGGACCGACGGGCTCTTCGAAGTCGCTGAGCGCCTCGAGGTAACCCTCCTCGTTCACGCCGATGCGCAGCTGCGGCAGGGCGTGGCCGGCGGGACCGAAGATCACCCGGGCACCGTCGGAGAGGTCGAAGGTGGACTGGTGGCAGGGGCAGAGCACGTGGTGCGTCTGCTGCTCGTACAGGGAGATCGGGCAGCCGACGTGGGTGCAGATCTTCGAGTACGCGACGATGCCCTCGTGCGACCACTCCAGCTCGCGCTTGTCCTTGATGTCGTCCGGCTGGATGCGGACGATCATCAGGGCGGCCTTGGCGATCTCGGTCTGGAAGCTGTGGTCGTGCTCCTCCAGGCCCTCGGGCTTGGCGAAGGTGAGGGAGCCCACCGCGACGTCGGACGGACGCAGCGGCTCGTTCGTGTTCATGTTGACGAGCAGCTTGCCCTTGGACCACAGGGTGTGACGCAGCTTGTCGCCGGGCAGCGGACCGAGGTCGCGCAGCAGGACGATGCTGGTCAGCGGGACCAGGGTGAGCGCGCCGAGCATGGTGTTGCGCAGGAGCTTGCGGCGGCCGAGGGCCGACTCCTTGGCGCCCTGGCGGAAGTCCTCGTGGATCTTCGAGCGCAGCTCGGGAGACGCCTCGATCGGGTGGCGCTCGTCGGACATCTCCACGTCGGTCATCAGGGTGCGGGCCCAGTGGACCGCGCCGGCGCCGATGCAGAACAGCGCCAGACCCAGGGTCACACCGAGCGCGAAGTTCAGCGCGCTGATGTTGCCGAGCGGGAAGATGTACACCGACCGGTCGATCGGGATGCTCACGAACGCGACGATGAAGCCGATGGTCGCCAGCATCGACACCGTGAACATCAGGGCGACCGCACGCTCGGACCGCTTGGCGGCCCGCTCGTCGATGTCCTGGATCCGGGGCTCGTGGGGCGGCAGGCCCGGGTCGGCGAACGGGTGCTTGTCGTCCGCGACGTCCACCGCGCCGTGCGTGGTGTCCTGCTCAGCCGGCAGGTTCTCTTCGGGAATGTGTTGGCTACTCATGACTTCTTGGCCTTTGCGGTCCGAGCGGCGACCCAGACGGCGACGGCGATCAGACCGCCCAGACCGAAGATCCAGCCGAACAGACCCTCACTGACCGGACCGAGTCCGCCCAGCTCCAGGCCGCCCGGGCTCTCGGAGTCGTCACCGTTGACCGCGTCGAGGTACGCGATGATGTCCTTCTTGTTCTTCTCCGACAGGGTGGTGTCGGGGAAGGACGGCATGTTCTGCGGGCCCGTCTGCATGGCCTCGTAGATGTGCTTCGGGTCGACGCCCTCAAGGCTGGGCGCGTACTTGCCGTGTGTCAGCGCACCACCCTTGCCGGTGAAGTTGTGGCACTGCGCGCAGTTGTTGCGGAACAGGTCGCCGCCCTTGGCGATGTCCGCACCCTCCGGGCCGTACTGCTCCTCGGTCGGGACGGACGGACCGGCACCCAGGGAGGCGATGTACGCCGCCAGCTGGTCGATCTCGGCCTGCGAGTAGATGACCTTCTTGCGCGGCACCTGGGCGCCAGGCTGCTGCGCCGGCATACGGCCGGTGCCCACCTGGAAGTCGACGGCCGCGGCACCCACGCCGACCAGGCTGGGGCCGTCGCTGCTGCCCTGACCGCCGGTGCCGTGGCAGCTGGCGCAGCCCACCGAGTAGAGCTTCTTGCCCTCCTCGATGGTGAGGGACTGGGCGGTTTCGTCGGCCTTCGCCTTGTCCGCGGGTGCGAACACGGCGTACAGCCCCCCGGTGCATGCCAGCGCGAGGAGTAGGACGACGAGTGCCGCCAGCGGGTGGCGTCGTCGTGCGGAGAGCTTTTTCACGGATTACCCCGGTGTCAGGATCTTCTGCGTCGATGCTTCTGGAGATGTGCTCGGGAGCGGGCCCGGCTACTTGATCATGTAGATCGTGGCGAAGAGGCCGATCCAGACGACATCGACGAAGTGCCAGTAGTAGGACACGACGATGGCGGCGGTCGCCTGCTCGTGGGTGAACCTGCTGGCCGCGTAGGTACGGCCGAGGACCAGCAGGAAGGCGATGAGTCCGCCTGTCACGTGCAGGCCGTGGAAGCCGGTCGTCAGGTAGAAGACCGAGCCGTACGGGTCGGACGAGAGCGAGAGGCCCTCGTGCTTGACCAGCTCGGTGTACTCGAAGACCTGGCCCCCGATGAAGATCGCACCCATGATGAAGGTGACGATGAACCACATCCGGAGCTTCTTCACGTCACCGCGCTCGGCGGCGAACACGCCGAGCTGGCAGGTGAGGGAGGAGAGCACCAGGATCGTGGTGTTGGTCGCCGAGAACGGGAAGTTCAGCGCATCCGCCATTTCCTTCCAGTGGTCGGGCCCTGTCACCGATCGCAGGGTGAAGTACATCGCGAAGAGGGCCGCGAAGAACATCAGCTCGGAACTCAACCAGATGATCGTTCCGACGCTGACGAGGTTCGGCCGATTGACCGACGGGTGCGCGTGCCCGGTTTCTACTGTCGTTGCTGTC
The DNA here is from genome assembly GCF_029813775.1 of Streptomyces sp. DH24. Classification (GTDB taxonomy): domain Bacteria; phylum Actinomycetota; class Actinomycetes; order Streptomycetales; family Streptomycetaceae; genus Streptomyces. The sequence goes on along the minus strand of NZ_JARVKW010000005.1, from coordinate 213,945 downwards.
GCCACGACCGACATTATGTCGGTCGCTTATCCCGCCCTCACTCCGGGGGGTGCCGTTCGGAGTGTCTGGGACGGTCGTACCGCTGTTGACGTGGTGTTCGGAGGGGTAGCATCCGCCCCACGGGCCTGTCCTTACGACGCTGACGTCACGGAGGAACAATGCAGCCGACCGCCACGGTGCTGGTCTACAGCGACGACTCCAACACCCGGGAACAGGTGCGGTTGGCCACCGGCCGACGGCCCGCTCCCGATGCCCCGTTGGTCGAGTTCCTGGAATGCGCGACACCTGCGGCCGTCCTCAAGGAGCTGGACAGGGGCGGCATCGACGTCTGCGTGCTGGACGGCGAGGCCGTGCCCATGGGTGGCATGGGGATGTGCCGGCAGATCAAGGACGAGGTCTTCAACTGTCCGCCGGTGCTGCTGCTGATCGGGCGGCCGCAGGACGCGTGGCTCGCGACGTGGAGCCGGGCCGAGGCCGCGGTGACCCTGCCGGTGGAGCCCGTGGAGTTCGCGAGCGCCCTCGCCTCTCTGCTGCGGCGCAAGGCTTCCTTGAGCGCCTAGCCACCGGGCACCCGGCACCCGGGCGGCATCACGTCGCCGTGGGGCGCAGGCGGGCCGTCTGCTGGGCGCCCGCCGCCTGGGACGGGCCCGCGGTCAGGGCACTGCCCTGCTGCCACTTCTCCCAGGGGACGTTCCAGTCGCCGAAGCCGTTGCCGAACGCCTCCATCGTGTCGCCGTCCGAGTTGACGACCTTGACGACGTCGCCCTCGCGGACGTTGTCGTAGAACCACTCGGCGTTGCCGGTGCTCATGCCGGTGCAGCCGTGGCTGACGTTGGCCGCGCCCTGGGAGCCCACGGACCAGGGCGCGGCGTGCACGTACTCGCCGCTCCAGGTCACCCGGGTGGCGTAGTACACCGGCAGGTCGTAGTCCTCGGCGCTGCCCGGTGCGATGCCGATGCTGGTGCCGCGCATGCGTACGAAGTACTCCTTGCCGAGCACGACCTTGACGCCGTTGCGGGTCTCGAAGCCGGGCTTGCCGGTGGTGACCGGGACCGACTTGACCTCCTCGCCGTTCCTGAACAGCGTCAGCCGGTGGGCCGCCGCGTCGGTGACGGCGACGACCTGGTCCCCGATGCCGATCTTCAGGGGCTTGGTCCGGCCGCCCCAGACCCGGTCGCCGATCTTGATGCCCTCCAGGTTGCTGTGCACCCGGACGGTGGCGTGGGCGGGCCAGTACTCCCTGGGCCGGTAGTGGAGCTCCTTGTCGTCGACCCAGTGCCAGCCGCCCTCCACCGCGGGCGTCGAGCGCACCTTGAGGGCGCGCTCCACGACGGCCCGCTGCGCCCGGTCCTTCACCGGCAGGGACAGCTCGGCCGTGATGGGCTGGCCGACGCCGTAGGTGCCCTGCTTGGGGCCGAAGGTGACGTTCAGGCGCTTCTTGGCGGTGGGTCTGCCGGTGTCGAAGGTGAAGACCTTCCGGCCGGGCGCCCCGTCCTCGTTCTCCGTGCTCACCCGGACCGTGTAGCGGGCGCCCGCGGCCAGCGGAGAGGTGCTGTGCCACCGGGTGCCGTCGGCGGCGAGTTCGCCCGCCACGTAGCGTCCTGCCGCGTCCACGGCGGTGACGTCGGTGATGCGCCCGTCGGTGTCCTCGGCGACGACCTCCAGCGGCTTGTCCGGGTCGGTCGGCTTCCCCTCGCCGGCGCGGCCGTTGAAGGAGACCTGGTCCGCCGCGTCGTACGGCTCGGCCGCCAGCGGGCTGTCGTCGCCGCCGCAGGCGGTGAGGCCCGCGCCGAGGGCGATCACGAGCAGCGTGCAGCCGACGGCGGTCCGGCTGCGCGGGGGGTCGGTGTGGCTCATGGCCTCAACGTAGGGAGCATCGTCGGCGGCGGCGCGGCGGGTAACCCGGACGAGTGAGCCGTGTGGGACGAAAGAGGGAGCCCGGGCACTCCGTGCGGAGTGTCCGGGCTCCCGGGTGTTTCGCTCGTGCTACTGGGTGCGGTTCTCACCGCGGTAGTACTCGAAGACCCAGCCCCAGATGCCGATCAGGACCAGCGGCGCCGAGAAGTACATCAGCCACCAGCCGATGGCGACGGACAGGAAGGCGAAGGCGCCTCCGACGGCCAGGGACAGCGGCTGCCAGCTGTGCGGGCTGAAGAACCCGACCTCGCCGGCGTCGTCCGCGACGTCCGCCTCCTTGTCGTCCTGCGCGCCGACGTCCACCCGCTTGGCTGTGAAGCCCAGGTAGAAGCCGATCATGATGCACAGACCGAAGGTCAGGAAAAGGGCCGTGGTACCGGCCGGCTCCTTCGACCACACGCCATAGACGATCGCCATGGCGAGGACGAAGACGCTCAGCCACATGAACATCTTGCCCTGGATCTTCACTTGCCGGCCTCCTTGCCCCCAGCGAGGGCCTTCTCCCCGTGACCGACGTTCTCGAGCTCGTCGAGCGCGGCGATCTCCGGGTGGTGCAGGTCGAACGCCGGGGATTCACTGCGGATCCGCGGCAGGGTGAGGAAGTTGTGCCGCGGCGGCGGGCAGGACGTCGCCCACTCGAGCGAACGGCCGTAGCCCCACGGGTCGTCGACCTCGATCTTCTTGCCGTACTTCGCGGTCTTCCAGATGTTGTAGAAGAACGGCAGGATCGACAGGCCGAGCACGAACGAGCTGATCGTCGAGATCGTGTTCAGGGCGGTGAAGCCGTCGGCCGCCAGGTAGTCGGCGTACCGGCGCGGCATGCCCTCGGCGCCCAGCCAGTGCTGGACCAGGAACGTGCCGTGGAAGCCGAAGAACAGCGTCCAGAAGGTGATCTTGCCGAGGCGCTCGTCGAGCATCTTGCCGGTGAACTTCGGCCACCAGAAGTGGAAGCCGGAGAACATCGCGAAGACCACGGTGCCGAACACGACGTAGTGGAAGTGCGCCACCACGAAGTACGAGTCGGAGATGTGGAAGTCCATCGGCGGCGAGGCCAGGATGACGCCGGTCAGGCCACCGAAGGTGAAGGTGATGAGGAAGCCCATCGCCCAGAGCATCGGCGTCTCGAAGGACAGCGAGCCCTTCCACATCGTGCCGATCCAGTTGAAGATCTTCACGCCGGTCGGGACGGCGATCAGGAACGTCATGAAGGAGAAGAACGGCAGCAGCACGCCACCGGTGACGTACATGTGGTGCGCCCACACCGTCACCGAGAGACCGGCGATGGCGATGGTCGCCGCGATCAGGTTCATGTAACCGAAGATCGGGCGGCGGCTGAAGACCGGGATGACCTCACTGATGATGCCGAAGAACGGCAGCGCGATGATGTACACCTCGGGGTGGCCGAAGAACCAGAACAGGTGCTGCCACAGCAGCGCCCCGCCGTTGGCCGGGTCGAAGATGTGCGCGCCGAACTTGCGGTCCGCCTCCAGCGCGAAGAGCGCGGCGGCCAGGACCGGGAAGGCCAGCAGGACCAGCACACCGGTCAGCAGCACGTTCCAGGTGAACACCGGCATGCGGAACATGGTCATGCCGGGGGCACGCATGCAGATGATCGTGGTGATGAAGTTGACCGAGCCGAGAATGGTGCCGAAGCCGGAGAAGGCCAGACCCATGATCCACATGTCGGCGCCGACGCCCGGCGAGCGGACCGCGTCCGACAGCGGGGAGTAGGCGAACCAGCCGAAGTCGGCCGCACCCTGCGGGGTGAGGAAACCGGCGACCGCGATCAGCGAGCCGAACAGGTAGAGCCAGTAGGCGAACATGTTCAGCCGCGGGAAGGCCACGTCCGGCGCGCCGATCTGCAGCGGCATGATCCAGTTCGCGAATCCGGCGAACAGCGGCGTCGCGAACATCAGCAGCATGATCGTGCCGTGCATCGTGAACGCCTGGTTGAACTGCTCGTTCGACATGATCTGCAGGCCCGGGCGGGCCAGCTCGGCACGCATGAGCAGAGCCATGACGCCACCGATGCAGAAGAACGCGAACGACGTCACCAGGTACAGCGTGCCGATCGTCTTGTGGTCGGTGGTCGTGAGCCACTTCACCACGACGTTGCCGGGCTGCTTGCGCCGTACCGGCAGCTCGTCCTCGTAATACGAGTCTTCAGTCGGCGCCGAGGCGCCCTGAGGTTCGTTGACGATGCTCACAGTTGGTTCGTCTCCCGGTTCTTCTCGTGGCTCGTCTGCGCGATGCCAGCGGGAACGTAACCGGTCTGCCCCTTCTTGGCGAGGTCCTTGAGGTGCTGCTCGTACCGCTCCTGGGAGACGACCTTCACGTTGAACAGCATCCGGGAGTGGTCGACGCCGCACAGCTCGGCGCACTTGCCCAGGAAGGTGCCCTCCTTGTTGGGGGTCACCTCGAAGGCGTTGGTGTGGCCCGGGATGACGTCCTGCTTCATGAGGAACGGCACCACCCAGAAGGAGTGGATGACGTCGCGCGAGGTGAGGACGAAGCGGACCCGCTGGCCCTCAGGCAGCCAGAGGGTGGGGCCCGGGTTGTTGGTCTGCGGGTTCCGGGTGCCGGGGACACCGCAGTCGTAGACACCGCCGGCGTTCGCCGGGAACTGGTCCTTGTACCTGTCCGGGATCGCGTCCAGTTCCTTGGCGGACTTCGCGTCCCCCGAGGAGCCGTCGACGCTCTCCACGTAGTTGAAGCACCAGCTCCACTGGAAGCCGACCACGTTGACCGTGACGTCGGGCTTCTTCTCGAGCTTCAGGAGCTCGGACTCGTCACGGGCCGTGAAGTAGAAGAGGACCGAGACGATGATGAGCGGGACCACGGTGTACAGGGCCTCGATGGGCATGTTGTACCGGGTCTGCGGGGGAACTTCGACCTTGGTGCGGCTGCGCCGGTGGAAGAATGCACTCCACAGGATCAGGCCCCACACCAGCACGCCGACGGCGAGCGCGGCAGCCCATGAGCCCTGCCACAGGGAGAGGATCCGCGGAGCCTCTTCCGTGGTCGGGGTGGGCATACCGAGGCGGGGGAAGTCCTCGTATGTGCAACCGGTGGCGGTCGCCAGGACCAGGCCCGCGGTCAGTGCCTGCAGCAGCTTCCGCCGCATCGGGCGCCGCGGCGAGCGGTCGGAGCCGTTGGGACTCACGTAGCGCCTTCCCGAGAGTCTCGCCCGCGCGGATTGGCTGCGGCCTTCTCGTTGGTTGGTCGCCGCCCTGCGTCGGGCAGGGGTTTGGATGTTTATGCGGACCAAACCCTAGCCGACGCCCATCCGGGGGTCGCGGGGAGGGGGGCATACGCGCCGCGGGTCACCCTGACGAGGCGTTGTGGGGGGTGCGGGGCGCCCAATGGGTGGGGTTGTGCTCATGGTTCGGCGGGTGCGGGGTCGTATGTGGCTGATCGCGCGGTTCCCCGCGCTCCTTTTGGCGTACGCGCGTTCTACCGTGGGGGCGTGGCCTACTTCGATGCTGCTTCCGGCGCTCCCCTCCATCCCGTCGCCCGTCAGGCCCTGATGGCCTCTCTCGACGAAGGGTGGGCCGATCCGGGGCGGTTGTACCGGGAGGGGCGGCGGGCGCGGATGCTGCTGGACGCCGCGCGGGAGGCCGCCGCCGAGGCGGTGGGGTGCCGGCCGGACGAGCTGGTGTTCACCTCGTCGGGGACGCGGGCCGTGCACACGGGAGTGGCGGGGGCGCTGGCCGGGCGACGGCGGGCCGGGCGTCACCTGATCGTGTCAGCCGTCGAACACTCCTCGGTGCTGCACGCGGCCGAGACGCACGAGGCGGACGGCGGGACGGTCACTCACGTGGCGGTGGACCGTACGGGTGCGGTGGCCCCAAAGGCGTACGCGGCGGCGCTGCGGCCGGACACCGCGCTGGCCTGTCTGCAGTCCGCGAACCACGAGGTGGGCACGGAGCAGCCGGTGGCGGAGGTGGCCGAGGCCTGCCGGGCGGCGGGGGTGCCGCTGCTGGTGGACGCCGCCCAGTCGCTCGGGTGGGGGCCGGTGCCCGGCGGCTGGTCGCTGCTGACGGCGAGCGCGCACAAGTGGGGCGGGCCGCCGGGGGTCGGGCTGCTCGTCGTCCGCAAGGGGGTGCGGTTCGCGGTGCGGGGGCCGTCGGACGAACGGGAGTCGGGGCGGGCGGCCGGTTTCGAGAACCTGCCGGCGATCGTGGCCGCAGCGGCGTCGCTGCGGGCGGTGCGGGCCGAGGCGGACGCGGAGGCCGCGCGGCTGCGGCGGCTGACGGACCGGATTCGGGCGCGGGTGCCGGAGCTGGTGCCGGACGTGGAGGTGGTCGGGGACCCGGTGCGCCGGCTGCCCGGCGTCGTCACGTTCTCGTGTCTCTATGCCGACGGGGAGACCCTGCTGCACGAGCTGGACCGGGAGGGGTTCTCCGTGTCGTCCGGCTCGTCCTGCACGAGCAGCACGCTGACGCCCAGCCATGTGCTGAGGGCGATGGGCGTGCTGAGCGAGGGCAACGTCCGGGTGTCGCTGCCGGCCGGGACGCCCGAGGAGGACGTCGACCGGTTCCTCGCGGCGCTGCCCGGGGCGGTGGCGGGGGTGCGGGAGAAGCTGGGCGCGCCGGTCGCCGCCGGGGAGGTGCGGCCGGAGTCCGGCGTCGCCGTGGTCGTGGACGCGGTGGGGCGGCGCTGCCCGATCCCGGTGATCGAGCTGGCCAAGGTCATCGGGGACGTGCCGGTGGGCGGCACGGTCCGGGTCCTCGCGGACGACGAGGCCGCGCGCCTCGACATCCCGGCGTGGTGCGAGATGCGGGGGCAGGAGTACGTCGGCGAGGAGCCGGCGGACCGGGGTTCGGCGTACGTGGTCCGCCGGCTCGGGTAGCCGTGCCGCGTGCGGTCAGGCCAGGTGCGCCTGGACCTCGGCGGCGGCCTCGTCGCCGTAGGCCTTGGTGAAGCGCTCCATGAAGTGGCCGCGGCGCAGCTGGTACTCCTGGGTGCCGACCGTCTCGATGACGAGCGTGGCGAGCATGCAGCCGATCTGCGCGGCGCGCTCCAGGGAGACGCCCCAGACCAGGCCGGAGAGGAAGCCGGCGCGGAAGGCGTCGCCGACGCCGGTCGGGTCGGCCTTGCGCTCCTCGTCGGGGCAGCCGACCTCGATCGGGTCCTGGCCGGCCCGCTCGATGCGCACGCCGCGCGCGCCGAGGGTGGTGACGCGGTGGCCGACGCGGGAGAGGATCTCGGCGTCGCTCCAGCCGGTCTTGCTCTCGATGAGGCCCTTCTCGTACTCGTTGGAGAAGAGGTACGTCGCGCCGTCCAGCAGGATGCGGATCTCGTCGCCGTCCATGCGGGCGATCTGCTGGGAGAAGTCGGCGGCGAACGGGATGGACCGCGAGCGGCACTCCTCGGTGTGCCGCAGCATCGCCTCGGGGTCGTCGGCGCCGATGGAGACCAGGTCGAGGCCGCCGACGCGCTCGGCGACGGTCTGCAGCTCGATGAGGCGGGCCTCGCTCATGGCGCCCGTGTAGAAGGAGCCGATCTGGTTGTGGTCGGAGTCGGTCGTGCACACGAAGCGGGCGGTGTGCAGCGTCTCAGAGATGCGCACGGATTCGGTGTCGACGCCGTGCCGGTCCAGCCAGGCCCGGTACTCGTCGAAGTCGAAGCCCGCGGCCCCGACCAGGATCGGCCTGGTGCCGAGCTGGCCCATGCCGAAGGCGATGTTCGCGCCGACGCCGCCCCGCCGGACGTCGAGGTTGTCGACCAGGAAGGACAGCGAGACCGTGTGCAGTTGGTCCGCGACGAGCTGGTCGGCGAAGCGGCCGGGGAAGGTCATGAGGTGGTCGGTGGCGATGGAGCCGGTGACTGCGATGCGCACGGCTGGTTTCTCCAGAAGGGAGGCGGATTGACAGTTCACGCTACCGGGTCGGGGGGTGGCGCTGAAGCAGGGAAAACTACCCGATAGTAGAGCTTTCTTCGCGTGGGACAACCTGCATACGGTGCCGTCATGACGAACCCAGAGGTCCACGCCCCCGCCCCGGACGAGCGCGACGCCGATCTGGCGTCGCTGCGCGGCGACTGCGCCCGGATGGCCCCGCACTGGGCGGTGCCGGACCGGGGCGCGGCCCGCCCGGTGCCGCCGTCGCTCATCCACGGCGTGCGGGTGCCGGCGACCTCGGCCCGGCTGCTGGACGCGATGTCGGACTACGGCGACTGAGCCGGCGCACCCAGGGGAACCGCTCGCTCCCCCGCTGCGTCCCATCGCTGTCCCCCTGTGACAGCTGTGCAGCCGAAGGAGCGATGCGGTGAACACCGAGCGACCCGACAACGACGACGCCGCGGCCGAGACCGGCGCCGAGGAGGCCGGTGTGTCCGGCACCGGCGGGGCTCGGGACGACGGCGACGGGAGCGGCTCCGGGCTGACGGCCCGGCGGACGCCGGTGATCGTCGCCTCGGTCGCGGCGGCCGTGCTGGTCGTCGGCGGCGGCGGGGCGTACCTCGCCGCGAGCACGTCCGGCGGTTCGGACGACAAGGCGGCGTCGGGGGCGCCCGGCGGTGGCGGCACTCCCCCGCCGCTGCCCCTGGACGGCTACGTCCACAGCGGCGGCCCCGGCATCGCGCCGGGCGAGCCGAACCCGTACGGCTCGGTCTACCGGGCCGACGGGAAGCTGCCGCAGGGGCCGGGCTCGGCGCCGGTGTACCGGGCGGCGGGGCAGGTCACCAAGGACGAGGTGGCCCGGCTCGCCGGGGCGCTGGGCGTCGACGGGACGCCGGTGGCGCAGGGGCAGGCCTGGAGGATCGGCGCGAAGGACGGCGCGGGGCCCAGTCTTCAGGTGAACCGGCAGGCGCCGGGCACCTGGACCTTCTACCGGTACACGCCCGGCACCGACAACTGCACGGGCAAGCTCACGTGCGCGGGCGAGTCGGCGAGCGGGACGGCGGCCGACCCGGTGAGCGAGGAGGCCGCGAGGAAGGCCGCCGCGCCGGTGCTGAAGGCGGTGGGCCAGGACGACGCGAAGGTCACGGCGGGCCGGGCCCAGGGCGCGAACCGGGTGGTGAACGCCGAGCCGCTGGTCGGCGGGCTGCCGACGTACGGCTGGAGCACGGGCGTCACGGTGGGCGCGGGCGGCGAGGTGGTCGGCGCGAGCGGTCAGCTGAAGGCGCCGGTGAAGGGCGACACGTATCCCGTCCTGGACGCGAAGCGGACGCTGGAGCTGATGAACGCGGCGCCGGGCGGCGGGCCGGTGGGGATCGGCGGCTGCGCCAGTCCCGTGCCGCACGAGGACGGGTCGCAGGCGCCGTGCGAGCCGGGCACCGACCTGACGAGCCCGGAGCCGAAGCGGCAGACGCTCACGGTCGAGAAGGCGGTGTTCGGGCTGGCCGCGCAGTTCGTGTCGGGCCGGCAGGCGCTGGTGCCGTCCTGGCTGTTCGAGGTGCGGGCGCCGGGTGCGAAGGACCCGTTCACCGTGACGCACCCGGCGGTCGACCCGCGGTACATCACCTCCGCTACGCCGCCGGCGGGGCCGACCGAGCGGCCCAGCCCGCGGCCGACCGGACCGGACGAGGAGCGGACCGGCAAGCCGCGGAACGTCGCCGTCGACGGCTACACCGCCGAGGGCACGGAGCTGACCGTGAGCTTCACGGGCGGGGTCTGCGCCGACTACGCGGCGACGGCGAGCGAGAGCGGCGGCAAGGTGACGGTGAAGGTGACCGAGACGCCGCGGCCGGGCAAGGTGTGCATCCTGATCGCCAAGGTGCATCACCTGACCGTGCGGTTGGACGCGCCGCTCGGCGACCGCGCGGTGGTCGGCACGGACGGCGAGCCGGTCCCGCTGGAGAAGCCGGGGGCGCGGCTGCCGCAGGCGCGGTAGACCCGTCGCGGGCACGCGAAAGGCGGCGCTTCCCTCCGCGGGGGGCGCCGCCTTTCGCGTGCGTGCCGGGGCTCAGCCGCGTGCGGGCCGGGACTCAGCTGAAGGAGTCGCCGCAGGCGCAGGAACCCGTCGCGTTCGGGTTGTCGATCGTGAAGCCCTGCTTCTCGATGGTGTCCACGAAGTCGATGGTGGCGCCGCCCAGGTACGGGGCGCTCATCCGGTCGGTGACGACCTTGACCCCGTCGAAGTCCTTCTTCACGTCGCCGTCGAGGGAGCGCTCGTCGAAGAACAGCTGGTAGCGCAGGCCGGAGCAGCCGCCGGGCTGGACGGCGACGCGCAGCGCCAGGTCGTCACGGCCTTCCTGGTCGAGCAGCGCCTTGACCTTGGACGCGGCGGCGTCGGTCAGGATGATGCCGTCGGTGACGGTGGTGGTCTCGTCCGATACGGACATCTACATCTCTCCCGGGTTGTACGGAGACTGCTTGCCGACGGTTGCAACCGGCGGGGCCGCGGATTCATTCCGGGCCGGGCGTGTCTTTTCGGCTCCGTCTTCATGCTCGCACACGCCGGGGGACGCGGAAAACGCCTCTTCGGGGAATGAATCGGCGCCCGCCGGGATTCACGTCACACAGACGCTATGGCCATCGTCAAACTGACGTGAAGCGGTTATGATAAATAGCGTCAATCCGACGAAAAGTCGTATCGGTGTCCCGCATGTCCCGCCGGGGCCGGTCTTCCGGCCCCGGCGAGCCGCAGAACAGAAAGGGTGCGTGTCGTGACCACCGCCCAGCCCCAGGAGCTCGACGTCCAGCCGACGCCCCTCGCCCTGCTGCTCCTCGGCCGCGAGGCCGACCCGAGGAGCGAGCGCGGCGTGGAGTGTCCCGGCGACCTGCCCTCGCCGTCCGACCCGGACCTGGTGGAGCGCGCCCGCGCGGCCAAGGAGCGGCTGGGCGACAAGGTCTTCGTGCTCGGCCACCACTACCAGCGCGACGAGGTCATCCAGTTCGCCGACGTCACGGGCGACTCCTTCAAGCTGGCCCGGGACGCCGCCGCGCGCCCGGAGGCGGAGTACATCGTGTTCTGCGGCGTGCACTTCATGGCGGAGTCCGCGGACATCCTGACGTCCGACGACCAGAAGGTCGTGCTGCCCGACCTCGCCGCCGGCTGCTCGATGGCCGACATGGCGACGGCCGAGCAGGTCGCCGAGTGCTGGGACGTGCTGACCGAGGCGGGCGTGGCCGAGCGGGTCGTGCCCGTCTCGTACATGAACTCGTCCGCGGACATCAAGGCGTTCACGGGCAAGCACGGCGGCACGATCTGCACCTCGTCCAACGCCCGGCGGGCCCTGGAGTGGGCCTTCGAACAGGGCGAGAAGGTCCTGTTCCTGCCGGACCAGCACCTCGGCCGCAACACCGCCGTCCGCGACATGGGCATGTCCCTGGAGGACTGCGTCGTCTACAACCCGCACAAGCCCAACGGCGGGCTGACCGCCGACGAGCTGCGCGGCGCGAGGATGATCCTGTGGCGCGGCCACTGCTCGGTGCACGGCCGCTTCAGCCTGGACTCGGTGAACGACGTGCGCGAGCGCATCCCGGGCGTCAACGTCCTGGTGCACCCCGAGTGCAAGCACGAGGTCGTCGCGGCGGCGGACCACGTCGGCTCGACCGAGTACATCATCAAGACGCTGGAGGCGGCCCCGGCCGGCTCCAAGTGGGCCATCGGCACGGAGCTGAACCTGGTCCGCAGGCTGGCGAACCGCTTCGCCTCCGAGGGCAAGGAGATCGTGTTCCTCGACAAGACGGTCTGCTTCTGCTCCACGATGAACCGCATCGACCTGCCGCACCTGGTGTGGGCGCTGGAGTCCCTCGCCGACGGCAAGCTGGTCAACCGCATCGAGGTGGACAAGGAGACGGAGGCGTTCGCGAAGCTGGCGCTGGAGCGGATGCTGGCGCTGCCGTAACGGTTCGTCCCCGCCCGACTGCCCGCGCGGGCCGGCCGGAAAAGGGCCCCGCCCCCGAGTGCCTCACGGCATCCCGGGGGCGGGGCCCTTCACTCATGAGCCACGGACGGTGCCGGGCCCGAGCCGCACCGCGCGGTGGGCGCGGCACCTACACCCCGGCCGGCTCGGGCGCGGCCTCTTCCGCGTCCGCGCGCTTGTCCCGCTCGGCCTGCCGCTTGCGGAGCCTGCGCTCCTTGCGCAGCTCCAGCATCGCGTACAGCGTCGGCACCAGCAGCAGGGTCAGCAGCGTCGACGTGATCAGGCCGCCGATCACGACCACCGCGAGCGGCTGCGCGATGAAGCCGCCCTCGCCCGTGACGCCCAGCGCCATGGGCAGCAGCGCGAAGATCGTCGCCAGCGCCGTCATCAGGATGGGCCGCAGCCGGTGCCGGCCGCCCTCGACGACCGCCTCGACGACGCCGTAGCCCTGCTTGCGGTACTGGTTGATCAGGTCGATCAGGACGATCGCGTTCGTCACCACGATGCCGATCAGCATCAGCATGCCGATCATCGCCGGGACGCCCATCGGGGTGCCCGTGGCGACCAGCAGGCCGATCGCGCCGGTCGCCGCGAACGGGATGGACACCAGCAGGATCAGCGGCTGCGCGAGCGAGCGGAACGTGCCGACCAGCAGCATGAACACGATCGCGATGGCCGCCAGCATGGCGAGGCCGAGGTTCGCGAACGCCTCGTCCTGGTCCTGCGAGACACCGCCGATCTCCGCCGTGGCGCCCGCCGGGAGCTTCAACGCGTCGATCTCCGACTGGAGTTCGCCGCTGACCGCGCCCGTGTTGTCGGCGGTCGGCCGCGCGGTGATCGTCGCCGCGCGCTGCCCGTCGATGCGGGTCATGGAGACCGGGCCGTCCACCAGCCGCACGGTGGCGACGTCGCCGAGCTTCACCGGGCCGAGCGGCAGCTTCTTCAGCTCCTCCAGCGTCCTGGCCGGCTTCGCCGAGCGGATGACGATGTCGCGCTCGGTGTCGTCCAGGACCGCCTTGCCGGCCGTGGTGCCGCGTACGGCGTTGGCGACGGCCGCGCCCAGGGTCTGCTGGTCCACACCGGCCGCCGCGGCCTTCTCGTTGGCCCGCACCGAGATGCGCGGCACGCTCTGCGACAGGTCGCTGGTGACGTCCGTGACGTCGTCCAGGCCGGCCACCGTGTCGCGGACCTGGTCGGCCGCCCGGCGCAGCACCTCGGCGTCGGCCGCCTTCACGACGACGCTCAGGTCCTGGCTGCCGAAGCCGTCACCGGCGGCGACCCTGGTGGTGCCGGCGCCGTCGAGCCTCTTCAGCCCGGCCTCGATGTCGTCGCGTACGTCCTCGAAGGACGCGGAGTCCTCCAGCATCACCTGGTACGAGGCCTGGTTGGTGTCGGTGCCGCCGCCGAAGGCCGCCATGAAGCCGGACGAGCCGACGGTCACCTGGTAGTCCTTGACGCCGTCCACGCCGGCGAGCATCTTCTCCACCTCGCGGGCCGCCGCGTCGGTCGCCGCGAGGCTGGTGCCGGGCTCCAACTCCTGCTTGACGCTGAGGACTTGCTGCTCGCCCTGGTCGAAGAAGTTCGTCTTCAGCAGCGGCGCCATGCCGAACGTGCCGATGAGGACCACGGCCGCGAGCAGCACGCTGGTGAGCCGGCGGCGGGTGGCGAAACGCAGGACGGGGACGTAGATCCGCTGCAGGCGGCTCCTGGCCTCCTTCTCCTCCGCGAGCCGGCGCGCCTCGCCGGCGTCCTCGGGGGTGCCCTTCGGCGGGCGCAGGAACCAGTACGACAGGACCGGCACGACCGTCAGGGAGACGAGGAGGGACGCCAGCAGGGCGGCCGTCACCGTCAGGCTGAACGAGCCGAACAGCTCGCCCACCATGCCGCCGACCAGGCCGATCGGCAGGAACACGGCGACCGTGGTGAGCGTGGAGGAGGTGACCGCGCCCGCGACCTCGCGGACCGCCTTGAGGATGGCCTCCTGGCGCGCCTCGCCGTAGCCGAGGTGCCGCTTGATGTTCTCCAGGACGACGATGGAGTCGTCGACGACGCGGCCGACCGCGATGGTCAGCGCGCCCAGCGTGAGCATGTTGAGGGACAGGTCCCGCGTCCACAGCACGATCAGGGCGAGCACGACGGACAGCGGGATGCTCACCGCCGTCACGAGCGTCGAGCGGATCGACGCGAGGAAGACCAGGATGACGAGGACGGCGAAGAGCAGGCCGAGCCCGCCCTCGGTGGTCAGGCCCTCGATGGACTTGGACACGGCCGGGCCCTGGTCGCTGACCACGGTGAGCGTGGCGCCCGCACCGAGGTCGGCGCGCAGCTCGGGGAGCATGTCCTGGACGGCCTCGGAGACGGCGACCGCGCTGCCGTCGTGGTCCATGGTGAGGGCGACGGCGAGGCTGGGGCGGCCGTTGGTGCGGGCGATGGAGTCGGCCCCGGCCTCCTCCTGCGCGACGGTGGCGACGTCGCCGAGGCGCACCGGCTTCCTGCCCTCGCCCCGGACCGTCAGGTCCTTGATCTGCTTGACCGAGGTGAAGCCGCCGCCCACCTGGACGGTGCGGTTGGCACCGTCCTCGTCGAAGGAGCCGGCCGGGACGGTCGCGCCGCCCGCCTGGAGGGCCTGCGCGAGGGCCTGCGTGGTCAGGCCGGCCCTGGCGAGTTTCGCGTCGTCGGGCGTGACGGTGATCTCGACGTCGCGGACGCCGTCGACCGTGACCTGGCCGACGCCGTCGATGCCCTTCAGGTCCGGCACGACGGTCCGGTCGAGCTGGTCGGCCAGGGCCTGCTGGTCCTTGTCGGAGGTGACGGCGAGGACGACGGTCGGGATGTCGTCCGTGGAGCCGGCGACGACCTGCGGTTCCACGTCGTCGGGAAGCATCACCCGGGCCCGGTTGACGGCCTGCTGGACGTCGGCGACGAGTTGCTTGGTGTCGTTGCCGTAGTCGAAGGACGCCATGATGACGGCGTTGCCCTCACTGGCCGTGGAGGTGACGCCGGTGATGCCGTCGACGGCTTCGAGGTTGTCCTCGATGGGCTCGACGACCTGCTTCTCGACGACGTCGGGGGAGGCGCCCCGGTAGGGGGCGAGCACCGACACCATGGGCAGTTCGATGGTGGGCAGGAGTTGCTGCTTCAGCTGCGGGATCGCGATCGCCCCGAAGACGAGCGCGACGATCGACATGAGGCCTATCAGGGCCCGTTGGGCGAGGCTGAATCTCGACAGCCAGGACATGGGTGAGGGTCCCTCTTCCGTGGAAAACGGCGAAGCGCTTCTGGGATCGGAGCCGGCAGAAGCACGAAGGCGCGGGCATGCCGTGCCCGCCTCCTACACCCTGGGCCACGGAAGGCGGCCCGGTCGTAGCCCTCTGGTCCATTTCCCGGGCGGCCCGTACTGCGGGCGCAGTAGGGCCGTGCCGGGCTCAGTCCACCCTTGGACGTACCAGCCCGGACTCGTACGCCATCACCACGAGTTGGGCCCGGTCGCGGGCGCCGAGCTTGGCCATGGCCCGGTTGACGTGCGTCTTGACCGTGAGCGGGCTGACCTCCAGGCGCTCGGCGATCTCGTCGTTGGAGTGGCCGCCCGCGACCTGCACCAGCACCTCGCGCTCCCGCACCGTCAGCGCGTCCAGTCGCTCGGCGCGGGCCGGGTCCCGTTCGTCGTCGGTGTCCCGCTGGGCGAGGAAGCGGGCGATCAGGCCCTTCGTCGCGGTCGGCGACAGCAGCGCCTCGCCGCCCGCCGCGACGCGGATCGCGTTCAGCAGCTCGTCGGGCTCGGAGCCCTTGCCGAGGAAGCCGGAGGCGCCCGCGCGCAGCGACTGCACCACGTAGTCGTCCACCTCGAAGGTGGTCAGTATGACCACGCGGACCTGAGCGAGGGAGGGGTCGGCGCTGATCAGGCGGGTGGCGGCGAGGCCGTCGGTGCCGGGCATCCGGATGTCCATCAGCACGACGTCGGCCTGCCGCTCCTTCGCCAGCCGCACGGCCTCGGCGCCGTCGGACGCCTCCCCGACCACCTCCATGTCGGGCTCGGAGTCGACGAGGACCCGGAACGCGCTGCGCAGCAGTGCCTGGTCGTCGGCGAGCAGGACACGGATGGTCATGCGGGGTCCCCCCGGGTGCGGCGGCCACGTGGACGCTGTCGTGCGGCCGGTGTCACGTGGACGGTTCGGTCTCTGGTGTGGCGGGCGTGCGGGCCTTGAGCGGCAGGATCGCATGGACGCGGAAGCCGCCCCCGAAGCGGGGACCGGTGGTGAGGGTGCCGCGCAGGGCGGTGACGCGCTCCCGCATGCCGAGCAGCCCGTGCCCGCCGCCGGACACCGGGCGCTCGGCCTCGCCGGTCCCGTCGTCCAGGACGGTGATCTCGATGTGGGGTCCCACGCGTACGACGCTGACCTCCGCCCTCGCCTCGGTACCCGCGTGCTTCTGCACGTTGGTGAGGGCCTCCTGGATGATCCGGTACGCGGCCAGGTCGACGGCGGCGGGCGGGGTGCTGCCCTGGTCGGCGCGGGCGACCTCGACGTGCAGTCCGGCGCTGCGGAAGGTGCCGACGAGTTCGTCCAGGCGGTCCAGGCCCGGCGCCGGTTCGGTGGGGGCCTCCGGGTCGCCGGACTGGCGCAGCAGGCCGACGGTGGCGCGCAGTTCGTTGAGCGCCGACCGGCTGGCCTCCCGTACGTGCGCGAGGGCCTCCTTGGCCTGGTCGGGCCGCTTGTCCATGACGTGCGCGGCGACGCCGGCCTGCACGTTGACCAGGGCGATGTGGTGGGCGACGACGTCGTGCAGGTCCCGTGCGATGCGCAGCCGCTCCTCGGCGACGCGCCGGCGGGCCTCCTCCTCGCGGGTGCGTTCGGCGCGTTCGGCGCGTTCCTGCACGGCCTGGACGAAGGCGCGGCGGCTGCGGATGGCGTCGCCGGCGGCCGCGGCCATGCCGGTCCAGGCGAAGATGCCCAGGTTCTCCTGCGCGTACCAGGGCAGCGGGCCGGCGATCATGGCGACGCCGGTCAGCACGGACATGGTGAGCAGGCCGATGCGCCAGGCGGTGGGGCGGTCGGTGGAGGCGGCCACCGTGTAGAGGGCGATGACGGCGGACATGGCGACGGGGGCGCGGGGGTCGCCGGTGACGAACTCGACGAGGGACAGGGTGCCGGTGACGGCGAGCACCGTTCTCGGGACCCGGCGGCGCAGGACGAGCGCGGCGGCGCACAGGGTCATGAGCACCAGGCTCAGCGCGTCCGGGGTGCGTACGCCCCAGGTGATGCGGTTGCCGTGGTGCGGCTCGACGAACGATCCGGCGACCATGCATGCGAGCACGCCGGCCGCGATGGCCGCGTCGAGCGCCATGGGGTGGGCCTTGAGCCGGCGTCTGGCGCGGTCGAGGGAGGTCACGCCTGCCAACTGTACGGACCCGCGGCCGTTTCGTGGCCGGCGTCGGCGCGACCGGGCCGGGCCGCGCCCCGGGCCACCTTCGGCCCCGACCGGCCCGCTCAGGCTCCGGGGATCAGGCCGCCGTTGTCGCTGAGCAGTTCCCTCACCTCGTCCAGCGTCGCGTCCGAGGACGGCAGGATCAGGTCGGAGGGCTCCAGGGACTCGTCCGGCAGGGGCTCGCCGAGGGCGCGGACCTCGGCGAGGAGGGCCTGGAGCGTGCGGCGGAAGCCCGGTCCGTCGCCGTTCTCCATCTCGGCCAGGAGCTCGTCGTCCAGTTTGTCGAGTTCGGCGAGGTGGCTGTCGGCCAGCCTCACCTGTCCCTCCCCCATGATCCGTACGATCATGTCGCCCTCCTCGGCGTGGGCCCCGGCCGCTGCGTGGTGGTTACTGCTTGTCGAAGCGCGGGGTGTCCTGCGGCTGCTGCTGGGACTGCTGCCGGCCCGTGCCGCCCTCGATGGCCTGCTGTCCGTCGGCCGAACCTCCGGCCAGCTCCGCCTTCATGCGCTGCAGTTCCAGCTCTACATCCGTACCACCGGAGAGCCGGTCCAGCTCGGCCTGGATGTCGTCCTTGTGCATGCCGGACTGGTCGTCCAGGGCGCCGGAGGCGAGCAGCTCGTCGATCGCGCCGGCCCGCGCCTGGAGCTGCGCGGTCTTGTCCTCGGCCCGCTGGATCGCCAGGCCGACGTCGCCCATCTCCTCGGAAATGCCGGAGAAGGCCTCGCCGATCCGGGTCTGCGCCTGGGCCGCGGTGTAGGTGGCCTTGATCGTCTCCTTCTTCGTGCGGAAGGCGTCGACCTTGGCCTGCAGGCGCTGGGCCGCCAGGGTGAGCTTCTCCTCCTCGCCCTGGAGGGTGGCGTGCTGGGTCTCCAGGTCCGTGACCTGCTGCTGGAGGGCGGCGCGGCGGGAGAGCGCCTCGCGGGCCAGGTCCTCGCGGCCCAGCGCGAGCGCCTTGCGGCCCTGGTCCTCCAGCTTGGAGGACTGGGACTGCAGCTGGTTGAGCTGGAGCTCCAGGCGCTTGCGCGACGTGGCCACGTCGGCCACGCCACGGCGCACCTTCTGGAGCAGCTCAAGCTGCTTCTGGTACGAGTAATCGAGGGTCTCGCGCGGGTCCTCGGCCCGGTCAAGGGCCTTGTTCGCCTTCGCGCGGAAGATCATCCCCATACGCTTCATGACACCGCTCATGGGCTTCGCGCGCCCCCTTCTGACGGACTCCGGCTCCAGCTGCTGCGACAGAACCCACAGTACGGGCCCTGCATCCATTACCGCACTGTTCGGGGACGGATGCGCTCATCCCCAAGGACGACTGACTGCTCGCGCGGTCCGGCGCAGGGAGTAGGTGATCCCCGTACTCGCTGTCCGGTGCCGTCCCCTTCTGTCCTGTAAGAGACGACTGGTGTTGCGGGATCGTTCCCCACCGGGCTGCTGCCCATGCCGCCGCACCCCGTACCCTTGGGCTTTGTGTTCCGTAGCCGTGCCAAGGAAGAGAAGGCTCCGTCCGCCGAGACGGTGACCGACTCCAAGAACCCCCGTCATCCGGAGGCCCCCAAGGGCCGCCCCACGCCCAAGCGCAGCCAGGCCCAGTCGCAGCGCCGCAGCGTCGCCAACACGTCGATGTCCCGCAAGGACGCGGCGAAGCGGCAGCGCGAGGAGCGCCGTGCCGCGCTGGAGCGTCAGCGCCAGGCGCTGGCCAGCGGCGACGAGCGGTACCTGCCGGCCCGCGACAAGGGCCCGGTCCGCCGCTTCGCGCGTGACTTCGTCGACTCCCGGTTCAACATCGCGGAGTTCTTCCTGCCGATGGCCGTCGTCATCCTCGTGCTGAGCATGGTGCGCGTGGCCTCCCTGCAGAACGTCGCGCTGCTGCTGTGGCTCGTGGTGATCGTGCTGATCGTGCTCGACTCCGTGGTCACCGGTTTCCGGCTGAAGAAGCAGCTGAACGAGCGCTTCCCCGACGAGAACAAGCGCGGCGCCGTCGCCTACGCGCTGATGCGGTCGCTGCAGATGCGCCGGCTCCGGCTGCCGAAGCCGCAGGTCAAGCGCGGAGAGCGGCCCTGAGCACGACGTCGTTCACCTCGGGTACGGCCGATGCCGCCCGGCTGAGCGGGCCGGGCGGACTGCGTGATCTCGTCCGTCGGGAACTGGTGGCCCGGCAGCTCGACGAGCAGCTCGCCGGACGGTTCCCGGTCGGGCGCCGGCTGCGGGTGCTCGACGTCGGCATGGGCCGGGGCGCGCAGGCGCTGCGGCTGGTGCGGGCCGGGCATCAGGTGACCGGTCTTGAGCAGGACCCGGCGCTGATCGCCGCGGCGCGTACGGCGCTGGCGGGCGAGCCGGAGGGCGTCCGGGAGCGGATGCGGATCATCGAGGGCGACGGCCGCGACACCGGCGTGCACTTCCTGCCGGGCAGCTTCGACGTGGTGCTGTGCCACGGTGTGCTGATGCACGTCGAGGAGCCGGACCCGCTGCTGGCCGGGCTCGCGCGGATGCTCGCGCACGGCGGGCTGCTGTCCCTGGTGGTCCGCAACGGCGACGCGCTCGCGATGCGGCCGGGTCTGTCCGGCGACTGGGCCGGGGCGCTGGCCGCGTTCGACACGGCCGAGCGTCTGCCCCACCCCCGGGTTCGCCCGGACGGGGGAACGCCGGTCCGGGCGGTGTCCGACGGGCGGGCCGACCGGCTGAGCAAGCTGACGGGAACGCTCGCGGGCATCGGGGCGCCGCTGCACACCTGGTACGGGGTGCGGGTCTTCACGGACACGGCGGCCGACGACGCGGAGCCGCCGGCCGACCCGGGGACGCTGCTCGCGGTCGAGGAGCGGGCGGGGCGCACGGACCCGTACCGCGGGGTGGCCGCGCTGCTGCACCTGTGCGGCGTGCGGGACTGAGCACGGCACGACGAAGGGGGCGGCCCCGGTGGGCCGCCCCCTTCGTCGTGCGTCAGCGGGTCACGACTCGTCCGCGTGCAGGCTCATCGGCCCGTAGATCTCCGTGGAGTCCTCGAACAGCCGCACCCGGTCCACGCCGCCGTCGAGCAGGGCCTTCCACTGCTCCCCGATCCAGGACTCGGCGTCCCCCTGCGTGGTGAACTCCTCGGGCTGCACCGCGGGCTGGACCTCCGTCCCGTCGGCCGCCTCGAACCGCCACGTCCATGCCGCCATGTACGCCTCCCAGGTCTGAGCACATGCAGAGCGGAAGCCGGATCTTGGTCCGGCTCCTGCCCAGAGCCTAGCCGGACGCGCAAGACCCGCCCGGACACGTGAAAATCGGGGGCGTGGACATCACTCTGCTCGGTACCGGCGCTCCCGCGGGGCTTCCCCGCCCCGACTGTTCCTGCGCGGCCTGCGCGTCCGCCCTCGGCGAGGACGCGCGGGCGGCCACCGCCGTGCTCGTGGACGGGGCGCTGCTGCTCGACCTGACACCCGGCGCGGCGTTCGCCGCCGCGCGGGCGGGGCGCTCGCTGAGCGGCGTGGGGCAGGTGCTGCTGACGCATCCGCACGACGGGCCCGCGGTGGAGGTGCCGGCGGGGCTGCCGCAGCCGGGGCGGGTGCCGGACGGGCGGGAACTGGCGCTGCTGACGGGACATCGGGTGCGGGCCGTGGCGATGGACGCGCCGGGCACCGGGTACGCCGTGACCGGGCCGGACGGGCAGCGGCTGCTGTATCTGCCGCCGGGCGGCGCCCCGGCGGGTCTTGAGGAGCCCGCCGAGCCGTACGACATGATCCTCACGGACGTCGTGGGGCGGCCGGACGGACTCGCGAAGCTGCGCGCGGTGGGCGCGGCCGGGCCGACCACCGACGTCGTCGCCGTGCACCTCGACCACGACGTGCCGCCGGGCGCCGAGCTGCGGCGGCGGCTCGCGGCGGCCGGGGCACGGGCGGTGCCGGACGGGACGACGCTGACCGTCGGCGCATACGAGGACGTGCCCGACGTGCCCCGGCGGACGCTGGTGCTGGGCGGGGCGCGGTCCGGGAAGTCGGTGGAGGCCGAGCGGCGCCTGGAGGCCTTCCCCGACGTGCTGTACGTGGCGACGGGCGGCTCCCGCAACGGCGACACGGAGTGGGCGGCGCGGGTCACCGCGCACCGGGAGCGGCGGCCGGGGTCCTGGCGGACCGTGGAGACCTGCGATCTGGTGCCGCTGCTGAAGGACGACGGGCCGCCGCTGCTCGTGGACTGCCTGTCGCTGTGGCTGACGGACGCGATGGACGCCGTGGGCGCCTGGGACGACGCCGAGTGGGCGGACGGCGGGGAGCGGGCGTTGCGCGAGCGGGTACGGGAGTTGACCGGGGCGGTGCGCGAGACGCGGCGGACCGTGGTCGCCGTGTCGAACGAGGTGGGGTCGGGGATCGTGCCGGCGACCGCGTCGGGACGGCGGTACCGGGACGAGCTGGGGCGGCTGAACTCGGCGTTCGCCGGGGAGTGCGAGCACGTGGTGCTCGTCGTCGCGGGGCAGGCGGTGGTGCTGCGGGGGTGAGGGGGCGGTCGGCGTGCTGCCCGGGTGCGGTGGTGTGCGACGCCGTCGGCCGCCGCCCTGCTTCACCCCGGGGTCGGCCGGGCAGTTCCGGCGACCGGTCGGCCGGGTCCCGCGCTCGGCCGGGCAGTTCCGGCAGACGGCCGACCCGTTGCCGCGTTCGGCAGGCGGCCGGTCGATTTCCGTGCCGGGCCGAGCAGTTCCGGCGACCGGTCGGCCAAGTCGGGCAGGCGACCCGGTCAGTTCCGGCGGGCCAGGACCCGGTACCGGCCGGAAGGGCGGGCGCGGCGGGGCGCCGTGAGGATCGTGCAGCCCTCGGCGTGGAGTTCCGCCTCGACGTTCGCCGGGTGCGGCAGGTGCAGGTCGGCGGGGTCGGCGGGGGCCGTCCACCAGCTGCCCCGCGGACCGGTGAGTTCGAGCAGGAGGTGGCCGCCGGGACGGAGCACCGTGAGGGCGGCGAGGAGTTCCGCGCGGGGGTCCGGCGTGCGCTCCAGGTGGTGGAGCATGCTCACGACGTCGTAGCGGGCGCGCAGCCGGGCGGCGATGTGCGGGTCGGTCAGGCGGCCGACGTGGGCCTCCTCGACGCGGCCTGCCGCGTAGGCCCGGACCACGCGGCGGTCGGTGTCCACCCCGTCGAACGACGTGTACGGGAAGAACTCCTGCGCGGCGGCCGGGAAGTGGCCCTCGCCCGTGCCGACGTCCAGCCAGCCCTCCGGTTCGGGGAAGGGCAGCAGCGCGCGGGCGGCGGAGCGGTGGCGGAGGGCGGTGAGGCGGCGTTCGAGGGGGCGTGCCACGCGGCCCTCGGCGCGGCCGTGGAGGTGGCGGGCGAGGCCCTCCGCGGTGAGCCGGGGGTTCTGGAAGACGTGCCCGCAGTCCCCGCACGCGTCGAGCGGGACGTCGCCCGGGCCGCCCTGCGCGAGGTGCGCGACGGTCAGCCCGGCGCGCAGCCGCCGCGCGCCCGACGGGGCCGGCGGCCGGGGGCTCACCCGCTGTGAACCGCACCAGGGGCAGTCGGGACGGCGCGGCTCGTGGAAGTCGGCGCGGGCGTGGGCGGGTTCGACGCGGTCGGCGGCCCGGCGCCGGCCGGCGGCCCGAGAGGAGGACGGTACGGACGGCACGGCGGCTCCCGGGGACGAACGGCGATCCATGACAAACCGGAACGTATGGGATACCGATCTTCGGTGCAACGACGTCACCGTGACGGGGTGGCGATGTGGCGGCGAGCTGTTCGACCCGGGCCGGTACTGTTCGGCGAATGAGCTCGCTGAATCTCGACGACTTCACCGATCTGATCGAGCGCCCCGACGGCGGGGTGCGCCGCGACGCGGAGGCACGCCGGGACCGCCAGGTCGTGCCGCCCGGATCGCGTGGGCGGCTCGACGAGCTGGGTGAGTGGCTGGCGGCGGCGCAGTCGGCCGTACCGGTGCGGCCGGTGGAGCGGCCGAAGGTCGTGCTCTTCGCCGGCGACCACGGCGTCGCCGAGCTGGGGGTGTCGGCGCGGCCGGCGGGCACCGCGGGGCAGTTGGCGCGGGAGGTCCTGGAGGGCGGCCGGCCGGTGTCGGTGCTGGCGCGGCGGCTCGGCGTGCCGCTGCGGATCGTCGACATGGCGCTGGACTGCGACCCCGAGACGCTGCCCGCCGACGTCGTACGCCACCGGGTGCGGCGCGGCGGCGGACGCCTCGACATCGAGGACACACTGACCGCCGAGGAGGCGGAGGCCGCCTTCCGGGCGGGTGTCGCGGTGGCCGACGTGGAGGCCGACTCGGGCACGGACCTGGTGGTCCTCGGCGACATCAGCGTCGGCGGTACGACCGCCGCGGGCGTACTGGTCGCGGCGCTGTGCGGGACGGACGCGTCCGTCGTGACCGGGCGGGGCGGGCTGGCCATCGACGACCTGGCGTGGATGCGCAAGTGCGCGGCGATCCGGGACGGGCTGCGCCGGGCGCGGCCGGTGCTCGGCGACCAGTTGCAGTTGCTGGCCGCGGTGGGCGGCGCCGACCTCACGGCGATGACGGGGTTCCTGCTGCAGAGCGCGGTGCGGAAGATGCCGGTGGTGCTGGACGGCGTCGTGGCGGCGGCCTGTGCGCTGGTGGGCCAGCGGATCGCGTTCCGGGCGCCGGACTGGTGGCTGGCCGGGCACGACAGCGGGGAGCCGGGCCAGGCGAAGGCGCTGGACCGGATGGCCCTGGAGCCGCTGCTGTCCCACGGGGTGACGGTCGGTGAGGGCGCGGGCGCCCTGCTGGCCCTCCCGCTGGTCCAGGCGGCGGCCGCTCTGGCGGCGGAACTGCCCGAGCAGCCGAAGGAGACGGAGACGGCGGAGACGACCGGGGCCGGCGGGGCGATCGGGGCGTGGGAGACGGTGGAGACTACCGGGGCCGCCGGGACCACCAGGACCACCGGGGCGACGGAAGCGTCGGAGACAACCGGAGCCGACGGAACCACCGGGGCGACCGGGGCCACCGGCGCAACCGGTGCAACCGGAGCGGCGGGAGACACGGAGAGGTGAGCGCGCGGAGCAGCGGCCGGCCGCCCGGCGCGATGGCGTTCCGCTCCGGTCGATGCCCCGTACGCACACTTTGTCCGCGGCTGCCGCGGGCCCTTCCCTGACCGCCCGGTAATCTGCGCCGGTGTTCAGTACCCCATCGGCCGACGGCCTGCGTTTCTCCTTCGGCACCCTCACCGTGCTCCCGGTCGCGGTGACCCGCTGGGACCGGGGCGCCGCGCGCGGCGGCATGCTGTGCGCCCCGCTGGCCGGACTGGTCGTCGGGGCCGGGGCCGCCGCCGCCGGGTCGGCGCTGCTGTTCCTCGGTGCCGGTGCGCCGCTCGCCGCCGTCGCTTCGGCGGCCGTGCCCGCGCTGCTCACCCGTGGGCTGCATCTGGACGGGCTGGCCGACACCGCCGACGGGCTGGGCAGCGGGAAGCCCGCCGAGGACGCGCTGCGGATCATGAAGCAGTCGGACATCGGCCCGTTCGGCGTGATCACCCTCGTGTTCGTGCTGCTCGCGCAGGTCGCCGCGCTGGCCGCGGCGTACGCCGACTCCTGGGCGCGGGGCGCGCTGGCCGCCGTCGTCGCGGGCACCGTGGCCCGGCTCGCGCTGACCCTGGCGGCCAGGACCGGTGTGCCGGCGGCCCGGCCGGAGGGGCTCGGCGCGGCCGTCGCCGGGGTCGTGCCGGTGCGCGGCGCCGCGGGCGTGGCCGTGGCCGTCACCGTGCTCGCGGCGGCGTCCGGCGCGTTCCTCGGGGCGGACGGCGTGGTCCGTACGGCGCTGGCGGTGCTCGTCGCGCTCGGCGCGGCCGAACTGTTGCTCCGGCACTGCACGCGCCGCTTCGGCGGCGTCACCGGCGATGTGTTCGGCGGGCTCGCGGAGACGGCGGCGACGGCGGCGCTCGTCGTGCTGTCACTGGGCTGAAACGACCACGGGGCTGAAACGATCCCCACGCGCCGCTTCCGCCCGTCCGCCGCGCGCGGTGGAGCTCAGCACGCGCGTCGCCACGGGCCCAGTTCGTACTTCTTGAGCATCGAACTCAGCCGGAGCTCGCGGGCCTGCGGGCAGAAGCGGCGCGTCGGCAGTTCGTACTCGACGTGGAAGACCGCCTTGCCGGCCTCGACGAACGGGGTGAGGGCCTCGCACTCGTCGTACTGGGCGCACTGCTCGTTGACCGCGAAGTCGAAGTCGTCGAGGAGTTCGGGGATCTGGTCGAGGTCGTTCTTCAGGCCGACGGACATGCCGCGCTCGTGGGCGAGCCGCGCGACGAGGCGGTTGTAGCGCAGCTGGTCGGCGGCGGTGAGCGGGAAGCCGGTGCGGTTGCGGTAGCCGTCCATGTTGTCGGGCTCGACCGCGTCGAAGCCCTTGTCGCGGCACATGTCGAGGCGGGCCGCCATGAGGGGTTCGAGGACGTCGACGCGGCGGATGTCGAGCCAGCGTTCGCCCTGCCAGCCGTTGCCGCGGCCCAGCACCGAGCGGGGGAAGTCGCCGGCGTCCGGGCGGAAGTCCTCCCAGGCGCCGGTCGAGACGTAGCAGATGACCTTGCGGCCGTCGCGGTGCAGTCGGGCGACCGTCTGCGCGGAGTGGTCGAAGCCGTCGATGTCGTACACGGGCACGTCGACGGAGGTGTCGAGGCGGCCGCTGAGCTGCCACTGCCAGTCCGTGCCGGGGCGCGGCTGCCAGCGGGCGCCGTCCGTGGCGCCCTCCCCCGGCTTGCCGTCGGGGTCGTCGGTGCAGCCCGCCAGGAGCAGGAGCAGGGCGCCCAGCAGGGCGGCGAACAGGGGCGGGCGTCTCACCGGGCGGTCTCCAGGGTGTGGGGCAACGTACCCCAAGGATGATCTCCGTCGCCCGGAACCGCACAGTGCACGGCGGCGCCGGACGCGCGGGCCCGGGCGGCGAAATCGACGCCGGGCGGCACGCCGTACACCAGGTGGCACAGCCGCACGTCGCCGGAGCCGCGCCACGGCGGGTGGCGCAGGGCGCGGTACGACTGCCAGCTCCCCTCGAAGGTGACGAGGAGGTCGGCGAGGCGGGCGTACGACGGGTGGGGTGCCGTGCCGTGGTTGAGGGCGAGCGTGCCGCAGCCGGCGGCCCAGGCGGCGGTCGCGAGGCGCCGGTAGTACGCGAACTCACCGGGTCCGGCTGCGGCCTGGTCGAGGAAGGCGCCGTCGGTGCCGTACCAGTCGCGGTGCCGGGCGAGGTCGCGGACCACGTCGTCGTGGGGGCGGCGGCCGTAGCCGGTGTCGGCGTAGCCGAGGACGCGCACCCGCGCCGCCCGCAGCCGGGCCGCGATCTCGGCGAACGCCGGGTCGGGACGCTCGCCGGGACCGCTGGCCGGGTTGAGGACGACGCCGTACAGGCGCGGGGCGGCGGCGACGATCGCGTCCCATTCGGCGGGGCGGACGGTGGGGTGCTCGTAGTAGGGGACCAGCAACTGGCCGGGCGGACAGGCCGGTTCGCTCCCCTCGCGCGGCGACTCGGCGGACTCGGACGGCACTGCGCCGTGGTGCGGCAGGTGGCTCATCGGTGGGCCGTCGCTCTCCCCAGCAGCGCGCACGCCAGGGCGGCCTGTGCGGCGGCGGCCGTGCCGTACACGGCGAGGCCCACCAGGTGCGGGTCGCCCGCGCGGGTGAGGAGGGTGAGGGTCTGGGCGAGGGCGGCGGCGCAGCACACGGCCGTCGCGGCGAGGACCGCGCCGAAGGACTGGAGCAGCAGGCCCGCCCACACCACCACGCCGAGCAGGAGCAGGCCGGTCAGCCGGACGCCGCCGAGGAGCGGGGCGCCGGGCCACAGGGCGGAGCCGGCCAGGGCCAGCGCGAGCAGGGCGGCCAGGTAGCCGGTGAGGCACGTGGCGACGGTCCGTGCGGTGGCCCGGCGGAAGGCG
Organism: Streptomyces sp. DH24; assembly: GCF_029813775.1. Classification (GTDB taxonomy): domain Bacteria; phylum Actinomycetota; class Actinomycetes; order Streptomycetales; family Streptomycetaceae; genus Streptomyces. The sequence goes on along the minus strand of NZ_JARVKW010000005.1, from coordinate 186,959 downwards.
CGCGGGGTGCTGGTGGAGCGCAGCCCGGCGAGGCTGTTGCTGCGGAAGCGGTACAGCAGCCATTCGGCGGGCCCCATGCTGAGGGTGAGGGCGACGGCGGCCGGTGCGGCGACCGCGCTCGTCTGCCGGCCGGCGAGGGTGTCGCCGAGCGCCGCGTACAGCACGAGGACTCCGCTGCCGAGCCCGAACAGGGCGTACGGCAGCGAGCCGGTGAGCCGGGGCCCGGCCGGGCGGCGCCGTTCGGCGGGCACGGCACCGAACGCGCCGGACGCGCCGAAGGGCAGCAGCGCGGCCAGTCCGGCGCTCCAGCCGCCCGGTGCGCGCAGCGCGGGCGCCGCTTCACGCACCGCGAGGACCGCCACCGCCAGCAGGGAGCCCAGCAGCAGGGCGAAGCGCGGCGCGTCCGGCAGCGGCCGCGCGAGGGCGTACGCCGCGCCCGCCGCCATCGGCAGCAGCGCGGCGAGCAAGGCCTTCTCGCGGCCCATGACCAGCAGCACGGTCGCCGCGCCCAGGTAGCAGGACTGCCCCGCGGCGAAGGCCACCGCGCCCGGACCGGCGGTGCCGGCGGCGGCCAGGGCGACCAGGGCGCCGAGCACGGCGCCGGTCACGGCCCCGAGGAGGAGACAGCGCCGGGCGGCGTCCCGGTCCCCGAGGCCCAGCCACGCGTACGCCCGGTGGGACAGGCCCTGGTTCCACGCCCAGCCCCACAGCGCGCCCGCCAGCAGCGGCACGGTGCCCGCCGGCAGACCGAGGTCGCGCGGGCCCGTCAGCAGGGGCGCGCCGAGGACGTAGGCGAGGCCGGGCAGCGCGAAGACCACGCCGCGCAGCAGACAGCCCAGCAGGCCCGTCTGCCAGGGGTCGTGGGCCGGGCCCGCCGGTTCGGGGTAGCGGCGGGCGACCCGCTCGTAGAGCTCCTCGGCGAGCGCGAAGGAGTTCTTCGCGCCGTACCGCTCGCGTATCCGGTCGTCGGTCAGGCCGTCGGACTCCAGCAGGGCGGCTATCTCGTCGGGGTGGACGGCGGCGGCCACGAAGTCGTCGAGCCGGTCGGCGAGTTCGTCCACGGGGTCGGGCTGCGCCCAGGCGGGGGTGCGCTGCCGGGGGATCGCGGGCAGGGTGTCCGGGCGGAAGCCCGGCGGCAGCCAGACGCTTCCGCTCACCAGTCGGTCCCGTCCGTCGCGACGGCCGCGTACCAGGGGTCGCGCAGTTCGGCGGTCCAGTCGGCGACGGACTCGACCGCGGGCTCGTAGACCTGGGGCAGCCCGGCGAGTTCCTGGTAGATGGTGCGGAAGGCGTCCACGGAACGGCGCAGGGTGAAGCGTTCGATGACCCGGCTGCGCGCCAACTCGCCCAGTGCGCGGCGCCGTTCGCCGTCGCGCAGCAGGGTCAGCGCGGCGGCGGCCATCTTCTCCGGCTCGCGCGGCGGCACCACGAGCCCGGTGTCGCCGACGGCCTCGCGCACTCCCCCGACGTCCGTCGACACCGTCGTACGGCCGCAGGACATGGCCTCGATGATGGAGAACGGGAAGCCCTCGGATATGGAGGACAGCATCACGACGTGCCCGGCCGCGTAGGCCCGCCACACCTCGGTGACGCGGCCCTCGAAGGTCAGGCCGTCGGTGACGCCGAGTTCGGCGGCGAGTTTCTCCAGCCGGGTGCGGTAGGCCTCGCCGCCCGGCGGGACCGGGCCGAACAGCCGCAGCCGGGTCTCGGGGATTTCGGCGCGGACCATGGCGTAGGCGCGGATCAGGGTCTCCAGGTCCTTGATGGGGTCGACCCGGCCGCACCAGCTCAGCGTGGGTGCCGCGGGTTCGGGCCCGGCGTGCGGGAAGGCCTGCGGGTCGACGCCGTTGTAGACGGTGCGGATCTTGCCGGCGTCGGCGCCGCCGCGCTCCTCCCAGCGGCGGTTGTACTGGTTGCACGGGGTGATGAGGTCGGCGGCGCGGTAGCCGAGGGTGTTCAGCGCGCGGTAGAAGCCGAGCATCAGGGCCTTCACGGGCCAGCGCTGCGCGTCGCGGCGGTAGCCGAGGTAGCGCTCGCGCAGGTAGATGCCGTGCTCGGTGAGCAGGAACGGTACGCCGTCCAGGTGGCGGGCGGCGAGCGCGGGCAGCGTGGCGAGGCCGCTGCTGACGGCGTGCGCCACGGTGTCCTCGGCGATGCGGGCGCCGAGCGGGCGCAGGGCGTGTTCCAGCAGGTCGGTGGCGGTCAGCGCGTCGTGCACGGTGGGGTGGGCGGCGGCCGTCGGCAGGTGGGGCGAGGTCCACGTCCACATCAGGGACCTGAGGGCCGCCTCGGTGCGCAGGGCCGCCGGGAGGCGACCGTCGCGGGCGAGCACGGCCAGCTCGTACAGGGCCTCGCCGAAGTCGAAGGGGCTTTCGGGGTCGAGGAACGACAGCAGGAACCGTTCGTAGGTGTCGAGGAAGCGGCGCCGGGCCCGGCCGTACGGGGGCCGGGCGCGGCCGGGGCGCGGGCCCGAGGTCGGCACGGTGGTGTGCCGGCGGATGTTGGTCGGCAGCTCCCAGGTCACGGGTTCGCGCCCGGTGCCCGTGAGCGACACGACGTGGAAGTCGACCTCGGGCATGCCCTTGACGAGTTGGTCGCACCAGGTGCTGACCCCTCCGTGGACGTGCGGATAGGTGCCTTCGGTGAGCATGGTGACGTGACGGCCGGTACGCATCGCTGCGCGGCTCCCCCCGGATGATGCGGATGTCGTGCGGGGAACTGCCGCCCGTCGCCCGGCCGCGGGCCGGTGGTGGGCTGGTCGCGCAGTTCCCCGCGCCCTTTCGAGGGCGTTGGTGTTACGGCAGTTCGAGAGTGACCGCGGACTGCAGCAGCTCCGGTGCCGTCCACGCGGAGCGTCCACCCGCGTACGGCGTGCCGAACGCGGCCGTGCCCAGCAGGAGTTGCTTCCTCGTGCCCTCCGGTGCGGTGATCGGGACGTGGGTCCCGGACGGGGCCGTCACGGTGACGGTGTCGCCGATGCGGTAGGCGGTGACGCGGTTGTTGTCGAGGGCGGTCTGCCAGGCGGCGCGGCGCTGGAGTTCGGTGCCGATGGCCTTCTGGGGCAGGTTCTCCAGGGGGGTGTCGGCGGCGAACAGGGCCGCGTAGTCGGCGAGCACCTTGTCCAGGACCGGGTAGAGGATGCGGTCCTCGGCCAGGTTGGACTGGTGGACGTAGTGCGGGCGCGGGTCGCCCGAGAGGACGTGGCCGAGGGCGGTGCGCGCCTCCTGCGGGGCGATGTGCGTGTCGTAGCCGGTGGCCGGGTCCAGTGGTCCGGGCAGGCAGGTGGAGGTGGGGTCGGTCTCGCAGACGCCGCTGCCGCCGTCGGCGCGGGAGGTGTAGATCCAGTTGTACTCGTCGGTCATCTCGGCCTCGGTGCTGACGTTGTAGTACACGTTCATCGGGTGCCGGGGCACGGTGACGGCGGCGCCCACCGCGCGCTGGCCGGACTCGCGGGAGTTGTCCGAGGCGATCCACCTGACGCCGTTGTCGGCGAGGGCGCCCGCGAGGTTGGGGTTGTCCGTCGGCTGCTGCGGCAGGGTCTTCAGGCCGGAGTGCTCGCCGGTGACCAGCTCGGTGCGGTCGACGGGCAGCCCCTTGTTCACGGCCCAGTCGTGGTTGTCGCGGATCTGCGCGGCGATCTGGGCGCGGCCCATCCACTTCACCGACCCGTCGGCGTTCTTCGCGCAGCTCCACGGCACGGTGGAGGTGTCCTGCACGCAGCCGAGGTAGGGGTGGGTGTAGGTGTGGTTGATCCAGCGGTACTGGCCCTTGTCGGCGAGGAGTTGTGCGGTGAGCGCGTCGGTGCCGCCGTGCTCGCTCTTCCACTGCTCGCCGGAGCCCGCGTTGTAGACCATGTCGAGCGTGAAGCCGCGCTCGCGCTGCCACTGGGCGGCGTACCGCGCGTCGTCGGCGGTCATGCGGATCGGCGCGGTGCCCTCGCCGTCGCCGCCGGCGCAGTCGAAGTCGCCGGGGGTGCAGTTGCGTTCGGTGTCCCAGCGGCTGTCGGGCGCGAACACGTCGTCCACGTGCACGGCGAAGTGGTTGCGGGACCGGCCCAGGTGGACGCCCTGGGTGAGCCATTCGACGATGCCGCGCGCGAGCATCCGGAACTGCTGCTGGTGCTGGTTGTACGCGAAGGTCACCACGAGCTCGCGGCGCCCGTCGTGGCGGTACTCGCCGACCAGGCTGCCGCGGCCCTGCCCGCCGGGCACCGGCGAGTCGACGTAGCTGGTGAAACCGGCGCGGGGCCGGGCGACGTAGCCGTAACTCTCCAGGGTGGCCGGTGAGTTGTCCTCGAAGGTGAACGCGCCCTCCAGATAGCCGAAGGGCCCGGCCCGCCCGGCCTCGGTGACCGTGGCCTCGCGGCCGTCGAGGGAGCCGGCCCAGCCGCCCTCGTCGGTGTGGTCGAGGCCGACTCCGGGGTGGGCCCAGGTGTAGGCGTCGACCTGCGGGATGCCGTACGTCCGCTCGTAGGCCTCCAGGGCGGCCTGCTCGGCCGAACCCGCGCCGAACGGGGCCTCGTTGGGCAGCACGACGCCCTGGTACCTGGCGCGGGGCCGGCCGTTGACCGTGTCGCTGAGGAAGGCCTCGGTGACGGCCGGGCGGCCCGGGTCGGTCAGGTCGACGGTGGTGTACGGGACGCCCGTGCTCCTGAGCCGGTCGGTGATCGCGCCGACGGAGCTGTCGCCGTTGTCGACGACCAGCACCCTCAGGTCGACGCGCGGTGTCTCGGCTGCCGAGGCGCCGGGTGCCCCCGGGCCCAGCGCCAGCAGCCCTGCGGCCGTCAGCACGGCGGCGGGGCCTCTCGGACGGGTCAGTCGGGTCCAGCGGTGCGCACGGTGCGCCATGGCGGTCCTCCCCCCAGATGATCCTCTCGCGGTCGATAAGCGAAGGATCCGTGGAAATCATGCAAAGCGGTGAGCGAGCCACTCACCGGAACGCGATGAGTGTGACTCAGGTCACCGGGCGCGGGAGTCGGGACATGGCCGCGACGCCACCGGCGGGTGAACGCCCGCAGGAATGAGCGAGGGCGACCACGAGCGTAGGCTCGTCCCGGGTGTTCGCCGACAGGGTGAAGGCCCCGGCGGGTACCGCACCCTCAGTCCACCGTGCACGTGGAGCTAGGGTCTGGCGTCGGGCCCGGTCGACCCACCCGCTCGGCCACAGCAACTTCACATCGGAAGCGAGAATTCACCACCGTGACTGCTCTCACTCTCAGCACCGCCGCGGCGCCCGGCCTGCGGGCCGACGCGATCGTGATCGGTGTCGCCAAGGGCGCGGCATCCAGGTCCGGGAACCTGATCGTCGCCGCGGGCGCCGAGGACGTGGACAACGCGTACGACGGCAAGCTGGCCGGCGTCCTGGAGACCCTCGGCGCCTCCGGTGCCGAGGGCGAGGTGACGAAGGTGCCCGCGCCGTCCGGCTTCAAGGCCCCGCTCGTCGTGGCGGTGGGCCTGGGCGAGGAGCCCGCGAAGGGCGACGAGGGTGCCTACGGCGCCGAGGCGCTGCGCCGGGCCGCCGGTGCCGCCGCCCGCGCCCTCGCCGGCTCGAAGAAGGCCGCCTTCGCCCTGCCGGTCGCCGACGCGGCGGACGCCGGTGCCGTCGGCGAGGGTGTGCTGCTCGGCGCGTACTCCTTCGACGCGTACAAGAAGAACGGCAAGAACGACAAGAACGACAAGAACGCTGCGAAGGACGGCAAGGCTCCGCTGGCCGAGGCGGTGCTGCTCGGCGGCAAGCCCCGCGACAAGGCCTACAAGGCGGCCGTGGAGCGCGCCGCCGCGGTCTCCGAGGAGCTCAACCGCGCCCGCGACCTCGTCAACACCCCGCCGAACGACCTCAACCCCGAGTCGTGCGCGGCCGTCGCGCAGGCCGCGGCCAAGGAGCACGGCATCAAGGTGCAGGTGCTCGACGAGAAGGCGCTCGCCAAGGGCGGCTACGGCGGCATCCTCGGCGTCGGCGCCGGCTCGGCGTCCCCGCCGCGCCTGGTGAAGCTGTCGTACACCTCCTCCAAGGCGAAGAAGCACCTGGCGTTCGTCGGCAAGGGCATCACCTACGACTCGGGCGGCATCTCGCTGAAGCCGGCCGGGCACAACGAGACGATGAAGTGCGACATGAGCGGCGCCGCCGCCGTGTTCGCCGCGGTCGTCGCCGCCGCCCGCCTGGGCCTGGACGTCAACGTCACCGGCTGGCTGGCGCTCGCCGAGAACATGCCGTCCGGCTCGGCGACCCGCCCGGGCGACGTGCTGCGCATGTACAGCGGCAAGACCGTCGAGGTCCTCAACACCGACGCCGAGGGCCGGCTCGTGCTCGCCGACGCGCTGTGGGCCGCCTCCCAGGAGAAGCCGGACGCCATCGTGGACGTGGCGACCCTGACCGGCGCGATGATGCTGGCGCTGGGCAGCCGCACGTTCGGCATCATGGCGAACGACGACGCGTTCCGCACCGCGGTGCACGAGGCCGCCGAGGAGGTCGGCGAGGCCGCGTGGCCGATGCCGCTGCCGGAGCACCTGCGCAAGGGCATGGAGTCCACGACCGCCGACATCGCGAACATGGGCGAGCGGATGGGCGGCGGCCTGGTCGCCGGTTTGTTCCTGCGCGAGTTCGTGGGCGAGGGCATCACCTGGGCGCACCTCGACATCGCGGGCCCGGCGTTCAACGAGGGCGGCGCGTTCGGGTACACGCCCAAGGGCGGGACCGGGACCGCGGTGCGGACGCTGGTGCGCCTGGCGGAGCTCACCGCGGCGGGCGACCTGGGCTGAGGTCGGTCACTGTGCGGCGACGGCCCCGGGTGCGTGGCACCGCGGGGCCGTTTTGTCCCGATGCGGCGAACGGGTGGCATGTCTCACACACCGGCCCCGCGTCTCCTTGTGCGCCGACAAGTGCGAAGATGGGGCTCGGCAGGACAGGGCCCCACCGAAGGGCCGAAGCAAGAGCGGCCGGACACCAGCCGCCTGCCGGTCACCGACGACCGGCGTACGGCGCACATGCATGGAGGACGTGACGTGGCGAACGACGCCAGCACCGTTTTCGACCTAGTGATCCTCGGCGGTGGTAGCGGTGGTTACGCCGCGGCCCTGCGCGGGGCGCAGCTGGGCCTGGACGTCGCCCTGATCGAGAAGGACAAGGTCGGCGGCACCTGCCTGCACCGAGGATGCATCCCCACCAAGGCCCTGCTGCACGCGGGCGAGATCGCCGACCAGGCCCGCGAGAGCGAGCAGTTCGGCGTGAAGGCCAGCTTCGAGGGCATCGACGTCCCGGCCGTCCACAAGTACAAGGACGACGTCGTCTCGGGCCTGTACAAGGGCCTGCAGGGGCTCATCGCCTCCCGCAAGGTGACCTACATCGAGGGTGAGGGCCGGCTGTCCTCCCCCACCTCCGTCGACGTGAACGGCCGGCGCGTCCAGGGCCGCCACATCCTGCTGGCGACCGGCTCCGTGCCGAAGTCGCTGCCGGGCCTGGAGATCGACGGCAACCGGATCATCTCCTCGGACCACGCTCTCGTCCTGGACCGTGTGCCGAAGTCCGCGATCGTCCTCGGCGGCGGTGTCATCGGCGTCGAGTTCGCCTCCGCGTGGAAGTCCTTCGGCGCGGACGTCACGATCATCGAGGGCCTGAAGCACCTCGTCCCGGTCGAGGACGAGAACAGCTCGAAGCTGCTGGAGCGCGCGTTCCGCAAGCGCGGCATCAAGTTCAACCTGGGCACCTTCTTCGAGAAGGCCGAGTACACCCAGGACGGTGTCAAGGTCACCCTCGCCGACGGCAAGGAGTTCGAGGCCGAGGTGCTGCTGGTGGCCGTCGGCCGCGGCCCGGTCTCGCAGGGCCTGGGCTACGAGGAGGCCGGGGTCGCCATGGACCGCGGCCACGTCCTGGTCGACGAGTACATGCGGACGAACGTCCCGACGATCTCCGCCGTCGGTGACCTGGTCCCGACGCTCCAGCTCGCGCACGTCGGCTTCGCCGAGGGCATCCTGGTGGCGGAGCGTCTCGCCGGTCTGAAGACCGTTCCGATCGACTACGACGGCGTGCCGCGGGTGACGTACTGCCACCCCGAGGTCGCCTCCGTGGGCATCACCGAGGCCAAGGCCAAGGAGATCTACGGCGCGGACAAGGTCGTCGCTCTGAAGTACAACCTGGCGGGCAACGGCAGGAGCAAGATCCTCAAGACCGCGGGCGAGATCAAGCTCGTCCAGGTCAAGGACGGTGCGGTGGTCGGCGTCCACATGGTCGGCGACCGCATGGGCGAGCAGGTCGGCGAAGCCCAGCTGATCTACAACTGGGAGGCGCTGCCGGCCGAGGTGGCCCAGCTCGTCCACGCCCACCCGACGCAGAACGAGGCGCTCGGCGAGGCCCACCTGGCCCTCGCGGGCAAGCCGCTGCACGCGCACGACTGAGCGAGCCCCCGGGCGCGACGACACAGACTTCCGCACTTCTAAGGAGCAACCGAAACCATGGCGGTTTCCGTAACCCTTCCGGCGCTCGGCGAGTGCGTCACCGAGGGCACCGTCACCCGCTGGCTGAAGTCGGTCGGCGACAGCGTCGAGGCCGACGAGCCGCTGCTCGAGGTCTCCACCGACAAGGTCGACACCGAGATCCCCTCGCCCGCCGCCGGTGTCCTGGTCGAGATCGTCGTCGGCGAGGACGAGACCGCCGAGGTCGGCGCGAAGCTGGCCGTCATCGGTCAGCCGGGTGCCGCCCCGGCCGCCGCCCCCGCCGCTCCGGCCGCCCCCGCGCAGCCGGCCCAGGCCCCGGCGGAGCCCGCCCCCGCCCCGGCGGAGCCCGCCCCGGCTCCGGCGCAGCCCGCCCAGGCTCCGGCGCAGCCCGCCCAGGCGCCCGCCGCCCCGGCCGCTCCCGCGGCCCCGGCTCCGGCTCCGCAGGCCCCGGCGGCTCCGGCCCCGCAGCAGCAGGTCCCCCCGGCTCCCGAGCCGGCCCCGGCCGCTCCGGCGCCCGCCCCCGTCACCCCGGCCCCGGCGCCCGCCGCGACCGCCGGTGACGACGGCGCCTACGTCACCCCGCTGGTGCGCAAGCTCGCCGCCGAGAACGGCGTCGACCTGGCCACCGTCAAGGGCACCGGCGTCGGCGGCCGGATCCGCAAGCAGGACGTCATCGCCGCCGCCGAGGCCGCGAAGACCGCCGCCGCCGCCCCGGCCCCGGCCGCGGCCGCGCCGGCCGGCAAGAAGGCCCCCGTCCTGGAGGCCTCGCCGCTGCGCGGTCAGACCGTGAAGATGCCGCGCATCCGCAAGGTCATCGGCGACAACATGGTCAAGGCGCTCACCGAGCAGGCCCAGCTGTCGTCGGTCGTCGAGGTCGACGTCACGCGCCTGATGAAGCTGCGCGGCCGGGCCAAGGACGCGTTCGCGGCGCGCGAGGGCGTCAAGCTCTCCCCGATGCCGTTCTTCGTCAAGGCGGCGGCCCAGGCGCTGAAGGCCCACCCGGTCATCAACGCGAAGATCAACGAGGCCGAGGGGACCATCACCTACTTCGACACCGAGAACATCGGTATCGCGGTGGACTCCGAGAAGGGCCTGATGACCCCGGTCATCAAGAACGCCGGCGGTCTCAACCTCGCCGGCATCGCCAAGGCCACGGCGGAGCTGGCCGGCAAGGTCCGCGCCAACAAGATCACGCCGGACGAGCTGTCCGGGGCGACCTTCACCATCTCCAACACCGGTTCGCGCGGTGCGCTGTTCGACACGATCATCGTGCCGCCGGGGCAGGTCGCGATCCTCGGCATCGGTGCCACGGTGAAGCGTCCCGCCGTCATCGAGACGGAGGAGGGTACGGTCATCGGCATCCGCGACATGACGTACCTGACGCTGTCGTACGACCACCGTCTGGTGGACGGTGCCGACGCGGCCCGTTACCTGACGGCGGTCAAGGCGATCCTGGAGGCGGGCGAGTTCGAGGTCGAGCTCGGCCTCTGACCTGCCGGATCAAGCACCAACAGCCGAGCCCCCGCCCGGATTTCCACTCCGGGCGGGGGCTCGGCCCGTGTCGGACGGCACCACTGGGCGAGGCACCTCGGTCACTGCGTCCCCCAGCCCTCACGCGCCGTGTGCGCCTCGTCTCACCTGCGCAAAAGCCCCCCTGCGCGCCCTACCCGCGGAGCGAACGCGCCGTATTGTCTAAACGTCGAACGCCCCCGGGGTCCCACCCGTCGCCCGACCGCCACCCCTCGACGGGGCCCTTCGGGCCGCTGTACTGGACCGGCCCTCCCTAAGGAGCTCTCATGACCGCGCCCGTCGTCCACTCGCTCCGCGAGCAGATCCGCGAGCACATCCTGGAAGGGATCATCAGTGGGCGCTGGCAGCCGGGCGAGCGGATCGTGGAGCGGCGGATCGCGACCGAGCTGGAGGTCAGCCAGACGCCGGTCCGGGAGGCGCTGCGGGAGCTGGAGTCGCTGCGGCTGATCGAGTCGGCGCCCAACAAGGGCGTGCGGGTGCGGAATCTGACCGCCGCCGACCTGGAGGAGAGCTATCCGGTCCGGGCCGGTCTGGAGGCCATCGCGGCGGAGCTGGCCGCGGCGCGTCTCGCGGAGGACTGCTCGGCGCTGGAGCCGCACGTCTCCGCGCTGTACGAGGCGGACCGCATGGCGGACGGCACGGGGCAGGTGCGGCACACGGTAGCGTTCCACCGGGAGCTGGTGCGGGCGGCGGGCAACTCGGTGCTGCTGCACACCTGGGAGGGCCTGGGCATCGAGGTGTTCACGGCGCTGTCGATCCGCTGGCTGGGCACGGTCCAGCAGTCGTACGCCGAGGAGCACGAGGAGCTGGTGGCCGCGTTCAAGCGCCGTGACCCGCGTATCGCGGAGCTCGTGAAGGCGCACGTGCTGGGCTGCGCGCCCCGTCACGAAGCCTGAGCGGCACCCCGCTCAAACGACGTCCCACCTGCGGAAACAGCCCCATAACGCGGCACCCGGTGTCTTTGTCGCAGGCACCCCGTGCCTACTTTCTCGTGATCAAGAGGTTTTCGCCCCGAACCCTTTGATCGATCATCGATCAGGGAGTTACAGTCGCCGACGGGCTCTCACCAGAGCCTCCAGCCCTGTCCTGCCAAAGATCAAGGGCACCCCTGAACCCTTACACCGATGAGGGAACCCCCTTCGACTGAGGAAGGCGGCGACATGACCGACCCCTACGCCATCCAGCCGAGCGAGCTCGACCAGCTCCCGGACCGCGACCCCGAGGAGACTGCCGAATGGCAGGCCTCGCTGGACGCCGTCGCCAAGGCGGCCGGGCCGCACCGTGCCGCGTACCTGATGCGCCGCACACTGGAGCGCGCCGAGGGCGCCGGCATCGCGTTGCCGAAGCTCCTCGAGACCGACTACGTCAACACCATCCCGACCGCCGCCGAGCCCGCCGTGGACGGTGACGAGGAGATGGAGTCCCGGATCACGGCCTGGAACCGCTGGAACGCGGCGGCCATGGTGACCCGCGGCTCGAAATACGGCGTCGGCGGCCACATCGCCACCTTCGCCTCCGCGGCCTGGCTGTACGAGACCGGCTTCAACCACTTCTTCCGGGGCAAGGAGCAGGACGGCTCCGGCGACCAGCTCTACATCCAGGGCCACGCCTCCCCCGGCATCTACGCCCGCGCCTTCCTCGACGGCCGGCTGAACGAGGGCCACCTCGACAACTTCCGCCGCGAGGCGGGCGGCGACGGCCTCCCGTCGTACCCGCACCCGCGCCGGCTGCCCTGGCTGTGGGAGTTCCCGACGGTCTCCATGGGTCTCGGCCCGCTCTCCGCGATCTACCAGGCGCGCTTCAACCGCTACCTGACCCACCGCGGCATCAAGGACACCGCCGGCTCGCACGTGTGGGCGTTCCTCGGCGACGGCGAGATGGACGAGCCCGAGTCGACGGCGGCCCTCGCGCTCGCCGCCCGCGAGGAGCTCGACAACCTCACGTTCGTCATCAACTGCAACCTGCAGCGCCTCGACGGCCCGGTCCGCGCCAACTTCAAGATCGTGCAGGAGCTGGAGGCCCAGTTCCGCGGCGCCGGCTGGAACGTCGTCAAGACGCTGTGGGGCTCCGCCTGGGACGAGCTGTTCCAGCTGGACACCACCGGCGCGCTGGTACGCCGCCTGCGCGAGGTACCGGACGCGCAGATCCAGACGTACCAGACCCGCGACGCCGCCTACATCCGCGCCGACTTCTTCGGCAAGGACCCGGCGCTCGTCGAGATGGCGAAGCTGCTGAGCGACGACAAGATCGTGGAGTGCTTCCACTTCTCGCGCGGTGGTCACGAGTCCCGCAAGGTGTACGCGGCGTACAAGAAGGCACTCGCGCACAAGGGCGCGCCGACCGTGATCCTGGCCCAGACGGTCAAGGGCCACACCCTCGGCGAGGGCTTCGCGTCGAAGAACGCCAACCACCAGATGAAGAAGCTGACGGTGGACGAGTTCAAGGCGATGCGCGACCGCCTCGGCCTGCCGATCAAGGACAGCGACTTCGTCGACGGCGTGGTCCCCTACGGCCACCCGGGCGCCGACTCCCCCGAGGTCCGCTACCTCCAGGAGCGCCGCGCGGCCCTCGGCGGTCCGGCCCCGGCCCGCCGGGTGCACCCGGTCGCGCCGCTGCCCGCGCCCGCCGAGAAGGCCTTCGCCTCCTTCGACAAGGGCTCCGGTTCGCAGAACGTGGCCACCACCATGGCCTTCGTCCGACTGGTCAAGGACCTGGTCCGCGACAAGGAGACGGGCAAGCGCTGGGTGCCGATCGTCCCCGACGAGGCGCGCACCTTCGGCATGGAGTCGCTGTTCCCGTCGCTCGGCATCTACTCGCCCAAGGGCCAGACGTACGAGCCGGTCGACCGCGACCAGCTGATGTACTACAAGGAGGCCAAGAACGGCCAGATCCTCAACGAGGGGATCACCGAGGCCGGTTCGATGGCCGACTTCATCGCCGCTTCGACGTCGTACGCGACGCACGGCGAGGCGATGATCCCGTTCTACATCTTCTACTCGATGTTCGGCTGGCAGCGCACGGCCGACCAGATGTGGCAGCTCGGCGACCAGCTCGGCCGCGGCTTCCTCATCGGCGCCACGGCGGGCCGTACGACGCTGACCGGTGAGGGCCTGCAGCACGCCGACGGCCACTCCCCCGTCATCGCCGCGACCAACCCGGCCGCGCTGACGTACGACCCGGCGTTCGCGTACGAGGTCGCCGCCATCGTCAAGGACGGTCTGCGCCGCATGTACGGCGAGGCGGCCCCGGGCGAGGACCCGAACGTCTTCTACTACCTGACCGTCTACAACGAGCCCCTGCCGCAGCCGGCCAAGCCGTCCGTCCCCGGCATCGACGAGGGCATCGTCAAGGGCCTGTACCGCTTCAACACGGCGGAGTCGGCGGGCCTGACCCCGGTCGCGAACGCGCCGCGCCTCCAGCTGCTCGGCTCCGGCACGGCGATCCACTGGGCGCTCAAGGCGCAGCGGATGCTGTGCGAGGAGTGGGGCGTGGCCGCCGACGTGTGGTCGGCGACGTCCTGGGGCGAGCTGCGCCGCGACGCGCTGGAGGCCGACGAGGCGCTGCTGCGCGGCGAGGAGCGGGTGCCGTTCCTGCGCCGGGCGCTGCAGGGCGCCGAGGGCCCGGTGCTGGCGGTGTCCGACTACATGCGTCAGGTCCCGGACCAGATCGCGCAGTGGGTCGAACAGGACTACTCGTCGCTGGGCGCCGACGGCTTCGGCCTGTCGGACACCCGTGACGCGGCCCGCCGCCACTTCGGTGTCGACGCGGAGTCGATCGTCGTCGCCGCCCTGGCCCAGCTCGCCCGGCGCGGCGAGGTCAAGGCGACGGCCGTGAAGGAGGCGCGCGAGCGCTACGGCCTGTAAGGCACGGCCGGTTCTTGGGAGGCCCCCGCCGCGGCGGGGGCCTCCTGCATGATGTGGTCCATGCGTGCTGCCCGGCTCATCAAGATGGTGCTGTTGCTCCAGTCCCGGCCCTCCATGACCGCCGCCGAGCTGGCGCGGGAGCTGGAGGTGTCGGAGCGGACGGTCACGCGCGACGCGCAGGCGCTGTCGGAGGCGGGCGTGCCGGTGTACGCGGACCGGGGCCGGGCCGGCGGCTACCGGCTGGTCGGCGGGTACCGGACGCGGCTGACGGGGCTGCACCGCAGCGAGGCCGAGGCGCTGTTCCTGTCGGGGGTGCCGGGGGCGCTGCGCGAGATGGGTCTCAAGGACGCGGCGTCGGCGGCCCGGCTGAAGGTGTCGGCGGCCCTGCTGCCGTCGCTCAGGGACGCCTCGCGCACGGCGGCGCAGCGGTTCCATCTGGACGCGCCGAACTGGTTCCGTGAACCGGAGACGCCTGCGCTGCTGCCGGCGGTCGCGGACGCGGTGTGGGACGACCGGCGGATCGCCGCGCGCTACCGGCGCGGGGAGGCGGAGCACGGGCGGGACGTGGTCCGGGAGCTGGAGCCGTACGGGCTCGTGCTCAAGGCGGGGGTCTGGTACCTGTGCGCCCGGGTGGCGGGCAGCGGGTCGTTCCGGGTGTACCGGATCGACCGGTTCACGTCGGTGGAGGCGGGCGAGGAGCGCTTCGAGCGCGAGGAGGACTTCGATCTGCCGGCGTTCTGGGAGGAGCGGGCGGAGCAGTTCGCGCGGTCCATCCTGCGGGCGCGGGTCGAGGTGCGGCTGTCCCCGGAGGGGGTGCGCATGCTGCCGTACACGGTGGACGCGCCGGCCGCGCGGGAGGCGCTGGACGCGGCGGGCGGTCCGGACGGCGACGGCTGGGTGACGGTGACCCTGCCGGTGGAGTCGGAGGATGTCGCCCACGCGCAGCTCGCGGCGCTCGGGCCGGAGGTGGAGGTGCTCGCGCCGAACGCGCTGCGGGCGCGGTTCGCGGCGGACGCGCGGCGGCTCGCGGCGCTGTACGGCACATAACGATCCGCCGCACTCCGCGTGCGGCCGGTGCGCCGAGGGCCGATGCTGGACCCGTGATGGACGAGACGGAGTTCTGGCAGCTGGTGGACGACGCCCGGGAGGCCGCCGACGGCGATCCCGAGGAGCAGGCCGACCAGCTCGTGGAGCGCCTGCTGGGGCTCGATCCGGAGGCGGTCCTGGATTTCGCCCGCCATTTCGAGGTCCGCTACAACCGCGCCTACCGCTGGGACCTGTGGGGCGCCGCCTGGGTGCTGCTGGACGGCGCGAGCGACGACGCCTTCGACTTCTTCCGGTGCTGGCTGATCGGCCAGGGGCGCGAGGTGTTCGAGGGGGCGCTGCACGACCCGGACGCGCTCGCCGATCTGCTGGGCGACTTCGACGAGGAGCTCGACGGCGACGCCGAGGAGCTCGGTTACGCGGCGGACGAGGCGTACGAGCAGCTCACCGGCACCGTCGCGCCGGACCTGGACATCGCGCCGCCGCCGGCGGAGCCGGAGGGCACGCCGGTCGACTTCGAGAACGAGCGGGCGCTGGCGGAGCGGTATCCCCGCCTGTGGGACCGGTTCCGGGCCTGACGGCGGCTCACGGCCTGCCCTGCAACTGGGCGGCCAGTCCGCGGATCGCGGGGAGGCGGGCGGTGAGTTCGGCGCCGGGGCAGGTGGTCATGTAGCCGTCGTTGTGGCCGGCGACGGCGGGCAGGGAGGCGGTGGCGCCGGCGGCGTACCGGCTGTGGCCGTTGCTGGAGACCAGGTCGACCATGGCGCGCGGGTCGGTGCCGGACGGGCCGAGTTTCCAGGCGGCCACGGCGGCGACGGCCTCGACGATCTCCTGCGGCACGGGGACGCCCGCGGTGAAGGTGCCGAGGGCGGCGATGCCGGTGGTGCGGTGGTTGAAGCCCTGGGTGTGGGCGCCGGTGACGGCCCGGGTGACGCCTCCGGCGCGGCCCTCGTAGACGGTGCCGCAGCGGTCGACGACGAAGTTGTAGCCGAGGTCGTCCCAGTCGCGGGCGCCGGTCTGGCCGGTGTAGAGGTCGCGCAGGATGCGGGGGGTGTCGGCGCAGTCGTAGTCGTTGGGCGTGTCGGTGTGGTGGACGAACACGGCGACGACCTCGTCGTCGTAGCGCGGCCGGGGCTGCGGGCGGGCGGCGTCGCCCAGCCAGGCGGAGCGCGGCACGATGTGCGGCCGGGGGGCGTGGTACTGCGCGGCGGGGCGGGCCGTGGGGGCGGCGGGGCGCCGGTCGACGCCGTGCGCGCAGAGCACGAGTGCCGCGACGGCGGCGAGCCCCGGCAGCCAGCCCAGCACCGCCGGGACGGCGCCTGGCAGGCCGGGTGTCCGGCCCGCGCGCGGTTGCCGTGCGCCTCGGGCGCTTCGGACGACACGCATGGTCCCACTGTCGGGCCGATCCGCCCGGCCCGCGACGTGTGCTGTGCCACCCGGTGGAACCGTGGGCCGGTCCGCGGCGTTTCTCGTGCTGCACGCGCGTGTGCCCGTTTCCGGCGGCTCCCCGCGCGGCGCTGCTCACCGGGGCCGTCTCCCGCGTAAGAGAGGGATGTCCGAGGTCGCGGACGACGGGCGCGCGCCGCGGACGCGACGGCGCCGGTGGCCACCGGGGGGCCGGCGACGCCGTAGGCCGGCCGGGCGGCGGTCAGCCGTCGAGCGGGACCAGGGACTGGCCCATCAGCACGTCGTCGACGTAGGTGCCGTCCAGGCAGAACTCCTCCGGCTGGACACCCTCGACGACGAAGCCCTCGGACTCGTACAGCTTGCGGGCCGGGGTGTTGTGGCCCAGCACGCGCAGGGTGATGCGGCGGGCGCCGAGGCGGCGGGCCTCCTCGACGGCGGCCCGGACCAGGGCCCGGCCGACGCCCAGGCCGCGGGCCTCGTCCGCGACGGCGAGGCCGCGGATCTGCCGGACGTGCGCGTTGGAGGCGAGCTCGGTGGGGAAGCCGAGCCGCACGTAGCCCACGACGCGGCCGGAGAGCTCGGCGACGAGGTGGTCCTGCGGCCCGCAGCGCTCGCGGAAGAACGGCTCCGGGCGCTCGGGACGCGGGGTGACCGCGTGCAGGGGCGACCAGGCGGCCAGGTCGAGCCGCGCGAGCGAGTCCTCGTCGGCGCGGGTGGCGTGGCGTATGGAGGGATGCGGCATGACGGTCACTGTACGGCGCGCGTGTCGGGGCCGGTCGCCTGTTTTTCGCGGGCGGGCCCGGCAGGATGGGCCCATGGCAGCTTCCCGTATCGCGGTGGCCGGCGCGTCCGGTCTTGTCGGCAGCGCCCTGGTGCGGTCCCTGACCGCGGACGGGCACGAGGTGGTGCGCCTGGTGCGCCGGGCGCCCCGGGCGGCGGACGAGGCGCGGTGGGAGCCGGAGCGGCGGTCCGTGGACGCGGCGGCGCTGGCCGGGTGCGACGCGGTGGTCAATCTGGCCGGGGCCGGGGTCGGCGACCGCCGCTGGACACAGGCGTACAAGGCGCGGATCCGCTCCAGCCGGGTGGACGGGACGGCGGCGCTCGCCGGGGCCCTCGCCGCGCTGGACCCCGGCGAGCGGCCCCGGGTGTTCGTGAACGGCAGCGCGATCGGCTTCTACGGGGACACCGGCGACCGGGCCGTGGACGAGAGCGCGCCCGCGGGCGAGGGGTTCCTGCCGTCGCTGTGCGTGGAGTGGGAGGCGGCCACGGAGCCCGCGCGGGAGGCGGGCGTGCGGACGGTGCTGGCCCGCACGGGGCTGGTGGTGGCCCGGGGCGGCGGCGCGTGGGGGCGGCTGTTCCCTTTGTTCCGGGCGGGGCTCGGGGGGCGGCTGGGCGACGGGCGGCAGTACTGGTCGTTCGTCGCGCTGCACGACGAGGTGGCCGCGCTGCGCCATCTCCTGGACACGGACGGGCTGTCGGGGCCGTTCAACCTCACCGCCCCGCACCCGGTGACGAACCGTGAGGTGACGGCGGCGATGGGGCGGGTGCTGCACCGGCCGACGCCGTTCGCGGTGCCGGCGCCGGTGCTGCGGGGAGTGCTCGGCGAGATGGCCGGGGACGTGCTGGGCAGCGCGCGGGTGCTGCCGGCGCGGCTGCTGGAGTCGGGGTTCCGGTTCGCGTTCCCGGAGGTCGAGGAGGCGATCCGGGCGGCGCTGTGACGCGGGTGCCGGGGCGGCGCAGGCGCGGGCGGGCATGCGACCGTCGTGCGCCCGTGCCCTGTGCGTGCGCGACTCCCCCGGGCCGATCACGGGCCTAACCTCAAGCCGAACTCGGGTATCCCTGGAGCCGGTTGGGGGCATGACGTTTCCAGCGGCCGCGCAACCTCGAGGAGGGGCACGTGCTTGAGCCCGTGAATCAGGCGGACGTCGTCGTCGTGGGAGCCGGGGTCGCCGGGCTCGCGGCGGCGCATCGGCTGACCGGCGCAGGAGTGTCGACCGTGGTGCTGGAGGCCGCCCATGGGGTGGGCGGCCGGATGGCGACGGAGAAGGTCGACGGCTTCAGGCTCGACAGAATCGGACAGTTGCTGTCCACGGCGTATCCGGGGCTGCGGCTGACGCCGGGTCTGGACGGGCTGGTGCTGCGCCCGTTCGCGCCGGGGGTGCTGCTGCACAGCGACGGGCGGCATCACCGCGCGGGCGCGCAGACCGGCGCGGGGGGCGCAAGGGGCGCACTCCACGCCGTACGCGCCCTCGCGAGCGGCCCCAGGTCGGTGCCGGCGCCCCGCAGGTCCCCGCCCGCCAGGACGCCCGGGCGGCCCGCCGCGGTGCCGCGGAGCCGGGCCGGTGCCCCGCTCGGCGGCGCCGTCGACCAGGCGCGGCTCGGTGCCGCGCTCACCCGGCTCGCGGGCACGCCCGTCGAACGGATGCTGGCACGGCCCGAGTTGCCGGCGGCCGAGGCTCTCGCGGCGCGCGGCCTGCCCGCCCGCACCATCGACGGGTTCCTCAGGCCGCTGCTCGCGGCCCTGCTGTGCGACGCGGAGCTGACCACGTCCAGCCGGTGCGCGGACCTCGCCCTGCGGGCGTTCGCGGCGGGGCGGCTGTGCCTGCCGGAGGGCGGCGCGGAGGCGCTGCCCGAGCTGCTGGCGCGGTCGCTGCCGGCGGGCACGGTGCACACCGGGGTGCGGGTCACCGCGGTCTCCACGACGTCGGTGACGACGGCCGAGCACGGCGAGATCCGCTGCCGCGCGGTGCTGGTGGCGACGGACGCGCGGGCCGCCGCCGAGCTGCTGCCCGGTCTGCGGGTGCCGGACTTCCATCCGGTGACGGTGCTGCACCACACCACCCCGGAGCCGCCGCCCACGGGCGCGTCCCTGGTGCTGGACGCGGACCGGGGCGGGCCCGTGGCGCACACGGCGGTGGTCAGCCGCGTGGACCCGTCCCGCGCGCCGGCCGGCCGCACGCTGGTGACGTCGGCGGTCCTCGGCGCACCGCCGCCGGACGTCGACACCGCCGTCCGCATGCACCTCGCCCGGCTGTACGGCACGTCGACCACGGGCTGGGAGACGCTCGCCGTGCGCCACACCCCCGAGGCGGTCCCGGCGATGGGCGCCCCGCACGACCTGTGCCGGCCGGTCCGGCTGCTGGCGGGGCTCTACGTGTGCGGCGACCACCGGGACACCAGCACCGTCCAGGGCGCCCTGCACTCGGGCCACCGGGCGTCGGCGGCCATCCTGACGGACCTGGGCGCGGGCGGCTCGATGCACACGGCGGAACCGCCTCGGTCGATGCCGTCGGCGGCATGAGCCGGGCGGGGGTCAGACCAGGGCGGCCACCCGGTCCCGGTAACTCCGGGCCGGGGCCGCGTCCTTGTAGGGCTCCAGGCGGCGTTCGAAGTCCCTGACGTACTCCAGGGCGCGCACCGAGCGCATCTCGGCCGCCTGGCCCGCCGCCTCCGCGGCGAGGCGGCAGGCCTCGTCGAGTTCGCCGAGGCCCAGGCGGGCGGTGGCGAGGACGACCTTGCAGAACACCCGGCTGCGGGCGTAGACGGGGGCGCGCAGTTGCAGCGAGCGCTCGGCGTGCTGCGCGGCGGCGCGGAACTGCTGCAGGTCGCGGTGGCAGTGCCCGAACTCGTCGGCGAGCTGCGCCTCGTCGAAGAACCTTGCCCAGTGCGGCACCTCGTCGCCGGGTCGGGCGGTCTCCAGGGCGCGCTCGGCCCGCACGAGGGACGCGGTGCAGGCGCGCACCTCGCCGAGCACGCCGTGCCCGCGCGCCTCGGCGGCGTGCAGCAGTGCCTGCAGGGCGGGTGGCACGGTGGTCCCGACGCCCTGCTGCGCCACGCGCGCGAGCTGCACGGCCTCCCGGCCGTGGCCGAGGTAGACGGCCTGCCGGCTCATGGTGATCAGCACGTACGCGCCGTAGGCCCGGTCCGCCGCCGCCTGCGCGAGCCGCAGCGCCTGCACGAAGTAGCGCTGCGCGAGCCCGTGCGCGGCGATGTCGTACGACGTCCAGCCGGC
This sequence comes from Streptomyces sp. DH24, assembly GCF_029813775.1. Lineage (GTDB taxonomy): Bacteria > Actinomycetota > Actinomycetes > Streptomycetales > Streptomycetaceae > Streptomyces. The sequence goes on along the minus strand of NZ_JARVKW010000005.1, from coordinate 166,674 downwards.
GAGTCTGGTCAGGTCGGCCGCCGCGGCGAACAGGCGGCGCCCGGCCTGCTCGCCGTAGCTGCCGCGCAGCATCGGCTCGCACTCGTGCTCCAGGTAGCGCACGAGGGCCTGGCGGGCGTGGCCGCCGCCGTACATGTCGTCCAGGGTGCGGAACAGCTCCCCGACGGAGCGGAGCGCGGCGATGTCGCCGCCGGTGACCCGCTGGCCGGGGCTGCGGTCGGTCTGCCCGCGCCGGCCGGGCAAGGTGGCGGGTCCGGCCGGGCGCCGTACCGCCGGGCGGCCCTGGGCCGGTACCCGGACGGGCACCTCGCTGCGGGCGACCTTGTCGTCGGGGCGGCCGATGAGCCAGTCCCGGCTGGGCACGACGAGTCCCGCCGGGGTGAACGCGATCTTGCGGAGTTCGGCGTGGCTGCCGGAGTCCTTGCGCCACAGCCCGCTGACGATGTCGACGGCCTCCTCCGGGGTGGCGGCGAACTCCAGCCCGGCGTAGACGGGCGCGCAGGCGTCGAGCCCGAGGTCCTGCGCGGTGAGCCGACGGCCGAGACGGCGGGTGAACACCTCGGCGATCAGGGCGGGGGTGGTGCCGCGCGGCTGCTGCCCGCGCAGCCAGCGGGTGACGGACGTCTTGTCGTATCTCAGGTCCAGCCCGTGTTCGAGACCGAGCTGGTCGACGCGACGGGCCAGACCTGCGTTGGAGAATCCCGCTTCTGCGATGAGCGCGGCGAGCTGTCGGTTGGGAGTGCGCTGCGCGGGTCGTTCCGTCATCTGCGGTGCGGTCTCCTGCCTTCCGGGAACGAAGTGCCCGGATTGCCTGTGAGCAGCCCTTATGGCCTCGTGGTCGGCGCGAATGTAGCGGAGCGTAGCCGGGTGATCGCACACTTCCCCAGGCATTCATCCGATCGTGTGAGGATTGACCCCGAGGCTGACGACGTGAGTCCGGTCGTACAGTGGCGTAGGCGCGTTTCGTGCCTTACGACCTTCGAGGGAGGCGCTTGCCGTGAGTGAGCTGCGGTTCGTCCGCATGGGTTTCGGTGCCGAGGCCGTGGACTACCGGGTGGCGTGGGACGAGCAGCGCCGGGTGCACGCGGCGCGCTTCGAGGACCGCGTCCCCGACACCGTGCTGCTCCTGGAGCACCCGCCGGTGTACACGGCGGGCCGCCGCACCGCCGACAACGAGCGCCCCCTGGACGGCACCCCGGTCATCGACGTGGACCGCGGCGGCAAGATCACCTGGCACGGCCCGGGCCAGCTCGTCGGCTACCCGATCCAGAAGCTGCCGCGCCCGGTGGACGTCGTGGCGCACGTGCGCCGCCTGGAGGAGGCCCTGATCCGCACCTGCGCCGACTTCGGCCTGGAGACCACCCGGGTCGAGGGCCGCAGCGGCGTGTGGGTGCTCGGCGACCCGGTCGAGCAGCGCCCCGCGCTCGGCGGGCTGTCCCTGGACTTCGACCCGCGCCTGCAGGACGACGAGTTCGACCCGCGCCTGAACGGCCCCGAGTACGCGCCCTCCAACGCGGGCCAGCGCCGCGAGGACCGCAAGATCGCGGCCATCGGCATCCGCGTCGCCAAGGGCGTGACGATGCACGGCTTCGCGCTGAACGTGAACCCCGACAACAAGTGGTTCGACAGGATCATCCCGTGCGGCATCCGCGACGCCGGCGTCGCCTCCCTGGCCAACGAGCTGGGCCGGGACGTCACGATCGAGGAGGTCCTGCCGGTCATCGAGCGCCACCTGCGGGACGTCCTGGAGAACGCGGACCTCAAGCCGCGCGTCATCGAGAAGACGCCGGCTTGACCTGCCCGTCCGGCGTTCGAGGACGAGGCCGTTCAGGCCGAGGCCGGGGATGGGGGCGGCAGCCCCCAGGCAGCCCCGCACCGGCGCCGGACCACCGAAACCACGGGCGTACCCTTGAGGACGCCGAAGAATCAACGCTAGGGAGCCGACGTGTCCGCAGTCGCACCCGACGGACGCAAGATGCTGCGCCTGGAGGTCCGCAACAGCCAGACCCCCATCGAGCGCAAGCCCGAGTGGATCAAGACCCGGGCGAAAATGGGTCCCGAGTACACGAAGATGCAGAACCTCGTGAAGAGCGAGGGCCTGCACACGGTCTGCCAGGAAGCCGGCTGCCCGAACATCTACGAGTGCTGGGAGGACCGCGAGGCGACCTTCCTCATCGGCGGCGACCAGTGCACCCGGCGCTGCGACTTCTGCCAGATCGACACCGGCAAGCCCGAGGCCCTCGACCGTGACGAGCCGCGCCGCGTGGGCGAGTCCGTGGTCACGATGGACCTCAACTACGCCACCATCACCGGCGTCGCCCGCGACGACCTGGAGGACGGCGGCGCCTGGCTGTACGCGGAGACCGTGCGCCAGATCCACCGGCAGACGGCGGACCGCGAGGCCGGCCGCACCAAGGTCGAGCTGCTCGCCCCCGACTTCAACGCGGTCCCGGAGCAGCTGGCGGAGGTCTTCTCCTCCCGCCCCGAGGTCTTCGCGCACAACGTCGAGACGGTCCCGCGGATCTTCAAGCGCATCCGCCCCGGCTTCCGCTACGAGCGTTCGCTGCAGGTCATCACGGCCGCCCGCGACTACGGCCTGGTCACCAAGTCGAACCTGATCCTCGGCATGGGCGAGACCCGCGAGGAGGTCAGCGAGGCGCTCAAGCAGCTGCACGAGGCGGGCTGCGAGCTGGTCACCATCACGCAGTACCTGCGCCCGTCGGTGCGCCACCACCCCGTGGAGCGCTGGGTGAAGCCGCACGAGTTCGTGGAGCTGCAGGAGGAGGCCGAGCAGATCGGCTTCTCCGGCGTGATGTCCGGCCCGCTGGTGCGGTCCTCGTACCGCGCCGGGCGGCTGTACCGGATGGCGATCGAGCAGCGCGACTCGGCCGCCGAGCGGCAGGGCGGCGCCCACATCGCCGCGCAGGCCGTCTGACGTACCGTCACCCCCCGTCGCCCGCACGGCGTCCGGCGAGCGTGTGAATTCGCGCACAAGCGACTACTCCCCGGTAGTGACCGAGAAGCCGCGGCCCCGGCCGTCCTCCCAGTTGAGGGCGTACGCCGGGGCCGCGTCCGTGTTCCGGTGCGCCACATCAGGGCTTCATGGGTGTTTGACCGGTCGGTCACGCCCTGGTAACACCAATCAGTGACCCTGGAATCACAGGTCGTAGACCCATTGCCGCTCCGAGGGGGGACCTCCACGATGCAGGCCGCGCCCGTTCGCGCCACCGCCATTCCGTCGTTCGGCACCGCGCTGCGCGCCGTCGAGTCGCTGCTGCTGAGCAGCGGCCAGCGCACCGCCCGTCGCAACGCCTGGACCTCCGTGCTGGAGGACCGCCGCCGCGCCAAGGACCGGGTCGAGGCGCAGCGCGTTCTCGACGAGACCGTGTCCGGCCGCGCCTGACCTTCCCGCTCCCTCCGGCCCGGCCCGCCGCCCGTGTCCCGCCGGGACACTGCCGTCGTCCGCGCTTCCGGGGGCACGTAGACTTCGTGGCATGGCGAGGAAGGAAACCGCAGCGGACGCTGCGAACCCCGGGCGACTGAAGCAGATCGCCCTGACCTACAAGATGACCCGCAGGGCCGACAAGAAGATCGGTCTTGTACTCGCGGCAGTCGGAATCGTCACCTTCGGTGTCTTCCTCGCGATCGGTTTCTTGATCGGTCACCCCATCTATCTCGGCATCCTGGGCCTCCTGCTCGCCTTGCTCGCGACGGCGATCGTGTTCGGGCGCCGGGCCGAGCGGGCCGCCTTCGGGCAGATGGAGGGCCAGCCGGGCGCGGCCGCGGCCGTGCTGGACAACATCGGCCGGGGCTGGACCACGACCCCCGCTGTGGCGATGAACCGCAGCCAGGACGTGGTGCACCGGGCCGTCGGCAAGGCCGGCATCGTGCTGGTCGCCGAGGGCAACCCGAACCGGGTCAAGGGCCTGCTGGCCGCCGAGAAGAAGAAGATGAACCGCATCGTGGCCGACGTACCGGTGCACGACCTGATCGTCGGCACCGGCGAGGGCCAGGTCGAGCTGAAGAAGCTGCGCACCACGATGCTGAAGCTGCCGCGCGTGCTCACCGGCCCGCAGATCACCGCGACCAACGACCGGCTGCGCGCGCTGGGCGACCTGATGAGCAACATGCCGCTGCCGAAGGGGCCCATGCCGAAGGGCATGAAGCTGCCGAAGGGCGGACCGAAGGCCCGCTGACGACGCCCGTCACCCCGTCATACGGAAAGGGGCGCCCGGATCACTCCGGGCGCCCCTTCGTCGTCCCCGCGTCCGCGTACGCGCGGGCGGGGCGCAGGTCAGATGCGGACCTCGACCGTGCCGGCCAGCCGGTCGTGGAGGCCGCGGCCGTCGCGGTCCCAGATCAGGGGCGGGATCGCCAGGCACAGCAGCACCGTGCGCAGCAGGACACGCAGCGGGTTGACCGTGCCGGTGGCCAGGGTGAGCACCCGGATGCCGAAGATCCGCTTGCCGGGCGTGCAGCCGATCGTGCCGACGGTGAGGACGCTCAGGACGAAGAAGATCAGCAACGTCCAGTTGCTGGTGGCCTGGTCGTAGCCGTCGGTGATCAGACCGTATGCGATCAACAGGCACAGGCCCCAGTCCACCGCCAGTGCGCCGAGGCGCCGCCCCGGCCGGGCGATCGAGCCGGGGCCCTCCTCCGGCAGACCCAGCTGCTCGCCCCGGTAACCGAGATCCGCACCCGCGTTCTCCAGGGCCTCGCGCGGCCCCGACAGCCATGATCCGAATGCTTGCCTGTTGTCCACCCGTCAACGGTACTGCGCGCGCGCATGACCGGGGGACGGTGGGGTGTTCCGGGGCTACGGTTGAACGAGAGCCGGTTAACTTGTGCGAAACAAATGGGTCACGCCGGAGAAATCACGCGTCCCTAGGGTCGAGGTCAGCGTGTGCCACCCGCACTGGCCGCACGAACGAACTACCACCCCGGCGGGACGGTCGGGAGTAGGAGGAGCTGGATGTTCCAGAACGCCGACGAGGCCAAGAAGTTCATCGCGGACGAGGACGTCAAGTTCATCGACGTCCGGTTCTGCGACCTCCCGGGCGTCATGCAGCACTTCACGGTGCCCGCCGAGGCGTTCGACCCGGACGAGGAGCTCGCCTTCGACGGCTCCTCCATCCGCGGCTTCCAGGCCATTCACGAGTCCGACATGGCGCTGCGCGCGGACCTGTCGACCGCCCGGGTCGACCCGTTCCGCCGCGACAAGACGCTCAACGTCAACTTCTTCATCCACGACCCGATCACCGGCGAGCAGTACTCCCGTGACCCGCGGAACGTGGCGAAGAAGGCCGAGGCCTACCTCGCGTCCACCGGCATCGCCGACACCGCGTACTTCGGCCCCGAGGCGGAGTTCTACGTCTTCGACAGCGTCCGCTTCGCGACCAGCGCGAACGAGTCCTTCTACCACATCGACTCCGAGGCCGGCGCCTGGAACACCGGCGCCCTGGAGGACAACCGCGGTTACAAGGTCCGCTACAAGGGCGGCTACTTCCCGGTCCCGCCGGTCGACCACTTCGCCGACCTGCGCGCCGAGATCTCCCTGGAGCTCGACCGGGCCGGCCTGAAGGTCGAGCGCCAGCACCACGAGGTGGGCACCGCCGGCCAGGCGGAGATCAACTACAGGTTCAACACGCTGCTCGCCGCGGCCGACGACCTCCAGCTGTTCAAGTACATCGTGAAGAACGTGGCCTGGCGCAACGGCAAGACCGCGACCTTCATGCCGAAGCCGATCTTCGGCGACAACGGCTCGGGCATGCACGTCCACCAGTCGCTGTGGAGCAACGGCGACCCGCTGTTCTACGACGAGGCCGGTTACGCGGGCCTGTCGGACACCGCCCGCTACTACATCGGCGGCATCCTCAAGCACGCCCCGTCGCTGCTGGCGTTCACCAACCCGACGGTGAACTCCTACCACCGCCTGGTGCCGGGCTTCGAGGCGCCGGTGAACCTGGTGTACTCGCAGCGCAACCGCTCCGCCGCGATGCGCATCCCGATCACCGGTTCGAACCCGAAGGCCAAGCGCGTCGAGTTCCGCGCGCCCGACGCCTCCGGCAACCCGTACCTGGCCTTCTCGGCGCTGCTGCTGGCCGGCCTGGACGGCATCAAGAACAAGATCGAGCCGGCCGAGCCGATCGACAAGGACCTCTACGAGCTGGCTCCCGAGGAGCACGCCAACGTGGCGCAGGTCCCGACCTCCCTCGGCGCGGTCCTGGACCGCCTGGAGGCCGACCACGAGTTCCTGCTCCAGGGCGACGTCTTCACGCCCGACCTGATCGAGACGTGGATCGACTTCAAGCGCGCGAACGAGATCGCGCCGCTGCAGCTGCGTCCGCACCCGCACGAGTTCGAGCTGTACTTCGACGTGTGACAGACGCCGGGTCCGCCGACCCGGAGGGCTGTTCGAGGGCCCGCCACCCCAGCCGGGGCGGCGGGCCCTCGCCGTGTCCGGGCGCCCTGCGGGCCGGTGCCGCTTCACAGAACCGGCCCGCACGAGGGATCCTGGACCGGGACGGGTGTTCGACAGACGACGGGGATGACCGGGATGTCCGAGCGGGACGACTTCGAACAGCGAGAATACGACCTCCGGTGGGCGGACGGCGCCGAGCACAAGGAGCCCTCGGCCCGTGCCCGGATGCTGGCCGCGCGCTGGAAGCACAACCCGCCCGGTCCGGTCCCCTTCCGGCCCGAGCCCGCCGCCCGCTCCCGCGGGCTCTCCCGGCACCGCCCGGCCTGGCTGTCGACCGTCCTGGTACTCGGCGGCATGGCCGCCCTGATCGTGCTGCTCGGCTACGGGGGCTTCCGCCCGCCGTTCTGACGCCGGTCCGGCACCGCCCCGTGCCGCCGTCGCCGGCCCGTTGTCAGTGGTGTCCGGGACGATGGCCGGACGGACCACGTGACGGTGGAGGCGTGCATGGGTGAGACGTTGCGGCACATCACGACGGCGGAGCGGCGGGCGCGGCTCGCGGTGCGGCACCGGCTGGCCGGGACGGCCCGGGCGGCGAGCCCGGAGGAGGTCGCCCGTTCCCTGGTGGCGCTGCACGGCACGGACCCCGCGACGGTGTATCTGGCGGTCGGCGCGCGGCTCGCGGACGCGGCGAGGACCGTGCCGGAGACCGAGCGGGCCCTGTACGAGGACCGGGCTCTGGTGCGGATGCATGGCATGCGGCACACGGTGTTCGTGTTCCCCGCCGAGCTGACCGCCGTCGTGCACGCCTCGACGGGCCTCACCGTCGCCGCCCGCGAGCGCGCCGCGCTGCTGCAGCACATGGCGGCGGCAGGGGCGCCGGACGCGGCCTGGCTGAAGGAGGTCGAGGAGTCGACGCTGGCGGCGCTGGGCCGGCTCGGCCAGGCCACGGCTGCCGAACTCGCCGTGGAGGAGCCGCGGTTGAGGGAACAGTTCGTGTACGCGGCCGGCAAGCGCTACGAGGGCGTCCACACCGTTTCGACGCGGCTGCTGAAGGTGCTGGGCGTGGAGGGCAAGGTCGTACGGGGCCGGCCGCTCGGTTCCTGGACGTCGAGCCGGTTCCGCTGGGCGCTCGCCCCGCGCCATCCGGAGCTGGACCCCGCCGAGGCCCGGGCCGCGCTGCTGCGGCACTGGCTGACGGCGTGCGGGCCGGCGACGGAGGCGGACCTGAAGTGGTGGACGGGGTGGCGCGTGACCGACGTGCGCCGGGCGCTCACCGCGATCGGGGCGCGGCCGGTGTCGCTGGACGCGGGCACGGGGTACGTGGCCGAGGGCGACGAGGACGCGGTGGCCGGTCCCGGCGAGCCGTGGGCGGCGCTCCTGCCGGCCCTGGACCCGACGGCGATGGCGTGGCAGGAGCGGGACTGGTATCTGGCGCCGGAGCTGCGGGCGGCCCTGTTCGACCGCAGCGGGAACGTGGGGCCGACGGTGTGGTGGAACGGACGGGTGGTCGGCGGCTGGGCGCAGCGCGCCGACGGGGAGGTGGTCTGGCGGCTCCTCGACACGCGGGACGTGGGCCGCGACGCGGAGGCGGCGATCGCCTCGGAGGCCGGACGGCTGCGCGGCTGGGCGGGGGCGACGCGGGTGACTCCGCGCTTCCGGACGCCGCTGGAGCGGGAGTTGACGGCCTAGGCCGCCCGGCGGGCATGCCCCGCCCGTCGGGCATGCCCTGGACGCCCGTCAGGCATGCCCTTGGCCGCCTGTCAGGCAAGCCCTGGGACGAAGGTCACGCGAGAGCCGGGCACCCCGCGCACGCGGGGCACCCGGCACCGGTCGTGTCACCGGCAGTAGCGCATCAACGCCCGCACCATGTGGCACGTCGTGTCCGACGGCGGGTGGACGCCGATGGTCTGCGCCGCCTTCCGTATGGTCTCGTTGCGGGCCTGGTTCGGGACGTGGACGCCGGAGTCGAGCAGGGCGATCGCGAGCCGCATCGCCTTCAGACGCCGGTTGTGCGTGATGTACCACTCGCGGGGGCGGCCCGGCGGCAACGGGCGCTTCTCCACGGGGGCGTAGGGCAGGTCGAGCAGGACGGGACGCTTCGCGGTGGACTGGGTGGGCAGCGGCTTGGCCTTCAGTGCGGCAGCGGGCACAGGCATCCTCCTGTCGCGGTGAGAGCGCCGGCACGGGGACCTCGGCGACCCCGGCGCCACTCTCGAACACTGCTTCTATTCTACTGCCCGCCACTGACAAAAGCCCCTGGCCACAAGGGCTTTCGGGGGTGGTGTGACGCGGGTGGCAGACGGGTTCTCGCGTACCGTGGGCGGCATGGAGATCTGGATCAACCCGGCCTGTTCCAAGTGCCGCAGCGCCGTCGAACTGCTCGACGCGGAGGGTGCCGACTACACCGTCCGCCGGTATCTGGAGGACGTGCCCAGCGAGGACGAGATCAGGGGCGTACTGGACCGGCTCGGTCTCGAACCCTGGGACATCACCCGCACCCAGGAGGCCGCCGCGAAGGAGCTGGGCCTCAAGGACTGGCCGCGGGACGCCGGTTCGCGCGACCGCTGGATCGCGGCGCTCGCCGGGCATCCCAAGCTGCTCCAGCGCCCGATCATCACGGCGGACGACGGCACGGCGGTCGTGGCCCGCACCGACGAGGCCGTACGGGATGCTCTGTCCCGGTAGTTGACGTTTTGCCGCTCGGTGCGGCTGCGGGCACCGTGCGCTGTTACCCTGCGCGGCCATGACCTTCGGTGATCATGGAAGCCCGCACGGAAGCCCGTACGGAGACCCTCACGGCACCCCGTACGGCGGCCCCTACGGCACCCCGTACGGACAGCCGGGACCGCACCCCTACGGGGCTCCCGACCCGCACGCCCAGTGGGCCGCCGCGCAGGAGCGGATACGCCGGGGCCGGCGGCTGCGGCGTGTCGCCGGCGGCACGGTGGGCCTGGTGCTCGTCGCGGCCATCGGCGTGGGCGTGGTGCTGGCGACCGGCGGCGGGGGCGACACCGGCGAGGAAGGCGCGGCGGCCGTGCCCTCCGCGACCGGCGACGCGGCCCCCTCCGTCGCCGCCGAACTGCCCTCCGGTGCCCCGTCCGCCCTGCCCTCGCTGCTCGCCCGGCCGGTGATCCGCCCGGAGCGGGCGTTCCCGGAGAAGAGCGTGCGGCTGAGCGGCGGCGCGCGCTACGAGCGGGTCGACCTGGCCACGACCACCGACTGCGCACGGGGCATGTCGCCGGGCCTCGCCCAGCTCGTCGAACAGGGCGAGGAGTGCCTGCGGCTGACGGCGGCCCTGTTCACGGACGCCGAGCGGCGTTCGCAGGTGACGGTCACCGTGCTGAGCTTCGAGCGCGTCGAGGACGCCTCCCGGGTCATGGCGATGGCCTCGATGGACCCGGTGTCGTATCAGGTCGTCTCGCTCGATCCGCCGCCCGGGGCCGGCCTGCCGACGGTGCCGCCGGGCTCGGCCGGTGTCTTCCGGCGGGTGATGACCGTGCGGTCGGTGGTCTTCGCCAACGGGCAGTGGGGCGACGGCGCCGAGACCGGCGAGGCGGCGCTCACCGGGCAGACGGAGGACCTGCTCCAGTACGTGAACGACAGGGTCGCGGCGTACGAGCAGGGCGAGGACGGGGCGTGACGCGGCACCCCGCGACTTTCCGGTGACGGAGCTTGCTGCGGCCTTCTGGTGACGGGGGTTGCTGCGGCCTTCTTGTGGCGGAGGTCGCTGCGGCGGCGGCCGGTGGTTTCCGTGCGCGGCGGGGCCGCCGCGTGCGCCCGCGAGCACCCGCCGGCTCATTCCCATCGCATACGAGCCGTCGCGCCGGTGCCGCCGCGCGGCCCTGATCAGCGGCTTTCCGGGGACCGGTCGGCGCGCGCGCTCCCTCACAGCGTGAATCGCGCCACACGACCTCCAGGTAACACGGGGTTCACATTCGGGCAATGGCCGGGAAATCGCCTGTTGACAGGCTTCCGTCCATCCGCGGCGCCCCAGTGCCGCAGCGCCGCAGCACCCGCAAGTGCGCCCAGACCCACCCCCGAAGGATGTGGCCCGTGACCTTCAAGGCTGAGTACATCTGGATCGACGGCACCGAGCCGACGGCCAAGCTGCGTTCCAAGACGAAGATCATCGTGGGTGAGCCCGCGGGCCTGGACGCGCTGCCGATCTGGGGCTTCGACGGTTCCTCCACGAACCAGGCCGCGGGTCACGCCTCGGACTGTGTGCTCAAGCCGGTCTTCTGCTGCCCGGACCCGATCCGCGGCGGCGACGACGTCCTGGTGCTGTGCGAGGTCCTCAACACGGACATGACCCCGCACGCCACCAACACGCGTGCCGCGCTCGTCGAGGTCGCGGAGAAGTTCGCCGCGCAGGAGCCGATCTTCGGCATCGAGCAGGAGTACACGTTCTTCAAGGACGGCTACCCGCTGGGCTTCCCCAAGGGCGGCTTCCCGGCCCCGCAGGGCGGCTACTACTGCGGTGTCGGCTCGGACGAGATCTTCGGCCGTGACGTGGTCGAGGCGCACCTGGACAACTGCCTGAAGGCGGGCCTCGGCCTGTCCGGCATCAACGCCGAGGTCATGCCGGGCCAGTGGGAGTTCCAGGTCGGCCCGCTCGCGCCGCTGGAGGTCTCCGACCAGCTGTGGGTGGCCCGCTGGCTGCTGTACCGCACCGCCGAGGACTTCGGCATCGCCGCCACCCTGGACCCGAAGCCGGTCAAGGGCGACTGGAACGGCGCCGGCGCGCACACCAACTTCTCCACGAAGGCGATGCGCGAGGGCTACGACGCGATCATCACCGCGTGCGAGTCGCTCGGCGAGGGCTCCAAGCCGCTCGACCACGTCAAGAACTACGGCGCCGGCATCGACGACCGTCTCACGGGCCTGCACGAGACCGCCCCGTGGAACGAGTACTCCTACGGCGTCTCCAACCGCGGCGCCTCGGTCCGTATCCCGTGGCAGGTCGAGAAGGACGGCAAGGGCTACATCGAGGACCGCCGTCCCAACGCCAACGTCGACCCGTACGTGGTGACCCGCCTGCTCGTCGACACCTGCTGCTCCGCGCTGGAGAAGGCCGGCCAGGTCTGATCCCGCCGCTTCCCGCGAGGGGGCGTCCACCGTCACGGTGGGCGCCCCCTCGCGTCGTCGGCGGCGCGTGTCCTGGTGGGGGGCACACAGATCGACGGCGGCGGCCGGGCGGTGCGCGGCCGGGCCGGCGTCCCGTGTGTGACAGACCGCTGCTGCGGACGGCGGGTGTCTGCTTCAATGGGTTCATGACCGGCTTCCAGAAGTTCCCCGCGACGGGTCGTCACGACCTGGAGCCCTTCTGGCCTTCCCGTCAGCACCACGACTTCGACCGGGTGTGTTGCCGCGCGGTGAACGCGCGGGCCCTTTAAAGCCGTACCCCGGCCTTCGGCCAGCGCGGACGACGTACGTCCCGCGGCGCGCCCGATCACGAACTCGCGGCCGTCGCCCTTTCCCGACGAACTCCTCGCGCGAAAGAGCTGACCTCTCATGGCGACCTCCCGTCCCCTGTCCTCCGCCACGTTCCCCGCCCACTCCCCCGGCGCCCCGCGGCACCGGCTGCGCCCCGTCGACCGGGACGAGGTCGTCGACGTGACGGACCTGCTGCCGCCGGGCGCGACCTGGCTGCCCGCCCCGCCGCACACTCTGCCCACGCTGCCGGGCCGGCCGCCGATGATCGGCTATCTGGTGCTCGTCCCGGCCGACCAGCAGCCGCCGTTCGGGGCGGCGCCCGCCCGGCCGGAAGCCGGCGACCCGCCCGGCCACGACGAGGGCGTCCCGCTCGTCCGGGTCGACACCGTGCGGCGCACCGCCGAAGTCGACGGCCGTGAACTCGACCTGACCTACCTGGAGTTCGAGCTGCTCGCCCACCTCGTCGCCCACCCGGGCCGGGTGCACACCCGGGACCAGCTGGTGAGCACGGTGTGGGGCTACGGGCACGTGGGCGACGGCCGCACGGTCGACGTCCACGTGGCCCGGCTGCGCCGCAAGCTGGGCCCCGAGCACCGGGCGGCGATCCAGACGGTGCGCCGCGTCGGCTACAAGTACGTGCCGCCGACCGGGCGCTGAGGATCTGCTGACGGCAGATTCCCGTTCCGTCCCCCGACCGGGCCGGGCAGAGTGACCGGCATGAGGCTTCTGGTGCTGGGTGGTACGGAGTTCGCGGGGCGGGCCGTCGTGGAGGCGGCGCTGGGGCGCGGCTGGGACGTGACGGTGTTCAACCGGGGCCGGCACGCGGCCCCGCCGGGGGTGCGGTCCCTGCACGGCGACCGCACCGCCCCGGACGGGCTCGCCGCGCTCGCCGCGGACGGCACCGAGTGGGACGTCGTCGTCGACACGTGGTCGGCGGCGCCCCGCGCGGTGCGGGACGCGGCGCGGCTGCTGCGGGACCGCGCCGGGCGGTACGTGTACGTGTCGAGCTGCTCGGTGTACACCTGGGCGCCGCCCGCCGGGTACACCGAGGACGCGCCGGTGGTCGAGGACGCCTCGCCCGACGCGGAGCAGACCTCGTACGCGGAGGACAAGCGGGGCGGTGAGCTCGCGGCGCTGGATGCCTTCGGCGCGGACCGGGCGCTGCTGGTCCGGGCCGGGCTCATCCTCGGCCCGTACGAGAACGTGGGGCGGCTGCCCTGGTGGCTGAACCGCATGGCGCGCGGCGGCCCGGTGCTGGCTCCGGGGCCGCGGGACCTGCCGCTGGAGTACGTCGACGTGCGCGACCTCGCCGAGTGGACGCTCGACGCGGCGCAGGGCGGGCTGAGCGGGCCGTACAACCTGATCAGCCCTCAGGGGCACGCGACAATGGGCGAGTTGCTGGAGGCCTGCGCCCGGGTGACCGGGGGCGGCGCCGACCTGCGGTGGACCGAGCCGGAGGTGATCCTGGCGGCGGGCATCGAGCCGTGGACGGAGCTGCCGGTGTGGGTGCCGCCGGGCAGCGACATGCACGACGCGCTGCACGCCGCGGACGTGTCGCGGGCGGTCGCGGCGGGGCTGCGCTGCCGGCCCGTGGCGGACACCGTCGCCGACACCTGGGCGTGGCTCCGGGAGATCGGCGGCACGGCGCCGCAGCGGCCGGACCGGACCCGCAAGGGGCTCGACCCGGAGGTGGAGGCGAAGGTGCTCGCCGGGGGTGCGGCCGGCACCACCCCCTGACCCGGGGTCCGGCCCGATCGCCGAGCACACGTTCCCGGCGATTCCCGGGACGACTGAACACCTGTGGGACCAACTCCGTATGGGAGGGCGCCGCTTCACTCCTGTCGGGCGCCTCGCTGCCCCGCAAGGAAGTCAGAGGAGTTCCATGGGACGCACTACACGAAAACGCCGTACGCCACTGGCCACGAAGGCCATTGCCGCATCGGCGGCACTGGCGCTCGGTGGGGGCGGGCTGGTCTGGGCGAATTTCCACGCCTCGGCGCACGAGTCCGACGGCCGGGACGGCCGGACCCGGTCGGCGGGGGCGCAGATCGCCACAATCGACTGTCCGGACGTCGGCCAGCAGCTCAGGCGCCTGCCGAGGGGGGCCCGCTCCGGCGTCGACAGGGAGCTGGCGAACCTGGACGAGCAGATCACCGAGGCGTACGCCCGTCTCGCGTCGACGCGCCGGGCCCAGGCGGGCGACCCGGGGTTCGTGCAGAACTCCGTCCTCGGCCCGCTGAAGTCGAAGCGCGGCGCCGCCCTCGACCGGATCGGCATCAACATCCGCCGGGCGGGCGGCAGCGTGCCGGACGGCCTGGACCGGTTCGCCGAGTGCCGGGGCATCCCGGCCGAACAGCCCGGGACCGACGAGGGCGACGGCCAGGACCAGGACGGCGGCCAGGACGGCGGTCAGGACCAGGGCGGCGGCCAGGACGGCGGTCAGGACCAGGGCGGCGGCCGGCAGGACGACAACGGCAACGGGGCCGCGGGCCCGGTCGCCGAGGACTTCGCCGACATCACGGCAGTCGAACCCAACGTGCAGCAGCCGCAGCAGGGCGAGGACGCCTCGACGGGCACGTTCACGACCGAGTGCGGTGTGAACGAGAACGACCTGTTCAACAGCGACAACCTGATCGTGGCGCCCGGCGTCGACAACGGCGCGCACCACACGCACGACTACGTCGGCAACCAGGACAACGACGCGTTCTCCAGCGACGACGACCTCGCGAACGCCGAGACGAGCTGCCAGAACCCGGGCGACAGATCCACGTACTACTGGCCGGTGCTGCGGCTCCAGGACGGCAGCCGGGAGTTCGACGCGAACGAACCGGGCGGCGGCGCCGAGGGCAACGTCGGCACGATCCTGAAGGCGGAGAGCGCCGAGATCAGGTTCGTCGGCAACCCGCGCAGCAAGGTCGTCGCGATGCCGAAGTTCCTGCGCATCATCACCGGTGACGCGAAGGCCTTCACCAACGGCGACGCCAACGCCAACGCCGGCTGGTCGTGCACCGGCTTCGAGGACCGGGTGCTCGCGGACAAGTACCCGCTGTGCCCGGACGGCTCCAAGGTGGTCCGGATCTTCGACTTCCAGAGCTGCTGGGACGGCCAGAACATCGACAGCGCCAACCACCGTGACCACGTGGCGTTCGCCGACCCGGCCACCGGTGCCTGCCCGGAGGGCTTCCAGGCCATCCCGCAGCTGACGATGAACCTGGTCTACGACGTGCCGCGGCCCAGCATCGAGAACGGGCAGGTGCGGAACCCGTTCGCGGTCGACGGTTTCCCGGAGCAGCTGCACAAGCCGGTCACCGACCACGACGACTTCATCAACGTCATGGACGAGGAGCTGATGAACCGGGTGGTCGACTGCATCAACAACGGCGAGGACTGCCGGTGACCCGGTAGCGGACCGGCAGCGGCAGGGGCGACAGGGCTGGCAAGGAGCCGGCGGTGGGATGCGTTCCCGCCGCCGGCTCCGGTGCGCGCTCAGTGGTGTGAATCAGAAACCGAACCCGAACCGCCGGTGCCACCAGTACCGCCAGTACCGCCAGTGTCCCCGGTGCCGCCAGTGCCCCCGCCACCCCCGGTGTGGCCCTCGTGCGAGGTGCCCTCCTCCAGCGTCCCGCCCAGCCGTCCGCGCAGCGACCGCACCACGTCCGCGTGGCCGACGGCGACCCACTTGCGGCCGACGAGGTAGTGACCGCCGTAGTCCTTGGCCGTGTTGATCCACTCGCGCTGGCCGCGGTCGGTGGCGAAGGTGGCGAGGACGTACCTGCCGTCGCCGGTCCCGCAGAGGGCCTGGCGGATCTCGTCCGCGTCGGTCTGCATGTCCGGCTCGCACTTCGCCGCGGCGGCCAGCTGCTCCCGGCTGCCGGTCGCCGTGCCGGGCGGCGCGGCCCCACGGGTCCCGCCGCCGTCGCCGCCGCCGTCGCCGCCGTCGTCGCAGCCCGCCAGTGCCAGTGCCAGTGCCGCCGGCACGGCCCCGGTCAGCGCGAGCCTCGGTCGGGTCACCCTCATCGTGTCTCCTCCGGTCCCTTGCGGCGGCACGGCGCAGCGGCATGCCGCGGTCGGCCCCGGCCCGGGGCCCGTCGCTGGATACGGGCGCGGGACGCACCGCGCTCAAAACCACGTGCCCTCACCCGCCCCGCCGTGCGAAGGTGTGCCGGTGAACCAGGACTGGGAAGACCGCGTGGCCGCCGCCTGGGCGTCCTTCGACGACTACGGCGACGACCGGGCGGCCGAGTTCCGCGCGGTGATCGACGGGCTCGTCGCCGAACTGCCCGAAGACAGCCCGCTCGGCCCGTTCGAGCGGGCCTGCGCCTGGGACTCGACGGGTCGTTCGGACCAGGCCGTCCCGCTGTACCGGGAGGCGCTGGCGCGCGGTCTCGGCGAGGTCAGCCCGTACCGGGCGCGCCGGACGAAGATCCAGCTGTCGAGCTCGCTGCGGAACATCGGCCGGGCCCACGAGGGCGTCGAGCTGCTCACGCCCGAACTGACCGCCCCCTCCGACGAGTTGGACGACGCGGTCCGCGCGACGCTCGCGCTGTGCCTGTCGAGCCTGGGCCGCGACCGCGAGGGCCTGTCGCTCGTCCTGGGCGCCCTCGCGCCCCATCTGCCGCGCTACCAGCGGTCGATGGCGAACTACGCGCGGCTGCTGACCGCTCCGGAGAGTGCCCCGGGCGCGTGAAGTGACCATCCAACGATTCGCTCGTTCTGCTGAACGTGCAGTCACAGGATGTCGCCCCGCACCCCGCTCCCTCCCCCGCCGACCCGGCCGTGGACGTCGAACAGGCCGAGGCCGCGCTCGTCGAGCACTATTCCCGGCTGGTCCGGCTCGCCTACCTGGTCCTGCCGCCCCGCCTCGGCCGCAACAGGCGGGTCCTGACCGCGCACGCCCTCACCCAGCGCGCCCTGCCCCGCGGCCGCACGCCCGCGCCCCTGGTCCCGGGGCAGCCGACCGGCCGGAACGCCGACCCGGGCTACGCGCTGGTCCGCCTGCGGGTGCTGCGCACGGCGCTGGAGGCGGATCTGCCGTACCGGTTCCGGGTGCTGCCCCGGCGTTCCCAGCTGCCGCCGATGCTGCCCCAGGCGTGGGGGCTGAAGCTGTTCCCGCGCTCGGGCGGCGCCGACGAACTCGCCCTGGACCAGCGGCTGTCCGCGCTGTCCGGCCCGGCCCGCGCCGCGTACGTGCTGCGCGGCCTGGAGCGGCTTCCCGAGGGCGACGTGCGCGAGGTGCTGGCCGAGGCGGGCGTCGCCGACGTGGCGGAGGCGCTGCGCGCGGCCGGTGAGGTGCCGGAGCGGTACGCGCTGCTGGACTCCCCCGAGTTCGACGCCTGTTCGCTCCAGGCCCGGCCCACGGACCTGATGCGGCGCAGGCAGCACCTGAGGGCGGCGCTCGCCGCCGGGGCGGCGCTGGTGGTGTGCGGGGCGCTGCTCGGTCTGCCCGGTGACGCCTGGGGCCCGGACGGTGCCGCCGCGCCGCCGTACGCGCGCAATCCCGCGGCCGAGGCGGCGCTGGACCCGGGGAAGCTGACGAGGGTGGCGCCCGCCGCGTGGCAGACCTCCGCGCGCACCGACTTCTCCGTGTGGCCCGCGCGCGGCGAACTCACGGGCGACAAGGCCCTGTTGCGCCGCGCCCTGGCGGTGTGGGCCCGCCCCGGCGAGACCGTGCGGGTGTCGGCGACGCCCGGCACCCAGTCCGGCGGCCCGTCCGGACCGCCCCAGCTGCTGTACGCCGGGAGCGTCGGCAACGCGCGTGTGGTGATCCTGCACGACGGTCTGCGCATCGCCCGGTACGCGGAGCCGAAGGACGGCACGCAGGGCGCCGCGCTCGACTTCGCGCGGGTCGACGGCGCGGGCCGGGCCGAGGCGAGCGCGGTGGTGCTGGAGCGGACCGACGGCAACGTGCGCTATCTGACGGCGCCCTGGGTGAAGCGGGCGTCCGTCGTGGACCTCGCGAAGCCCGGTTCCGCCGAGCAGGAGCTCGCGATCATCGGCGGTGTGACGGCGCCGCTGGCGAGCCCGGCCGCCCGGCAGTCGGGGGCGTGCGCGTCGTGGCACGTGCTGAAGGTGGCCGACGGCACCGGTGCGCGTCTGATGACGGACCTCGGCGAGCTGGTACCGGCCCGCCTCACCACGGGCCGCCCCGGC
Source organism: Streptomyces sp. DH24 (assembly GCF_029813775.1). Classification (GTDB taxonomy): domain Bacteria; phylum Actinomycetota; class Actinomycetes; order Streptomycetales; family Streptomycetaceae; genus Streptomyces. Next base: position 148,670 of record NZ_JARVKW010000005.1, on the reverse strand, counting down.
TCGGCCGCCGAGGCCACCGGCGCCGGGGAGCGGCGCGCCTGGGCGCCGTACGCCTGCTCGCTGGCCGCGGTGCGTTCGGCGGGCGTGCGGAGCGTGAACGCCTGGGAGTACGCCGAGCAGCGGCTGCCCGACGGAAGCGGCTCGGCCGCGTGGATGTGCACGCGCGCGGAGACGTGGCGGGGCGGCGGCGAGCGGGTGCTGGCGCAGTTCCACACGCCGGGCGGGACCTACGGGGCGGTGGTGGCGCAGGCGGAGAACGTGACGGCGTGCGGCGCGAAGGACCCGCACGTGCTGGCCGGGGTGCTGTGGAAGTCGGGGGCCGGGGACTGGTATCTGCTGGCGGCGGGCAGCCGCGACACCGAGTCGATCCGCACGACCGGCGGCGTCAGCGGCTCCGTGCACGGCAATGTGCTGGCGGTGCGGGCCGGGCAGGGTGCGCAGGCGGGCCTGAAGGGGACGCTGCGGGACGGGCGGACGATCAGCGGTCTCGGCTGACGGGTCCGCTCCCGGGGGTGCGGCACCGGCCACGCGGCCGACCGCCTCTTGCTGACAGAAATGTAAATAAGAGCCCGCGCAGGGGTTCACCCCGGACTTACTCGTCAGTACATTGACGCCATGTCCCACAAGAGCCGCCTGTTGACGAAGCCCCGGACCGTCGCCCTCGCCGCGGGAGTCGCACTGCTCGCCACGCGGGCCCTGCGCCACCGCCGGGGCCGGGCCCCGATCCCCCGCCCGTCCGAGTCCGTGCCGCCGCGCTCGCGGGACCTCGGCCTGCTGGTCACCGCGCACGAGCGGATCGCCGACGGAGTCGTCCAACTCCGCCTGGAGGGAACGGAACTCCAGCCCTGGGAGCCCGGCGCGCACCTCGACCTGGTGCTGCCGTCGGGACTCGTGCGGCAGTACTCGCTGTGCGGGGACCCGGAGGACACCTCCTCGTACACCGTCGCCGCCCGGCTGGTCGAGGACGGGCGCGGCGGCTCGCGCGAGGTGCACGAGCAGGTGCGGGAGGGCATGGAGCTGGAGGTGCGCGGCCCGCGCAACCGGTTCCCGCTCGTCGCGGCCGACTCCTACGTCTTCGTCGCCGGCGGCATCGGCATCACCCCGATCCTGCCGATGCTGCGCGCCCTGCCGGAGGGCACCGACTGGCGGCTGCTGTACGGCGGGCGGACGCGGGCCTCGATGCCGTTCCTGGAGGAGATCGAGAAGCTCGCCGCCCGGGGCGGCCGGGTCACCGTGGTCCCGGAGGACGAGGCCGGACCGCCCGACCTCGACGCGCTGTTCGCGGACGTCCCCGAGGGCGCGGCCGTCTACTGCTGCGGCCCGGAGGGGCTGCTGGCGGCGGTCGAGGAGCGGCTGCCCGAGGGGTCGCAGCTGCATCTGGAGCGGTTCGCGCCGCGCACGGCGGGCGGCGACGGCGCCTTCGAGGTCGAACTGCTCCGCACCGGGCGGGCGGTGACCGTGCCGGCCGGCACGACGGTGCTGGCCGCGGTGCGCGAGGTACTGCCGGAGACCGCGTCCTCGTGCGAGCAGGGCTGGTGCGGGACCTGTCAGCAGCGAGTGGTCGAGGGCGAGGTCGACCACCGGGACGACCTGCTCACGGACGCGGAGCGTGGCGACTCGATGCTGATCTGTGTCTCCCGCGCCCGCGGCGAGCGGCTCGTGCTCGACATGTGACGGTGCCTGCGAACATCCTTGTCGGATCGGACCCGTTGAAGGCCGGATTCGATCGGTAAGGTGTCCGCATGACTACCGGGGTTCGCCGCAGGATGGGAGTCGAGGAGCGGCGGCAGCAGTTGATCGGCGTCGCCCTCGAACTGTTCAGCCGCCGCTCGCCCGACGAGGTCTCCATCGACGAGATCGCATCGGCCGCGGGCATTTCGCGCCCGCTGGTCTATCACTACTTCCCCGGCAAACTCAGCCTGTACGAGGCCGCGTTGAAGCGAGCCTCGGACGATCTGGCGGCCCGCTTCGTCGAGCCGAAGGAGGGCCCTCTGGGGCTCCGGCTGCTGCGGGTGATGCGCCGCTTCTTCGACTTCGTGGAGGAGCACGGGCCCGGTTTCTCCGCCCTGATGCGCGGCGGTCCGGCGGTCGGGTCCTCGACCACGAACGCGCTCATCGACGCCGTGCGGCAGGCCGCGTATGACCAGATTCTTTCGCATCTGCGGGTCGACGAGCCGCCCGCCCGACTGGAACTGGTCATACGCTCGTGGATCTCGCTCGTGGAGTCGACGGCGCTGATCTGGCTGGACGGGCGGCGCATTCCGCGCGCCGAGCTGGAGACCCAGCTCGTGCACGACTTCGCCGCGCTCGCGGCCGTCAGCGCCGCCTACGACGACGAGCTGAACGCCCTGCTGCGCCGCGTCCTCAAGGACGAGCCGGTCGACGGCCCGTTCAACGACCTGGCGTCCCGGCTGATCGCCCTCGCGTCCTGAACCGGGTCAGCTCTCGTACTTCCGGTACGACGGGTCCAGATCCCGCACCTCGGCCGACACGTGCAGGGCGAGACCGTCCGCGGGCTTCACGTACCGCTTCAGCAGTTCCACGACCGCCTCGGTGAGCCGGGCCTTCGTCTCGTCGGTGCGGCCGGCCAGCAGACCGATCACGACGTGCACGACGGCGTGCCCCTCGGTGTCCGGGCCGACGGTCGTGTCCTGCGTCCTGCGGAACTGCGTCTTGCACGCGGGCGGTTTGGCGGCCGCGATCTCGACCGTCGCGGCATGCAGGGCCCGCGCGAAGCCCGGACGGTCGAAGTCGTCCGCCAGCCGGTCCGAGTAGTCGACGGTGATCTGCGGCATGGGTGGGCACTCCTGTTCTACGGCGACGGGGCCACCCTAACTCCGGGCGGCCCCGTCGGCCGCGCGTGTCCAGAAAGCGGTTTCCGTCAGCGGGTGAAGACGGCCACCGTCCTGGCCGGCACGCGGAACGTGCCGCTGTCCGCGTCGTACGACGCCTTCTTGACGACCGGGTCGGCGCCGGACGCCTGCACCGGGTGCAGCCGGTGGGCCGTCCCGGCGAGCGAGGAGACGCGCTGCTCCCGCGCCTCGGGCGTCGCGTTGAACACCACGACCAGATCACCGAGCTTCATGGTGATCACGCCGGGCGTCTCGTCCTTGCCGGACAGCGGGAAGGACAGCTTCGCCTGCACCTGCTCGGCGGTGCCGAGCGAGAACGCCCGCTCCGTCGTACGGATCTTCAGCAGGTCCCGGTAGGCGGCAGCGGCCCCGTCGATCTGCTCGCAGCCCACCGCGACCGACTTCAGCAGCGGCTTGGCATACGGCCACTTGGCCTCGTTGTCGGCCGCCGGCGGCAGTCCGCGCCCGAAGCCGTTGCCGTCGGCACAACTCCAGTGGATGGCGTTGAACCAGTCGCCGCTGTCGTAGGAGTTGCGGTCCAGCGACTTCGAGCGCAGCAGGTCGGTGCCCGCCTGCGACAGGGCCGGGCCCTGCGAGAGGGCGGCCGTGGCCATCGCCAGCACCTGCGCCCGCGCCCGGTCGGCGGCCGGGGTGTCCTTCGGCAGCTTGAAGGCGAGCGCGTCGAACAGCGTCTCGTTGTCGTGCGCGTCGGCGTAGGCGAGGGCGTCGCCGGGTGCGTCCGCGTAGCCGGCCGGGGCGCCGTTGTAGTCGACGCGGTCGCCGGTGACCTCCTTGCCGTCGGTGTCGGTGAAGCGGTACCTCGCCAGGTTGCCGGACAGGCCCACCTTGATCAGGTCCTGGTAGTGCAGCAGGCGCGCCCTCTGCTCGGCCCGCGTGCCGTTGTCCGCCGCCGGGTTGGGGTCGGTGTACAGGCCGGACGCGAAGCCCTGGACGCCGGGGTCCTCGTCGAAGGGGCCGCCGCCGCGCACCGCGTCACGGGCCCGGTCGGAGAACGTCGCGACGCCCGTGCCCGCCATGTTCTTCTGGGTGGCCTGCTCGAAGCGGGCGTCGTCGGCGATCTCGCCGAAGTTCCAGCCCTCCCCGTACAGGATGATCTTCTTGCCGTCCACGCCGTCCTTGTCGAGGGTGAGGGCGTCGAGGGCCTTGCGCACGGCGAGGATGTTCGCCTTCGGGTGGTGCCCCATCAGGTCGAAGCGGAAGCCGTCGACCTTGTACTCCGTGGCCCACGTGACGATCGAGTCCACGACGAGCTTGCCCATCATGGCGTTCTCGGTGGCGGTGTTGGCGCAGCAGGTGCTGTTCGCCACCGAGCCGTCCGCCAGGAGCCGCTGGTAGTAGCCGGGCACGATCCGGTCGAGCACCGAGGTGTTCGCCTGGCCGCTGGCCGCCGTGTGGTTGTAGACGACGTCCATGACGACGCGCAGACCGTCCTCGTTGAGCGCCTTGACCATCCTGCGGAACTCGACCGTGCGGGCGGTGCCGTCCGGGTCGGTCGCGTAGGAGCCCTCCGGGACCGTGTAGTGGTACGGGTCGTAGCCCCAGTTGTAGGCGTCCTTCGCGGCGGCCTTCGCCACGCACTTCTGCTGCTCGGCCGAGTCGGCCGGGTAGGAGGCCAGGTCGCAGTCCACGGTCGCCCGGTCGGACTTGTTCTCGGGGATGGTCGCGATGTCGAACGCGGGCAGCAGGTGCACGTACGACGTGCCCGCCTCGGCGAGCCTGCGCAGGTGCCTGCTGCCGGCGCTGTCCTTGTCGGTGAAGGCCAGGTAGGTGCCCCGGTTCCGCGCCGTCCGGTCCTCCACGGAGAAGTCCCGGATGTGCAGTTCCTGGATCTGGGCGTCCCTGAGCGGCACGGCCTTCGGCTTCTTCAGGGCGGACCAGCCGCTCGGCGCGAGGGCCCGGTCGCCGAGGTCGACGACGAGGCTCTGCTTCGAGTCGGTGGTGAGGGCGACCGAGTACGGGTCGGTGGCCTTGTTGGTGACGACCTCGCGGACGCTGGGCGCCCACACCTTCACGACGTACCGGTACGGCTTGTTCCGCCAGGAGCCGGGGCCCGTGACCGACCAGACGCCGGTGGCGGAGTCCCGCTTCATGGCGACCGTGGAGCCGTCGATCTCCAGCCGCACCGACTGCGCGGTGGGCGCCCACACCGACAGCGTGGGCCGGCCGCCCGCGAAGACCGGGCCGAGGTCCGCCTTCGTCGCGTCGTACAGGTCGTCCAGTACGCCGGCGGTCTGCACGCCGGTCGCGGCGAGCACCGCGCCGTTCACGGCCCGCTGGGCGGCGACGACCTGGCCGCGCAGCGCCTCGCGGACGCGGTCCCGGTCACGCGGGTCGACGGAGAAGGCGGTGTGGTTCCTCAGGTGCGGGAACTTGGCCTTCTGGGCGTCGGTCAGGGACGTCTTCGCCAGCCGCAGCCAGCGTGCGTCGTCCCCGGTCAGGGTGCCGTTCACGGCCTTGACGGAGCCGCTTCGGGAGTACAGCAGCTGGGTGGAGGCGGCGGCGTCGGAGCCGTTCCACACGACGGTGTCCCGGTCGATCCAGACCGCCTTGGAGGTGGTCAGGTCGACGGCCGCCGCGGACCCCGCGGGCTGCGGCAGCAGGTACTTCTCCTGGCCGTTCAGCAGCCACACCTCGTGGCCGTTCGCGGTGAGGTCCAGGGACTGGTCGCTGGGCAGGTCCTTCTCGTCGCCCTTGTGGAGGATGTAACTGAGGCTGGTGGCACCCTCGGTGAGCGGCACCTCGAAGACGGCGCCGTACGCGTCGGTCCTCACCGGCTTCAGCGGATTCGACCACTCGGTGGGGTTCGCGGCGCCGGTCCACACGTGCAGGCCCCAGCCGTCGTAGTCGCCGTCGGCCCGGTGGTAGTGCAGGACCGCCTTGGAGGTGTCCTGCGCCGGGTACTCGGGCCGCTCGGTGCGGACGGTGTCCTTGCCCTGCTCGATCCAGACCTCGCCGGTCTTCGTGACGTCGATCGTGCGGTCGGTCGCGACGTCCTTGTTGCCGTCCTTGTCGATCACCAGGAAGCCGACGTCGGACGCGCCGGGCTTCAGCTTCACGTAGGCGAAGGCGCCGTACGCGTCACGGCCGGTGAAGGGGTGGCTGTCCGGCCAGTCCGTGGCCTCGCCGTCGGCCAGGTCGCCCCAGGCGTACAGGCCCCAGTCGGCGTAGTTCCCGTCGTCCCGCTTGTAGTGGACGATCGCGTAGTCGCGGGAGGACGCGGTGGGGGGCGCTTCGGTGGGCGGCGTGCCGGTGGTGCTCGCCGCGGTGGCGCTCCTGATCCGGCCCGCCGCGTCGATCACGACCGCCTTGTAGCGCAGCGCGGTGCCCGCGGGTACGTCCGCGCCGACGGTGTGCGTGACCTTGTACGGGGCGTGGTCGGCGGAGCCGAGGACGCGCCAGTCGGCGTTGCCGGTCTGCGCGGCGAAGACGACGCGGTTTCCCTCGTCGGTGCCGGCGGTCACCTCCACCGTGCCGGTGGCGCCCGCCGCCGGGGCCTTGAGGGTGAGCGACGGCGCGGTGGCCGGCTCGGGCTGCGGGCGGGCGGCCTTCAGCACGACCGCCGACTGGGCCGGGACGGTGACGGCGATCTTCCCGTCCTCGTCCGCACCGACGGTCGCCTCGGTGCCGTGGATGCCGGTGAAGGCGGTGTCCGGCGAACCCGTGGCGAACGTCGCGGACTTGGCCTCCGTGGCGTTGTTGAAGGCGACGACGTACTCGGTGCGGGTCCGGGTGTCCGTACGGGAGAACGCGTAGACGCCGGGGCCGTCCGCCGCGTATCGCTCGGTCTGGACGCCGTCCGTGAGGGCCGGGTTCGCCCTGCGGAGCTCGGCGAGCGCGCTGATCTGTTCGTACAGCGGGCCGTCCGTGTCGTACGCGGCGTCGGCGTGCGTGCGGTCCGTGCCGATCCGGTCGTCGTCCAGGTAGTCGGCGGTGCGGGACGCGAACAGCGGCTGGCGGGCGTCCTTGTCGCCGCCGCTGCCGGTGAAGCCCTGCTCGTCGCCGTAGTAGACGACCGGGTTGCCGCGGCTGAGGAACATCAGCTCGTTGGCCAGCTTCGCGCGCTTCAGCAGGGCGGCGTCCGTGGCCTTCGGGTTGTCCTGGTTCAGGAAGTACCCGATGCGGCCCATGTCGTGGTTGCCGAGGAACGTGACCTGCTCGTAGGCGTTGGCCTTGTCCGTCGTGTACCGGTAGTCGTCGGCGAAGACCGACTTCAGCTTCCGGGCGCTGCCGCCCTGGGAGGCGTACTGGCGGGCCGTCTCCTGGAACGGGAAGTCCAGCGTGGCGTCCAGGCGGCCCTGCGTGACGTACGGCGAGGTGATCGCCGTGTCCGCGGAGTAGACCTCGCCGAACATGAAGAAGTCGTCGCGGCCGCGCTTGGCCGCGTAGGCGTCCAGGGCCGTGGCCCACTGGGTCCAGAACTCCATGTTGACGTGCTTGACCGTGTCGATGCGGAAGCCGTCGATGCCGAAGTCCCTGACCCAGCGCTGGTAGATCTTCGCCATGCCCTCGACGACCTCGGGGCGCTCGGTCCACAGGTCGTCCAGGCCGGAGAAGTCGCCGTAGGTGGTGGACTCGCCGGCATAGGTCGAGTCACCGCGGTTGTGGTACATCGTCGGGTCGTTGAGCCACGACGGGACCTTGACGTTCTTCTTGGCGGTGGGGACGGTCGGGGTGCGGGGGAAGCTGTCGCGGGTCACTGCGGGGAAGCGGTCGGAGGTGTCCGTGGTGGCGTGGTCCGCGTCGTCGAAGGGGGTGCCGTCCTTGGTGAGGTACGGGAAGGCACCCTTGGAGAGGTAGCTGTAGGACTTCTCCTCGTAGTCGACGACGTCCGCGGTGTGGTTGGTGATGACGTCGAAGTAGACCTTCATGCCCTTGGCGTGGGCCTTGTCGATGAGGGTCTCCAGGTCGGCGTTGGTGCCGAAGTGCGGGTCGACCTGGGTGAAGTCGGTGATCCAGTAGCCGTGGTAGCCGGCGGAGGCGTTGGCGCCCTCGCCCTGCACGGGCTGGTTCTTGAAGATGGGGGCCATCCAGATGGCGGTGGTGCCGAGGCCCTTGATGTAGTCGAGCTTCTTGGTGAGGCCCTTGAGGTCGCCGCCCTGGTAGAAGCCCTTGTCGGTGGGGTCGTAGCCGGTGGTGAGGCGTGAACCGGTCAGACCGCCCTCGTCGTTGCGGGGGTCGCCGTTGGCGAAACGGTCCGGCAGGACGAAGTAGAACTGTTCGCGGGTGGCGTCGTGGCGGGCGGGCTGTGCGGCGAGCTTCGCGTCGGACGGTGGGGCGGGTGGGGGTGCGGTGTCCGTGGTGTCCGCTCCGGCGGGCAGTGGCTGGACGAGGGATGCGGCGAGGGATGCCGCGAGTGCGGCGGTGGTGACGGCCGCGAGCCGTCTGCTGCGCGGGGTGCGGCGCCTGGGCGGCGCCGGCCATCTCGGTATCACAGGCGTGAACTCCTTGCGACTGCGGCTCATTCGGGTCCGACCCCTGCGCCTCGGGATGGCGGATGGCGGATTACGGATGGCTGACAGCCGATATCCGCCTCCATCGCCGGGCGTCCGCGCGACGGTATCGCCGCCGCAAGGGTTGCAGCAAGAGGCGTGAAAGGGACGGCAAGAGGTTGCATGCCGGATCGTTACGTGGGCCTCCGGCGGTGGGGCGGGGGGTGCCTGCGGCGGCTGTGCGGGGTCGGTGGGTGGCTTGCGTTGCGCCGTCGGTTCGGTGGCGGGTCAGCGCCGCGCTGTGACTCCGGCGGTCGCGCGGGGTGCCTGCGGCGGCTGTGCGGGGTCGGTGGGTGGCTTGCGTTGCGCCGTCGTTCGGTGGCGGGTCAGCGCGGCGCTGTGACTCCGGCGGTTGGGCGGGTGCCTGCGGCGGCCTGTGCGGGTGCGGTGGTGGCGTGCGTTGCGCTGTCGGTTCGGTGGGTGGGTCGGGGCCGCGCCGGGGGGTGTCCGTCCTCGGAACGGCGCGAAATCGGTCACTTGAAAACGCCCTGGCGTTGACGCGCCAACCGCTGCGGGCGGACACCCCCCGACACGTCCCCTTCCCGCCGTACGCGACTGCCGCCCGGTGGCCCGTCCCGCCCCACCCATCCCCGCGGGCGACTGCGGCCCGGTGGCCCGTCCCACGCGGGTGCCAAGCAGCGGGCGGTCGGGCGGCAACCGGCTGCCGCAAGCCGCGGGCAGTCGTGCCGCTGGGGCGGCACGGGTGGGCGCGGGCGGCAACCCGTCAGCGCCGGGCCGCGCGACCCACCCCGCGGTCACGCCAACGCCGGGCAACCGGACAACGCCGGACAGCCGAGCGCCGGGCAGCGGGGCGGCGGCACGTCGCGCGCCGCGGGCATGCGCGCCGCCCGGGGCGCCACGGCGCGGGCGGCAACCCCGTGGCGCCGGGCCGCGCGAACCCCCCGCGGTCACGCCAACGCCGGGCAGCCGAACGGCGCCCGGCGTCGACGGGACGTCTGGCACCGCGGCGCCCGGCGTCAGGGTGTCAGCAGGTCGACTTGCCCGCGTAGATCGCCAGCGCCGTGTTCGACGCCAGCGTCGCGCTCAGCTGGCCCGAACCGTTCACCGTGACCTGCGTGTTGTTCTGCACGTTGCAGTACGTCCCCGCCGGGAGGGACGTCTGGTAGGTGCGGGTCAGCGAACCCGACTCGTGGTTGATCGCCACGAAGCCCTTGCTGCCCCGGCCGAAGGCGATCGCGTCACCCCCGTTGTCCCACCAGTTCGTCACCGACTGCCCCCGCGTCGCGTTGCGGAAGCCCACCATCGACTTGATCTCCGGCCAGGCGTGCTGGCACTTCCAGCCGCTCTGCCAGCAGGCGTCCACCCGGCCCCCGTTGGGCGGACCCGCGTCGTGGTCGGTGAACTCGTAACCCGAGTTGATGTCCGGCGCCCCGTACGGCCAGGCCAGCATGAAGACGTTCGCCATCGTGTAGGTGGCGTTGTCCTTGTAGCTGAGCGTCGACCCGTTGCGCTCGGTGTCGTGGTTGTCGACGAAGACGCCGGCCGAGGAGCTGCTCAGGTAGCCCCAGCCCTCGCCGTAGTTCTTCAGGTACGCGAGGTTCTCGTTGTTGAAGACCCGCTTGAGGTCGTACGCGTAGCGGAACTCCTGGACGTCCCCGTTGCCGGTGTACTCGGTGGGCTGGACCGCCTCGCCCGCGCCGTGGATGACCTCCTGCTTCCAGTAGGCGGAAGGATTCGTCAGCCGGGACTTGATGTTCGCCAGGTCGGCCGCCGGCATGTGCTTCGCCGCGTCGACGCGGAAGCCGTCCACGCCGAGGGAGAGCAGGTCGTTCATGTACTTGGCGATCGCCGAGCGGACGTACTCCTCGCCCGTGTCCAGGTCCGCCAGGCCCACCAGTTCGCAGTTCTGGACGTTCCAGCGGTCCTGGTAGTTGGTGATCTGCGACGTGCAGTTGTCGAAGTCGTAGGAGCTGTACAGGCCCGGGTAGTTGTACTTGGTGTACGACGAGCCGCCCGTGCCCGTGCCGCTGCCCGCCGACATGTGGTTGATGACCGTGTCGACCACGACCTTCACCCCGGCCGCGTGGCAGGTGTTCACCATGTTCTGGAAGGCCGCGCGGTCGCCGAGCCGGCCGGCTATCCGGTAGCTGACCGGCTGGTACGACGTCCACCACTGCGAGCCCTGGATGTGCTCGGCGGGCGGGGAGACCTGTACGTATCCGAAGCCGGCCGGGCCGAGGGTGTTCCTGCACTCCTTGGCGACGGAGGCGAAGTTCCACTCGAAGAGGACGGCCGTGACGTCCTTGGTGCCGGGCGGGGAGGCCTCGACTGCGGTCGGGGCCATGACAAATGCGGCCGCCGTGAGGGCGAGCGCCCCGGAGAGGGTTCTGCGTGCCATGTGGGGTTCCTTCTTCGTCGAAGGCTGTGGGGACGGCCCGGGGAAGGCCGGTGGTACCGCTGACGGTTCTTGCTGAAACTTTCCAGCAACCTTGCGGTGACGCAGATGTTAAAGGCCCGCCGCCTGAAAAGGCAGCGGGCCGTATGGAATTCAATGAAAAAACTTGCGGGGGCCCGCCCGGGCGGACATCCGTCCGCCCCGACGGGCCCCCGGCGAGCGGTTTCTCAGGCGGTGGTGAACCACACCGTCGTGTCGGCCGGGACCTTCGCCTCGCCGTCCGCCTCGGCCACCTCACCGCTGGCGAGCAGCACCCGTCCGTACGTCGGCGTCGTCACCGACTCCCCCGTGGTGTTCGCGACGCACACGAACTCCCCGCGCCGGAAGGCCAGTACGCCCTCGGGCGCCCGCAGCCACTCCACCGCGTCGCCCGCGCCCAGGTCGGCCTGCTCCCGGCGCACCGCGAGCGCCGCCCGGTACAGCTCCAGCGTGGAACCGGGCTCGCCCGTCTGCGCCTCGACGCTCAGCTCGCCCCAGCCCGCCGGCTGCGGGAGCCAGCTGCCGCCGTCGCCGAAGCCGTACGACGAACCGGTGCGCGTCCACGGGATCGGCACCCGGCAGCCGTCGCGGAAGCCGTCCTGGCCCGCGCCGCGGAAGTACGCCGGGTCCTGGCGCACCTCGTCGGGCAGGTCCACGACGTCCGGCAGGCCCAGTTCCTCGCCCTGGTAGACGTACGCCGATCCCGGCAGCGCCAGCATCAGCAGCGTGGCGGCACGGGCGCGGCGCAGGCCGAGTTCGCGGTCGCCTGCGAGGCGGATCTGGGTGCCGAGGCCGGGCGGGTTGGCGAACCGGGTGGCGTGCCGCGTGACGTCGTGGTTGGACAGCACCCAGGTGGCGGGGGCGCCGACCGGGCGCATCGCCTCCAGGGTGCGGTCGATGACGGTGCGCAGTTCCTCGGCGTCCCAGGCGGTGCTGAGGTACTGGAAGTTGAACGCCTGGTGCAGCTCGTCGGGGCGCACGTAGTTGGCGGTGCGCTCGACGGTCGGCGTCCACGCCTCGGCGACGAAGATCCGCTCGCCCGCGTACTCGTCGAGGATCGTGCGCCACTGCCGGTAGATCTCGTGCACGCCGTCCTGGTCGAAGAACGGGGTGACATCGTTGCCCAGCAGCTTCAGCTGTTCGTCGGAGCCGAGGTCGGGCAGTCCGGCGGCCTTGACCAGGCCGTGGGCGACGTCGATGCGGAAGCCGTCGACGCCCATGTCCAGCCAGAAGCGCAGGATGGAGCGGAACTCGTCGCCGACCGCCGGGTGTTCCCAGTTGAAGTCGGGCTGCTCGGGGGCGAACAGGTGCAGGTACCACTCGCCGGGGGTGCCGTCCGGCTCGGTGATCCGGGTCCAGGCGGGGCCGCCGAAGATGGACTCCCAGTCGTTGGGCGGCAGTTCGCCGTCCGCGCCCTTGCCGGGCCGGAAGTGGTACCGCTCCCGGAGCGGGGAGCCGGGGCCCTCCGCCAGGGCGCGCTTGAACCACTCGTGCTGGTCGGAGGAGTGGTTGGGCACCAGGTCGACGATGATGCGCAGGCCCAGCCCGTGCGCGTCGCGGATCAGCGCGTCGGCGTCGAGGAGCGTGCCGAACATGGGGTCGACGGCCCGGTAGTCGGCGACGTCGTAGCCGGCGTCGGCCTGCGGCGAGGCGTAGAAGGGGCTGAGCCACACGGCGTCCACGCCGAGGTCGCGCAGGTACGGCAGGCGACGGCGTACGCCTTCGAGGTCGCCCATGCCGTCGCCGTTGCTGTCGGCGAAGCTGCGCGGATAGACCTGGTAGATCACCGCGTCCCGCCACCAGTCGCGGTGCCGGGAGACGGTGGCCGTGGCGGAGGCGGTGGTGGTGGCCGGGGCGGCGGAGTGCTGCTGGCTCATGGCGTCCTTGAAACGTAACGGGGTCATCGGGTGTGGGGTGTCGGCTGCGGGTGGCGACGAGGCGGCCGCGGTGTCAGCGGGGTCGGATGGGCACCGCGGCCGCCACCCGCGCGGTCAGGCGCGCGGGAGTCCGGTCACCGGCGTCAGCCCTTCGTGCCGCCGGCGGTGAGGCCGGTCACCAGGTTCTTCTGCACGAGGTAGAAGAACGCGGAGACGGGTATCGCGACCAGCACGGCGGTGGCCGCCATCAGGTTGCGCTGCGCGTCGTGCTCGCTGACGAAGCTCTGCAGGCCGACGGCGAAGGTGTACTTCGTGTCGTCGAGCAGGAACGTCGACGCGAAGGCGACCTCGCCGAACGCGGTGATGAAGCTGTAGAAGCCGGCGACGGCCAGGCCCGGCTTGGCCAGCGGCAGGATCAGCCGCAGGAAGGTGCCGAACGGGGTGAGTCCGTCGACGCGGCCCGCCTCGTCGATCTCGAACGGGATGGTGTCGAAGTAGCCCTTGAGCAGCCAGGCGCAGTACGGCACCGCGGTCGAGCAGTAGACGAGGATGAGGCCGAAGTAGGTGTCGATGAGCTGGAGTTCCGACAGGATCTGGTACATCGGCACCATGAGGACGGCCACCGGGAACATCTGGGTGACCAGGAGGACCCACATGAACTTCCGGTACCCGGGGAACCGCATGCGGGACACCGCGTAGCCGGTGGTGGCGGCGATGATCACGCCGATCAGCGTGGTGCCGAGCGAGACGACGAGCGTGCTCTTCAGCCAGTCGAAGAAGTTCGTGTTCTGCAGGACGAACGCGTAGTTGTCGAGCGTCATCTTCCCCCAGATGTCACCGGGGTGCAGATAGTCGTCCTTGTCGGGGCCGAGCGACAGGAACACCAGCCAGGCGATCGGGAACAGCGCGGTGAGGCTCGCGGCGATCAGGATGCCGTGGGAGGCGAGGGACGCGCCGAGGCCGCTCTCGCCGCGGCGGCGGACCCTGCCCTGCTCGGGGGCCACGGGGACCTTGTCGACGGCTGCGGCGGGGGTCTTGGCTGTGGTCGTACTCATGGGGACTCCTGCCTCAGATCGCGAGCTGCTGGTCATTGCGGTTCAGCCAGCGGCGGTAGAAGGAGGTGAAGACGATCAGGATGCCCAGCAGCAGGATGCCGTAGGCGGCGGACTGGGCGAAGTCGCGCGGCTGCTGCCCGAAGCCCAGGTAGTAGGCCCAGGTCACGAGGATCTGGGCGTCCGGGGCGGTGTTGCCGAACAGCAGGAAGATCACGGCGAACTGGTTGAACGTCCAGATGATGCCGAGCAGGACGACGGTGGAGCTGACCGACCTGAGCCCGGGCAGGGTGACGTAGCGGAACCGCTGCCAGGCCGTGGCGCCGTCCATCTCGGCCGCCTCGTACAGCGTGGAGTCGATGGACTGCAGGCCGCCGAGCAGCGAGACCATCATGAACGGCACACCGCACCAGGTGTTGACCATGATCGCGGCGAACCGCTGCCAGAAGGTGTCCTCCAGCCACAGCGGCGTCGGCAGGTGCAGCGTCTCCAGGAAGGAGTTGATGATGCCGGCGTCGGCGAGCATGAAGCGCCAGCCGAACACGGTGACGAAGGTCGGCACGGCCCACGGCAGGACCAGGATCAGCCGGTACAGGGTCCGGCCGCGCAGCCTCTGGTTGAGCAGCAGGGCGAGGCCGAGGCCGATGGTGTAGTGCAGTCCGACGCACAGCGCGGTCCACACGATCGTCCAGACGAAGTGCGACCAGAACCGGTCGTAGGCCGTCGGTCCCCACAGGATGTCGGCGTAGTTGTCGAGGCCGATGAACTTGTAGGTGGCCTCGATCTCGTTGACGCCGATCGTGCGGGCCGTGTTGAGGCTGTTGGCGTCGGTGAGCGTCAGGTAGAAGCCGTACGCCAGCGGATACAGCACGAGGACGCCGAGCACGACGGCCACCGGCGCGATCATGGCGTAGGCGTACCAGTACTTCTGGTAGCTGTGCTTGAAGCGCCGGCCCAGCCCGGGCCGCGGCGCGCGGTCACCGCGGCGCTTGCCGGTCGCGCGGTCGATGGCGACTGTCATGTTCGACACCTTCTGGAAAGTTCTACGGCACTGAAGGGGTGGCCGGGCAGGCCGACGGCCGCCGGACCCGTCCCCGCGGGGCGGATGCGGCGGCCGGCCGGATCACTTGCTGAAGTCCGGGACCAGCTTGGCCATGGCGAGTTCGGCGTTGCTCAGGCCCTTGTCCAGGGACACCTTGCCGCTCGCGATCTTCGGCAGCTCCTCGTCGAGCGGACCCCACAGGGAGCTGTATTCCGGCAGCGCCGGGCGCGGCTGGGCGGCGGACAGCACGCCCTGGTAGCCGGCGATGCCCGGGTCGGCGACGACCTTGACGCTGTAGGCGTCCTCGCGGGTGGGCAGCGTGGAGTTCTTCAGCGCGATGGTCTCCTGCGCCTTGGCCGAGGTCATGAAGTTCACGAACTTCAGCGCGGCCTTCTGCTTGGCCTCGTCGGAGCCGGCGTAGACCGACAGGTTGTGGCCGCCGGTCGGGGCGCCCGCCTTGCCGGTGGAGCCGGCCGGGACGGGTGCGATGCCCAGGTTCTTCTTGTCCTTGAACGCGGCGCCCTTGTAGAAGTTCGTGATCTCCCACGGGCCCTGGACGATCGCGGCGACCTTGCCGTTGACGAACGCGTCCTGGATGTGGGCGTAGGCGTCGGCGGTGGTGTCGGCCTTGTGCAGGCCCTTGCCGTCGAACAGGCTCAGCCAGGTGCCGTAGGCCTTCTTGGCCTCGGGGGAGGCGACGGTGATCTTCTTGGCGTCGACGTCGACGGTGTCGGCGCCCTCGCCGTAGAGGAACGACTGCGCGTAGTAGGCCTGGGTGGAGCCCCAGTAGCCGTCGACGCCCGTCTTGTCCTTGATCGTGGCGGCGGCCTTCTTCAGGTCGTCCCAGGTCTCGGGGGCCTCGACGCCGGCCTTCTCGAAGAGGGCCTTGTTGTAGACGAGGGCGAGGGTGTCCGTGGTGAACGGCACGCCGTACGTCTTGCCCTCGTACTTGGCCTGCTCGATCAGGCTGGGCTGGAACTTGCCCTGGTCCTTGAGGGCCTCGGTGCCGTCCAGCGGCAGGAAGTAGCCCTTCTTGGCGAAGGCGGGGGTCCAGCCGACCTCGGAACGCAGCACGTCGGGCGCGCCCTTGGAGCCGGCGGCCGTGTCGAACTTGTTCTGCGCCTGGTCGAACGGCACGTTGACGTAGTTGACCTTGATGCCCTTGTTGGCGGCCTCGAATTCCTTGACCAGGGCCTGGTACGTCGGCGCCTCGTTGGTGGCGTTGGACGTGTCCCACCAGGTGAGGGTGACCGGGCCGCCGGCCTTGTCGCCGCTGTCGCTGTCGCCGCCGCAGGCCGTCGCCGCGAGGGCGAGGGACGCCACCAGCGCGGTGGCCGCTATGCCACGCCGCATGAGTTCTCCTTGAGGGTGAAAGCCCGTGTGGTGCAGGGGGCCCCGTCTGCCGCTCCTGCTCGACTTGCCGACTGCGTCGTTGCCGCCGCGCCGGGCGACGTGAACGTAACAGCGATGCAATCGTCGCGAAAGACCTTGCAGAAAAAAAGTGCAAGGCCTGCCGAGAGTTACGCCGCCGTGACCTGTCCGCCACCACCGTGCAACCCTGCCCACGGGCGGTACGGCGGCCCAACGGGGGGTTGTGCAAGACTCTGCAAGCACTTGCCATCCGTTACCGCCGGGTGAATCATCCGTTGCGGGACAGGACGCCGACCACGACATGAGGGATCGCGATGACGCAGCAACCCGCGGCGCGCCGCTCACCGGCGCGCACCAGGCGTCCGGTCGGTGGGCAAGGCGACATACGCCCGCTACAGTCCGGTGCTGTGACCACACGCCTTGCCGACATCGCTGCTCAGGCGGGGGTGAGCGAGGCGACCGTCAGCCGCGTCCTCAACGGCAAGCCGGGCGTCGCCGCCACCACCCGCCAGTCCGTACTGGCCGCCCTCGACGTCCTGGGCTACGAGCGCCCGGTGCGGCTGCGGCAGCGCAGCGAGGGCCTGGTGGGCCTGATAACCCCGGAGCTGGAGAACCCGATATTCCCGGCCCTGGCCCAGGTCATAGGGCAGGCGCTGACCAGGCAGGGCTACACGCCGGTGCTGGCCACGCAGACGCCGGGCGGCTCGACGGAGGACGAGCTGACGGAGATGCTCGTGGACCGCGGCGTCGCCGGGATCATCTACGTCTCCGGACTGCACGCGGACACCACGGCCGACATGCAGCGCTACGAACGACTGCGCGCCCAGGGCGTGCCGTTCGTGCTCGTGGACGGCTTCTCGCCGAAGGTGCAGGCGCCGTTCATCTCCCCCGACGACCGCGCGGCGATGGCGCTGGCGGTCACGCACCTCGCCTCCCTCGGTCACACCCGCATCGGACTGGCCCTGGGGCCGAAGCGTTTCGTCCCCGTGCAGCGCAAGATCGAGGGCTTCGTGCGCACGGTGCAGGAGCAGCTGGGCCTGAGCGCGCAGACCGTGGAGACCGAGCTGGTGCAGCACTCGCTGTACACGCTGGAGGGCGGTCAGGCCGCCGCGACGGCGCTGATCGAGCGGGACTGCACGGCGGTGGTCTGCGCCAGCGACATGATGGCGCTCGGCGCGATAAGGGCGGCGCGGCAGCACGGCCTGGAGGTCCCGAAGGACATCTCCGTGGTCGGTTTCGACGACTCCCCGCTGATCGCGTTCACCGACCCGCCCCTGACGACGGTCCGCAAGCCGGTCCCGGCGATGGGGCAGGCCGCGGTGCGCACGCTGCTGGAGGAGATCGGCGGGACGCCCGCGCCGCACAGCGAGTTCGTGTTCATGCCGGAACTGGTGGTGCGCGGTTCGACCGCTTCGGCACCCGGAGACCGGAATCGTCCGTAGGGTGGAGGCGCGGCGCGCGCCCCCTGCGCGCGCGGTAGTCGCCGGGCCCCCTCCCGGTGGAGAACATGCGTCCCGGACCCGACCGGAGGATGATCGGTCGGGAAAGGCTTATCTGGCAGACTCTGTGCCCATGGGTGACACGACCGTGACGACTCTGGAAGGCCGCGACGAGGCCGTTCCGCACCTCGTCGCGGACGACGCGGACCAGGACTTCCTGCGCCGGCTGCGGGCTCCGGGAAGGCCACGGCTCTGGTTCGAGATCCTGCTGATCGCGGTGAGTTACTGGACCTACTCGCTCATCCGCAACGCCGTCCCCGAGCAGCGGGGCGAGGCGCTGCGCAACGCCGACTGGATCTGGGAGTTCGAGCACCAACTGGGCCTCGCCTTCGAGCAGTCCGTCAACCACGCCGCGAATTCGGTGACCTGGCTGATCGTCGGCATGAACTACTACTACGCGACGCTGCACTTCGTGGTGACGCTCGGCGTCTTGGTGTGGCTGTACCGCGCGCATCCCGGGCGCTACGGGGCGACCCGGCTCGTGCTGTTCTCGACGACGGGCGTGGCCCTGGTCGGTTACTACCTGTTCCCGCTCGCGCCGCCCCGCCTGATGAACGGCGGCCACTTCATCGACACGGTCATGGTCCACCAGACCTGGGGCTCGATGGCGTCCGGCGACCTGAAGAACATGTCGAACCAGTACGCCGCGATGCCGTCGATGCACATCGGCTGGTCGCTGTGGAGCGGCCTGACGATCTTCGCCCTCGCCACCGTCCCCTGGGTCCGCGTGCTGGGCCTGCTCTACCCGGCGGCCACGCTGGTCGTGATCGTCGCCACCGCCAACCACTTCTGGCTGGACGCGGTGGGCGGCATGCTGTGCCTCGCGTTCGGCTTCGCGGTGGCCGGTGCCTGGTACGGGGCGACGCCGTACGCGCTGCCGAAGGTGGTGCCGCCGCGCCCGGCGCTGCCGGCACCGCGCCGGCGCCGGCGCGCTCAGGTGCCGTAGAACAGCGCGTCGACGACCGCGCGTGCCCGACGGGTGGTGCGGCGGTAGTCGTCCAGCATGTCGCCCGCGTGACCGGGCCCGTAGCCCAGGTAGCGGCCCACGGCCGCCAGCTCCCGGCCCTCCGAGGGGAACGTGTCGCCGGCCCGGCCCCGCACCAGCATCACGGCGTTGCGCACCCGGGTCGCCAGCACCCACGCCTCGTCCAGCGTCGCCGCGTCCTCCGCCCCGATCAGCCCGGCCTCGCGCGCCGCGGCCAGCGCCTGCCGGGTGCGCGTCGTGCGCAGCCCCGGCACCTCGGCGCCGTGCCGCAACTGCATGAGCTGCACGGTCCACTCCACGTCGGACAGCCCGCCCGGACCCAGCTTGGTGTGCAGCCGGGGATCGGCGCCGCGCGGCAGCCGCTCCGACTCCATGCGGGCCTTCAGCCGCCGGATCTCCCGTACGGCCTCCTCCCCCAGCCCGTCCGCCGGGTAGCGCAGCGGGTCGACCAGCGCCATGAACCGGCGGCCCAGCTCCTCGTCCCCGGCGACCGCCTCGGCCCGCAGCAGCGCGTGCGACTCCCACGCCAGCGACCAGCGCCGGTAGTACGCCTCGTACGACTTCAGGGTGCGCACCATCGGCCCCGACTTGCCCTCCGGGCGCAGGTCGGCGTCGATCAGCAGCGGCGGGTCCGAGGTGGGCAGTTGCAGCAGGCGGCGCATCTCGGAGACGACCTTGTTCGCCGCGTCGGCGGCCTCCCGCTCCTCGACGCCGTCCCGGGGCTCGTGCACGAACAGCACGTCGGCGTCGGAGCCGTAGCCCAGCTCGTGGCCGCCGAACCGGCCCATGGCGATGATCGCGAACCGGGTCGGCAGGGTGTCGCCCCAGCCCTCCCGGACGACCGCCCGCAGCGTGCCCGCCAGCGTCGCCGCCGTCAGGTCGGACACCGCGCCGCCGACCAGGTCCACCAGCGCGCCCTGGTCGGCCTCGGCGGGCTGCGCCTCCGTGCCGTAGGAGCCGACGATGTCGGCCGCCGCCGTGCGGAACAGCTCGCGGCGCCGCACCCCGCGCGCCGCCGTGACGCCCTGTGCGGCGCCGTCCGCGCGCCGGACCGCCGCGAGGACCTCCTGCTCCAGCTGGGCCCGCCCGCGCGGCTCCAGACCGCCGCGCCCGCCGGTGTCGCCGTCGCCGAGCAGCGCCACGGCCTCCGGGGCCCGCATCAGCAGGTCGGGGGCGAGCCGCCCCGCCGACAGCACACGCGCCAGGTTCTCCGCCGCCGCGCCCTCGTCCCGCAGCAGCCGCAGGTACCAGGGCGTCCTGCCGAGCGCGTCCGACACCTTGCGGAAGTTCAGCAGGCCCGCGTCCGGGTCGGCGGAGTCCGCGAACCAGCCCAGCAGCACCGGCAGCAGCGTGCGCTGGATCGCGGCCTTGCGGCTGACGCCGGAGGCCAGCGCCTCCAGGTGGCGCAGCGCGGACGCCGGGTCGGCGTAGCCGAGGGCGACCAGGCGTTCGCGGGCCGCCTCGGTGCTGAGCCGGGCCTCGCCGGGGGCGAGCTGGGCGACCGCGTCGAGCAGCGGCCGGTAGAACAGCTTCTCGTGCAGGCGTCGTACGGCGCCGGCGTGCCGCTTCCACTCCCGGTGCAGGTCGGACACCGGGTCGGTGCGCAGGCCCAGGGAGCGTCCGATGCGGCGCAGGTCGGCCTCGTCCTCGGGCACCAGGTGGGTGCGGCGCAGCCGGAACAGCTGGATGCGGTGCTCCATGGAGCGCAGGAACCGGTACGCCTCGTCGAGCTGGGCGGCGTCGGCCCGGCCCACGTAGCCGCCCGCCGCGAGGGCGTTCAGCGCGGCCAGCGTCGTCCCGCTGCGCAGGGAGGCGTCCGCCCGGCCGTGCACCAGCTGGAGCAGCTGCACGGCGAACTCGACGTCCCTGAGGCCGCCGGGGCCGAGCTTGAGCTGGCGGTCGACCTCGGCGACGGGGATGTTCTCCACCACCCGGCGGCGCATCTTCTGCACGTCGGCGACGAAGTTCTCCCGCTCCGCCGCCTGCCACACCAGGGGTTCCACGGCGGCGACGTACTGCTCTCCGAGCTCCAGGTCGCCGGCCACCGGGCGGGCCTTGAGGAGCGCCTGGAACTCCCAGGTCTTCGCCCAGCGCTGGTAGTAGGCGACGTGGCTGCTGAGGGTGCGCACGAGCGGGCCGTTGCGGCCCTCGGGGCGCAGGTTGGCGTCCACGGGCCAGATCGAGCCCTCGACGGTCGTCTCCGAGCAGATCCGCATCATGTGCGCTGCGAGCCGGGTAGCGGCGCGCAGCGCCTTGTCCTCGTCGGCGCCCTCGACGGCCTCCCCGACGAAGATCACGTCGACGTCGGAGACGTAGTTCAGCTCGTGCCCGCCGCACTTGCCCATCGCGATCACCGCGAGCCGGCACAGCGCCGCGTCGTCGGGCGCGGCGGCCCGCGCGAGGCCGAGGGCGGCGCGCAGGGTGGCGGTGGCGAGGTCGGCGAGCTCGGCGGCGGTCTCGGCGATGCCGGTGGTGCCACACACGTCGCGGGCGGCGATGGACAGCAGGCAGCGCCGGTAGGCGACGCGCAGCGCGACCGGGTCGCCGGCCTCGGCGAGCCCGCGTTCGAACTCGGCCACGCCGGGGTGCAGATCGCGCGGCTCGTACATCACGAGCGCCCGCCAGTCGCCGGCGTGCCGGGCCAGGTGGTCGGCGAGCGCGGCGGACGCGCCGAGGACGCCCAGGAGGCGGTCGCGCAGCGGCTTGGCGGCGATCACCGTGTCGAGCAGTCCACGGCGGGCGGTGGCGTCCGGCTGTGCCTCCAGCAGCCGCACCAGGCCCCGCAGGGCGAGGTCGGGGTCGGCGGTGGCGCCGAGGGCGTCCAGCAGGACCGGGTCGTCGCGCAGCGGGGCGAGCTCCGGGCTGTCCAGGAGCCGTTCGGCGGCGGAGGCATCGGTGAAGCCGTGCCGCAGCAGTCGCGTGAAGGTGCTGCTCCTGCGCCCCGGCGCCGTCATCCTCGGCCTCCTGCCCTGCGTCGATGCCGTACGGGGTCGAGCCTAACCGCAGGGCCGGGGCCCGGCTCCGGGGCCGGGAGCGATGAGTTCCGCCGGCATGCGTGGTCGAACCTGCCGGGGGAACGCCGTGAAGAGGGCGGCCCGCGCGGGGACGGCCCGCCGCGGGACCGTCCCGGTTGGGAGGACACCGATGACGCATCCGACGAGCGAGCCCGAGGCCCGCGTCGATCCCCGTTACAGCGACCCGTCGGCCACCGCGCCGCCGTGGGCGGACGCCGAGTCGCTGCTCGCCTCGGCCGAACTGTTCTGGATCTCGACGGTACGGCCGGACGGGCGGCCGCACGTGACGCCGCTGCCCGCGGTGTGGTCGGGGGGCGCGCTGCACTTCTGCACCGGGCCCGACGAGCGCAAGGCCCGCAACATCGCCGCCAACCCGCACGTCGTGCTGACCACCGGCACCAACATCTGGAACCGGGGCTACGACCTGGTCGTGGAGGGCGAGGCGGTCCGGGTGTCCGACGACGGCAGGCTGCGGGAGCTGGCCGCCGCGTGGGAGGCGAAGTACGGCGGCTTCTGGCACTTCGAGGTGCGCGACGGGTACTTCCACCACGGTCCCGGGCACGCCGTGGTGTTCTCGGTGGCGCCGCGCACCGTTTTCGGGTTCGGTAAGGGGGAGCCGTTCAGCCAGACGCGGTGGCGGTTCGACTGACGCCCGCGGCGACGAAGGAGCCGGGTCCATGGACATGACCCTCGAAGTGATCCCCCTTCCGGTGAGCGACATCGACCGGGCCAGGGACTTCTACCGGGACAAGGTCGGCTTCCACGTCGACATCGACCAGGAGGTCATGCCGGGACTGCGGATCGTGCAGCTGACGCCGCCCGGCTCGGGCTGTTCCGTCGCGCTCGGCGACAGCATCTGGGAGATGACGAAGGGCCCCCGCCCGGCCCCCGGCTCCTACCAAGGGCTCCAGCTGTGCGTCGCCGACATCGGGGCGGCCCGCGCGGAACTGGTCGGGCGCGGCCTGGACGTCTCCGAGCCGGTCCGGTACGCCCCGGACGACGGCGCGACGTTCATGTACTTCTCGGACCCGGACGGCAACGGCTGGGCGGTCCAGGAGTACCGGCGCAGGGCGACGGAACCGCTGCACAGGCTGCTGGCGGCGCTGGCGGCGCGCGGCGGGGCGTAGCGCGGGGACCGCGGTCGGCTGCGGCCCCCGCGCCCGTCCTAGCTCGCGTACGTCTCGAACTCGGCGACCTTCGGGGTGCCGGTCGAGCCGGTGATCTGGAACGTGATCTTGCTCAGGGTGGTCGTCGGGATGTCGATGACGCCCGCGCCGCTTCCGGTGGCGAGGACGGCGCCGGTGTCGTGGTTGACGACCCTCCAGGACCCGATCGCGCCCGCGGAGCCCGCCGCCTCCCGGATGGTGACCGTGGAGACGGTGGTGGCGGAGCCCCACTTCACGGAGACGGAGCCGGTGGAGCCGGACGGCGACCAGTGGGTGCTCAGGTCACCGTCGCGCACGTTGCCGTAGCTGGTCCCGTCGGCCTTGCTGGTGCCGTCGGCGCCGGCCGCGAGGCTGAGGTTGGTGCCGCCGGGCCGGGTCGGGGTGGGCGTGGGGTCGGTGGGGTCGGGCGTGGGGGTGGTCGGCGTGGGGCTCGGGGTCTGCGGGGTGCAGCTGCCGTCGGACACGCGAAGTCCCTTGCCCGCGCCCGCCGTCTGGCTCACGACGCTCGGCACGCAGGTGGCCGGGTCGGGGCTGAAGGCGTACGGGATGCTCACGGTGGTGTTGGACGTCGGATTGGGCCCGGCGGGGTAGTTGTCGGTGCCGGGGCTGGACCAGGTCACGTTGTCGAAGATGTTGCCGCCGACCTGCCAGTAGCCCTTGGCGTCGGTGTAGAAGGTGCCGAGGACGTCCTTGGAGTCCTCGAAGTAGTTGTTGTCCACCTTGGCCTTGGCGCCGGCCCGGGAGTTGATGCCGGAGTCGTTGAGGCTCTTGTAGTGGTTGTTGTACATGTGGCCGATGCCGCCGCGCAGCAGGGGCGCGCGGGAGTCGATGTTCTCGTACAGGTTGTGGTGGAACGTGACGTAGCCGTTGGACAGGTCGCTCTCGCTGGACCCGATGAGGCCGCCGCGGCCGGAGTTGCGCAGGACGCTGTACGACAGGGTCACGTACTGGGTGTTGTTCTTCATGTCGAACAGGCCGTCGTAGCCCTCCGACTCCCCGCCGGACGCCTCCAGCGTGGTGTGGTCGACCCAGACGTTGCGGACGTTGCTCTCCATGCCGATGGCGTCACCGCCGTTGGAGGTGGGCGAGCCCGACTTCTTGACGTTCCTGACCGTCACGTTCTGGATGATGATGTTGCGGGCGTCGCGGATGTGGATGCCCACCTGGTCGAAGACGGCGCCGCTGCCGACGCCCACGATGGTGACGTTGCTGATCTGCTTCAGCTCGATCACGCCGTCGGCGGTGCTGCAACTGGGGCCGGACACCTTGCTGGTGTTGCCGTGGTTGACGGTCCCCTCCACCTGGATGGTGATGGGGGTGCTGCTGCTGGCCCGGGTGCACAGGGCCTGGTGGATCGCGGTGCCCGTGGTGGCACGGACGGTCTGCCCGCCCGCTCCGCCGGTGGTCCCGCCGTTCTGGCTCGCGAAGCCGGTGGCGCCGGCGGTCGCGGCCGACGCCTCGGGCATCGACAGCGCCACTCCGGCCGCGGCGGCGACGGCCCCCGTGGCCAGCACCGCACAGAGTCGCAGTGCGACTGGTCGTCTCATTCTCGCCTCACCTTTCGTCATCGATACGGGTGGTGCGCGCCGCGCCGGGCTGCCCTTGGCCACGGGCAACCGAGTGTCATGGGCATGACAGTCCGCCGCATCACGGCCACCCCGCCCAGGGGCGGGCCATGACACCGCGGCGGCTCGCACGGCTCTTGCGGGTGACGCTCCAACCAGCGGCGACAGCCGCCGAGTTGACAGGTGGGATCGCTCCCACACCTCACCGGGAAAGCGCTTTCTGTTCGCGCACCATAGGATGCCGCCGACGGAGGTGGCAAGGCTCCGCACAGTTATGGAGGGCCCCATTCCGGATCACGCCGGAACGGCGTGGTCACCCGGGGGCGTGCCAGGGCGGCAAGCGGATTCCCCGTCCGGAGCACCTGCAGCGCGCGGACGAGGTGCTGGGGGCGGGCGGGTCGCTCAGAGGCTTGGAGAGTCATGACCCACGGCCCGGCCGTCGCGGGCACCTCCGCACTGGCGTGGTTCAAGAGCAGTTACAGCAGCAGCGGCGAGGGCAACGACTGCGTGGAAACAGCCATGACCACCGGCGCTGTCCGTGTCCGGGACTCCAAGGCCCCCAGGGCCCCCGACCGGCCCTCTCCCCCGGGGCCTGGGCCGGTCCGGTGGCCCAGGCCCGCCAGGGGTGAGGTCCTCAGCCGGTTTCGCGCCACCGGTTGGTGATGGGCAGCCGCCGGTCCTTGCCGAACCCCTTGGGGGAGATCTTGGTGCCCGGCGGGTACTGGCGCCGCTTGTACTCGGCGGTGTCGACCATGCGCAGCGTCTTCGTCACGAGCGCGGGATCGAACCCGGCGGCGACGATCCGGTCGGCCCCCTGGTCCCGGTCGACGTACCGCGCCAGGATCGCGTCGAGCACGGGGTAGTCGGGCAGCGAGTCGGTGTCGACCTGCCCCGGCCGCAGCTCGGCGCTGGGCGGCTTGGTGATGGAGTTCTCCGGAATGGGCGGGGTCTGCCCCCGTGCGACGGCGGCCCGGTTGCGCCACTCGGCGAGCCGGAAGACCAGCGTCTTGTAGACGTCCTTGATGGGCCCGTAGGCGCCCACGGAGTCGCCGTACAGCGTCGAATACCCCACCGCCAGCTCGGACTTGTTGCCGGGGGCGAGGACGAGGTGCCCCTCCTGGTTGGAGACGGCCATGAGCAGCGTCCCGCGCAACCGGGACTGGAGGTTCTCCTCGGCGAGCCCGGTCAGCCCCAGGGCGCCCATGTAGGCGTCGAACATCGGCTCGATGGACACGGTACGGAAGTTGAGCCCGGTCCGGCGCGCGAGCTCGGCGGCGTCGTCGCGGGAGTGCCGGGAGGAGTACTTGGACGGCATGGAGATGCCGTACACGTTCCCCGCGCCGACGGCGTCGCAGGCGATGGCGGCGACGAGGGACGAGTCGATGCCGCCGGACAGCCCGACGAGGACGGACCGGAACCCGTTCTTCTCGACGTAGGCGCGCAGCCCGACGACCAGGGCGGAGTACACCTCTTCGTCGTCGTCGAGCCGAGCGGCGTAGGTCCCGCTCGCCACGGCCTCGTAGGCGGGCAGGGGCTCCTCGGACAGCACGACCCGCTCGATGCGCAGCCCGTCGTCCACGACGCCGCTGGGGGCGTCCGCGGAGGCGGCGGGCAACCGCAGGTCGAGCACGAGGCATTCCTCCGCGAACTGCGGGGAACGGGCGAGGACTTCACCACCGGCGTCCACGACGATGGAGTCGCCGTCGAAGACCAGCTCGTCCTGCCCGCCCACCATGGCGAGGTAGGCGGTGGTGCAGCCGGCCTCCTGGGCCCGCTTGCGGACGAGCTCCAGCCGGGTGTCGTCCTTCTCCCGCTCGTACGGCGAGGCGTTCACCGACAGCAGCAGCCCGGCCCGCGCCGACCGCGCCGCCGGCACGCGCCCGCCGTCCTGCCAGAGGTCCTCGCAGATGGCCAGCGCCACATCCACCCCGTGCACCCGCAGCACGGGCAGGGTGTCGCCGGGCACGAAGTACCGGAACTCGTCGAAGACGCCGTAGTTCGGCAGGTGGTGCTTGGCGAAGGTGAGCACGACGTCGCCGCCGTACAGCACGGCCGCGGCGTTCTGCGGGGCGCCGGCGGGCTGACCGTACTTCGGCTGGGCGGTCTCGCAGCGGTCGAGGTAGCCGACGACCACCGGCAGCCCACCGAACCCCTCGTCGGCCAGCCGGACGGCGAGAGCGCGCAGCGCGGCACGGGACGCCTCCACGAAGGACGACCGCAGGGCCAGGTCCTCGACGGGATACCCGGTCAGCGCCATCTCCGGGAACGCCACGAGATGCGCTCCCTGCTCGGCGGAACGACGGGTCCAGCGGACGATGCTCTCGCTGTTCCCGACGAGGTCGCCGACGCGCGAGTCGATCTGATTCAGGGCGAGGCGTAGTTGAGGCACGGGGTCAGTGTAATCGTCATTTCGACGCAATGGGGGGCGGACGGGTGTGACGACGAACGCGCCGCCCGCGTTCACGGTGCCCGCGGGGGGTCCGGGCGACCCGGCGTTGGCGTTCCCTCGGGGGTCCGGGCGACCCGGCGTCGGTGTTCCCGCAGGGGGTCCGGGCGACCCGGCGTTGATGTTGCCGCAGGGGTTCGCGCGGCCCGGCGTTGGCGTGCACGGGGGGTGGGTCGCGCGGCCCGGCGCTGACGGGTTGCCGCCCGCGCCCACCCGTGCCGCCCCAGCGGCACGACTGCCCGCGGGTTGCGGCGTGCCGCCGCCCTGCCACCGCAGCCGCCGCGCGGGATGGGCGGGACAGGACGGATCACCGGGCCGCAGTCGCGTACGGCGGGAAGGGGACGTGTCGGGGGGTGTCCGCCCGCAGCGGTTGGCGCGTCAACGCCAGGGCGTTTTCAAGTGACCGATTCCGCGCCGTTCCGAGGACGGACACCCCCCGGCGCGGCCCCGACCCACCCACCGGCACAAGGCGCTACGCAAGCCACCCACGGCCCCGCACAGGCCGCCGCAGGCACCCCGCCAACCGCCGGAGGCACAGCGCAGCGCTGACCCGCCACCGAACCGACGGCGCAACGCAAGCCACCCACCGCCCCGCACAGGCCGCCGCAGGCATCACATCCAGCCCAGCCACCACCGACCGCCACGACCGCCACGACCGCCACGACGCTACGACCGCTCCCGCACCATCTCCGCCATCAGCCGGATCTCCGACTCCTGCGCCTCCACCATCCCCCGCGCCAGCCGCTTCTCCACCTCGACCGTGCACTTCGCGGCACACCCCTCCGCCATGTGCACCCCACCCTTGTGGTGCTCGGTCATCAGCCGCAGGTAGTAGACCTCCGCCGCCCGCCCCCGCAGCTCCCCCAGCCGCTCCAGTTCCGCGTCCGTCGCCATCCCCGGCATCAGCGCCCCGTCCCCCTTGGACGGCGCCCCGCTCATCCCCATCCAGGTCATCGGCGGATCCGACGACACCTTCGGCAGCCCCCACAGGGTCAGCCAACCCAGCAGCATCCCCCGCTGGTTCGCCTGCGTCTGCGCGATGTCGTACGCGAGCCGCCGCACCTCCACGTCGTCGGTACGGTCCCGCACGATGTACGACATCTCCACGGCCTGCTGGTGATGCACGGCCATGTCGCGGGCGAACCCGGCGTCGGCGGACGACGCGGCCGGCACCTCGACGCCCGCCCCGTCGCTCGCGGCGTCCCCGGCGTCCCCGGCAACCGCGAACGTCACCGCGCCGACGGCGACCAGCACCGCCGCCGCGCCGCCCGCGATCCAGCCGGCGCGCCTCACTGCGGCAGCCCACCCGTACAGGCGGCCCCCGGCTCCGGCGTCTGCGCGCCCTGCACGAACTTCTCGAAGAACTTGTCGACGTTAGGGTCGTCGGCCCCGCTCACCGTCCGCTGGTGCCCCCACGCCGTCAGCATGATCGGGTCCTGCTGCCCCTCCACGGGGCTCATCAGCGAGTACGGCGTCTTCTTCACCTTCGCCGCGAGCGCGTCCACGTCGGCCTTGTCTGCCTTCGCGTTGTACGTCACCCACACGGCCCCGTGCTCCAGCGAGTGCACGGCGTTCACGTTGTTGATCGCCTTGGTGTAGACGTCCCCGTTGCAGTTCATCCAGACCTGGTTGTGGTCGCCCCCGACGGGCGGCTCGGTCGGGTACTCCACGGCCTTGGTGACGTGGTTGCGGGCCAGCTTGCCCTTCCACTCCTTCACCCCGTCCGCGCCGGTCACGAACTTCCCGGACCCCTTGGAGTCGCCGGAGGCGCTGTCGGACGAGCCGGAGTCGGACTGCGACCGCACCAGCACCACGCCGCCCACGACGAGGGCGGCGACGACCACGGCACTGGCGCCGATGGTCAGCGCCCGGTTGCGCCGGTCGCGTGCCTGCTCCGCACGCCGCATCTCGGCTATCCGGGCCTGACGGGCGGAGCCGCTGCTGTTGTTGCCGGTGCTGCCGGTCTTGCCGGCCTTGCCGGAGCCGTTCTTCGCGGAACCCATGGTTCGTGTCCTTCGGGGCAGGTGACGGACGAGGCCCGCTGATCGTACTGGGATGCGAAGAAACAGCCGAGACCGCGAACCGGGTTCCGTCCGTCCCGCCGTTACGCGCACAGCAGGCAGCAGGCAAGATGGGCGGCAGAGCGGTAACCCGCCGTACGCCAGGCGTTAAGACCGGGGTCGGCCGCCCGATCAGGGTCCGCAACGCGCATGAAATGGTGTTGTGGTGGGATGCTCAGGTGCCCGACCGCCTCCCGCGGTACCGGAGACAGGCGGCCTGACCAGCAAGGATGGGAAGCGGAAGATGGACAAGCAGCAGGAGTTCGTGCTCCGTACGTTGGAGGAGCGCGACATCCGTTTCGTACGCCTGTGGTTCACGGACGTGCTGGGCTTCCTCAAGTCGGTCGCCGTGGCCCCCGCCGAGCTGGAGCAGGCCTTCGACGAGGGCATCGGCTTCGACGGCTCCGCGATCGAGGGCTTCGCCCGGGTGTACGAGTCCGACATGATCGCCAAGCCGGACCCGTCCACCTTCCAGGTGCTGCCCTGGCGCGCGGAGGCGCCCGGCACGGCCCGGATGTTCTGCGACATCCTCATGCCGGACGGCTCGCCGTCCTTCGCCGACCCGCGCTACGTCCTCAAGCGTGCCCTGGCGCGCGCCTCGGACCTGGGCTTCACGTTCTACACGCACCCGGAGATCGAGTTCTTCCTGCTGAAGGACAAGCCGGTCGACGGCTCCCGCCCGACCCCGGCCGACAACTCGGGCTACTTCGACCACACCCCGCAGAACGTCGGCATGGACTTCCGCCGCCAGGCGATCACGATGCTGGAGTCGATGGGCATCTCGGTGGAGTTCTCCCACCACGAGGGCGCCCCGGGCCAGCAGGAGATCGACCTGCGGTACGCGGACGCGCTGTCGACGGCCGACAACATCATGACGTTCCGCCTGGTGATGAAGCAGGTGGCGCTGGAGCAGGGCGTGCAGGCGACGTTCATGCCGAAGCCGTTCTCGGAGCACCCCGGCAGCGGCATGCACACGCACCTCTCCCTCTTCGAGGGCGACCGCAACGCGTTCTACGAGTCGGGCGCCGAGTACCAGCTGTCCAAGGTCGGCCGCTCCTTCATCGCGGGTCTGCTCAGGCACGCGGCGGAGGTCTCCGCGGTGACGAACCAGTGGGTCAACTCGTACAAGCGCATCTGGGGCGGCACGGAGCGCACGGCGGGCGCGGGCGGCGAGGCGCCGTCGTACATCTGCTGGGGCCACAACAACCGCTCGGCGCTGGTGCGGGTGCCGATGTACAAGCCGGGCAAGACCGGCTCGGCCCGCGTCGAGGTCCGCTCCCTGGACTCCGGCGCCAACCCGTACCTGTCCTACGCCGTCCTGCTGGCCGCCGGCCTGAAGGGCATCGAGGAGGGCTACGAGCTCCCGCCGGGCGCCGAGGACGACGTGTGGGCCCTGTCCGACGGGGAACGCCGCGCGATGGGCATCGAGCCCCTGCCCCAGAACCTGGGCGAGGCCCTGGACCTGATGCAGCGCAGCGACCTGGTCGCAGAAACGCTCGGCGAGCACGTCTTCGACTTCTTCCTGCGCAACAAGAAGCAGGAGTGGGAGGAGTACCGCTCCGAGGTGACCGCCTTCGAGCTGCGCAAGAACCTGCCGGTGCTGTAAGCGCAGGTCAGGGCGGGGTTTCCCGCTGATTCAGCGAATGGGGCCGACGGTCACGGACCGTCGGCCCCGTCGCAACCAGGTACCGAAGCCCCAGCTCAGCGGCAGGTGGCCCACTCGCCGCCCCGGCCGCCCGGCCGTCGTCCGGTCAGCCTCCGAGCACCGATCCGAAGGACTTGTTGCGGTAGGTCAGGCCGAACGCCTTCTCGCTGAACGACACCGCGCCGGACGTCGTGAGCCCCGAGGCGCTGCCGCGCAGGATCCAGTCGGCACCGTCGGAGTAGTGGACGTCGTCGTCGAAGACGTCCTCACCGCGGGCGGCGGCGGTGAGGTCCGCGCGGCCGTCGCCGTTCAGGTCCTGAAGCCGGAGGCCCGATCCCATGTGGTCCGCGAACTCGGCGGTGCCGGGCACACCCGTGGTGTTCTGTGTGAAGGACTGGGCACCGGTGCCGGTCAGTCCGGAGGCCGAGCCCTTGAGCAGCCAGACCGCTCCGGCGTACTCGAGGGTGCCGACAGCCTCGGCGGACGCGCTCACTGCCGCATCCGCGTAGCCGTCGCCGTTGACGTCGCCGGCGGAGACGGAGCCGCCGAAGCCGTCGCCCGACTCGTTCGCGCCCGGGACCCCCGCGGTGTCCTGGTCGATCAGCCGACTGCGCGTGCTGCCCGGGATGCCGCCGGTGCCCCCGTAGTGGACGGCGATGGTGCCTGCTCCCGAGGCCCCCTGTCCGTAGGTGACCAGGTCGTCGTACCCGTCCTTGTCGAAGTCGCCCGCCGCGCGTGCGTGCGCGGCGGTGAGCGGCACGCTCGCTGGATTGTCGGTGAACGTCATGCCGTCGGTGCCGCCCGCGTAGTAGCCGAGCCACACGCCCGTTTCCCCGTGCTCGTCGTCCTCGTAGTCGTTGTCCCCCGAGACGGCCAGATCGGCGGCGCCGTTGCCGTCGAAGTCGCCCGCCACGATCGCTCCGGTCCCCCGGGTCGCCCCGGAGGGGCCGGTCGACAGGTCGGTCCGGGCGGGCGCCGTGCTGCGCGTGAATCCGTCGTCGAACACCGAGATTCCGGAGTGGCCGGTGACGGCGAGCTGGTCGTGGCCGTCGCCGTCGAAGTCGCCGACCGCGAGGTTGGAGCCGTACAGGTAGCGGGAGGACGAGTCCGACGCCGCGTACACGGTCAGCGCCCCGTTGACGAGCCCTCTGGAGCCACCCCACAGGATCTGGACGATGCCGAAGTCGGGAGCGGCCGAGGCCTTCTCCGACGGCACGCCGACAGCCAGGTCGGTGTAGCCGTCGCCGTCGAGGTCGCCCGTGGCGTAGGACGTGCCGAACTTGTCGTACGCCTCCGCCGTGCCCGGAACTCCCGCGGTGTACTGGCTGATCAGTGCGGAACGGCCGGCCGAGACGCCGGAGGCCGAGCCGTACAGGACGGTCAACTGCCCCGCCTGCGTCTGTCCGTTCACCGTGGCCTTGGGAGTGGCGACCACCAGGTCCTTGTAGCCGTCGCCGTTGAAGTCGTCGCCGTTGAAGTCGTCGGCTGTGGCGCCGACGGCGGAGGCGGGAGCCGCGAGGGGCAGGGCCAGGCCGCCTGCCGCGAGCACGGCCACGGCTGTGGCTGCCAGAAGTCTTCTACGCACGTCGACCCTCTTCACCCTCGGTTGGGACTGTGTTCACACAGGTGACCCGTGGGCCGACTGCATGGTTGCCCTGCGCCATCGGTCGGGACTGGCCCACACCGCTGTGAGGTGGCCGGCGTAGCCGCCGTCGGCTCAGACCCGCGCCGGCCACCGGAAGTGCCTCTTTGCCGTGGGCAGCGGGATGCGGGCGGCGTCCCGGTCGGTCGTGGACGCCGGCGTGACCAGCACGGCCAGCACGGCCAGCAGGAGTCCCCGGGTGTCGAAGGCGGTTCTGTACCGCGACAGCAGGGCTCCAGTGACCGTCTTCACGGGAGCGACCAGCCGGGCCACCGTGACCGGATGCCGCGCGGCGACGCGGCGCACTGGCGGGCCGGGACCTGGCCATCGACGTGCGGGCGGACGCCGTCCTCGTTGACTCGTCGACTCGTCGAACGGAGATTTCTGACGCGGCAGGCGCGCGCTATCCACCGGCGGCAAGTGAAGGGACCAGCATCGCCCCGCCTCCGAGGACGACCAACTGCACGATGCCGGGGATGCGCCAGCCCAGGGCGAGGAGGCCACCGCCCGTGAGCACTGCGATGCCTGGTGACGAAGAGGGCGCCCGGCACCAGCCGGGCGCCCTCTCCTCCTGCCGCGCGGCTACGCGCTCACCGCACCGGTGTCGACGTGTCCGCGTGCTCCGGCACATGCGACGCCACCAGGCGTTCCTTCGACACGCGGGGCGTGTTCGCGCGGCGGTGGTCCACCGCGTACGCCGTCGCCGCGACGGCCAGGCCGAGGACGGCCAGGGCCGCGCCGGCCAGTGCCGGGGAGGTCGTGCCCAGGCCCGCCGCGAGGGCGAGGCCGCCGATCCAGGCGCCGCCGGCGTTGGCCAGGTTGAACGCGGCCTGGTTGGCGGAGGACGCCAGGGACGGGGCCGCCGACGCCTTCTCCATGACCATCAGTTGCAGCGGCGAGCCGGTGACGAAGGCCGCCATGCCGAGCAGGGTGACCGCCACCGCGGCCGTCCACTGCGTGCTCATGAGGAGCGGGAACGCCGCCAGCGTCACGACGAGGGCCGTCAGGCCGCCGAACAGCGTGCCGCGCATCGCGTGGTCGGCCAGCCGGCCGCCCAGCAGGTTGCCGGCCGTCGCGCCGACGCCGAACAGCGCCAGCAGCAGGGTGACGCTGGTGTCGGCGTACCCGGCGGAGTCGGTGAGCATCGGCGTGATGTAGCTGTACGCCGCGAACAGCGCGCCGAAGCCCGCGACCGTGGTGCCGAGGGCCAGCCACACCGGCAGGGAGCGCAGCGCGGCCAGTTCGCCGCGCAGGCCGGCCGCCTCGGCGTGCTGGTGGTCGTGCGGGATGAGCCAGGCCAGGGAGGCGATCGCCGCGAGTCCGATGGCGCTCACGCCGAGGAAGGTGGCGCGCCAGCCGAGGTGCTGGCCCATGAGCGTGGCCACGGGGACGCCCGCGATGTTGGCGACCGTCAGGCCGAGGAACATCAGGGAGACCGAGCGGGCCCTGCGGTCGGGGCTCACCATGTTGGTGGCGACGACGGCGCCCACGCCGAAGAAGGCGCCGTGCGGCAGGCCGCTCAGGAAGCGGGCCGCGAGCAGCCAGTGGTGGTCGGGGGCGAACGCGGAGAGCGCGTTGCCGACCACGAACAGGACCATCAGGGCGATCAGGACGGTGCGGCGGGACATGCGGGCCGTGACCGCGGCGAGCAGCGGTGCGCCGATGACGACGCCGAGCGCGTAGGCGGAGACGAGATGGCCCGCGGAGGGGAGGGAGATGTTCAGGTCGTCCGCGACGTCGGGCAGGAGGCCCATCATCACGAACTCGGTGGTGCCGATGCCGAAGGCGCCCACGGCGAGGGCTAGCAGGGCCAGGGGCATGGAGGGGCCTGTGCCTTTCAGAGGGGAGTTCCGTACGTCCTTAAGTTCAAGTACGGAACAAAGTCTCTCAGGCTCAGTATTCCGGCGTGTGAACAGGCGGTTGCCGAGAACCGCCCATTCATGGCTGACCTGGGGTTTCAGGAGGCCGTTGTGTCGACCCTCACACGCGCCGCGACCGGGAGGTGGTCGCTGCCCGTTCGCGGGAGCGTCCAGGAGCTTTCCGGCTCGACGCCCTTGACCATGATCTGGTCGATGCGCGCCATCGGGAACGACGCCGGCCAGCTGAACCCGAAGCCGCTGCCCGCCGCGCCCTGCGTGGAGCGCATCTGGGAGGTGACGGCGTTCAGCGCGCGGTCGTTCATGGTGCCGTTGAGGTCGCCGAGCAGGACGACCCGGGTGAGCCGCTCGCCGGCGATGGCCTCGCCGAGCGCGTCGGCGCTCTTGTCGCGCTGCCGGGCCGTGAAGCCGGCCTCCAGCTTCACCCGGACGGACGGGAGGTGGGCGACGTAGACGGCGACCTGGCCGGCCGGGGTGGTGACCGTGGCGCGCATCGCGCGCTTCCAGCCGAGCTTGATGTCGACGTCCTCGACGCCGGTCATCGGGTGCTTGCTCCACAGGCCGACGGTGCCCACGACCGCGTGGTGCGGATACGCCGACGCCAGCGCCTTCTCGTACGTCGGGACCGCCGCGGCCGTCAGCTCCTCCAGCGCCACCACGTCCGCGCCGGAGGCGGCGACGTCGCGGGCGGTGCCGGACGGGTCGGAGTTGTCGGCGTTGACGTTGTGGGTGACGACCGTCAGGTCGCCGCCGGGTGCCGTCTTGTCGGTGAGCAGCCCGCCGAACAGCGTCAGCCAGACGACCGCCGGCACCAGCACCGCGACCAGCGCGGTCACCGAGCGGCGCACCAGCGCCAGGACCAGCAGGACCAGCACCAGCAGGCCCAGCCAGGGCAGGAAGGTCTCCGTGAGGCTGCCGAGGTTGCCGACCGCGTTCGGGATGCGCGAGTGGGCCAGCATCACCAGCGCCAGCAGCACCCCGGCGGCGGCCACGAGCACACCGCGCCGCCAGACTCCCCCGTCGCCCCACCGGCCGGCGGCCGGCCGGGAGAACAGGCGCCGGAATCCGGGATGGGGACGCTCGGACCGAGTGCCGCCGTTGTCCGTATCCGTCACGTACGCCTGCTGCGCCATACCGTCGCCTCACTGCCTGCCGTGCGCACCGTCACCCCCGTGGCTACGACCCTAGGGGATGATCGGCTCCGATCCCCGCCGTCCTGTGACGGCCGTACGGGCACGAGGACGAGCGGAGGCGCGGTCCGAGTTCCGGGTTGCGGGGCGGCAGGGGCCTCTGTGACGAAACGCGCACATTCGGGTTCCGGTGCGCGACCGGGGCCACGGAAGCGGCGGGCGGGTCGCGGCGCGGATGCCGAAGCACGACCGCGGCCACGGAAGCCGCGGGCGGCCGCGGCGCGGCTGCCCAAGCGCGGTCGCCCGCCGGGGCCTTGCGTGGAACGCGTCACAGGGACCGCCCTAGCCGTCGCCGACCCGAAGTGCCACCATGGAGGGGATCCGGGGACGCCGTCAGGGCGCCTCGAGATGACTTGTGAGGAGCGTTGCCATGACGCAGCTTTCGGCTGCCCAGACTGCGCAGCCCAGGCCCTCCGACGGCAGCAGGGCGCTGTACGGGGGCAGGACCAGCCGCCGCATCACCGTCCGGGACATCGCCGCCGCCAAGGAGCGCGGCGAGAAGTGGCCCATGCTCACCGCGTACGACGCGCTGACCGCCTCCGTCTTCGACGAGGCCGGGATTCCGGTCCTCCTGGTCGGCGACTCGGCGGGCAACTGCCACCTCGGCTACGACACCACGGTGCCCGTCACGCTCGACGAGATGACGATGCTGTCCGCGGCCGTCGTCCGCGGCACCAGGCGCTCCCTCGTCGTCGGCGACCTGCCGTTCGGCTCCTACCAGGAGGGTCCGGTGCAGGCGCTGCGCTCGGCGACCCGGCTGGTGAAGGAGGCCGGGGTCGGCGCGGTCAAGCTGGAGGGCGGCGAGCGCTCGCACGAGCAGATCCGGCTGCTGGTGGAGTCCGGCATCCCGGTGATGGCGCACATCGGTCTGACGCCGCAGTCGGTGCACGCGATGGGCTACCGCGTGCAGGGGCGCGGCGAGGAGGCGGCGCAGCAGCTGCTGCGGGACGCCAAGGCCGTGCAGGACGCGGGCGCGTTCGCGGTCGTGCTGGAGCTGGTGCCGGCCGAGCTGGCCGCCGAGGTGACGCGGACGCTGCACATCCCGACGGTCGGGATCGGCGCCGGTTCCGAGACGGACGCGCAGGTGCTGGTGTGGACCGACATGCTCGGGCTGACCGGGGGCCGGGTGCCGAAGTTCGTGAAGCAGTACGCCGATCTGCGTGAGGTGATGGGCGGCGCGGTGAAGGCGTTCGCCGAGGACGTGGTCGGCGGAACGTTCCCCTCGGAGGAACACGCCGTCCACTGAACCCACTGAGCCACTGCGGTAACACCCGGGCAGCCCTCGCCGATCTTCCCCCGTCGGCGGGGGCTGCCGTCTGCCGGCGGCCGGGCGGCGTTCGCGCCCCCGTGTCGGCCGGCTGTCGGTCGGATGCCGGGCCGCTGCCGGTCGTGCCGGGCCGCTGCCGGTCGGATGTCGGGCCGCTGCCGGTCGTGCCGGGCCGCTGTCGGTGGTGTGTCGGGCGGGGCTGGGAGCGTCGGTGGCATGACGCGAATCGACGTGACAAGAGGCGGCGTGGCCGTCGCCGTACGGGGGCTGGTCAAGCACTACGGGGACACCAGGGCGCTGGACGGGGTGGATCTGGAGGTGCGGGAGGGGACCGTGATGGGGGTGCTCGGTCCGAACGGGGCCGGGAAGACCACCCTGGTGCGGATTCTGTCCACGCTGCTCGCCCCCGACGCCGGGCGGGCGACCGTGGCCGGGTACGACGTCGTACGGCAGCCCCGGCAGCTGCGGCGGGTGATCGGGCTGACCGGGCAGTACGCCTCCGTGGACGAGAAGCTCCCCGGGTGGGAGAACCTGTACCTCATCGGGCGGCTGCTCGATCTGCCCCGCAAGGAGGCGCGGGCCCGCGCCGACGGACTCCTGGAGCGGTTCGCGCTGACGGACGCGGCCCGGCGACCGGCCGGCACCTACTCCGGCGGCATGCGGCGGCGGCTCGACCTGGCCGCGTCCATGATCGGGCGTCCCGCCGTGCTGTTCCTGGACGAGCCGACGACGGGACTGGACCCGCGTACCCGCAACGAGGTGTGGGACGAGGTCAAGAGCATGGTCGGCGACGGGGTGACCGTGCTGCTGACCACGCAGTACATGGAGGAGGCCGAGCAACTCGCCTCCGGACTGACCGTGGTGGACCGGGGCCGGGTCATCGCCCGGGGCGGCATCGAGGAGCTGAAGGCGAAGGTCGGCGGCCGCACCCTGCGCGTCCGCCCGGCCGACCCGGCGCAGGTGCGGCCGCTGGCCGCCGCGCTCGACGGCCTCGGCATCACCGGGCTCGCGACGACCACCGTGGACGCCGAGCGCGGCACCGTGCTGGTGCCGGTGCTCAGCGACGAGCAGCTGACCGCCGTCGTCGGAGCCGTCACCGCGCGCGGCATCACGCTCGCCTCGATCAGCACCGAACTGCCCAGCCTGGACGAGGTGTTCCTGTCGCTCACCGGCCACCGCGCCAGTGTCCCGCAGGACACCGTGCCCGCCGACGACCGCGAGGAGGTCGCCGCGTGACCGCCACCGCCCCCTACCCGGCCGGCGGCACGGCCGACGCCACGGCCGACGCCCGGATCCCGCTGCGCGGGCATCTGCGGCACACCGGCGCGCTGGTGCGCCGCAACCTGCTGTGGATCCGGCAGGACCCGGAGTCGATGTTCGACGCGATCCTGTTCCCGGTCGTCTTCACGCTGCTGTTCGTGTACGTCTTCGGCGGCTCCATCGGGCAGTCCCTCGGCGGCGGTCAGGAGCAGTACGTGCAGTACATCGTGCCCGGCCTGATGGCCATGATGGGCATGAACATGGCCCAGGGCGTGGGCACCGGCTTCAACCAGGACTTCAACACCGGGGTCATGGACCGGTTCCGTTCGCTGCCCATCGGGCGCGGCTCGGTGCTGTTCGCGAAGATCGCGGTGGAGATGGCGCGGATGCTGTTCGCGACCGTCGTCCTGCTGGTGGTCGGCGTCCTGGTGGGCTTCGACATCACGCGCTGGCCCGGGCTGTTCGCCGCCGTGGGACTGTCCGCGCTGTTCGGCTCGGCCCTGATGTGGGTGTTCCTGACGCTCGGCGTGGTGATGAAGAACGCGCAGTCCGTGCAGGCGATGGGCTTCCTGGTGCTGATGCCGTTGCAGTTCGGCTCGTCGATCTTCGCGCCGCCGCAGTCGATGCCGGGTTGGCTGGAGAAGTTCACCGAGTACAACCCGCTGTCCTCGCTCGCCGACGCCGCCCGCGGGCTGATGGTCGGCGGCCCGGTCGCGGGCGACCTGTGGATGACGATCGGCTGGTCGGTGGCGATCACGGCGGTGATGGCGCCGGTCGCGATCCACAAGTTCCGCACCAAGAGCTGACCCGGCCCGCCGGTGCGCGTCACACCAGGGCGGTGGCCTCCGCCGGGGAGAGGCCGCCGCCCTCCGCGTACGCGGCGGCGTACGCCTCCTCGCCGCCCAGCGCGGCCCGTACCCGCGTCTCCGCGTACCGGTGCACCTCGTGCTCCCAGGCGGAGGGGACATGGCCGGGCGGCAGCAGGGCGTCGGCGGCGCCGAGCAGCCGCGCGGCGTCACGGGCGCGGCTGCCGCCGTCGGCGTCGGCGAGGGCCGTCGCGGCGACGACGAGGTACGCGGAGCGCATGTGCGGCGAGATGGCCTGCGCCAGCGGGTCGCCGGCCAGTTCGATGGCGCGCCGGGACTTGGCGAGGCTCTCCTCGCTGAGGCCCTCGACGGCGTCCAGCCAGGCCTCGGCGCCGACGATGATCGCGTCGAAGACGACGAAGTGGGCGATGGCGAAGCCCTCC
Organism: Streptomyces sp. DH24; assembly: GCF_029813775.1. GTDB lineage: Bacteria > Actinomycetota > Actinomycetes > Streptomycetales > Streptomycetaceae > Streptomyces. Next base: position 109,706 of record NZ_JARVKW010000005.1, on the reverse strand, counting down.
CGGAGCAGCCCGAGCTGCTCGCGCGCCTCGGTGACACGGCCGGTCACGCCGAACCAGCCGGCCAGGAAGAGGCGGGCGGCGGGCAGCGCCTCGTTGTGGCCGCCGTCCTGGCCGTCGATCACCTCGCGCAGCATCCGCTCGCCCCGCTCGGTGTCGCCGCACTCCAGCAGCGCGCTGCCCAGCCGGGCCCGGAGCACGGCCTGCTGGGCGCGGGCGCCGAGGAGTTCGGCGTGGGCGACGGCCGACTCGTAGTCGGCGGCGGCCAGTCGGTGCTCGCCCTTGCGTTCGTGGGCCTCGCCGCGCGCGGACAGCGCTTCCGCGGCGCCCCAGGAGTCACCGAGGCGCCGGTAGATCTCCAGGGCCTCGTCGGCGTCCTTGAAGGCGTCGCCGGCCCAGTCGGCGCGGTTGGCGAGGAGGTTGGCGCGCATCTGGAGGCAGGCGGCGAGCTCCCACTCGTAGCCGGGGGTCTCGCGGCAGGTGCGGACGGAGGCCTCGATGATGTCGCGCAGCCGGTCCATGCCGCCGGTGAGCATGACGGCGTAGAACCAGAGGATGCCGGGGCTGCGGCAGGTCTGCGGCAGGCCCGGCTCGTACACCTCGGTGATGGTGCGCAGCTTGTCCTGGGCGGCCGGGGTCTGCCAGGCCTCCAGTTCGGTGTCCATGCAGGCCAGGTGGGCCAGGTGGACGCCGCGGCGGGCCTCCGCCAGCACCTCGCCGGTCATCGGGGGCGGGGTGTCCGTGCAGCGCTGCCAGACGGGGGCGGCGCGGCGGGCCGGGGCGGCGAACGGGTCGGGGCCGAGCGCCATGACGTCGCGGCACCAGCCGCGGGCCTCGATGCGCAGGTCGCGCATCTGCCAGTACCAGGCCAGGCTCAGCACGATGCACAGCGCCTCCTGCTCGTCGCGTTCGGCGACGGCGTGCCGCAGGGCGGTGCGGAGGTTCTCGTACTCGCGCTCCAGCCGCTCGACGGCGGCGAGCTGGCCGGGGCCGCGCAGCAACGGGTCGGTGGTGCGGGCGAGTTCGCGGTAGTACGTGAGGTGGGCGCGCGCGGTCTCGGGGCGCCGGCCGGCCTCGTCGAGCCGTTCGGCCGCGTACTCGGCGACGGTCTCCAGCAGCCGGTAGCGCATCCCGCCACCGGGTGAGGGGGCGGCGACGACCAGGGACTTGTCGACCAGTGAGCCGAGCGCTTCGAGGGCGCGGGGTCCGCAGACGGCCTCGGCGGCGGTCAGGTCGCAGCCGCCCGCGAAGACCGACAGGCGGCCGAGGACGTCCCGTTCGTCCGCGTCGAGCAGGTCCCAGGACCAGTCGACGACGGCCCGCAGGGTCTGCTGGCGGGGCAGCACGGTACGGCTTCCGGAGGTGAGCAGGCGGAAGCGGTCGTCCAGCCGGTCGGCGATCTGACGGGGCGTCAGCATGCGGAGCCGGGCGGCGGCCAGCTCGATCGCGAGGGGCAGGCCGTCGAGCCGGCCGCAGATCTCCGCGCAGGCCTCGGGGTCGTCCTCGACCCGGAAGCCGGGGCGGGCGGCGGCCCCGCGCTCGGCGAGCAGCCGCAGCGCGACCGGTTCCGGCAGCGGCTCCACCGGTCGCACCAACTCGCCCGGCACGCCGAGGGGTTCACGGCTGGTGGCGAGCACGGTCAGGCGCGGGCAGCGGGCCAGCAATTCCGCCACGAGCCGGGCGGCGGCGCCGACGACGTGTTCGCAGTTGTCCAGGACGATCAGCATGCGGCGCCTGCCGCAGTGCTCGGCGAGCCGTTCCACGGGGTCGTCGTGCCGGTCGGCCACGGCCCGCATGCTCTCGGCGCCGGCGCCGTACAGCACGGTCTCGCGCGCTCCCACGGCGGTGAGCACGGCCTCGGGTACGGCGTCGGGGTCGTCCACGGGCGCCAGCTCGGCCAGCCACACCCCGTCCGGGGCGGCGTCCCGCGCGGCCTCGGCGGCCTCCTGGGACAGCCGGGTCTTGCCCGCGCCGCCGGGGCCGATGAGCGTGACCAGCCGGGCGGCGCCGAGGTCGCGGCGGATGGCGTCGATGTCGGCCTCCCGGCCGACGAAGGAGGTGAGGCGGGCACGCAGGTTGCCGGGGCCGGACGCCACGCCGGGGTCCCGGCCGGGGGACGTGCTGAGGTCCCGGCCGGGGGGCGTGCCGGGGCCGGGGGGCGTGCCGGGGGCGGAGGCGCTGTTGGGGCCGGGGGCCGTGCCGGGAGCGGAGGCGCTGTTGGGGCCGGGGGGCGTGCCGGGAGCGGAGGCGCTGTCGGGGGCGGGAGTCGCGCCGGAGGTGGATGCCCTGTCGGGGCCGGGGGGCGTGCCGGGGCCGGGGTCGGGTGCCTTGCCGGGGCCGTCCTCCGGGCGCAGCAACTCCTCGTGCAGGGCGCGCAGTTGCGGGCCCGGGTCGGAGCCGAGGCGGTCGGCGAAGGTGCGGCGGACGTCCGCGTAGGCGGCCAGTGCCTCGGCGGTGCGGCCGGTGTCGCGCAGGGCGCGCAGCCGCAGGACCTGGAGGGGTTCGTCCAGGGGGTGCCCGTCGCACAGGGCGGTCAGCTCGGGCAGGGACTGTTCGGCCTGGCCGAGGGCGAGTGCCGCGGTGTGCCGGGCGCGCAGTACGTCCAGGCGCCGGGTCTCCCAGCGGGCGGCCTCGGCGGTGCGGTCGGGGAGGTCGGCGAGGGGCGGTCCCTGCCACAGGGCGAGGGCGTCGTCCAGAGCGCCGGCGGCCTTGGCGGCGTCGCCGTCGGCCAGGGCGCGCGTGCCCTCGGCGGCGAGGCGCTCGAAGTGGTGCAGGTCCACGTCGTCGGGGGCGGCGGTGAGGCGGTAGCCGCCGTCCACCGAGGCGACGGCGTCGGCGCCGAGCGCTCGCCGGAGGCGGCCGACGAGGGCCTGGAGGGCGCCGGGGGCGTCGGCGGGCGGGTCGTCGGCGTGCCAGACCTCGGCCACGAGGAGACCGGCGGGCACGGTGCGGCCGGCCCGCAGGGCGAGGACGGTCAGGAGTGCGCGCAGGCGTGCGCCGCCGACCGGCACCGGGGCGCCGTCGGTGTGGAAGGCCCGGGTGGGGCCGAGGACGCGGTAACGCACGGGGTCCATTGTCCCCGGTGGGGTGGGACGGCGGCACGGGGCTCTCCCGGCGCGGCGCGGCGCGGGGAACCGTGCCGTCACGGCATCGCGCCCACCCCGCTTGACCGAAGACCCGACGCGGCGCGGGGAACGGGTGCCATCACGGCGCCCCGCCCACCCCTCTCGCCGGGGGACGGGTGCCGTCACGGTGTCACCCCCGCCCGGTGTGGCGGGACGCCGCCCGGGAGGCGGGCCGGGGCGGCGTGGCTGTCCGTGGTCGCCGCAGGTCCAGTACCGTCGGGCGGGCCAGCGTGTTCACGAGTTCGGGGGGTTTCATGGCCACCACCGCCAGTCGGCGCAGTGAGCGGCGGATCAGTCCGGTGTTCCTGGGGATCGTGGCCGTCACCGCGGTCACGGGGTGGGCCACCTGGACGGGGTTCGCCGCGCAGCCCGGGGTGGCGGTCTTCCTGTTCGTGACGGCGGCGTGGATCGTGTCGCTGTGCCTGCACGAGTACGCGCACGCCCGTACCGCACTGCACAGCGGCGACCTGTCCGTCGGCACCAGGGGCTACCTCACGCTGAACCCCCTGAAGTACACGCACGCCCTGCTGAGCATCGTGCTGCCGGTGGTGTTCGTGATGCTGGGCGGCATCGGTCTGCCCGGCGGCGCGGTGTTCATCGAACGGGGCCGCATCCGGGGCCGCTGGCGGCACAGCCTGATCTCGGCCGCGGGTCCGCTGACGAACGTGCTGTTCGCGATCGTGTGCACGGCCCCGTTCTGGCTGGACGCGCTGGACGGGGTGCCGCGGGACTTCCGGTTCGCGCTGGCCTTCCTCGCCCTGCTCCAGGTGACCGCGGCGATCCTGAACTTCCTGCCGGTCCCGGGCCTGGACGGCTACGGCGTGCTGGAGCCCTGGCTGTCGTACCACGTGAAGCGGCAGGTGGAGCCGTTCGCCCCGTTCGGCCTGCTGTTCGTGTTCGCGCTGCTGTGGGTGCCGTCGGTCAACGCCGTGTTCTTCGACGCGGTCGACGCGATCCTGCGGGGGCTCGGCATCGGCGACGTCGACACGTACTGCGGCTACGACCTGTACCGCTTCTGGCGCGGCTCGGACGAGTACTGCTCGGTCAGCCCGTGACGGACCGGTCCGCGCCGCCTGCGGCCCGGCCGCGCTTGACGTAGTACCAGGTCATGTTGGACGACAGGCCCGCGATCAGCACCCAGACGATCCCGAGCCAGGCGCCCTTCATGAAGGAGACCACCGCCGCGGCGACGGCGAGGAGGCAGACGGCGAGGCTGTAGAGGGCGAGACGGGGCATGACGTTCGGCTCCTGTCGGGGGACACTGCTGGCAACTGCTGCCGGCACCAGTGTCCCCCATCGCCTCATACGTCCGTGACGCGGAGCCCCGCGTGCGCCTTGTAGCGGCGGTTGACGGAGATCAGGTTGGCGACCAGCGACTCGACCTGGTGGGCGTTGCGCAGCCGCCCGGCGAAGATGCCGCGCATGCCGGGGATGCGGCCGGCCAGCGCCTGGACGATCTCCACGTCGGCGCGCTCCTCGCCCAGCACCATCACGTCGGTGTCGATCTCGTCGATCTCCGGGTCCTGGAGCAGGACGGCCGACAGGTGGTGGAAGGCGGCGGTGACGCGGGAGTCCGGCAGCAGCGCGGCGGCCTGCTGGGCGGCGCTGCCCTCCTCGGGCTTGAGCGCGTAGGCGCCCTTCTTGTCGAAGCCGAGCGGGTTGACGCAGTCGACGACGAGCTTGCCGGCCAGTTCCTCGCGCAGCGACTCCAGGGTCTTGCCGTGCCCCTCCCACGGCACGGCGACGATCACGATGTCGCTGCGGCGGGCGGTCTCGGCGTTGTCGGCGCCCTCGACGCCGTGGCCGAGCTCCTCGGCGGCGGCCCGCGCGCGGTCGGCGGCACGCGAGCCGATGATCACCTTCTGGCCGGCCTTGGCGAGGCGGTACGCGAGGCCCTTGCCCTGCGGGCCGGTGCCGCCGAGCACGCCGACGACGAGGCCGGACACGTCGGGCAGGTCCCAGGGGTCCTTGGCCGGGGCCTTCGCCGGGGCACCGGTGGGCGTCTGTGCACTGTCGGTAGAGGTCATGGGCCGACTTTACGTCCGTGCCGCAGGCGTCCTCGGCTCAGGTGCGCCGTCGGCGACGGGCCACGCTCCCGTCCCCGGGTCGGGCGAATTCGTGCCGAAACCGGCGTCCTGTGTGCCCCGTTGCGGCAGGATGCGGCCCCATGGATGCCGTACGGGTCGCGTTGCTGCGTGAAGTGCTCGCCGGGACGGGGTGGTTGGGGGCCACCCGGCGGTTCGCGGGGGTGCTGCGCGGGTCGGTCGTGTCGCACGGGGGCGGGCTGCTGCTCGTGGGCACGGCGGAGTACGAGCCGTGGCATCTCGCGGCGCATCTGGTGGACGAGGCCGCCTGGTCGGGCACGCCGGAGCTCGCGCCGACGCTCGTACGGCACGACCCGCGCCCCTCGGACCCGGCCCACCTGGCGGTGGGCCTCGGGCGGCTGGCGGCGGCGCGGCGCGGCGAGACGCTGTTCGTGGTGGCGCCGCAGGAGCCGGGGGCCGCGCTGCTGGAGCGGGTGTACGACGCGCGGCGGGCGGGGGCGCGGGTGCTGGCGCTGGGGGGCGGGGCCGAGGAGGGGGACCTGGGGGCGATGGCGCACGAGGCGCTGGCCGTGCCCCGGGAGGGCGAGCTGGACCTGGACACGGTGCAGCATCTGGTGAGTGCGGCGGCCGGCGAGAACGCGGTGCCGCTGCCGCGGGGGCGGCGGCGATTCCGGGACCGGCTGTCCGAGCTGGCGGAACGGATCACGGCACCGCCGCCGGCGCGGTGGTGAGGTGCGGTGGGGTACGGCGTCGTCGCCGGTGCGGTGGAGTCGTGCGGGTGGAGTACGGCGTCGCCGTCGGCCCCGGTGGAGACGTGCGGGTGGGCTGCGGTGCCGTCACGGGGTGCGGCTGCCCGGCGGCGAGGGGTGCCGCCTGCGCCCACCCGTGCCGCCCCGGGCGGCACGCATGCCCGCAGGCTGCGCGGGGCGGGGCGGGGTGGGGCCGTCGTGGGTTTATTCCTGGGCGTCGCGCTTCGGGGCGTCGTGCCAGTTCGGGTCCGTCTCCCATTCCAGGTTGCGTTCGCGGGCGATCTCCATCGCGTGCTCGGCCTCCTGGCGGCTCGTGTACGGGCCGAAGCGGTCCTTGGCGGGACACTCCGGGCCCTCCTCGACCTTCTGGTGCTTCAGGCAGTAGTACCACTCGCCCGGCTTTCCGACCGTGCGCTTCTTGAACAGGGCCATGACGGCTCCTTTCGCCACGGACATGGTGCCCCACGCCCGCTGGTTAGACTCGCTGGCATGTCTGGCCAGTCGCTGCTCGTACCAGGGGAGCTGTCTCCCACCCGTTCCGTACCCGGAAACATCCGCCGTCCCGAGTACGTGGGCAAGCCCGCGCCGGCGCCGTACACGGGGCCGGAGGTGCAGACCCCCGAGACCGTGGAGGCGATGCGGGTCGCCGGCCGGATCGCCGCGCGGGCGATGGCGGAGGCCGCCGAGCTCATCGCGCCGGGCGTGACCACGGACGAGCTGGACCGGGTGGCCCACGAGTACATGTGCGACCACGGCGCCTACCCGTCGACGCTCGGCTACCGCGGCTTCCCGAAGTCGCTGTGCACGTCGGTCAACGAGGTCATCTGCCACGGCATCCCGGACTCCACCGTCCTCAGGGACGGCGACATCGTCAACCTCGACGTGACCGCGTACATCGGCGGGGTGCACGGCGACAACAACGCCACGTACCTGGTCGGCGAGGTCGACGAGGAGAGCCGGCTGCTCGTGGAGCGCACCCGCGAGGCGCTGAACCGGGCGATCAAGGCGGTCAAGCCGGGCCGCCAGATCAACATCATCGGCCGGGTCATCGAGTCGTACGCGAAGCGCTTCGGCTACGGCGTCGTGCGGGACTTCACCGGTCACGGCATCAGCACGGCCTTCCACTCGGGCCTGATCGTCCCGCACTACGACAGCCCGCACGCGACGACGGTCATGCAGCCCGGGATGACGTTCACGATCGAGCCGATGCTGACGCTCGGCACGCACGAGTACGACATGTGGGACGACGGCTGGACCGTGGTGACGAAGGACCGCAAGCGCACGGCCCAGTTCGAGCACACGCTGGTCGTGACGGACTCGGGCGCGGAGATCCTCACGCTGCCCTGACCGCCGCACCGGCCCTTCCGCCCGCCTTCCCCGCCCTCCCCGGTTCTCCGGAGGGGGCGGGTTTTTCGTGGATTCCCTCGCGCCTCTGCTCTCGTGCTTCTTTCCGTGGTGCCCGGGGTACGGTCTTACCGACAGGCTGTCGGCAAACCATTGACTTAGGTGACCCTAACCGGAGAAGATCGGCCTCATGGACGCGTTCTCGACACAGATCCGCACCGCCTCCCACGAGCAGCATGTGGAGGCGGAGACCTCGACGTTCATGAGCGACCTGCTCGGCGGCCGGCTCGGCGTGGACGCGTACGCCCGCTACACCGAGCAGCTGTGGTTCGTGTACGAGGCGCTGGAGGACACGGCCGGGGCGCTGGCCTCGGACCCGGTGGCCGGGCCGTTCGTCCGCCCGGAGCTGTTCCGGCTGGCGTCGCTGGAGCGGGACCTCGCCCATCTGCGGGGGCCCGGCTGGCGCTCGACCCTGACGGCCCTGCCGGCCACCCGGGAGTACGCGGCGCGGGTCGAGGAGTGCGCCCGCGACTGGCCGGGCGGTTATGTCGCCCACCACTACACGCGCTACCTCGGCGACCTGTCCGGCGGCCAGATCATCCGCGGCCGGGCGGAGAAGACGTGGGGGTTCACGAAGAAGGGCGACGGCGTCCGCTTCTACGTGTTCGAGGAGATCGGCAACCCGGCCGCGTTCAAGCGGACCTACCGGGAGCTGCTGGACGGCATCCGGGTGGACGAGTTGGAGAAGCAGCGGATCGTGGCGGAGTGCAAGCGGGCCTTCGCGCTGAACACGGCCGTCTTCCGCGCCCTGGGCGACGAGTTCCCCCTCTCGGCCTGACCGGCGCGAGCCCCGCCCGAGCACCCCGGACAACGAGGCCGGGCCCCCGGCACACACGCGTGCGGAGGGCCCGGTTGTGCGGTCGGCTCAGTGATGGCCGCACTCGCGGCCGCCCCAGAACAGGTCGCTGGTCTCCGTGTCGATCGCACCGAAGTAGGTGTCGCACTTACCGCCGTGGCCCTTCGAGTGGTGGGGGTCGTGGTCCCCGTCCGCCGTCGCGGTGGTCGCGCCCGTGGCGGTGAGGGCGGCGGCCAGCAGAGCTGCGGCCAGGACTGATCGGATACGCATGAGGCTCCTCTCACGAAGCTGAGTGGTCGGGCCAGAGGTCCCCGTTCCCGCTCTCGCACACACGTCGCTGCACCCGTACGGACGCTCGAATGACCTCGGACGTGCGACGGCCACCCGCGCCCGCCGCCCACCGGCCGCGCACCGCGGGGCCCGCCGCGCGCGGGGAACCTCAGCGCTCCAGGCGCACCCGGCCCCCGATCTCCGTCCAGCCGCCCGGCTGGGGTGCGGTGAGGAGCTGGGAGCCCGCGCCCTGCGTGATGTTGAGGGCCCGGCCCAGCAGGTCGGTGAGGAGCAGGGCCGCCGCGCCCGTCGCCTCGTCCTCCTCGATGCCGTCGCCCCGGCCGGGGAAGGCGCGGGCGCGGACCCGGCCCGCCGCCTCGTCCTCCCAGGCCCAGGCGTACACCCTCCCCCGCTGCCCGAAAGGCGCGGGAGGTGTCCCCACCTCCGGCGGCGGCACCGGCAGGTCGTCCACCTCGGCGGCCGTGGCGTACTGGCGCAGGGTGTGCGGCGGGACCCATTCCGCGCGGGCCTCGATCCAGCTGAACTCCCCGTCGAGCCGGGCGCCCACCACCCCGGCGGGCGTGACCAGTTCGGGCACGTCGAGGAGCCAGGCCGTGCCGACGCAGGAGTGACCGGCGAACGGCAGGCGCAGCGTCGGCGTGTAGATGTCGATGACGCCGCGCTCGGGGTCGTCCACGAACACCGTCTCGCCGAAGCCGAGTTTGGCCGCGAACTCCTGCCGTTCCGCCCGGTCCGGCAGCAGGGAGCCGTCGCGGACGACGCAGAGTTCGTTGCCGTAGCCGCCGTTCGCCGCGCAGAAGACGCGCAGCACGTCGTAGTCAGTCACCGGGGCATTGAAGCATCGCGGGGGCGGCGGCGGGGGCGGGGCTCCTCGGCCTTTCCCCGGCTCACCGGACAGCTGGTACGGGACCCCGCTGAAGGGCGTGTTCACCTTCCGGCCCGGTCCGGCCGGCCTCCAGGTCACGGTGTGGCTGCTGTACCCGAACCCGACGCTCGCGCTTTTCCTCGCCCCGGTAGGGTTCGCCTCCGGAAAGGGGAAGGTGAAGGGACCTCATGAGCAGGGATCGCGGCCTTCGAAGGCTCCGCAGGCTTGACCGGAGCGCGCTGGTGGCGGCGTCGGTGACCGCATTGTCGTTGACGGCGAGCGGATGCGTGGTGGTGCACGGGGAGCGCGAGGTGCTCCCGTCGGCCACCCGCGCCGAGGCCGCGAAGGCGCTGCGGCAGTTCACAGCCGCGTACAACAAGGCCGACAAGGCCTACGACCGTTCCCTTGACGCCGGTCACGTCACCGGTGCCCTCGCCGACATCGACGGGGCGCGGCTGAAGGCGGGCCGGGCGAACAACCCGGACGGCAACCCCGCGCACACTCCGCTGACGCTGACCGACCCGAAGTTCACCATTCCGAAGAAGGCGGGCTGGCCCCGCTGGTTCCTCGCCGACGCGCGGGGCAACAAGGGCGGCGACGCGCGCTGGCTGCTGGTGTTCACGCGGGGCGGCCTGGACGAGCCGTGGGAGGTGGCGTATCTGACGCTGCTCGCCCCCGAGGACGTGCCGCGGTTCAAGACGGACAAGGACGGCTGGGCTCAGGCCGTGGACGCGAACTCCACGGACGTCGCCGTGGCGCCGGGCCGGCTGAGCGGCGAGTACGCGACGTACCTCAAGGACGGCGGGGACTCCTTCGCGGCGGGCGCCCACACCACGGTGTGGCGGCAGTTGCGCAAGAAGGAGGCGGCGAAGCCGGGCCTGGCCACGCAGTACATCGACGAGCCGCTGACGAACGGCGACTACGCGCCGCTGGGGCTGCGCACCGCGGACGGCGGGGCGCTGGTGTTCTTCACCACGCGCCACTACCAGAAGCAGACGGCCGCGGCGGGCGCGTCGGTGCCGACGCCGAACAGGAGCGTGCTGGCGCTGACGACGGGTGAGATCAAGCAGTCGCTGACGATGGAGTTCGTCTCCAACCAGGCCGCCCTCGACCCGAAGGGCTCCGGGGACGTGGCGATCCTGGGCCGGGTGCAGGGCCTGACGTCGGCGCAGGGCGAGTAGCCCTCCCGGGTCCCGCCGCGGCGGGGGTCAGTTCCGCAGGGGCCAGGAGGCCTGCGCCGGCTCCTCGCCCGCGTACCGGGCGCAGGAGTCGGTGAGGACCTCCAGCAGGCTCAGCGGGTCCGGCAGTTCGTGCTCGGGGCCGCGTACCCAGTGCACAGACTGGTCGTCGTCGCCGGGCAGCCGGGCGGGCGGTACGAGGACGTAGGAGCCGCGGCAGTGCCAGCGCAGGCCGGGATGCTCGTCCATGGTCTCCGGGTGGCAGTCCAGCTCGCAGGGCCACCACTCGTCCTCGTCCTCGGGGGTGCCGCGGGTGAGGGTGAAGAACAGCAGCCGGCCGTCGGCGCTCTCGGCGACGGGCCCGACCTCGATGCCGGCGGCGAGCAGCCGTTCGAGGGCCGCGCGTCCGGCGTCCAGGGGCACGTCCAGCACGTCGTGCACCATGCCGGTCGCGGTGATGAAGTTGGCCTGCGGCTGGTGGCGGGCCCAGCGCTCGATCTGGGCGCGGTCGGTGGTGGACTGCGTCTGCCAGGCGAACGACACGGGGTGGCGGGCCGGGGTGGGACAGCCGACGCGGTCGCAGGAGCAGCGGTAGCCGGCCGGGTGCGCGGCGGGCGCGAGGGGCAGTCCCGCGGCCGCGGCGGCGAGCAGCAGGGCCTCACGGCCGTCCTCGCCGACGGCCTCCCTGGGGCGGCGTCCGGGCAGCCACTGGGTGAGTTTGCCCCGCAGGCCGGTACGGCCGCCGAACCTCGCGCTCATCTATCCCCTCGCCTCGCCGTCGTGCGTGCCAGCATGCCCTATGGTCCCACCATCGTGCGCCTCGGGGGCCCGGAGCCCGCAACCGGGGTGGGCGCCGGCGGCGCCGGGCGGGGGGTTCAGGTGCGGGGCGTGAGGCCGTGCAGGGCGTAGTCGACCAGGGTGTCGGTGTACTCGTGGGAGATGGGGCCCGTGCGCTGGAGCCAGCGCTGGGCGAGCGGGGAGACGAACAGTTCGAGGGCGATGCGCGGGTCGATGTCCGGGCGGACCTGGCCGGCGTCCTGCGCGGCGCGCAGCCGGTCGACGTAGAGCTGGAGCGAGGGTTCCAGCAGCTTGGTCACGAACTCCCTGCCGAGTTGCTCGTCCACGACGCCCTCGGCGGCCAGCGCGCGCGACGGCGCCTCGAACGCGGGGTCGCGCAGCTCGTCCACGGTGGCCCGCAGGACGGCCTTGAGGTCGGCGGCGAGGTCCCCGGTGTCCGGGATGGCGTCGCCCTCGTGGCCGGCGGCCCGTGCGGCCTGTTCGCCGAGGTCGAGGAAGGCTTCGAGCAGGACGTCCGCCTTCGACGCCCACCAGCGGTAGATCGTCTGCTTGCCGACGCCCGCGCGGGCGGCGATGCCCTCGATGGTCGTCCGGGAGTAGCCGATCTCGGTGACGAGAGCGAGGGCGGCGTCGTAGATGGCGCGCCGGGAGCGCTCGCTGCGGCGGGAGGAGTCGGGGGTGCGCGGGTGACGCAGGGCGGGTGTCGTGGCGGGAGGCCTGGCGGCTGTCTCGTCGGGGGCTTCGTCCGGGGCGGGCTCGGTGACCATGGGTCGACGGTAGCAAGCGGGTGAGACGGGGCGTCTCGCTGCGGGTGCCTCGGGGTTGGGGACGGGCCGGGGACAGGCCCGGGAGCCCACCGGCCCACGCCTCCGAGACCGGGGGCAGGCCCGGGGATCGACCGGCCTACGCGTCCGGGGCCGGGGGTGGCCAGGCGTCGCCCCAGGTCGCGTCCCGGGCGGCCCGGTAGAGGTCGCCGTGGCGTTTGGTGACCGTGCGGCGGTCCAGGCGTTCGTCGGGCTCGCACAGGTCGAGGAGCACCTGGCCCTTGCGGATCTGGGGGCGCCGGACGACGCGGGCGGGGACCGGGGCGACCGGGAGGCGGGTGGCGGCGACGTAGCTGAACTTCTCGTCCTCGTAGGCGAGGGAGCCGCCCTTGACCTGGCGGTGCAGGGAGGACCGGCTGACCCGGGCCGAGAAGTGGCACCAGTCCGTGCCGGGGACGATGGGGCAGGCGGCGCTGTGCGGGCAGGGCGCGGCGACGTGGAAGCCGTCGGCGACGAGGCGGTCGCGGGCCTCGATGACGCGGGCGTAGCCGTCGGGGGTGCCGGGTTCGACGATCACGACGGACCCGGCGGCGGTCGCGACGGCGTCGACGAGGGCGGCGCGGTCGGGCGCGGTCAGCTCGTTGAGGACGTAGGAGACCGTGGCGAGGTCGGTGCTCTCCAGGGCGAGCGCGGTTCCGATGCGGGCGCGCTGCCAGCGGACGTCGCGCAGGTCCGGGTTGGCGGCGGCGATCTCCCGGCCGAGCGCGAGCGCGGGTTCGGCCCAGTCGAGGACGGTGACGGGCCGGGTGCCGGTCCAGGTCGCGGCGGCCGCCCAGGTCGCCGCGCCGGTGCCGCCGCCGACGTCGACGTGATCGCCGGGCGTCCAGCCGGGCACGGCCGCCGCGAACGCCGTGAGTGCCGACCGCACCGCCTCGAAGGTCGCGGGCATCCGGTACGCGGCGTAGGCGACGACGTCGGCGCGGTCCCGGAGGATCGGCGCGTCGGTCGGGGTGCTCCCCCGGTAGTTGGCGATCAGCCGTTCGACGGCCTGCGTGGCCTGCCGGGGCGGGAGCCCGTCGAGCAGGTCGCCGAGCGCGGCGCGCAGGGTGTCGGAGACGGGGGGTGCGGGGACGTTCACCCGGCGATTGTAGGGGTGGGGGCGGGGGTGGCCGGACCGCCGTGCACGCGGCCGCCGCGCCGCCGGCCGGTCTCGCACTCGTCGCCGTCGCCCCCGGGCCTGGGGCCGCGCCCGCGGCTTCTCTCACGGGGTGACATAGGCGGGGGCGGCCGGGCCGCCGGCCGGTCCCGTACCCGCCGCCGTCGCCCACCCTGACCCGGGGCCGCGCCCGCGGCTCCCCGCAGGGGGTGGCATCCCGGCCCGGCGTTCAGCTCGGCCGTGTGCGCACCGCCCGTGCCATCCGGGTCGCCGCCGCTGCTCTCGGTCGGCTGTCCGGGGGCCGTCGTCTCGGGTGGACGGTGTTCGCGAGGAGGACGAGGAACGTGTCCGTCGCCCGGTCCAGCACCAGGGACGTGCCGGTGAAGCCCGTGTGGCCCGCCGCGCCCCGGCCGGCGAGCTCGCCCATGAACCACGGCTGGTCCATGGCGAAGCCCAGGCCGGGCGGGGTCAGGAGGAGTTCCACGAAGTCGGGGCCGAGGATGCGGGCGGGTCCGTACGAGCCGCCCGTCAGCAGGGCGCGGCAGAAGACCGCCAGGTCCGGGGCCGTGGCGAACAGGCCCGCGTGACCGGCGACGCCGCCCAGCGCCCACGCGTTCTCGTCGTGCACCTGGCCGCGCAGCATCCCCCGGTCCGCCTTGGCCCACGGCCGCCGCTGGTCCTCGGTGGCCGCCGCGCCGGGGCAGGGCCCGAAGCGGGTCGACGTCATGCCCAGGGGGCGGGTGATGCCGTCCCGGACCAGGACGTCAAGGGGGCGTCCGGTGACGCGTTCCAGGACGTGCTGGAGGAGCAGCATGTTCAGGTCGGAGTAGCGGTACGTGCCGGGCGCGCCGGCCGGTTCCTCGGCCCGCAGCAGCGCCAGCCGTTCCGTGTCGTCGGCGCAGTCGTACAGCGGGAGTTCGGGGCGCAGCCCTGAGGTGTGGGTGAGCAGGTGCCGCACGGTGAGGTCGTGCCGGGCGGCGGCGTGGAACTCGGGCAGGTACGCGCCGACCCGCGCGTCGATGCCGAGGGTGCCCCGCTCGATCTGCTGCACGGCGGCGACGGACGTGAACAGCTTGGTCAGGGAGGCCAGGTCGAAGGGGGTGTCGACGGTCATCGGCACGCGCGCGTGGGCGGGCAGTTCCACGCCCTCGCCGGTGTGCGGGTCGTGGGCGACGTAGCGCACGGCCCAGCCTGCCGCCTCGGCGACGGCGAGGACGGGGCCGCGTCCGGCGACGACGACGGCGCCGGACGCCCAGGGGCGGTCGCCGGCGGTGAGGTCACGGACCTCCTGGACGAGGCGGCGGAGTTCCTCGGGGTCGAGTCCGGCCCGTTCGGGGCTTCCGCCGCGCAGTCTCGGCGCGCTCAGCTCTCCGCCCCCTCGACCGGGGCCGCCTCGGACTGGGCCGCCTCGGACTGGGCCCTGCGGGTGCGGCACAGGCCCGCGAAGCAGGCCAGCGCCACCAGGGCCGCGGCCAGTTGGACGACGGCCATCGGGACGGCGGTGTCCTCGCCGGCGACGCCGACGAGCGGGGAGGCGATCGCCCCGATGAGGAACGACGACGTGCCGAGCAGCGCGGACGCGGACCCGGCGGAGCGTTCGACGCGCATCAGGGCGAGGGTCTGCGCGTTGGGCAGGGTGATGCCCATCGCGGACATCAGGACGAACAGCGCGGCGGCGACGGCCCCGAGGCCGACCTCGCCGAACACGCCGAGGGACATCAGCAGCAGCGCGGTCGCGGCGGCGATGACGATGGCGAGCCCGACGGCGAACACCCGGTCGAGTCCGACCCGGCCGACCAGGACCCGGCCGTTGAACTGGCCGACGGCGATCAGGCCGACGGAGTTGAGCCCGAACAGCAGGCTGTAGGTCTGCGCGGAGGCCCCGTAGATCTCCTGGACGACGAACGGCGAGGCGGCGATGTAGGCGAACAGCGCGGCGAACGCGAAACCGCCGGCGAGGAGGTAGCCGGTGAAGGCGCGGTCGGCGAGCTGGACGCGCATGGAGCGCAGCGCCTCGCCGACGCCGCCGGAGTGCCGTTCGGCGGCGGGCAGGGTCTCCGGGAGCTTCGTCCACACCACGACGGCCAGCAGGGTGCCGACACCGGTGAGGACGACGAACACGCCCCGCCAGTCGGTGACGCGCAGGATCTGGCCGCCGATGAGCGGCGCGACGACCGGGGCGACGCCGGAGATCAGCATGAGCGTGGAGAAGAACCGGGCCATGGCCATGCCGTCGTACAGGTCGCGGACGACGGCCCGCGCGATGACGATGCCGGCGGCGCCCGCGAGGCCCTGGGCCAGCCGGAACGCGACGAGGAGTTCGACGTTCGGCGCGACGGCGCACAGGGCGGTGGCGACGACGTAGACGGCGAGGCCGGTCAGCAGCGGGCGCCTGCGGCCCCACTTGTCGCTCATCGGGCCGATGACGAGCTGGCCGAGCGCCATGCCGGCCAGGCAGGCGGTGAGCGTGAGCTGGACGGTCGCGGCCTGGGCGTGCAGGGAGCGGGTGACCTCCGGGAGCGCCGGGAGGTACATGTCCATCGCCAGCGGCGGCGTGGCGGTGAGGCCGCCGAGGATCAGGGTGACGAGCAGGCCGACGCGGCGGTGCGCGGGAGTCGCGTGGCCCTTTTCCGGTGTGGCCGCCTTGGGTGTGCTGTCCGTTGTCGACGCCCCGCGCTCGGGCATGTGCCCTCCCTTTCCCTGTGATCCGCCACCTATGCTCTCAGCTCGGACGGACTGCTCGTACGCAGTGGCGAGGGTCACACGATCGAGGGTGGGGACCGGCAATGACGGAACGCAGCGTGCGCTGGGGGATCCTGGCGACCGGCGGGATCGCGGCGTCGTTCACGGCGGATCTGGTGGATCTGCCGGACGCGGAGGTCGTGGCGGTGGCGTCGCGCGCGAAGGAGTCGGCGCAGGCCTTCGCGGACCGGTTCGGCATTGCGCGGGCGTACGGCGAGTGGGAGTCGCTGGCGCGGGACGAGGACGTCGACGTGGTGTACGTGGCGACGCCGCACTCGGCGCACCGGGCCGCCGCTGGCCTGTGCCTTCGGGCCGGGCGGAACGTGCTGTGCGAGAAGGCGTTCACGCTGAACGCGCGCGAGGCGGCCGAGCTGGTCGCGCTGGCGCGGGAGCGCGGCAGCTTCCTGATGGAAGCGATGTGGATGTACTGCAATCCGCTGGTGCGGCGGCTGAAGGCGCTGGTGGACGACGGGGCGGTCGGCAAAGTGCGCAGTGTGCACGCGGACTTCGGGCTGGCGGGCCCCTTCCCTCCGTCGCACCGGCTGCGCGACCCGGCGCAGGGCGGCGGCGCGCTGCTCGACCTGGGCGTGTACCCGGTGTCGTTCGCGCAGCTGCTGCTCGGGGAGCCGTCGGACGTCACGGCGCGGGCGGTGCTCTCGGAGGAGGGCGTCGACCTCCAGACGGGGGCGCTGCTGTCGTGGGACAGCGGGGCGCTCGCCTCCGTGCACTGTTCCCTCGTGGGCGGTACGGCGACGTCCGCGTCCGTGACCGGGTCCCGGGGGCGGATCGACGTGCCGGGCGGGTTCTTCTTCCCGGACCGGTTCGTGCTGCACCGGGACGGCCGTGACCCCGAGGAGTTCACGGCCGACCCGGCGGACGGGCCGCGCGCCAGCCTCAAGCACGAGGCCCGCGAGGTGATGCGGGCGCTGCGCGCCGGCGAGACCGAGTCGCCGCTGGTGCCGCTGGACGGCACGCTCGCGGTGATGCGGACGCTGGACGCGATCCGGGAGCGGGTCGGCGTCCGTTACCCGGGCGAGGCACCGGAGGCCGACCCGGCGGCGGAGCTCATGCCGGCCTGAGCCCCGGCTCGCCCGCCTCGGTGACGAAGGACGCGGCCGTGGTGACCGGCGCCCCGGGCGTGGTCACGTACGGCACGGTCTTGAAGTCGGCGCGCGCCCGCTGCTGTCCGAGCGTGACGTTCACGTAGCCGCGGCGGCCGTTGTAGAACTTCAGGTGCGGGTTGGCCGTCATGTAGGTGTCCCAGTTCGCGGGCTTGTCGGCGCCGTCCTTTCCGCTGGTGATCGAGGTGGCGACGATCTCGGTGCCGCGGGTGCGGGAGGCCGGGTCGTCGAAGTCGTCCTTGATGTCGAAGGCGTAGCCGACGTGCACGTCGCCGGTGAGGACCATGAGGTTCTCGATGCCGGCGGCCTCGGCGCCGTCGAGGACGCGGCGGCGGGAGGCGCGGTAGCCGTCCCAGGCGTCCATCGACACGCGGGACGGCTCGGTGCGGTCGAACTTCCGCTGGGAGAAGACGACCTGCTGCGGTACGACGTTCCACAGCGCCCGGGAGGTGCGCCAGCCGTCGAGCAGCCAGCGTTCCTGCGTCTCGCCGGTCATGGTGCGCGCCGGGTCGTCGACCTCCGGGCCGGGCACCTTGGCGCCGTCGCCCTGCGCCTGGTTGGTGCGGTACTGGCGGGTGTCGAGGACGTCGAACTGGGCGAGCCGGCCCCAGTGCAGGCGGCGGTAGAGCTGCATGTCGGGGCCGCTGGGCCGCTGCGGGGTGCGCAGCGGCTGGTGCTCCCAGTAGGCGCGGTAGGCGGAGGCGCGGCGCAGCAGGAACTCCTCCGGCGGGACGCTGTTCTCGGGGGTGTCGCCGGCGTAGTTGTTCTCGGTCTCGTGGTCGTCCCAGGTGACGACGAAGGGGTGCGCGGCGTGCGCGGCCCGCAGGTCGGGGTCGGTCTTGTAGAGGGCGTAGCGCAGCCGGTAGTCCTCCAGCGTCACCGTCTCGCGGTTGAAGAGGGCCGGGAGGGTCCGGTCGGTGTAGTTGCGGGCTCCGCCGGCGGAGTTGACGGCGTATTCGTAGAGGTAGTCCCCGAGGTGGAAGACCACGTCGACGTCGTCGGCGGCGAGGTGGCGGTACGCCGTGAAGTGGCCGTCGTGGTACGCCTGGCAGGAGACGGCGGCGAGGGTGAGGCTTGCTGCGGCGCTGCCGGGCAGCGGGGCGGTGCGGGTGCGGCCGGTCTCGCTGATCCAGTCGCCCACGCGGAAGCGGTAGTAGAAGACGCGGTCGGCGTCGAGGTGGCCGACCTCGACGTGGACGGTGTGGTGGAACTCGGGGTGCGCGGTCGCGGCGCCGCGTCTGGCTATGCGGCGGAACCGTTCGTCGTGGGCCAGTTCCCAGTGCACGGTGACGCGTTCGGCCGGCAGGCCGCCGTCGGGCTGGTACGGGGCCGGGGCGAGCCGGGTCCACAGCAGCACGGAGCCGGGGAGCGGGTCGCCGGAGGCGACGCCGAGGGTGAACGGGTCGTCGGTGATCCGCCGGGCGTCGAGTTCCGCGGCGCTCGCCGCGCCGGCGGCGGGCAGGTTGACGGCGAAGGCCAGCGCGGCGGCGGCGCCGGTGACGGTCAGGAAGCGCCGGCGGCCGATGTGCCGGGCGGCGGCGCGGAGTTCGGGGTCGTGGTGCTGTGGCGTACGGGCCTCGGATGTCATCCGGTCCTCCCCTGTCGTTGGATGCAGGGGGCATTGGACTGACCGGGGACGACTCCTGGCTAGCGTGTGCACAACAACCGCATGTCGGCTGGGTGAGTTCCGGACGCCGGGCCCTCCCGTACGCTGCGGGCCCATGAATGCCATGCAAACGGACCGGAAGCCGCGGATCGCGGTGGTGACCGGGGCGGGTTCCGGTATCGGCCGCGCGGTCGCCGTGGAACTGCTGCGAGCGGGCTGGTCGGTGGCGCTGGCCGGCCGCCGGACGGAGACCCTTCGGCAGACGGCCGAGCTCGCGCCCGAGGGCACGACCCTGCCCGTCCGGACGGACGTGTCACAACCGGAGGACGTCGCCGCGCTGTTCGCGGCCACCGTGGACCGCTTCGGCCGGGTGGACCTGCTGTTCAACAACGCGGGGACGTTCGGGCCGGGCGGCGTGCCGGTCGAGGAACTGCCCTACGACGCCTGGCGGCACGTGGTGGACACCAACCTCAACGGCGCGTTCCTGTGCGCGCAGGCCGCGTACCGGCAGATGAAGGAGCAGGACCCGCAGGGCGGCCGGATCATCAACAACGGCTCGATCTCGGCGCACACGCCGCGCCCGCACTCGGTGGCGTACACGGCGACGAAGCACGCGCTGACGGGCCTGACCAAGTCGCTGTCGCTGGACGGGCGGCCGTACCGGATCGCGGTGGGTCAGATCGACATCGGCAACGCGGCGACGGACATGACGGCCCGGATGCAGACGGGAGCGCTCCAGGCCAACGGGGAGTTCGCGCCCGAGCCGGTGATGGACGTGGCCGATGTGGCGCGCACGGTGCGGCACATGGCGGAGCTGCCGCTGGAGGCGAACGTGCAGTTCGCGACGGTGCTGGCGACGGCGATGCCGTACGTGGGCCGCGGCTGAGCCGTCAGGCCTTCACGATCAGCACAAACGGATTTTGACCTTCCGCACCATTGCGGCCGGTCAAGGACCTATGCTCGACTCGTCTCCACCAGAACTTCACACTTGTGGCACTGACCTTCCGTCGGCGGTAGCGCCGTGACCGGCATTCGGCCGACGGGCTTTGGGGCCATTCCGAGGGGGAGGGCGGCAGTCGTTCCACCACACCGGGTGGGGGTGGACCTCGCGCGGAACCGCGGGGTACGCACCGGTGGGTGGAACGGCTGCCGTGCGACCGCCGGACGCGGCGGGGCCGGGGGCGTCAGGCCTGCCACGTCTCGAAGCGGGTGATGCGGCCGTCGTCGTCCACGGTGAAGTTCCACCGGGTGCGCATCTCGCCCCAGGTGTCGTTCCGGTAGCGGGCGACGAGCGAGCGCCCGCCGTTGGACTCGTTGTCCACCTGCAGGTGGCCGCGCGAGGAGAAGATCTCCCGGTCGACCCAGTCGGCGAGATCCCGGTCGGAGCCGTCGTCGGACATGGTCGCGCCCGGCGCGAGGAGCATCATGAAGCCCTCGCGGTCGTGCGAGTTGACCGCGTTGACGAAGGCCCGGACCGCGGGATCGCTCAGTTTGGCTGTCTGAATGGTCATGTGGGCAGCGTCACACCGGCCCCGGGACCCCGCCACCCGAACGGCGGTCCGGACGGGCCGGTCGGGTGGCGGGAGTGCGACGGTGGAACGGCACAGGGGCCGCACCACCCCCCTCGTGCCCCCGCGCGGACCACGTCCTGCTGACCCGCGTGGACGGACTACTTCCTGCTGACCCCGCACGGCGACCGGGAGACATCGTGACCTGTTACGACCGAGGCGATCTGGGCCTGCTGCTGCTCCGGCTGGGCGCGGGCGCCACCCTCGCGGCGCACGGCGCGCAGAAGCTGTTCGGCTGGTTCGGCGGCGGCGGCATCGAGGGCACCGGCCAGTTCATGGAGTCCGTCGGATACGCGCCGGGCACCGCAAGCGCCACCGCGGCCGGGATCGCCGAGCTGGGCGGCGGCACCCTGCTGGCGGTGGGCCTGGCCACGCCCGCCGCCGGCGCGGCGGCCGCGGGCGCGATGGCGGGCGCCGCCGCGGTCCACGCCCCCAACGGCTTCTTCAACCAGTCCGGCGGCTACGAGTACGCCGCGACCCTCGGCCTCACGGCGGCCTGCCTCGCCATCGCGGGCCCCGGCCGGATCTCCCTGGACCACGCGCTGGGCCACGCCGTCAACCGGGGCTGGATGATCCCGGCGGCCTTCGCGGTGACGGGCGCGGCCACGACCCTGGTGGTGGGGGCGCGCGTCCGCAGGCTGCGGCAGCGGCGGGAGGGCGAGCAGGAGGCGCTGTTCGAGGAGTAGGCCGGTCTTCGAGTCCGGCGTGGCAGGCTCGCCCGCATGACCGATCACGAGACGACGCAGACGGCGCCCACACCCGCGCCCGCGCCCGCCACCGACGACCTCGACCTCTGGTCCACGGTGGACGAGCTGTGGACCTGGCTGGACTCGCACCGCACCCACGAGGGCCGTGAGGGCCTGGTCCTGCGCATGCTGAAGCTGTCGGAGGAGGTCGGCGAGGTCGCCCAGGCGGTGATCGGCGCGACCGGCCAGAACCCGCGCAAGGGCGTGACGCACACCTGGGACGACGTCCAGGCGGAACTGTGCGACGTGATCTTCGCGGCGCTGGTGGCGCTGCGCACGCTCACCCCCGACGCGCGCGAGGTGTTCGCCCACCACCTGGCCAGAGTCCGCAACCGCTCCCTCACCAACGCCGACTCGCCGCGGCCACTGGACGGTTGACGGCGCGCACGCACAGGCGTTCCGGGCCGTGACCGCGCCGGGGCGGCGGACGTGGACGCGCGGCTGCGGCCGGCCAGCGAGCGGATCGTGCCGGCGTTCGCGTGACGCGAGGTCGCACCGGCCGGACCCGGACGTCCCGGACGTGGCGGGACCCGGGAGCGGTATCCAGCTCCCGGGCCCCTGGGGATGCCACCCAATTGCGCACGCCGGTGGCGTTTAAGAGGACGGATCAGTCATCAGGCCGTCGTGTTCTTCCTTTGAACTACCGCACCGCGCAGAGGTGCAGGAGAGATTCGAACTCCCATCCGACGGCGCTCGTCCGTCCCCGGTCGGACCGGCGATCGGCGGCGATGCTGAAACTGGAGCGAGAGTCTGAGATTGACACGGCCCCTTTCGGCGGGGCCGTTCTTCAGGCTGAGCGTCAGCTTCAGCTTGCGCTCCTCGCGCGGACCGGTCCTCAATCCCGCCCGCGCCGGGTTGCGCACCCCCGCTCGCACGCGGGGGCGATCATGGTGGGTGTCAGGCGAACAGGTAGCCGAACACCGCGTCGCCGACGCGCTGGTCGGTGACCTCGGCGCCGTTGGCCTCCTCACGGGCGAACTTCACGGCCTGCTGGAGCTTCTCGACCCGCTCGACCAGTTCGTTCACCCGTCGCGCGGGCAGCGCGCCGGAGAACTTCACGGTCGTCCAGTACCCGATGGGGACGTCCTCGTAGTACACCTCGACCTGCGCCGGGTGCTTCTCGGTCGCCTCCGCCTTGACGTGGTTGCGCGGTACCTTCTTCGTGCGGATGGTGCGCACCGGGTCGGTCTTCCACCAGTCCGTGGACGGATCGAGCGCCCAGGCCTCGGCGGCGTCGAGCACCGGGAGCTTCTTGACGAAGGCGTGCAGTTCGGTGAGCTGCTTCTCCAGGAACAGCAGGTAGCTCACGGGGACGTCGGCGACCAGGGTGCGCCCGTCGACCACGACGTCGGCGCGGGCCGTGCAGTTGGCCCAGTCCTTGGTGGCCGTCACGTCGAACAGCCGGGTCAGCGACGCCGACATCTCCCGCAGCACGTCCTCGGCCTTGACCTGCACCCGGGTCGACTCGGGCGGCAACTGCTCGCCCTCCTCGTCCTTGGGCTGGTAGGTCCGCGAGATCCCGGCGAGCAGCGCGGGCTTCTGCACCTTGTGCTGCGCGGCGTTGATGTCCTGGAGCGACTTGCTCTTGACGCCCTTTTCGACGGCGATGATCTGGTTGAGCTTCGGCACGTGATCCCCCTTGAAAACAGCAGGAACGTACCGCACGACGTCGAACACCCGCACGCCTTTTACGCTCCCCCGTCATCACGCGCCTCGTCCCGCCGGGCCCGGGTGGCCGGAGCCGGGCAGCAGGTCGCGCAGGGGTCGCCGGGGGTCTCGTACGGCTTCGTCCAGCAGTCCGGTCAGCTCGGTGCCCCAGGCTTCGACGGTCGTGTCCTCGAACAGATCCGTCGAGTACTCGAAGGCCACGGTCATGCCGTCGTCGTGCGGGGCCAGGGCCACGTACAGCTCGGTGCGGGCGACGCCGGTCATGGGCAGGCCACGGACGGTGGCCGACACCCCGTGCAGCTCCAGGGCGGGCGGCGGGGTGGTGACCACGGTGAACAGCACCTTGGGGAAGAGGCCGGCCGAGGTGCCGGGTGCGACCGCGTCGGCCACGTCGGTCAGCGGAAGTTCCTGGTGGTCGAGGACGGTGAAGAGGGTGGTGCCGAGCCCGCGCACCAGGTCGGCGAAGGTCTCGGCCTCCCGCAGACGGGCCCGCAGCAGGACGGCGTCGCCCAGCAGGCCGACCACGTCGGCGCGTTCGGGGCGCAGCCTGTTGGCGCTGGAAGCGGCCAGGACGAGGTCGGTGGACCGGTCCTGGCGGCGGGCGGCCCAGACGGCGAACACCGCCGCGAGCACGGCGTACGGCGTCGTGCCCAGCCGGCCGGCGGTCCGGTCGATCCGCTCGGTCAGGGAGCCGTCGACGGCCCAGGTGCGCAGGCCTCCCCGGCCGGACAGCGCGGGAGGCCGGGGGCGGTCGGTCGGCAGGTCCAGTCCGACGGGGACTCCCTCCAGTTCGGCCCGCCAGAACCGCTCCAGCTCCGCCCGGCGTTCGCCGCCGAGCCCGTGCTCCGTACGCGCGCAGTCCGTGAACTGGGCGGACGGTGGCGGGAGGGGGCAAGCGGTACCGAGGCGGCGGGCGTTGTAGAGCTCCTGCAGTTCGCGCCAGACGATCCCCATGGACCAGCCGTCGCAGACCGCGTGGTGCAGGACGGTCACCAGCGTCCAGCGCTCCGGGCCGAGCCGCGCCACCCGGAACCGGAACAGGGGAGCCCGCTCCATCGCGAAGGGGCGGGACGCCTGCTCCCGGCACCAGCGCTCCAGGACGGTCTCGTCCTCGGCGTGCCCGGACAGGTCGGTGACGGGTAGGTCCACGGGCACGTGGGCGAGCACCTCGACACGATGCTCGCCGTCGCGCACCGCCGCCCGGCTGCGCAGTGCGTCATGGCGTGCCACCAGGCTCTCCAGGGCGTGCCGGAGGTCCTCGACGACGAGGGCGCCACGCAGGTCGACGCGGTGCGCGACGTTGTAGACGCTGGGGTCGCGGCGTTCGTGGTGACGGCGCCAGAGCCTGCGCAGGGTGGAGGTCATGGGCACCACGTCCCCCACGTCACCGGCGGCGACGGTCCGTGGGCCCTCTGACGGGACGGCCGGGTCCGCACGGAGCTGCTCGAGCCTCGCGGCGACGCCACGGATCGTGGGAGCGCGGAAGAACTCGGCCATGGGCAGGGACAGGCCCAGCTCGGCGGCGATCCGGTTGACCAGCCGGATCGCGCTCAGGGAGTGGCCGCCCAACTCGAAGAACGAGCTGGTCACCGAGGCCCGGCCGAGGGCGAGTTCCGCGCACCACAGGTCGTGCAGGCCCTTTTCCAGGGGGGTGACGGGCCCGGCGCCGGTCTCCGGGGCCCTGCCTCCGGCCGCGGGCGCGGGCAGCGCGGCGCGGTCCAGCTTGCCCGACGCGTTGACCGGAAGGTGCTCCAGAGGTACCCAGTGACGCGGCACCAGATGGTCGGGGAGCACGGCGGAGAGCGCGGCGGGCAGCTCGCCGAGCTCCGCGGCCCCTGGCACGGGGACGACGTAGGCCACGAGTTCCATGTCGCCGTGCGGATCGCGGCGCGGCACGACCACCGCGTCCCGTACGCCGGGCAGGGCCGTCAACGCCGCCTGTACCTCGGCCGGTTCGACGCGATGGCCGCGGATCTTGACCTGGTCGTCGGCCCGGCCGCAGTACTGCAGGGCGCCGTCCGCACGCCAGCGACCGAGGTCGCCCGTCCGGTAGAGCACCCCGCCCGCGCCGTCGTCGAGGAACGCGGCGGCGGACTCCTCGGGCCGGGCATGGTAGCCGTGGGCGACAGGAACGCCGCCCACGTGGATCTCGCCGACGGCCCCCACCGGCACCTCCTGGCCCGCGTCGTCCAGCAGCCGGATGCGCGCGCCGGGCACCGGCGTGCCGATCGGTGGCCACTCCTCGCCGTCCGGATCGACCCGGTGGGAGGTGACGATGACCGAGGCCTCCGTGGGGCCGTACTGGTTGTACAGCGCGCAGCCCGGGTGCGCGGCGAGAAAGCGGCGGAAGGCGCCGGTGAGCCGGAGTGCCTCACCGGCCGAGAACAGCTCGCGCAGAGACGGCAGTCGGGGGTCCGTCCCGATGAGGTACCTCAGCGGCGTGCAGGGCATGAACATCCGCTGCACCTCGTGGCGGCGGACCGTCTCCGCCACGGCCGCGGGGTCGTACCTCGCCGCGTCGTCGATCAGAACGAGTGCGGCCCCGGAGGCCAGCGTGGTGAAGATCTCCTGCACGCTGACGTCGAACGCGGGCGAGGTCCATTGCAGGGTGCGCAGCGCGGGATGCCGCCGGAGGTGTCCGCCGACGAGGTTCACGGGGCCGCGGTGCGGCACGACGACGCCCTTGGGGCGGCCGGTCGAGCCCGAGGTGTAGATGCAGTACGCGGGGTCCTCGGGCCGGGCCTCGTCCTCAAGGGGGCCGGCCGGAAGGGCGTCGTCGGGCTCGTCGGCCAGGTGCACGGGCAACCGCGTCGCCAGGTCCGGGTGCCGGGCGAGGCCGGCGTCGGAGGTGAGCAGCAGGACGGGTGCGCCGTCGTCGAGGAGCGCGGTCAGCCGCGGGGTGGGCACGGACGGGTCGAGGGGCAGGTACGCGGCCCCGCTCTTGAGCACGGCCAGCAGGGCGGTGATCAGCCGCGGGCCGCGCGGCAGCAGCACCGCCACGCGCTGTCCCCGCCCCGCGCCCCGGTCGCGCAGCAGCCGGGCGAGCCGGTTGGCGCGGGTGTCCAGCTCCCCGTACGACAGGCACTGGTCGTCGCCGATCAGCGCGGCGGCGTCCGGGGTCCGGCGCGCCTGCCTCTCGAAGAGGCCGTGCAGGGTGTCCCCGGCGCCGGGCAGCGGTGCGCGCGGGTGCCCCAGCCGCGCCAGGGTCGTACGGTCGGCGGTCGTGACGGCGGTCAGGCCGGCGAGCGGTGCGCCCGGGTCGTCGAGGGCGCGGCGGAGCACCTGCTCGACGTAGTCCACGAAGCGGCGCACGGTGGTCTCGTCGAAGAGGGCCGTGTCGTACTCGACCATGAAGCGCAGGCCCTCCGCGTGGTGCGTCAGGTAGACGCTGAGGTCGAACGGGGCGCGGGCGCTCGGCACGTCGAGCAGCGTGGCCGTCAGCCGCGGCGGATCGAAGTCCACCCTGCCCTCGTTCTCGTACTCCACCATCACCTGGAACAGCGGGTTCAGTCCCGGGTCGCGGTGCGGGTTCAGCGCGCCCACCAGCTCGTCGAAGGGGAGGCCGCGGTGCTCGTACGCCGCCGTGCTGCCGTCGCGCACCCGGCGGAGCAGCGTCGGGAAGTCCGGGTCGCCGGTGAGGTCCACACGCAGCGGCACCGTGTCGAGGAACAGGCCGACGTGGTGTCCGGCGTCGGCGGGGCGGGCGGCGACCGCGGTGCCGATCACCACGTCCCGCTGTCCGGCGAACCGGCCGAGTACCGCGCCGATGGCACCGGTCAGCGTCATGAAGAGGGTGGCGCGGTGTCCGGCGGCGAACGAGCGGAGCCTGCCGACGAGTTCGGCGTCCAGGGCGTGGCTGAGGCTCGCGCCCGCCCCGGACCTGACCGGCGGGCGGGGCCGGTCGGTGGGCAGGGCGAGGACCGGGGCCTCGTGGAGCGTACGCCGCCAGTGGTCGAGGCAGGCGGCGCGTTCGGCGGCGTCCGGCCGCTCGGGCGGGGGCGGTTCGGCGAGCGGCGGCAGTCCGGGGTCGGCGTCGCCCCGGGTGCGGGACCGGTAGAAGGCGGCGAGGTCGTGCGCGAGGACGGCCGTGGAGGAGGAGTCGAAGACGATGTGGTGTGCCAGCAGGAAGAGCAGGTGTCGTCGCTCCGACAGGCGCAGCAGCCGGGCGGTCACCAGCGGCCCGGTGGCCAGGTCGAGGATCCGGCGCCCCTCGGTCCGCAGAGCCGCCCGCAGGGCCTCTTCCTCGGTCGCCCCGGTGTGGTCGTCGACCGGGCAGTCGAGCGGGACGCTGTCGCGTGTCTCCTGGTACGGCACTCCGTCCCGGTCACCGAACACCGTGCGCAGCGCGGGATGCCGGTCCGCGACTCGCTGGAGTGCCCATCGCAGCGCGGACACGTCGAGTGGCCCGTCGAGGCGGACGGCCTTGGGCTCGTGGTACATGCTGGTGCCCGGGTGCAGCCGCTCCAGGAACCAGATGCGGCGCTGGGCGGGTGTGAGCGGCATGCGCCGCGGCACGGCGGGCGCCGCCGGCTCCCCCGGCCGGCCGGTCCGCTCACGACGCCGGACCCGGTCGAGCACGGGCAGCGCGGCCAGGACCTTCTCCTTCGGCACGCCGAAGTCCACGAAGCAGGCGATCTCGTCCGCTCCCGCCTCCACCAGGCGGCGCACGGTCTCGGCGGCCGTGTGCTCGTCACCGATCAGGGCGCGTGAGGCGCAGTAGCGCTCGTAGGCGCGTCCGAGCAGGAATTCCACGTCCTCCTCGGGGGTGTCCGCCAGGTCCACGTCGAAGCCGAGGCTGTTCGTCACCTGGTCGAACAGGGAGAGGGACGAGCGCAGGTAGGACACGAAGGGGCGGTACGCCTCGGCCCGGGCGCGCTCCGCGTCCTCGGCGAGGTAGGTGTGCACCAGGACCACGACGCGTCCCGCCGCCGGGTCGAGACCGTGCTCGGCGCGGGTGCGCCGGTACAGCGCGACGTTCTCCGCCAGTTGCCCGACGGTCTGCGTCATCAGGTTGGTGACCACGCCGAGGCCCTCGGCGGCCGCCCGGCGGTAGCTGTCCGGGTTGCTCACGACGGCCGCGTACAGGGGGAGTTCGTGCTGTACGGGGCGCGGGTGCAGACGGATGTCCACGGGCTCGCCGTCGCCCGCCGTCACCGTCACGGGCTGACCGGACCAGAGCCGCCGCACGGTCGCCATCTGCTCGTACATCACCTCGCGGTGCCGGCCGAAGTGCTGTGGTGCGAGCGCGAAGTCGGTGGCGTGCCAGCCGCTCGCGAAGCACAGACCCGCCCGGCCGCCGGAGATGTTGTCGACGACCGACCACTCCTCGGCGACCCGGACGGGGTGGTGGAGCGGCAGCACGACGGAGCCCGCGTGCAGCCGGATCCGGCTGGTCCGCGCCGCGAGCGCCGCCGCGAGCACGGAGGGGTTGGGGAAGAGCGCGCCGAAGGAGTTGAAGTGCCGCTCGGGGAACCACAGGGCGTGGAATCCGTTCCGGTCGGCGAACTCCGACGCCTCCATGATCAGCGCGTACTTGTCGTGCGCGGCGTCGTCGGGGTAGTCACCGAAGAAGTAGAGGCTGACATCGCATCCCGTGGGGGTCACGGGTACGGGGCGCGGCGTCGCGGCCGGGACCGGGACCTGGGCATGGGCCGGGCCCTGGCGCAGGGCCGGGACTTGGCGCGGGGCCGAGGGCGTCAGGGCCGCCGACACCGGGTCCGGGGTGACGGCGGGCGGCTGCGTGGCGGCGGCGCCGAGCGCGTCGAGTTGCCGGGAGATCACGTCGCTCACGCCGGCGACGAGCTGCTCCGCGAGGCTCAGTTGCCGGGCGAACAGGGCATGGAGTTCCGCGGACGCTTCGGGCGCCGGAGGGGCTGCGGACGCTTCGGGCGCCGGAAGGGCCGTGGGTGCCGGAAGGGCCGCGGGTGCCGGAAGGGCCGCGGGTGCCGCCGCTTGCCGCGGGTCCGAGTTGCGGG
This sequence comes from Streptomyces sp. DH24, assembly GCF_029813775.1. Taxonomy (GTDB): domain Bacteria; phylum Actinomycetota; class Actinomycetes; order Streptomycetales; family Streptomycetaceae; genus Streptomyces. Next base: position 81,112 of record NZ_JARVKW010000005.1, on the reverse strand, counting down.
TAGCGGGTTCGCGAGGCGTCCGCGCAGCCAGGCGTTCGGCCAGCCTGCGCGGGGTGTCGGCGGAGTCGAACAGCTCCCGGACCGGTACGCGTACCCCGTGTCGCCGTTCCAGTTCCGTGGTCATGCCCATCAGGGAGAGCGAGTCGGCGCCCAGGTCGAAGAACGAGCTGTCGGGCAGGACGTCCGCGGTGTCCCTGCCGAGCTTGTCGGCCGTCAAGTTCCGTACGGATTCGAGGAGTTCTTCGGACATGACGGACGGCTCCGGGTCGGTGGGGCGGTGCGTGGGAGGTTCGGGCGCCCGTGCGACGCCGGACGCGCGGGCTGCCGGGAACGCCACGACGCGTCGCCGCTGCGGGTGCCCCGGTAAGGGCACCCGGCCCCCGTCGGGCGTCAGCGCGCGCCAGTCGAGTTCGGCTCCCCTGCGGTACAGCGAGCCCAGCGCGGTGAGCAGCCCGTGCACCTGGCCCGCCGCTCCGTCGTCCTGTCCCTGGCCGCCCAGCCAGCGGCTCGCGGGGACGCAGTGTCTGCCGAGGCCGGTGAGTGTGTTCCCCGCCCCGATCTCCACGAAGTCCTCGCACCCCTGCGCCGCCGCCGCGGCCATGGCCAGGTCGAAGCGGACCGGCTCCCGTGCCTGGCGGCAGAGGTGGTCCGCGTCGGCCTGCCAGCCGGCCGGGCGCACCTCTCCGTCGACCGCGGTCACGAGCGGAGTGCGCAGCGGGCCGTACGCCGCCTTCTCGGCGTGGAGCCGGAAGGCGCCCAGCGCCGGTTCGATCGCGGCCGAGTGGAACGCCCGGTCGACGGGCAGCGACCGCCACCGCAGCCCTTCCCGGTCGCACCGGCGTGCCGCCTCGTTCAGGGCCTGCGGCCCGCCGGAGATCACGTGGGCGCGCGGGCCGTTGACCGCGGCCACTTCGGCACCGGCGGCTCGTGCGACGCGCTGCGCGGTGCGCGCGTCGGCGCGGACGGCGAGCAGGCCGCCGGGTGGACAGGCCGTGTGCATCAGCCGCCCACGGTACGCGGTGAGGCGCAGCCCGTCCTCCAGCGTCAGGCCGCCTGCCGCGTACAGCGCCGCGAACTCGCCGACGCTGTGGCCGAACAGCAGCGCGGGGCGGATGCCGACGGCGCGCCACAGGTCGGCGAGAGCCGCCTGATGGGCGAACAGGGCCGCCTGGGCGGTCTCGGTGGGCCAGACCTCGCTCCCGGTCGCGTCCTCCTCCAGCAGGTCCGGCAGCAGGGTGCCGCCGAACTCGCCGGCGTAGATCTCCTCGCACCTCTGGAGCGTCCGCCGGGCGGTGGGAAACGCGTCGTACAGGCCGCTCGCCATGCCGCGCCGTGCGCTGCCCTGCCCGGCGAACGCGAAGGCGAGGGGCCCGAGCGGAGCGGCCGGCGCGGGCTGCGGCTCGTCCAGGGCGCGCGCGAGTTCCCCGGCGGTGCGGCCGACCGCCACGGTGCGTGCCGCGCGGTGCGGTCTGCCGAGTGCCAGGGTGGCGGCCACGTCGACGGCCCGCAGGTCCGGCCGTTGCCGAAGCCGGTCGCGGAGCCTGCCCGTGAGCTCCTCCAGCGCCCCGGCGTCACGGGCCGACACCGGTACGAGCACGGGGAGTTCGGGTGCGGGTGCGGCCGTCGAAGTCGCGGGCGGGGCCTCCTGGAGCACCACATGGGCGTTGGTGCCGCCGACGCCGAGGGCGCTGACGCCGGCCCGGCGCGGCACGCCCTCCGGCACCGACCACGGCCGCAGTTCGGTGGCCAGCGTCAAGGTGCCGCCGTCCAGGGGCAGTTCGGGGTTGGGGCGGGTCAGGTGCGGCGTCGGCACCAGGGTGCGGTGGCGCAGCATCAGCACGGTCTTGATCAGACCGGCCATTCCGGCGCACGAGTCGAGATGCCCGATGTTCGGCTTCACCGAGCCGACGGCGCAGGGTTGCGCGCGCCGGGTTCCTTCGCCGAGCGCCCTGTCGAGCGCCTCCAGTTCCACGGGGTCGCCGAGCCGGGTGCCGGTGCCGTGGGCCTCCACGTACGAGATCGTTTCCGCGGGCACGGCCGCTCGGCGCAGGGCCTGGCGTACGACCTCGGCCTGTCCCGCGACGCCGGGCGCGCTGAAGCCGACCTTGCGGGCGCCGTCGTTGTTGACGGCGGAGCCCAGGATCACCGCGTGGACGGTGTCGCCGTCGGCCAGCGCCAGGTCGAGGCGCTTGAGCAGGACGGCGGCCACGCCGTTGCCGCCCACGGTGCCGTCGGCATCGGCGTCGAAGGCCCGGCAGCGTCCGGTGGGAGACAGGATCGATCCGGCGTGGCTGCGGTAGCCGGTCTCCTGGGGCAGGTGCACGGCGGCGGCGCCGGCGAGCGCCAGGTCCGCGTCGCCGTTGAGCAGCGCCTGGACGGCGAGGTGCACGGCGACCAGCGAGGTGGAGCAGGCGGTCTGCACGCCGATGGCCGGTCCGGTGAGCCCGAGGCGGTAGGCGACCCGGGTGGCGAGGAAGTCGGGCTGCCGGCCGATGGCCGCCTGCATGCCGGCGGCGGGGTCCGGCCCGCCGTACGGCTCGTCCGGTGCGCCGGTGACGGGCGGCTGCTGGTGGTCGTAGAGGTTCATGCCGGACCCCGCGAACACGCCGATCCTGGCGCCCGGTCCGGCGGCCGCGTATCCGCCCTGCTCCAGAGCCTCGTGGCAGCATTCCAGGAACAGCCGGTGCGCGGGGTGGGTCAGCTCGGCCTCTTTGGGGCTGATGCCGAAGAAGTCCGGGTCGAATTCCCCGACGCCGTCGAGGACTCCGGCGACGGGCACGAGGCCGGGGGCGTCCCGCTCTGGCCGGGCCGGGTCCGCCGCCGCGAGTTCCTCCTCGCCGAAGACCCGGACGCTGTCCACACCGTCGCGCAGGTTGGCCCAGAACCGCTCCGGGGTGTCCGCTCCCGGGAAGCGCAGCGACAGCCCGACGACCGCGACGCGCTGGTCGGCGTGGTCCGGCGGGGCGGCACCGGCGGGCACCGGCTCCGCCCGCGCCCCGGGGGCGCCGGACAGATGCGCGGCGAGCGCGCCGGCCGTCGGATGTTCGAAGAACGCGGTCTGCGCGATCGGTGTCCCCAGCCGTTCCTCCAGCCGGGTCCGCAGGCGCACCAGGAGCACGGAGGTCAGGCCGAGTTCGTAGAACGGCAGACCCGTGTCGACCGGGCGGCCGAGCACGGCGGTGAGTTCCTGCTCCACGGCCCGTGTCACCGCGTCCGGGTGCGGCCGTACGGCCGGGTCCGGCGGCCCGGCCGTGTCGAAGGCGCCGCTCATCAGCCGGTCCCGGAGCTCCGCGCGGCGCACCTTGCCCGCGGGCGTCCTCGGGAACTCGTCCTCCGGAACGGACACCACGCGGGCGGCGGTGAGCCTGAGCCGGGTGAACAGCGCCGCCTTCACCTCGCCCGCGATGCGCGCGTCCTCGGCGGCGCCGCGGCTGACGAAGAGCACGGCCAGTTCCTCGGTGCCGCCGTCCGGGTGCCCGATACCGCAGGCGGCCACCTCGCCCTGCCGGACGCCCGCGACGGCGGTGGCGGCCTCTTCGACCTCGTGACAGTAGACGTTGTTCCCGTTGAGGATGATCACGTCCTTGCGCCGGCCGGTGATGACGACCTGATCGCCGTCGAGGAACGCCAGGTCTCCGGTGTCCAGCCAGTCCCGTCCGGCGGGGAAGGCCGCCGCGTCCGCCTCCGGGTTGTTCACGTAGCCGGGGGTCAGGCGCGCGGGCGAGTGGACCTGGAGGCGTCCGATCCGGCCCGGGGGCGCGAGGTCGCCGCCGTCGTCGACGATGCGCAGGGTCACGCCGTGCGCCGGGGAGCCGCAGGCGACGAAGGTGACGCACTGGTCTTCCGGGGTCTGTTCGCCGGCCCGTGTCAGGTCGCCGTTCAGGCTGCTCTTGAGCAGTCGGTGCACGGTGCCGGGCCGGTCGAGCCGGCCGTAGGTGGCGGCCGTCACCGTTTCGGCCATGCCCCACACCGGGACGATGTGTCCCTCGCGGATGCCGTACGGGGCCGTCGCGTCGAGGAAGCGGCGCAGCACCGGCAACGCGATCCGTTCGCCCCCGCACACCAGGGACTTGAGGCCGCCGAGCCGCCAGGGGCCCGCCCGGTCCTCCTCCGGCCGCTCGGCGAGCGCGTCGGCGACGAGCTGGTAGGCGAAGGTCGGTGCCCAGCTGTGCTGCGCCCGGTGCTCGTCGAGGAGGTCGAGCCAGCGCAGCGGGTCGGCCAGGATCACCTCGGTCGGTGTGTGGACGTTGGTGCAGCCGGTGAAGACCGCGAGGACGTGGTACAGCAGGAAGGCGCCGCTGTGGTCGAGCGGCAGCCAGTTCACCATGGTGTCGGCCGGGCGCACGTCGAGGATGCGCCGGGTGCTCGCCGCGAAGTCGGCCAGGCCCGCGTGTGTCAGCCGCGCGGCCTTGGGCAGACCGGTGCTGCCGGAGGACAGCATCAGCAGGGCGGTGTCCGACGCGTCCGGCTCGACGTGGTCGGCGGCGGGCGACGTGCCCAGGCAGTCCCGTGCGACGGCGACGCGCAGCCCGGGGGCGGCCCGGGTCAGCACCGCCGCGCCGGCCTCGTCACCGAGTACCAGCGGCCGGTCCAGCAACCGGGCGGCGTTCAGGAGCCGTTCGAGGGCCGGTGAGCCCGGCGCGGGAGACTCGGCGACGGCCACGGGCCTGGCACCGCCGAGCACACAGGCCCAGAAGGCGGGGAAGAACTCGCCGGGCGGCAGCCCGCAGAGCACCACCCCGTCGCCGGGGCGCACCCCGTGCTCACGCAGTCCGGTGAGCAGCCGCCGTGCCCGGTCGAGCAGTTCGGGGTAGGTCTGGGTGACCGTCGTGCCGTCCGCCGCGACGGTGACCACGGCTCCGCCGGACGGGGACCGCGCGGCGCGCAGCAGCGCTTGCACGGCGTCACGCGGATCGTCGTCGGTGTGTTCCGGCTCAGGCCCCCGGCTGAGTGTTTGCCCCCGTAGGCGCTCCATGCGCTCCCCCATCCTTTCCGTCTGCTCCGCTCTTGGGTGACTGTGGTTCGCGCGCGCCGCGCCGCCCGACGGTGCACAGCAGCAGAGTCAGCGCCCCGCACATGGCCGCGCCGTGGAAGGCGGCCACCACGGCCGGGGCGGCGAACGTCTCCAGAGCGGCCGCGGCGGCCACCGTGCCCAGCGCGAACCCGGACTGCTCCGCCGTGGCGGACAGGCCGAACAGCCGGCTGCGCTGCCGGTCGGGGACGGCCTGCAGGCGGGAGGTGTAGACGATCTCGGTCCAGCCGTCCGCGAACCCGGCCGACAGGGCCGCCACGGCCGCCACGAACGCGGGCAGGCCCAGGAACGCGGCCACGAACGAGAGGGACATCGCGCAGGTGCCGACCGCGAACGCGCGCTCGCCCCAGGCCGCTTCCCGCCGACTGCGGCGGAGCACGAGGTGAGCGAGGACGGTCCCCACCGCCCACGCGGTCCAGAACCGGGTCATGGCCACGGCGGGCTGGTCCGGGTGTGTCGCGTTCGCGACCACGGGGAGCGCCACGTTGTGCGAGGCGGACGCCAGGGCGTCGACGCCTCTGAGGAGGATCATGCCGAACAGCAGGAGCGGCACACCCGCCGCGGCGCGGCGCAGGCGCGGGCCGCGGACTTCGCCGTGCGGGGATGCGGCCTCCCCGCGGTCCCCGGGAGCCGCCGGCGGCTGTGGTCCGGTGTCGTCGGTGCGCGGTCGCAGCATCAGCACCGCAGCGGCGGACACCGCGAAACTGGCGCCGTTGATAGCGAAGGCGACGGCGAAGCCGCCGTATCCGATCACCGGGGCGGCCGAGGCGAACCCGAGCACGGTGGCGAGGGATCGCGTCGCCACCAGCAGCCCGTTGGCCCGGACCCGGGACTCCTGACCGACCATGACCGGGATCGCGCTGCGCAGCGAGACGTTGAACCAGGTGTTCCCCGCCCCCAGCACCACGACGGCTCCCGCGAGCAGCCACAGGGGCGTGTCCACGGCCCACAGCGCCAGGACGGCCATGGCGGCGCCCTGGGCGAGGTCGGTGCAGATCATCACGGTCCGCCGGCCGGCCCGGGCCGACAGCGCCCCGGCGGCGAGGCCGGCCAGGAAGCCGGCGCCAAGCCGCAGGGCCATCACGGCGCCGACGCCGAAGGCGGTACCCGTGATCTCGTAGGAGAACAGCCCCAGCGCGATCAGGTTCAGGTAATTGCCGTACGTGGACACGGCATGGGCGGACGCGAGCGCGAGGAAGCGTCGGTCGACACCCTTCACTGCGCCTCCTCGCGACAGTTCGGTCCGCTCCGGCAAGGGTGCTCGGCCATCTCGCTCCCCCGGGGCTTCGGGGCCCGGCCGTTCAGAGCCCCATCAGCTCCATCTGCTCGGCCGTGTGGTGGTCGCCCGACGCCGTCGGGAGGTTGTCGAGGCGGGCGGTCTGCGCCTCGGTCAGTTCGACGGTGTCGGCCGCCGTGTTCTCCTCGACGCGGGTCACGCGCCGGGTGCCGGGGATGGGGACGATGTCGTCGCCCTTGCCGAGCAGCCAGGCCAGGGCGACCTGGGCCGGTGTCGCCCCGGCCTCGTCGGCGACGGCCTCGACCTCGTCGGCGATGCGCTGGTTGGCGCGGAAGTTCTCCGCCAGGAAGCGGGGGTTGGTGGCCCGCAGGTCGCTCTCGTCGAAGCCGTCCGTGGAGCGGACCGTGCCGGTGAGGAAGCCATGGCCCAGCGGCGAGTAGGCCACGAAGCCGATGCCCAGTTCCCGCAGGACGGGCAGGACGTCCGCCTCCGGGTCGCGGGTCCACAGGGAGTACTCCGACTGCAGCGCGGTGACCGGGTGCACGGCGTGGGCGCGGCGTATCGTCCCGGCGCCGGCCTCGGAGAGTCCGATGTGGCGGATCTTGCCCTCGGCGACCAGCTCGGCGAGGGCGCCGACGGTGTCCTCGATGGGCGTGTTCGGGTCGACACGGTGCTGGTAGCAGAGGTCGATGTGGTCGGTTCCGAGGCGCCGCAGCGAGCCCTCGACGCTGGTGCGGATGTTGGCGGGGGTGCTGTCGGGCACGCCGGGGCCGCCGCCCGCGTGGGAGACCAGACCGAACTTGGTCGCCAGCACGACCTCGTCACGGCGGCCCCTGACCGCCCGGCCGATGAGTTCCTCGTTGGTGTACGGCCCGTAGATCTCGGCCGTGTCGAGCAGGGTGACGCCCAGCTCCAGCGCCCGGTGCACGGTGCGGATCGACTCGGCGTCCGTCGTGCCCGATCCGGTGTAGCCGAAGGACATCCCCATGGCGCCCAGACCGATGCGGGACACCTCCAGGTCTCCCAGCTTGATGTACTTCACGCGTCTCTCCGGTGGTCGGAATCCTGTTCCGGTGCCCGGCCCGGGTGCTGGGCCGGGGCTGTCCGGGGGCGGGTCGCTGTCTCGTCGGTGCTCATGGACGCCCGGCCGGTCGGGCCACCGTCCGGCCTGTGCCGGCGCGCGGTCGCGCGGTGACCGGGCGGTGGCCGCGGTCGCCCCGGCGCGTCACCGGCCGGGGCCCGGCCCGGTCACACCTCGTACTCGACGCCGACGCCGCCGAAGTGCAGCCGGCCCTGGACGAGGACCTTGTCGCCGTTCTTGTCGTATCCGGTGAGCAGGCCGGCCTCCATGAGCCGGAGCACGATCTGCGTGCTGAGTTCCTTCCTGCCCACGCCGCCGAGCCGCTTGACGAGCGTCTTGTACCCGAACTCCTCCTCGGCGAGGTCCTGGAAGACCTGCCGGACCTCCTCGTCCATGGAGTACTGGGCCATGTCCAGGCCGTCCTGGTTGGCGAGGATCTCGCGCTGTTCGAGGCGGAAGCTCAGCGGCTCGACCCGGTAGTGCGGCTTCAACAGCACCTTGCCGCCCGTCCACTGGAACCGGGTGATGCTGTTGAGTCGCTTGGTCAGGTCGCTGATCCAGCGCACCCGCGCGGCGTTCAGCTCGTCCTCGGAGAAGTCGTCGCTGAGCTCCGGGCGCTGGTGCCTGCCGATGGAGATCATCGTGGCCGCCCGGTCGCGGAAGTCCGCCACCGACGGAGCGTCGTCGTCCTGGTCGTGGGTCACCAGCTTCTCGAACCACTTCTTGCGGCTGAGGCGGTCGTCGTCGGACTCGTTGATCCGGCGCTTGCGCCAGAACTCGGAGTCCGGCTCGGTGAAGGACGCGAACGTGTAGAACGACGCCAGGAACTCGTGGTACTGCTCGTAGGCGTCGCGGTAGGTGCGGTTGTACCAGGCGTGCACGGCGTCGCGCTCGTCCTCGTTGCGGGTGATCCGGTCGATCGCCGCGGCCGCGGAGACGGCCGACTGCGAGGCGAGGTGCACGCCCTGGGAGAACAGCGGGTCGGTGAAGCACGCGGCGTCGCCGCACAGGAAGTAGCGGTCGGCGGAGAACACCTCGGTGTCGTAGGACCAGTCGTGCACGATCCGGACCTCGTCGACCTGGTCCGCGCCCGCCAGCAGGCCGGTGGCCTGGGGGCACTTCGCGAGGGTGGTCCGGTAGAACTCGTCGGCCCCCATCTCCCGCACCTCGGCGGACTTGGAGCGGTCGACCACGAGCCCGACGCTGTAGAGGTCGTCCTTGATCGGGATCATCCAGACCCAGCCGTCCTCGAAGGTGATCGAGTACGTCGTGCCCTTCAGGTCGCCCGTGAAGGGGTCCTCCTTCTTGAAGTAGGACCAGACCGCGAAGTTCTTGTAGAACTCGTCGTACCTGCGCACGCCGAGCTTGCGGACCAGCGGCCCGCCCGAGCCGCCCGCGTCGATGACGAAGTCGCCCTCGACCGTCGTCGTACGGTCGCCCTGGCGTACCGTCAGGGTCACGCCGTCGGGACGGGACAGATCCACGTCCGTCACGGTGGCCTCCTCGACGACCGTGACCCCGCGGCTTCTGGCCTCGTCCAGCAGGAGCTGGTCGAACTCCTCGCGCTTGACCTGGACGGCGTGGTCGAAGACCCACGGCGTGACCTTCGGCGCCGCGAACGAGAAGGTCCAGGGCGCCTGGTCCTGTCCCCAGAGGAAGGTCGCCGAGGGCTTCTTCACGTAGTTCTGGGCGTCGATCCTCTCCTGGAGCCCGAGCCGGTTGAGGATCGACATCGTGCCGGGCAGCAGGGACTCACCGATGCGATACCGAGGGAATTTGGTCCGCTCGTAGATCGCGACGTCGTGGCCGAGCTTGTTCAAGGTGAGGGCCGCAACGCATCCGGCGGGACCGCCGCCGATGATCGCCACCTTCGATCGTGCCATCATGATCTCCCTGGTACGGACTCGTGGAGTCGCGCGCCGAGCCGGCCGCGCATTTCCGGTTGGATGGTGTGCTGGAGGCCCGGTCAGCTCGTGCCGTCGTCGCGTGGCAGGGACCGCAGCTTCTTGAGACGGTCCGACACCTCGACGGAGTCGACCACGCTGATCTTCGAGGGAATCTTGAACGGCTCGACCTTGTCCGCGAGGAACTCCAGTACGTGCTTGCGGACGGCCGCGCGGGTCATGTCGCCCTTCGGCTTGATGTCCGCGCACACGGTCTGTCCGGTGATCGCGTTCGGTTTGCCGTAGACCACGCAGTCCTCGACGAGCGGACTGGCGAGCAGGACGGATTCCAGTTCGAGGGGGAGCAGTTTCTCCCCGCCGACGTTGATGACTTCCTTGGCCCGGCCCCTGATCCTGAGGTATCCGTCGTCGGTCTCCTCGACCAGGTCGCCGGTCCTGAACCAGCGGTCCTCGGTCAGACAGTCGTCGGCGTAGTTCAGGTAGCCGAGGAACTGGGTCCTGCTCCTGAGCTGGAGTTCGCCGTCGACGATCCGGTGTTCGACGCCGGCGTCCGAGATCTTGAAGTAGGTGCTGCTCGACGACTCGCTCGTGGTCGTGGCGATTCCGGTCTCGCTCGTCCCGAACGTCTGGAGCAGTCGGACCCCGGGGAAGTTCTGGTTGACCCGCCTCAGCAGTTCGTCGGACATCGGCTCGGTGCCGTAGGTGATGAGACGCAGGCTGCTCAGGTCGTACGTGCGGTGGTACCCGCCCATGATGATCAGGTTGAGGAACGTCGGGCTCGTGGGCAGGACCCGGATCCGGTGTCGCTCGATCAGCCCGCAGATCTCGTCGGGGACGCGCTCCCGGGGCAGCACCGCGGCACCGCCCACCAGGAGCGTGCTGAGCAGGGAGTTGATGCCGCCGATGTGGTCGAACATCAGGACCATCAGGATGTTCAGCGAGCTCGGCCGGCGCCGGGCGCCCTTCTCCAGTTTCTCGCCGACGAGGGTGTCGAGGTTGTGCAGGATGACCTTCGGCGCCCCGGTGCTGCCGCTGCTGAGCAGCACGAGCCCCGCGGCGTCCTCGTCGCCGAGACGGTCGATCACGCTGCCGGAACCGGAACCGGAGCCCGGGGGCGCGAGTTCCTCGACGTCGAGCTCGGTGCCCGCCGTGACCAGGAACCTGGGCCGGCAGTGCTCGGTGACGGTTTCGAGGTCCCTGTCGTGGAGCGTCACCAGGGGCACGACGACATTCCTGTTGAGGAACAGCGCGAACAGGGTCGCTATGGAACTCGGCGAGTAGTTGCCGTTCAGCACCACGACGTCGTGCGGAGCCACGCCGTGCTTGCTCAGCACATTCTCCGTGTACCGGATCCGGTCCAGGAGTTCGTGGTAGGTGAAGGCGATGTCCTGGTCGAATATCGCGGTCCTCGTGCCGAAGTCCTCGAACCTCCGCACCAGTTCGTCCCGCATTCAGTGCACCCCCCCGAGGAAAATGGTTTCACCTGTGACGAACGCCGATTGCGGGCCGACGAGGAACTCGACCGGGCCGACGATGTCGGACATCGTGCACATGCGGCGTATCGCCTGACGGGCGATCAATGCGTCGATCTTCGGTTGTGAAACGGTCCTGGTGAGGACGGTGCGGACCGGTGGCAGACCGATCGCGTTGACCCGGATCCCGAAGGCGGCCAGTTCCTTGCTCATGACCTGGACGAGTTGTTCGACCGCGCTCTTGCTGGCCGAATAGGCCAGGTGCCCCTCCAGCGCCCACGGCACCGCGACCGTGGAGACGTTCAGGATCGCGGGGGCCGGCCCGGCCGACTTCCGCAGCAGCTTCACCGCCTCGCGGCAGCAGTTCAGAACGGCGAAGAAGTTGATGTCGAAGATGTCCCTGACGACCTCGTCCGGAGTCGTCATGAAGTGGTTCATCGTGGAGGTGCCCGCGTTGTTGATCAACGCGTCGAGGCAGCCGAACTCTTTCCGGACCTCTCGGAACATCTTCTTGACCTGGGCGACCTCCGTGAGGTCCACCTGGTGGTGCCGGTAGCCCGGGTGGTCGATGGCCGAGGGCTTCCTGCTGCACCCGATGACGTCGTGGCCGGACTCCAGGAAGTGCTCGGCGAGCGCCTTGCCGACTCCGGTCCGGCTTCCGGTGATCATGACTATCATGCGGTCACGCCGCGCCGGCACCGACCAACTGCAGCTCCTCCTCGATGAATGCGATCAGCCTGCGGACACTGCTGAACGGACTCACCCGGAGCGACACGGCCTTCTCGGAAGCCAGCGTGACCTCCACCTCGAACTCATCCTCGATGCTCTCCTCGACCTGGGCGAGAAAAGCCACGAGGTACATCGACTCGAATACCCCGTCATTGCCGTAGAGACACAGGTCGAGTACATTCTCGGTAGGAATCTTCTCTTCGCGCATCGTATTGATGTCATCGATCGCGTCGATGATGATCCTCAGGATTCGGTCCGTCAATGTCGACCTCCCTCTATAGGGCCCTGTCCGGATGCATCGGAGCCAAGGACCGGATCTTTATCGCATACGCCGGGTCGGCACGCAAGGGTCGTTCAGAATGCGCGGACGACTGTGCAACTGCTCCCTTTACTCAGTTGCACACGGCCGCGTCGCCGCAGTCGCGGCACGGCAGTCACGCCCGCGGTGCAGCTCAGGACACCCGCATGAGCAAGGCGGTACGAGTGGCGCGGAGCTCTGTCTGAACTCCGTTGACAGGCTCTCGGCGAGCCAGTAAAAATCACGTCCGGCATCACGGCGCCCTCGCCCGGCATTCCCATGGATGCCCGAGAAATCTTCCCTTTTGATCGGCGCATACGGGCAGCGGCCGTCCGTGCGCGATTTCTGTCGCGCGACGCGAATTCGGCTTTCCTCCGTACACGCCAAAAGGAATCGTCATGACTGAACAGGACGACCACGGCCCCGGCGCCATGTCCCAGGACGCCCCGGTCCTGCTGCTCGTCGGCAGCGGATACCGCCCCTACCGCGAGTACATCCTGGCCGCCGTCTCCCGGCACTACCGGCTGTGGCTCCTGGACTCCGCCGAGGCGACCTGGCAGTTGGCGTACTGCGCGGGCGCCACCCGGGTCGACACCCGGGACGCGGAGTCGATGCGCGAGGCGGCGCTCACCCTCGTGGACTCGCTGCCGGTCGTGGGGGTCTTCACCTACGACGAGTCGCAGGTCGTCTTCTGCGCACGGCTCGCCCAGGACCTCGGGCTGCCGGGCAGTCCGCCGGAGACCATCAACGCCTGCCGGGACAAGGCGACCACGCGTTCCGTGCTCGCCGCCGCGGGCGTGCCCCAGCCGGCTTCACGCATCGTCACCAGCGCCGAGGAAGCGCTCGCCGTCGCCGAAGAGATCGGCTACCCGGTGATCGTCAAGGCCCGCGCCATGGCGGGCAGCGCCGGCGTCGTACGCGTCGACCGCGCCGAGGACGTCGCCGGGGCCTTCGCCGCCGCCGACGGCGCCGACGCCCTGGGGCTGCCCCGGCACGAGCAGAACGTCCTCGTGGAGGAGTTCCTCACCGGGCCGGAGATCAGCATCGACGCCGTCATCCAGGACGGACACGTCACGCCGACCGTCCTCGCGCGCAAGCACCTCGGCCCGGCACCGTACTTCGTGGAAACCGGGCACGACGTGGACGCGAACGACCCGCTGCTCCAGGACGCGGAACTCCTGGGCCAGCTCCAGGACATCCACCGGGCGCTGGGCTTCGTCCACGGCGCCACCCACTCCGAGTTCAAGCTCACCCCCAAGGGCCCCCGGCTGGTGGAGGTCAACGCCCGCCTCGGCGGAGACCTGATCCCCTACGTCGGCCTGCTGGCCTCCGGAGTCGACCCCACGGTCGCCGCCGCCCAGGTCGCCGCCGGCCACAAGCCCGACACCGTGCCGACGTTCCGCAAGGTCGCCGGGGTCCGGTTCCTGCCGCCCGAGACCCGCTGCGAGGTCGTCGAGGTCGTCGTGCACGAGGACCGCTTGGGCCCGACCATCCACGAGACGGGCGTCACCGCCCGACCCGGCTCCCGCCTGGCGCTCCCGCCCGACGCGTTCCTGACCCGCTACGCCCACGTCGTGGCCGTCGGCGACGACAAGGAGCAGGTCATGGCCGACCTCCGGGAGCCGGAGCGGCTGGTCGAGCTGCGCGCCCGCCCCGTGTCCGACTGACCCGGGGCCGACCCCCCGACGAGAACAGGAGCCACCCGCATGACCAGTACGTCACAGGGTCTGGGCAGGGCTCCGGTGGACCTGTCCGAGGCGCCCCCCGGAGCGCGGCTGCACGCCGGCGAGCTGCACACGTCGGTGAGCGACCCGGTGCTCACCTCCATGACGCTGCTCAACGAGATCGCGGGCCGCTTCCCGGACGCGGTCTCCTTCGCGGCGGGACGCCCGTACGAGGGCTTCTACGAGGTCGACGCGCTCGGCCGCTACCTGGCCGCCTTCGAACGTCACCTCAGGGACGAACTCGGCCTGGACCCCGAGGCCGTGCGGCGGACGTTCTTCCAGTACGGCCGCACCAAGGGCGTCATCCACCAGCTGATCGCCCGGCACCTGGAGACCGACGAACGGCTGGCCGTCGCGCCCGAGTCGCTGCTGGTGACCACCGGGTGCCAGGAGGCGATGGTCCTGGTGCTCCGCGCCCTGCGCACCGACGCCCGCGACGTGATCTTCGCGGCGTACCCGGCGTACGTCGGCTTCCTGGGCGCGACCCGGCTGGTCGACATGCCGGTGAGGTCCGTGCGGGAGGGGCCCGACGGCATCGACGTGACGGACCTGGCGGAGAAGATCCGCCGCGCGCGGGCCGACGGGCTGCGCCCCCGTGCCTGCTACGTCGTGCCCGACTTCGCCAACCCCAGCGGCGCCACCATGCCGGAGGCCAACCGGCGCGAGCTGCTCGAACTGGCCGAACGGGAGGACATCCTCCTGCTGGAGGACAACCCGTACTCCCTGTTCCACGCGGGCGGGGCACGGCTGCCCACGCTGAAGTCGCTCGACACCGGGCAACGCGTGGTCTACTTCGGGTCCTTCGCGAAGACCGCCTTCGCCGGGGCCCGGGTCGGGTACGTGGTGGCGGACCAACCCGTCGTCGGCGCGGGCCTGTTCGCCGACGAGCTCGCCAAGCTCAAGAGCATGCTCACGCTCAACACCTCCACCGTCGCCCAGGCGGTCGTCGGAGGGTTCCTGCTGGAGAACGACTGCAGCGTGGAGCGCGCCACCGTGCGGGAAGCGCGGGTCTACCGCGAGAACCTGCGGGCCGTGCTCGGCGCTCTGCAGGAGCGGTTCGGCGCCCGCGCCCCGATGGGCGGGTCCGGGGTCTCCTGGAACACCCCGAAGGGCGGCATGTTCACCGTCGTCACGCTGCCCTTCCGCGCGGACGACGCCATGCTCGAGTACTCCGCCGACCGCTTCGGCGTGCTGTGGACACCCATGCACCACTTCTACGCGGGTCAGGGCGGATTCCATCAGATCCGGCTCTCCTTCAGCGTGCTGACGCCCGACCGCATCCGCGTCGGCATCGACCGCCTCGCCGCGCTCGTCGCCGACCGCACCTGAACTCACCGCACCGCGGGCCTCACCGCGCCCGACCACAAGGGGGACACGAGATGGAACCGACGACCGTACGACCATCCGGGGACATCGCCCGGACGACGAGCCGCGGGGTGATCGCGTGACGCTCGCGGCGGAACCGTCCACGCCGACGAAGCCGGGCCAGGACCACAAGCTCCGCCGCGACCTCGGGTTCTGGAGCCTGACCGGCATCGCGTTCGGCGGCATCATCGGCTCCGGCTGGCTGTTCGGAGCCTTCTACGGCGCTGCCGCGGCGGGCCCGGCGGCCGTCCTCTCCTGGATCATCGCGGGCGCGGCCCTCACCCTGATCGCGCTGGTCCTCGTCGAACTGGGCGCGGGCACCCCGGAGTCGGGCGGCATGGTGCGCTGGCCGCTGCTGGCCAACGGGCCGCTGGCGGGCACCCTCATCGGCTGGGCCGTGCTCCTCGCCGTGGCCAACTCGATGGCGGCCCAGGCCTCCGCGGTCGTGCAGTACGCGGACCGGTACCTGTCCGGCCTGTACGTCGACAACGCCCTGTCGGTGTCGGGCAAGGCGGCGGGCGCCGGACTGCTGGCCGTCCTGGTCGTGCTGAACTGGTTCGGCGTCAAGCTGTTCGCGCGCCTGAACTTCGCCGTCACCGTCATCAAGGTGCTCGTACCCGTCGTCACCGTGGTGGCGCTGCTCGTGGCGAGCTTCCACCCCGGCAACGTCTCCGCCGGCGGCGGCCTCGCGCCGTACGGCTGGTCGGCCTCCCTGACCGCGATCGCCGGCGCGGGCATCATCTACGCCCTCAACGGCTTCGCCACGCCGATCGAGCTGTCCGGCGAGGCACGCAACCCGCGCCGGGACATCCCCCGGGCGGTGCTGACCGCCATCGTCCTGTCGGTCGCGCTGAACGTCGTGCTGCAGATCGCCTTCGTGCTCGCGGTGCCGGAAGGCAGCCTCGGCTCGGGAGGATGGGCCGGCCTCAACTTCTCCTCGCCGTTCGGTGAACTCGCCCTGCTGCTCAACCTGGGCTGGCTGGCCACTCTCATCTACGCCGACGCCGTGTTCTCGCCGTCGGGCTCGACGTACGTGATGGTCGCGGCCGGCAGCCGGGAGACGTACGGGGTGGCCAAGAACGGGGCGATTCCGCGCCGGTTCGCCGCCGTGCACGACCGCGCAGGCGTGCCGAGGAACGCGATGGCGCTGAACTTCGCGCTCAGCATGGTCTGCCTGCTGCCCGCCACCCGGTGGCAGGAGATCATCGGCGTGGTCGGCGTGCTCGCCCTGCTCACCTACTCGTTGTGCACCGTGGCGGCCGGCTCCTTCCGCGTCGCCGCCCCCGAACGGCTCGCGGGCTGGGTCCGGGGCCTTCGCTGGATCGCGCCCGCCGGGTTCGTCGTCGGTTCGGAACTCGTCTACTGGGCCTCCTGGCAGACCCTGCGCACCGCGTTGCCGGTGCTGATGGCCGCCATGTTCCTGTTCGTCGCGCTCCGCCGCCGCCAGCTCGATCTCGCCGCCGAACTGCGCACGGGCGCCTGGCTGCTCGCGTTCCTGGGGTGGCTGTTCGTGCTGTCCGGTCTCGGCACGTTCGGCGGCAGCGGGGTGGTTCCGGCGCCGTGGGACACCGTGGCGGTGGCCCTGTGCGGACTGCTCACCTACCACTGGGGCGTGCGTTCCGGCGCGGCGTACCTGCGTCGTCACCCGTTGTGATCCCCCTGCCGCTGTGGACCAGGAGCCGGTAGCCCATGTCGTACGCCGCAGCGGCGGTACCGCCGCTCCCCCACCACCAGTTGTTCGTCTTCCTCCTCCAGGCCGGGTTCCTCGTGCTGCTCGCCCTGGTGTGCGGACGGCTCGCGGCGCGGTTCGGGATGCCCGCCGTGACCGGGGAACTCTGCGTGGGCATCCTGCTGGGGCCCACCGTTCTGGGCAGCGCGGCGCCCGCGGTCGCGGAGTGGCTGCTGCCGCGCTCGGCCGACCAGTTCCACCTCCTCGACGCGCTCGGCCAGCTCGGCGTCGTCCTGCTCGTGGGCATCACCGGCATGGAGATGGACGCCGGGCTCGTGCGCCGCAGGGGCGCCACCGCCCTGAGTGTCGGCGCGGGCGGACTGCTGCTGCCGCTGGCCCTGGGATTCGCGGCCGGCTGGGTGGCCCCGGACGACCTGATCCCCGCGAGTACCGACCGCCCCACCTTCGCGTTGTTCATCGCCGTCGCCCTGTGCGTCAGCGCCCTGCCGGTCATCGCGAAGACCCTCACCGACATGAACCTCATCCATCGCAACGTCGGCCAACTCACCCTCGCCGCCGGCATGGTGGACGACATCATCGGATGGATCCTGCTGTCCGTGGTCACCGCGATGGCCGCCGGGGCCGCCGGGGCCGGCAGTGTCGCCGAGCCGCTGGCCGCCGTGGCCCTCGCCCTGGCCGTCACCGCCCTGATCGCCCGGCCCCTGGTCCGGCGCGCCATGACGGCGGCGGCACGCTCCGGCGACAGCCGCACCACCGTGCCGGGCGCCACCGCGTTCATCCTGCTCAGCGCGGCCGCGACCCACGCGCTCGGCCTCGAGGCCATGTTCGGCGCCTTCCTCGCCGGCATGCTCCTCGGCGCGGGGCCCCGGGCCGTGCGCGCCCAACTGTCCCCGCTGCGCACCGTCGTCCTGTCGGTGTTCGCACCGCTCTTCTTCGCCACCGCGGGCCTGCGCGTGGAACTGACCGCGCTCACCCGCCCCGAGATCCTCCTGGCGGCCGCGGCACTCCTGCTGATCGCCGTCGTCGGCAAGGTGGCGGGCGCCTACGCCGGTGCCCGGGTGGCCGGTGTCGGGGCCTGGGAGTCCCTCGCCCTCGGCGGCGCCCTGAACGCCCGCGGCGTCATCCAGCTCGTCATCGCCACGGTGGGCCTGCGCATCGGTGTCCTGAACGCCACGACGTACACCCTGATCGTGCTCGTCGCCATCGTCACGTCCGTGATGGCGCCGCCGATCCTGCGCTTCGCGATGCGCCGTGTGGAGGACACCGCGGAGGAACAACTGCGCCGGCGCGAAATGTCGTTCCTGCCGGAAGAAGGCGCGCCGGAAAAACGGGCGGACGCATGACGGGAGCCGGTCACATGAGTGTTCAAGTGAGGCGTTTCCGCAGTTGCACGCCCCTGCCCGCAGGGCGCGACCGGCTGCATTTGAACGCCCTTGAGAAACACGGCCGCTGTCGACAAACTCCAGTCTGCCGTTCCGCGTTCGTGAGATCGCCGTGTCCTTCCGCACGCACCCCTTCCGAGAGAACTGAGCGCTGATGCCCGGCCTTTCCCTGCGTCCCGACGCACTCAGTGTGCGGGGCCTCTTCAGCTTCCTCCGGGACCTGGACCTGGACTGCGACATCAACCCCTGCGCGGCCTGGATCGGCGCGCTCGACCCCGCCCGCGTCGGTGACCCGGCCGGCGTCGAGGGCTTCCTCCGCGAGGTGGGAATCACCCGCGCGCTGGCGCATCTCCTCGGCATCGACGAGGCCGACGTGGCCGCGACCTGCGTCGTGCACGACACGCCCATGGACGGCGGCCCGGACCAGCTCGCCGACCCGATGTCGGCGTACCACAACACCCGTCCGCTGCGGCTCGAGGAGGCCGCGCACGTCGCGTGCTGGCCGCGCGCCGACGGTGAGTACGTGGTGTTCGCCAAGCTGAACCACATGGTCGTCGACCTGGGCGACGCGGTGGCGGTGCTCACGGCGGTGCGGGGCCATCTGCGAGGCACCCCGGCCCGCCGCGCCGGCGCCCGTTACCGCGACCACGCGGCGCTGGTCGCCAAGTACGCGGAGATGACGCCGGCCGATCCCGACGTGGTGGAGAAAGCGCTCGGCGAGATGCCCGTCCCGGGGCGCAGGGGAATACCGATGATCTCCGAATCCGGCGAGCAGTGGCTGCCGCTGCGCAGGGGCATCTCTTTCGACGATCTCCTCAGTGCCGTCACCGCCACGGTGCTGCGGGCCATCGGCGGCGGCCTGGTGCTGCAATATCCGGTGTCCCGCTGGGAATTCGCGCGCAAAGGCGGCTACTTCGTCGAGATCAAACCCATGGTGGTGCGTGGCGAGTCGGCGTCGCGGTACACCCCGGAGTACTTCCGAAAGACCCGTGAGTACTTCGACTCGCTCGGCCGGTTCACCCTGGCCGACCTCCCCTCGTTCGGCGCGGAGTTCGCCCGTGCGCGCATGCCGCGCATCGTGGTGTCCGACACGACGCTCATGCGTCCCGAGCCGGGGCTCTGGCGCTGGATCCCGGTGCGCAGCGCCCGGGTCTTCGACGACCTGAGGTTCCTGGCCGACCGGTCGATGCCCGGCCCTCCGCTGCTGAGACTGCAGTACAAGAGCAGGTTCCTGCCGCCCGAGACCGTCACGGGCATCCTCGGCGAACTCCGGGAACGGATCGGAGCCGACGACGGTCCGGCAGGTCCCGCTCAGTGAGCGGACGTCCGCGCCGCGCGCCGTCCCGCACGTCAAGCGTTCCTCTCCGATGGCCGGTTCAACTGGTTCAGCAAGGCGAAAGAGGTGTTCTCGGTGGATCTGCCTGAGCTCGTCGCACACCACCTCGGGCGGCACGACGGCCTGGTGGCCCTGGAGTCGGGTGCGCGGACCTGGTCGTACGCCGACCTCGACGAGGTCACCCGGGGCCGCGCGGCGCAGTTGCGCCGGCTCTGTCCGGACGGCGGCCGGGCCGTCGTCGTCGGCGAACACACCGCCGACGCGCTGGTCTGGGCGCTGTCCGTGATGCGGTCCGGACTCGTCTACACCCCGCTCAACCCGGGCCTGCCCGCGGAACGGATGCGGGAAGCGGTGGGCGTGGCGGCGCCCCGGCTGGTGGTGTGCTGCACGCCTGACTCGCTCGCGGCCCTGCGCGGGGACGGCGCGGCGGGCCAGGTGCTCGGCGCCGACGACGTCGCGCGGGCCGCGGCGGCGGAGCCCGCGGGGGACGCACCGCAGGCGGCGCCCGGGGTGTGGCCCGCGCAGCAGGTCGCGTACTCCATTTTCACCTCCGGCTCGACCGGGCGGCCCAAGCTCGTGAACGTCGGCCACGCCGGGATCGAGAACCTCTGCCGTGCCCAGACCCGCCTCTTCGGTGTGAAGCCCGGCCACCGGATGCTGCAGTTCTCCTCCCTGTCGTTCGACGCCTCCGTCGCCGAGATCCTGGTGGCGATCCACGCCGGTGCGCGACTGGTGGTGCCGGACTGGGACGGCGGCTCGTGGCTCAGCGCGGTCGGCAGGCACCTGCGGGACAACGGCTGCGACATCATCACGGTGCCCCCTTCGGTGTACGGGCGGCTGAACGACGAGGCGCGCAAGGCGATCGGTACCGTCGTCTTCGCCGGCGAGGCCCTGTCCGAGGTGGAGTTCCGCGCCGCCGCCCGCTACAGCCGGGTGCTGAACGCCTACGGCCCCTCCGAGGGAACGGTCTGCTTCAGCGTCGCCGAGCCGTCCCGCTTCACGGCCTCCATCGGCCGGCCCATCGACGGCTACACGGCGCGGGTCCACGACCCCGGGCGGAACGTGTACGCCGACTCGGGGCGGGGCGAACTCGTCCTGGTGGGCGCCGGGGTGGCGCTGGGCTACGAGGGGCGGCCCTCGGACGGGTCGGGCCCCTTCACCACGGTCGACGGCGGCCCCGCCTACCACACCGGCGACGAAGTCGAGCTGCGCGACGGCGAGTTGTTCTACCTGGGACGTCTCGACGAGCAGATCAAGCGCCTCGGTCACCGGATCTGCCTGACCGATCTGGGGCGGCGGCTCGCCCGGCTGATGGACACCCCGGTCGTGTGTCTCACCGACGACACCTCGCTGATCATGGCCCACACCGCGACGGACCGCCCGGCGGAGGACCTGCGGCCGTGGCTGCGTGACCTGCTCCCGCCGTGGGAGATGCCGGACGTACTGCTCGCGCTGCCCGAGATTCCGGTCACCGACAGCGGCAAGGCGGACAAGGCGGTGCTGCGGGACCTCGCGCGACGCACCCGGGCGGAGGAGGCGGACGGCGCCGACGGCGGGGCCGGCGCCCCGGCGCCCGGCGGGCGCGACGACTGGGAGGTCGTCCGCACCGTCGTCGAACGCGTCGTGGGCACCGGAATCGACCCCACCACCTCGATCTTCGACGCGGGCGCGGACTCCCTCGCGCTGGTGCGCATCCAGGTGGAGCTGAGCGAGATCTACGGTGAGGCGCCCGTACAGTCCGTTTTCGACCTGCTCAGCTACGACTTCACCATCGAGGGCTTCGTGACCGGCATGCGGGGCATGCCAGGGGCGCAGCCCTCCCCCGTGCGGCAGGTACTCGACACGGTGTCGGCGGAGCTCGCGGACCTCCCGGCGGCGCTCGCCGCACTGCGCCCGGCGCGGGAGAGCGGGGCGGGGCGCCCCGGGACGATCACCCTCACCGGCGCCGGCGGGTTCATCGGCGGCCATGTGCTCGACCGGCTCCTGCGCGACGGCCGGCGGATCACCGTGGTCACCACGAGCGACCCGCGGCGGCTGGTCGCACGGCACTGCGAGCGCTTCGAACGGGACCCCGCCGACCTCTCCGGCATCGAGTTCCTCGGCTACGACGACGTCGAGGCGCTCGCCCAGGGCACGGCGGCGGCAGGGACCGGCCGGTGGGGTTCCGTCGTCCACTGCGGCTACGAGGTCAACCACCTGCTGCCGCTGGAGCGCCAGGTGAGCGGCAGTGTCGCGACCACCCGCACGCTGGTGCGCGCGGCGGCCGCGCTGGACGCGCCGCGCTTCGTGTTCCTGTCCGCGGCCTCGGTCGGCCCGGACTTCGTGCCGCTCACCCACGAGGCGCTGGCCGCGGTCGGCGACCCGTACTCGCAGTCGAAGTTCCTCGCCGAGGGGTACGTCGCGGCGCTGGACGGCGAGCGCTGCCGCGTCGACCTGATGCGCGCCGGGCTGGTATACGGGCACACCGCCCGTGAGGGCGAGTTCCTCGACCGGGACGCGTTCGCGCAGCTGCTGCGCCTGTCACTGCGGCACGGCGTGATGCCCAGGCTCGACGGCCTCGTCCCCGTCTGCCACGTGTCCGACGTGGTGGACGTCCTGCTGACGGCCGCCGCGTCGGACGGCGCCGGCGCCCGGAGCGTCCTCGTGGACCGCACCTACGACCAGGACGGTCTGCGCGACGAACTCGGTCTGGGCACCGCCCCGTCGGTGAGCCCGCAGGAATGGCTCGACACCGTCACCGAGGCCGGCACCGCCGACGCCCCCGTCCTGGCGGCGATCCGGCAGCAACTGGGCGCGGCGGCGGGCTGGGACCGACCGGCCCGCACGACAGACCGGCCGATCATCCGGGAACTCCGGCAGACCTACCTGGGAGCGTAGCGAATGGACACCGAGAAGGGTTGGCACCGGGGGCAGCCCCTCGACCCGGCATTCCTGGAGACCGAGATCAAGGCCAGGACGGAACTCCAGGCGGGCGACTTCTCCCGCTGGGAGCAGCCGGGCGGCCACTGTCTGCGGGAGGAGCTGACCGGCAGGCCCGAGCGGCTGTTCGTGTTCCGGCTCGGCGAGCGCTGGTACGCCGGTTACAAGACGATCTCCGAGTACGTCCTCGACCGCGACATGCCGGGTGTCTTCTGCAGCCGGGTGTACTGGCACAACGTGGTCGGCGAGGTGGAATCCCTGCGCACCTCGGCCGCGGACGCGCGCATCGTCTTCCGGCCCCTGGACGAGACGGCGCGCCGGGCGGTGTTCGACGCGATCACACCGCTCACCGAGATCGTCCATCCCTTCACCAAGCAGCGGGAGCCGGGCCTGGAGAAGACGAGCCCGCCGGACGGGTGGCTGGTCAGTGACGAGCGCGACGCCTTCCTGAGCATGGGCGAGGAACACATCCGCCGCTACACCAAGGACCTGTTCGGCCCGCGGTTCGCGGCGCTCACCGAGGACGTCCTCGCCTACGACCCGGCCTGCTCGACCGGACGGTTCCTGTCCGACTTCGCGACGCTGAACCCGGCGCGGATCAGGACGGTCGGCCAGGATCTGAGCCGGGAGATGACCGAGTACGCCAAGGGGCGCCTGGAGCGCGTGCACCACGGCGACGCGGCGGATCCCGCGATCGAGCCGGGCAGCGCCGAGATCGTCTTCAGCCGGTTCCTCAACTCCGAGGTGGTCTCCACGGACCGGGCGCGGGAGATCCTGCCGCGGCTCGTCGCCACGCTGCGTCCCGGTGGCTCGATGGTGCTGCTCGGGCACAGTCCCGTCCTGCTCGACGCCTTCGACCTGGCGGCGGCGGGCCTGCGGGTGCTGCGGACCACCGCGCGCCAGGACGACTGCGTCTTCCAGTACTACGTCTGCGAATTCGGAGGCTGATGTGCCCCTGTCGTTGAAGAAGAACGTCATCGCGGAGCCGGCCGTCGCCGGGTGGTACGCGTGGTCGTACCTGCTGCCCCCGCACACGCTGGCGAAGTACCTGAAGAACCACTACCGCACCATCGTCGAGTCCTACCTGGACAAACCCGAGACGCACCGCACGGCACTGAAGCAGGCCCGCTTCCAGGGCGGTCCCTTCGTGCACGAGCAGGACGGCTCGTACGACAAGGTGAGGGACTGGTACGGGTCCTCGCGCGAGCGGGTCGCCCCACTGCTCGAACTCGCCGACGCCATCGACGAGTTGGAGCAGAAGATCCTGCCCGACCTGACCGGGGCGTCCATGGAGTCGGTCTACCGCCGGCTGCCCGAGCCGCTGGCGGGCCGGGTGGAGCTGTTCTACAACCGGGACAACCGCACGCCCGACTACCGGTTCATCGAACCGCTGCTCTACGCGTCCCCGTACTTCGACCCCGGGTTGCAGCAGGTCCGGTTCTCCACGATCGACCGGGACGCCAGACAGTTCGCGCTGACGACGCCCGTGCTCGCGTACACGCCCGACCAGGTCCTGGTGACCGTGCCGTTGGACTCGCCGCTGCTCGACAGGGTCTTCGCGGGCGGGCTCGGCGCCGGGGAACTGGACCGGATCGTCGAGGACCTCGGCCTCGACGGGCAGCGCGCGGAGACCTTCAGGGGCTTCTTCGAGGAGACGCCCGCCCCGGTGGCCGGCTCGCCCGACGCCCCGGACACCATCGAGTACGTCGGCCACGCCTGCGTGTTCGTCCGGCACCGGGGCACCACGTTCCTGGTCGACCCGGTGATCAGCTACAGCGGCTACTCGCACGAGAGCGACGGCAGGTTCACCTTCGACGACCTGCCCGAGCGCATCGACTACGTGATGATCACCCACAACCACCAGGACCACATGCTCCTGGAGACCCTCCTGAAGATCCGGCACCGGGTGGGGCGGGTCGTCATCGCGAAGTCCGCCAACTCCAGCCTCGTGGACCCCGACCTGAAGCGCATCCTGGGTTCCCTCGGCTTCCACGACGTGGTGGAACTCGACGACCTGGAGTCGATCGGCACCCCCGGCGGCACCATCACCGCGCTGCCGTTCCTCGGTGAGCACGGCGACATCCGCATCCGCACCAAGTGCGGCTGGCTGCTGGACCTGGACGGCACCCGGGTGCTGTTCGCCGCCGACTCCACCAACATCTCCCCGCAGTTGTACGCGCAGGTCACGGCGACCGTGGGTCAGGTGGACACCGTGTTCATCGGGATGGAGAGCGTGGGGGCCCCGGTCAGCTGGCTGTACGGGCCGCTGTTCCCCGAGAAGCTGGAGCGCAAGGTCGACGCGGGGCGGCGCCTCAAGGGCAGCAACTTCGAGCAGGCGGCGGCGATCGTCGACACGCTCCGGGCCGGTCGCGTCTACGTGTACGCGATGGGCCAGGAGCCCTGGCTGGGCGCCGTGATGTGCGTCGAGTACGACGAGACCCACCCGGCGATGATCGACAGCGACAAGCTCGTCGCGTACGTCACGGAGCGGGGCGGCGTCGCCAAGCGTCTCTTCCTGAACGAGTCGATCGAGGTGCGCCCGTGAGCCCCGGCAAACGGCACGTCGTCCACGTCGGTTTCCACGCCTCGGAGGCGCACACGGTCGACTTCGACGCCGATCACGTGACAGCGGTGATGGCGCGGGGGAGCAGGTCGCGGCTGCCCGAGGAGCTGGCGTCACGGTTCGCCCGGATCGCCCTGCTCGATCTGCCGGACTCGGCGGATCTGGAGACCTACGACCGCGCCTTCGACCGCATGCGGGAACTCGTCGACGAGCTGGCCGCCGAGTTCGGTCCCCCGGACGCGATCGTCGCGCTGTACGAGCACACGACACTGCCCGCCGCGCGGCTGCGCGAGCACTTCGGCGTACCCGGCACGAGCGTACGGACCGCGCTGCTGTGCCGGGACAAGGTGCCGATGAAGGAGGTGCTGTCGGCCGCCGGGGTTCCCGTGCCGCGCTTCCTGCCGGTCGGCCCGCGGACGCCTGCCGCCGAACTGGAGGACTTCGTCCGCGGGTTGCCCCCGGGTCCGGTCGTGCTCAAGCCCCGCAGTCAGGGTGCGAGCATCGGGGTGCGCATCCTCGACGACGCCGACGACCTGCTGGCGGTCGCCGCGGAGGGCGGCATCGAAGCCGGGTACGAGGTCGAGGAGTTCGTGGCCGGCCCGATCTACCACATCGACGGCGTCGTGCGCGACGGCGAGATGCGCTGGTTCTGCGCCTCCCGCTATCTGGACACCTGCTTCAACTTCCAGCACGGCAACCAGCCGCTCGCCGCGGTGACGTCGGACGATCCCGAGCTGACGGCGCGGATGCGGGAGTTCACCGCGACCGTCCTCGACGCCCTGGGACTGGCGGACAGCACGTTCCACATGGAGCTGTTCCACACCCCCGACGACAGGCTGGTGTTCCTGGAGATCGGCAACCGCTTCGGCGGCGCCGGCATCTCGTGGCACCAGCGCACGGTCTTCGGCGTCGACCTCGCCAGGGAAGCCGTGCTGGCCTGCCTGGGCAGGCCCTCGGAGGTGGTCACCCCCAGGACCATGCTGGACACGCCGGAACCGGCCGCCTCCGGATGGCTGTACATGCCGCTGGGCGCGCGAGGACCGGTCCAGGTCCTCGACGTCACCGCGCCCGACGAGCTGCCGGACGAGGTGCTGAGCGCCGACATCCCCGCGGTGGGCGACGTGCTGAACGGACGCGGCAACGTCTGGCGCACCAGCGGCAGGTTCCTGGTCGGCGGCCCGTCCGAGGCCGCGGTGGAGCAGAGCATGGGGCGGATCGTCGACACCTACACACTCACTACGAAGGCGGGAGACTAGCGATGGCACGCACCAGGCTCGGCACTCACATCGGAGTGGTCGTCGACGACTACAAGATGGACCCGGCCGAACCGGGATTCCGGGACTTCGTGATGGAGCTGCTGCTGCAGCACAAGGTGGTGTTCTTCAAGAGCCAGCACTTCAGCCCGGCCACCTTCACGGAGATGGTGGGGCAGCTCGGCAGGAAGGAGGTCCACCCCTTCCGTACGGCGGCCGACGTGATCACCGGGATCTCGCCCTTCCAGCCGTATCCCGAGTACCCGGAGATTACCGGCATTTACCACGACGAGAAGGTCACCGGGAACCTCAACTCCTGGCACAGCGACCTCAACTGGCGGGAGATACCGCCCTTCGCCTCGGTCCTGCGGGCCGTGCGCATCCCGCCCCAGGGCGGCGACACCGTCTGGGCGAACATGGCCAAGGCGTACGACTCGCTGAGCGACTCGGTGAAGTCCGAGCTCGACGAACTGCGGGTCGTCCACGACTGGGTGCAGATCTACCGCTCCGCCTTCAAGGACAACGAGGACGCGCTCCGCCGGATGCAGGAGCAGTTCCCCGCCCAGTCGCACCCGCTGGTGCTCACCCACCCCCTGACCGGGGAGAGGTTGCTGTTCTCCAACAAGGTCTCCGGCGTCCGCATCGAGGGCGTCGGCGACGAGGAGAGCCGCCGGATCCTCGACATGGTCCACCGGCTCGCCTGGCGGCCGGAATTCCAGTGCCGGTTCCAGTGGGACGAGGGGGACGTGGCGATCTGGGACAACCTCGCGACCCAGCACTACGCCG
Source organism: Streptomyces sp. DH24 (assembly GCF_029813775.1). GTDB lineage: Bacteria > Actinomycetota > Actinomycetes > Streptomycetales > Streptomycetaceae > Streptomyces. Next base: position 54,341 of record NZ_JARVKW010000005.1, on the reverse strand, counting down.
TCTCCGACTACTGGCCGCACGTCCGCAAGATGGAACGCATCACCCTGGAAGGCATGCCGATCAAGTGAGCACACAGATCATCGTTCTCAATGGCGGGTCCAGCTCCGGCAAGACCGGGATCACCCGCTGTCTGAAGGCCATTCTCCCCCTGCCGTGGATCAGCCTCGGTGTGGACGACCTCATTTCGGCGCTGCCGGCGAAGATGATGCAGTCCGACGCCGGCGTCGAACTGGGCGAGGACGGCTCCGTCGAGGTCGGCGCGAGCTTCCGCGAGGCCGAGGCCGCCTGGACGGCCGGTATCGCGGCCATGGCGCGGGCCGGGGCCCGGATCATCATCGACGACGTCTTCCTCGGGGGCAGGGACTCGCAGGACCGCCTCCGTGAGCGCCTCGAAGGACTCGACGTGCTCTGGGTCGGCGTACGGTGCGACCCCGAGATCGCGGCGGGGCGGGAGATCGCGCGCGGCGACCGCGTCCCCGGGATGGCGGCCTCCCAGGCCGAGAAGGTGCACAAGGGCGTCGAGTACGACGTCGAGGTGGACACCAGCCACACCGAGTCCCTGCAGTGCGCCCGTCTCATCGCGAAGCACGTGGTCTGACCGGGCCCCGTCCCGTGCTCCGGCCCCCGGCCGACCGCTCGCCCGTGCCCGGGCGGCCGGCCCGGGGCCGGTCCGCCGCCGCTGCGGCCGTTGTCGCCGCTGGTGTTGTTGCCGCCTCTGCTGTTGCCGCCCCGAGAATGAGTGGGTCACGCGTGAAGAAGTTCGTCATATTCGATCTGGACGACACGCTGGTGGACAGCACCGGCGCGATCGACCGCTGGTTCGTCGAGCTGACCGAGCAGCGCGCCCTGGGCCCGGAAGGGCTGGCCTTCCTGCGGAACGAGCAGCAGCGGCCGGTCTCCCCCGAGGTGACCTTCCGCGCCATCGTCGACCGCTTCGGGTTCTCCGAGTCGCCGTCCGAACTGCGGCGCCTGTTCTGGCAGCGGTGGCCCCATCTCGTCCGGACCATCGACGGCGTGCCGCAGAACCTGCTGATGCTGCGCGAACAGGGCTGGCTGATGGCGCTGTTGACCAACGGCAGGGAGGACCAGCAGCGCCCGAAGATGCGCGACAACCTGGGCGACTTCTTCGACGTGCTGTGCTTCGCCCACGACGAGGCGGTGAGCAAGCCCGACCCGGAGGTCTTCCGGATCGTCGGACGCCGTGCCGCCACGGCACTGGAGGGCGGATGGATGGTCGGCGACTCCTTGGAGGACGACATCGCGGGGGCCGCGGCGCTGGGCATGCGGACGATCTGGGTCTCGCACGGCAGGGAACTGCCGACCGGCGGGATCCTGCCCGACGAGGTGGTCAAGACGGTCAACGAAGCCTTCCCGATCTTGTTGTCCCAGCAAGAAACCGGTAGTTGACCCGCCCATTTTCAGCCAGTGGCGGAAAAGGCGGGCACATTGGCCTTCCACTTCCGGCAAAGTATGACTGGTTGACAGCTCTCCGCCACGTCGGTCAGGATCGGGCGGGTTCAGATCGAACATGAGTTGCCAACGGAGAGCCGGCGTCGACGGATAACCATCCCGGCGTCACGGGGAGGGTTCTTGTCGCTCAAAATTTATCTGCTTTTCCAGACGTTTATTGAGCGCTTCCTCCTTTTCGCCATTCCTCTCATGGTGTTCCGCGCGACCGGGAGTGTGCAGTCCTCGGGCGTCTCCTTTCTGGTCGAGTGGTTGCCGACCATCATGATGCTTCCGCTCACCGGAATCATCGTGGACCGATACGGAGTGCGGAATGTCTTCGTGGGGTCGAACGCGATCCGACTGGCCGTCTGTCTCCTGTTTTTCGGCATATTGCTGGGGTCCGAGAGCGCCGCCGCCTACATCATCGTGGGTGGCATCCTTTCCCTCTTCAATCTCTTCGCCTACGTCGCCTTCGAGAAGCACATCACCGTGCTGGGCAGCCAGGACGAGGTGGCGAAGGCCTTCTCCTTCTTCCAGTTCAATCAGCAGACGATGCAGGTGATCGTGCCCATCTGCGGCGCCTGGATCGTCGTCCATCTGGCGCCGCACCTGCTCTTCCTCGTCTCGGCGGGGGGCTACCTCCTGCTCCTTCTCCTCGCCAGGAGCATGCCGAGCGACGAACACCGCAGCCAGGTGTCGTTCGGGAACACGTTCACGGCCATCAAGGACGCCTTCCGGTTCGTCGCGCGCAGCGTCACGCTGCGCTGGCTCGGAATCCTGATGATGTCGACGAACTTCGCCTTCGGCCTCATGTACACGGCGCTTCCCGATCTGGTCCTGCACATCGAGGGGGAGTCCGAGGTCTATCTCGGCGGCGTGTACGGCCTCGCGGCTGTCGTGTCGTTCGTCTACTTCCTGTCGAGCTCGAAGATCGCGGAGAAGAAGCTGGTCGAGCCGCTGGGGATCATCGCCGCCGTGGTGATCCCGGCCAGTCCGCTCCTGCTCGCCTTCTCCACGAGTGTGCCGGTACTCGCACTGTCGTTCTGCCTGGTCGCGGGCCCGCTGGTGGCGTTCTCGGTGCACGCGCGAGTGGTCCGGAACGCGGCCATGCCGGCCGAGAACTACGCGCTGACCATCTCCATCACGATGATTCTCTCGCTGCTCGGCCTTCCCTTGGCGGGTGCCTACATCGCCCTCGCCACGGCCGGCCTCTCGGTGCCGACAGCCATCATCTGCGCCTCTTCCGTGGCGCTCCTCCTGTCCGTGGTGAGCCTGCGCGCGATGCGGCCCAGTTACGAGAATGCCTAGCTCCGGACGCCACAGTTGTTTTGCTTGCCCCAGGAGAAGATGCAATGTCAGAAACCGCAGGCTGTAAGCCGGAAACCAGCTTCCAGATCGCGCTGAGCTCCTTGCGGCAGGCCGACTCGCCGCGTTTCGGAATCGACCTTGAGCATGTGCAGCGTCTGGCCGAGAGCGATGCGGAGTTCCAGCCGATCGTGGTGCATCGGGAAACGATGCGCGTGGTGGACGGAATGCATAGGGTGCACGCGATGAGACTGCGTGGCCACCACACCCTCGCCGCCCAGTGGTTCGAGGGCGACGAGCAGGCCGCTTTTCTGCTCGCGGTGGAGTCCAATGTGCAGCACGGCCTCCCGCTGTCGCGCGAGGAGAGAAAACAGGCAGCACTGCGCATCCTCCGCTGTCACCCGGACTGGTCCGACCGCAGCATCGCCAAAATGAGCGGTCTGAGCGCCAAGAGCGTGGCGACCATTCGGCAGAAGTCCGGCAAGGAGGACGCCGCGCCGGAAATCCGTATCGGCTGTGACGGACGTGCCCGTCCGTCGAGTACGGCGGCGGGGCGCGCCGCCGCCGCGGAAGTGATCAAACAGAATCCGACGGCGTCACTGCGGGAGATCGCCCGGCAGACCGGCATATCCGTGGGAACCGTCCGCGATGTCCGACGACGCCTGGCCAGCGGTCAGGAACCCGTCCCGGAGAAACAGCGGAAGGGATGCACGGAAAGCCGCGCGAGTCTGCCGGCCGTCGTCGATCGGCGGAGCGTCGCCTCCGTCTCCGATCACGAGCAGCGGATGAACCTTTTCGACAGGCTCCGCAAAGACCCTTCGCTCCGGCTCAGCGAGAACGGGCGATTCGTCCTGCACCAATTGCGCACGCAGTTGTGCAGCACCGAGGACTGGAAGCGCCTCGCCCCCGCCATTCCGATGCACGGCAGGAGCGCCGTCGCCGAAATTCTCTCCGCCTGCGCGGACGATCTCCTGGAGGTCGCCCAGGAGCTCCGCCGGATCGAGAACTCGCTGGCCGGCTGAGGCCCCGGCGGACCGCGTTCCGCCGTCGTCGCCCGCTGACCGGATCCGGCGGACGTGAAGCCGCGGTGGTCCATACTCGGCGGGCGACCGCACGACTCCCGAAAGTGAGCCCTCACATGAGTACCCAAGTCATCGTGCTGAACGGCGGATCCAGCTCCGGGAAGACCGGCATCAGCCGCTGTCTCCAGGCGATCCTCCCCACCCCGTGGATCGCCCTCGGTGTGGACGACCTGGTCGCCAGGCTGCCGCCGTCACTGACCGCGTCCGGCTCCGGCATCGCGTTCGGGCAGCAGGGCGAGGTCGAGGTCGGCGCCGGGTTCCGGGAGATCGAGGCCGCCTGGACGGCGGGCATCGCCGCCATGGCGCGGGCCGGGGCGCGCGTGATCATCGACGACGTCTTCCTCGGCGGCGCCGCCTCCCAGCAGCGGACCCGCGAGCGACTCGCCGGGCTGGACGTGCTGTGGGTCGGCGTGCGGTGCGACGCCGAGACCGCGGCGGGACGGGAGCTCGCCCGAGGGGACCGCACGGTCGGCATGGCCGCCTCGCAGGCCGAGATCGTGCACGAGGGGGTCGTCTACGACGTCGAGGTCGACACGAGCAAGACCGAGGCCCTGGAATGCGCCCGCACGATCGCCGCGGCGGTGACCGGCGGGACGCCCTGAGCCCTCCCCCGGCCCGGCGGAGGGCGGCAGACGAGTCGGGCTGTACGCCGGGGAAGATCACCGCAGCGCTATGACCTGTGCAAACGCGGAGCGAGGGCGCTTGTGTGGCTACCTTGATGGCTACGTAAGGAGACACCCAGCCCTGAAGCGGTCCGGGACGGGGGCGTCGTCACTGTTGGGGTCAGACGGTCCGCTCGATGCGCTCGAAGATGTCTCCGCGAGGTGACGGAGCAGTTGGGGCGGGCGTAACGCCCGGCGTCCGGCTGCCGCGGCCTTGGCGGCTTTTCCGATTCAGCCGTCGTGCTGAAAGCGCACCGACTCACGGAGCACCGAGCGGGCGCTCTCGAAGTCGGCCAAGCGGGCCGCCACCGTCGCCACGGCGAGGCGTTCCGGCAGGGCGGCGGAGAACTTGAGGCCGCGTACGGCCCGACGGTCCACGTCAGGCAGGACGAGATTGTCACCGACGTTCTCACGGGCCGCGCGCCAGTCCGCCGGAGTGAGGTTCTCGCGCAGGCGCAACCAGCTGTCGGTGGGCCGTTGCAGGGGGTCGGTCACCGACTGGAGGGTGGCCGCCAGGGTGGCGTTAGCGCGGTAACCGGCCCAGGTCCACCAGCGGACGTCGGAGCCGACGCGCGTGATCAGCGTGCCGCCGGGGTGCACGGTGCCGGGTGCCTCGGTCTCGCGCTGCTCGGCCAGGCACGCCTCCGCACGCCGGGTGAGGGAGACAGGCGGGTCGGTACCCAGCAGCACCTCGCGCATGGCACGTGTCAGGGCGTACGACAGTCCGGCGACGCCGCCGTTCATCCACTTGGCGATGCCGCCGCCGTCAGCGGGCTCGACGAAGACGCGTTTGCGCAGCCAGTCGATGTACGTGACCTGCCAGCTGCGTCCGCCGAGCAGCAGCCGTCGCGGCCCGGAATGTTCCTCGGTGAGCACGCTCGGGTCGGTGCGGCCGATCTCTGTGCGTCCGGACAGGACGGTGAACTGCGGCGGCGCGGTGAAGGACGCGGTGAGGTCGATGAAGTGCCGCTTGCCGAAACGGCGTTCCGCCTCGGGCCCGACGAACAGCATGCCGCCGTCGCTGTCGAGGAAGCCCTCCTCGGTGAGGAAGCGCACAATCGGCGCGGCGGACCGGTCGAAGGGGGCGAGTCCGTTCCACTGCCGGTCCCACAACTGGTCCCCGAGTTTGTGCTGTTGCAGGGTGACGGCGAGCAGTTGCTGGGCCACGAGGTGGCGCGGCTCGGGAGGGGGCACGACCGGCTCCACCCAGCCCCGCGACCACAGCAGCAGCAGGCCCGCCGCCTGCAGCAGCGTCTCCTTGCGGGTGGTGAGGAACAGGCAGTTGCGTACGGTGCCGGGGCGCCGGCCGGTGCGGCCGATGCGTTGCAGGAACGAGGCGACGGAGGCCGGTGAGTCGATCTGGACGACGCGGTCAAGGTCACCGACGTCGATGCCGAGTTCAAGGGTGGAGGTGGAGACGATGACGCAGTCGCGTGCCTCGGCGAAGGCCTGCTCGGAGCGGGAGCGTTCGTCGACGGAGAGGGAGGCGTGGGACAGGAATACGGTCACCTCGCGTGCCCGCAGTGCGGCGCCCAGCTCCTCGACCTGGCGGCGGGAGTCGCAGAAGACGAGCCGTTTCTCTCCCCGGTGCAGGGCTGCGATGAGTTTGGCGGCGTTGTCGAGGGAGCCGACGTAGTCGAGTTCCACCTCGCCCGCCGGCCTGCGGAGTTGGGCGACAGGGGCCCTGTCGGTGTGTCCGCCTCCGTCTGAAGCGGGCGGCAACTGCACTCCCGGGGCGACGACCTGGCCGGCACGGCTTTCGGCACCCGCGCCTTGCAGCCAGTGCAGCAGCTGAGCCGGATTACCGACGGTCGCCGAGAGCCCGATGCGCTGGATGGGCCGCCCGGTGACCCTCGCCAGCCGTTCGAGCACGGCGAGCAGGTGCCATCCCCGGTCGTCGCCCGCGAAGGCGTGCACCTCGTCGACGACGACGGCCCGCACACCGCCGAGCAGGCGATCGTGGTCGGTCTTGACGCCGATGAGGATCGCTTCGAGGGACTCGGGGGTCGTGAGCAGAATGTCCGGCGCCTCGGTACGGATGCGCTGCCGTTGCGACTCCTTGGTGTCGCCGTGCCAGAGCGCCGCGCGCCGCCCCAGCCACTGGGCGTACGCGTCGACGCGGCCGACCAGGTTGTTGAGAAGTGCCTTGAGCGGGCACAGGTACAGCACCGAGGTACCGGTCCACCCCTGCTCGGCCATCGCCGATAGCAGCGGGAAGCAGGCCGCCTCGGTCTTACCGCCCGCAGTCGGCGCCAGCAGTACGGCGTCCTGGCCGTCCATGAGCGGCGTGATCGCCGCCCGCTGGAGGGGGCGCAGGTCGGGCCAACCGAGGGTGTTGACGATGTGGTGCAGGACGACGGGGTCGAGCCGGTCGAGTACGTCGGTCCCGTCCTCACCCGGGCCCGTACCGGCCGGGCTCCCTGGGTCTGCCGCCATCACAGCTCCAGGTCGATGTCGCCGGCCGAGGCAGAGCTGCCGGAGAGGACCGTGGCGGCCAGGTTCCGCTCCACGTCGGTGAGTTCGCTGCTCGCGACGGTCAGCCGGTAGTGCTGCCGGGGGTCGAAGTCGTCGAACTGGTCGACGCGGTCGAGCACATCCCCCACGAGCTTCTTCAGGAACAGGCGGGGAGCCACCCCGACCTTCCCGCCCAGCGCCCCGCCGACGGCCCGCGCGAGGTCCGCGACGTAGGCGTCGTCGACGATCGTCCGCACGCGCTCGGGCGACGCGGCGGCATCCGCGTACAGATCCCGGATGGTGACACCGAGGCCGACCAAAGACTCCTGGTCAAAACCAGGAAGCCTGATCTGCACTGCGCGGGGGTTGTCGAAGCGGGGGTCGGTGGTGAAGTCGGTGGCGAGCCGCTGGGCGAGCGGGGCCAACCGCTGCACACCCTGCTGACCGTCGTAGAAGGCGGGCGTGCCCGTGATGACGAGGTACAGGCCGGGGAAGCGGCCCGAGTGCACCTCGTCGATGAGCTGCCGCAGCGCGTTGAGCGCCTTGTCCCGGGCGTCCGAACGGACCCGCTGAAGCGTCTCCACCTCGTCGAGGACGACGAAGAGCCCAGTGTGCCCGGAGTCGCGCAGCACGGTGAGGAGCCCTTGCAGGAAGCCAAGGGCGCCGAAGTGGTCGAGGTCGCCGCGCACCCCGGCGGACCTGCGGGCGGAGGCCGCGACGTGCGGCTGGCCGCCGAGCCACGCCAGGACGGCCGCAGCGGTTGCCTCGTCGCCGGCCGCTAGGGCGGCCCGGTAGCCGCGCAGCGCGGTGGCGAAGGCCGGGGCTTGCCGGGAGACCTCGGCGAGCCGCGCGACGAGCAGCTTCTCCACCTCACCCGGCAGCTCGTCCTCGGTCGCGCCGGCCGCGAGGGCGTCCTCCTCCAGGGCGTAGAACCAGGCCTCGACCACGGGCCGCAGGGCGCTGGGCGGGAAGCTGGAGGTGGTGAGGCGTTCGGTGAGCCGCCGGTAGACCGTCTCGAGCTTGTGCAGCGGTGTCTCGTTCTCCGAGATCTGGATCTCGGCCACGGCGAAGTTCCGGCGCTTGGCCCGCTCCCCCAACCAGCGGGTGAAGAACGTCTTGCCGGACCCGTACTCACCCCGCACGGCCTTGAACACGGACTCGCCGGACGCGACGGCGTCCAGCTCCGCGTCGAGGGCCGCTTCGAACCGGCCGAGTCCGGTGGCCAGCAGATCGAGCCCGCTCTCGGGCACGGCTCCGCGCCGCAGCGCATCGATGACGGTACGGCGGCGGGCGGCGCTGACCTGAGCGGGGCGCTGGGATCCGGTGGTGCTCACAGGAACCAGTCTTCCATTTCCCGGAGCACCGCTGTACAGGACCGGTGCGTTCCGGGGTGCTCCAGCGACCACGTGCTGTCCCGGCCGCGCCGCCCTACTTCCGCGAATGGGTTGACGGTTACAGCGAAGCGCTGTTGGAATCACTCTGCGTATAGGAAACAGGGTTGGCTTGGAATCACATGGCGGCCCCCGACAACGTGAAGTTGAAGGACGTCCTGGCGGATGTCGCCTCGGGTTCCTTACAACTGCCCGACTTCCAGCGGAACTGGAAGTGGGACGACGACCGGATCGGGCGATCAACGCGACGGTGACACTGGACTACCCGCTCGGCGTCGTGATGACGCTGCAGACCGGCGGCGCCACCCGGTTCCGCTCCCGGACCCTCACCGGCGCGCGACCGGACGGGGACCCGATGGCCGACCTCCTGCTACTGGACGGGCAGCAGCGCGGGGGGAACGTGCTCAACCACGTGAAGCGCGACGTGTAGCGCCTTCAGGGGGCGGTCTGCCGGAGGCAGACCGCCCCCTGTCCGTCAGCCCGCTGCGAGGCCGAACTGCTCGCGCAGCAGTGCCTCGTGCAGCCGTAGCGTGCGCCCGTCCGGCAGGGTCTCCAGCACCTGTACGCCGTCGTAGTTGAGGAGCTGCCGCAGGACCGCGGCGAACCCGTCGCCTCGACTCGTGGGCATGCCCGCGCGCTGGGCGAGCGCGGTCACCGGCAGGGTGCCGCCCGCGTCGAGCAAGGCGGCGAGGGCCTTGTGGACCTGCTCCTGCTGAGGCTTGCGGGCCAGACCGCCGAGCTGTCCCTGGTACGTCTCCGAGTCGAGCAGCGCCGTCACGAGCGCCTCGGTCCGGGAGACGAGGGTCGGGGTGAGCAGGGCGTCGTCTCCCTCGGTGGTCAGCCCCACGTCGAAGAGCGCGTCGTGCGTGCGCGCGAGTTCCGCCTGCTTCTTCTGGGGCTTCCCCGTCGGCCTCTTCGGCGCGGAGGGGATCGCGCCGACCAGCAGCTGAGTGGTGGGCTCACTCGGCAGCGGTGCCCTTCCGACCTCCTCCGGGGCCCACCAGACCGGCCGCTGGTCCCCCAACTCCCGCCATCCCTTCGGCGGTTCCGCCCCGAACGGCAGGAAGGCGAGCACCGGGATGGTGAACTCGGCGAGGGAGGCCCCGCCGTGGTAGCCGGCCTTGAGGGCGGTGTAGCGGGAGTCGGCGTCCCACAGCGCCACGATGGACGCGCCGGGCTCGGGCCACACCACGCGCGGCCCGGAGAGGACGATCTCCCGGTCGGCGAGCGGGCCGTCGCCGGGCAGGCGGTGCCGGGCGGACGCGGGCTCGGCGGCGGCGTCGACCTTCGTTCCGTGCCGGTCGACGACGTGGCCGTGGTCGCTGGTGAGGATGACGGCCATACCCTGGGCCGCCGCCACGCGCAGCAGGTCGCGCAGGCCGGGGACGTCGTCGACGCGCCAGGCCCCGTCGCCGAGCTTCTGTTCCTTGGCGAGGCGGTCGTCGATGGCGTTGAGGACGACGGCGACATGCGTCCGGCCGTCGGTGAGCGCTTCCGTGAGGGCCGGGCCGAAGGTGTCGCCCGCGGTCTCGGTGCGCAGGTCGTCCTTGTGGAAGACGGCGGCCGGGGCGCCACCCCACAGCTTCAGCGTGGGGAAGAGCCGCTTCTCGTCGGCCTGGGTGCCTTTCCTCAGCGTGCCCGCGAACAGCGAGGTCCGGGACACGGCCGTCAGGGTGGGCAGTGCGGCGGCCATCGCCCGACGTTGCGGAGCGTTCTCGGGCAGCGGGTCGAACTCCGCCCAGGCGGCACGCAGTTCCTCGCCGAGTTCGTTCGCTATGGCAGCGCTCATGCCGTCGAGGACAAGCAGCAGCACCCGCCGTTCCTCACCGCGTCGCACGACCGGCCCGACCACGCGGTCGAGGAAGGTCTCGACGGTGAGCATGCTGCCGGGATGGGTGCCGGCCTGCGTCCAGGCGGCCAAAGAGCGCGCGAAGAAGGCGTCGATCTGCCGGCGCCGGTCGCGGACGCGTGTGCCGAGGGTGTCGTACGCGGCCTTGAGGACGGGGTCCCGGTCGCCGCCGGCCTCGATGTGCTCCAGGGCGAGGTCGGCCCAGCCGGTTTCGGCGACGTGCCGCTGTGTGGCGTCGGCGACGGTGAGGGCCTCGGTGGGCGGGTCGGTGGCCAGCCAGCGGGCGAGGCGCTGTCCCATGCGGGCGCGTTCGATGCGGGCGGACTCCTCCGGCTCGGCGGCGAGCCGGTGGTCCTCCAGGCGCCGGACGGCGTCCGCCACCATGGCCCTGTCGCCCGCTGCGAGCGCCCGTCCGACAGCCGTGAACCGGGCCTCGAGTCCGCCACGCAATACGGGGCTCGCCGCGACGGCCTGCTCCGCGCCGAACTGGCGTGCCAGCGCGGCTGCCCGGTCGAGCACGGTACCGGAGGTTCGGCGTGCCTCGCGGGCCTGGTCCGCGTCGCCGCCGCTGCGGTGCCCGGCCGTCAGCAGCGTCGTCACGTACTCCTCGGCGGACCGGCCGAAGACGGACACCAGGACGTCGAGCTGTTCACCGATCGCCGGAGGTTGCTCGCCGAAGTAGCGTTCGGCGCGGCCCCGGGCCCGGTACGTCTCGGGAGCGGGCTCGGCGTGCTGCCACAGTGCCGCACAGACGAGTCCGAAGGCGGCGGCGTCCGCGCCGCGTTCGGCGTCGACGAGGGCGAGCAGGGCCCGGCCTGCGAGGCCGGCCTGGTCCTCCTCGCCGAGGAAGGCGCTCAGCCCGGCGCGCTCCGGGCCGCGCAGCCCGAGGAGACGTTCCGGAGCACCGGGGCGGGTCGACCAGTGCAGCAGGGTCTGTGCGTCGAGCCGGTCGTCGCCGGGGCGTCGCGTACCGCCCTCGGTGTCGTAGCGGCCGAGGCGCAGGCGGCGCTGGGCGAGCGCGGTGAGGGCGTGCTGGCGGGACAGCCAGCCGCCGGGCACGGGCGGCCATCCGCCGGGGGGTGTGGCGTCGAGGAGGGCTTCGGCGGCCCAGTTGACGTCCTTGAGGCGCGGGTCGATCTGCCGGGCGCCGAACGCCTCCCGTACGACGTCCCAGCTGTCGACCGTGTCGATGCGCAGTTTGTGGACGCGGGCGAGGATCGCCGGGTCGAGTTCGTTCTGCTCGCGGTCGGTGAGGACGACCAGCACGGCGGGGCCGGACCGGCGGCCCGCCAGGTGATCGAGGACGAGTTCGTGGACGGCGAGCGGTGAGGACCCCACTGCGACACCGGCCGTCCGCCCCTCCGCCCAGGCGGGTTCCGCGGGACCGTCCCACTGGGGCGCGGACCGCAGCAGCACGACCCGGCGCCTGCCCCCGCCGTCTCCTGTCAGGGAGGCGGCGAGGGAGGACTGCGAGGACAGGTACTGGGTGACGGTCGCCGTGTTCAGCCGGACGGCGCCCGGGGCGGCGGCAGCGACGGTGTCCGTCATTCGACGACCTTCCAGGTGATCTCGATGGTCGCGTCGGGGTGGCGGGCAGCCAGTTCGGACAGCTCCGCCCGCAGATCGGCGGCGGCCCGCGCCACCGTCGTACGGCGGCCACCGGACGTCCGCGCGGTGCCACTGCCCGAGGAGGCCGGAGCGGGTGTCTCCTGCGGGGTGAAGGGGATACGCGGGTCGCTGGTCGGCGTGTCGAGGGACAGGTCGCCCGCCGTGGGCCGAGTCGGCACGACGGGTGCGGACGGCCGGGCCGCGGCCTGGGTGCGCTTCACCAGGGCGACGACCTCGCGCTGGGTGCGGGTCAGGGCGTCACGCAGATCCGCGGTGCGCTGGTCGTCGCGGGCCACGTTGCGCAGCGAGTCGAGCAGGGCCGCGCCCTCGGGGCCGAGTCCGGCGGCGAGTTCGAGGGTGCTCCAGGGCGCGGAGGCGACGGCCTCCGCGACGCCGCGGGCCTGCTTGATGGAGGTGCCGTACCGGTCGGCGCTGGTTTCGCCCAGGTCGAAGGAGGCGAGGGCCTCCACGGTCTTCTTCGCCCCGGCCGCGCCCTTGCCGGCCTCCGCCGTGAGCGCGTCCAGCAGTTGCAGGGAGCGGCGGGCGAGGGCGAGCCGCCCGGTGTCGGCGGTCTGGTCGAGGCCCAGGAAGGAGGCGTGGGCCTCCAGCTGGTGGACCAGGTCGGCCGCGTGGTCCCGCTGGGCACGGGCTGCCTCGATAATCTGGCGGGCGAACTGGTTGACCATGCGTCCGCGCCGCAGGGCGGGCGCCTTCTGCCCGAAGATCGTTTCGAAGCGCTGCCGTGCGCTGTCCCAGTCGGACTCGGCGGGCAGCGGCTGGCTGCGCAGGGCGTCGTGGTCCCTGATCGCGGACAGTTCCGGCGCGGGGTCGAGGACGGTGCCGCCGCGCACCCACACCCGGTCGTCCATCTCGGCGAATGCGGCGACGACGAGCCGGGCGAGGAAGTCGGGCAGGCCGCGCGGCTCGGGCTTGTCGGTCCAGTCGGTCAGGGTGATCAGGGACAGATCCCCGGTGACGCCCTGTGCGCTGGCGAGCCGGCGGAAGTGGTCGGCCCAGTAGCGGGTCAGCTCGAAGTACGCCTCCTTCTGCTGCCCGAGACGCAGCGGCCCGGCGATCCGCTGCATGAGCTTGCGGTCGGCGGCCGGGACTTCCACCCGCCCGTCGCGCGCCTCGGCGGCGGCCCGGACATGGGTGAACACCTTCTTCGTGTCGGCGGGCTTGACCGCGGAGCCGGTGCCGTCGGGGTCGAGGTCGGGATGCGCCGGGTACTGATGCGCGAGCAGCTTGCCCGCCACATGCCGGATGCCGTCGTGCAGGCTCTGCCCGAAGGACAGGGTGAGGCCGTCGACGTCGGGCAGCGCGACGAGGTGGTCGTCGAAGTCGGGCACGACGTCGGCGGCCTGCTTCTGGGCAAGCCCGTACGCCTGCTTGAATGCGCCCTTGACCTGCTTGAGCAGAGCCTCGCGCTGGGTTTCCAGGAGGCCCTTGGCGCGGCTGCGGTTGTCGGCGTTGAGGTGGCCGGCGTACTGGGTGTCGAAACGGTGCTCGTCGGCGAGGGCCTTGTCGATGACGACGAGGCGCCGGAAGTCGTTGAAGCGCTGCGCGGACAGGTGCGCGGGCAGCCAGGCGACGGTACGGGAACGCTCGCCCTGCTGCCGCTCGCGCAACCGGCGGATGCGGTTGACGTCCTCGACGGGCCCCCATTCACCCTCGTCGAAGGGAAGGTCTATGGCGATCCGCCAGCGGCCCTCCTCCTGCGGCATGAGGTCGTGATCGGGCAGTTCGTCCTCGTCGGCGACGTTGCCGAACACGATCTCGGCGGTGCGGGCGGTGCCACGCCAGGTGAAACTGAGCTGGTCGCTCAACTGGCCGTGCTCGACGCCCAGTTCCTCGGACAGCAGGCGGCGGGCGAGCGTGACGCGGTTGCCGGGGTTGTCGTTGACCTGGGCGTTGGCGATGACGGAGTCCACGTCGACGCCGGACAGCTCCAGCCGTACGCCGGGGTTGGCGTCGGTGCCGGTCTCCTTGATCTCGGGGAACCGGGCGGCCCACTCGGCGACCTTGTTCTTGATGATGCCGACCTCGGCGCCCGGGATGGGGGCGAGGACCGACCCGTGGTTGAGCGCGCCGAGCCGCCGGATGGTCAGCTCGGACAGGGAGGGCACGCTGGGTGCGAGCGCGGACAGCAGAAGCGTGCAGACGAGCCGGTTGTCGCCGACGAACATCCGGCAGCGGTTGGCGCGCTGGGAGTCGGTGATGGCCTCCGGCCGGTTGAGGTACTGCTCGACGTCGTCCTCGGTGATGTCGTAGGAGCTGAGCAGGTAGGGCCGCAGCTTGGTCCTGTACAGCTTGTCGGCGGCCTCGAAGACGACCTTCAGACTGTCGGTGAACGGCTTGTCGCCGCCCTCCGCGATCACCGGGTAGAGGTCGCCGACGGGGATGAGCTGCCCGAGGCGGATCTCGTTGCGGTGGTCGGCGAGGAGCTGGCCCATCAGCTTCAGACCGGTACGGGAGCGCTGCAAAGCGGACGAGATGTGGACGAGGGTGTCCATGAACGCCGGCGAGAACGGGTACGTCAGCCGGAACGACTCGGCGTCCGCGCCGGTGGTGCCCTTCTCGGAGCCGAGGAGCGTGTCCCAGACCTGGGAGCCGACTCGCTTGGTCTGCTCGAAGGCCGCGTCGACGAGCCGTTCCGCCTCGGCGTCCTTGGGCTTGAGGAGGCGGGCGTGGGCGATCTGGGGGAGGTTGCGGTCCTCCAGGGTGATCTTGTCGAACCGGCCGGAGGCCAGGTTCAGGGTGTCCTGGATGGACGACTCGGCCGCGCCGGACACTTCCTCGCCGACCAGCTCGCGCAGGTCGCGTTGGCGGGCGATGAACGACACGACGGGGATGGCGCGGCGGGCGTCGCCACCCTCCACGAAGTTCGTGATCTTGCTGGCTTCGCGCGCGACGAACTTCTGGTCGTGGATGAGGGTGGCCAGCCACAGGATCAGCTCGTCCATGAACAGGATGAGCCCGTCGTAGCCGAGCGACTTGGCGTGCTCGGCGATGACGGACAGGCCGGCGTCCAGGGAGATGAACCCGTGCTCGTCCTCGGCGGCGTTCTTGGCGAAGCCGGGGAGGAGGTTGGTGCCGGCGTCGTTGACCAGCTTGGCGCGCAGCTCGGCCGGGGTGGAGGGGTTGCGGAGGTTGAGCGGGGTGCCCGCCTCGTGGTTCTCCTCGGCGGCGAGCGCGGTGTCGAGGAGCTGCGGGGTCCAGGTGAAGCCCTCGCCCCACTCGTCCTCGTCATCGTCGTCCACGCCGGTGCCGAGGCCCCGGATGACGGCCTCGTCACCCATGTTGGCGCGCATGGCGCGGATGTCGGCGAAGAGGGAGTCGGTCCGGTACACCTGCGGGGTGGGCGCCTCCGGGTGCAGCTTCTTGACGTGGTGCACGTACCCGCCGAGCACGCGCTGTTCGAGGGCCTTGGCGCCGAGCATGTGGTACGGCACGAGCAGGAACTTCCTGCCGTCCGTGGTCAGCCACTCGTGCTTGGTCAGCACCGGGTCGAACTCGGTACGCGCGCGGGCGGCCGGGTTCCCGCTGAGGAGCGCGTACAGCACGGCCATGAAGTGCGACTTGCCGGAACCGAACGAGCCGTGGAGATACGCCGCCTTGGAACGATGCCCGTCCAGTGCCGACTTGATGAGGGCCAGCGCCTCGTCGAAGTTGTCCAGCAACCGCTCGGTGACGACGTAGTCCTTGAGCGCGTGCCCGGCGCCCTCGGGGGTCGTCGCCTCGGCGAGGGACAGCACGAAGTCCGAGGTGGAGATGGACTCCTTGATGTCGATGACATCGCGCAGGAGGGGCGGCTGCTGGGCCATTACAGGTCACGCTCTCCATCTGGTGGCCTCGGCCACCGCTTGTCCTCGATCGTGCGGGATGTCCGCTGCCGGTCCGGCCGACCGACGACAGCGAAGCCGACCGACCACAGCGCAGGCGGGCCGCTGCCCACCCGTGCCGGGAGCATCCGGCCGCCGGGCAGGCGCTTACTCCCCCTTGCGCTGTATACCCGCCTTCATACCGACCGATCAACCGGCGGCCTTCCCGCCACGGCCCGCCGGAATCCGATCAGGACCGGCAGAGACATCCCAGTCTGCGACCTGTACAGGAAAGCCGTACCATTGCCGTACCATTTTCCGGTACCAGAGAGGGGTGCCGCAGATGACCATAAGCGCCAGCGAGGCCCGCAAGGACCTCTTCCCGCTCATCAAGCGCGTCAACGACGACCACACCCCCGTGCGCATCAGCTCCAAGAGCGGCGACGCGGTACTGATGTCCGCCGAGGACTACGACTCCTGGCAGGAGACCGTCTACCTGCTGCGCTCCCCGGCCAACGCGCGCAGCCTCATGGAAGCCGTCGCACGGGACAGGGCCGGCGAGGCCGTGGTCACCAAGACCATGGCAGAGCTGGAAGAGCTGGCGGGTGACGGGTGAGGAGCGTCCACTTCGACCCGGCCGGGTGGGAGGACTTCCTGTTCCGGCTCGGCTCGGACCGCGCCATGGCCCGCAGGATCACACGACTCATCGCGGAGATCCAGCGCACCCCCTTCACCGGCATCGGCAAGCCGGAGCCCTTGAAGGGTGACCTGTCCGGCTACTGGTCACGCCGGATCGACGACGAGCACCGGCTCGTCTACCGGGTGGACGAGAAGGAAGTCAAGATCCTCAAGGCTCGCTACCACTACTGAGGCCACCGCTCGCCCCTGCGCCGAATTCCCGCCCGCCATCCGCCGGGCAATTACGGCGCGCCCTCACGCCATCGACCCGACCGGTACTCCTCTGACACCCCAGGACTGACCGGCTCGCACAGTACGGACGAAGCCGATCCACTCGTCCGGCCTGAACGTGCAGGCGGGACCGCCCCTCCGCCCTTCACAGCGGGTGAGCTACGAGGACCGAGGGCCCTCTTCCGTGACGGCGGTTCCGTCCGAGGTAGGGCTCTCGGCATGTTCCGCGACGAAGGACTCGTGAACTGCCTCGGCTTCCACCACCACGACTCGGTGCGTCGGCTTCGCCAGTTCCGAGTCGGAGAGGTGCTTCTTGAGCCGCTTGGCCATGGGGCGGTAGGTCGCGAAGGTGAGCGTGCCGGAGACAGCGGCGCCGACGAGAGGGATGGCCTTCGAGACGGTCGTCGCGAAGGACTGCGTCGTCATCCTGACACCGAGGTAGCCCGCGACCTTTTTCACGACGGGATAGATGGCCCCATGGGTGAGTGCCATCCTGGGCAGCTTCTTGGCGACCTGCTCCGACATCATCCCCGCGACCTTCCCCACCGCGGCGTTCGCCGACTGGGTGCCGAACATCACGCCGAAGAACAGCGTGAGGACCCCCTTGGTCGCGTCATCGACGTCATCGCCCTCGTCGGAGAACAGATCGGGCCAGCTGTAGAGATAGGCGAGCTTCTGCGCGATACGCAGCATGTGGCCGACGTACTGGGCCATGTCGGCGGGAACCGTGGCGGGAAGGGCGAGGACACCGGGCAGCCCGGCAGCCGCGGACAGCGCACTGACCTTGGCCGTCTCGTAGCGGATGGAGTCGTTGGCCGCCTTGTCGAGAACCTCGGCAGGGATGCCCGCCGCAGCGGGGGTCTCTTCTATCGCCCTTCGGATGTCGTCCTCGGAGCAACTGCGAGCCAGCGCACTTCGGAGGTACGTGTCCCTGTGGATACGCACACCCGGAAGCTTCGCTGCCGCCAGCAGCAGCGTGAAGAAACGCGACTCGGGGTTCTCGACCTCTTTACCCTGCTTCATGGCAGGAACGTACAGCAGCTCCGCGCTCCAAGGGCCGTACTTTGTCAGCTCCGTTGGGACCTCGTGATGTGAGTGACGGTGGTGTGCGAGCTGGGTCCCTCACGCTGTCGGTCGTCCCCCCGGGACGTTGATCGCCGTGGCAGCCGGCCGTCGGCTCGGCACCCGGCGAGCAAGCGCCAGGTGCTGCTGAAGGTGCTGCGGAGGCGGACATGCGCAGGGCCTTCCGGCCAGCACACGCCTGCCGGAAGGCCCTGCGATCGGTGCCGCCCCTGTCAGAGGGCCGCGAACTGGACGAACGCGGTCCAAGCCGTGGGTCCTGCGGTCAGTGGGGCACGGGCTATGTCCTTCGAGTCGCGGACGTGAACTCTGTCGGGGGTGGCGGCGACCTCGACGCATTCGCCGCCTGCCCCACTGCTGTAACTGCTTTTGAACCAAGCGGACTCAGGCACAGGCTGTTCGACGTTCATCTCTCTCCAAGCAACTTCTCGACGAAGGCCAGCGACTCGCGCGGAGTGAGCGCTTGGGCCCGAAGGAGTCCGTACTGCTCCTCGATCTCCCGGACTGGCTTCCGCGCCGTGTAGAGGCGACTGTCCTGCTGAGCCTCCACGTACGCGATCCTCCGCCCTTCGTTCGTCTCGATCAAGGTGAACGGACCAGCCAGTCCGGCGTGTTCGTCCCGCTCGGTCGGCAGCACCTGGACTTCCACGTTACGCCGCTGGCCATGGAGCAGGATCTGCTCCAACTGCCCCCGCATGACGCCCCACCCGCCCAGCGGTCTACGCAGGACCGACTCCTCGATGACGAAACTGATGGTAGGCAACCGCGTACGGCCGAAGATCTCCTGCCGGGCCAGCCGCGCTGTCACCCTCTGCTCGACCACGTCCTCGTGCAGCAAGGGCCGCCAGTTGGTGAACACCGCCCGCGCGTACTCTTCGGTCTGCAAGAGCCCAGGCACCGCCTGGTTGGCGTACACGTGAAGCTCAACCGCCTCAGCCTCCAACCTGGCCGCATCCCGGAAGAATGCCGGATACTGAGCCCGAGCCACCTCCTCCTTGCTCGCGCTCAACACCCCAGCTGCGTCCAGCAGTTCATCGGCCCGGTCGATGAACTTCGGCGGCGGAATACGTCTCCCCTGCTCGAACGACGCGATCGTCGAGGCCGAGTACCCGGTCAGCGAACCGAGCTTCGCCCGATCCATGCCCGCCCGCTCCCGGAACAGCTTCAACTGCCGCCCGAACACGTACAGCATGCCCGTCCCGACCTCGTACTCCGGCTGCTGAACCTCGTCGTCCACGCCGCGACTCCTCCCGTACGACCACCACAGCCACCGGACTCCGCCCGCCCAACGCGCGGCCCTGGATCCGGTCACGCCAACACCACGTACAAGCGCACGGCCGACGTGTACAGCCCGCACCCGTCAGCACGTCGCTCCTGGTCAACGCTACGCAGGGTCCGCGACCGTTGACTCCATGAAGTCAGCAACTCCCCCGAACGGGCATATGCCACAGCACCTCGCCCCCGAAAACGAGTTCACCATGCGCTTCACCTCAACCCCACGCGGTGCCCGCCTCGCCCGCCGACTCGTCTCACACCGACTGAACGACTGGGGCCACCCCTACACGAACCCGGTCAACGAGACGCTCACCCTCATCGCGGCCGAACTCACCACCAACGCCGTACGCCACGGGCACGTCCCCGGCCGGGAATTCAAGCTCCAGCTCACCCTGGTCGAAGACACCTTCCGCATCGAGGTGACCGACACCCGCGGCGAAAAGCAGCCCCCATCCACTCCCCCGACCCCCGACTCCGCATCCGAGTCCGGCCGGGGCCTGCTCCTCGTAGCCGCCCTCGCGGACGACTGGGGCGTCGCGCCTCGCCCGGCCGCCCCAGGCAAGACCGTATGGGCCGAGCTGCGTGTACCGGCCGGAGGCCACCCACGCCCGCACGGGGTGGCCCCTCGACCGGCAGACTCGGCATCGGCGTATGGGCGCGACACCGAGTCGTTTCCAGCTACGCCTTAATTGCGGCCCGACGGCCTCGGGTTGCGGCCGGGGGACGCCAGTTCCGGAGGTCGTCGTCCGTGAGTCCGTGCTCGCCCTGCATCTGCTGGCGGTAGCCGGCGAAGAAGTCGGCCGGGGAGCCGCTGTAGAGCATGTCGAACTCGTTGTGCCACTGGTACAGCCACGGCTGGAGTTCCAGCAGGCCGGCGAGGAACGGGGTGATCTCCTCGGTGGACAACGCGGTGTTGGTGAAGTACGTGGCGAGGGCCTGCGCCTGCTCCCGGTGGTCCCAGCCGGCCCACCCGTACAGCTCAGGGGTGGCGGCGTTGGTCTGCCCGTAGGAGATGAACCGCTCCTTGGGCACGTCCAGCTTGCCGCGCGCCCTCCAGTAGGAGGGGCGGAGGAAGTCGGCCGAGGTGTACTTCGGCGGTACGGGGATGGAGTCCCGGATCTTCCGCTTGGCCGGCTCGTCGGGGGCGGCATCCTCCTTGCGCTGGAGATCCCAGACCTCTTCCCAGTCGGCCCGCTTCTTCATGCCGGACGGCTTGTAGCGCAGGGCGGAGAGGAACGGCACGTGCTCGTCGGTGATCAGCTCGGCGACGACCTTGGCGAGTTCCTTGCGGGGGGCGTAGAGCTTGGCGACGGAGACGAAGTCCTCGTCACGGGAGAGGGCGTCGGTGAGACGGGCCAGGGTGAGGATGATGGGCTGACCGTTCTCGTCGAACCAGTGATCGCGGTTCTCCATACGGTCCAGCAGCCAGGAGCGCAGGGCCTTCTCCTGGAGCGCGTCCCAACCCTCGGTGGCCCAGCGGCGCTTGTATTCGGGGCGCTCGACCATGCCGATGGCGCGGTTCGACTCGATGACGTTGATGCGCTTCTGGACGATCTCGCGGTAGGGGGCGGGCCAGTGGGCCGGGATCTCCGTAATGGGCGTGGAGTTGTGCCGCTTGAACCACTCGTCGCTGGCCTCGCCTGCGGCTACGCGGCGGGCGAGGACGATCTCGAAGGCGCGCTCACCAAGGGAGAGTTCGGGGATGTTGGGGTCGTCGGGGTCCGCGGAGACGCGGAGGTCTTCGGAGTGGAGGTTGTAGAGGGAGTAGACCTGCCAGTCCAACTCCTCCTGGAGGGCGATCATGCGGGCGCGGGTGAATTCCCATGCCTTGCGAGCTTCACGGAGGACTCCGATAGTAGGGACTGACTCGGAGGCCACGGCTGCGGGGCTGCCGCAAGTCAGTTGCTGGGACAGAGCGTCCATTGCCACGGCGAGGACGCTTGGGTAGGCGGCAGGAATCGGAAACTGTTCAACCTTGGAGCCGTTGTACTGCCCTCGCTCTTCCCAGGCTTCGTCCTGAAATCCTCTACCGAGCCCGCTGCCCCCCTTGCTGTGGCAGTTCAACTTAAGCCAGAGAGCGGCGACGGAGCTGTTAAGCAAGGCCGTGAGGTCAAGGTACTCCTTTTCGCTAGAGTCCTTGCTTAGTTTGATAACAGGGGCAGACTGCTTGTAGATCGAATGACCTCGATCCAAAACAAAATGGTTGTGAGTCGCAACCTCGGCGAAGGCAATAGACCAACGATGAGCCTCTTTGTCTCTGGGAAGTTGGTGCCACTCCCACCATGGACGCCCAGCAGAGTTGTAGGTTCCACCGGAAAAAGTGGCGCGCAAAGCAAGCTCGGCGCGATACGGCCACAGCCCAGGGGACGTACCAACAGCTTCCGTAAGCGGCCTCAGTGTTCGTTCAGACGTATAGGGAAAGAAAGTTGATGTCTCGGCCGATGACTCCCAATCTCGCACATCGTCCCCTCCTGCAATTGGCTGCAGGAAGGCCTCCATATCGGCAGGCCAAGCCCTACGAGGACGAACCATCACATCATCCGCATGAGTCATTCCCACGAAGCCGACTCTTTGAGCACGATCCCCCAAGTGGCTTACCGAGAATTTAGCCACGGACTCAGCCATCTCCAGCCCACCATCAGCTAGAATCCACGGCTGCTTGCGGAAGTATCGATCACGACTCAAATCGTCCACGGTCACCCACTGACTCAGTGAACGTGGTTTGTCGATTTGATCTACAATCGCACGCCAGACCATTCCGTCTTCAGCGCGTTCGGGAACGCCCGGTTCACCCTGGACGCTACGCACCGTCCTAATCGCCGTCGACCGCCTACTCCCTTCCCGTCGTTTACCCACAAGGATGACTGTCGGTGTTCCATGCCCGGGAATGTAGGTGCCTGAAGTGTCAATAACCTCCGTCAACTCAACCCGATTAAGGAAGTAGTTTTCAATCAGCTTCGCGCCGAACTCGCGTTTCATAAAAGAGTTCGCAGTGATTTGTCCAACCATGCCGTACCCGCGACCCTCAGCATCGCCACGCTTGGCGAGTTCAAAGAAGCGCTGAGCAAACGGCACCGAGAGCGCGTAAGTGCCGCCGCAAGCGTCGTACAGCTCCCGGTACAAGAAATTCAGCTTTTTATCTTTCACCGTGATATACGGCGGGTTCCCCACCACCACGTGATAGCGCCCCTGCTGGAGAATCGCCGGGTACTCGTGCACGTCCTCCGTGGCGTACGCGAACGAGGCCAGCGGGTCGTCGATCCCGTCCTCGCCCTCACCCAGCGTCAGCTCCAACTGCCGAGCCTTGATGAGCGAGTCCCCCACTGCCAGGTGGACCGGCCACTCGTACTTTGCAGCCTCAGCCAGCGTTCGCACACCACTCGCCGCCATAGCCGCAACCAACAGCCGGAACCGAGCAACAGCCACCGCGAACGGATTGATGTCCACCCCGTGCACCGAGTCCAGCGCAGCCCGCACCCGCTCGTGCACGTCCTTCCCCGGCTGCCCTTCAGCCCACAGCCGCACCAACCGCCGAAACGCCCCCAACACAAAGTGCCCCGACCCACACGTAGGGTCGATCATCTTCAGTTCCTCGTAACCGAACTCCCGCACCGCAGGATTCATCGTCCGGTCGAGGATGAACTCCTCCACGAACTCCGGCGTCTGGAGCAGCGCGTACGTCTTCCGAGCGGCCTCGCTCAGGTCCTGGTACAAGTCACCCAGGAACCGCGTGTCCCACCCTTCCGTACCGTCCTCGTTCAGCGGGTCGGTGAAGTCGTGGACGAGAACGCCCGCCTCATCCCTCTGCCGCCAGAACTCGACCAACTCCCGCGCGCCATCATGCGAAAGCGGAATCTGGTACAGCGGGTTGTGCCGCTTGTCGAAGAGAAGCCGTCCCGCCTGGCCCTGCCCCAGTTCCTCGAACGCCTTCTCCAGCCAGCCCCGGTACGTCGGGTTCTCGTCCGACTCCACATACGCGTCGTACCGCGCCTCCGCCAGCTCACGCCGGTCACCGTCCGGCCCCGTCAGGTACGGCTCCGGGATCAGCCGGTTGTCCTCGCAGAACCGCACGAAGACAGTTCCCAGCACCCATGCCACCGCGACCTGCGTGACTCGCTCATCGAGCCACGAGTTCCACGTCGCCGCGGTACGACCGAGCTTGCGCGCCTGGTCGTACTCGGACTTCAGCGTCGCGCCGACATCCCCCAACGCCTTCACCTGTCGCCCGAGGTCGGCCTCGACCGCCTTGACCTGCTGTTTCAGGTCGTTCAACAGAGCCTTGCGGTCGATCACTTGACGTCTCCCTCGACACCACTGGCACTAGCCACAACCTCACCGGACCCGCGATGGGCGTTGCCCACCCACGTGTCCGGAAGTTGAATCCACTCCCCCAGGCCGGCCTGATACGGCACGGCCACCTGCCCGAGCCGGGGCTCGCGCGACGGATCGGCCTGCGGAACCAGAAGCCACAGCCCCCGCCCGCCCCGCCGGGCCGCCGACGCCAGCCGGTCCAGGACGCCCATCGCGTCGTACCGGGCGAAGACCCCGGCCTCCGTCAGCAGGACAGGACCCGCACCGCCGCCACCGTTGCGCAACAGCTCCACGATCCGGGGCTCCACCGAGCCCCACGCCGTCCGCGCGTACTCCGCGAACCGCACCGCCCCCTTCGACCCCGGCTCGGCGGCGTCCGCCTTGAGCAGGGTCTCCCAGGTGGGCTTGGTGCCCGGCGTCACCTGCGCGTGCAGGGCCTCCAGGAACAGCTCGGTCACGGACACCGCATCCGCGCCCAGGCGCTCGGCACCCAGCTCCCGCACCGCGTCCCGCACCAACTGCTGCCGCACGGTCAGCACCCGGTACCCGTCCCGGCCGGCCGACGCGAGCAGCCGTTCCTCCGCGCGCACCGCGCCCGCGAGCTGCGGGTCGTCGGCGTACCGCGTCACCGCACCCCTACGCGTCGACTGCCGCCACGCGCCCGTCGTGAGGTAGCTGGACGCGTCGTCGACCCGCGTCGGCAGGTAGCGCAGCGTGCCCGTGTCCTCGCGCGTGCTCAGCGACAGCTCGAAGCCCGCGTCGCGCAAGGCCTTGGTCAGCGGGCCGCCCGTCGGCAGTTCGTGGGTGGCGCCGCCCCGCGCGTCCGGGACGACCAGCTCGGGGAAGCGAGCACGCACCCGCTCGTGCACGTCCTCGCCGGTCAGGCCGGGCTGCCGGCCCTCGGGCACGCCCGGAATCCAGCGGACGAGCCCGGCCTGGGTGAGGCGCAGGGCCCGGACGAGCGGCAGGTCGCGCGGGTAGATCTCCAAACGAGGGGTGGCGGCGGCGTTCACCGATGCCGCAGCGGCCAGCTCCACCATCCGCCGCTCGTCCCAGTCCACCGCACCCGGCGGCACCGTCAGCGCGCCCAGCTCGGCCAGCACGGTCGCGGCCGTCGGCAGGGTGTCCAGCTTGGCGAGCCGGTCGGCCGTACGGCCCAGGCGGGTCGCGTAGTCCAGCAGGCCGGGCGCGGTGGGGGTGTCCGGGGCGTCGTTCTCGCGCACGTCGAGGGCGAGCAGGCCGGCGCCCAGGGACTCGTCCGTCGCCTTGCGGTTCGCCTGGTGCTGGAACTCGGCCTCCTGCGGCACCAGTTGCTCGACCTCGACCACAGCCCGGACAGCCGCCAGCGCCATCGCGCGCCGCTGCTCACGCCCGGCGAGATGCGTTCCTCTGCGCACAGCGAGCGCGTCGGCGATCTCCACCGCCGAAGCGACACGCCCCATGCTCACCAGCAGGTCGATGATCTCCTCGCGCAGTGCGCGGACGGCGGGCTCCGCCTTCCAGCGCTTGCGCTCCTCCTTGAGCATCTGCGGGATACGGCCGTGGCTCAGGCCGAGCGCGTCCGCGACGTCCTTCTGCTTCGGCCAGACGCCGATGTCCGGCAGCACGCCGTGCTCGTCGGGCAGGCGCAGCAGCAGCCGCACCATCTCGGCCTTGTTGCGGTTGGAGCCGTTGTTGTTGACGGCGGGCACGAACACCGTGGCGAGGGTGTCGAGGCTGACCGAGCGCAGCGTACGCGGCGGCAGGGCGCCCGCCGACTCGCCCGTCACCAGCCGGCCCACCAGGGCCGACTCGGCGGCCGTGAGCTGCTCCAGCTCCTCCTTCGCCTCCGCCCGGCCCTTCGGCGTCAGAGGCGAGACGGGGATCTCACGCAGCCTCTCGCCCCACTCGCGCTGCCGCTGCTGGACCTCGTTACGGGTCTTGGCACCCAGCCCGGGAGCGTTAACGAGCTTGCGGCGGCTGTAGTCGAGGAGTTCGCCGACTGTCGTGATGCACAGGCCGTACAGGAACGACTGGGCGGCCGGTGTGAGGCCGGAGACGGTCAGCGGAGTGTCCCGGGTGACCTCGGCGGCGAGCCGGTCCCGCTGCTGCTCGGCGGTCTCCGGCTCGGCGTCCGCGATCGCCGCCGCGGCGGCGCCCTCTCCGGGCGCCCCCTCCTCCGTGGTCGTAGGGGCCGGGTGTCGGCTGCGGTGGCTGGACGGGACGGTCTGGGAGGCGTCGAGGAAGACCTTGCGCCACGCGTCCCGCATCGGCTTGAGCTCGGGGAACCGCCTGCTCGCGTCGCGGTGCAGGGCCTTCCGGAAGAAGGCGACGAGTCCGTCCCGTACGGCCGGGTCGAAGGCCTCGGCCGCGATGGTCGGGTACGGCCACTCCTTCGGGTCGGTCATGCGGGGCGGGACGCTGCCGTCGCCCCACTTGGGCAGCTCGCCGGAGGCCATCTGGTGCAGGGTGACGGCGACGGCGTACCGCTCGGCGTGCGAGTCGTACGAGCCGCGCGTGATGACGTCGACGAAGGGGTCGAGGTAGCCCTCGGTGCCCGCGTCGGTGTTCTTCGCCGGGTAGCCGGCGAGCGAGAAGTCGATGAGGACCAGTTCGCGGGTGCGGTTGGGGCGGATGCGGATGGCGATGTTGTCCGGCTTGATGTCGCGGTGCCAGACGCCCTCGCCCTCCAAGAAGTCGACGGCACCGAAGAGGTAGTCGCCGTACGCCTCCAGCTGGTCGACCTGGAGACGGCCGTTCTCACGGAGCTGGCGGGCGACGGTCTCCTCGCGGCGGCGCGGGCGGCCCCCGCCCTCGGCTCCCTGGCCGTTCTGCCCGTTGTCGTCACGCTCGTCACCGACGTACTCCAGCGCCAGGACCGTACGTCCGCCGATGTGCAGCGGCTCGGGCTCGACGAGGCGGATGATGCCGGAGTGGGGGCGCAGGCGGCCCATGGCCTCGGCCTCGCGGGCCAGGATCTCGCCTCGGCTGTCGGAGAGGGCGACCTTCAGCACGGCCAGCGGGCGGGTCTTGCGGGCCTCGTGCTCCAAGTCGCGGACGAGGAAGGCGCGGCTGGTGGAGCCGGTGCCGAGGCGGCGGCGGATCTCCCAGCGGCCGGCCAGCACGTCACCGGCGACGGCCTCCAGCGGGTCCTTGTCGGCGGAGGTTCCGTCCTCCTCGCCGGGCCCCTCCGGGCCGGTGGCTGCCGGGGCCGGGGCGGTCAGGGAGTCCTCGACGACCTCCAGCAGCTCCAGGAACTCGTCCACGCTGGACAGGCGCTGGCCCGGCCGGTACGCGGTGGCGGCCTGCACCAGATCGTCCACGTCCTCCGACAGCCCGTCCACCAGGGAGCTGGGGCGTAGACCCTCCCCCGCCTCCAGGCGGGCCAGCAGCTCGGCCTGGCTGGCGGCCGGGGCCTTGCCGGTGACCAGCAGGTAGGTGAGGACGCCGAGCCCGTACACGTCGAGGTAGACCGGGTCGGGGTTGAGGGCCGTGAGTTCGGGGGCGAGATAGGCGTCGGCGTCGTCGGCCAGGTGCATGGTGGACAGGGCGGTCGGCGCGAAGCGGGTCATGCCCTGGCCCTGGGAGGAGTCGCCGCCGCGCTGGGTGGCGATCTGCCAGTCGGAGATCTGGAGCTGCGGGGTGAGCCAGGCGGCCTCCTCCCCGACGGCCCGGCCCCTGCGGCCGCGCGGCCGGGGGACGACATGCACGGAGCGGGCGGCGAGCGCGCGGTGGTGGATGCGGCTGGCGTGCGCGGAGCGCATCGTCTCGGCGAGCTGGCGCACCAGCGCCATCCGGCCGAGGATGTCCAGCTTCTCGCCGTACTGGACCAGGTACTCGTCCAGCTTCAACGTGTCCGGGTGGTAGTCGAAGATCAGCGCGGGGCCGGCTGCGTGGCCCGAGGGAAAGTACTGCTTGAGCTGGACGACACCCGGGTGCTTGAACCGGCCCAGCACCGCGGCCTCGCGCCGGGCTGCGTTCTCGACGGACTGCCGCAGCGAAGCGTCCGAGCCGCGCTCACTGAGGTAGATGCGGACGCGGGCGGCCTCGGGCAGGTCGCTGTGGCGGGCCAGGTAGTCCGCCCAGGTGCGCCCGGAGTCGAAGGACTTCCGCTCCAGCTCGTACGGGCCGACCTTGTACTGCGCGTCGCTCTTGCGGATGCCGATGCCCTTCAGCGCCGCCGCGACTTCGCGCGAACCGATCGCGGTGATGCGGCGCCGTTCGTCGCGCGGGGGCTGCTTGAGCATCTCGACCAGCTCGGTGACGGAGTAGACGCCGTTCTGGTCGTGGGCGGGCAGCCGTACGCGGAGGGTGTCGTCGGTGAAGCAGACGGCCTCGGCGACCCAGACCCGCTTGGCGCCGGTCTGCGCGAGCAGGCCGGCCAGTTCCTTGGCCTTGCGGTTGACCAGGTGCAGCGGGTTGCCGTGCGTACGGCGGTGGCCACCGGGCGTGGTCTGCACCCAGGTGCCGTTCTCTGAGGTGACCGCACCGTGCCAGTCCTTCAGCTCGATCATGCAGAGGCCGCCGGGAGCGACTACCAGCAGGTCGACCTCACGGACGTGGCCCGTGTTCGCGGTGAAGGTGAAGTTCGACCAGGCGCGCCAGGGGTCGGAGTCCGGCAGCTTCTCCCGGATCGCCTCCAGGCCGCGGCGTTCGTGATCGAACTCGGACTCGGTGACCGTGACCCACCGGCCTTCCCGCATGCCTGTTCCCCGCTCCCTGTGTCCCGCGAAGGTCGCCGTTCCCCATGGTCAGACCCAGGGTGCAGATCCTAGTGCCTGCCTGTGGCACGAGAAGGGGTGATGAAGGAAGGGGGCTATGGTGGGCTCCCCTCTCCTGCCAACGCCAAGACGCCCGTCGCCAGCTCTCAGCGGTGCCCCTGTGCCGACCCTGCGCTGGCTCGCCGTTCCGGGCGTGATCCGGAAAGCATGGCCTATGGGCAATGGTCTGTGGAAATGTGGGGGGAGGCAGACGAGTGGGCTGTACGCCGGCCCGACGGCCGCCCCCTCGCTGATCGCCGTTGGACACCCCGACCGTCCGGCCCTCGCCACCATGCGCGTGCTCCGCACAGCGTGCTCCGCACACCGGCGGGTGTCGAGGAGCACATCGCCCTCGCGCTCGGCTACGGCACGGACGAGGCACCACCCCTGGAAAGGATCAGGGACCTCGCAGCCGAATTCGACACCCGGCACGGCCTCGTCACCCTGCTCACTGCGGTCCGCGCCGCCCGCCGCGATCTGACTGTCCCACCGCACCTGGAACACCCACCGATCCCCGTCGCGTTCACACTCGGACACGACGAGCGCCGGCGGATCGGCCCGGACCGTGCCGAGCGCCCGCCTCAAGGCCCCACTCCGGTGCAGCTCGGCTCGGCACTCCACTCCCCCTTGGGAGACGGAACCGACCCACACGCCTGGTCTGTGTTCCAGCGCCTCACCCATCACCTGAAGCAGGCACCGACAGAACGTGAATCCTGACCTCATTTGGGCGGTCGAAACCTGACGCTTTGGGTCTTCCCTGTAGGTTTGCCCAGTCGTAGACGTTGGTCGGCAGAGACGCGTACGAGTTCGCATCTTCGCATGCGGATAGGAGTCGCCTTTGAGGGCGTGGACCTCGCTCAGTACGCTCGCTCAGGACTCGAAGCTGCGACCAAGCGATCGGTCTACCGGTGCGACCGGACAACCGTCTTGGATCACCAGCCTGCCCGGCCCCGACCGGCCGCTTCCGTTGTTCCCATGCTCCAGGCCCCGTCGAGGGTTCGAACCTGCGCACCGCGAGAAATGACAGGGCGCCGTCAATCGCCGCGTCATCCGACACGCGTTTTCGGTAGAGCGTCGACATGGCCACGATGAGCGGATCCCCGCAGGTCACAGGGGGTTCACCACGACCAGCCCTTGTCTGCGGCCCCTGCCCAGGGCTCGAATCTGCGCAACACTCGCTCGGTACCCCGTCGTACGAGCCGAATCACGCCCCGCCGACCGCTCCCCCATTTCACAACCGTTGCACAATCACGCGGGAACTCCCGGGAACCCGCAGGTAGAGCGGGAACCTTCTCTTAACGGAAAATGGCCCCGCCCCGGGTGAATCCCCAGGTCAAGGCCATAAAAGCAGACGAGTCGGGCTGTACGCCGGGTTCTGTTCCCCGGTGTCCTCGCGGACGCCGGGGCGACGGCCATCCATCTAGGGCCGGTGTTGCCACCGGCCTCGTGCGGTCTACCCGCGGACTCGGGCGGGCAGCCCTCGAACGTCCGCGCAGAGCGCGTTTCACGGCGCTCCTCTTGACCTTGCTCCGGGTGGGGTTTACCTAGCTGCCCAGGTCACCCTGGGCACTGGTGGTCTCTTACACCACCGTT
Source organism: Streptomyces sp. DH24 (assembly GCF_029813775.1). Classification (GTDB taxonomy): domain Bacteria; phylum Actinomycetota; class Actinomycetes; order Streptomycetales; family Streptomycetaceae; genus Streptomyces. Next base: position 24,813 of record NZ_JARVKW010000005.1, on the reverse strand, counting down.
TCACCCTTACCGAGGACCGAGGTCCCCGGCGGTCTGTTTTCTGTGGCACTGTCCCGCGGGTCACCCCGGGTGGCTGTTGGCCACCACCCTGCCCTGTGGAGCCCGGACGTTCCTCGGGAAGCTCCCCCGAAGGGTCACTCCACGCGGCCGTCCGCCCGGCTCGTCTGCCGTGTGAACCATGCTACCGGGCCCGGAACGGCCGACGGCCCGCCGTCCGCACGCCGCCGCCCGAGGTGGACCTCGGCCGCCGAAACGCCGACGACGCTCACAGCCTCGCAGGCGCCGTCACGCGGGCGCGAAACGCACGCGCCGTGCTGCCGGGTCGGCCTGCGTGAGGCGCACCCGAAGACGCCGGCCCAGCATGCCTTCGCCCGCGCCCTCGATGCGGCCGATCACCGCCGGGGACTCCACCTGAACGGTGCCCGTGTCCGGGCGGCGGTCCTCGATGTCCACGACCACGCCCTCGAACACCTCCCCCACCCGGTCCTTCAGCAGCGCCGCCTCCACGATGTCGACGCAGGCCCGCTCCACCGCGCCCGCGCGCCGCGTGCCCTCGGTCATCTCGCCGGGCAGCGCGTCGAGGGCGGCCGGCACCCAGTCGGGCAGGGCCTCGCCGGCGACCGCCGCCAGGCACAGCTCGGTGGCGTACCGGTCGGCGAGGCGGCGCAGCGGCGCCGTGCAGTGGGTGTAGGGGGCGGCCACGGCGGAGTGGGTGGTGATGTCCGGCAGGGTGCCGTCGCGGAAGACGGTGTAGCCGGCGCCGCGCAGCAGCGTCGTGCACTCCTGGAGGAACGCCGCGTGCCGCGGGTCGCGCGGGTCGAGGGAGCGGATCAGTGCCGCGTACGAGACGTGGTGCGGCCAGTCGACGTGCAGCGCCTCGGCCGTGCGGCGGAGCCGGGCGACCGCTCCGTCGGGCGCGGCGGGCAGGGTGCGCAGGACGCCGGTGCCATTGGCGAGCATCAGGTCGGCGGCGGCCATGCCGGTGAGCAGGGAGATCTGGGCGTTCCAGCCGTCGGCGGGCAGCGGGGCACGGTAGGCGAGTTCGTAGGCGTGGTCGCGGGGGACGATCTCCTGCTCGGGGACGTTGAGGGAGATGCCGCCGCGCTCCACCTCCTGGCGCTCGCGCAGCCGGCCGATCTCGGCGAGCAGGGCGAGGGGTTCCTCGGCGGTGCCGTCGTCGATCCGCCGCTGCGCGGTCGCGTAGTCGTAGCGGACCCGGCTGCGCACCAGTGCCCGGCGTACGTCCACGGCGACGGTGCGGCCCTCGGCGTCGAGGTCGATCGTCCACAGGGCGGCCGGCCGGTCCTGGCCCGGCAGCAGGCTGGCGGCGCCCTCGCTGAGCACGGGCGGGTGCAGCGGGACGCGGGTGTCCGGGAAGTACAGCGTGGTCACCCGCCGGTGCGCCTCCGCGTCGACGGCTCCGCCGGGCCGGACGAAGGCGGCGACGTCGGCGATGGCGTACCGGACGCGGTAGCCGGTGCCCTGCCGGGAGAGGTGCATCGCCTGGTCGAGGTCGGTGGAGGTGGGCGGGTCGATGGTGAAGAGGGGGATGTCGGCGGTGGCGTCGTCGGCGGGCAGCACCGGGTTCCGCGCCGATCGCTCCGCCTCGGCCAGCACCTCGGGCGGGAAGTCCTCCGGGATGTCGAGTTCGGCGCGCAGGGCGGTGAGGGCGGCGCGCAGCGGGGCCGCGGGGGTACCGGAGACGCGGATGTGGCGGCGGGGCATACGGCGAGCGTAGGGCGGGGACGGCCGGGTGGCACGGCGGGGGACGGTGAAGAACGCCGAAGGACGGCGGGAGACGGGCCCGGAGGCACGGCGGGACGGCGCCGTGGCCCGCCGTACGCACGCCGTACGCTGTCCGGAGTTCGACAGAAGGAGATCCTCGGTGCTTGTCCTGCTGCCTCCCTCGGAAGGAAAGGCGTCCTCCGGCCGCGGTGCCCCGCTGAAGCCGGAGTCCCTGTCGCTGCCGGAGCTCACGGCGGCCCGCGAGGCCGTGCTGGAGGAGCTGGTCGAGCTGTGCGCGGCCGACGAGGACAAGGCCCGCGAGGTGCTGGGGCTGAGCGAGGGGCTGCGGGGCGAGGTCGCCAAGAACGCCGGGCTGCGCACCGCCGGGGCACGCCCGGCCGGGGAGATCTACACGGGTGTGCTCTACGACGCCCTGGACCTGGCCTCGCTCGACACGGCGGCCAGGCGCCGGGCGGGCCGTTCGCTGCTGGTGTTCTCGGGGCTGTGGGGCGCGGTCCGGGTGACGGACCGGATTCCGTCCTACCGCTGCTCGATGGGCGTGAAGCTGCCCGGTCTGGGCGCGCTGGGCGGGCACTGGCGTGCGCCGATGGCCGAGGCGCTGCCCGCGGTGGCCGGGGGCGGGCTGGTGCTGGACCTCAGGTCGGCCGCGTACGCCGCCGCCTGGAAGCCGAAGGGCGAGGTCGCGGAGCGGACGGCGACGGTGCGGGTGCTGCACGCGCCGACCCGGAAGGTGGTCAGCCACTTCAACAAGGCGACCAAGGGCCGGATCGTACGGAGCCTGCTGACGTCCGGTGCCGTGCCGAAGGGCCCGGCGGAGCTGGTGGAGGCGCTGCGGGACCTCGGGTACGAGGTGGAGGCGCGGGCGCCGGTCAAGGCGGGGCAGGCGTGGGCGCTGGACGTGCTGGTGACGGAGGTCCACTGACAGCGCAGGCACCGCCCGTTGCATGATGTGCAACGGGCTTTGCACATGATGCGCGTGCTGGGCAGGATGAGGCCATGGCTTCCTCCTCCACCGCTTCCTCCGCCCTGCCCGGTTCCGTGCTGGACCTCGCTCCCGTCGTGCCCGTCGTCGTCATCGAGGACGCCGCTGACGCCGTGCCGCTCGCGCGTGCGCTCGTGGCGGGCGGGCTGCCCGCGATCGAGGTGACGCTGCGGACGCCCGCCGCGCTCGACGCCATCCGCGCGATCGCCGGCGCGGTGCCCGAGGCGGTGGTCGGGGCGGGCACCGTGGTCACGCCTGGTCAGGTCGCCGACGCGGTGGCGGCGGGGGCGCGCTTCCTGGTGAGCCCCGGCTGGACGGACGTACTGCTGGAGGCGATGCGGGCGTCCGGTGTGCCGTTCCTGCCGGGGGTGTCGACCACGTCCGAGGTGGTGGCGCTGCTGGAGCGCGGGGTGCGGGAGATGAAGTTCTTCCCGGCCGAGGCCGCGGGCGGCACCGCGTACCTGAAGTCGCTCGCCGGTCCGCTGCCGCAGGCCCGCTTCTGTCCGACCGGCGGTATCGGACCCGCCTCCGCGCCCGCGTACCTGGCGCTGCCCAACGTCGGGTGTGTGGGCGGCAGTTGGATGCTCCCGGCGGACGCGGTGGCCGCCCGGGACTGGGCGCGCGTGGAGTCACTGGCCCGCGAGGCGGCCGGGCTCGGGGCGGGTGCGGGGCGTCGGTGACAGCAACCGGCCCAGCGCGGGCCGGAGATGCCGCCGGCCCACGCGGCTGCCGGGCGTCCCTGAGGGCGTGGGCTCAGCGCAGGTGTGAGGTGTCGTTGAAGAGGCGGACGCTCGCGTTGCCGTCCGCGTAGTACGCCACCGCCGACAGCGACGCCGCCGACAGTTCCATGCGGAACAGCGACTCGGGCGGGGCGCCCAGGGCGAGACGTACGAGCGTCTTGATCGGCGTGACGTGCGAGACGAGCAGCACCGTGCGGCCCGCGTACGCGGCGACGAGCTTGTCCCGGACGGCGGCGATACGGGTGCCGGTGGCCGCGAAGCTCTCGCCCCCGCCGGTGGGTTCGGCGTCCGGGGAGGCCAGCCAGGCGTCCAGGTCGTCCGGGTGGCGCTCGCGGACCTCGGCGAAGGTCAGCCCCTCCCAGGCGCCGAAGTCGGTCTCGCGCAGGCCCTCCTCGACGGCGACCTCCAGGCCCAGGCGGTCGGCGACGATCCTCGCGGTCTCGCGGGTACGGGCCAGGGGCGAGGACACGACCGCCTCGATCGTGCCGCGCCGGGCCAGCGCCGCGGCGACCTTCTCGGCCTGCTCCCGGCCGACGTCGGACAGGGACGGGTCGCTCCCGCCGCTGCCGGAGAACCGCTTCTGGGGGGTGAGGAGCGTCTCGCCGTGCCGCAGCAGGACGAAGGTGGCCGGGGCGCCCATGTCGGGGGGTCCCCAGCCGGGGGCGGCGACGGCCTTGGCCACCCGGGTGTCGGCGTCGGCAGCACCGGCGTCGGCAGCACCGGCGTCGGCATCGGCGGCCCGGGTGTCGGCGTGGGCGGCGATGCGCCCGGGCCCGGGGGACGCGGCCCCGGCTCCGCCCGGGTCGGCGACCCCGCCCAGTTCCGCGGCCCCGCCCGATGCCGCGGCTCCACCCCGGGCAAGGTCCGCCGCCGAGCGGTGCACCACGTAAGCGCCCGCCGACGCGCCCCCGTCCATCGCCTCGTTCGCCAGCCGGTCCGCGTGCTTGTTCCGCTCGCGCGGGATCCACTCGTACGTGACCTGACCGGGCGGAAACACCCGTACCGCCTCCGCCGCGAGCGGCTTCATGTCGGGGTGCTTGATCTTCCAGCGTCCCGACATCTGCTCGACGACCAGCTTGGAGTCCATCCGGACCCGGACCGTGGCGGACGGGTCCAGGTCACGGGCGGCGCGCAGACCGGCCAGCAGCCCTCGGTACTCCGCCACGTTGTTCGTGGCGACGCCCAGGTACTCGGCCGCCTCGACCAGGGTCTCCCCCGTCGCGGCGTCGACGACCACGCAGCCGTAGCCCGCGGGCCCCGGGTTGCCCCGTGACCCGCCGTCGGCCTCGACGATGAACTCCCGCACGGACCGCGTCCCTTACAGGCCGGACTCGGCCGTCCGCACCAGGATGCGGCGGCAGTTCTCGCAGCGCACCACCGTGTCGGGCGCCGCCGAGCGGATCTCGCTGAGCTCGGTGATGGCCAGCTCCTGACGGCAGCCCTGGCAGGTGCGGGCGTAGAGCTTCGCCGCGCCGACGCCGCCCTGCTGCGCGCGGAGCTTGTCGTAGAGCTTGAGGAGGTCGGCCGGGACGGAGGCCGCGACGACCTCGCGCTCCTTGGTCACGGTCGCTTCCTCGCCGTCGATCTCCTCGAACGCGGCGTCACGGCGCGCGGTCGCGTCGTTGATCTTCGACTGGACGGCGGAGACCCGCTCGGTGAGCTCGGCGACCCGCTCCTGCGCGGACTCGCGGCGCTCCATGACCTCCAGGACGACGTCCTCCAGGTCGCCCTGCCGCTTGGCGAGGGACGCGATCTCGCGCTGGAGGTTCTCCAGGTCCTTCGGGGAGCTGACCGCGCCGGAGTCCAGGCGCTTCTGGTCGCGGGCGGCGCGCTGGCGCACCTGGTCCACGTCCTGCTCGGCCTTGGTCTGTTCGCGGGCGCAGTCGCTCTCCTCGGTCTGCGCGGCCACCAGCAGGTCGCGCAGCTGCGTCAGGTCCTTGGTCAGCGACTCCAGTTCGGCGTGCTCGGGCAGGGACCTGCGCCGGTGGGCGAGCTGCTGCAGGCGGACGTCGAGGTCCTGGACGTCGAGGAGTCGGATCTGGTCGGCGGGCGCGGCGTTCAGTTGGGGGCTCCCAGTGGGTCAGGTGTGGTGGCGGAGGCCGCGTGGGCGGTCCAGGGGTCGGTGACCGTCTTCGAGACGTGGACGCGGAGATCCCATCCGTGCCGGTCGGAGATCTCGTCGAGCTGGCTCGCGGCCAGCTCGCACCAGGGCCATTCGGTGGCCCAGTGCGCCGCGTCGAGCAGCGCGAGAGGACTGTGGGCGCGATCCGCCACGAACTCCGACGCCGGGTGGTGGCGCAGGTCCGCGGTGAGGAAGGCGTCGACGCCGGCCGCGCGCACGTGGTCGAAGAGGCTGTCGCCGGAGCCGCCGCTGACGGCGACCGTGCGGACCGTCGCCTCGGGGTCGCCGGCGACGCGGATGCCCTGCGCGGTGGCGGGCAGCCGCTCGGCGGCGCGGGCGGCGAACTCGCGGACGGTGACCGGGTGGTCCAGCTCGCAGACCCGCCCGAGGCCGCGGCGGCCCTCGGGGTCGGTGGCGTCCGGCACGAGGGGGCGTACGACGCGGAGGTCGAGCGCGCCCGCGAGCGCGTCGGAGACGCCCGGGTCGGCGGTGTCGGCGTTGGTGTGGGCGACGTGCAGCGCGATGTCGTTCTTGATGAGGGTGTGCACGACACGGCCCTTGAAGGTGGAGGCCGCGACCGTCGTCGTCCCGCGCAGATAGAGCGGGTGGTGGGTGACGAGCAGGTCGGCGCCCAGCTTCACGGCCTCGTCGACGATCTCCCGCACGGGGTCGACGGCGAACAGCACCCGGGAGACGTCCTGGTCGGGATCGCCCACGACGGTCCCGACCGCGTCCCAGGACTCGGCCCGCTCGGCGGGCCACAGGTTCTCCAGCGCGGCGATGACTTCAGACAGACGGGGCACGTGGGAAAGGCTACCTGCCTGCTCGTCGGGGTGGCACCGCCGTCCACGGGAGCTTCCGCGCCCCCCCCGGCCGCCGCACGGCCCCCCGGCGTCCGACGGCACCTCTCCCGGCCGGAACGGCGACCACACCTGCGCTCGCGCCTTGGCCCCCTGACCCCGCCGACCCCGCCGACCCCGCCGACCCCGCCGACCCCGCCGACCATGGTCCCGGCCCCTGCCCCTGACCCCAGCCCTCACGAACAGATGCTCGCCGACCGCGCCTGTGTCCCGGCCCGGCCGTCCGTACTCCGTGCGCAACGCGCACCGCCCGGCGGTCCGACCGCGACCCGGAACACCGCTGAGTACAGCCGTCTTCGCGGGTGCGGGGAGCCGCCCGCCCTCGCGTCGGCGGCCCGGTCGGCACACCGGACCGGGCTTCTCAGCAGAATCGCTTCTGCGCCACTCGTAAGGGCGAAGCCCGTGCTCGACCGTCCCACGGCCGTGCGTACGAAAACTCGCTTCGTCGCTGGAGGTGACCGAACGATGACGGCCTGTGCGATCGAGCCAACGGCGGAACACGCGGAACCCGGGAAGGAAGGGACCCCGCCGACAGGCTGCGCCCTCACCGCGGACGGTGCCTACGCCGCGCGGCTCGCGCGGGACGGCGACGCGTGGTTCCCGGAGCGCTGGACGCTGGACGGACCGGAGCCGTACGCGGTGCCGCTGCCCGGCAACCAGCCCGAGGAGCCCGGCACCGAGGTGCAGCCGATGGGCGACGGGCGGGTGCTCGTCCACCGGCCGGTGGACGGGCGGCACGCCTTCTCACTGCTGTATCCGACCGGCCCCGGCACCGGCGAGCTGCCGCTCGGCACCGTGCGGTGCCCGGTCGAGGGCACCCGGCTGCGGCTGCTGCCGCCCGCGCCCGGCGGCGACCGGGCGTACGCCCTCGCGGTGGGCCCGCGCTCCAGCACGGTGTGGCTGGTGGCCGGCGGGGCCTTGGGGCCGGAACAGCTCGCCGAGGTGCCCGGCCGCTGCTCGGGCGGCGTGTGGCTGGACGGCAGCGGGCGGATGCTGGCCCTGGACCGGGAGACCGGCGGCCGGACCAAGACGGTCGTGGTCGACCTGGAGCGCGGCGAGGTCTCACCGCTGTTGCAGATCACCGAGGACAGCGACGACCGGCTGCTGCTCGCGGACCCCGACAGCGGGCTGCTGATGATCGGCTCGGACGCCCCCTCGCCCGGCGAGCCCCGGCTGGGCTGGGGCGTCCTCGGCAGCACGCTGCCCGCACGCTTCCCGGAGAGCCTGCGTGTGCAGGACTGCACGGTCACGCCGTTCACCGTGCAGCCGGGGCAGGTGCTGACGCCCGAGGCGTGCGCGGTGGCGCTGCGCGTGGACGGGCCGCTCGGCAGCTGGGTCGGCATGTGGCGGCCCGCCGGCCGGCAGATCCACCATCTCCCGGCGCCGAAGGGCTGGTTGGCGGGTACCGGGTGCTGGACGAAGGAGGGTGTGCTCCAACTCCCTTACATCACGCGGGAGGTGCCGTGCGGTGTCGCGCGGCTCGCGGCACCCTGGGGGGACACGAGCGGCGCGGGGGGCCCGGTCCGGGACGGCACGGCCCCGTCGCAGGCCGCGGAGGAGCCCTCCGCGACGCCGGGCGGGCCGTCGGACCAGGGTCCCCCGGCGCCTGCCGCGCCACGCCCGGTGCCCTTGCGGGAAGCGCCACTTGGACGGCTTGTAACGAACTAGTGCCGGTTGGCGCGGCCGCCTGGATTCGCCCCATGGTGTGCCGGTTACACTCGCCCGGCTGTAGGAAAGATCATGTTTGACGGGGTGAGTTCCTTCCGATGAGCGACGTAATGAACCAGCCGCTCCCGGCCGACGTCCAGGAGATCGCCGCCGGCCACGGCCGGCATCGAGGCGAGGTCTCCACGCAGGACAGTGACGCGGCGCCGCGCGGTCGTCACCGCAAGCCCGCCGACGAGTCCGAGTCGACCGCGGCCTGACCCAGTACCGGCCGGTCCTGCGCGGTGGGCCGCGGGTCTCTCCCGCGGCACGCCGCACCGACCGGCCCTCGGTGTCACACGGCCCCGCCCGTCACCCGACGGGCGGGGCCTTCGCATCGCGTCCGTCACGCGGCGGGCGGGGCCTTCGCATTGCGCCCGTCACGCGGCGGGCGGGTCCCCGCATCGCGCGCTCAGGCGTACCGGACCCGCCCGCTCCCCAGTACGGGCACGTCGCCCCGCTCGACCGCGCTCACCTCCGCCCGCGCCTCTCCGGCCCCGCGCCACATCCGGACCCGCAGCGTCTCCCCCGGGTACACCACGCCCACGAACCGCGCCCGGTACGCCCGCACCCGGCCCGCCTCGCCCGCGAGGAGCGTGTCCACGACCGCCTTGAGGGTCATGCCGTAGGTGCACAGCCCGTGCAGGACGGGCCGCTCGAAGCCCGCGGCCCGCGCGAACTCCGGGTCGGCGTGCAGGGGGTTGTCGTCACCGGTCAGCCGGTAGAGCAGCGCCTGGTCCGGGCGGACGGCCCGCTCCACCGTCGAGTCAGGCTCACCGGGGGGCTGTTCGGGTGCGGCGGACGGCCCGCGTGCACCGCCCCAGCCGCCTTCGCCGCGTACGTAGACCTCCGCGTCGCACGTCCACAACGGGCCGCCCCCGTCGGCCACTTCGGTCCGCATGACGAGCACGGCCGCCTTGCCCTTGTCGTGCGCGGCGACGACGCGCGACGTGGCGGTGGCGGTGCCGGCGGCGGGGACCGGCCGGTGCAGGCGCAGGCTCTGACCGGCGTGCAGTACGGCCGCCAGGTCCACGTCGACACCCGGCATGGACAGTGCGCCGATCACCCCGGGCGGCCCGCCGCCGGCGACGGTCGCGAAGCTCGGCAGGACGCACAGGCGGGACTCCAGGGTGTAGCGCAGTTCGGCGGGGTCGGTCGCGGGGACGCCCGCGCCGATGCCGAGGTGGTAGAGCCGCACGTCCCGGTCGCTCCAGGAGATCTCCTCGACGCGGGGTGCGGCGCCGAGGGCCTTGTCGACGTCGATGGTCATGGCACTCCTGTCGGGGGTCGGCCGTCGTGACGGGCGGGAGGGCGGGCGGGGCACGCGCTGCCCGGAACCTCGGTGGGCCACTCTGCCCGACGGTCGGCCCGCTCCGGCCCGGCGGGGACCGACTCCGACCGCCGGGACCGACTCCGACCGCCGGGGCCGCTCCGACCCCCGAACGGGCCCGGCGCCAGAGCCGGCTCCCACTCCCACTCCCACTCCCAGCTTGGCGGCGGCGCCGGGACCCGCCCCGGCCGGCTACCGCACCCGCCGGAACAGTGCCGTCCACAGGAAGTCCGCCCCGAAGTGCGGTGAGTCCTCGGGTTCGGCACGCATGCGGCGCAGTTCGAGTTCCGTGAGATCCGGCTCCGGGTGGCCCGAGAAGATGTGACGCAGCGATTCCGGGGTGTAGGCGAGGCCGCCGTGCAGCCGGCCCTGGCGGTAGAAGTCCGCGTCCGGCAGTTCGGAGCCCATGCCGCCCGCCGCGAAGCAGGTCAGCGCGAAGGTGCCGCCGGGGGCCAGCACCCGGTCGAGCAGGGCGAGGTAACTGACGCGCCGGTGCGGCGGCAGGTGGTGGAAGCAACCGGAGTCGTACACGAGGTCGTAGGGGCCGGGCAGTTCCGTACCGGCGAGCGCGAACGCGTCGCCGCAGTGGAAGCGCACGCGCGCGGCGCCGGTTTCCCGGGCACGCTCGCGCGCCCAGTCGACGGCCGTCGGCGACAGGTCCACGGCGTCCACGGCGAAGCCGTGCGCCGCCAGGTGCAGGGCGTTGCGGCCGGGTCCGCAGCCCAGGTCCAGGGCGCGGCCCGGGGTGACGAGGCCGCGGTCGAGCCAGGCCACGAGGCTCTCGTCGGGCTTCGCCACGAAGAACGGCACCTGGCGGGAACGGTCGGCGTAGAAGCCGTCCCACCAGTCGGCGCCGCCGCGCCCGGTCCAGCGGTCGGCGTCCGGTGCGAACAGGTCGTCCAGGAGCGCGAGTACGTCGTCGACAGTGCGTATGTGCCGGTCCATCCGCCCCCCTTCCGCGTCCCCGCGATCCTATGGCCAAGGGCAATGAAAGCCCAGGTCAGAGCACATGTGGACACCTTGTCCCGAGCTGTTGTGGGGGCGTTCTCCGGGGTGCGGGGAGGGCCGGTGGGGGATCACTCCCGGGTCGGTGGGAGACGGTCCGCACGGCGCCGCCAGGGTCCGTCGAGGCCCCCTGCCGGCGTCCGCGCGAGGCTCCGTTTTCCGGACCCGCCAGGCGACCGGGCGCCGCGACGGCGGACAGCCGCACGCCACCACACCGCCACCGTCGCCAGCGTCACCGGCACCGGCACCGGCACCGGAGGTGTGTGTTCCGGAAGCGTCGGCAACGCCAAGAGAAGGTCAAGATTTCGTTAGGCCGCCAAAGCAACGGAATAGTTGCCCGAGCGGACGGGGTTCATGCTGCACGTACCGGCCGGGATCTCCGTACCCGTCCCGACCGGGGTCCTCCTGCCCACCCCGGCCGGATTCCTCGTGCCCGCCCCACGTCCACTCACGTCCGCTCACGTCACATCACGTCCACTCACCGACCTTCGGCCTGGAGGCCTCATTCCATGACGCTCACGACGACCGACCAGTCCGCAGGCAGAGCGAGCGGGGCCGTGGTCCCGGTGCTCGCCTTCGCGGGCATCGTTGTCGCGGTGATGCAGACGCTGCTCGTCCCCGTCATCAAGGACCTGCCCCTGCTGCTGGACGCCTCGGCGGACGACGCCACCTGGGTCCTGACCTCGACACTGCTCTCGGGCGCCGTGGCCACGCCGATCATGGGCCGCCTCGGCGACCTGTTCGGCAAGCGGCGGATGCTGATCGCCAGCCTCTCCGTCATGGTGGTCGGCGCGCTGGTCAGCGCCTTCACCAGCGCCCTGCTCCCCATGATCGTGGGCCGTACGCTGCAGGGCTTCGCGATGGGCGCGATCCCGCTCGGCATCGGTCTGATGCGCGACATGCTGCCCCGCGAGAAGCTCGGCTCGGCGATGGCGCTGATGAGCTCCTCGATCGGCGTCGGCGGCGGTCTCGCGCTGCCCCTGGCCGCCATGGTCGCGCAGCACACCGACTGGCACGTCCTCTTCCACGGCGCCGCCGGGCTGGGCGTCGTCGCCATCGCGCTCACGCTCCTGGTGGTGCCCGAGTCGCCGGCGCGCGCCAAGGGCACCTTCGACGTCCTCGGCGCCGTCGGCCTGACCGCCGGGCTCGTCCTGCTGCTCCTGCCGATCACCAAGGGCAGCGCCTGGGGCTGGTCGTCCGGCACCACGCTCGGCCTGTTCGGCGCGGCCCTCGCCGTGCTGCTGCTGTGGGGCGTGATGGAGCTGCGCATGGCCGCCCCGCTGGTCGACCTGCGCACCACGGCCCGCCGCGAGGTCCTGCTCACCAACCTCGTGTCGATCATGGTCGGTGTCTCCTTCTACGTCGTCTCCCTCGTCCTGCCGCAGTTGCTCCAGCTGCCCACCGCCACCGGCCACGGGCTGGGCCAGTCGATGGTGGTCGCCGGTCTGTGCGTGGCGCCGCTGGGCCTGACGATGATGTTCACCGCCCCGGTCTACGCCCGCCTGTCCGCCCGGTACGGCCCGAAGACGACGCTGATCATCGGCATGATCGTCATCGGGATCGGATACGGCGGCGGCCTCGGCCTGATGGACGCCGCCTGGCAGACCGTCGTCACCTCGGTGGTGCTGGGCGCCGGCATCGGTCTCGCGTACTCGTCGCTGCCCGCGCTGATCGTCGGTGCCGTACCGGCCTCCGAGACGGGCGCCGCGAACGGCCTCAACACGCTCATGCGCTCCATCGGCACATCCACGTCGAGCGCCGTGATCGGCATGGTGCTGGCGAACACCGCGGACTCCGTCGGTGGTGTGGAGATCCCCACCATGGAGGGCTTCCGGCTGTCCTTCCTGATCGCGACCGCGGCGGTGGCCGTCGGCCTGGTCCTCGCCCTGTTCCTGCCGGGGCGGCGCCCGTCCGGCCTGCCGCAGCTGCGCGCCAGCAGCGAGGAGGACGCGAACCTGGCGCGCGCCGAGGAGGCCCTGCGGGGTTTCCGCGGCCGGGTCGTGGACGCGGGCGGGGCGCCGGTCGCGCGCGCCAAGGTCACGCTGATCGACCGGCACGGCCGCCAGGCGGGCGCGACGCTGTCCGCCGAGGACGGCAGCTACGCGCTCTCCGTACCGGCGCGGGGCGCGTACGTGCTGGCCGCCCGCGCCCGGGGCCACGCGCCGCTCGCCTCCGCCGCGACCCACGCGGGCGACGAACGGCCGGTCGACCTGGACCTGGCCCTGCCGGGCGAGACAGTCACGGCCTGACGGCCTGACGGCCTGACGGCCTGACGACCTCACGGCACCACGGCACCACGGCACCACGGCACCACGGCACCACGGCACCAGAACCTCACGGCACCACGGCACCACGACCTCACGGCACGACGACGCCCACGGCCCGACGGCCGGTCACCGCGTCGGCAATGCGCAATACGCACTCCGCGCACCCCCTGTCGGACGCCCGGCGGGGGTGCGGCAGCATGGAGCCGCCCGGGTGCACCGCCCGGCCAGGCGCGAACCGGACTGACCGGACTGACCGGAGTGAAAGGCAGGACCCCATGTCGGCGGCACCCGAGCCGGAGATCATGGCCGCGTTCGAGGCGGCGAAGGGGTTCATGCCCGTGGACGAGGGCCTGGCCCTGTACGCGGCGGCCGTGCGGGCCGGACGGCTCGGGCTTCCGCTGCTGGAGGTCGGCACGTACTGCGGGCGCTCGACGATCCTGCTGGCGGACGCCGCCCGGCAGACCGGCGTCACCGCGCTGACGGTGGACCACCACCGCGGCAGCGAGGAGCAGCAGCCGGGCTGGGACTACCACGACCCCGGGACCGTCGATCCCGAGCTCGGCGTCATGGACACGCTGCCCACCTTCCGCCGCACGCTGCACCGGGCGGGCCTGGAGGACCACGTGGTGGCCCTGGTCGGGCGCTCCCCGCAGGTCGCGCGGCTGTGGAACGCGCCGCTCGGCCTGGTCTTCGTCGACGGCGGCCACACCGACGAGCACGCCACCGCCGACTACGAGGGCTGGGCCCCCCATGTGGCGGAGGGCGGCCTGCTGGTGATCCACGACGTGTTCCCGGACCCGGTGGACGAGTTCACCGGCCAGGCCCCGTACCGCGTCTACCTCCGGGCCCTGGCCTCGGGCGCCTTCACGGAGACGTCCGTCACCGGTTCGCTACGGGTGCTGCGGCGAACGGGAGCGGGGATCCGAGAGCGCGGTTAGAGTCGCTGACGTGTCGTACGCAGGCCCGGAATTCGAACCTTCCCGCTCCTCGCGGTCCCGGCGGCCGATGATCGTGGCGGTGGCCGCGTTGCTGCCGGGGGCGCTGCTCGGCTGGCTCGTGTACGAGGCGGTCGGGGACACGGGGGGTGGTTCCGGCGGGGCGGCTGTGGCGTCGTCTCCGGCGGTGACGGCGGGCGGGTCCGCCCCGGGCAGCGGTGACGACGGCAAGGAGGCCGGTGCGTCGCCCTCCCCCTCCATCACCGAGCCCTCGCCCTCCGCGTCCGCGCCCGCCGGCTCCGGGCCGCTCAAGGGCAAGGTCGTCGTCATCGACCCCGGGCACAACCCGGCCAACTTCCAGCACCCTTCCGAGATCAACCGCCAGGTGAACATCGGGACGGGCTGGAAGGAATGCGACACGACGGGCACGGCGACCAACGACGGCTACACCGAGGCGAAGTTCACACTGGACGTCGCCCACCGGATGCGTGAGCTGCTGGAACAGCAGGGTGCCACCGTGAAGTTGACGCAGGACGCCGACCGTCCGTTCGGGCCGTGCGTGGACGAGCGGGCCCGGATCGGGAACGCCGCGCGTGCCGACGCCGTCGTCTCGGTGCACGCCGACGGCTCGGCGGCCGGCAACCGCGGTTTCCACGTCATCCTGCCCGGCAGCGTCCACGCGGGCGCCGCCGACACCCGGCCCATCGTCGGCCCGTCCCGGGACCTCGGCGAGCGCGTCGCGGGCAAGTTCGTCCGTGCCACCGGCAGCGCCCCGGCCAACTACGTGGGCGACGGGACCGGTCTCGTCACGCGCACGGATCTCGGTGGTCTCAATCTGTCAACAGTTCCCAAGGTGTTCATCGAGTGCGGCAACATGCGCGATAGCAAGGACGCGGCGCTGCTGACCAGCGGCGCCTGGCGGCAGAAAGCGGCGCAGGGCATCTCTGAGGGAATCGTGAGTTTCCTGCGCGGGTAGCGGTCGGCAGGCGGATCCCTGCGGACACCTCAACCGGGCGGACGATAGTGTCGTCCTTACGATGAGGGGCCACCCCCGCGCTTCGCACCCGGGCCTCAGGGCGACACGGTGACAGCGACGCCTCTACCGACGACGAGACGACCTACGAAGGACCTGAAGTGAATATCCGCTCCCTCACTCGAGGCGACGGCGTGGTGATCGGAGCAGCGGTATTGCTGTTCATCGCGTCGTTCCTCGACCTGTACACCGTCAAGGGGTACAGCCTGGACGCCACCGCGTGGGACAACCTCGGCACCGGCCTCGGCCTGTACGTGGGCGGCGTCATCGGTGCCGCCCTGATCGTCGTCAACCGCTGCCTCCCGCAGCCCCGCAAGGTCGCCGGACTCGACCTCGGGACGGTCGGCGCCGCGTTCACGGTTCTCGTCGCGTGGAGCCTGTTCTGGATGCTGGTGGACGTCGGGGAGGGTGCCAGCGCCGCGGCCGGCCTCATCCTCGGCTTCATCGCGGCCCTGGTGCTGGCCGGTGCCGCCGTCGCCACGCCGCTGCTCCCCGCCCTCCAGGGTGGCCTCGTCCCGGCCCCGCGTCCGGCCGCCCCGCAGCCCTACGGCGTTCAGCCGCAGGGCGGCTACGGCTACCCGGGTGCGCAGCAGCCCGCGTTCGGCGGTCAGCCCCAGCAGGGTCAGCCGCAGCCGGGCCAGCCCTACGGCGGTCAGCCGCAGCCGGGTCAGCCGGCCGGGGACTTCTCGCCGTTCTGGTTCGCCGTGCCGGTGCCCCGGCCGCTGTTCCCGGAGGACGGCTCGCCCACGCCGATCGCCGAACTCGCGCCGGGCACCTGGTACCTGGCCGTCGAGCAGCGCGGTCAGGCCCTGGTCGCGCAGACGCAGGACGGCCGCCGCGGTGTCCTGCAGGACACGTCGGGCATCCAGCGCGGCTGACGCGCGACGCACGTCGTAACGGCCGACGGCCCCTGCCCTTCGCGGGCGGGGGCCGTCGGCCGTTGCGCGCTCACCGGACCGGCTGACCGGACTACTCGACGGCCATTTCGCCGAGTTCGGACCAGTCGTTCTGCTCCAGCGTCGTGTTCACGATGCGCGGCGTCGCGGCGAGGTACCGCGGCAGCTTTTCCTGCGCGGCCCTGAAGTGCGCGGACCGGACGTGCGCGGCGCCCGCCTCGTCGTCGCGGAACGCCTCAACGAGCACGTATTCGGTGGGGTCGTCGACGCTGCGGGACCAGTCGAACCACAGGCAGCCCGGCTCCTCGCGGGTGGCCCGCGTGAAGTCGCCGGAAATGTCCGGCCACTGGTCCGCGTGCTCGGGCAGCACCCGGAACTTCGCCGTGATGAAGATCATGGGGTCTCTCTCCGTGTCGTCGGTGTCTCGGGGCCGGCGTGACGTCTTCGGCTTCAGCGGTCGCCGGTGCCGCGCCGCACGCGGCGGCGACCCGCCCCGCACATATCGGTGTACTCAACACCTACATTACCGATGCGTCGATCTGCGGCATACGGGCACCGGGCCTTCCGTGAGCATGCGGGACATTTCCTCCCGCAGTGTCGTCCGGCCGGCCGCAAACCGCCGCCCGCCGGGGCCCGTTCGGGTTTCGTCCGGTGTGCCAGGGCTACTCGACGGGCATGTCCCCTCGATATCGCACCAGCGCCAGTCAGGCCGGCACGGTCATCGCGGTCGTCGCCGACGTCATGGCCCTCATCCTGGGCCTGTGGATCCTGATGTACCTGCTGGACGCGAACCGCGCGAACGCCTTCGTGCAGTTCGTCCACGACGTCGCCCGCTGGCTCGCGGGCTGGTCCCACGACCTGTTCACGTTCGACGAGGAGTGGGCCCGGGTCGTCGCCGGGTACGGACTGGCCGCGGTGGTCTACCTGTTCGTGGGCCACGCGATCGCCAACCGCGTCCACCGCCACTGAGACCGGGCGACGCGGCGCCCACGCCGTACGGATCTGCCGTCGGCCGGCGGCACCGTACGACCCGTCGTCAGTCGCAGCAGTCCGGGTCGAGCCCCGACGGCAGGCGCTCCCCGCCGAAGACCGCGCAGGTGGCGTCGTGACCGCCGAGCGCGGCGACCGCGAGCAGCAGGGAACCGGCCGTCCAGGTGGTGAGTTCCCGCGGCCATATGACCCCGTCGTCGAAGACGTAACCCGTCCAGTACAGCCCGGTATCCGGGTCGCGCAGGTGCTGGATCGACTGCAGGATCTCCAGCGCGCGGTCGGACTCGCCCGTCGCCCACAGCGCCAGGGCCAGTTCGGCCGACTCGCCGCCGGTCACCCACGGGTTGGGCACCACGCACCGCACTCCGAGACCGGGCACCACGAACCTGTCCCAGCCCTCCTCGATACGGGACTTGGCCTCGGCGTCCGTCAAGGCGCCGCCCAGCACCGGGTAGTACCAGTCCATCGAGTAGCGGTCCTTGTCGAGGAACCGCTCCGGGTGCCTGCGGATCGCGTGCCGCAGCGCGCCGACCGCCAACTCCCAGTCGGGCTGCGGTTCTTCGCGCTGCTCCGCGATGGCGAGCGCGCAGCGCAGGGCGTGGTGGATCGAGGAGGAGCCGGTCAGCAGCGCGTCCGCGGTGCCGGTGCCGTCGTCGTCGCGCCGCCAGCCGATCTGGCCGCCGGGCTGCTGGAGCCGCAGCACGAACTCGACGGCCGCGTGGACGACCGGCCACATGCGGTCCAGGAACGTGTCGTCGCCGGTGGACAGGT
The DNA here is from genome assembly GCF_029813775.1 of Streptomyces sp. DH24. GTDB lineage: Bacteria > Actinomycetota > Actinomycetes > Streptomycetales > Streptomycetaceae > Streptomyces. The sequence goes on along the minus strand of NZ_JARVKW010000005.1, from coordinate 7,432 downwards.
AGTGGTGCCACACGCCGACGGCCGGATACGCGACGAAGTTGGTCTCCCGGCCCCGGTCGGTGACGTCCCGCGCGTCGCCGTCGGCGTAGGCGGCGTACCAGGAGCCGTCCTCGTTCTGGTGCCGGGCCAGCCAGGTGTACGCCCGTTCCGCGGCCTCGTGTTCACCGGCCGCGTCCAGCGCCATCGCCGCCTCGACGTGGTCCCACGGGTCCAGATGGTGCCCCCGGAACCACGCGACGGCGCCGTCCTCGCGCTGCACGTCGAGGATGCCGCGCACGGTCTCGGCGGCCTGCTCGGCGGTCAGCACCCCGGGCAGGACCAGGTGTTCCGTCCGGGGAGTGGTCACTTGGCGTCCGCCTCGGCCACGCGGGGCAGGTGCGGCTTGGTCGCGTACGCCACGAAGCTCTTGCCGATCAGCGGGTTCAGCGCCTGCTCGGCGACCCGCGTCGCGAGCGGCTTCTTCACGATGTCCCAGACCAGCAGCTTGTGGTACGCCCGCACGGGCAGCGCCTGGTCGTTGTCGACGCCGAAGGCGCACTTGAGCCACCAGTACGGGGAGTGCAGCGCGTGCGCGTGGTGCGTGCCGTACGGCCTGAGGCCGGCCCCGCGCAGCTTCGCGAGGAGTTCGTCGGCCCGGTAGATGCGGATGTGGCCTCCCTCGACCTCGTGGTAGGCGTCGGACAGCGCCCAGCAGACCTTCTCGGGGCCGTAGCGCGGGACGGTGACGGCGATCCGGCCGCCCGGCCTGAGCACGCGGACCATCTCGGCGAGGACGCCCTTGTCGTCGGGGATGTGCTCCATCACCTCGGAGATGATGACGACGTCGAAGGACTCGTCCGGGAAGGGCAGCGCGAGGGCGTCGCCCTCCATGGCGGTGGCGGTCGCGCCCTCGGGCGCCTCACCGGCCTCCTTCATCGCCGCGAACCACTTCGCGACCTCGCGGATCTCCTCGCCGTTCTGATCCAGCGCCACGACCCGCGCACCGCGCCGGTAGCACTCGAACGCGTGCCGTCCGGCACCGCAGCCGAGGTCCAGGACACGGTCGCCCGGTGCGAGGGGGAACCGGGAGAAGTCGACGGTCAGCACGTGGCCCTGCTTTCGGGGTAGACGCCATCAACATCGGGGGTGAGAGCTGCGGCGGGAGCGCCGGGGGCGGTGCGGGACGCGGCGGCGATGGCCTCCCGGTAGCGGGCCACCGTGCCCTCGGCGGCCCGCGCCCACGTGAAGTGCCGCAGCACCCGCTCACGACCGGCCGCGCCGAGCCGCGCGCGCAACTCGGCGTCCCCCAGCAGCCGGCTCAGCCCGGCGGCCAGCGCGCCCGCGTCGCCGGGCGGCACCGCCAGGCAGGTCTCCCCGTCGCGGCCGGCGACCTCGGGGATCGCGCCGCCGGTCGTGGCGAGCAGCGGCGTGCCGGTGGCCATGGCCTCGGCGGCGGGCAGCGAGAACCCCTCGTACAGCGACGGCACGCAGGCGATTTGCGCCGAGCGGACCAGGTCGACCAGTTCGGCGTCCGAGATGCCCTTGACGAACCGGACGGCGCCGTCGAGCCCGTACCGCTCGACCGCCTGCGCGACGGGCCCGCCCGAGGGCCGCCTTCCGACGACGACGAGGTGGGCGCCGGGGTTCTCGGTGCGTACCTTCGCCAGCGCCTCGACCAGGAAGACGAGGCCCTTGAGCGGCACGTCGGCGCTGGACGTGGTGACGATCCGGCCCGGCACCTTCGGCACCGAGGGGTCGGGCGAGAAGAGGTCGGTGTCGGCGCCGATGTGGACGACGTGGATGCGGTCGTCGCGCACGCCGAGGTGGTCGACGATCTCCTGGCGGGAGGTGCCGGAGACGGTCAGCACCGACGGCAGCCGGCGCGCGACGCGCTTCTGCATGCGGGTGAAGGCGTACCAGCGGCGCACGGCGTAGCGGCGGCGCCGGGTCTCGGCGGCGTCGAGTTCGAGCTGCCGGTCGACGGTGATGGGGTGGTGGATGGTGGTCACCAGGGGCGCGCCGATGTCGCCGAGGAGGCCGTAGCCGAGCGTCTGGTTGTCGTGGACGACGTCGAAGTCGCCGCGCCGGGCGCGCAGATGGCGGCGGGCGCGCAGCGAGAAGGTGAGCGGCTCGGGGAAGCCGCCGGTCCACATGGTGGCCACTTCGAGGGCGTCGATCCAGTCGCGGTACTCGTCCCGCTTCGGGGTGCGGAAGGGGTCGGGCTGGCGGTAGAGGTCGAGGCTGGGCAACTCGGTGAGGACCGGTCCGTCGCCGCCCGCGCCGAGGTCGTCGAGGACGGGGTACGGCTGCGCGCCGATGACCTCCACGCGGTGCCCGAGGCGGGCGAGTTCGCGTGAGAGGTGCCGGACGTAGACGCCCTGGCCGCCGCAGAACGGGTTGCCCTTGTACGTGAGGAGCGCGATGCGGAGCGGTCGCCTGCCGTCGGCAGCGGGGCCCTCCGGGGGCGCCGCCTCCCTGGCCTCAGCGGTCACTCTGGGCCCCCTTCTGCCTGCACTGTCCCGCGAGATTACGACGGGACGCTAATCTAGAACAAGTTTCAGACTTGATCGTTCAAGAGGCTCCGAATCTACCGGCAGGTAGGGGCGCTGTGGCCAGTGGACCGGGTGATTCGCGCCACGGCGCGCAACCCCGGCATGCCGCGCGATCACTCGCCCTCACCGACTGTCACGGAACGCACGGGAACGCACGGGAACGGACGGGACGGCACCATGGCTGCGGGATCCACAGCGGAGGCGGGCGCGGCACGACCGGCCGCCGCCCCGCTCACCGAACGGCAGGAGGCGCGCCGCCGCCGCATCCTGCGCGCGACCGCGCAACTGGCCGCGCGGGGCGGGTTCGACGCGGTGCAGATGCGGGAGGTCGCGGAGTCCTCGCAGGTCGCCCTCGGCACCCTGTACCGCTACTTCCCGTCCAAGATCCACCTGCTGGTCGCCACGATGCAGGACCAGTTGGCCCGGCTGCACGGCACGCTCCGCAAGCACCCGCCGGCGGGCGAGACGGCGGCCGAGCGGGTCGCGGAGACCCTGATGCGCGCCTTCCACTCGCTCCAGCGCCGACCGCACCTGGCCGAGGCGATGGTGCGCGCCCTGACGTTCGCCGACCGCAGCGTGAGCCCGGAGGTGGAACAGGTCTCCCGCCGGACCACGGCGATCATCCTGGAGGCCACGGGCCGCCCGAGACCGACCCCCGACCAGCTCTCCGCGATCCGCGTCATCGAGCACACCTGGCACTCGACGCTCATCACCTGGCTGTCGGGCCGGGCGTCGATGGCCGAGGTGCAGGCCGACATCGAGACGGCGTGCCGCCTCATCGACCTCCCGGCGGCCGGGCAGGACCGGTAGCCGGAACCGGCAGCGGGGACGGGGAGCCGCCCGCCTCACCGCTGCCGCCTCCCTACGGGCGGGTAGAGTGGCGAGTCGTCATCACACCCGTACGGGGGAAAGCCGGTGCAATTCCGGCGCTGACCCGCAACCGTGAACCACCCAGGTGGTGAGCCGGATCGCCCCGTACGGTCAGTGAACGGCTCGCGTGCCCGGCGCCGTGCCGGAGCACGGCACCGTCGAGGTACACGGAGCCGAGCCGCCGGGGGTGCCCCGTGCTGTCCGGCTCCCCCACAGGGAGAGGCACCCGCCGATCATGAACGTCCGCCGCAGCGCCGCGGTCCTGGCCGCCACCGCCGTGATCGGTGCCGCCGCACCGGCCGCCGCCGACCCGTCCCCGTCGCCGTCCGCGGTCCTCCCCTCCGGCCAGTACGGCCCGGCCGACCCGACGTACGACGGTGTCTGGCGGCAGTCCCTGGCGCTGCTCGCCCAGCACACGGTGGGCGTGCGGCCCGCGCCGAAGGCCGTCGACTGGCTGCTGCGGCAGCAGTGCGCGAACGGCGCCTTCGCCCCGTTCCGCGCCGACGCGGCCAAGCCCTGCGACGCCAAGACGATGGTCGACACCAACAACACGGCCGCCGCCGTCCAGGCCCTCACCGCGCTCGGCGGTCATGACGCCGCCGCGGGCAAGGCCGTCGACTGGCTGAAGTCCGTGCAGAACGAGGACGGCGGCTGGGGTTATGCCCCCGGCGGGGCCAGCGACACCAACTCCACGTCCGTCGTCGTCGGCGCCCTCGCCGCGGCCGGCGAGAAGCCCGCGGACGTCGTGAAGGGCGGCAAGTCCCCCTACGACGCCCTCCTCGGGCTCGCCCTGCCCTGCGAGGGTGAGGACGGCGGCGCGTTCGCCTTCCAGCCCGACAAGAAGGGCGAGCTCGCCGCCAACGCCGACGCCACCGCCGCGGGTGTCCTCGGCGCCCTCGGCAAGGGCCTGGTGGTCGAGGTTGGCGAGAAGACCGGCACGGCCGCGAAGACCTCCTGCGCCGATACGGGCAGGGCCACCCCGGAGCGGGCCGCCGCCAACGGCGTCGCCTACCTCACCAAGTCCCTTGCCGGCAAGGGCCATCTGACCCTCGCCGGGGCCGGCGGTCCGGACTTCGGCAACACCGCCGACGCCGTCGTCGCCCTCGCCGCGTACGGCGCCACCGACCGGGCGGGCACGTCCCTCGACTGGCTGCGGAAGAACTCCGCCGCCTGGGCGAAGCAGAGCGGCCCCGCCGCCTACGCCCAGCTGATCCTCGCGTCGCACGCCACGGGCGCCGACCCGCGCGACTTCGGCGGCCGGAACCTCGTCGAGCAGCTGAACGCGACGGGCCCGGCCCCGCGGAGCGGGACGGCGGCCGAGGACGGCGGCAAGGACCAGAAGGACGAGAAGGACCAGAAGGACGAGCAGAAGGACGACTCCTCGCCGTTCGGCGTCTGGTGGTACGTGGGCGTGTGCCTGATCGTCGGCATCGGCTTCGGCTTCCTGCTGAGCGGGCGCAACCGGAAGCAGCAGCCGTGACCGGCCGCCGTCCCTGGGTGCTGCTCCTGGCCGTGCTCGTGCTGTGCGCGGGCGCGGGTCCGGCGCAGGCCGCCGGCTACCGCTACTGGTCCTTCTGGGACCGCGACGGCGACCGCTGGGCCTACGCCACCCAGGGCCCGGCGACCGCCCGCCCCTCCGACGGCGACGTCCAGGGCTTCCGCTTCGCGGTGAGCGAGAACTCCGGCGACGCGGCCCGGCCGCGCGGCGAGGCCCGCTTCGCGGCGATCTGCGCGGCCACCCCGGAGCGGGAGGGCAGGAAGCGAGTCGCCCTGGTCATCGACTTCGGCACCAGGACGGACGCCCCGTCCGCGGACACCCCGCCGCCCCCGCGCACGGCCTGCGCGAGCGTCTCCCCCGACGCGACGACGGCCGACGCGCTGGCAGCGGTGGCCAAGCCCCTGCGCTACGACGCGAACGCCCTGCTGTGCGCGATCGGCGGCTACCCGAGGACGGGCTGCGGGGAGCAGGTGTCGGACACGACGGCCGGGAAGCGGCAGCCCGCCACGGACAGCGGCCCGTCGCTGGGTCTGGCCGCGGGCGGCGCGGCCGTGGCGCTGCTCGCGGCGGCGGCCGTCTGGCAGGCCCGACGCCGCCGGCATGTCTGACCCGCGCGGCGCCGCCGCGCCGGCGCCGGCACGGGGACCGGTGCTCCGGCACCACTCCCACGCCCCGCTGCACCCCGGGGCCTGGTGGCTGTGGGCCGTGGGCCTCGGCATCGCGGCCACCCGCACCACCAACCCCCTGCTCCTCACCCTCCTCACCGCCGTCTCGGCGTACGTCGTCGCGGCCCGCCGCCCCGACACCCCCTGGTCCCGCTCCTACGGCACCTTCGTCAGGCTCGCCCTCGCCGTCCTGGTCGTCCGCCTCGTCTTCACGGTGGTCCTCGGCTCCCCCGTCCCCGGCACCCGCACCCTCCTCACGCTTCCCGAAGTCCCCCTGCCCGCCTGGGCGCAGGGCATCCGCCTCGGCGGCGACGTCACCCTGGAACCGCTCGTCTTCGCCCTGTACGACGGCCTGAAGCTGGCCACGCTCCTCGTCTGCGTCGGCGCCGCGAACGCCCTCGCGAACCCCTCCCGCCTCCTCAAGTCCCTCCCCGGCGCCCTGTACGAGACGGGCGTCGCCGTGGTCGTCGCCCTCACCTTCGCCCCGAACCTCATCGCCGACGTCCGGCGGCTGCGCGCCGCCCGCCGCCTGCGCGGCCGACCCGACAAGGGCCTGCGGGGCCTGCTCCAGGTCGCCCTGCCGGTCCTGGAGGGCGCGCTGGAACGCTCGGTCGCACTCGCCGCCGCGATGGACTCCCGCGGCTACGGCCGCACCGCCCGCGTCCCCGCCGCCGTGCGCCGTACGACCGCCGCGCTCACTCTGGGCGGCCTGCTCGGCGTGTGCGCGGGCACCTACGGGACACTGACCGCGGAGGGCGGCACGTACGGGCTGCCGGTGCTGCTCGCCGGGGTGGCGACCGCGCTGGCGGGGCTGTGGCTGGGCGGGCGCCGTTCGCCGCGCACCCGGTACCGGCCGGACCGCTGGGGCGCCCGCGCCTGGCTGGTCGCCGGGTCCGGGGCCGCCGTGGCCGCCGCGCTCGCGCTCGCCGCCGTACGCGACCCGGGGGCCCTGCACCCCGGGGTCGTCCCGCTCGTCGCCCCCACGCTCCCGGTGTGGCCGGCCGCGGCCGTACTGCTCGGCCTGCTGCCCGCCTTCGTCGCACCGGCCCCCGTCCCCGCCCCCGTCCCCGCCTCCGTCCCCGTCCCACCGCCGAGGGAGCAGCCGTGATCCGCTTCGAGGATGTCTCCGTGACGTACGACGGCGCGGCCGGACCGACCGTGCGGGACATCGACTTCACCGTCCCGGAGGGCGAACTCGTGCTGCTGGCCGGGCCGTCGGGCGTCGGCAAGTCGACCGTGCTCGGCGCGGTCAACGGCCTCGTCCCGCACTTCACCGGCGGCACGCTGCGCGGCCGGGTCACCGTCGCCGGCCGGGACACCCGCACGCACAAGCCGCGCGAACTCGCCGACCTCGTCGGCACGGTGGGGCAGGACCCGCTCGCCCACTTCGTGACCGACACCGTCGAGGAGGAACTGGCCTACGGCATGGAGTCGTTGGGGCTGGCGCCGGACGTGATGCGGCGCCGCGTGGAGGAGACGCTGGACCTGCTGGGGCTCGCCGACCTGCGGGACCGTTCCATCGCGACGCTCTCCGGGGGCCAGCGGCAGCGGGTCGCGATCGGTTCCGTCCTCACGCCGCACCCGTCCGTGCTGGTCCTCGACGAGCCGACGTCCGCGCTGGACCCGGCCGCCGCCGAGGAGGTCCTGGCCGTCCTGCTGCGTCTGGTGCACGACCTCGGGACGACCGTGCTGCTGGCCGAACACCGCCTGGAACGCGTGGTGCAGTACGCCGACCAGGTCGTCCTGCTGCCCGAGCCGGGCGCGGCACCGGTGGTGGGCGACCCGGCGGACGTGATGGCCGTGTCCCCGGTGTATCCGCCGGTGGTGGGGCTGGGCCGGGCGGCGGGCTGGTCACCACTGCCCCTGAC
>NZ_JARVKW010000059.1 GCF_029813775.1 Streptomyces sp. DH24 | reverse complement strand
CCACGTCCCCCTCCCCGGGCCCCACCGGGCCCCCGCAAGCCCTGGAGCAGTACCTCCCATGCCCGAGACCACCCACGTCTACGACTACGTCGTCATCGGCGGCGGCACCGCCGGGTCCGTCATCGCCTCCCGGCTGACCGAGAACCCCGACGTCACCGTCGCCGTCATCGAGGGCGGCCCCAGCGACGTCGACCGCGACGACGTCCTCACGCTGCGCCGCTGGATGGGCCTGCTCGGCGGCGAGCTGGACTACGACTACCCCACCACCGAGCAGCCACGCGGCAACTCGCACATCCGGCACAGCCGCGCCCGCGTGCTCGGCGGTTGCTCCTCCCACAACACGCTCATCGCGTTCAAGCCGCTGCCGTCCGACTGGGACGAGTGGGAGGCCGCCGGCGCCAAGGGCTGGGGCGCCGTCCCGATGGAGGCGTACTACGCGCGGCTGAAGAACAACATCGTCCCGGTCGACGAGAAGGACCGCAACGCCATCGCCCGCGACTTCGTGGACGCCGCCCAGAGCGCGCTCGGCGTGCCGCGCGTCGAGGGCTTCAACAGGAAGCCGTTCACGGAGGGCGTCGGCTTCTTCGACCTCGCCTACCACCCGGAGAACAACAAGCGGTCCTCGGCCTCGGTCGCGTACCTGCACCCGGTGATGGACGAGCGCGCCAACCTCCGCCTCTACCTGGAGACCTGGGCGTACAAGCTGGAGTTCGACGGCACCCGCGCCGAGGGCGTGCACGTGCGTGCCAAGGACGGCTCCGAGTTCCTGGTCCGCGTCCGGGGCGAGGTCCTGCTGTGCGCCGGCGCCGTCGACTCGCCGCGGCTGCTGCTGCACTCCGGCATCGGCCCCCGGGAGCAGCTGGAGGCGCTGGGCATCCCCGTCGTCCTCGACCTGCCGGGCGTCGGCGAGAACCTGCTCGACCACCCCGAGTCGGTCATCGTCTGGGAGACCCACGGGCCGATTCCGGAGAACTCCGCGATGGACTCCGACGCGGGCCTGTTCGTGCGCCGCGACCCCGAACACCCCGGCCCGGACCTGATGTTCCACTTCTACCAGATCCCGTTCACGGACAACCCGGAGCGACTGGGCTACGAGCGGCCGGAGTTCGGCGTCTCCATGACCCCGAACATCCCCAAGCCCAGGAGCCGCGGACGCCTCTACCTGACCAGCGCCGACCCGTCCGTGAAGCCCGCCCTGGACTTCCGGTACTTCACCGACGAGGACGACTACGACGGCCGCACCCTCGTCGACGGCATCAGGATCGCCCGCGAGATCGCGCGGACCGAACCGCTCGCGCACTGGCTCAAGCGCGAGGTCTGCCCCGGCCCGGACGTCACCGGCGACGAGGAACTGAGCGAGTACGCCCGCAAGGTCGCGCACACCGTGTACCACCCCGCGGGCACCTGCCGCATGGGTGCCGCCCACGACGAACGGGCCGTGGTCGACCCCGAGTTGCGCGTCCGCGGCCTGGAGGGCATCCGCGTCGCCGACGCCTCCGTCTTCCCGACCATGACCGCGGTGAACCCCATGATCGGCGTGCTCATGGTCGGTGAGCGGGCCGTCGACCTGATCGGAGGTGGTGCGTGATGAGTACGACGACCGACGCCCGCGAGAGCGCCGGCAACCCCGTCTTCTCCGTCGAGGGCCTGTGGAAGGTGTTCGGCCCGAAGGCCCACCGCATACCCGGCGACCCCGAACTCGCCGGCCTGGACGCCGCCGGGCTGCGCGCCCGCACCGGCTGCACGGCCGCCGTCCGTGACGTGACCTTCGACGTCCGCAAGGGCGAGGTCTTCGTCGTCATGGGCCTGTCCGGCTCCGGCAAGTCCACGCTGGTGCGCTGTCTGACCCGGCTCATCGAGCCGACGTCCGGCCGGATCGCCATCGACGGCGAGGACGTCCGCGCCATGGACAGGTCCCGCCTGCGCGCACTGCGCCGGCACCGGGCCGCGATGGTCTTCCAGCACTTCGGCCTGCTCCCGCACCGCACCGTCCTGGACAACGTGGCCTACGGCCTGGAGATCCAGGGCCTCGGCAGGGCCGAACGGCGCGCCAGGGCCGCCGAGGTCGTCGCCAAGGTCGGCCTGGCGGGCATGGAGCAGCGCAGGCCCGCCCAGCTGTCCGGCGGCCAGCGCCAGCGCGTCGGCCTCGCCCGCGCGCTCGCCGTGGACCCCGAAGTCCTCCTGTTCGACGAGCCGTTCAGCGCGCTCGACCCGCTGATCCGGCGCGACATGCAGGAGGAGGTGATCCGGCTGCACCGCGAGGAGGGCCGCACGATGGTCTTCATCACCCACGACCTGAACGAGGCGCTGCGCCTCGGCGACCGCATCGCCCTGATGCGCGACGGCCGGATCGTCCAGCTCGGCACGCCCGAGGAGATCGTCGGCTCGCCCGCCGACGACTACGTCCGCGCGTTCGTCCGCGACGTCCCGCGCGAACAGGTCATGACGGTCCGCACGGCCATGCGGACCGCCTCCGCCGACGAGGCGGGCAAGGGCCCGGCGGTCGCCCCGGACGCGACGGTCTCGACGGCGATCGAGGCGGTGGCGCGGGCGGGCACCGCCGCCCGGGTCATGGACGGCGGCCGGTGCCTGGGCGTGGTCGACCCGGCCGGCCTGCTGGACGTCGTGGCGGGCACCGCCGCGAGCACGCGGACCGCCGAGCCCGCGACCGACCCGAAGATCCCGGCACCGCTGCCGCGCAGGGAACGCCGGCGCCCCGCCGGCGCCACCGAGGAGCCGGCGTGACGGCGACGATCACCGCGACGACGCGGAAGGCGTCACCGCCGGGCGTCCTGACGAGCCGGGCCGCCCGCAAGCTGCTCGCCCTCGCCCTGCTCGCGGCGGTCCTCGTCCCGCTGGCCACCGCCAGATGGGGCGGCGCCACCTGGCCCGCCGCCCTCACGGTCGACCTCTCCGAGCCGCTGGGCAGGACCAGCGACTGGATCATCGACAACCGCGACAGCCACCCGCTGTTCCTCTACTTCTTCGGCCACGTCAGCAACGCGGTGGTCGTCTCCGTGCGCGCCGTCTACCTCGGCCTGCTCGCCGTGGGCTGGGCCGGCGTCACCGCCGTCGGCGCCCTGATCGCCTGGCGCGTCGCGGGCGTCCGCCTGGCCGCCGGCACGGCCCTCGCGTTCCTGGCGTGCGGCGCCCTCGGCATGTGGGTGCCGACCATGCAGACCCTCGCGCTGATGGTCGTCGCGGTCGTCACGTCCGTCGTCGTCGGCGCCCTGCTGGGGCTCGCCGCCGGGCTGTCGGACCGGACGGAGCGCGCCCTGCGCCCGGTGCTGGACACCATGCAGGTGCTCCCGGCCTTCGCCTACCTCCTCCCCGTCGTGCTGGTCTTCGGCATCGGCGTCCCCGCCGCCGTCCTCGCCACCGTCGTCTACGCCGCCCCGCCGATGGCCCGGCTCACCTCGCTCGGCCTGCGCGGCGCCGACAAGGAGGTGCTGGAGGCCGTCGAGTCGCTCGGCTCCACCGCACGGCAGCGCCTGCTGACCGCGCGCATCCCGCTGGCCCGCAAGGAACTCCTGCTCGGCGTCAACCAGACGATCATGATGGCGCTGTCCATGGCGGTCATCGCCTCCGTGATCGGCGCGGGCGGCCTCGGCGACCGCGTCTACCAGGCGCTCGCCTCGGTCGACGTGGGCGCGGCCCTCGCCGCCGGTATCCCCATCGTGCTGCTGGCCGTCGTCCTGGACCGGGTCACCGCCGCCGCCGGCGCCGCACTCGGGGACGACCCGAAACCCCGCCGGTACCTCGCGCTCGCCCTGGTCGCCGCCGTGGCCGTCGCGGTCGCCGGGCGCTTCGCGGGCCGCCTGGAGTGGCCCGGCGCCTGGACCGTGAACATCGCCGAGCCGGTCAACCGGGCCGTCGCCTGGATGACCGACCACCTCTACTCGGGCGTGCCCGTCATCGGCGGCACTGCCGACTGGGCCGCCCGCTTCACCACCTGGGTGCTCGACCCGCTGCGGGACGGCCTGCAGTGGCTGCCCTGGTGGTCCGTGCTGCTCGTCGTCGCCGCCCTGGCCTGGCTGATCGGCACCTGGCGCACCGCGCTGACCGCCGTCCTCGCCATGGCCGCGACCGGGGTGCTCGGCGTGTGGAAGCCGTCCCTGGACACCCTGTCCCAGGTGCTGGCGGCCGTCGCCGTCGCCCTCGTGCTCGGCTTCGCCACCGGCATCGCCGCCGCCCGCAGCGACCGCTTCGAACGCCTGCTGCGCCCGGTGCTCGACGTGTTCCAGACGATGCCGCAGTTCGTGTACCTGATTCCGGTCGTCGCCCTGTTCGGCGTCGGCCGCGCCCCGGCCGTCGCGGCGGCCGTCGTGTACGCCCTGCCCGCGGTGGTCCGCATCACCGCGCAGGGGCTGCGCCAGGTCGACCCGGCCGCCCTGGAGTCGGCCCGCTCGCTCGGCGCGACCAGCGGCCAGCAGCTCCGCCAGGTGCAACTGCCGCTGGCCCGCCCGGCGCTGCTGCTCGCCGTCAACCAGGGCGTCGTCCTGGTGCTCGCCGTCGTCATCATCGGCGGCCTGGTCGGCGGCGGCGCCCTCGGCTACGACGTCGTCTTCGGCCTGGCGCAGGGCGACCTCGCGACCGGTCTGGTGGCCGGCGCCGCCATCGTCTGCCTGGGCCTGATGCTGGACCGGGTGACGCAGCCGACCGGACGCCGCGCCAAGAAGGGAGCGTGACATGCGACTTCGTACGACTGCCGTAGTGGGCTCGCTGGTGCTGCTCACCGGCTGCGGCGCCGCCGACATGACCGAGCAGGCCTCGCCGTTCGCGAACGCCCGGGGCGCCAGGACGGTCACCCTGTCCGTCCAGTCCTGGGTGGGCGCGCAGTCCAACGTGGCCGTCGCCCAGTACCTGCTGGAGCACGAGCTGGGCTACCGCGTCGACACCGTCCAGGTCGACGAGGTCCCCGCCTGGGACGCGCTCAGCCAGGGCCGCGTCGACGCGATCCTGGAGGACTGGGGCCACCCCGAGCAGGAGAAGCGGTACGTCCAGGACAAGAAGACCATCGCGCCCGGCGGCGACCTCGGGGTCACCGGGCACATCGGCTGGTTCGTCCCGACGTACTTCGCGAAGCGGCACCCGGACGTCACCGACTGGAAGAACCTCGACAAGTACGCCGAGCGGTTCCGCACCGCCGAGAGCGGCGGCAAGGGCCAGCTGATGGACGGCTCACCGTCCTACGTCACCAACGACAAGGCCCTGGTGAAGAACCTGAAGCTGGACTACGAGGTGGTGTTCGCGGGCTCCGAGGCGGCGCAGATCACGCAGATCAAGCAGTTCGCCAAGGAGAAGAAGCCCTTCCTCACCTACTGGTACACGCCGCAGTGGCTGTTCGAGAAGGTCCCGATGACCGAGGTGAAGCTGCCCCCGTACAAGGAGGGCTGCGACGCCGACCCGGAGAAGGTCGCCTGCGCCTATCCGCACACGCCGCTGCAGAAGTACCTCAACGCGGACTTCGCGGAGAACGGCGGCGAGGCGGCGGACTTCCTGCGGAAGTTCCGGTGGACGACCGAGGACCAGAACGAGGTCTCCCTGATGATCGCCGAGCGGAGACTGTCGCCCGAGGAGGCGGCGAAGAAGTGGGTGGACAGCCACGAGTCCACCTGGAAGGCGTGGCTGTCCTGACCCCGTGTGTCACGGCTTCGGCAGCTCGGCCGCGATGCCGCGGAGCGCCTGAGCGGCCCGCCGTTGCAGGCCCGGCCCGAAGGTGATCCTGGTGGCCCCTCGCTTGCCCAGTTCGGCGGGGGAGGGGCCGCTGCCGTCCACGGTGCCGTTGATGTTGACCGGCCCCTCGATCCCGGACCGCAGCAGCGGCAGCACCTCCACGGGGGCGTCGATCGGGTACACGCAGTCGGCGCCCGCCGCGACGTACAGCGCGGCCCGTGCGACGGTCTGCCCCGGGTCTGCGACCCCGCGCAGGAACGTGTCCACGCGCGCGTTGACGAAGAGCAGGCCGGCCGCCTCCGAGCACACCTCGGCGAGCCAGTCGGCGTGCCGCCGCGGGTCCTTGAGGACGCCGTTCACGGAGTCCTCGAGATTGCAGCCGACGGCCCCGGCCTCCAGCAGCCGCCCGACCAGTTCCCCCGGCGGGAGCCCGTAACCGCCCTCGACGTCCGCCGACACGGGCACGTCCACGGCCCGCGTGATCCGCGCGACCGCCGCGAACATCTCGTCGGCCGGGGTCCGCCCGTCCTCGTACCCGAGGCTGGCGGCGACGCCCGCGCTCGGTGTCGCGAGGGCCGGGAACCCCGCGTCGGCGAACACCCGGGCGCTCGCCGCGTCCCAGGGCCCCGGGAGCACCAGAGGGTCACCCGGCAGGCGGTGCCGGTGCAGTGCGCGGAACGTCTCCGCCCTGCTCACCACTCGGTGCTCCCCGGGGGAATCCGCCGGGCGACCATCAGCCGGTTCCAGCCGTTGATGACGGTGATCACCGCGAGGAGATGGGCGAGTTGCCGTTCGTCGAAGTGCTTGGCGGCCCGCTGGTACACCTCGTCCGGCACGAATCCGTCGGTCAGGACCGTGACCGCCTCGGTGAGCGCGAGGGCGGCGCGCTCGCGCTCGTCGAAGACGTCACCGGCCTCCTCCCAGACCGCCAGCAGGCCCAACTGCCGTTCGCCGACCCCGCTTTCGCGGGCGATCGCGAGGTGCATGTCGAGGCAGAACGCGCACCGGTTGAGCTGGGAGGCGCGGACCTGGACCAGCTCGGCGAGGGCCGGGTCGCCGAGACCCCGCTTCGCGGCGGCACTCAGCGCCCGCATCGCGGAGCGGACCCCGGCGTCGAGCCGCGTCGTCCGTGCCGTCACTTGTGCCGCTCCGGGCGGTAGTGGCCCGGCGTCCGGCGGCAGGTCACCCCGAAGCGGTTCCACGCGTTGATCGCGGCGATCGCGGCGATCAGCTGGGCCAGTTCGGCCTCCTCGAAGTGCTTGGCGGCCCGCTCGTACACCTCGTCCGGCACGAATCCGTCGGTCAGCACAGTGACGGCCTCGGTCAGCTCCAGGGCCGCCAGCTCCTTCTCGGTGTAGAAGTGCCGCGACTCCTCCCAGGAGTTGAGCTGGATGATCCGCTCGACGCTCTCGCCCGCCGCGAGCGCGTCCTTGCTGTGCATGTCGATGCACAGGGCGCAGCGGTTGATCTGGGAGGCGCGGATCTTCACCAGCTCGTGCAGCGTGGGGTCGAGGCCCCGCCCGACGGCCGTGTCGAGCCGGACCATCGCCTTGAACACCTCGGGCGCGAGCGCGGCCCAGTCCAGGCGCGGGGGGTGTTCGGGAGCGTACGGCGCGGGGGCCGTCGGGTTCGTCGTGTTCGTGGTCATGCCCCCGACCCTAGGAGGGAAGCAGCCCAGAGGTATGGTCCATTTCCATGGCAGAACGCTGGGCCACTTTGGGCGTCGACCTGCACCTCGAACCGACCGGTCCCGGTCTGCGCCGGGGCCTGACCGACGCCCTGCGCGAGGCCGTGCGCACCGGCCGCCTCGCGCCCGGCACCCGGCTGCCCTCCTCCCGGGCGCTCGCCGCCGACCTGGGCATCGCCCGCAACACGGTCGCCGACGCCTACGCCGACCTCGTCGCCGAGGGCTGGCTGACGGCCCGGCAGGGGTCGGGCACGAGGGCGGCGGAACGGCGGGTGGCCCCGCCCGCCGGCACCACCCGCTCCGCGCGACGCCCGGCACGCCCGGCGTACGACCTGCGGCCCGGCTCGCCCGACCTGTCGGCGTTCCCCCGCGCGGCCTGGCTCAGGGCGGCCCGCCGCGCGCTGGCCGCGGCGCCGTACGACGTGCTCGACTACGGCGACCCGCGGGGCCGCCCGGAACTGCGGTCCGCCCTCGCCCAGTACCTCGCTCGGTCCCGGGGCGTAAGCGCCCACCCGGAACGGATCGTGGTGTGCGGCGGCCTGGTCCACGGGCTGAGCCTGCTCGGCCGGGTGATCCGGGCGCGCGGCGCCGAGACGGTCGCGGTCGAGTCGTACGGCCTGGACGCCCACTGGTCGCTGCTGCGCGGGGCGGGCCTGCGTACCGAACCGCTGCCGTTCGACGCGCGGGGCACGGACCCGGCGGGCCTGAGCACGGAGGGCGCGGTGCTGCTGACACCCGCCCACCAGTTCCCGATGGGCGTGCCCCTGCACCCCGACCGGCGGACCACGGTGGTCGACTGGGCCCGCCGCACGGGTGGCCTGGTCCTGGAGGACGACTACGACGGCGAGTTCCGCTACGACCGCCAGCCGGTCGGCGCCCTGCAGGGCCTGGACCCCGACCACGTGGTCTACCTCGGCACGGCCAGCAAATCCCTGGCCCCCGGCCTGCGTCTGGCGTGGATGGTGCTGCCGCCGGGCCTGGTGGACGAGGTCACCCGGGCGAAGGGGCACGTCGACCTGTGCGGGGCGCTGGACCAGCTCACGCTCGCGGAGTTCATCACGTCGGGCGCCTACGACCGCCACGTACGCGCGTCCCGCCTGCGCTACCGGCGCCGCCGTGACGCCCTGGTCGCGGGCCTCGCGGCCCACGCCCCGGACGTCACGGTCACCGGAATCGCGGCCGGCCTGCACGCCCTGCTCCGCCTGCCGCCCGGCACGGAGAGGGCGGCGATCCGGTCGGCGGCATGGCACGACCTGGCCCTGCACGGCCTGACCACCTACCGCCACGAGTCCGCCCGCGCGGAGCGGCTGGACGCGCTGGTGGTGGGCTACGGGACAGCGCCGGGGCACGCGTGGGGGGCGACGCTGGAGGCGTTGTACCGGGTACTGCCGTGAGGACGCGCCGCGGGCGGCGTACCGGTGCCGTGCCCCGGGCGGCCCGGCACCGCACCCCCTCGGAGCGTCAGCTGGCCGCCCAGACCTCGGCGTCCTCGGCCGGGACGGTGGTGGCCAGGCCGAGTTCCTCGCGGGCGGCGACCGACTCGTTCGGGTCGATGCCGGTGAACGCCGGGTCGTAGGCGGTGTAGAACGCGTCGGAGTCGGCGGCGTCCGCGGCCTTCTTCCAGTGTCCGGCCGCCTTCGTCAGCGTGGCGCGGAGCTTGCCGACCTCGGTGCCCTCGATGCCCTTCATGCCCTCGACGTGGGTGTCGAGGGCCGCCGCGACGGCCTTGGCCATCGCCTTGTAGCCGGCCAGGTCGTCCTCGACGTTCTCCTTCTCGGGCTGGTTCGCCCACAGGGCCTCGTAGACCGCGTTCGAACCCTTGAGGTAGGTGGCCTGTTCGGGCTTGAGGGACTTCGCGGTGTCCAGCGAGCCCTTGAACGTGCCCTTCTCCATGGTGTAGGTGCAGCTCACCGCGCGGTCACCCGTCGCCCAGCTCTCGCTGGTCGGGGTGTAGTAGAAGAGGGCGACGCCCTTGGGGAGCGCCCAGGTGTCCGGGGAGTACGTCTGCGCCTCGACCGGGCAGCGGGTGTCCGCGATCGCCGAGACCTCGTCGTCGCCGGGGTACGCCTTGCCCTTGTCGATCGCGAACTCGCCGACGACCTGGCCCTCGTGCGCCTCGTCGCAGGGCACGATCTCGACGGCGTACGCCGTCCCCTCGGCCTTGCCGTGCGGGTTGTAGCAGTCGCCGACGTCCAGCGAGAACACCGAGCGCTGGCGAGCCACCTTCTTCGCGCCGTCCTTGGCGCTGTCGACGGCGTCGGAGACGTCCGAACATCCCGCCGCGCCGAGCGCGAGCAGGGCGGCGACGGCGGACATGCCGCGAAGGGGGCGGTGCCGGAAACGGGCTGACATGACGTGCACATCCTCTTATGTGATCTTTATGAAGGGTGTGCGCATCGTAGGCCACTGCTGTGGCCCGGCTGTGCGAAGACCCTCCCCACCACGGCATTCCGACTCGCGACGGGCGGGGAGGGTTGTACGGGAGTTGTGAGAATCGACGGGCAAACCGCCCCAAGTCCCCGCCCCCGGGCCCCCGTATCCCCCGGCCGCCTGGGCGCCGCCACCCCGCGGACCCTAGGCTTGCGGCCGGAAACCGGTCGGCCGGCAATCGGCCACGCACCACTTCGGGGGAGACGAACACATGGCTCACACACGGCGCCGGCTGCGGTCGAGCACGGTGGTACTCGGCGGCATGGGAGTCGTCGCGGCGGCCCTGACCTCCTGCGGGTCGGAACCGGACCGCCGTTGCGTGGACCGCGACAGCTACGACCTGTACAAGGGCTACCGGATCATCTCGGACGACAACTGCGAGGGATATTCGTCCAACGGCGAGTGGTACTACGACGGGGACATCGACGGAAGCCACGTCCAGTACGGCTCCTTCAGCCGCAGCGAGGCCGTCGACCGCGGCGGCTTCGGCTGCTCGGCGTCCGGCAGCGGCGGCGGCTGAGCGGACCGGCCCGGACATGGAACGCCGCACCATCGAGCCCCGCCCCGGCTGGCAGCAGACCGTCGAGGAACAGGGGCTGATCTACCCGCTCACCCGCTACCCCGACGGCTCGCTGCGCCCCTACTGGGACGAGAGCGCGTACTACGTCTTCACGCTGGACGAGGTCGAGGCACTGGAGGAGGTCGTCGAGGAACTGCACCGCATGTGCCTCGCCGCGGCGGCCCACATCGTGGCCGAGGACCGCTTCACGGACCTCGGCATCACCGACCCGCGCCTGGCCCGCGCGGTCGCCGAGGCCTGGCGCCGGCGCGCCGAACTCCCGTCCGTCTACGGCCGCTTCGACCTGCGCTACGACGGCACCGGCCCCGCCAAGCTGCTGGAGTACAACGCCGACACCCCCACCTCCCTGGTGGAGGCCGCCTCCCCCCAGTGGTTCTGGATGGAGGAACGCTTCCCGGGCGCCGACCAGTGGAACTCCCTCCACGAACGCCTCGTCGACGCCTGGAAGAAACAGGCCCCCCTGCTCCCGCCGGGCAGCCCGCTGTACTTCGCGTACTCCGACGCCGACGAGTACGGCGAGGACCTGATGACGGTCGCCTACCTCAAGGAGACCGCCGAACAGGCAGGCCTCGACACCGCCTGGATCACGATGGAGGAGATCGGCTGGGACCGCCTCTCCGGCCGCTTCGTCGACCTGCGTCTGCGCTTCATCCGCAGCTGCTTCAAGCTCTACCCCTGGGAGTGGCTCACCACCGACCGGTTCGCCGGCCAGGTCCTCGACACCCTCGACAACGGCGGCGGCACGGGCAGCACCCTGTGGATCGAACCGGCGTGGAAGATGCTGCTCAGCAACAAGGCCCTGCTCGCCGTCCTCTGGGAGCTCTACCCCGGCCACCCCAACCTGCTCCCGGCCTACCTCGACGGCCCCCGCGAACTCGCGGACACCACCGGCTACGTCGCCAAGCCCCTGCTGGGCAGGGAAGGCGCCGGCGTCACCGTCCACGAGCCGGGCGCCGCCCCCGCCGTCCGCGACGAACCCTGCTGCTACCAGGAGCTCGCGCCCCTGCCGTCCTTCGACGGCAACCGCGTCGTCCTCGGCACCTGGGTCGTCGAGGACGAGGCGGCCGGCCTCGGCATCCGCGAGTCCTCCGGCCTGATCACCGACGAGTACGCCCGCTTCCTGCCGCACGTGATTCTCTAGCCGCGGGTGCGCGCCGAGGGGCCCGCGCGCGCCGCGGGCCCCGTGCACGCCGCCGGCCCCGTGCACGCCGCCGGCCACGCGCACGCCGTGAGCCGCCGATGGTGGGTGGCCGACGGTCGCAGTGTCGGCGACGGTCGCGGGCCGTGCGTCCGCCGTGGTCAGCGGCCTCCCGGAGGCCCGTCGCCCGCCTCTCGCCGTCGCCCGCATGGTGGACGCGCCGACGGGCCCGGAGGCGCCGCCCGGTAGGCTGGCGGCGGGCCGTGACTGGCGTGCTGGGATGGGACCGACCATCGGGAAGCGGCTCCGGGAGCCTGGCGACAGGCTCGCCGCGCGAGTGCCGTGCGCCTGGGCCGAACCGTGACCGCCGACAGCCACGCCCGGAGGCCGACATGCCAGACCAGCAGCCCCTCTCCACCGAGTCCACCGCCTACCGAGCCGCCCTCGACGTGATCCGCGCCGTCGAGCCGCGCGTCGCCGACGCCATCGGCCAGGAGGTGCACGACCAGCGCGAGATGCTCAAGCTGATCGCCTCCGAGAACTACGCCTCCCCGGCGACCCTCCTCGCGATGGGCAACTGGTTCAGCGACAAGTACGCCGAGGGCACCGTCGGCCGCCGCTTCTACGCCGGCTGCCGCAACGTCGACACCGTCGAGTCCCTCGCCGCCGAGCACGCCCGCGAGCTGTTCGGCGCCCGCCACGCCTACGTCCAGCCGCACTCCGGCATCGACGCCAACCTCGTCGCCTTCTGGGCCGTCCTCGCCGACCGCGTCGAGGCGCCCTTCCTGGCGAAGACCGGCGTCCGCCAGATCAACGAGCTGACCGACGCCGACTGGGCCGAGCTGCGCCAGGCCTTCGGCAACCAGCGCATGCTCGGCATGTCCCTGGACGCGGGCGGCCACCTCACCCACGGCTTCCGCCCGAACATCTCCGGCAAGATGTTCGACCAGCGCTCCTACGGCACCGACCCGGCCACCGGCCTCATCGACTACGACGCCCTGCGCGCCCAGGCCCGCGAGTTCAAGCCGCTGATCATCGTCGCCGGCTACTCCGCCTACCCGCGTCTGGTGAACTTCCGGATCATGCGCGAGATCGCCGACGAGGTCGGCGCCACGCTCATGGTCGACATGGCCCACTTCGCGGGCCTGGTGGCAGGCAAGGTCCTCACCGGCGACTTCGACCCGGTCCCGCACGCCCAGATCGTCACCACGACCACCCACAAGTCGCTGCGCGGCCCGCGCGGCGGCATGGTCCTGTGCGACGACTCCCTCAAGGACCAGGTCGACCGCGGCTGCCCGATGGTCCTCGGCGGCCCGCTCCCGCACGTCATGGCCGCCAAGGCCGTCGCCCTCGCCGAGGCCCGGCAGCCGTCCTTCCAGGACTACGCCCAGCGCATCGTCGACAACTCCCGCGCCCTCGCCGAGGGCCTGACGCGCCGCGGCGCCACCCTGGTGACCGGCGGCACGGACAACCACCTGAACCTGATCGACGTGGCGTCCTCCTACGGCCTCACCGGCCGCCAGGCCGAGGCCGCCCTGCTGGACTCCGGCATCGTCACCAACCGCAACGCCATCCCGGCCGACCCGAACGGCGCCTGGTACACCTCCGGCATCCGCATCGGCACCCCGGCGCTGACCACGCGCGGCCTGGGCACGGCGGAGATGGACGAGGTCGCGGGCCTGATCGACCGCGTCCTGACCGGCACCGAGCCGGGCACCACCAAGTCCGGCGCCCCGTCGAAGGCCGCCCACGTACTGGACCCGAAGGTGGCGGAGGAGATCTCCCGGCGGGCGACGGACCTGGTGGCCGGCTTCCCGCTCTACCCGGAGATCGACCTGGGCTGAAGCGCCCCGCACGGGCGCGGGGAACCGCCGACCGGCCCGCCCCGGTCCGCGGTTCCCCCTGCACAAACCCCCCTGGACTCTCTGAGAGAATGGGGGGCATGGCGAATGACCGACCGCGCGTGCTCTCCGGAATCCAGCCCACAGCAGGCTCGTTCCACCTCGGCAACTACCTCGGCGCCGTCCGCCAGTGGGTGGCGCTCCAGGAGACCCACGACGCGTTCTACATGGTCGTCGACCTGCACGCGATCACGGTTCCGCAGGACCCGCAGGACCTGCGCGCGAACACCCGCCTGGCCGCCGCCCAGCTCCTCGCGGCCGGCCTCGACCCGGAGCGCTGCACGCTCTTCGTCCAGAGCCACGTCCCCGAGCACGCCCAGCTCGCCTGGATCATGAACTGCCTCACCGGCTTCGGCGAGGCCTCCCGCATGACCCAGTTCAAGGACAAGTCCGCCCGGCAGGGCGCCGACCGCGCGAGCGTCGGCCTCTTCACGTACCCGATCCTCCAGGTCGCGGACATCCTGCTCTACCAGGCCAACGAGGTCCCGGTCGGCGAGGACCAGCGCCAGCACATCGAGCTGACCCGCGACCTCGCCGAGCGCTTCAACGGCCGCTTCGGCGAGATCTTCACCCTCCCCAAGGCGTACATCCTCAAGGAGACGGCGAAGATCTACGACCTGCAGGACCCGTCGATCAAGATGAGCAAGTCGGCGTCCACGCCCAAGGGCCTCATCAACCTGCTCGACGAGCCGAAGGCCACCGCGAAGAAGGTCAAGAGCGCGGTCACCGACACGGACACGGTCATCCGCTACGACATGGCCGAGAAGCCCGGCGTCAGCAACCTCCTCTCCATCTACTCGACGCTCACCGGCGCGACGGTCGCCGAACTGGAGCAGAAGTACGAGGGCAAGGGCTACGGTGCGCTGAAGACGGACCTCGCCGAGGTCATGACCGAGTTCGTGACGCCGTTCCGGGAGCGCACCCAGCAGTACCTGGACGACCCGGAGACGCTGGACTCGATCCTGGCCAAGGGCGCGGAGAAGGCGCGCGCCGTCGCCGCCGAGACCCTCGCCCAGGCGTACGACAAGGTGGGATTCCTGCCCGCCAAGCACTGAACCGCACGCCCGGCACCCGCCGTACCACCGGACAGCGCTGCACATCACGTCGGTTGCGCCTGCCCGCGGCACGGTCGTGGCCGTACAGTCGATAACCGGGCGGCCGCAGCGGTGGCCGTTCCCGCCCGCCGACCCGGCGGGCACCCGACGAGGACGACAGGAGACGACGTGGGGACCGTAACGATCGGTGTGTCGATCGCGGTCCCGGAGCCTCACGGCAGCGAGCTCCAGCAGCTGCGCGCGGGCTTCGGCGACGCCGCGGCTCACGGTATCCCCACGCACGTCACACTGCTGCCGCCGACGGAGGTCGACGACGCGGCCCTGCCGGCGATCGAGGCACACCTGGCCGAGGTCGCGGCGGCCGGCCGGCCGTTCCCGATGCGGCTGTCCGGGACCGGCACCTTCCGGCCGCTGTCGCCGGTGGTGTTCGTGCGGGTCGTGGAGGGCGCCGAGGCGTGCACCTGGCTGCAGAAGCAGGTCCGGGACGCCTCCGGCCCCGTGGCCCGGGAGCTGCAGTTCCCGTACCACCCGCACGTCACCGTGGCGCACGGCATCGAGGAGGCCGCGATGGACCGCGCCTACGAGGAGCTGTCCGGCTACGAGGCCCAGTGGCCCTGCACCGGCTTCGCGCTCTACGAGCAGGGCGCCGACGGCGTGTGGCGCAAGCTCCGCGAGTTCGCCTTCGGCGGCCCGGTGGTGCCCCCGCAGGCGGGGCCCACGCAGCGCGGTTCGCTTCCCGCGCGGTAGCGGCCCCGCCGGACCGTCAGACCGGCAGGCGGCGGAAGATCCCCCGCGGCAGGTGGCGCAGCGCCGCCATCACCACGCGCAGCGCCCCCGGCACCCACACCGTCTCCGAGCGGCGCCGCAGGCCCAGCTCGATGGCCGTCGCGACCGCCTCCGGAGTCGTCGCGAGCGGCGCCTCCGGCAGCCCGGCGGTCATCCGGGAGCGCACGAACCCGGGCCGTACGACCATGACGTGCACGCCCGTGCCGTACAGCGCGTCGCCCAGACCCTGCGTGAACGTGTCCAGGCCGGCCTTGCTGGAGCCGTAGATGAAGTTGGCGCGCCGGGCCCGCTCACCGGCGACCGACGACAGCACGACGAGGGAGCCGTGGCCCTGCGCCTGGAGTGCGCCCGCGCACACCAGGCCCGCCGACACCGCGCCCGTGTAGTTGGTCTGCGCGACCCGCACCGCGTTCACCGGCTGCCGCTCGTCCTGCGCCTGGTCGCCGAGGACGCCGAAGGCGAGCAGCACCATGTCGACGTCGCCCTCGGCGAAGATCTTGCCGAGCACCGCCTCGTGCGACTCGGGGTCCAGCGCGTCGAACGCGACGGTGTGCACCCGGGCGCCCAGGCTCCGCAGGTGCGCGGCGGCCTCGTCCAGGGCGGGCGTCGGACGGCCCGCGAGCCAGACGGTGCGGGTGCGGCGGGCGATCAGCCGGCGTGCGGTGGCCAGCGCGATCTCGGACGTACCGCCGAGGACGAGCAGGGACTGGGGGAGGCCGAAGGCGTCCTTCACGACAGCTCCTAGAGGTTGAGGCGGCGGGACAGGTCCGAGGCGAACACCCCGTCCGGGTCGAGCTCCGCGCGCAGCGCCCGGAACCGGGGCAGCCGCGGATACATGACGTCGAGCAATTCCGGCCGCAGCCGGGCGTCCTTGGCGAGGTAGACCCGCCCGCCGGCGCCGGCCACCTCCTCGTCCAGCTCGTCGAGGAAGGCCGCGAGCCCCGGCAGCCCGGCCGGGATGTCCAGCGCCAGCGTCCAGCCGGGCACCGGGAAGGACAGCCAGCCCGGGTCGGCCTCCCCGAAGCGTTTGAGGACGGCGAGGAAGGACGGGCAGCGGCGCTCGGAGATGCGGCGCACGATCCGGCGCAGGGCGTCCTCGCGGCCGTGGCCGACGACGAACTGGTACTGCACGAAGCCGCCGCGGCCGTAGACCCGGTTCCAGTGCGGCACCCCGTCCAGGGGGTGGAAGAACGTGGAGATGCGCTGGAGCTCGCCGGTCCGCGCGCGGGGTGCCTTGCGGTACCAGAACTCGTTGAACAGGCCCACGGTGGTCCGGCTGAGCAGGCCCTCCGGCACGAAGGCGGGGGCGGCCGGGAAGCGGGAGGTCCGGAAGGCCAGCGGGGCCCGGCGCGCGCGGGCGCCACGCGGCAGCGCGTCCAGCGGCGCGTGGTCGCCGCGGGTGAGGACCGCGCGGCCGGTCGCCGCGCCGCGCGCCAGCAGGTCGATCCAGGCGACCGAGTAGCGGTAGCGGTGGTCGGATTCGGCCAGGCGCGCCATCAGGTCGTCGAGGTCCGTGGCGCGCTCGGTGTCGACGCTCATGAGCGCCGTCTCGACCGGCTGGAGCCGCACCGTGGCGGTCAGGATCACGCCGGTCAGGCCCATGCCGCCGGTCGTCGCGTCGAACAGGGGGGTGCCGCGGCCCACGGTGCGGACCTCGCCGTCCGCGGTGAGCAGCTCGAAGGACAGCACGTGCCGCGAGAACGAGCCCGACACGTGGTGGTTCTTGCCGTGGATGTCCGCGCCGATCGCGCCGCCGACGGTCACGTAGCGCGTGCCGGGGGTGACCGGCACGAACCAGCCGAGCGGCAGCAGCACCTCCATCAGCCGGTGCAGCGAGACGCCCGCGTCGCACAGCACCGTGCCGCCGTCGGCGTCGACGGCGTGGACGCGGTCCAGGCCGGTCATGTCGAGCACGGCCCCGCCGGCGTTCTGCGCCGCGTCGCCGTACGCCCGTCCCAGGCCCCGGGGGATGCCGCCGCGCGCCCCGCAGCCCCGGACGGCCGCCACGGCCTCCTCGTACGTCCCGGGACGCACGAGACGGGCGGCGGTGGGGGCGGTGCGGCCCCATCCCGTGAGCGGAACGGTGTCGGCAGACATGTTGGTGACCGTATCGCCGGGATACAGGCGGTTGGGCCAGTGACGTTCGCGCTCTACCCGAAATGGGTGATTAATGGTATGTCGCTCAATATTGCCGGACTTCCGGCGGTGGCGGCGTGAACAGTGGAGCGTCATGGACGATCTCCACGACGACCTCCACGACTGGGACCGGCGGATCGTCGCGGCGCTCCACGCGCGCGGCACGGACCCCGGGGTGGCCGCCGCCGCGCGGACGCTGTCCCGGGCGGGCGAGCACGGGGCGCTGTGGCTGACGGCGGGCCTCCTCGGCGCCGCCGTGGACCGCCCCCGGCGCGCCGCCTGGCTGCGCGGCGCCGCGCTCACCGCGGGCGCGCATCTGGCCAGCATGGCCGTGAAGAGGGTCGTACGCCGTCCCCGCCCCGCCCACGTCGAGCCCCTGGTGCGCACCGCGGGCCGGCACTCCTTCCCCAGCTCGCACGCCACCTCCGCGGCGGCCGCCGCCGTCGCCTACGGGGCGCTCGGCGCGTACGCGGTGGCGCCGCTCGCCGCCGCGATGTGCCTGTCCCGGCTGGTGGTCGGGGTGCACTACGTCTCCGACGTCGCGGCGGGCGCCGCCCTCGGGGCGCTCACGGCACGGGCCGGGGCGCGCTGGATGCACGGCCCCGACGCCCGCCGGGCGCACGGGGGCCGCCGTGGCTGAGGCCACGCGCGGGTCCGGCACCGCGCGCGCCGCGAAAGCGGCCCCGAGGAGACGGCGGGCGACGCGGCGGGACGCCGGCCCACCCCGCCCCAAGGGAGGCCTGCTCAGCGGCCTGTTGCGGACCGCGCGCCCCAAACAGTGGGTCAAGAACGTCCTCGTCGTCGCCGCCCCCGCCGCGGCCGGGCAGCTGTTCACGTCCCACGCCCTGACCCAGGTCGCCCTCGTCTTCGTCCTCTTCACCGCCTGCGCCGCCGCCGTCTACCTGGTCAACGACGCCCGCGACGCCGACGCCGACCGC
Organism: Streptomyces sp. DH24; assembly: GCF_029813775.1. Taxonomy (GTDB): domain Bacteria; phylum Actinomycetota; class Actinomycetes; order Streptomycetales; family Streptomycetaceae; genus Streptomyces. The sequence continues at coordinate 20,026 of NZ_JARVKW010000059.1, read as the reverse complement.
GCCCACCCCACCAAACGGCACCGTCCCGTCGCCGCCGGACAGGTCCCCGTGCCCGTCGCCTACGCCGTCGGCGGCGCCCTGGCCGTCCTCGCGCCCGTGGCCGCGGCCCGGCTGACCTCGCCCGCCGTCGCCGCCCTGCTGACCGCGTACCTCGCCATGCAACTGGCCTACTGCGTCAGCCTGAAGCACGTCCTCGTCGTCGACCTCGTCGTCGTCACGACCGGCTTCCTGATGCGGGCCGTCGCCGGCGGCCTCGCCCTCGGCATCCCGCTCTCGCGCTGGTTCCTGATCACGACCGGGTTCGGGGCGCTGTTCATGGTGTCGGCCAAGCGCTACTCCGAGGCCGTGCAACTGGGCGGGAAAGCGGGCGCCGCGCGCGCGTTGCTCACCGAGTACACCACCGGCTACCTGCGCTTCGTGTGGCAGCTCGCGGCCGGAGTCGCCGTCCTCGGCTACTGCCTGTGGGCCCTGGAGGAGGGCGGCGTCCCGCACACCAGCGTGCTGCCCTGGCGGCAGCTGTCCGTGGTCGCCTTCGTCCTCGCCGTCCTCAGGTACGCCGTCTTCGCCGACCGCGGCACCGCGGGCGAACCCGAGGACGTCGTCCTCCGCGACCGCGCGCTCGCCCTCATCGGCGTGGTGTGGCTGGTCATGTACGCACTGGCCGTGGCGAATTGGTGACTCGCCCGCCGGTCGGCCGCCGACGCGAGCTGCTCGGCTTCGCCGGCGCCGGACTCCTCGCCTACGCCACCGACCTGGCCCTCTTCACCTGGCTGCGCGGCCCCGCCGGACTCGACCCGCTCACCGCCAAGGCGCTGTCCTTCGTGGCCGGCTGCACCGTCGCCTACGCCGGCAACGCCTTCGGCACCTACCGGCACACCCGGCCGCGCGGTCTGCGCCCGTACGCGGTGTTCTTCCTGGTCAACATCGCCGGCGCGCTCGTCCAGCTGCTGTGCCTCGCCGTCAGCCACTACGGCCTCGGGTTCACCTCGCAGCGCGCCGACACGATCTCGGGCGCCGGGGTCGGGATGGTTCTCGCGACCGTTCTCAGGTTCTGGGGCACCCGAACCTGGGTATTCGGCACGCCGGAAAGCGTCGCGGAGCCGGCGGGGGGCGGAGACAGATCATGGACTGGCTGAAAAGGCTCCCCGTCGTCGGGCCGCTCGTAACCCGGGCGATGCGCACGCACGCGTGGCGGTCGTTCGAGCGGCTGGACCGCGTGAAGTGGGCACGGCTGGCCGCGGCGATGACGTTCACCAGCTTCGTCGCGCTGTTCCCGCTGCTCACCGTGGTCGCCTCGATCGCCGCCGCGACCCTCGGCCGCGAGCGGCAGGACACGCTCCAGGACAAGATCGCCGAGCAGGTGCCCGGCATCTCCGACCAGATGAACATCGAGGGCCTGGTGGAGAACGCCGGCACCGTCGGCCTCATCGCGGCCGTCGCGCTGCTGTTCACCGGCATCAACTGGGCCGGCTCCACGCACGAGTGCCTGCGCGCCGTGTGGGAACTGCCCGACGAGGAGGAGAACCCGGTCCTGCGCAAGGCGAAGGACCTGGGCATCCTCGTCGGACTCGGCGGCGCCGTCCTCGTCACCATCGGCGCCTCCACCGTCGCCTCCGCGATGATCGGCTGGATCACCCGGCAGCTCGGCATCGACGAGGGCGGCCTCGGCAGCGTCCTGCTGCACCTCGCCGCGTTCACCGTCGCCGTGCTGGCCGACTTCCTGCTCCTGCTGTACGTCCTGACGCTGCTGCCCGGCGTCGAACCGCCGCGCCGCCGGCTGCTCGTGGCGGCGCTGACCGGCGCGATCGGCTTCGAACTGCTCAAGCTGCTGCTGAGCAGCTACCTGCAGGGCGTGGCCGCCAAGAGCATGTACGGCGCCTTCGGCGTGCCGGTCGCCCTGCTGCTGTGGATCAACTTCACGGCGAAGCTGGTGCTGTTCTGCGCCGCCTGGACCGCGACGGGCGGCGAGAACGAGGCCGAGACCGAGGCCGAGAACGAGGCCGACTCCGCCGACGTCAGGGACGCGTCCGGCGACGGACCAGCTCCGGCAGCGGCCAGCGGCGGTTGACCAGGAACGCGGCGCCCGCCAGCAGCACCAGCAGCCCGCCGGCGATGGCCAGCGCTATGCCGATGCCGCTGTTGGCGTCCTGCGGGGCACTGGCCACCGGCTTGGTGCCCGCGGCGCCCTCGCCCGCCCCGCCGGCCTCGCCCGAGAGGCTGGTGCCCGGCTGCGGGCTCGCCTGCGCGGCGCCCCTCGGCGGCACCAGCTCGCCCACCGGCTGCACCTTGCCGGCCGCCTTGAAGCCCCAGTCGAGAAGGCTGGCGGTCTCCTTGTAGACCCGGTTGTGCTCGTCCTTCTCCGGGTGCATCACCGTCACCAGCAGCACCCTGCCGTCGCGCTCGGCGACGCCCGTGAAGGTGGCGCCCGCGTTGGTGGTGTTGCCGTTCTTGACGCCCGCGATGCCCGTGTACTGCGTGATGTCGTAGTCGCCGGTCAGCAGCCGGTTGGTGTTCTGGATCTCGAAGGTCTCGCGGACCTTCTTGCCCTTCTTGTTCTTCTTCGTCTCGCCGGGGAACTTCGCCGACAGCGTCGAGCAGTACTCGCGGAAGTCCTTCTTCTGGAGCCCGGACCGCGCGATCAGCGTCAGGTCGTACGCGGAGGAGACCTGCCCCTTCGCGTCGTAGCCGTCCGGGGAGACCACGTGCGTGTCGAGGGCCTGGAGCTCCTCGGCGTGCTCGTTCATCTCCCTGACGGTGTTGGGGATGCCGTTGTTCATCGCGGACAGCACGCGCACGGCGTCGTTGCCGGAGCGCAGGAACACCCCGAGCCACAGGTCGTGGACGGTGTAGGTCTCGTCCTCCTTTATGCCGACCATGCTGGAGCCGACGCCGATGCCGGCCAGGTCGGCCGGGGCGACCCGGTGCTTCCGCGTCTTCGGGAACTTCGGCAGCAGCGTGTCCGCGAACAGCATCTTCAGCGTGCTCGCCGGGGCCAGGCGCCAGTGCGCGTTGTGCGCGGCCAGCACCTCGCCCGACTCGGCGTCGGCGACGATCCACGAGCGGGCGGACACGTCCTTCGGCAGCACCGGCGCGTCGCCCGCCAGGCTCACCTGCGTGCCGGCCTTCCCCAGCCGGGCGCCGCCCACGCTCGACATGGTCGCCGGGGGAGTGGCCGACGGGCTCGCCGTCGGCGACGGTTTCGGCGCCGCCGACACGGCGGGCGCGGCCAGCGCGGTGGACACAACGACGGCGGAAGCGACCAGCAGGGACCGGCTGACGCTCTTCTTGGGTGCGGGCACGACCGAGAACGTACATGCACCTGCCAGGAATGTCCCGCCCCGGCCCCCACCCCGGCCACGGAACCAGTCACGCGGCGGAGATACTGGGCGTATGAAGCTCAGCCGCCCGGTCTCCTGGTTCCTGCTCGCCTTCGGGGTGTGGAGCTGGGTCATCTGGGTCACTTTCGTCAAAAACCTGATCAAGGACAGCAGCGGGCTCGCGTTCGACGACGGGGACCCGACGGCCTACTTCTGGGTGCATCTGCTGCTCGCCGTCGTGTCCTTCGTATGGGGGACGGTCATCGGGGTCATCGGGTTGCGCGGACTTCGCGCACTGCGCCGCACGTCATAGCGGCTGAGGGGACACACCAGCGTGGTCATCGTCTTCGTGCTCGTCGCACTGCTGGCACTGGGCGCCGTGGCGGCCGCCAACTGGTACGTCTGGCGGCGCCTGTTCCGCGACACCACCCGCGGTCCGGGCTGGGTGCGCCGGACCGGCGCGGTGCTGGTCGCGGGCGGCTGGGCCCTCGCCGTCACGGCGCTCGTCGCCGAGCGTGCCGGCGCGCCGTTCTGGCTCCAGCGGGTGCTCGCCTGGCCCGGCTTCCTGTGGCTGGCCCTGTCGGTCTACCTGCTGCTGGCGGTGCTGGCGGGCGAGCTCGTCCGACCGCTGCTGCGGCGCTTCCTGGAACGGCGCGCGTCCGCGGCCCAGCCGCAGCCCCGGGCGCAGGCGCCGGTGCCCGCGGCGGCGGGCGCGCCGGGTTCCGCGGGCTCGGGCGCGGCGGACGCCGACGCCCCGGCGCCCGCCGAGCCCGAGCCCGCGGCCGGACCGGCGGACGGCACCGGCGCCTCCCGGCCCCTCGCCGTGCCCTCCCGGCGGCTGTTCGTCTCCCGGGTGGTCGGCGGCGCGGCGGCGGCCGCGGCCGTCGCCACCGTGGGCCACGGCACCTACGGCGTGCTGCGCGGCCCGAAGGTGAAGCGGGTGACCGTCCCGCTGGCCAAGCTGCCGCGCGCGGCGCACGGTTACCGCATCGCGGTGGTCAGCGACGTCCACCTCGGCCCGGTGCTCGGCCGGTCGTTCGCGCAGAAGGTCGTCGACACGATCAACGCCACGCAGCCCGACCTGATCGCCGTCGTCGGCGACCTGGTGGACGGCACGGTCGAGGACCTCGCCCCCGCGGTGGCCCCCCTCGCCCAGCTGAGGGCGCGGCACGGCGCGTACTTCGTGACCGGCAACCACGAGTACTTCTCCGGCGCCGAGGCGTGGGTCGAGCAGGTGCGCCGCCTGGGGCTGCGGCCCCTGGAGAACGCCCGCCGCGAGCTGGCGCACTTCGACCTGGCCGGCGTGAACGACGTACGCGGCGAGGCAGAGGGCCAGGGCCCGGACTACGCCAGGGCCCTCGGCGACCGGGACCCGGCACGCGCGTGCGTGCTGCTCGCCCACCAGCCGGTCCAGATCCACGAGGCCGTCGAGCACGGCGTCGACCTCCAGCTGTCCGGCCACACCCACGGCGGCCAGCTCTGGCCCGGCAACCTCGTCGCCTCCGCCGCCAACCCGACCCTCGCGGGCCTGGAACGCTACGGCGACACCCAGCTGTACGTCAGCCGGGGCGCGGGCGCGTGGGGCCCGCCGACCCGCGTGGGGGCGCCGTCGGACATCACGGTGATCGAACTGGCATCACGCCAGGCCTGACACGCACGCCTCACGGCATGCGTCCGGCGGCACCGCCGGGCCCCGACGGCGGCCGTCGTCAGGACTTCTTGCCGGGGTCGGGCAGTGCCTTCGTCATCCCCGGCAGGAAGTCCCGGAACAGCTCGTGCACGTCCCGCACCAGCGGGCGCAACACCCGGAAACGGGCCAGCGCGACACCGCGCGCGGTGAGCCGGGCGCCGCGCTCGGCGAGCCGGTAGCTGCGCTCGCGCCCCTCGGTCCGGTCGAAGATCCAGTACAGGACGAGCCCCATCTGGGACAGCCACATCAACTCGGGCAGGACGTCCCGCAGTTCCTCCGGCACCTTCGTCCTCGACCCGGCCAGCACCTCGCGGTGGATGCCGATGACCTCCTCGCGCGCGTGCTGCGACTCCGGGGAGAACGGGCTGAGCGGGCTGTCCGGGTCGGCCGCGTTCTTGAAGAACTGCACCGCGAACTCGTGGTACGGCGTGGCGACGTCCAGCCACGCCTTCAGCACGCCCGCGAGCCGGGCCTCCAGGTCGGTCTCCCGGTCCAGGACCTCCCGGACCGCCGCCCGGTGGTCGGTGGCGATCCGGTCGTAGAAGCCCTGGATCAGGTGTTCCTTGCCCGCGAAGTAGTAGTAGGCGTTGCCGACGGAGACCCCGGCCTCCTGGGCGATGGCCCGCATCGTGGTCCGGTCGTAACCGCGTTCCTGGAACAGCCGCATGGCCGTCTCCAGGATCAGGGCGCGGGTCTGCTCGGACTTGCTGGGCGGGGCGGCGCCGTCGGGGCCGTCGTTCTTCGCGGGCACGGGAACAGAGCCTAACGTCAGGAGGAGGTGGCCCGGTGCGGGCCGCAGCCACCGGCGTCACAGGCCGACGGGTCGTACGCCCAGCCCCGGTCCGGGGCGTACACCCAGCCGTCGGCCCGCCGGTGGACCCGCCCGCCCCCCTGCCCGCCGCGCCACCTGGCGGCGGCCAGCACCGCGCCCCTGGCGAGCCTGGTGCCGGCCGGGGTGCTCAGACGGTGGGCGAGCGGGCGGTGCTCGCGCAACGCCCACAGGGTGACGACCCAGGCGGCGGCACCCCGGTAGACCTGGCCGGTGTCGCCGACGACGGTGATCTCGTCGAGGGTGGCCCGGTGGTCCAGGCCCGGGAAGCGCCGCCGGGCGTCCTCGGAGCCGGCCGGCACGAGCTCCAGCGGCACGAGTTGGGCCTGGCGGCTCAGCCAGTCGCGCAGGTACGCGCACAGGGAGCACTCGGCGTCGTAGAGCACGGTGAGCCCGCGGACCGGGACGCGCGCGGCGCCCCGGTCCGTCCCGACCGGCACGGCGCGCCGGTCCCCCGTGTCCGGCACGGCGCTCACGCTCCCGCGGCCGGGGCGACCCAGTCCTGGGGCGCGACCGGCGGCACCTGCTCGCGCTCCATGGCTCCGCGCCGCCGGATGCGGTTCAGGACGTACACGTTGCCCAGGTGCATGACGCCGAGCACCAGCAGGACCACGCCGACCTTGGTCGACAGGGCCTCGAAGACGCCCCGGGTGTCGGCGACGGTCCCGTCGTCGCTCAGGTAGAGCGCGACGAAGCCGAGGTTGACGAGGTAGAAGCCGACCACCAGGAGGTGGTTGACGGCGTCGGCGAGCTTCTCGTTGCCCCGCAGCACGTCGGCCAGGAAGACCCGCCCGTGGTGACTGAGCGTCCGGGCCACCCAGACGGTCAGCGCGATGCTGACCGCGAGGTAGATGACGTAGGCGATGACTGTGCGGTCCATGGCCCCCACCCTCTCTTGAACACGTTCAAAAACGCTGTCGAGGATGACTGTAGACCTGTTTTTGAACACGTTCAACAGGCGCGGGTGTGGGCTGGGTTACGGTCGCCGCCCGAGCTCCGGCCGTCGCGTGTAGTCCGTGAAGCCGACGACGTTCCCCCACGGGTCGGCGATCTCGACGGTCCAGCCGGTGGCGGTGGGGAACGGTTCGTCCAGCGGCACGATGCCCGCCGCGCGCATCGCGCGGCACGCCGCCCGGGCGTCGGGCACCTCGAGCCACACGCGCGTGGCGGGCCACGGCGGCGGGCGGTGCCCGAACTCGTCCTCGACGCGCAGCAGGACGCCGGGCGTCTCGCCGCCGACCTTGAGCTGCGCGATCCCGGCCTCGTCCAGCCGGAAGGCCACCGGGAACCCGGCCCGCTCGTAGAACTCCACGGCCCGGCCGAGGTCCCCGACGGGCAGCAGCACGTTGTCGAACCCGAGCAGTTCGTACGACTCCTCATCTGACATACCGTCAGAATAGGCCGATGATCTCCCGGCGCCCGTGATTTCCCGTGCCGGGAAAACGCCGGGGGCCCCGCCTGGTGAACAGGCGGGGCCCCCGGACGGAGAGTGGACGAGCAGATCAGAAGCGGCGCGTGATGAGCGCCCGCTTCACCTCCGCGATCGCCTTCGTGACCTCGATACCGCGCGGGCAGGCGTCCGTGCAGTTGAAGGTCGTGCGGCAGCGCCACACGCCGTCGCGGTCGTTGAGGATCTCCAGGCGCTGCTCGCCGGCCTCGTCACGCGAGTCGAAGATGAACCGGTGCGCGTTGACGATGGCCGCCGGGCCGAAGTACTGCCCGTCGTTCCAGAACACCGGGCACGAGGACGTGCACGCGGCGCACAGGATGCACTTCGTCGTGTCGTCGAAGCGCTCGCGGTCCTCGGCGGACTGCAGCCGCTCGCGCGTGGGCTCGTTCGTGTCCTTCGTGATCAGGAAGGGCATCACGTCCCGGTACGCCTGGAAGAACGGCTCCATGTCGACCACGAGGTCCTTCAGGACCGTCAGGCCCTTGATGGGCTCGACCGTGATCGGCTTCTCCGGGTTGATGTCCTTGATCAGCGTCTTGCACGCCAGGCGGTTCTTGCCGTTGATCCGCATGGCGTCCGAACCGCAGATGCCGTGGGCGCAGGAGCGGCGGAAGGTCAGCGAGCCGTCCAGGTCCCACTTGATCTTGTGGAGACCGTCGAGGACGCGCTCCTTGGGGTCGATCTCCAGCTGGAAGTCTTCCCAGGACGCCTCCGCCGAGACCTCCGGGTTGAAGCGGCGGACCCGGAAGGTGACGGTGATGTACGGCGAGGCCGCGGACGCCGAGTCCGGGGTGTCGGCCTTGTCCAGAACAGGGGTTGCCATCAGTACTTACGCTCCATCGGCTGGTAGCGGGTCTGGACGACCGGCTTGTAGTCGAGTCGGACGGTCTCGGTGCCGTCGTCGCCCACCTCGCGGTACGCCATGGTGTGGCGCATGAAGTTGACGTCGTCGCGGTTCGGGTAGTCCTCGCGGTAGTGGCCGCCGCGGGACTCCTTGCGGGCCAGCGCGGAGACCGCCATGACCTCGGCCAGGTCGAGCAGGTTGCCCAGCTCGATGGCCTCCAGGAGGTCCGTGTTGAACCGCTTGCCCTTGTCCTGGATCGCCACGTTCTTGTACCGCTCGCGCAGCTCGGCGATCTTCTCGACCGCCGTCTTGATGGTCTGCTCGGTGCGGAACACCATCACGTTGGCGTCCATGGTCTCCTGCAGCTCGCGCCGCAGGGTGGCCACCCGCTCGTTGCCGGTGGACGAGCGCAGCCGCTCGATCTGCTCCAGCACGAAGGACTCGGGGGCCTCGGGCAGCTCCACGAAGTCCGCGCCCTGGGAGTACTCGGCGGCGGCGATGCCCGCGCGCTTGCCGAACACGTTGATGTCCAGCAGCGAGTTGGTGCCGAGCCGGTTGGCGCCGTGCACGGACACGCAGGCGACCTCACCGGCGGCGTACAGACCCGGCACGACGGTGGTGTTGTCCGCCAGGACCTCACCCTCGACGTTGGTCGGGATGCCGCCCATCGCGTAGTGCGCGGTGGGCTGGATCGGGATCGGGTCCGTGTACGGCTCGATGCCCAGGTAGGTCCGCGCGAACTCGGTGATGTCCGGGAGCTTGGCGTCCAGCTGCTCCGGCGGCAGGTGGGTCAGGTCCAGGAAGACGTGGTCGCCCTCGGGACCGCAGCCGCGGCCCTCGCGGATCTCCGTGTAGATGGACCGGGAGACGACGTCACGGGACGCGAGGTCCTTCATGACCGGCGCGTACTTCTCCATGAAGCGCTCGCCGTCCTTGTTGCGGAGGATGCCGCCCTCACCGCGGGCGCCCTCCGTCAGCAGGATGCCCATGCGCCAGATGCCGGTCGGGTGGAACTGGAAGAACTCCATGTCCTCCAGCGGGATGCCCCGGCGGTAGACGGCGGCCTGGCCGTCACCGGTCAGCGTGTGCGCGTTGGACGTCACCTTGAAGAACTTGCCGCAGCCGCCGGACGCGTAGATCACGGCCTTCGCCTGGAAGACGTGGATCTCGCCGGTCGCCAGCTCGTACGCCACGACACCGGCCGACTTCTTGACGCCGTCGACCTCGGTGATCAGCTGGTCCAGGACGTAGAACTCGTTGAAGAACTCCACGCCCTCCTTGACGCAGTTCTGGTACAGCGTCTGGAGGATCATGTGGCCGGTGCGGTCGGCCGCGTAGCAGGACCGGCGGACCGGCGCCTCGCCGTGGTTGCGGGAGTGACCGCCGAAGCGGCGCTGGTCGATGGTGCCGTTCGGGGTCCGGTTGAACGGCAGGCCCATCTTCTCCAGGTCGAGGACGGAGTCGATGGCCTCCTTCGCCAGGATCTCGGCGGCGTCCTGGTCGACCAGGTAGTCACCGCCCTTGACCGTGTCGAAGGTGTGCCACTCCCAGTTGTCCTCCTCCACGTTGGCGAGCGCGGCGGCCATGCCGCCCTGCGCGGCGCCCGTGTGGGAGCGGGTGGGGTAGAGCTTGGTCAGCACGGCGGTGCGGCTGCGCTTCGTCGACTCGATGGCGGCGCGCATACCGGCGCCACCGGCGCCGACGATGACGGTGTCGTACTTGTGGATCTTCATGATTCTCGCAGCCCCGTGCCTAGCGGATGTTCGGGTCGAAGGTGAAGATCACCAGCGTGCCCAGCAGGATGGTGAACACCGTGGCGGTGTAGAGCAGGCCCTTGAGCCACAGCCGGGTGTTCGCGCGCTCCGCGTAGTCGTTGATGACCGTGCGCAGGCCGATGGTGCCGTGCAGCATCGCGAGCCACAGCATGAGCAGGTCCCAGACCTGCCAGAAGGGGGACGCCCAGCGGCCGGCCACGAAGGCGAAGCCGATCTTCGACACGCCGCCGTCCAGCACGAGCTGGATCAGCAGGTGGCCGATGACCAGGACGACCAGCACCACGCCGGACAGGCGCATGAACAGCCAGCCGTACAGCTCGAAGTTGCCGCGGGTGGACTTCGGCGTCTTCGTGGTGCGCTTGCGCGGGGCCTCGATGAGGGGTGCGGGGTTGTCGACGCTGTAGAGGGAGGCGCCCTCCACGGGACCGACACCGGCGGTAGTGGTTTCAGTGGACTCAGTGGACATGGACGTCAGCTCCCGAAGAGTTCACGAGCGGCGTGGCCGAGGACGGGGTAGATCGCCCCGAGCATCAGCACGGCCCACAGGCCGACGACGGACCAGAGCATCTGCTTCTGGTAGCGCGAGCCCTTCGACCAGAAGTCGACGGCGATGACACGCAGACCGTTGAGCGCGTGGAAGAGGATGGCGGCGACGAGGCCGTACTCCAGCAGCGCGACGATCGGCGTCTTGTACGTGGCCACGACCTTGTCGTAGGCCTCGGGAGAGACACGGACGAGAGCGGTGTCCAGGACGTGGACGAACAGGAAGAAGAAGATGAGGACGCCGGTGACTCGGTGAGCCACCCAGGACCACATTCCTTCCCGGCCGCGGTACAGCGTTCCAGCCGGCACGGAAGTTTCCTCCGGGAGCGGGGATTGGGGCCGCGCCGGCTTCTGTGTCGGTCGGGCCCGGCCGGGTACGGTCCACCGGCCCCCAGCATCGTAGCCATGTGCCGCCGCCGGGCTTACGGGGGGCCTGCCGGTGTGATCAATGTGGCACGCGTTCGGGTTACCGTGTACGGCTTCCGTGGCGGTCTGCCCCGTTATCCGCCGGGTGCCGCGCCGTCCCGGCCCCTTGCGCCCCACGCGGCGTCCAGGAGGCGTTTCTTGGCCAGCCTGCGGAGTTGGTCCGCCGCCACGATCCGCTCCTCCTCCGGATCGTTTGCCAATCGTGACCGGATGCCTTCCAGGACCCGGTCCAGTATTTCGCCGACGGGCGTGTCGCCGAGGTAAATGACGAACACGTGTCCGAATCTGGCCTCGTAGGCGGCGTGCGCGGCGCTCAGGGCAGTGTGCGCCGCGGCGTAGGTGTCGGCCGGAAGCGCGGGCAGCGACTCGGCGGCCAGCGCCTCCGCGAGATCCGCCGGGCCCAGGTCGTAGGCCGCCTCGTCCGCGGCGGCGAGCAGGGCGCCCAGGTCGGGGTACGGGCGGTGGGCCACGATGCGGTCGGCCCAGCTCACGCTGGAGAGGCAGGAGAGGAGAACGCCTCGCACGGTGTCGGCCGGCGCCGTGTTGAAGTGCTCCAGCGGGGAAAACGTGCCGCGCTGTTGTTCCGGTATGGCGACCCGGCCGGGGAGGTCTGGGAGACGGTGCGCAGGCAGCGTGGGTCCTCGTGGGCGTCGCGTGGGGATCGGCAGGGGATGTGTGAGAGATGTGCCGCCACGTTATCGAGGGTGGTCACAACGTGTCCGGCGGATGCCCGGATTTCACCCGGACGGGAGAGTTTAGGAACGTGCGGTGGACGGTTCTCTGCATACGGTGGGCGCGATGAGTCAGCACAGGCGCCGGGAACCGGCGCGAACGGTGAAGCAGCGGCGGGTCGTGGCGGCGGCGGTCGTCGGAGTCCTCGCCGTCGCTGGCCTGGGCGTCGGCCTCTGGGCGGCCACCGGCGACGACGGCGACCCGGCCGACCGGGCCACCGGCGCCGCCCCGACCACGTCGGCCGAGCGCAGCCCGAGCCCCACGCGCACCTACCCGCTGTCCACGGCGCCCCGCACGATCCCCGCGGTGCGCGACCACACGCCGGCGCGCGGCCCCGGCTGGCGCCCCGAGCGCGGCAACCGCGTGGTCGTGGCCGACGCCGACCTGGCCGACGAGGGCCGGCTCGTGGCCGGTGAGCTGGGGCTCCGTTACGCGGGCGAGAAGGACGACGTGCGCGAGGGCGACCTGCGGCTGGCGCTGAACGGCGACGAGGGCGCGAACCCGGAGTCGTACACCATGACCGTGCGCGGCGGGCGGGTCACCATCAGCGGGCCGGCCGACGCGGGCGTCTTCTACGGCACCCGCACCCTCAAGCAGGAGGTGCGCGACGGCGGCACCGCCCCGGAGGGCGTCGTGCGGGACGAGCCGGCCAAGCCGCGGCGCGGGTTCATGCTGGACATCGCGCGCAAGCACTTCAGCGCCGACTGGATCGAGGACCGGGTCCGCGAGCTCGGCGACCTGAAGTTCAACGAGCTGGGCCTGCACTTCTCCGACGACCAGGCCTTCCGCATCGAGTCCGACACGCACCCCGAGATCGTGTCGCGGGACCACCTGACCAAGGCGCAGGTGAGGAAGATCGTCGACCTCGCGGCCGAACGGCACATCACGGTCGTCCCCGAGATCGACTCGCCCGGCCACCTCGGCGCCGTCATCGCCGCCCACCCGGACCTCCAGCTGCGCAACGTGAACGGCGTGGCCACCAGGGGCGCCATCGACATCTCCAAGGGCGAGGCCGCCGACATCGTCGACGACCTGCTGAACGAGTACGCCGGCCTGTTCCCCGGCGACCGGTGGCACCTCGGCGCCGACGAGTACCTGGCGCTGACCGCCTCCGACCCGGAGGCGTCCTACCCGCAACTGGCCGCCGCCGCGCGGGAGGCCCACGGGGCCGGCGCGACCGTCGCCGACCTCGCGACCGGCTGGCTCAACGACCGCGCCGACACCGTCCGCACCCACGACCGCACGCCCCGCGCCTGGAACGACGGCTTCTTCGCGGACACGTCCGTGAGCGCCGACAAGGACATCGAGGTCGCCTACTGGACGGGCAAGGAGATCGGCGCCCGGCAGCCGGCCGAGTACCTGAGCGCGGGCCGCAAGGTCCTCAACTACAACGACGAGTACCTGTACTACGTCCTCGGCGAGCCGCAGACCTTCGTCTATCCCACCGGAGAGCGGATCTACGAGCAGTGGACGCCGCGCGTGCTGCGCGGCAGCACCGCCGTGCCAGCCCGGTACGACGACCAGATCCTCGGCGGCAGCCTCGCCGTCTGGTGCGACCTGGCCAACTCCCAGACGCAGGAACAGGTCGCGGCCGGGATCCGGATGCCGCTGCGGGCGACCGTCCAGAAGCTGTGGGACCCGGACCGGCCCGAACTGTCCTGGGCCGAGTTCACGTCCCTGGCGGACCGCCTCGGCTGACGCCCCCGCGCGCCGCCGCCGGACGGGCCGCCGGGGCCGCGCGCACCGCGAACTGCGCCGCACTCCTTGACGTACCGGACCGCCGACCCCGACCCTTTGGCCGAAAACATCTTCTGCGCGCCGCTCGACCGGCTCGGCGTGGTGCCGCTGTGACACTCCCGGGCCGTCGCGCGCAGTAGGGGAAGGGCGCGGGTGCCGTGCGAAAGACGCCCGCTGACGTCCTGTGGAAGCCAGTGGAGTCCCCGGCGGACCCCGCAGAGGGAGGCGTGGATGAGCCTGGTGGAACTGATCGCACAGGCCGACGAACGGGGCCTGGCCGCGAGCGGGCTGGCTTGTTTGGATCGGTGCGTGCCCCTGCTGGGCGGCGACGACGAGGTGCTGCGCCCGCTGTGGGCCAGCCTCACCGACGACGCCGACACCGACTGGGCCGCCTGCCTGGAGCAGGTCCGCGGCAAGCTGGAGGCGGAGCCGGCGGGCGAGGACGCGGCCGGGGACGAGGCCGTGCTGCTGGCCCGCGGCATGCTGGCCCACGCCCCGGCCGACCGGCTGTCCGCCGACGTACGCGTGTGGGCCGACGCCTGCTCCGTCGCCTCGCTCCGGATCCACCGGCTGCTCGACCCCGGCGACGACGAGGATCCGGTCGACGCGCGCCGCGAGGGCCGTACGGAGGACATGTCGCCGCTGGTCGCCGCCGAACTGCGCCGCCAGACCGCCGTCCTCGAACTGCTCGCCGGGCACGGCGGGGCCGGGCTGCGTCCCGCGCTGGAGGTCTCGACGGAGGGCCGGCGCGTGCTGCGCGCGGTCGTGTCGCGGCGGGCGCGCGGCCGGAGCTGACCCGGGAACAGGCACCGCTCCTCAGGTCCGTCCCCGCCGTCTCCGGAATCGTCAACCGGGTGAATAAACCTCGCCCGTGGGGGAGTTCTGTGACCTTTCCGGGGCGGTCGCGCGGCGGATGCGGGCGCGCTGCGGCGGTCCTGCACGAGTCCGGGGGACCGGCCGGGTCGGCGTGACGTTTCCCCGCCGCGCCGCGCTTCTCCCCATGTGACGAGTGCGACGACTGTGACGACACAGCACGAATCCAGGCCCTCCGCCGCGTCCAAGCCGTCCCGCTGGGCGGCCGACACGGTGGCGGCGATGCGGGAAGGGGCGCGGCTGCGGCTCGACTACTCGGCGCAGAGTCTGTGGAGCGTCGACCGGATGATCGACGGCATGCGGCGCGAGGCGCCGCCGCCCGCCGCGGTGGACGTGGTGCTGCGGGGGTTCGGGGCGTACGCCGGTGAGGTGATCGCCCGGCAGACCGGCGGCGAGTGGTGGGCGTCGGGCGGCGACTACTGGGTGCGGACGCCGGACGGGCGGCTGTGGGACCCCATCGACGAGGCCCGGCGGTGCTTCAGCGGCGGCGGGTCCCTGCGCTTGCTGTGCCGGGACGCGACGGCCGCCGAGCGGCCCGACTGACGGTCCGACTGACGGTCCGACTGGCGGTCCGACTGACGGTCCGGCCGACGGTCGCCGTCGGGACGCTCGGAGGTGTGCGGCCCGGCGCTGTCGGGCCGCCACGCCCGCCCGCCCGCGCCCGCCCGCTCCCGGGACCGCGGACCGACGGTGCCACCGCCCCGCGGTCACGCGGACGTGCAGCGGCCGGGGTCCCCGCAGTGGGGCCCCGGCCGCTGCCGCATGTGCCGGTGTTACGGCGTCAGGGTCTGGCCCAGACGCGCGTCCGTCGGGGTTCCGAGCGCCGTCTTGCTGTAGATGACGGCGTCGGAGTAGCCGAGGCCCGTGCTGTTGCTCGGCACGTGGAGCAGGATGCCGTCCGTGCCGTCCTCGCCGTCCGCGCCGAACGTCAGGTCCGCGCGGCCGTAGCCCGACAGGTCCGCCAGGGTCACCGACGAACCGAGGCGGTCGTCCGTCTCCGTGGAGCCGGGGACGCCCGAGGTGTCCTGCGAGACGCTGATCGAGCCCGAGCCCGTCAGGCCGGACGAGGTGCCCTTGAACAGGATCGCGTTGCCCGCGTTGGAGCGGTTCGCGCCGTCCCTGGTCAGGTCCTCGCCGGGCGCGCCCGCGAGGGCGTCCGCGTAGCCGTCGGCGTTGAAGTCGCCGACCGACACCCAGCTGCCCAGGGCGTCACCGGACTCGTTGCCGCCCGGCACGGACGCCGTGTCCTGGTGCAGGACCTTCATGCCGGTCGTGGTGAAACCGGACGACGTGCCGTGGACCATCGTGATCTGGCCGCCCGACGCCGTCCCGCCGGCCTCGGCGGCGACCGGCTGGCCGATGACGATGTCGTCGTAGCCGTTGTTGTCGATGTCGCCCGCCGCGATCGAGCGGCCGCCCTTGACGGAGATGACCCCGACCTTGGTCAGGCCCGTCGCCGAGCCGGCGAAGCGGACCACACGGCCGGTGCCGCCGGTGTCGCGGTAGTTGAGGGCGACGTCCGCGTAACCGTCCCGGTTGAAGTCGCCGCTCGCGGCGTCCAGGTAGGCGACGGAGCCCGTGGCGCTGGTGAGTCTGCCCGCCGTGACCTTGTTCTTGTAGAGCCAGACGTTCCAGTTGCCGCCACCGCCGGTGCCCGCCGAGAAGACGTCCGCCGTGCCGTCGCCGTTGAAGTCGCCGACGGCGACCGTGGAGCCGAGCTTCGCGCCCTTCGCCGTGACGTTCGACGTGGTGTACGAGAAGCCGGTGGTCAGCGCCGGTCCGTACATCACCGTGACCGCGCCCCGGTCGGCGTTGCCGCTGGTGTCGTCCTCGCCGGGCACGCCGATCGCGAGGTCGGCGTAGCCGTCGCCGTTGACGTCGCCCCAGGCGGTCGAGGCGCCGAAGTTGTCACCGCTCTCGGAGGAGCCGGGCACGCCCGGGCTGCTCTGGGTCAGCGACACCTTGGAGGCGGTCACCGGGCCGTTGACGCTGCCCGGCACGATCTTGACCGCGTTGGCCTTCGGGACACCCGCGACCAGGTCGTTCACGCCGTCCCGGTTGACGTCGGAGGTGGCCAGGGCGTGCGAGATGCCCGGCGTCTTCGCGGTCGTCGCGATCCGGGACAGCTTCGGGTAGAGGTTGGCGCCCGGGCAGGCCGTGTAGTTGGTGTCCCGGTGGCCGAACACCCGCGGCAGCGTGACCGACTGGCCCTTGGGGATCTTGTTGCCGTCGACGCCCGCGTCCACGCCCGAGGTCAGCGTGACCCTGCCGGTCGGGTCGATGCCGTACATCCCGAACTTCCAGGCGACGATCCGGGAGATGGCGTCCAGCGCGGCCCGGCTGGGCTGCGCCTTCTCGAAGTTGCCGAGGTAGGAGATGCCGACCGTGTTGGTGTTGAAGCCGACGTCGTGCGCGCCGGTCACCGGCAGGTCCATGCCGCCGCTGCGGCCCTCGAAGATCTGGCCGCACTTGTCGACCATGAAGTTGTAGCCGATGTCGTAGTAGCCGCGGGCGAAGTGCTCCTGCTGGATGGAGCGCAGCCGGGCCTTCGACTGGGCGCAGGACAGCGTGTTGTCGCTGTCGATGCCGGTGTGGTGGACGACGGCCGCCTTGATCTCGGTGCCGTAGCCCGGCGTGCCGTCGTAGTCCGTCGAGGCGCCCCACTCGGCCTGCGTGATCACCGGCGGTTTCACGACCGTGGAGGGCCGGGGCTCGGGGACCGTCGGGGTCGGGGAGGGCGTGGGGGACGCCGAGCCGGTGGGCGACTCGCTGACCGTCGGCGACGCGGTGGGCGTGCCCGGCTCGGTGGTCGGCGGCTCGGTCGTGGCCGGGGGCGTGGTCGCCGGGTCGGTCGTCGCCGATTCGGTGGCCGGCGGTTGCGTGGTCGCCGGGGCCGTCGTCTCCGCCGCGAACGCCGCCGGCTTCAGGCCGCCCTTCGGGTCCGTGCCCGGGTCGAGCAGCTTGACGTCCATACCGGCCGGCTGGCCGCCCGCCTCGGTGCCGTCGGCGTTCACGACGCGCACCTCGATGCCGTCGGAGTCGCCGGTCCACGCCGAGACGGTGCCGCCGCGCACGGCGGCCCGCTCGGCCTCGGCGCCCTCGGCCTGGTTCGGCTCGACGTCCAGCTGCTGCCAGCCCGACCACTTGCCGGTCTCGATGTCGCGGGTCCGCACCTCGGGCGTGCCCTTGACCTTGGCGTCCGGGTCGTTCCAGGTCACCAGGACCGCGCTGAAGCGGTCGGTGCCCCGCTTGTCGAGGCCCTTGCGGCCGGAGCCCTCGTTCTGCAGCTTCAGTGTGTGGATGGACGGCTTGCGGCCCTGTGACCTGTCGTCCGAGGGCGCGGACGGATCCGCGACCGCGTAGGTGACGATGCCCGCTCCGCTCAGCACGACGGCGCCGGCCGTCAGCCAGGCGCGTCTTTTGAGACTGAGCGGCTTGTACGCACGGGTCGTACGAGGACTCAACTACCCCACCCCTAGAAGGAAAAGAACACGGTGAAACGGCCGTGCCGTCCCGTGTGCGCGACTCTCACGCGCCGTCTCCAGTGGAGAACCGGGCGGTTATACCGCACCCGGATTGGTCCACTCCACCGAGCGGACAAACCGTGCCACGGGGCTTTCGGCCAGGGAAAACCGGACACCGCGGGCGGTGGACGCGTGCTGTTCCCGCCCTCCCTGACTCGCGAGACGCCAGATGGTTGTACAGGGAAAGCGGTACGTCCGTGTGGCCATCGACACGTCCGGGGCCCGTGATGTTCGCGGTGCCCGCCCCGCTGGACAGCAGGGGAGGCGGCGGAGGCTTCCCCACCGGAGCAAAGGGGTGGGGTCCCATGACGACAGCCGACGAACGCACGCCGGGCGCGGCCGAGATGCCGGCCTGCGCCAGAACCTTCGTGACGCGCGTCACCGCCCGTAACCGGCTTCCCCTCGACTACTCCACGGCCAGCCTGCGCGTCGTCGACTTCCTCATCGACGGCCTGCGCAAGGGCGGCGCCGACCAGGAGCGGGCACGTTCCGCGCTGTTCGCGCTCGGCGCGTACGTCGGCGAGGTCCTCGTCCGCCGGGCGGGCGCGACATGGGTGGACTTCGACGCCGAGCAGCGGGCCTACTTCGGCCAGCCGGTGGGCGTGCGGATGCCGGACGGGCGGGTCTGGAACCCGCTCGGCAGGGTCCACAACCGCTTCCGGGCCGGCGACCCCGAGGACTCGCTGCAGACCTTCTACCTGACGCTGCACGGCAGGGCGCGGCGCGTCCGGCGCGCCGCCGCGTGAGCCACGGGGAGCGTGTCGCACCCAGGCACGCGGGGTGACCTGTGACACTTCTGTGAGGTCCGACGCTGATGACCGTGGGGGCGTGGGCACGGCCGAACGTGCCGCACGACGCGGAACCGCCACTCACTCGGTACGGACGAGGACAATTCTTGGGCCACGGAGGGGAACCCCGCCGCGCACAGGCGTACGACGGGGAATTGGGCGCGGCCGTCGCGCGGGCCCAGGAAGGCGACGAAGCCGCTTTCGCGGCCGCCTACCGGCTCGTGCAGCCCGGACTGCTCGGCTATCTGCGCGGACTCGTCGGGGACGAGGCCGAGGACGTGGCGTCCGACGCCTGGCTGGAGATCGCCCGGGACCTGGGGCGCTTCAAGGGCGACGGCGCCGGGTTCCGCGGCTGGACCGCGACGATCGCCCGGCACCGGGCACTGGACCACCTGCGCCGCCGCCGGGTACGGCCGCAGGGAACGACGCTCGAACAGGACGTCCTGGACCTGCCCGGCCCGCACAGCACCCACGAACAGGTGCTGGAGACCATGTCCACCGAGCAGGCCCTGAGCCTGGTCCGCGCCCTGCCGCGCGACCAGGCCGAGGCCGTGCTGCTGCGGGTCGTCATAGGCCTCGACGGTCCGGCTGCCGCCCGCGTCCTGGGCAAGCGGCCGGGCGCGGTGCGCACGGCCACCTACCGGGGACTGAAGCGTCTCGCCAAGCAGCTCGGCGCGGAGAGTGTGACGGATGAGGCTCCCCGAACGCTGGGGGAGTCGACATGAACTTCGCCGCCACCGGCGGCCCCGGCACGGCACGGGGCGCGCTGAACGGGCAGGGCGGGTCCCCCCGTAGGTCCGGGTGGACGGGCGTTCGTGCGACACGGACCGGTGACAGGCCCGGACGGAGACACGGAACCGGCGGCAGCGCGGGCGGAACAGGCGAGGACGGGTACGGACATGGGTGAACAGCAGAGCGACGGCGGGCGCACCGGCCGTCGGCGTGTGCACCCAGGCGATGATCCGGCGCCCGCGGGCTTCGAGGCGCTGCTCGCGGCTGCGCTGCGCGCGGACCACGGGGACGAGGAGGCCGTACGGCGCGCCGTGCACGCGTTCCGCGCCGCCCGGGACGCCGGTGCGCACCGGACCCGCACCCGCCGCCGGGACGACTGGCGCCCCCACGGGCGGCGCGGTGCCGGGCGCTCCCTCAAGACGGCTCTGTCGGTGCTGCTCGCCGGCTTCACCCTGGGCGGCGTCGCGTTCGCGGCGATCGGCGGCACGGACTCCTCCTCGCGGGGCGCCGGCGACGAACCCCGGCCGGCCGGCTCCTCGACGGGCGGACCCGGGCAGCAGGACACCGGCTCCGCCGCCTCCGCGTCGCGCTCCGCGTCCGCCTCGCCCGACAGCCCGGACGCCGCCCGGGACACCGAGGCCCGCTGCCGTGCCTACGAGCAGGTCAAGGGGCGCGGCAAGAGCCTGGAGGCGGCCGCCTGGCGGCGGCTCGTCGAGGTGGCCGGCGGCGAGAAGAAGGTCGACGGGTACTGCGCCCGCAGCCTGGC
>NZ_JARVKW010000058.1 GCF_029813775.1 Streptomyces sp. DH24 | reverse complement strand
GTCCATCCCCCTCCCCGTAGTTACTCTGGATTCATGGACTACGTCTCCGCTCTCCTGCCGCCGGTCGTCATGGCCGTGTTCTTCATCGGTCTGATCCGCGTGATCGTGAAGACCCAGGGCGGCGCCAACAAGGCCAAGGAGGACGCGGCCGTCGACGCCGCGCTCGCGCGCGCGGAGGCCGCCCACCAGCCCGCCACCCCCAAGGACGCCTGAGCCGGCCCCCGCGCCTGCGACGACTCGCCCGGCAGCCCCGGATCCCGGCCGCCCCGGCTCGCTCCCGGCAGTCCCGGCCGCCCCACCAGTCGCGAGCCGTACGCCCTTTTTGTTCCGTTTGTCGGCAAAGCGCATGTTCCGCACGCCGTAACCGCGATCTCCCACTATTGTGCTGAGAGTGCCTCGCCCATTGGGAGAACTCGAAGACGCGGTCATGACGCGGGTGTGGAAGTGGAACCGCCCGGTGACCGTTCGAGAAGTCCTGGAAGATCTCCAGCAGGAGCGCTCGATCGCGTACACCACTGTGATGACCGTTTTGGACAATCTCCATCAGAAGGGCTGGGTGCGCCGCGAGGCGGAAGGCCGGGCCTATCGATATGAGGCGGTCTCCACACGAGCCGCCTACTCCGCGGCTCTGATGAACGAGGCGTGGTCGCAGAGTGACAACCCCGCCGCCGCACTCGTCGCCTTCTTCGCGATGATGAGCGACGAACAGCGCCAGGCCCTCCGGGACGCCCTGCGCATCGTGCAGGCACCGGAAACCCCGGGCGATACCCCGGAGAACAACCCCGGTGACAAGCCCACCGACAACCCCACGGACAACCCCACCGACAACCCCGTCGAGAACCCCGGCTCCGCAACGGACGGCGGCGGGCGATAGCGTCCGCACATGTCAGCAGACCGCCCCGAAGTCACCGCGAAAGCCATCACCGTCCGGCGGGCCCGAACCAGCGATGTCCCGGCGGTGCGCCGTCTCCTTGACGTCTACGTCCGTGACCGCATCCTGCTGGACAAAGCGACGGTGACGCTTTACGAGGACATCCAGGAGTTCTGGGTGGCGGAACGCGACGACAACGCCGAGGTGGTCGGCTGCGGCGCCCTGCACGTGATGTGGGAAGACCTCGCGGAAGTCCGTACTCTCGCCGTGAAGCCGGGCCTGAAGGGCGCCGGCGTCGGCCATCAGTTGCTGGGGAAGTTGCTGGAGACGGCACGCTGGCTCGGCGTTCGCCGGGTTTTCTGTCTGACCTTCGAAGTGGAGTTCTTCGGCAAGCACGGCTTCGTCGAGATCGGTGAGACGCCGGTCGACACCGATGTCTACGCCGAGCTCCTGCGTTCCTATGACGAGGGCGTCGCGGAGTTCCTCGGACTCGAACGAGTGAAACCGAACACCTTGGGCAACAGCCGGATGCTTCTCCATCTGTGATCGCCGGCGATTGACGCGACCGGAAGCTTGCCCCGGTGCCCTATGTCCGAAACGCGCATGTTTCCGGTCGGGCCCTGGCCTGTGAGTCTCTCCCGGGGGTTTGTGTTTTTCCGGCAAAAGCGGTTTGCTTTCCGACGTACTGCAGTACTGCATATAACAGGGGACGGCGATACGGCGGATGCCGACACCCCCGGTCCTCAAGTTATCGATGAAAGGAAATCCGGTGGCACAGAAGGTTCAGGTCCTTCTTGTCGATGACCTCGACGGCGGCGAGGCGGACGAGACGGTGACGTTCGCGTTGGACGGCAAGACGTACGAGATCGATCTCACCACCGCCAATGCGGACAAGCTCCGTGGCCTTCTCGAGCCTTACGTGAAGGGTGGTCGTCGTACGGGAGGCCGTGCTTCGGGCGGACGCGGAAAGGCCCGCGCCACTTCCGGCGGCAGCCAGGACACCGCGGCCATCCGCGCGTGGGCCAAGGAGAACGGCTACGAGGTGAACGACCGCGGCCGTGTTCCCGCGTCCATTCGCGAGGCCTACGAGAAGGCCAACGGCTGATAGCCGGCCATACCGACCTACGAATACCAGGCAGGCGGCCGGGTGCACGCACGCCGCAGCCGGACCCGGTGGCACTGCGCGGCCACCGTGTCGACCAGCCGCACGAGATCGGGGGCGCTCCCATCGCCCCCCAGTGCCGACAGCGTCGGCAGCGAGGCCTCGACCTCGCACCCGGGCTCGGGGGGCCGCACCCACACCGCGGCCCCCTGCGAACCGCCGAAGCCCACGGCGCCGCCGGGGCCACCGGCGCCCCCAGAGCATCCGAGGCCACCAGCGCCCGCAGGGCCTGCATGGCCCACAGCGCCCACAGGGTCGACACGGGCGCCGGGGATGGCAGGACCGGGAGAAGCCGTGCGCCTCGGAGGCGGGGGTGCCGTCATGACGTCCCCCGCGCCCATCGCCGCCAGGTCGAGCGCCAGCCCGCCCCAGTCCAGCCACTCCAGCAGCCCGGGCAGTTCCTCCGCGCTGCCGGCTGCCACCAGCAGCCGCATCCGCTCGCCCCGCAGGGCCACCGGAGAGCCCGGCGCCAGGCGTCGCAGCGCCGCGCGACCCGCCTCCGCCGGAACGTCCAGCACGTCGAAGCGCACGCCCACGGCGAGCCGTACGGGAGACCCGGGCACGGTGGGCCACCCCAGTTCGTTCTCGTACCAGTGCCGGGTCCGGGCGTCGTGGCTGTCGCGGCCGTCCTCCGGTGTCCACTCGGCCCGCCCGGCCCGTTCGAGCGGCCGGCGGGGCGGCGGCACGGCGGCGGTCACGGCTTCGGGCCCGGCCGTTTCCGGGGCCGCGGCCGGAGGGAGGGCGTCAACCATGTCAGGAGCAACCGCCCGCAGGGCGCGCGAGTTACGCTGGGTGTCACGACGTGTGCGCAGCGTGTCGAACAAGGGGGCGCGTGGGGCTGTGGGGAGGCGCAAGGTTGTTCGCCCGTAGCGGAGGGAACGGGGGCGCGCGGCATGGACTGTCAGTGCGAGCGGGTAAGACATCCCTAGTGGGAGGGGGCGACACGCAGAACAGGACGTCTCACGTTCGCCATCGGCGTACTGGCGAAGGGGGTAACTGCCTGGCCTGCGGGAACATCGTCTCGCACCATCGGGTTGGAGCACATGTCGGCGTTCGGGGTCAGGAGGCCAAGGACGGTGTCGGCAGTTGGAATGAGCGGTCCCCGCTTGCGGGACTAAGCTGCGGAAGGACAGGGAGGGGAAGTTCCCCTTACTGCCTGACCGCTCTGAGGAGCGATTAACGATGTTCGAGAGGTTCACCGACCGCGCGCGGCGGGTTGTCGTCCTGGCTCAGGAAGAAGCCCGGATGCTCAACCACAACTACATCGGCACCGAGCACATCCTCCTGGGCCTGATCCACGAGGGTGAGGGTGTCGCCGCCAAGGCCCTTGAGAGCCTCGGGATTTCGCTCGAGGCGGTCCGCCAGCAGGTGGAGGAGATCATTGGCCAGGGGCAGCAGGCGCCGTCGGGCCACATTCCCTTCACCCCCCGTGCCAAGAAGGTGCTGGAGCTGTCGCTCCGCGAGGCGCTGCAGCTCGGCCACAACTACATCGGCACGGAGCACATCCTGCTCGGCCTGATCCGTGAGGGCGAGGGCGTCGCCGCCCAGGTCCTGGTCAAGCTGGGCGCAGATCTGAACCGCGTGCGGCAGCAGGTGATCCAGCTGCTCTCCGGTTACCAGGGCAAGGAGACCGCCACCGCCGGCGGTCCTGCCGAGGGCACGCCCTCCACGTCCCTGGTCCTCGACCAGTTCGGCCGGAACCTCACCCAGGCCGCTCGTGAGTCCAAGCTCGACCCGGTCATCGGGCGCGAGAAGGAGATCGAGCGGGTCATGCAGGTGCTGTCCCGCCGTACCAAGAACAACCCGGTCCTGATCGGTGAGCCCGGCGTCGGCAAGACCGCCGTCGTCGAGGGCCTCGCCCAGGCCATCGTCAAGGGCGAGGTGCCCGAGACCCTCAAGGACAAGCACCTCTACACCCTGGACCTCGGCGCCCTGGTCGCCGGCTCCCGCTACCGCGGTGACTTCGAGGAGCGCCTGAAGAAGGTGCTCAAGGAGATCCGCACCCGCGGCGACATCATCCTGTTCATCGACGAGCTGCACACGCTGGTCGGTGCGGGTGCCGCCGAGGGCGCCATCGACGCCGCTTCGATCCTGAAGCCGATGCTGGCCCGCGGTGAGCTGCAGACCATCGGTGCGACCACGCTGGACGAGTACCGCAAGCACCTGGAGAAGGACGCGGCCCTCGAGCGCCGCTTCCAGCCGATCCAGGTCGCGGAGCCGTCCCTGCCGCACACGATCGAGATCCTCAAGGGCCTGCGCGACCGGTACGAGGCGCACCACCGCGTCTCGATCACCGACGAGGCGCTGGTCCAGGCCGCCACCCTGGCCGACCGGTACATCTCGGACCGCTTCCTGCCGGACAAGGCGATCGACCTGATCGACGAGGCCGGTTCCCGGATGCGCATCCGCCGGATGACCGCGCCGCCGGACCTGCGCGAGTTCGACGAGAAGATCGCCGGCGTCCGCCGCGACAAGGAGTCCGCGATCGACTCGCAGGACTTCGAGAAGGCCGCCTCCCTGCGCGACAAGGAGAAGCAGCTCCTCGCCGCCAAGGCCAAGCGGGAGAAGGAGTGGAAGGCCGGCGACATGGACGTCGTCGCCGAGGTCGACGGCGACCTGATCGCCGAGGTCCTCGCCACGGCCACCGGCATCCCGGTCTTCAAGCTGACCGAGGAGGAGTCCAGCCGCCTGCTCCGCATGGAGGAGGAGCTGCACAAGCGGGTCATCGGCCAGACCGACGCCGTCAAGGCGCTGTCGAAGGCGATCCGCCGTACGCGCGCCGGCCTCAAGGACCCGAAGCGTCCGGGTGGTTCCTTCATCTTCGCCGGTCCGTCCGGTGTCGGTAAGACGGAGCTGTCCAAGGCGCTCGCCGAGTTCCTGTTCGGTGACGAGGACGCGCTGATCTCCCTCGACATGTCGGAGTTCAGCGAGAAGCACACGGTCTCGCGTCTCTTCGGTTCGCCCCCCGGTTACGTGGGCTACGAAGAGGGCGGTCAGCTGACGGAGAAGGTGCGGCGCAAGCCGTTCTCGGTGGTGCTCTTCGACGAGGTCGAGAAGGCCCACCCGGACATCTTCAACTCGCTGCTGCAGATCCTGGAGGACGGTCGGCTGACCGACTCCCAGGGCCGGGTCGTGGACTTCAAGAACACGGTCATCATCATGACGACCAACCTCGGCACCCGGGACATCTCCAAGGGCTTCAACCTGGGCTTCGCCGCCGCGGGTGACACGAAGACCAACTACGAGCGCATGAAGAACAAGGTCTCGGACGAGCTGAAGCAGCACTTCCGGCCCGAGTTCCTCAACCGCGTCGACGACGTGGTGGTCTTCCCGCAGCTGACCCAGGGCGACATCCTGCGGATCGTCGACCTGATGATCGGCAAGGTGGACGAGCGCCTGAAGGACCGGGACATGGGCATCGAGCTCTCCCCGTCCGCCAAGGAGCTGCTGGCCAAGAAGGGCTACGACCCGGTGCTGGGCGCGCGTCCGCTGCGTCGCACGATCCAGCGCGAGGTCGAGGACTCGCTGTCGGAGAAGATCCTCTTCGGCGAGCTGCGTCCCGGTCACATCGTGGTCGTGGACACCGAGGGCGAGGGCGAGGCCCAGACCTTCACGTTCCGCGGCGAGGAGAAGTCGGCGCTGCCCGACGTCCCGCCGATCGAGCAGGCGGCCGGCGGTGCCGGGCCGAACCTGAGCAAGGACGCGTAAGCGCCGCGCTCGGCCTGAACGAAAAAGGGCGCTGCCCCGGGACCCGGTCCCGGGGCAGCGCCCTTTCGGGTGTCCGTGAGGTCAGGAAAGCTGGCCGTCGTAGTCCGGCAGCTTGAACGTCTTCTCGGCGTGACCGCCCGACAGGTCGGTGGGGCTGTTGCCGATGTTCGCGATGATCGTGTAGCCCTTCGACTCGATGTCGACGCGCTGGGCCGTCTTGTAGTCGGCCACGTTCTTGAAGAGGTCGAAGAAGCCGCGGACGTACAGGCCGGAGACCTGGTAGCCGACGTTCTTGAGGTTGTAGTCGGTGACCGAGTAGATGATGCCCGGCCGGGCGGTGACGAAGAACAGGGCGACGCCGTGGTCCTGGGCGTACTCGGCGACCTCCAGGACCGGCTTGTTGGCGGGCTGCGGGTAGCTGAAACCGAAGTCGGTCTCCAGGGCGGTGTTGTCGATGTCGAGGACGACGGCCTGCTTCTCGCCCGGCTTCGTGTTCGCGATCCGCTGCTTGAGGTACGGCAGGGCCTGGTCCATCACGACCTGGCAGTCCTTCTGCCAGGTGTCGTAGTCGACGTCGGCCGCGGTGACGGTGGCGGAGGCGCTGGTGGCCGTGGTGGTGGCGCTCGCGGTCGTCACCGCCTCGGCGGGGCCGGCCAGGGCCACGAGCGCGGCGGTGGCGACGGCGGTGCCGGCGATGCGGTGGATCCAGGGGCGTCTGTTCACGGTGGGGGGTTCCTCTCACGTCGGGTCGCTGCCCTGACCGGTCTGCGTGTCAGGGGCATGCTCATTGGTGAGGGTGGCGCGGGAGGAACCGTAGGGTTACCGGACGGTAGGTGGCCAGAGGCGTGCGTCACACAACGCCGCGGATTTTCTTGACCGTTGGGGTCACGGGGAGCGCGGCGAGGAGCTCGTCCGGCAGGGCGTCCGTCTCCGGCGCGAGGACGACGGTGATCTCGCGCAGGTCCGGGAACAGGGCCGGGATCCGGCTCAGGTCCTCCGTGCCGTGCACCCTGTTGAGGCGCAGGCCGGTGACGCCGGGCAGCGGAGGGCCCTTCCAGCCGACGGCGTCCCAGTTGATGCGCAGCTCCGCCAGCGCGGGCAGCCGGGCGATCTCCTCGTAGTCCCCGGCGGTCAGCTCCGTGAAGAGGCTCGCGAGGCTGAGCTGCCGCAGCGACCGGAACCGGTGCAGACCGCGCAGGCCGGTGCTCCACACCGCGTTCTTGGTGAGCCGCAGGTAGCGCAGCGGCAGTTCGGTGGGGAGCGCCTCGTCGAGGGAGTCGCCCTGGAGGGTCAGCCCGATGTCGAGCTGGTCCAGGGTGGCCGACTCGCCGAGCACGGACAGCAGGTCCGGTTCCTGCAGGCCGGGCATGGAGTCCAGCGACAGCCAGGTCAGCGGCAGGGACGCGAGCGGGGTGAGGTCGTCCACCAGGGGGCAGCGGCTGAGGTCGAAGTACGTGAGCCGGTGCAGGGGCGTCAGCCAGTTCAGGTCCGTCAGCCGCTCGTTGCCCCGGACGACGAGCTCGGTGAGCCGGTCGGGGACGAGCCCGGCGGCGATGTCGGCCGGATCGATGTCGCCGACCAGCTGGAGCCCGCGCCGGCCGCCCAACTCGCGCAGGAAACGCAGGTGTTCGCCCGAGTGCGCGGTGAAGAACAGGTCCTCCTCGCGCAGGTGGGCGACGACCTCCTCGCCGTAGCGGCGGGTCGGGAAGCGGTTCCAGGTCCAGGTGAGCTGGGCGCGTACGTCCAGGGCCGGGTGGGAGCGGTAGCGGGCGAGGACGGGCAGCGCGGCGTCCGTGCCGATGAGCGAGGCGGTGACGACGACGGCCCGCGCCTCCTCGTCGCCGAGTCCTTCGGGGCCGGGCAGCAGTTCCAGGGCCAGCGGGCCCACGGAGGCGAGCGCGCGGGCCTCCTCGAGGCCGCGCGGCGGGATGTGGGCGGCGGCGTTCCGCTCGACGGCGGCCCGCACGCCCGGGTCGAGCTGGGTGGCGTGCTCCAGGGAGGCCAGGGCGAGCAGCCGTACGCGGGTGGCGGCCGGTTCGTCCAGGCGGGCCGCCGACTCCGTCAGGCCGCCGAGGAGTTCGGCGCGTTCGCGGGGGCGGGCGTGGGCGACCGCCATGCGGAACACGTCGGCCCACTGTTCGTCCGCGGCGCCGCGCACCAGCAGTCCGAAGTCGCCGTCCTCGACGGCCGCCTTGGCGCCCAGGTAGTCCTGGAAGGTGCGGTGGACGAACTCGACCGTGCCGACACTGGGTTCGCGCAGCAGACCGCTGCGGACCAGGAGATGGCCGAGGACCCGCTCGGCGTCGCCCTGCGCGGCGGCGGCCGGCAGGGACGGCAGGACGTCGGCCACGATGCGCACCGCGCGGTGCCGGTCCATCTCGGACTGGTTGTTGCGGATCAGCCAGTACGCCAGGCGCTGGAGGAGCTGTATCTGCGGGAGTTCGGTGAGGTGGACGTCGCTGTCCGCGTCGCCCCGCGGGAACATGTCCCGCTCCTCGTCGCGCCGCGCCAGCAGCATCGACAGGGCGGCGTCGTACAACTCCTGCCGGCCGTGCGGGAGATAGCCGCGCCGGTCGCGGTGCAGGGCGCAGATCAGCCCGCACATCAGGGGGTTGGTGGCCAGGCGGCCGAGGTCGGGTTTGGTGCCGACGGCGTCGAGCAGGGAGCGTTCGTAGCCCGCCAGCCGGTCGGCGTCCGCCCCGGTCGCGCCGGCGCGGGCGGCGGCGTGCCAGCGGGCGATGAACGCGGCCACGTCGTCGCGGCTCATCGGGGTGAGCACGAGTTCCGTGAAGCCGTCGGGGGTGAGCCAGTCCTCCCGCACGGCGGAGGGGCGGGAGGTGACCAGCCACTGGTTGCCGGGATACACGTCGAGCAGTTCGCGCAGCCAGCGGCGGGTGCGTTCGCGGTCCCGGTCGGGGATCTCGTCGACGCCGTCCACGAGGAGCAGCGCGCGTCCGTCGGTGAGCACCCGGTCCGCCCAGC
Organism: Streptomyces sp. DH24; assembly: GCF_029813775.1. Taxonomy (GTDB): domain Bacteria; phylum Actinomycetota; class Actinomycetes; order Streptomycetales; family Streptomycetaceae; genus Streptomyces. Next base: position 32,035 of record NZ_JARVKW010000058.1, on the reverse strand, counting down.
CGGACGGCTGGTTCGCGTGGAACGGGACGCGTACGGCGGCCAGGAAGGCGTCCGGCGCCGGGAGGCCGTCGGGGCGCCGGACGAGGGTGCGCAGGGGCAGCACGAAGGGGATGCGGTGGCCGCGTTCGCCGCGGGCCGCGGTCACCGCGAGCCACTGCACGAGCGTGGTCTTGCCGGAGCCGGCGACGCCGCGCAACAGCACCCGGTCGTGCTGGGCGAGGGCCTGTTCGGCGGGCCGGGGCGTGGCGGCCGAGGCGATGTGCAGTCGGCCGGGGCCGGTGGCGTGGCCGTCCTCGTCGGGGCCGAGGGCCTGGAGGCTGAGGTAGGCGGCGTCGAGGGGCCAGCGGTCGGGGGAGTTGACGAGGTCGATGCCGTAGATCGTGAGGTGGCTGTGGCGGGTGGCGACGTAGGACAGGTAGCGCTGCTCGAAGGCGGGGTCCGTGCCGCCGGTGGCCGGGGTGCGGGCGATGAGTTCGTCGATGGCGGCGACGAGTTCGCGTTGCCGCCGGGTCTGTTCGACGAGGGCGCGGGGCACGAACGTGGAGCGCTGTGTGAAGAAGTGCAGGATGTGCAGGCAGGCGGTGTCCAGGAGCCGGCCGTGGAACACGCTCGCGTCCAGGGAGAGGTGCCGCTCGGGGTGGCCGCTCGCGGCGCGCAGGGCGGCGGCCAGGGCCTCGTGGCCGAGCTCCACCGCCTGGACGTCCGTCATGGTGAGGTCACCCAGGGCGTGCAGGGTGTCGGCGAGGGCGTGCACGACGGCCTGCTCCTCGTCGGCCGGGACAGGGCGTTCGCCGCCGCCGCGCAGGGCCTGCCGGACCAGTTCGGCGGAGAGCCGGTGCAGGTCGGCCCCGGTGAGGGTGCGTTTCTCGCCCCGGAAGGAGACGTGGCCCGATATCCGCACGGGCTTGTCGACCAGTCCGGCTCCGGGTCCCTCCGTGACGAACAGTTTTCTGACGAGGGGAACGACCACGCTCGACGCCAGCCTGATTCCTGCGGCCGGTTCCATCTCGCCGTGTCCCTCCCCGTGTTCGGTGCTGTCGCGGCTGGCCAGCGTAGCGCCGGTCACATTCCGCAGTCTTTCGATCTCGGTCAGCGGTGACATGCCGCACAGGCCTTTTGTCCCGTACTAGCCGACTTAGTGGAAAACGCCCGATGGGCAAAACGGACATTCCATCGCGAGGGGTAGGCCCGACTTGGCCATCTTGGGCGAATTGGGGCTGGATGGGGCCTCTGTCAATGGTCGAGGTCTTTCGGGCTTACGTACTAGCTGGCGTCGTAGATCACGTTTTTGGGAGTCCGTGGGGGTCCGGGTTACCAAGGGATAGCCATCCGGCGTCCTGTGCGCCGGGTGTTTTCATGCCCCCGTCCCCATGAGGTTTCGATGTCCCAGCGCGTCACGTCCCGCACCTTCCGTACGTCCCTGCTCCGCACCCGCGCCGCCGTCCTGGCCACCGGCCTGGGAGTCTCGGTCGTGCTGGGAGCCGGGGTCGCGGCCGCCGCCGACACCACGGCCGCCGCTTCGTCCACCACCGCCAGTGCCGTCCAGGCGCAGGCGGCCGCCCAGGCCAAGGCCGCGGAGGCCAAGGCGGCCAAGGCGGCCAAGGCCGCCCAGGCGAAGGCCGCGGCCGCCGCGAAGCAGAAGGCCGCCGCCGAGGCGAAGCAGAGGGCCGCCGCCGAGGCCAAGAAGAAGGCCGCCGCCGCGGCGAAGAAGAAGACCGCCTCCTGGGTCGACCCGGTGAAGAAGTACCGGCTGAGCGCCAAGTTCGCCCAGGCCGGTGGCATGTGGACGCAGAAGCACTCCGGCCAGGACTACGCCGTGCCGACCGGCACCAACGTGATGGCCGCGCACGGCGGCACCGTCGTCAAGGCCGGCGGCAACGGCGCCGGTGACGGCCCCGCCTACGGCAACGCCATCGTCATCAAGCACGGCAACGGCACGTACTCCCAGTACGCGCACCTGTCCCGCATCGACGTGCGGATCGGCCAGATCGTGAAGACGGGCCAGCACATCGCCCGCTCCGGCAACACCGGCAACTCCAGCGGCCCGCACCTGCACTTCGAGATCCGGACGACCCCGAACTACGGCTCGGCCGTCGACCCGGCCGCCTTCCTTCGCTCCAAGGGCGTGCGCGTCTAAGGGCGTTCGGTGCGCGACGAGCCTTCGTGGGCCTGGGTGACCAGGTCCGTGGCGACCTCGAGGACGGCCCGGCGCTTGTCCTCGGGGTCGACGTCGAGGTCCTGCAGGACGAACAGGCCGGCGTGCAGCGTGAACAGGGCGCTGGAGTAGCGGACCTGGTCGGCCAGGGAGGCGTCCGGGTCGACCAGGATGTCCCGCAGGTCGAGCATCCGGCGCTTGAAGGTCTCGCCGATGCGCAGTTCCCGTACGGTCGCCTGGTTCTCCTGCATGAAGCGGAACAGCGGGGACGCGCCCGTCAGCGCCTGGCTGTAGCGGCGCACGATCTCCTGTTTCGTCTCCAGGGTCTTCGGCTGCCCGCCGCCCCACTCGACGAGCTCCTCGATCGGCCTCGCGAGGTCCTCGAAGATGCTGACCAGGATCTCTTCCTTGGTCTTGAAGTGGTAGTAGAGCGCTGCCTTCGTGACGTCGAGGTGCTCGGCGATCTCGCGCAGGGACGTCTTCTCGTAGCCCTGCTCGGCGAAGAGTTCGAGCGCGACGTCCTGGATGCGCTGGCGGGTGTCCCCGCGGCGCCGCTGCTTGGTGCCGTCCATGGTGCCGCCCATCCTCCTCTTACCGCGCTCTTCCGGAAACTTACTTGACGCCCGGCAAGTTACGCGTCTACTTTCCCCAGTGTAGACAACTAGCCGGGCGGCAAGTAAGTAGTGGGGGAGTGGGGAATGATGGCGGACACAGCGGCACCCGCGGCGGAAACGGACACCGGCCGACAACCCAGGAGCGTGCGGGTCGTCCTGCTCGCCCTCATGATCGCGATGATGCTCGCGATGCTCGACAACATGATCATCGGCACCGCGATGCCGACGATCGTCGGCGAGCTGGGCGGCCTGGAGCACCTGTCGTGGGTGGTGACCTCCTACACGCTCGCGACCGCCGCCTCCACCCCGATCTGGGGAAAGATCGGCGACATGTACGGCCGCAAGGGCACCTTCCTGTCCTCGATCGTGCTGTTCCTGATCGGTTCCGCGCTCAGCGGCATGGCGCAGGACATGGGCCAGCTCATCGGCTTCCGCGCCGTGCAGGGCCTGGGCGCCGGCGGTCTCATGGTCGGCGTCATGGCGATCATCGGCGACCTGATCCCGCCCCGGGAGCGCGGCAAGTACCAGGGCATGATGGCCGGCGTCATGGCGCTGGCGATGATCGGCGGACCGCTCGTCGGCGGCACGATCACCGACCACTGGGGCTGGCGCTGGGCCTTCTACATCAACCTGCCGCTCGGCGCCGTCGCCCTCGCCGCCATCAGCGTCGTCCTGCACCTGCCGAAGAAGCGGGCCGACGCACGCGTCGACTACCTGGGCGCGGCGCTGCTGACCATCGGCATCACCGCGATCGTCCTCGTCACCACCTGGGGCGGCACCGAGTACGCGTGGACCTCCGCGCGGATCATGGAACTCATCGGCATCGGCGTCGCCGCCCTCGTCGGGTTCGTGTTCCGGCAGACCAGGGCCGCCGAGCCGGTCGTGCCGCTGCACATCTTCCGCAGCCGCAACTTCACGCTGATGTCCCTCATCGGCTTCATCACCGGCTTCGTGATGTTCGGCGCCACGCTGTTCCTGCCGCTGTACCAGCAGTCCGTGCAGGGCGCGTCCGCGACCAACTCCGGGCTGCTGCTCCTGCCGATGCTCGGCGCGATGCTGGTCACCTCGATGGTCGCCGGCCGTTTCACCACCAACACCGGCCGCTACAAGATCTTCCCCGTCGCGGGCAGCGCCCTGATGGTCGTCGGGCTGTACCTGCTGTCGACCATGGACACCGGCACCAGCCGTTTCACCTCCGGTGTCTTCATGGCCGTGGTCGGTCTCGGCATGGGCTGCCTGATGCAGATCACCATGCTCGTCGCGCAGAACAGCGTCGAGATGAAGGACATGGGCGTCGCGTCCTCGACCACCACCCTCTTCCGCACCCTCGGCTCCTCCTTCGGCGTCGCGGTCATGGGCGCGCTGTTCAACAGCCGCGTCCAGGAGGTCATGGCCGAACGGGGCGGCGCGCTGGGCCGCGACATCACCGAGCAGTCCGCGCAGCTCGACGCGGCGAGCCTCGCCAAGCTGCCCGACGCGGCGCGGGAGGCCTACCAGTACGCGGTGTCCGACGGCACGCACGCGGCGTTCCTGCTGGGCGCGGTGGTGGCGGTGCTGTCGCTGGTGGCGGCGGTGTTCGTCAAGGAGGTGCCGCTCAAGGGGGCGGGGCCTGCCGAGCCCGGCCCGGACGCGGCCGACGACGCCCCGGCGAAGGCGGGGCAGCCCGAGTCGGTCTGAGACCCGAGGGCCTGGCTGCCCCGGCCCACGATCCACCTGCCGGCCCGTCCGCCGCACACCGGACGGGCCGGCTGCGTTTCCCCGGCGCTGTCCTGTCAGACCCCCGTGCCACCATCGGTCCATGGACAAGACGCGGCAGTTGCGCCTGGCGAAGGACGCCATGGACCGGGACTGGGCCGATCCGGAGCTCGACCTGGACGCCGTGGCCGCACACGCCGGGTACTCGCGCTACCACTTCCTGAGGGCTTCAAGGAGGCGTACGGCGAGACCCCCGGGCAGTACCTGACCCACCGCCGTATCGAACGGGCAGAGGACCTGCTGCGCACCGCCAATCTCACGGTGACCGAGATCTGCACCCTCGTCGGCTTCAGCAGCCTCGGCACGTTCTCGGCGGTTCAAGGCGTGGACCGGCCTCACCCCGAGCGAGTACCGCGCGCAGTACGTGGGCCGCGGGGCCGCCCTGATCCCCGGCTGCTACGCGATGCTCTGGGCCGGCGGCTTCCGTTCCGGACCGGGCCGGGCGGACCGCAATTCTGAAGAAGCGGACTGACGGCGCCCGGTCCTACGGTGACGGTGCGGGCCCTTCGCCCGCGCACCCGCCGCAGACAGGAGCACCGCCATGATCAAGGGACTCAAGATCGCGACCGTCTGGGTCCTCGACCAGGACCGGGCCAAGGAGTTCTACACCGAGAAGCTCGGCCTGGAGGTCCGCACCGACATGACGATGGGCGAGGGCGGCATGCGCTGGCTCACCGTCGGCTCCCCCAGCCAGCCCGACGTCGAACTGACGCTGATGGTCCCGGGCAGCGGGATGGACCCCGAGTCCGCGGAGATGGTCAGGAAGCTGGTGACCAAGGGCGTGCTCGGCGCGGGCGTGCTGACCACCGACGACATCCACGGCGACTACAAGAAGCTCAAGGACCGCGGCGTGGAGTTCCTCCAGGAGCCGCAGGAGCGGCCCTACGGCGTCGAGGCGCTGTTCCGCGACGACTCCGGCAACTGGTTCTCCTTCACCCAGCCCCGCGAGGGCGGCCTCGACGCCACGAAGGACTGGGCCTGCTGACCGGGCCGGCGCCCGCGCGGCGAGCGAGTACCCGGCCGGACGTGACCGTCTCCGCCCGGGTCTCCGCCCGGTGGGTCTCCTTCCGGCGGGCCGATCACGGCGCGCTCGGCGAGCGCGCCGTGGCCGATTCCGCGGCGAGGCCCACCGGACAGACCCGCCCGCATCACCGCCCCACGCCGCGCGCCCGCACGCAGTGCGCGGGTCACTGACCGGACGGCAGCATCGGATAGCTGCCCGTGTTCGTCGGCGCGTGTTCCGGCAGCCACAGCACCGCGACCGCGCCCTCGGCCGGTAGGTGCTCCGGCGCGCCGGCCGGGCGCACGTTGCGGAAGGTCAGCCGGGCGCCCAGCACCCGGGCCTGGCCGGCCGCGATGGTCAGGCCCAGTCCGTGGCCGCGCCCGGCGCGGTCCTTGCTGCCGGTGCGGAACCGGCTCGGGCCCTCGGCCAGCAGGTCCCGGGGGAACCCGGGGCCGTGGTCGCGGACCCGGATCACCCGGCCCTCGACGGTGACCTCGATGGGCGGCTCGCCGTGCCGGGCCGCGTTGGCGAGCAGGTTGAACAGCACGCGCTCCAGGCGGCGCGGGTCGGTCGTCACCTCCGACTCGTGCACCACCCGCACCTTCACCGCCGGGTCCTTCGCCGTGACGCGGCGGCTCACGAACTCGCCGAGCATGAGGTCCTGCAGCTCGGCCCGCTCCGAGGCCCCGTCCAGCCGGGCCACCTCCAGCACGTCCTCGACCAGCGTGCGCATGGCCTTCGCCCGGTCCAGCACCAGCTCCGTCGGCCGGCCGGGCGGCAGCAGCTCGGCCGCCGTGAGCAGCCCGGTCACCGGGGTGCGCAACTCGTGCGCGATGTCGGCCGTGACCCGGCGCTCCGCCTCCAGGCGTTGCTGGAGCGCGTCCGCCATGGCGTCCACCGCGCTCGCCAGGTCGTCCGTCTCGTCCCGTACGACTCCGCCGATGGCGTCCCGCACCCGCACGTCCGGTTCGCCCCGGGCGACCTGGTTGGCCGCGGCCGCCGCCTTCCGCAGCCTGCGCGACAGGTGCCCGCCGATCAGCACCCCGAGCGCGCTGCCGCCGAGGACGACCGCGATGGAGCCGATCACCAGGGCCTGGTCGAGGTCCTTGAGGATGTCCGTGCTGCGGTCGGTGAAACCGGTGTGCAGCGACATCACGTGCCCGTCCTTGAGCGGCACAGCCGCCCAGATGTCCGGCGGACCCCCGGCCCGGTCCGACACGTACGTCGCCCGGCGCCCCGCCGCCACACGTCTGCGCAGCTCCGCCGGCAGGTCCGGGTCGTCCAGCTTCACGTTCGGGAAGTTGGGCCGCTGGGACAGCTCGTAGTTGCGCTGGGCGATCATGATGCGCTCGTCCGCGAGGTCGCGCGCGTTGTCCAGCATGGACACCCGGGCCGCGTTGTGCACGACCAGGCTCAGCGCCACCGCGACCAGCGCGCCGACCAGTGCGATGGCCGCGCTCAGCTTCCACCGCAGGCCGGTACGGATGCTCGTGTGCGCCGCTGCTCCGGCGGCCAGGCGCCCCAGAAACCCCCGCGTCATGGTCCGCTCAGGCCTTCAGTTTGTAGCCGAAGCCGCGGACCGTCTCGATGCGGTCCTGGCCGATCTTCGTGCGCAGCCGCTGCACGTGGACGTCGACGACGCGGGTGTCACCGCCCCAGCCGTAGTCCCACACGCGCTCCAGGAGTCTGTCCCGGGAGAGCACCGTGCCCGGCACGGAGGAGAACTCCAGCAGCAGCCGCATCTCCGTCGGTGTGAGCGCGACCGGCTGCCCGGCCCGACGCACCTCCATGCCGTCCGTGTCGACCTCCAGGTCGCCGAAGGTCAGCACGCCGCCGGTGTCGTCGGACGCGGGGGACTCCGCCCGGTCGCCGCTCGCGTGTCCGAAGCGGCGCAGCACCGCGCGGATGCGGGCGACCAGGACGGCACCGTCGAACGGCTTCGTCACGTAGTCGTCGGCGCCCGCCTCCAGGCCGAGCACCACGTCGATGGAGTCGGCCCGCGCGGACAGCATGATCACCGGAACGGTGGACTCGTCGCGGATGCGGCGGCACAGGCTGACGCCGTCCAGGCCGGGGACCATGACGTCCAGCAGGGCGATGTCCGGCCGTCTGGACCGGAAGGCCTCCAGGCCGGACAGGCCGTCGGGCATCGCGGTCACCGCGAAGCCGTCCCGCTCCAGGGCGAGTTGGGTCGCCTCGCGGATGACGTCGTCGTCCTCCACGAACAGGACGTGGGTCTGGTCTGCCATCCCGGTGCTCTCAGTCCTCGTGTCGCAGCTGGCGTTCTCACTTGTGGGACGCGTCATTCGGTGTCCGCGTTCACCTGTTCATCGTCCGACGGGGCCGATCGGTTCACACGGATCAGCTCGCGGGCGCCGGCGACACGTCCCCGCCGACGGCGTTGCTGTAGTCGTTGTGCGTGCGGAACTGCTCCGAGAAACGCCCCGCCGACCACCGGTAGGTGATCACGTTCTCGCCGGACGGACTCGACACCGGGTCGCCCTTCTCGTACACCTGCTTGGTCACCACCAGGTCGCCCCGGTCGATCTCCCCGTAGACCGGCGGCTCCTCGGCGCGGAACACGTTCCGGTACGCGCCGCCCTCCAGGCGGTACACGTACGCGCCGACGCCCACCGCGTCGCCGCAGGTCAGCACGTTCACGACGACGTCCTCGGCGGGGCCCCCGGTCAGGTGGCCGTACGACACGTCGACCGGGTACTCGTCGGCCACGCACGGCTTCAGCTCCCGCTTGACCTCCGCCGACACCCGCGGATCGTCCTTCACCAGCCGGACCGCGTCCACCCGGTCGGGGGTCCGCGCCGGACGCGCCGAGGGCACGGCGGCGGCGCTCGAAACGGTGTCGGCGTGCGCCGGGCCCTCGTCGCGGGCGCCGGTGCCGCCGGTCCCGCAGGCGGACACGGAAAGGGCGACGGCGGTGAGCACGGCCCACGCCGTGCTCACCGCCCGGAAGCTGTCCCGTGCCCGTGTGGCACCGGCGCCGGTCAGGCCGCGCAACGCTCCCGCTCCTCACGCTCCAGCGCGCGTGCGTCCAGATCGCGGGCCTGGAGCTCCTCGCGGAGCCGGGCGAGCGCCCGATGCAGCGTGCTCTTGACCGTTCCGGCCGACATGCCGAGGGCGGCGGCCGTCTCCTCCGTTGACATCTGCTCCCAGTGTCGCAGTACGACGACGCTGCGCTGCTTCGGGGCGAGCACCCTCATCACGTCCATCAGCAGGGCGCGGTCCGCGTGCTGCTCGGTGGAGTCGTCCACGGAGGCGTCCGGGAGCTGCTCGGTGGGCACCTCCTCCAGCCTCCGCGCCCGCCACCACTCCGTACGGGTGTTGATCATCACCCGGCGCAGGTAGGCGTCCGCGAGCCGCTTGTCCACGATGCCGTCCCACTTGCCGAACGTCCGTGCCAGCGCCGTCTGCAACAGGTCCTGGGCGTCCACCGGGTCCGGGACCAGGCGCCGGGCGCTGCGCAGCAACGCGTCCTGCCGGGTGCGGACGTACTCCTCGAACTCGAGCACCTCGCCCTGCGCCATGGTGAACCGCCTCCCCTGTCCCCGCGCCGGCCGGCCTGCCGCCGCCGGTCCCACTGCCTGTGATCCGTAGTCGGCCCGGGTCCGCCGGGCACGCGACAGAAGCTACGGACGGCTTGTCACGGCACTGTGCGAGGGAGCCTGCGGGAAACGCGCGGCTGTCCGTCGGTTGTGTAACGGAGGGTGGGGAGGGGCGCGGAGGCGGCCCGGATGGTGCGGCTATAGCGGTTTTAGGAGGCCGTACGAGCCACATGGGAGCCATAGGAGCCATGGGCGCAGTGGGTGCCATGGGCGCCATGGGTGCGATGTCGGCCATGGGCGCCCTGTGAGCCACCGGTGACACGGACGAGTGAGCCCCGGAGGACCCGTGCAGCCGACGGTCGGTCAGGTCAGCGGGAGCCGGTACAGGCCACCCGGCATCGGTTCGACCAGGCCGTCGGCGACGAGTCCGTCCAGTGCCCGGGCGCGCTGCACGGGCTCGTGCCACACGCGGTCGAGGGCGTGCTGCGGCACGGGCGCGTGCGCCTCCCGCAGCACCGCGAGCAGCCGGCCGCGCACCTGGCGGTCGGTGCCGGCGTACGCCTGGCCGCGGCGCGGCGGGCCGTCGTGCTCGGGCTTGCCGGCCAGCCGCCAGGCGCACTGCGCGGCGATCGGGCAGCGGTGGCACTGCTCGTTGCGCGCCGTGCACACCAGCGCGCCGAGCTCCATGGAGGCGGCGGCCCAGCGGGCCGCGGTGCCCTCGTCCTCGGGCAGCAGTTCCCGGGCGAGCCTGCGTTCGGCGGCGGTGGTGGCGTTCGGCGGGTACTGCACGCCGGTGACCGCGCGGGCGAAGACCCGGCGGACGTTGGTGTCCAGCACCGCGTGCCGCTGCCCGTACGCGAACGACGCCACGGCAGCCGCCGTGTACTCGCCGATGCCGGGCAGCGCGAGGAGCTGGGCGTGGTCGGCCGGTACGTCGCCGCCGTGCCGTTCCGCTATGGCGACGGCGGCCCCGTGCAGGCGCAGGGCGCGGCGCGGGTAGCCGAGCCGGCCCCAGGCGCGGACGGCCTCGCCGGGTGCCTCCTTGGCGAGGTCGGCGGGGCGCGGCCAGCGGGCCAGCCACTGCTCGTAGACGGGCAGGACGCGGTTCACCGGGGTCTGCTGGAGCATGAACTCACTGACCATCACCCCCCAGGCACCGGCCTCCGGGCGCCGCCACGGCAGGTCGCGGGCGTGCTCGTCGAACCAGTCGATGACGGGGGAGTGCAGCGGCTCTCCGGCGATCCGCTCGGACGCGGGGTCGGCGGTGCCGCCGTGCGGGGGCTTCGTGGGCGCAGTCATGGCCTTCCGATCCTGCCATGCGGGGGCGGCCCGGCGGGGGCAAGGCGGCGGGCGGGCGGTTCGTGGTGTGTGGGGGCGGCCCGCATCGGAGGCGGGTGGTGTGTGGTGTGCGCCTCGGTGGGAGGGGCGCTCGCGGGGAGGAGGCGGATGTGAGGAGTGCGCGGTGTGTGAGGTGTCCGGGTGAGTGGCGGCGGTGGTGCGCGGTGGTCCGGGGCGCCGGTGCGGGCGGGGTGCCACCGGTCGGGTTGTGCGCGGGCGCCCGTGCGGGGCGCCGGGGAAACCCGTGCGCGTGATCGCGCCGCCCCGGCGAGTCGTGTGGGGCGTGATGGCGGCAGCCGTGGCGTGAGTGGTGGGCGTGATGTCGGCAGCCGTGGCCGTCAGTGATGTGGGGCGTCACGTCGGCAGCCGTGGCGGTGAGTGGTGGGTCGTGCTGAGTGGCGTCGGGCGCCCGGTCCGGCCACCGCCGGGCCGCCGGTCCGGTCACGCGCTGCGATCCCCGCGTAACCGCCCCTGACGAAAGTCAGGGGCGTGGGGGGTGTTTGCAAGATGATGATCCGGAAAAGTTGTGGACCAGGGCGGCGGGTGGGACAAGCGAAGGCCCCGATCTCTCGTACAGTTTGCGCCGTGGGATCTCTGCGCAATCCGGTCGGGCCGCTTCCCTCCTCCATCTACTGGCGACGGAGGGCCGTACTCCTGTCCGTCGTCGCCCTGTTGGCGTTGCTGATCACCTGGGTCGTCACTGCGGGTGGCGGGGGCGGGGACGGCAGCCGGAACGGGGCCAACGGCAAGAATCCCGCGCCCACGATCACTCCGGGACCGTCGAGTTCCGGCCCGGCGATCAGTCAGGCGCCGGGCGGGCGGGACGAGTCGGAGGGCGGGGACTCCAGCGGCTCCGGTGAGGGTTCCGGCGACGGCTCCGGGGACGAGTCCGGGGGCGGGGCCGGTTCGGGCGGTGGCTCCGGGGCGGCCGACGGCGGCAACGGTGACGCGGGTGGCGCCGGCGGTGCCGGTGGCGGTGGCGGCTCCGGGACCGGTGTCGGCACGGGGTCCGGTGACACGGTTCCTGCCGGGTCCACGTTGCCCAACTGCACGCCCGGCGCTGTGAAGCTGAGCCTGCGCAGCCTCCGCAACACCTACGAGCCCGGGCAGACGCCGACCTTCGTGCTGGCCGCGCGGAACATCTCCGGCAGCGACTGCAAGATCGACCTCGGGCCGAGGAACGCCGTGCTGACGATCACTCAGGCCACCGCCGACGACGCGTTCTGGGCGTCGGAGCACTGTCCCAAGAGCGTGGGCAGCCGCCTGTACCGGGTGCCCGCCAACAGCGGCATCACGTACACCGTGAAGTGGGACCGCAGCCCCAGCGCCCCGAAGTGCGCCACCCCCAAGGCCGGGTCGGCCAAGGCGGGCACGTACCTGGTGGAGGCGAAGGCGCCCGGATTCGCGAAGGTACAGACGTCGTTCGTGCTCGAAGCCGACTAGGCCGTCTCCGCGGTGTGGCGTCGTCGCCCGGAGCGCGGCAGGCGCCACGTCGCGGACAAGGCCCACAGGGCTGTTGCGGACGTCCCGGCCCCGCGGTGCCGGGGCGGCTCGGCAGGGTCAGACGTAGCGTTCCAGGATCGACGACTCAGCCAGCCTCGACAGGCCCTCCCTGACGCTGCGGGCCCGGGCCTCGCCCACGCCGTCCACGGTCTGGAGGTCGTCCACGCTCGCGGCCAGGAGCTTCTGGAGGCCGCCGAAGTGTTCCACCAGGCGGTCGATGATGGCGCCCGGCAGGCGGGGCACCTTGGCCAGCAGGCGGAAGCCACGGGGGGAGACCGCCGAGTCGAGCGTCTCGGGGGAGCCGGTGTAGCCCAACGCGCGGGCCACCGTGGACAGTTCGAGCAGTTCGGCGTGGCTGAGCTTGTCCAGCTCGGCCAGGGCCTCCTCGACCGTGCGGGAGCGCTTGGCGGTCGGCTCGGGGACGTAGTCCCGGACGACCAGTTCGCGCTCGGGCTCGACGCCCGCGATCAACTCGTCCAGCTGGAGGGCGAGGAGACGTCCGTCGGTGCCCAGCTCCACCACGTACTCGGCGATCTCCGTGGCGATACGGCGCACCATCTCCAGGCGCTGCGCGACCGCCGACACGTCCCGGACGGTCACCAGGTCCTCGATCTCCAGCGCCGACAGCGTGCCCGCGACCTCGTCGAGGCGGAGCTTGTAGCGCTCCAGGGTCGCCAGCGCCTGGTTGGCGCGCGACAGGATCGCCGCGGAGTCCTCCAGGACGCGACGCTGGCCGTCGACGTAGAGGGCGATCAGGCGCATGGACTGGGAGACGGAGACGACCGGGAAACCGACCTGCTTGGAGACGCGGTCCGCCGTGCGGTGCCGGGTGCCGGTCTCCTCCGTGGGGATCGTCGGGTCCGGGAGCAGCTGGACGCCCGCCCGGAGGATCTTCGACAGGTCGGAGGAGAGCACGATGCCGCCGTCGAGCTTGCACAGCTCGCGCAGCCGCGTCGCCGTGAACTCGACGTCCAGGACGAATCCGCCCGTGCACATCGACTCGACGGTCTTGTCGGAGCCGAGCACGATGAGACCGCCCGTGTTGCCGCGAAGGACGCGTTCCAGGCCGTCACGCAGCGGTGTGCCGGGAGCCACGGCGCTCAGCGAGGCGCGCATCAGGCCATCGGAACCGGCACTCCCACCGGACTTTCCGGGAGCTGCTGCCCGGTCGTTGGCTGCCACTGCACTCCTCCGGTCACAGGTTCTGGGGCGCTCCCGTGTCGCACACTCGGTCGTACGGACGGGCGAGACCAGGGCAAAGTCTACCGGCGGTCCGTCTCCTCCCGGGGGGCCTCTCGGCGACGGGAGCGCGGAAGGACCCGGAGGGCGTCCCCTATGTCCGCGACTTCCAGGACCTTCATACCGGCCGGGATCTTCCCCGGATCGCCCGGTACCAGGGCGTGCGTGAAGCCCAGGCGGTGCGCTTCCGCGAGCCTGCGCTGCACGCCCGTGACGCGTCTCACCTCGCCCGCGAGGCCGACCTCGCCGATCGCCACGAGGTTCTTCGGCAGCGGGGTGTCGCTCGCGGCCGACGCCAGGGCGAGGGCGACGGCCAGGTCGGCGGCCGGCTCGGACAGCTTCACACCGCCGACCGTGGCGGAGTAAATGTCCCGTTTGCCCAAGGCGCTGATCCGGCCGCGCTGTTCCAGTACGGCGAGCATCATCGACACGCGCGAGGTCTCCAGACCTGACGTCGTGCGGCGCGGGGACGGGATCTGCGAGTCGACCGTGAGCGCCTGGACCTCGGCGACCAGCGGGCGGCGGCCCTCCAGGGTGACGGTCAGGCAGGTGCCGGGCACGGGCTCGGCGCGGCGGGTCAGGAACAGGCCGCTCGGGTCGGTCAGGCCCGTGATGCCCTCGTCGTGCAGCTCGAAGCAGCCGACCTCGTCCGTCGTGCCGTAGCGGTTCTTGACACCGCGTACGAGGCGCAGGCGCGCGTGACGGTCGCCCTCGAAGTGCAGCACCACGTCCACGAGGTGCTCCAGCAGGCGCGGGCCCGCGATCGTGCCGTCCTTGGTGACGTGGCCCACCAGGAGGGTGGACATCCCGCGTTCCTTGGACGCCCGGATGAGCGCCCCCGCCACCTCCCGCACCTGGGCCATGCCGCCGGGTGCACCGTCGATCTCCGGGGAGGCGACCGTCTGCACCGAGTCGAGGATCAGCAGGGACGGCTTGACCGCGTCCAAGTGGCCCAGCACGGCCGCCAGGTCGGTCTCGGCCGCGAGATACAGGTGGTCGTCGATGGCCTTGATGCGGTCGGCGCGCAGCCGGACCTGGCTCGCCGACTCCTCGCCCGTCACGTACAGCGTCTTGTGCTCCTCGCTGGCCGACTTGGCCGCCACGTCGAGCAGGAGCGTGGACTTGCCGACGCCCGGCTCGCCCGCGACGAGCACCACCGCGCCGGGCACCAGGCCGCCACCGAGCACCCGGTCCAGCTCGGGCACGCCGGTGGAGCGGGCCGTGGCCTGCTTGCCGTCGACCTGGCCGATGGGCAGGGCGGACGTGGTGACGCGCCCCGGCGCCGTCGTACGGACCGCGGGCGTGCCGTATTCGTCGATGGTGCCCCAGGCCTGGCATTCGGGGCAGCGGCCGAGCCACTTGGCCGTCTGCCAGCCGCACTCGGTGCAGCGGTAGGACGGGCGGTCCTTGGTGGTCTTCGTACGGGCAGCCATGGGTGCACCGTAGCCCCCGGCACCGACAACGGGCCGTCCGATCCCCACCGGCGCGCACCGGCCGCCCGCTGCGAACGGGCCGCCGAGGCCGTGACGCTCCTCGAACAACTGGCCCCGGCCCCCTTATGAGGGATCGTTTCACCCGTACGGATTAAAAGTGCTCAAGGGGGAGGAAGGGGGCGTCCACCGGCGCCTACGGTCGCCGGATGATGAGCAGCAGTCCGCAGACCCCGACCCGCACGACCGGCGCGCACCGGGCGCGCCGGGAGGCGCGCGACCACGCGGCGGCCCGTACGTTGGCGGAACGGCCGCCCGCTCGCTACGAGCCGTATCTCGACGGCCTGTTCACCTACTGCCTGTCCGTGCTGTGCGACCACGACGCGGCCACCGCCGCCCTCGGCGACGTCCTCGCGCTCGCCGAGCGGCGCGGCCGGCACGTCCCGGAGTCGGCCGGTGACCGCCGGGCCTGGCTGTACGCCCTGGCCCGCTGGTCGTGCCTGCGCAAGCTCGCCGCGGCTCAGCAGAAACGTCCGGGCACCCACGCGGCGGGCCGGTCCGGCGCCGGCCGGCAACGGGCGGAACGGTCCACCGGGCCGGCCGTACCGGAGGACGTCCAGCAGCACCGCCGCCACGAACTCGCCCTGCTGGCCTGGCCCGAGGCAGCCGGGATCACCCCGGAGCAGCGCGAGGCGCTCGAACTCGCCGTGCGCCACCACCTCGCCCCGCACGAGGTCGCGGCCGTCGTCGGCATGGAACCGGCCGCCGCCAAGGAGCTCCTCGCCGCCGCCGCCTGCGAGGTCGAGCGCACGCGCGCGGCCCTCGCCGTCGTGGAGACCGGCACCTGCCCGAGCGTGGCCCACCTCACGGGCGACAACCAGCTCGTCCTCAGCTCGGCGCTGCGCCGCGAACTCGTCCGGCACGTCGACGACTGCCCGCGCTGCCGCCGCACGGCCGAGCGCGCCATCCCCGGCCGCTGGCCGGGCACCGCCGTCACGCCCGCCGAACTGCCCCTGCTGGTCGCGCCCCGCGCCGCCCTGCACGCCGCGATGGCGCACGCCACGCGCGCGCGTGGGCACGCCCCGCGCTTCGACCGGCGCGGATTCCCGATGGACCCGCGGGACCGGGCCGCCCGGCGGGACCGGCTGCGCACGCGTGCCGTCACGACGACCGTCGTCGCCACGGTCGTCGCCGCGCCCGTGCTCGCCCTGTGGGCGGCCTACCGCGGCACCCCGGTCGGCGAGGCCGAGGGCGGCCACTCGGCCGGCGCGCCAGACGCACACGGCCCGGGCGCGCTCGACGGGGAGACGGCGGGCGGCTCCGAGAACGCCGGCAACGCCAGCACCCCCGACGGCCGGTTCGGGCGCGGCGGCCCCGACGTGTCCGTGGAGGTCGTCAGCGTCACGGGCAGCGGCAAGAAGGGCGCGGCGGCCCTGGCGGTGACGGCCGGGCACAGCGGCGACACCACGCTGATCACCCTCACCGCGACCGGCTCGGCGCCGGTGCGCTGGTCGGCGTCCACGCGGGCGTCCTGGCTGTACCTGAGCCAGTCCTCGGGCACGCTGCGGCCCGGCCAGACGCTGACGGTCAAGGTGTACGTCGACCATCTGCGCGAGCCGTCCGGGTACTGGAGCGCGCGCGTCGCCGTCGCCCCGGCGGGCTCGGTCGTCTCCATCGAGGGGTACGGCACGGCGCCCAGCCCGTCCGACCCGGGCCCCCGTCCCGCCCCGGTGCCGAGCAGTCCGGGCGGCCCGCCGCCGAGCCCGTCGCCGACGCCGTCCGCCCCGGCCCCCCCGGAGCCCACGCCGAGCGAGCCGACCGACCCGCCGTCGTCGCCGCCGGAGGCGTCGCCGAGTGAGCCGTCGCCGTCCGGCTCGGGCGGTTCGTCACCGCCGCCGAGCGGCAGCGGTGCGCCGAGTCCGTCGACGTCGTAGCGGAGGTCCCGGTGACCGGCGGGGGGCCGGTCGGCGGGGTGCGCCGGGTGAGCCGACCGGCCGGCCGTCGTCGTCCCCGGAGGCGCCGCCGTTCGGCTCGGGCGGCGTCGTGGCGAAAGGCTCTCGTGGCCGGCGGGTGTGCGGTCCGGCGGCGGGGTCCGCGGGGTGAGCCGTCGCCGTTCGGGCCGGGTGGCGTCGTAGCGAAAGACCCTCGTGGCCGACAGGTGTCCGGTTCAGCCGGTTCAGCCGGTGGGGTCCGCCGGGTGCGGTGCCAGGAGGGGCAGCTGTGAGGACAGGCGCTGCTCGCACAGCTCGACCAGGCGGTCGTAGCCGGCCTTGCCCATCAGCTCGGTCAGCTCCGCCCGGTAGGACACGTACACCGGGTCGCCCGCGCCGTGCGCGGAGGTCGCCGACGTGCACCACCAGTGCAGGTCGTGGCCGCCCGGACCCCAGCCGCGCCGGTCGTACTCGCCGATCGACACCTGCAGCACGCGCGTGTCGTCGGGCCGGTCGATCCAGTCGTACGTCCGCCGGACCGGCAGCTGCCAGCACACGTCCGGCTTGGTCTCCAGCGGCTCGCGGCCCTCCCGCAGCGCCAGGATGTGCAGCGAGCAGCCCGCGCCGCCGGAGAACCCGGGCCGGTTCTGGAAGATGCACGAGCCCTGGAAGGGGCGGGTCTGCCGGGAGCCCTCGTCGTCCACGGCGGTCCAGCCGCCCCGCACGCCCTCGGCGTGGTTCTGCCAGATGTCCGGCGTGAGCCTCGCCACGTGCCCGGCGACCCGGCGCTCGTCGTCCTCGTCGGAGAAGTGGGCGCCCAGCGTGCAGCACCCGTCGTCCGCGCGGCCCGCCTGGATGCCCTGGCAGCCGCTGCCGAAGATGCAGCTCCAGCGAGAGGTCAGCCATGTCAGATCGCAGCGGAAGACCTGCTCGTCGTCCGCCGGATCGGGAAACTCCACCCACGCGCGGGCGAAGTCGATCCCCTTCTCGTCGCCCACCGGAGCCTGCTGCTCCGCTCCCGGCACGGTCACCTGCGAAGAACCCATGGCCGAACCGGCCTTCCCGGCCACCTTGTCCTTCTTGCGGAGTTTGGCGCTCTTGTCGTTCTCGCTGTTCTTGCCGGTCTTGCCGTTCTTGTCGCTCTTGCCGTTCTTCGCCTTGTTCGTCTTTGGCACCCGACCAGGGTAAGTCGCCCGGCACCCCTGGCGGGACCGCTCTCGCCACCCACGCGGGGGCCGCGGGCCGCGCGGCGGGCAGTAGCGTTCCGTACATGAGACTCGGTGTCCTCGACGTGGGATCGAACACGGTGCATCTGCTGGTGGTGGACGCACACCCGGGCGCGCGCCCGCTGCCCGCGCACTCGCACAAGGCGGACCTGCGCCTGGCCCAACTCCTCGACGACGACGGGGCGATCGGCCCCGAGGGCGTCGACAAGCTGGTCGCGGTCGTCCAGGCGGCCCTGGTGGCCGCCGAGGACAAGGGCGTCGAGGACCTGCTGCCGTTCGCGACCTCCGCCGTGCGGGAGGCCCGCAACGCCGACGACGTGCTCGCACGCGTGCGTGCCGAGACCGGCGTCGAGCTCACCGTCCTCACCGGCGCCGAGGAGGCCCGGCTCACCTTCCTCGCCGTCCGCCGCTGGTTCGGCTGGTCGGCCGGGAAGCTCCTCGTCCTGGACATCGGCGGCGGCTCCCTGGAGATCGCGTACGGCATCGACGAGGAGCCCGACGCGGCCGTGTCGCTGCCGCTCGGCGCGGGCCGCCTGACCGCCGCCTGGCTGCCCGGCGACCCGCCCGACGCGCAGGACGTCAGGGCGCTGCGCCGCCATGTCCGTACGGAGATCGCCCGTACGGTCGGGGAGATAGCCCGCTTCGGCGCGCCCGACCACGTCGTGGCGACGTCCAAGACGTTCAGGCAGCTGGCCCGCATAGCCGGCGCCGCCCGCTCCGCCGAGGGCCTGTACGTGCAGCGCGAGCTGAAGCGGCAGTCCGTGGAGGCCTGGGTGCCGCGCCTGGCCGGTATGACCGCCGCCGAGCGCGCCGAACTCCCGGGCGTCTCGGAGGGCAGGGCGGGCCAGCTCCTCGCGGGCGCGCTGGTCGCCGAGGGCGCGATGGACCTGTTCGGCGTGGAGTCGGTGGAGATCTGCCCGTGGGCGCTCAGGGAGGGCATCATCCTGCGCCGACTCGACCACATGCCCGCGGAGTGACACCGCGGTGACCGGGGTGACCGCGCGGCCGGCCGGCACGGGTCCGTGGCAAACACCACAACGGCCAGGAGGCACCCCGCGTCCGCGCCACCGCACCCCGTAATCTGTCCACCATGGCAGAGCCAGTCGTGCGCGTCCCGGATGCGAAGGTCGCCCTGTCCACGGCCTCCGTGTATCCGGAGTCGACGGCGACGGCCTTCGAGATCGCCGCACGCCTCGGGTACGACGGGGTCGAGGTCATGGTGTGGACCGACCCGGTCAGCCAGGACATCGAGGCGCTGCGCAGACTCAGCGACTACCACCGCATCCCGGTCCTCGCCGTGCACGCGCCCTGCCTGCTGATCACGCAGCGGGTGTGGTCCACGGACCCGTGGACCAAGCTCCAGCGGGCCCGGGCGGCGGCCGAGAAGCTCGGCGCGAGCACGGTCGTCGTGCATCCGCCGTTCCGCTGGCAGCGGCAGTACGCGCGCGACTTCGTCGACGGCATCTGGCGCATGGCGAACGAGACCGACGTGCGGTTCGCCGTCGAGAACATGTACCCCTGGCGCTACCGCGACCGCGAGATGCTGGCCTACGCCCCCGACTGGGACGTCACCAAGGACGACTACCGGCACTTCACGATCGACCTCAGCCACACCGCGACCGCCCGCTCCGACGCGCTCGAGATGGTCGACCGGATGGGCGACCGGCTCGGTCACGTCCACCTCGCGGACGGCCGGGGCTCCGCCAAGGACGAGCACCTTGTCCCGGGCCGCGGCACCCAGCCCTGCGCCGAGCTGCTGGAGCGCCTGGCCCTGACCGGTTTCGACGGTCACGTCGTCATCGAGGTCAACACCCGCCGCGCCATGTCGAGCGCCGAGCGGGAGGCCGACCTCGCCGAGGCGCTCGCGTTCACGCGCCTGCACCTGGCGTCGGCGGCACGGGTGCAGCGGCGATGACCGACGCCGAGCCGGCGACGCACGGCACGGGCGACGCCCCCACGGCGGCCCCCGCACCCGGCCGGCGCCGGGGCCGGCCGCCGCGCACGGAGTCCGGCGACACCCGGGGCCGCATCCTCACCGCCGCCCGCGAGGAGTTCTCCGAGCGCGGCTACGAGAAGACGTCCGTGCGCGGCATCGCCAAGGCGGCCGGCGTCGACCCGGCGCTCGTGCATCACTACTTCGGTACCAAGGAACAGGTCTTCGAAGCGGCCGTCGAGGTGGCCTTCGCGCCCGCCCTGAAGGTCCGCGACGAGGTCCTCGAAGGGCCGCTCGACGGTGTCGGCGAGCGGCTGACCCGCATGTTCTTCGGACTGTGGGAGAACCCGGTGACCCGGCCCCCGCTGCTGGCGATCGTCCGCTCGGCCGTCAACAACGAGGCCGCCGCGGCCGTGTTCCGGCGCCTGATCGCCACCCAGCTGCTGCGCCGCGTCGCCGACCGGCTCGACCTGCCGGACGCGCAGCTGCGCGCCGAGCTGGCCGCGGCGCAGCTCGTCGGGGTCGCCATGATCCGGTACGTGATCAAGGTGGAGCCGCTGGCCACGGCCGATCCGGAGCAGATCGTCGCGCGCGTGGCGCCGGTGGTGCAGGGGCATCTGACCGGACCCTGAGCCGGGCCCGCGCGGCTGAGACGTTCGTCCCGCGATCCGGACACGTTGTCCGCTCTCCGGATGACGGGCGTACGCTCGACGGGAGTCACAACTCTCCGAAGGAGCGAGCGACGATGCCCGAGCTGAGGTCCCGCACAGTCACCCACGGCCGCAACATGGCGGGCGCCCGCGCCCTTATGCGCGCCTCCGGTGTACCCGGTGCGGACATCGGCCGCAAGCCGATCATCGCGGTCGCCAACAGCTTCACCGAGTTCGTCCCCGGCCACACCCACCTGGCGCCGGTCGGCCGCATCGTCAGCGAGGCGGTCGTCGAGGCGGGCGGCATCCCGCGCGAGTTCAACACGATCGCCGTCGACGACGGCATCGCGATGGGCCACGGCGGCATGCTGTACAGCCTGCCGTCGCGCGACCTGATCGCGGACAGCGTGGAGTACATGGTCGAGGCCCACTGCGCCGACGCCCTGATCTGCATCTCCAACTGCGACAAGATCACCCCGGGCATGCTCAACGCGGCCCTGCGCCTGAACATCCCCACGGTCTTCGTCTCCGGCGGCCCGATGGAGTCCGGCCGGGCCACCCTGGTCGACGGCACGGTCCGCACGCTGGACCTGGTCGACGCCATGGTCGAGGCGGCCAACGACAAGGTGTCCGACGCGGACGTCCTCCGCATCGAGGAGAACGCCTGTCCGACCTGCGGCTCCTGTTCCGGCATGTTCACCGCCAACTCGATGAACTGCCTGACCGAGGCGATCGGCCTGTCCCTGCCGGGCAACGGCACGGTGCTGGCCACGCACACCGCCCGCAAGCAGCTGTACGTGCGTGCGGCGCGGACGGTCATGGACCTCACCCGCCGCTACTACGAGCAGGACGACGACACGGTCCTGCCCCGCTCGATCGCGTCCGTCGCCGCCTTCGAGAACGCGATGGCCCTCGACATCGCGATGGGCGGCTCGACCAACACGATCCTGCACCTGCTCGCCGCCGCCCAGGAGGCGGAGGTGCCGTTCGGTCTCACCGAGATCGACGCCCTGTCGCGCCGCGTGCCGTGCCTGGCGAAGGTCGCGCCGAACGTCGCCAAGCACCGCACGTACTACATGGAGGACGTGCACCGCGCGGGCGGCATCCCGGCCCTGCTCGGCGAACTGCACCGCGCCGGCCTGCTGAACGAGGACGTCAACTCGGTCCACAGCCCGTCCCTGTCCGACTGGCTCAAGACGTGGGACATCCGCGGCGGCTCCCCGTCGCCGGAGGCGGTGGAGATGTGGCACGCGGCCCCCGGCTGCGTCCGTTCCGCGGAGGCCTTCTCCCAGTCGGAGCGCTGGGACACGCTGGACGAGGACGCGGAGGGCGGCTGCATCCGCTCCGCCGAGCACGCGTACTCCAAGGACGGCGGCCTGGCGGTGCTGCGCGGCAACCTGGCGGTCGACGGCTGCGTCGTGAAGACGGCCGGCGTCGACGAGTCCATCTGGACCTTCGAGGGTCCCGCGGTGGTCTGCGAGTCGCAGGAGGAGGCCGTCGAGAAGATCCTCACCAAGCAGGTCAAGGAGGGCGACGTCGTCGTCATCCGCTACGAGGGCCCCAAGGGCGGCCCCGGCATGCAGGAGATGCTCTACCCGACCTCGTACCTCAAGAGCCGCGGCCTGGGCAAGGCCTGCGCCCTGGTCACCGACGGCCGTTTCTCCGGCGGCACGTCCGGCCTGTCCATCGGCCACGCCTCCCCGGAGGCGGCCTCCGGCGGCACGATCGCGCTGGTCGAGGACGGCGACCGGATCCGCATCGACATCCCCGGCCGCGCGATCGAGCTCCTGGTCGACGACGCCGAGCTGGCCCGCCGCGAGCAGGCGCTGAACGGCGCGTACGCCCCGAGGAACCGCGAGCGCAAGGTCTCGGCGGCCCTGCGGGCCTACGCGGCGATGGCCACGAGCGCGGACAAGGGCGCGGTGCGGGACGTGACGAAGCTGGGCTGACGCCCCAGGCACGGATCACGAGGGGCTGCCTCCGGCACGGATCAGGAAGGCCGCCCCCGGCACGGATCACGAAGGGCCGCCTCCGCGCGACGGGGGCGGCCCTTCGTGATCCGTGCCGGGCGGGCGGGAACCAGGCCGAGCGATCCGGGCGGGCGGGGCCTACCAGGCCGAAGGGCTGCGCCCGTCGACGGCGAAGACGGTGCCGTCGGGCGCGGTGGCGTAGACGGCCGGGCCGGCCATGCGGGGCCTGGGCAGCGTGGCGACGAGCCGGTCCGCGTTGCCGCCCAGGCGGGCCCGCGTCTGGCCGAGGAGACGGCCGTCTACGGCGTCCACCGCGAGCAGGCGTCCGTCGGCACCGGTGAAGTACACGTGCCGCCCGTCGGTGACGGGCGCCGACCCCCGGTTCACGGACGTCTCCAGCGACCACCGCTGCGTGGCCGAGCCCATGTCGACGACCGCCAGGGAACCGCCGAGGCCCAGCAGACAGACGAGGTCCCCGCGCACCGTGGCCTGCGCCTGCTCCAGCGGGACGCTCAGGGCCACCCGCCGGGCAGTGCCGGACTCCGGGTCGTAGCGGACGACGCTGCCGACTTCCCCGTAGTTGCCGCTGCCGGCCAGCAGGACGACGCTGCCGTCCGCGATGCCGACGGGCGTCAACTCGCCCTTCAGGCGCACATCCCAGCGCACGTCGCCGGTGTCCGGGTCCACCGCCGTGACCCGGGTCCGCGTCCCGCCGTCCGCCGGGGCCGCCGACAGGGCGTACGGAGCGCCGTCGAACGAGGCGAAGTACGGACTGCGCACGTCCGCGACCCGCCGGGTCCACCTGGCCTCGCCGGTCCTGCTGTCCACGCCGGTGACCCGCCCGTCGGCGGCGGTCAGCAGCAGCATGCCGCCCGCGTGGCGGGAGGCGCGGTAGGCGGAGACGTCCAGCTCCCACACCCGCCTGCCGGAGGCCGGGTCGACGGCCTCCAGACGGCTCCCGGCGTGCGTCCGCACGTGCGCGTACCCGCCCGAGAAGACCGGCGCCTCCGAGAGATCGCCGGCACCGTCGAGGGCACGTCGCCACAGCACACGGCCGTCCGCCGGATCGAGCGCGCTGAGCTGTCCCGGCCGCACGCACACCAGACGCTCGGCGCCGTACGCGCACCGGGGCATGCCCGGTTTCCCGGACGCCGGCGCGGCCGTCCAGGGACGGAAGTCGCCCGAGGGGGCGGAGGCGCCCGCCGGGGTCTGACGCGGCCCGGGGGAGGCGTCGTCCACCAGCAGGTAGGCGGTGCCGGCGCCGGTGACCAGCGCCAGCGCCGTGGCGGCCAGCAGCGCGGCGCGCTTGCGGGGCAGGCGCGGGGCGGCGGGCGCGGACCCGGCGGCGCGGGGCTTCGGCGGCGACGCGCCCTCCCCGGTCCGCTGGGCCGGTATGAACGCCTGCGTGTCGTACGACGCCGCGACCGACCGCAGTGCGCGCATCAGCTCGTCCGGCGTGGGCCGTTCGCCGGGCTCCTTGGCGAGGCAGCGCAGCACGAGCGGGGCCAGTTCGTCCGGCACGCCGCTCAAGTCGGGCTCGTCGTGGACGACCTGGTAGGCGACGACGTAGGGACTGTCGGAGTCGAACGGCCCCCGCCCGGTCGCCGCGTGCACCAGCACCGACCCCAGCGCGAAGACGTCGGCGGCGGGCCCCACCTCGCGCGGTCGCCGGAACTGCTCCGGCGCCATGAACGGCGGCGTGCCGATCAACTTGCCCGTCTCGGTACGCAGTTCGCTGTCCTTCGGCCGGGAAATGCCGAAGTCGATGACTTTCGGCCCGTCCTCGGCGAGCAGGACGTTGCTCGGCTTGAGGTCCCGGTGCACCACGCCGACCCGGTGGATGTCGCGCAGCGCCTCGGCCAGCCCGGCCATTAGCCGGCGCAGCTGGGCGGCGTCCATCGGCCCGTTCCGCTTCACGTGCTCGGCGAGGGTCGGGCCGGGAATGAACAGCGTGGCCATCCAAGGCCGTTCGCCCTCCGGATCGGCGTCCACGACGGGCGCGGTGAAGGCACCGCTCACCCTGCGCGCCGCCGCCACCTCCTGCCGGAAACGTCCCCTGAACTCGGGATCGCGGGCGAACTCGGCATGCACGACCTTCACCGCGAGCTTCATCCCGGAGGTGCTGCGCGCCAGATGCACGACACCCATGCCGCCCGACCCGAGACAGGATTCGAGACGGTAGTGACCGGCGTACTCCGGAAGTTCCGTTTCCGCGCCCGCTCCGGCGTTCCGCTGTGGCGCCATGGGACCACCCCCGTGTTTCGTCCGCGCGCGCGACGCTCGGAGCCTAGTCGATGACTCGTTCGGGACAGAGGGGGCTTGCTAGCCTCCCCGTGCGAGTCGCCCACAGGTGTCCGTGGCGTGATTCGGGGGTATCAACGCGACCCCATGGCGTCATGGGGTGCAACGGGGGAGGTTCTTCATGTCTGTCAACCATGCCGAAGCGGCCGAAAACGGCCCGGCGGAGTCCGTGGCGATGGCCGAGACCACGGCGACCCGCTACTACTCGATCGCCCCGGGCTACCGCGTCAACGTCCGCAGCGGCCCCGGCACCAACTACCCGATCATCAAGGTCCTGCCCGAGGGCACTCGGGTCGCCATCAACTGCCAGTCCCCGGGCACCTGGGTCACCGGCCCGTACGGCACGTCGAACATCTGGGACAACATCGCCAACGGCCAGTTCATCTCGGACACCTACGTCAACACGGGCAGCGACGGCTACATCCGCCCGCGCTGTGCCTAGGCCGCGTCCGCGAAGCGGGCCGGCGGCACGGCACCTGCCGTGCGACGCCCGGTGCGGCCCGGGCCGGACACGGCGTCGGACCTGACCTGTCGTGCGGATCGGCCTGGCCGTGAGGTCCGGCGCACCTGACCTGTCGTGCGGGCCGGCCCGGCCGTGAGCTGCGGTGCGTCCCGGTCGTGAGGTGGTGCGGATCGGCTCGGCCTTCGAGGTGGGGCGCGGCCTGGCTGTGAGGTGCGGTGCGTCCGGGTCGTGAGGTGCGGATTGGTTCAGCCGTGAGATGCGGCGTGTCCCGGTCGGCCGGAGCGTGCCGGGCCCCGCGCCGCCGGGACGATCCACACGGCAAGGACCGAGCCCGGCCCGGGTCCGCGGGCGTACGGAGCCATAATCGTCGCGTGAGCGCAGCGAACGGCATCCCGGAGCACCCCGCGGGCCCGGCGGAACCGGCCGACGGCACCGTCCCGGCCGGGCCCCGCCCCGAGCCCCTCCGCTTCTTCGGCACGACCTGGCTGCACCACGACCGCGGCTACGCCGCCCGCCGCGTCGCCGCCTCCGTCGGCTCGCTGGCCCTGACCGCCGGCTCCTGCCTCGTCCTGCGCTTGGCCCACGAAGGCCTGCGGATCGCCGACACCGGCACCTTCGTCACGCTGCTCACGGCACTGGTGTTCGCCGTCTGCACCGCCCTGGCCTTCAGTCACACCTGGGGAGCGTTCGGCCGACGCCCCGACCCCGAGCGCCGGTCCGCCCTGCGGGGCCTGCTCGCCATCGGCTTCGTCGGCTCCCTCCTCGCGTACTTCGTCCGCTCCCTCGTCGAGGCCCCGGGCGAAAAACTCCACCGCGAGGAGTACGAGGCGGCTCTCGCCCGGCACGAGAAGCGCGCGTCCCGCCGCTCGGGCAACCCGGTGAAGAGGAGCCCCGGCCGCCGGGGCTGACCGTTCCCCCACGGCTGCCACGCTCCGCGCACAGCCGCCTGCGCTCATCCCGAGGCCGCTCACCCCGAGGCCGGTCGCGCCGCCGTGCCGTCATGCCGTCGGACCCTGAACCGCCGGATCGCCGAGGACCCCGGACCGCCGGACCGCCGAGGACCCCGCATCCGCGCCCGGCCCGGCCCAGCCCGGCCCGCCCCACCCCATCCCATCCCCGCTCAGCCCCGCCCCACCCTCCTTGACGCCTCCCACTCCCAGGAGCATTATTCCTCACATGATGAATTATGGTTCCCCCGCTCCCGACCCCCCAGCCGTCCACGCCACCGGCCTCACCGTCGTCCGCGGCCCCCGCACCGTCCTGCGCGCCCTGGACTTCACCGTCCCCCGCGGCCGGATCACCGGCCTGCTCGGCCCCTCCGGCTGCGGCAAGTCCACGCTGATGCGCGCGATCGTCGGCACCCAGGCCAAGGTCACCGGCACCCTCGACGTCCTCGGCCGCCCCGCCGGGCACCCCACCCTGCGCAACCGCGTCGGCTACGTGACCCAGGCCCCGTCCGTCTACGACGACCTCACCGTCCGCCAGAACCTCGACTACTTCGCCGCGATCCTCGACCCGGGCCGGGCGGCGGCCGAGCGCCGCCACGAGAACGTCACCCGGGCCATCGCCGACGTCGACCTCACCAGCCACGCCGACGCCCTCGCCGGCAACCTCTCCGGCGGCCAGCGCAACCGCGTCTCCCTCGCCGTCGCCCTGCTCGGCGCGCCCGAACTCCTCGTCCTCGACGAACCCACCGTCGGCCTCGACCCCGTCCTGCGCCGCGACCTGTGGGCCCTCTTCCACGCCATCGCCGCCGACCGCGGCGCCACCCTCCTCGTCTCCTCCCACGTCATGGACGAGGCCGAGCGCTGCCACCGCCTCATGCTCATGCGCGAGGGCGAGATCCTCGCCGAGGACACCCCGGACGCCCTGCGCACCCGTACCGGCACCGACACCGTCGAGGCCGCCTTCCTCCACCTCGTGGACGAGGCGGCGGCGGCAGGCCGCGACAAGGAGCGGATCCGATGACCACCACGCCCACCGTCACGCACCCCGCCGCCGCGCCCCGTGCCCTGAACGCGTCCCGCACCGCGGCCACCGCCGCCCGGGTCCTGCGCCAGCTGCGCCACGACCCGCGCACCATCGCGCTGATGATCCTGGTCCCCTGCCTGATGCTGCTCCTGCTGCGCTACGTCTTCGACGGCAGCCCCCGCACCTTCGACAGCATCGGTGCCTCCCTGCTCGGGATCTTCCCGCTGATCACGATGTTCCTGGTGACGTCCATCGCCACCCTGCGCGAACGCACCTCCGGCACCCTCGAACGCCTCCTCGCCATGCCGCTCGGCAAGGGCGACCTCATCGCGGGCTACGCCCTCGCCTTCGGCGCGCTCGCCGTCGTCCAGTCCGCCCTCGCCACGGGCCTGGCGGTCTGGCTCCTGGGCCTCGACGTCACCGGCAGCCCCTGGCTCCTGCTCCTGGTGGCCCTGCTCGACGCCCTGCTCGGCACGGCCCTCGGCCTCTTCGTCTCGGCCTTCGCGGCCTCCGAGTTCCAGGCGGTGCAGTTCATGCCGGCGGTGATCTTCCCCCAGCTCCTCCTCTGCGGCCTGTTCACCCCGCGCGACAGGATGCACCCCGCCCTGGAGGCCGTCTCCGACGCGCTCCCCATGTCCTACGCGGTCGACGGCATGAACGAGGTCCTCCACCACACCGACATGACGACAGCCTTCGTACGGGACGTCCTGATCGTCGCCGGCTGCGCGCTGCTCGTGCTCGGCCTGGGCGCGGCCACCCTCCGCCGCCGCACCCAGTGACCTGCGGCAGACCACGCCGCTCGGGCGGCACCGGGCGGGCGCGGGCGGCACTGCGCAGCGCTGGGCTGCGAGAGCCCTCCGTCCGGTGCCGCCCCCGCCCGCCCCGGCCCGGCGTCCGCCCACCGGACAACCCAGCCACCGGCCCACCCCCGGTGCGAGGATGAACCTGGACGACGCAACCCCCGGAGGGCCCCGCACCATGACCCAGAAAGTCGCAGTCCTCGGCACCGGCAAGATCGGCGAAGCCCTGCTCAGCGGAATGATCCGGGCCGGCTGGGCCCCGGCCGACCTCCTGGTCACCGCCCGCCGCCCGGAACGCGCCGAGGAACTCCGCACCCGTTACGGCGTCACCCCCGTCAGCAACGCGGAGGCCGCCAAGACCGCCGACACCCTGATCCTCACGGTCAAGCCGCAGGACATGGGCAGCCTCCTCGACGAACTCGCCCCGCACGTCCCCGCCGACCGCCTGATCGTCAGCGGCGCCGCCGGCATCCCGACCGCCTTCTTCGAGGAGCGCCTCGCCCCCGGCACCCCCGTGGTCCGCGTCATGACGAACACGCCCGCCCTCGTGGACGAGGCCATGTCCGTCATCTCCGCCGGCAGTCACGCCACCGCCGAACACCTCGCCCACGCCGAGGAGATCTTCGGCGCCGTCGGCAAGACCCTCCGCGTCCCCGAGTCGCAGCAGGACGCCTGCACGGCCCTCTCCGGATCGGGACCGGCGTACTTCTTCTACCTGGTCGAGGCCATGACCGACGCCGGCATCCTGCTCGGCCTGCCCCGCGACAAGGCCCACGACCTGATCGTCCAGTCCGCGATCGGCGCCGCCACGATGCTCCGCGACAGCGGCGAACACCCGGTCAAGCTCCGCGAGAACGTCACGTCCCCCGCGGGCACCACCATCAACGCCATCCGCGAACTGGAGAACCACGGCGTACGGGCCGCCCTCATCGCCGCCCTCGAAGCCGCCCGCGACCGCAGCCGCGAACTGGCCTCCGGCAGCAGCTGACCCGCCCGCCGGGGGCGGTCACCTCGCCGCGGCCACGACCTCCGCCGTGTTCACCACCCGTGCGAACCCGCCCCCGTGCAGCGACACCGCCGCCGCCCGCGCCACCTCGTCCGCGCCCAGCCGCCAGCCGAACGGCCCAGCCAGGTCGAACGTGTACGTCGCGTCGAACGCCACCACCACGTCGTACCCCAGGTTCCCGCCCATCCGCGCGGTCGTCTCCACGCACATGTTGGTCTGGATCCCGGCCAGCACGACCTGCGAGATCCCCGCCCCCTTCAGCCAGGCGTCCAGATCCGGCGTCCCGTAGAAGGCCGAGTTCACGCTCTTCGCCACCAGCAGCTCGCCACCGGCCCCCTTCCCGCGCCGCTGTGCCACGTACTCCTTGAAGTCGTTGCCCGCCTGCCCCGGCCGCAGGGGCGACCCCGGCTGCACCGAGTCGTGCCGCACGAACACCACCGGCCGCCCCGACGCCTGCCACACGTCGATCAGCGCCGCGATGTTGCCGTCGGCCTCCGGATGGTTCCGCGGCCCCCAGAAGGCCTGCTCCTCGAAGCCCTTCTGCACGTCCACGACCACCAGCGCTGCGTTCTCCGCGATCTCCATGCCCTCGATCCTGCCGCCCGCACACCGCCCGCCCCAGAGGGTCAAAAGACATCGATCGATGGTTTACTGCCAGGCATGTACCGCGTGGCACTCGTCGCCTTCCCCGGCATCCGCGCCTTCGACGTCTCCGTCATCACCGAGGTCTGGGGCGCCGACCGCACCGACCGCGGCGCCCCCGCCTTCGACCTGCGCCGCGTCGCCCCCGACACCACCACCCCGGTCCCGATGCGCGGCGGCCTCACCCTCCAGCCCGACCGCACCCTGAGCTGGCTCGACCGCGCCGACCTGGTCGTCGTCCCCGGCCTCGACGACCACCTCACCCCGGCACCGGCCCCCGTCCTCGCCGCCCTGCGCCGGGCCCACGCGCGCGGCACCACCATCGCCGCGCTCTGCGGAGGCGCCTTCACCCTCGCCCAGGCCGGACTCCTCGACGGCCGCCGCGCCATCACCCACTGGAACCTCGTCGGCCTCCTGCGCACCCACCACCCCCGCGTCACCGTCGTCCCGGGCGCGCTGTTCATCGAGGACGACAACCTGTGGACCGCCGCCGGTACGGCAGCAGGCATCGACCTGTGCCTCCACCTCGTCCGCACCGCCCACGGCGCCGAGGCCGCCGCCACCATCGCCCGCGCCATGGTCACGGCCCCCTTCCGCGCCGGCACCCAGGCCCAGTTCATCGAGCGCCCCACCCCGCGCGCGGACCGCGACGCCGACGCCCTCGCCGCCGTACGCGACCACGCCCTGCGCCACCTGCACGAACCGCTCACCGTCGCCGCCCTGGCCGCCCGCGCCGGCATGGCCCCGCGCACCTTCGCCCGCCACTTCACGGCCGAGACCGGCACCACCCCGCTGCGCTGGCTGCTCGACCAGCGCCTCGCCGCCGCGCAGAAACTCCTCGAACGCACCGACCTCCCCATGCCCGAGGTCGCCCGCCGCGCCGGCTTCGGCAGCGAGGTCACGATGCGCCAGCACTTCGCCTCGCGCCTCGCCACCAGCCCGCGCGCCTACCGGGCCGCGTTCAGCACGGCCTCCGCCCCGGAAACGGCCGGCAACAGCCCGATCGCGCGATAGGCCGCGTCCACCGTCGGCCGCGCCATCGCCCTGGCCCGCTCCGCGCCGTCCCGCAGCACCTCCTCCACGTGACCGGGATCCGCGCACAGCTCCCGGTGCCGCTCCTGCACGGGCCTGAGCACCTCGACCACGGCCTCCGCGGTGTCCTTCTTCAACGCGCCGTACGACGCGTACGCACCGCTCAGATCCGCCGGGTCCCCTCCCGAGCACGCCGCGAGGATCTCCAGCAGATTCGCCACCCCGGGCCGCGCCTCCGGGTCGTAGACGACCTCGCGCCCGCTGTCGGTCACGGCGCGCATCACCTTCTTGCGGATCACGTCCGGCTCGTCCAGCAGATAGACGATGCCCGGCCCGGAGTCGTCGGACTTGCCCATCTTCGACGTTGGCTCCTGCAGGTTCATCACCCGCGCCGCCACCTTCGGCACCGTCGTCCGCGGCACCACGAACGTGCGCCCGTACCGGTGGTTGAACCGCGCCGCGAGATCCCGCGCCAGCTCCACGTGCTGCGCCTGGTCCTCGCCCACCGGCACCTCGTCGGTCCCGTAGGCGAGGATGTCCGCCGCCATCAGCACGGGGTACGTGAGCAGCGACAGCCGCACACTCCCGCCGCGCTCCCGCTCGCGCACGGACTTCTCCTTGTACTGGATCATCCGCCGCATCTCCCCGTCGGTGGCGACGCACTCCAGTACGTACGACAGCCGGGCGTGCTCGTCCACATGACTCTGCACGAACACGGTGCACAGCCGCGGATCGAGCCCGGCGGCGAGCAACAGCGTCGCCGCCTGCCGACTGAGCCGTCGCACCCGCGCCGGATCGTGGTCCACGGTCAGGGCGTGCAGATCCACGACGCAGAACAGCGCGTCGGCCCGGTGCTGGTCGACCGCGGCCCACTGCCGCATCGCCCCCAGGTAGTTCCCCAGCGTCAGATGCCCGGTCGGCTTGACCCCGCTGAAGACCCGCTTCATCTCTCCACTCATCTCTCCACCTCCTGGTCGGGACCGCCGCTACCGGCCGGCCGGCCTCCGGAGGGAGAAACGAGAACGGCCGCCGAAGCGGCGGCCGTTGAGTGCATACGTGCGTACGGCCGCCGTCAGGCGGCCCACCAGAACTGGGTGCACGTACGCGTCGTCACGCGTCCCAGAGTACGACGCAAGGGTGCCGTCCGCAGCGAAGTTGACACGCCCGGGGTCCCTCCGTACTGTTCTCCGAGTTGTCCGACGTGAGCGCCGACTCCGGTCGGTCCCCGGACAGCCATTCCGCAAGTACCACCACTACTCGGTGACAGTCGTGTCTGCGTCTGCCGTCGTTTCATTGGCATGTGTATTCGCGAAATGAGGAATCCGCGTTCGAAAGGACGCAGGCCCCCGATTCGCTCGGGAGCCGGGAATCCGCTAAAGTCTCACTCGTCGGAACGGCCCAAGGGCCGGGAAGACAAACCCCGCTGACTGGGGGTCAGGCCGAGAAAAGGATCTGATAGAGTCGGAAACGCAAGACCGAAGGGAAGCGCCCGGAGGAAAGCCCGAGAGGGTGA
>NZ_JARVKW010000057.1 GCF_029813775.1 Streptomyces sp. DH24 | reverse complement strand
GGGGCCGCCGCGCCCGGTCGGGGCGCCGTCGGCTGCCGCCGTGCTCCCGTCGGCGGCCGGGTCGCCGCCGGGCGGCCCGGTGCCGCCGCCCACCGGAGGGCCGGGCGTCCCCGGGCGGCCTTCCGACGCGCGGCCCGGCAAGCTGTCCGTCTCGGTCGCGGCCACGTCCGCTCCCGGCACCGGCGGGCGCGGGCGGCGCCTGAGCTGCACGGTCGCCCTCGTGGTCGCGGGCGCGATGGCGGCGGTGACCGTCGGCTCGGTGTTCGTGTTCGACCTGCTGCCGGGCGGCGGGGGCCGGGACACCGCGGGCGGCAACGACGGCGCCCAGTCGCCGGTCCCGAGCGCCGGCGGGACCGGTGGCGACGCGGCGTCCGGGGTGCCCGCCCGCTACCTCGGCACCTGGGAGGGGCAGGGCACGGCCCTCGGCGGCAAACTTCCGGCGGGGACCTTCCGGGTCACGGTGCAACGCGCGGGCGTGGGACAGGAGTTGGGCCGCCTCACGCAGACGGACCAGCTCGGCGGCGTCTGCACCGACGTCCTCACCCTGAAGCAGGTCACGAAGAAACAGCTGGTGGCGACCTCGGTGGGCGCGAAGAGGAACCCGGGCCACTGCAACCAGGCCGCCACGACCGTACGCCTCGTCCCGGTCGGCGACGACCTGAAGTACGAGTCGGACAGCAAGGAGTCGGGGTACCCAGAGGCGCGCATGTCGAAGGTCAAGTAATCGCCGTACAGGACCTGTTGGCGGTCACCGGGCCCACCCTCCCGTGGGTCCGGTGATCACCCCCGGCTGCCCGGCCGCCCCACCGGACACGGCCGTTACTACTGTGTCCGCGAAAGCGAACGCACCACCGCGCACCGTGCGTCCCACGGCGCGTCACAACGGGGGAGGCCACCATGGAGACACTGCAGCCGGACGATCCCGGGGAGTTGGGCCGTTACCGTCTGCTGCGAAGGCTGGGGGCCGGTGGCATGGGGCGCGTGTACCTGGCCCGTTCGCCCGGCGGCCGTACCGTCGCCGTCAAGGTGGTCCGCCCGGACCTCGCGGCGGACGCCGACTTCCGGGCCCGCTTCCGGCACGAGGTGGAGATCGCGCGGGCCGTCTCCGGGCGCTTCACCGCACCCGTCGTGGACGCCGCCCCGGACGCGGCACTGCCCTGGCTGGCGACGTCGTACGTGCTCGGGCCCGACCTCACGGACGTGGTGGCCGCGCACGGCGCCCTGCCGGAGCGCACGGTCCGCGCGCTGGCCGCCGGGCTCGGCGCCGCGCTCCAGGAGATCCACGCGGCCGGGCTGATCCACCGCGACCTCAAGCCGTCGAACGTCCTGCTGGCCGCCGACGGTCCGCGCGTCATCGACTTCGGCATCGCCCGCGCGGTGGACGGAAACCGCATGACGCAGACCGGAGTCGTGGTCGGCTCGCCCGGCTACATGCCGCCCGAGCAGGCGCTCGGCAAGGACGTCGGCACGGCGGGCGACGTGTTCTCGCTCGGCGCGGTGCTCGCCTTCGCCGCGACCGGCCGCAGCGCCTTCGGCAACGGCGCCGCCTCGCAGGCCGCGCTGCTCTACCAGGTCGTGCACGGCGAGCCCGACCTGGACGGTGTGCCGCAGTCCCTGCTCGGCCTCGTCCGCGCCTGCCTCATGAAGGACCCGGCGCAGCGGCCCGCCCCGGCGGAGATCGTGTCGGCGCTCGCCCCGCAGGGCGTCGACGCCGCCCTGAGCGACTGGCTGCCGTCGTCGGTGGCGTCGACCATCGCCACGCACGCGGCCGGAATCCTGGACCTGGACGCCCCGGAGGCGCCCGCCGCGGCCCCGTCGTTCGGTCCGGCGCCGGCGATGCCGGGCACGGCCGCCGGCCACGACACCGGACCCGCCGGGACCCCGGCACCGGCGTACGGCGGCGCCCCGGCGCAGGGCTACGGGACACCGCCCGTCGGCACTCCCGCCCAGGGCTACGGCACGCCCCTCCCCGGCACCGTCCCACTCGGCGCGAACGGCGCGAACGGCGCGAACGGCGCGAACGGCGCGAACGGGCCGGGCGGCGCGGCCGGGCCGGGCGGCGCGTCGGGCGCCGGTGCGTCCCGGCGCCGTGTCCTCGGCCTCGCGCTCGGCGGCGCCGCGGCCGTCGCGGTCGTGGGCGGCGGGGCCGTCTGGTGGCTGGCGAACGGCGACGGCGACACCGGCCCGACGACGGGGGCGAACGGCAAGGGCGGCGGTTCCGCCGAACCCGTGAAGGAGAACTTCACGACCCCGCCGGCCGGCGTCGCGCCGCAGCCCCTGTGGCACGAGACGGTCCCCGAGGACAGCACCAGCACCGGCGTGCCGCTGCTCACCCACGCGGGCCTGCTCCTGGTCAGCGGCGACCCGCTCCTCGCCCACGACGTGAGGACGGGCAGGGCCCGCTGGACCAGGCCCGGCATCTGCCGCCCCGGCGCGCCGCTGCTCCACCACGACGGCAGGGTGTTCCTCGCCGACGGCGACTACGACGGCGTACTCGTCGCCTACGACGTGGCCACCGGCGAGGAGGCGTGGCGCAGCCGCCTCGGCAAGGACCTGACCGTCGAGAAGACCATCGCCATCGACGACAAGCACGTCTACGTCACCGCGACCGACTTCAGCCAGTCGCAGAGCGCCACGAAGTACCGCTCGGCCGTCGCCGCCGTCAGCCACACCACCGGCAGGACGGTGTGGCTGGAGAGGCGCGACTGGGGCACCAAGGACTACGACGTCCAGGGCAGCGTCTTCGGCAAGTACCTCGTCTACACCGACTCCGACGGCAACCTCACCGTGCGCGACACCGCCACCGGCGGGCAGTTGTGGACGAAGAAGACCGGCGACGACCGGGCCCGGCGGCCTGCCGTCGCGGACGGTCTGGTGTTCCTGCCGGGCGAGCCGCTGACGGCGGTCGACGCGGAGACCGGGAAGACCGTGTGGAAGCTGTCCTCGAACGGGCGGCGCGGCTTCAACGACCCGACGGCCCTCGACGGCGTGCTGTACGTCAGCGACAACGACGACGGCGTGTGGGCGGTCGACGTCAAGAGCGGCAGGCGGACCTGGCTCTGCGACGAACTCGACGTCGAGGGACCGGAGTCGTTCCTGAAGGCCGGGACGACGCTGTACGGGGCGACGGGCTCCCTGGACGGCGGGGTCGTCGCCCTGGAGGCGGGGACCGGCAGGCTCCGGTGGACGTACTCCGACCACAAGGCGCACGGCGAGCCCTGGCAGATCGCCCTCGCCGGGAACCGCCTGATGGTCACCAACGGCCCGGAGATCTACGCTCTGCCCGCGGTGTGAACCTCCGGGCGGGCGGGGGAAAGCCGGGAAAGCCGGGGACAGGGGGGAGCGGGTCATGAGCAGCGTGCCGGAGCTGGTGGTCGTCGCCGTCGCCGCCGTGTGGGGCGTGGCGGCCGGCGCCCTGCTGCCGCGTGCCGCCCACCGGTTCTCCGTGCCCTCCGGTGAGCCGTGGCGGAAGCTGTGCCCCGGCGGGCATCCGCTGCGCGGGTGGCTCGGGCGGGCGCGGTGCGCGCGGTGCGGGGAACAGGAAGGAGCCCACGGGCCCGGCGGGGGCGCCCTCGCGGTCGTCACCGGCCTGGTGTGCGCCCTGCTCGCCGCCGCCACCGGTACCCGGCCGGAGCTGGCCGTGTGGCTGCTGCTCGCGCCGGTCGGCGTGCTGCTGGCGGTCGTCGACCTCCGGGTGAGGCGGCTGCCCGACCCGCTCACCCTGCCGTTCGCGGGCGTCGCGCTCGCGCTGCTCGGCCCGGCCGCCCTCCTGCCCGAGCACGCCGGGCAGTGGACGACCGCCCTGCTGGGCGCCCTCGCGCTGGGCGCCGGCTACTTCGTGCTGTTCCTCATCAGCCCCGGCAGCATGGGCTTCGGCGATGTGAAGCTGGCCCTCGGCGCGGGCGCCGTCCTCGGCTGGTACGGCTGGCCGACGGTGATGCTGGGCACCTTCGCCGGGTTCCTGCTGGGCGCGCTCTACGGCGGTGCGCTCGTCGTCGCGCGGCGGGCGGGCCGCAAGACGGCGATCCCGTTCGGCCCGTTCCTCGTCACCGGCGCCTACCTCGGGGTGCTCGCGGGCGCCTACGCGGCCTGACGCCCCCGCCCGGCCGGGGCGCCGGGCAGCCGCACGGCCGACGTCGGCCCGAAAACCCGGCTGGCGTACGCTGAGGACGTCCGTCCACAACCCTTACGAAAGGGACGCCGGTGACCGAGAAGGCCGACCTTCAGCCCATCCTCGACCGTGCAGCCGCCGGTGGGCGGATCACCCCCGAAGAAGCTCTCGACCTCTACCGCGACGCCCCGCTCCACGCCCTGGGCGCCGCCGCCGACGCCGTACGCCGCCGCAGGTACGCCGGTACCGAGCACATCGCGACGTACATCATCGAGCGGAACATCAACTACACGAACGTGTGCGTCACGGCGTGCAAGTTCTGCGCCTTCTACGCCGCCCCCAAGGACACCGCCAAGGGCTGGACGCGCGACCTGGACGACATCCTGCGCCGCTGCGCGGAGACGGTCGAGCTGGGCGGCACGCAGATCATGTTCCAGGGCGGCCACCACCCGGACTACGGCGTCGAGTACTACGAGAAGCACTTCAAGGCCATCAAGGACGCCTTCCCGCAGCTGGTGATCCACTCGCTGGGCGCGTCCGAGGTCGAGCACATGGCCCGCATCTCCGGGGTGTCGGTCGAGGAGGCGATCCGGCGCATCCACGCGGCCGGGCTCGACTCCTTCGCCGGAGCCGGCGCCGAACTGCTGCCCGCCCGGCCGCGCAAGGCGATCGCGCCGCTGAAGGAGTCCGGGGAGCGCTGGCTGGAGATCATGGAGATCGCCCACAACCTCGGTGTGGAGTCCACGTCCACCATGCTCATGGGCACCGGCGAGACCAACGCCGAGCGCATCGAGCACCTGCGGATGATCCGGGACGTGCAGGACCGCACCGGCGGCTTCCGCGCCTTCATCCCGTACACCTACCAGCCCGAGAACAACCACCTGAAGGGCCGCACGCAGGCGACGATCTTCGAGTACCTGCGGATGATCGCCATCGCCCGCCTGTTCCTGGACAACGTGGCGCACATCCAGGGTTCCTGGCTGACCACGGGCAAGGAGGTCGGCCAGCTGTCCCTGCACTACGGCGCCGACGACCTCGGCTCGATCATGCTGGAGGAGAACGTGGTGTCCTCGGCCGGGGCCAGGCACCGCTCCAACCGGCTGGAGATCATCGACCTGATCCGCCGCGCCGGACGGGTGCCCGCGCAGCGCGCGACGACGTACGAGCACCTCGTCGTCCACGACGACCCGGCGAACGACCCCGTCGACGACCGTGTCGTCTCGCACATCTCGTCCACGGCGATCGAGGGCGGCACGGCCCACCCCGAGCTGAAGCTGCTCGCGTCCAACTGACCGCGCCGTGCTGACGATTCACGCCGCCGATCTCCTGCTTGCCGGGGACCGGCGGCCGCCGCTGCCCGGTGGCGCGGTCCTGGTCGACGGCCGGGAGATCGCGGCGACCGGCCCGTACGAGGAACTGGCGGCGGCGCATCCGGCGGCCCGCGTCCGCAGGTGGCCGGGGCTTCTCACACCGGGACTGCTGAACCCGTACGGGCCCGAACTGCTGGAGCGGGCCTACCATCCGGACCCGCGCGAGGCCGACGAGCTGGGCACCGAACCGCTCAGCGGGGACGCCCTCGCCGCGCTGCCCATGACCGACGCACGCCGGGGCGCGAGCGCGCGGCGCGGGGTGCAGCGGATGCTGGCGCACGGCACCGTCGCCGTCGCCGGGGACCTGTGGCGGCCCGCCGTGGTGGACGCCGTGCACCGCGCGGGACTCACCGCCGAGCAGCGCTTCGAGGTTCCGGCCGGTCCGCCCACCCTCGACCCGCTGGCCGGGCGGAGCCTGGAGGAGGCGATCCTGCTGCCGCTGCCGCCCCCCGGCGTGGCCGGGCGGGACGCCACGTTCGCGGTGTTCGACGTGCCCGACGAGGCCGCGCTCGCCGCCCGCGGAGCCGCGACCTGCGTGGCGACGGTCCTCGCGGGGCGGCTCGTGCACCGGCGGCGCTGAGTCAGCCCGCGAACGCCTCCGCGAACGCGCCCGCGGTCATGCGTCACGCCACTGCAGTTGGTCGCCGGGTCGTCCGACCCGGAGCCCTCCCTGTGGCACGAGATCGCGGTTGATCCTCGCCGTGCCGCTGGTCGATCTGTGCTGGCAGGTGCCCGCGTTGGAGACGTACGTGCCGCTGGAGAGCCAGTGGTTCCTGTTCGGTGTCGGCTGTGTCGTGACCGCCGGGTTCGTCCTGGTGTGCGGCTGGGTCGAGGACGTGGCGGCGCGGCGCCGGCCGAGGCTGCTGCCGTGACACCGCGGCGCGGGCCGGGCGCCCGGGGGACGCCCGGCCCCTGCTGCCACAATGGGCGGGTGACCCGCGCATCCCTGGACAAGCAGCCGCACGAAGTCGCCTCGATGTTCGACGACGTGGCGGACCGGTACGACCTGACCAACGACGTGCTGTCCCTCGGGCAGGCGCGGCTGTGGCGCAAGGAGGTCGCGAAGGCGGTGGACGCCCGGCCCGCGCAGAAGGTCCTCGACCTCGCCGCCGGCACGGCCACCTCCTCGCTGCCGTTCGCCCGCACCGGCGCCTACGTCGTCCCCTGCGACTTCTCCCTCGGCATGCTCCAGGTGGGCAAACAGCGCCACGGTTGGCTGCCGTTCACGGCCGGCGACGCCACCCGGCTGCCCTTCCGGGACGACGTGTTCGACGCCGTCACCATCTCCTTCGGACTGCGCAACGTCCACGACCACGACGCCGCCCTGCGCGAGATGTACCGCGTGACGCGGCCCGGCGGACGGGTCGTGATCTGCGAGTTCTCCCAGCCGACGTGGGCGCCGTTCCGGACGGTCTACACCGAGTACCTGATGCGCGCCCTGCCGCCGGTGGCCCGCGCGGTGTCCTCCAACCCCGACGCGTACGTCTATCTCGCCGAGTCCATCCGCGCCTGGCCCGACCAGGCCGGCCTCGCGGGTCGGCTGAGCGGGGCCGGCTGGTCGAAGGTGGCGTGGCGCAACCTCTCCGGCGGCATCGTGGCGATGCACCGGGGGTTCAAGGAGAGCTGAGCCCGCGGGCCGCGAGGCCCGCGCGTGGGCGCCCGTCCTCGCGGGCGCCGTCGGCTGGCAGGCGCTGGGAGCCCGTTGCTCAAGGGCGGTTCGAGAGCGCCTCAGGGGTGGCTGAGGACCGGGTGGAAGTCCTCCGGCTCGCCCAGTTCGCGTCGCAGACCGCCCGGCGGTGGGGTGCCCCGCCGGGGCTCGCGGACGCCCCCGCCGCCCTCGCCGTCGCCGAAGTCGAACCAGACGGTGACGACGGCGCCCCGGGGGACCGCGACCCCGGGCAGCGGGAACTGCCGTACGACGTAGTCGACGACGGTGCGGTGGAAGTCGGGCCGGTCGGGCGAGGCGAGCAGCACACCACCTGCCTCGGCGGTCTCACGCGCGTCCACGGCCATCAGGCCGACGAGGCGTGGCACGAGGACTTCCGGACTCTTGGGTGTCAGGCGCACGGACGTCACCCCCCAGCGGTAGAGGCAGGGTAACTCCGGCCGTCCGCCGCCCGGAAGCGTCAAGTACCTTTCCGTAGCCGACGATTACCGTGCGTCACAGATTCAGGCGGTAGCAGTGCCCCTCGCGCTTCGAGGCCGGCGTCGTGAACGTCCCGGCGAGCTCCATGCCGAGCCGCCGGGTCACCGCGATGGACCGTTCGTTGCGGGCGTCGACCATCGCCACCACGCTCGCTATGCCCGCCGCGCGCACCCGCTCCAGCGTCTGCCGG
Source organism: Streptomyces sp. DH24 (assembly GCF_029813775.1). Taxonomy (GTDB): domain Bacteria; phylum Actinomycetota; class Actinomycetes; order Streptomycetales; family Streptomycetaceae; genus Streptomyces. Next base: position 33,736 of record NZ_JARVKW010000057.1, on the reverse strand, counting down.
GCCGCCGCCGTGACGTACCCCTTGCCCCAGTGCCCGCGGCCGAGCCGCCAGCCGATCTCCATCTCGCCTGCGGGGCCCCACGCGTGGGGCCAGGGCTGGGCGCCCGTGAAGCCGATGACGTCCCCGGACTCGTCGAGCATCGTCCACAGGCACAGGCCGAGCTCCGCGTCGTGCCGCCGCTGCCGGGCGGTGAGTTCCTCGTAGACCGACAGTTCGGCGGACCTGCCGCCGTGGAACTCCATCACGTCCGGGTCGTCGAAGACCCGGTGCCAGGCGACGGCGTCCTCGTCGGTGGGGACGCGCAGTCGTACGGCGGGGAGAGCTCGGTTCACAGGGCAGCCCTTCAGTGGGTTGATCAATTCTGCTGAATAGACTGCCCATGTCCAGTGCCGGTCGGCACGCAGATTCCGAACCTTGGGGAGATCCCGCCGTGACCGAGCCCCTCTCCGACAACTCCGCCGATGTGATCGTCGTGGGCGCGGGGCCAGCCGGCTCCACGACCGCGTATCACCTGGCCAGGGCAGGGCTCGACGTCCTCCTGCTGGAGAAGACCGAGTTCCCGCGGGAGAAGGTGTGCGGCGACGGCCTGACCCCGCGCGCCGTCAAGCAGTTGGTGTCGATGGGCATCGACATCTCCGAGGAGGCCGGCTGGCTGCGCAACAAGGGCCTGCGGATCATCGGCGGCGGGGTGCGGCTCCAGCTGGACTGGCCGGATCTCGCCTCCTTCCCGGACTACGGTCTCGTCCGCAAGCGCGACGACTTCGACGAGCAGCTCGCCCGCCAGGCGCAGAAGGCGGGCGCCCGGCTCTACGAGCGCTGCAACGTCTCCGGCCCGGTCGTCGACGACCGCACCGGCCGCATCACCGGCGTCACCGCCAAGCTCGGTGAGGACAAGCGCGAGGTCACCTTCCGCGCGCCGCTCGTCGTCGCCGCCGACGGCAACTCCACCCGGCTGTCGCTGGCGATGGGCCTGCACCGCCGCGAGGACCGCCCGATGGGCGTCGCCGTCCGCACGTACTTCACCTCGCCGCGCCACGAGGACGACTACCTGGAGTCCTGGCTGGAACTGTGGGACCGCCGCGGCCCCCAGGACCGTCTGCTGCCCGGCTACGGCTGGATCTTCGGCATGGGCGACGGCACCTCGAACGTGGGTCTCGGCGTCCTCAACACCTCCGCGTCCTTCAAGGAGCTGGACTGGCGCGAGGTCCTGAAGGCCTGGTGCGCGTCCATGCCGGAGGACTGGGGCTACACGCCGGACAACATGACCGGCCCGATCCGCGGCGCCGCCCTCCCCATGGCCTTCAACCGCCAGCCGCACTACACGCGCGGGCTGCTCCTCGTCGGCGACGCGGGCGGCCTGGTGAACCCCTTCAACGGCGAGGGCATCGCCTACGCCATGGAGTCCGGCCAGATCGCCGCCGAGGTCATCGTCCAGGCACACGCCCGCTCGACGCCGGCCCAGCGGGAGATCGCGCTGCGGCGCTACCCGCGCATCCTGAAGGACACCTACGGCGGCTACTACACGCTCGGCCGGGCCTTCGTGAAGCTCATCGGCAACCCGAAGGTCATGCAGATCGCCGCCCAGCGCGGTCTGACGCACCCGATGCTGATGAAGTTCACGCTCAAGCTGCTCGCCAACCTCACCGACCCGACGGGCGGCGACGCGATGGACCGCATCATCAACGGCCTGAGCAGGGTGGCCCCGAAGGCCTGACGCCGCGAGGGTGTGACGGAAGGGCCGCTGCCCCCGAGGCAGCGGCCCTTTTGTGTCCGTATGGTCGACCGGTGTGGCCATGTCCGGCCGATCCGGAGGGATTTGGCCTGTTCGGCCCGTTGAGCCCGTTCAGTCCGTTCGTCCGGTTAGGGTTGTTCGGCCTGTCAGGCCCGTTCGGTCCGTCCTGTCCGTGGAGTCCGTCGAGTCCGGGTCAGAGGACGCGCACCGCGCCCGACGCCGGGTAACCGGAGAGGTCCTGGATGACGACGCCCTTGGACGGGTTCGCGGCGTCCAGGTACTGGCCACCGCCGATGTAGACGCCCACGTGGTGCGCGGAGCCCTTGCCGCCCCAGTACAGGATGTCGCCGACCTGGAGGTTGGACAGCGACACGTCGGTGCCGACCATCGACTGGTCCTGCGAGACGCGCGGCAGGTCCACACCGACCTGACGGAACGCGGCCTGCACCAGGCTGGAGCAGTCCCAGGCGTTGGGGCCGCTGGCGCCCATGACGTAGGCGTCGCCCACCTGGGCCTTGAGGAAGGAGATGACGGTGGCGACGCTGCCACCGGTCGGCACGGAGACGTCGCTCGTGGCGCCGGCGGTGCTCAGCGTGGCGCGCTCGGCGCTGCGGGCGGCGCGCTCGGCGGCGGCCTTGCGGGCGGCCTCCGCGGCCTTCTTCTTGGCTTCCGCCTTCTTCTTGGCCTCGGCGAGGTCGGCCTTGGCCTCCTTCGCCGCCTTGGCGGCCGCGGCGTCACGCTCGGCCTGCAGCTGGTAGTTCGCGGCGGCCAGCTGCGTGGCGTCCGCGGACTCGGCGACCTGTGCGGACAGGTCGGCCGTCAGGGTGGGCAGTTCGAGGGTCTGCGTCGCCGGCTCGGCGGCGTTCGCCGAACCCGACGCACCGGCTACTGCCAGGGTGCTGAGGACGCCACCGGCAACTCCGGCCCGCATCGCGATCGTCGACGCGCTGCGGCGGGGTTTCCGGTGGCTGCGTATGTGAGCGGTGTGGGACATGAGAACAACGGGTACCAGGGGCTCCTCCATACCTTCAAGAAACGTGTGCTGCGCCACAGTTGTTCAATGAAGCCCCCGAATCCCGCGCGTGTCGCTCTTTATTGACGCCGTAACGGACATTGCGGGCGCACCGCAACCGGCCCGTGATCACGCTCTTTCATCATTACGCCCGAATTGCCCCCCACCTACCACCTGTCGGGACGGATGGCCAAGCCCGGTTCTCAGGGGCCTCTCATGAATGTGGCGGAGGTCACGGAACGGTTACCGGGATGGGTGCGTCGTGTGTGCGCCGCGTTCCGCGAGCCGCGCCCGGGTCCGCTCGTGAACGCGTGCACGCGTCCACATCGCTCCGCGGGCCTCCTCCGAGGTGTGAACGCGATCCACTACCAAGTGATCCCGTCCAGCACCAATTTGCATGCGCGGGAACCCTCTTGATATGGAGACGCACCCTCTCCACCTGCGCTGACTAGCGAAAATGTCACGTCTGGTGATCAACTGAACGCTTCGCGTATGAAGATCAACGCTCATACGACTTCATGATCCTTCGTCAGGTGGTGGAGATCACAAAGCTTGTGCAATACCCCGTGTCGCAGATCACAGACCTCCGGGCATAAGATGCGGAGCGGTTGGGCTTGTGACCTGCTTCACATGTTCTCGATCTTCGCCGGGGCGGGCGAGGTTGAGGGGACTGTGGGGGCGGGAGTGAGCTCGACGCAAACCGCCAGCAGTCAGTGCCGACTGAGAGGAGCGAGGAGCGGTGAACGCGTATGCGCCCATCCTCGTACTGGGAGCCCTCGGGGCAGGCTTTGCGATCTTCTCCGTGGTCATGGCCACGCTGATCGGTCCGAAGCGGTACAACCGCGCCAAGCTCGAAGCCTACGAATGCGGTATCGAGCCGACCCCCACGCCGGCCGGCGGCGGGCGCTTCCCCATCAAGTACTACCTGACGGCGATGCTCTTCATCGTCTTCGACATCGAGATCGTCTTCCTCTATCCCTGGGCCGTCACCTTCGACGCCCTGGGGATTTTCGGGCTCGTGGAGATGCTGCTCTTCGTGCTCACCGTCTTCGTCGCGTACGCGTACGTATGGCGGCGCGGCGGCCTGGAATGGGACTGAGGGGCCTTTAGACATGGGACTCGAAGAAAAGCTGCCGAGCGGCTTCCTGCTGACCACCGTCGAGCAGGCCGCGGGCTGGGTGCGCAAGGCGTCGGTCTTCCCGGCGACGTTCGGTCTGGCCTGTTGCGCCATCGAGATGATGACCACCGGAGCCGGCCGCTACGACCTCGCGCGCTTCGGCATGGAGGTCTTCCGCGGTTCGCCGCGGCAGGCGGACCTGATGATCGTCGCGGGCCGGGTGAGCCAGAAGATGGCCCCGGTGCTGCGGCAGGTCTACGACCAGATGCCGAACCCCAAGTGGGTGATCTCCATGGGGGTCTGCGCCTCGTCCGGCGGCATGTTCAACAACTACGCGATCGTCCAGGGCGTCGACCACATCGTTCCCGTCGACATCTATCTGCCGGGCTGCCCACCGCGGCCCGAGATGCTGCTGGACGCCATCCTCAAGCTCCACCAGAAGATCCAGAGCTCCAAGCTCGGCGTCAACGCCGAGGAGGCGGCCCGTGAGGCGGAGGAGGCGGCCCTCAAGGCGCTGCCCACCATCGAGATGAAGGGGCTGCTGCGATGAGCGACGTGAACAACGACGCCGGCGGCGTGAACCCCGAGAAGGACCTCTCGGCCTCCAACCTCCCCGGCCGGCGCGGCGAGGGCGGCGAGGAGATCCGCGTCCAGCGCGGCATGTTCGGCGCCAACAACGGCGGCGACACCTCCGGCTACGGCGGCCTGGTGCGCTCGGTCCGGCTCCCGGGGCCGGCCGCCCGGCCCTACGGCGGCTGGTTCGACGAGGTCGCCGACGAACTGGAGGGCGCGCTGGAGGAGCAGGGCCTGCTCCCGGACAACGCCATCGAGAAGACGGTCGTCGACCGCGGCGAGCTGACCTTCCACATCGAGCGCGAGCACCTCGTCCGCGTCGCCCGCACCCTGCGCGACGACCCGGCCCTGCGCTTCGAACTGTGCACCGGCGTCAGCGGCGTCCACTACCCGAACGACAGGGGCCGCGAGCTGCACGCCGTCTACCACCTGCGCTCGATCACCCACAACCGGCTGATCCGCCTGGAGGTCAGCTGCCCCGACAGCGACCCGCACATTCCGTCGCTGGTGCCCGTCTACCCGACCAACGACTGGCACGAGCGCGAGACCTACGACTTCTTCGGGCTCGTCTTCGACGGTCACCCGGCCCTGACGCGGATCATGATGCCGGACGACTGGCAGGGCTTCCCGCAGCGCAAGGACTACCCCCTCGGCGGCATCCCCGTCGAGTACAAGGGCGCCCAGATCCCGGCTCCGGACCAGCGGAGGTCGTACTCGTGAGCACCTCGCACGCATCCCCTCGCGAGACCACCGAGGGCACCGTCTACACCGTCACCGGTGGCGACTGGGACGAGGTCGTCCAGTCCGCGGCCCGCGCCGACGACGAGCGCATCGTCGTCAACATGGGCCCGCAGCACCCGTCCACGCACGGTGTGCTCCGCCTGATCCTGGAGATCGACGGCGAGACCGTCACCGAGGCCCGCTGCGGCATCGGCTACCTCCACACCGGCATCGAGAAGAACCTCGAATACCGGACGTGGACCCAGGGCACCACGTTCGTGACGCGCATGGACTACCTGACGCCGTTCTTCAACGAGACGGCGTACTGCCTCGGGGTCGAGAAGCTCCTCGGCATCGAGGACGAGATCCCCGACCGCGCGTCCGTCGTCCGCGTGCTCCTGATGGAGCTCAACCGGATGTCCTCGCACCTGGTGGCCATCGCCACCGGCGGCATGGAACTCGGCGCCACCACGATCATGATCTACGGATTCCGTGATCGTGAACTCATTCTCGACATCTACGAGCTGATCACCGGCCTGCGGATGAACCACGCGTACATCCGCCCCGGCGGACTCGCCCAGGACCTGCCGCCCGGCGCGGTGGACCAGATCCGCGAGTTCGTGAAGAAGATGAAGAAGAACCTCCCGGAGTACGACAAGCTCGCCACCGGGAACCCCATCTTCAAGGCCCGCATGCAGGACGTCGGCTACCTCGACCTGGCCGGCTGCATGGCCCTCGGCGCCACAGGACCGGTCCTGCGCTCCGCCGGCCTGCCGCACGACCTGCGCAAGGCACAGCCGTACTGCGGCTACGAGACGTACGACTTCGACGTCCCGACCGCCGACACCTGCGACTCCTACGGCCGCTTCCTGATCCGGCTGGAGGAGATGCGCCAGTCACTCCGGATCGTCGAGCAGTGCCTGGACCGGCTGCAGCCCGGCCCGGTCATGGTCGCCGACAAGAAGATCGCCTGGCCCGCCCAGCTCGCCCTGGGACCGGACGGACTGGGCAACTCCCTCGACCACATCAAGAAGATCATGGGCAGCTCCATGGAGGCCCTGATCCACCACTTCAAGCTGGTCACCGAGGGCTTCCGCGTCCCGCCGGGACAGGCCTACACGGCGGTCGAGTCGCCCAAGGGCGAGCTCGGGGTGCACATCGTCTCCGACGGCGGCACCCGCCCCTACCGGGTCCACTTCCGGGACCCGTCCTTCACCAACCTTCAGGCCATGGCGGCGATGTGCGAGGGCGGCCAGGTCGCCGACGTCATCGTCGCTGTCGCGTCCATCGACCCCGTGATGGGAGGCGTCGACCGGTGACCACCAGTTCTTCGGAGCGGGGCGTCAGCCTGGGCATGCCCGAACTGCCCGCGCCCGCCTACCCGGACGACGTCCGAGCCCGGCTGGAGACCGACGCGCGCGAGATCATCGCCCGCTACCCGGACTCCCGGTCCGCGCTCCTGCCGCTGCTGCACCTCGTGCAGTCGGAGGAGGGGCACGTCACGCGCACCGGGATGCGGTTCTGCGCGGACGTGCTCGGCCTGACCACGGCCGAGGTGACCGCCGTCGCCACCTTCTACACCATGTACCGGCGCAGGCCCTCCGGCGACTACCAGGTCGGCGTCTGCACCAACACGCTGTGCGCGGTGATGGGCGGCGACGCGATCTTCGAGGAGCTCCAGGAGCACCTCGGCGTCGGCAACGGCGAGACCACCGACGACGGCAAGGTCACGCTGGAGCACATCGAGTGCAACGCGGCCTGCGACTTCGCGCCCGTCGTCATGGTCAACTGGGAGTTCTTCGACAACCAGACCCCGGACAGCGCCCGCCGCCTCGTCGACGACCTGCGCGCCGGACGCGAGGTCACGCCCACGCGCGGCGCGCGGCTGTGCACCTTCAAGGAGACCGCGCGGATGCTGGCCGGCTTCCCCGACGAGCGGCCCGGGGCCGTCGAGGAGAGCGGCAGTGCGGGACCGGCGTCGCTGGTGGGTCTCCGCCTGGCCAAGGGAGAGACCGCACCCGCGCGCGTGGTCCATCCGCGCGACGGCGGACCCCACGACGAGCCGCGGGGCACCGCGGTGCACGAGCCGTCACCGACGGAGCACCTGAGCTCGCACGACGCGCCACAGGACACGTCGGCCTCCGACCCGGACCACCCGGCCGGGCCAGTCGCCGAGGAGGGGGAGTGATGACCTTGGCACCCGAACTCAAGGACACGAGCCCGGAGAAGCTGCTCGCACCCGTGCTGTCGGCCTTCTGGGACGAGGACAGGTCCTGGACGCTGGACGTCTACCGGAGGCACGAGGGGTACGAGGGGCTCCGCAAGGCGCTCGCCATGTCACCCGACGACGTGATCGCGTACGTCAAGGACTCGGGTCTGCGCGGCCGCGGCGGCGCGGGATTCCCGACGGGCATGAAGTGGCAGTTCATTCCGCAGGGGGATGGAAAGCCGCACTATCTTGTTGTCAACGCCGACGAGTCGGAGCCCGGGACCTGCAAGGACATCCCGCTCCTCTTCGCGAACCCGCACAGCCTCATCGAGGGCATCGTGATCGCGTGCTACGCGATCAGGTCGTCGCATGCGTTCATCTATCTGCGTGGTGAGGTCGTCTCCGTGCTGCGGCGGTTGCACGAGGCCGTGCGCGAGGCCTACGCGGCCGGCTACCTCGGGAAGAACGTCCTGGGCAGCGGCATGGACCTGGACCTCACCGTGCACGCGGGCGCGGGCGCGTACATCTGCGGTGAGGAGACAGCGCTGCTGGACTCCCTCGAAGGCCGCCGTGGTCAACCGCGGCTGCGTCCCCCCTTCCCTGCCGTCGCGGGCCTCTACGCGTGCCCGACTGTGGTGAACAACGTCGAGTCGATCGCGTCGGTTCCCGCGATCATGAACCGGGGCAAGGAGTGGTTCCGGTCGATGGGGAGCGAGAAGTCTCCCGGCTTCACGCTGTACTCCCTCAGCGGCCACGTCGCCAACCCCGGCCAGTTCGAGGGCCCGATGGGCATCACGCTCCGCCAGCTCCTCGACATGAGCGGCGGAATGCGGCCCGGTCATCGCCTCAAGTTCTGGACGCCGGGCGGCTCCTCGACCCCGCTGCTCACCGACGAACACCTCGACGTCCCTCTTGACTACGAAGCAGTGGCCGCCGCGGGTTCCCTGCTCGGCACGAAAGCCCTCCAGTGCTTCGACGAGACGACCTGCGTCGTCCGTGCCGTCACCCGCTGGACCGAGTTCTACGCCCACGAGTCCTGCGGCAAGTGCACGCCCTGCCGCGAAGGGACCTACTGGCTCGTGCAGCTGATGCGCGACATCGAGGCCGGCAAGGGCACGATGTCCGACCTCGACAAGCTGAACGACATCGCCGACAACATCAACGGCAAGTCGTTCTGCGCCCTCGGCGACGGCGCCGCCGCGCCGATCTTCTCCTCGCTGAAGTACTTCCGTGAGGAGTACGAGCAGCACATCACGGGCCGCGGCTGCCCCTTCGACCCGGCCAAGTCGACGGCCTGGGCCGACCGCACGGAGGTGAACGCATGACCGTGACCACCAACGCTCCCTCAGGCGGGGGAGAGGCGGCGGTCCCGCCGGAGGACCTCGTCACGCTGACGATCGACGGCGCCGAGATCAGCGTGCCCAAGGGCACGCTGGTGATCCGCGCCGCCGAACAGCTCGGCATCGAGATCCCCCGGTTCTGCGACCACCCTCTCCTCGACCCGGCCGGCGCCTGCCGCCAGTGCATCGTCGAGGTCGAGGGACAGCGCAAGCCGATGGCCTCCTGCACCATCACCTGCACCGACGGCATGGTGGTCAAGACCCACCTCACCTCGCCGGTCGCGGAGAAGGCGCAGAAGGGTGTGATGGAGCTCCTGCTCATCAACCACCCGCTGGACTGCCCGGTCTGCGACAAGGGCGGTGAGTGCCCGCTGCAGAACCAGGCGATGTCGCACGGCGACGCCGACTCCCGCTTCGAGGGCAAGAAGCGCACCTACGAAAAGCCCGTGCCGATCTCCACCCAGGTGCTGCTCGACCGTGAGCGGTGCGTGCTGTGCGCCCGCTGCACCCGGTTCTCCAACCAGGTCGCGGGCGACCCGATGATCGAGCTGCTGGAGCGGGGCGCGCTCCAGCAGGTCGGCACCGGCGAGGGCGAGCCCTTCGAGTCGTACTTCTCCGGCAACACCATCCAGATCTGCCCGGTCGGCGCGCTCACCTCGGCCGCCTACCGGTTCCGCTCCCGCCCCTTCGACCTGGTGTCCTCGCCGTCGGTGTGCGAGCACTGCTCCGGCGGCTGCGCCACCCGCACCGACCACCGGCGCGGCAAGGTCATGCGCCGCCTCGCGGCCGAGGACCCCGAGGTCAACGAGGAGTGGATCTGCGACAAGGGCCGCTTCGCGTTCCGCTACGCGCAGCAGCGGGACCGGCTCGACACACCCCTGGTGCGCAACGCGGAGGGCGACCTCGAACCGGCGTCCTGGCCCGAGGCGCTCCAGATCGCCGCGCAGGGGCTGCTCGCCTCGCGGGGCCGCACCGGTGTGCTGACCGGCGGCCGGCTCACCGTCGAGGACGCCTACGCGTACAGCAAGTTCGCGCGCGTGGCGCTCGACACCAACGACATCGACTTCCGCGCGCGTGTGCACAGCGGCGAGGAGGCCGACTTCCTCGCCGCACGCGTCGCGGGCCGCGGCCGTGACCTCGACGGTACGGGCGTCACGTACACCGCCCTGGAGAAGGCGCCCGCGGTGCTGCTGGTCGGCTTCGAGGCCGAGGAGGAGGCGCCCGGCGTCTTCCTCCGGCTGCGCAAGGCCTGGCGCAAGCACGGGCAGCGGACCTTCGCGCTGGCCACGCACTCCACCCGGGGTCTGGAGAAGGCGGGCGGCACGCTGCTGCCGGCCGCTCCCGGCACCGAGACCGAGTGGCTGGACGCACTGGCCGGCGGTGTCGGCCTGGAGGGCGACGGCGCCACGGCCTCCGAGGCGCTGCGCGCCGAGGGCGCGGTGATCGTCGTCGGTGAGCGGCTGGCCGCCGTCGCCGGCGGGCTCACCGCCGCCGTACGGGCCGCCTCCGCCACCGGCGCCCGGCTGGTGTGGATTCCGCGCCGGGCCGGGGAGCGCGGCGCGATCGAGGCGGGCGCGCTGCCGTCGCTGCTGCCGGGCGGGCGCCCGGCGACCGATCCACGCGCGCGTGACGAGGTCGCGGGCATCTGGGGCGTCGCCGAACTCCCGCACCGCTACGGCCGCGACACCGGCCAGATCGTCGAGGCGGCGGCGTCCGGCGAACTGCAGGCGCTGCTCGTCGCGGGCGTGGAGATCGCCGACCTGCCCGATCCGGCACGCGCGCGTGCCGCGCTCGCCGAGGTCGGCTTCGTGGTGTCGCTGGAGCTGCGGCCCAGCGAGGTCACGCGCCACGCCGACGTGGTCCTGCCCGTCGCGGCGGTCGCCGAGAAGGCGGGCACCTTCCTCAACTGGGAGGGCCGGGTCCGCCTCTTCGAGACCGCGCTCAAGCCCGACCAGATGACCCGCCGCGTGGCCCCCAGCGACGGGCGGGTGCTGCAGATGCTCGCCGACGCCATGGACGTACACCTGGGGCTGCCGGATCTGCGGACCACGCGCGCGGAGCTGAACCGGCTCGGTGCCTGGGACGGGCCGTGGGCCGACGAGCCCCTGGGGAGCGCGGGCGTGCTGCCCCGGCCCGCCGCGGGTGAGGCCGTGCTCGCCGGGCACCGGCTGCTGCTCGACCAGGGTCTCCTCCAGCAGGGCGACGAGGCGCTCGCCGGGACCCGGCACGCCGCGTACGCGCGCGTGTCGGCCGCGACGGCCGCCGAGGCCGGCATCAAGAACGGCGACCTGCTGGCCGTGACCGGCCCCGCCGGAACGACCGAACTGCCGCTGCTCATCACCGAGATGCCCGACCGGGTGGTCTGGCTCCCGCTGAACTCCGCGGGCTCGGGTGTCGCCTCCGACACCGGCGCCCGGCCCGGTTCCCTCGTCCGCATCGGTCCGGCGACCCTCGCCGGCGAGGCCCCCAAGGAGGTGGAGGCATGAGCCCGTACCTCGCCGCTGAAGACCTCTCGATGTTCGGCCGCGACCCGTGGTGGCTGGTCGGCATCAAGGCGGTGTTCTGCTTCGCCTTCCTGATGGGGACCGTGCTGATCGCCATCGTCATGGAGCGCAAGGTCGTCGCCTGGATGCAGCTGCGCATCGGCCCCAACCGGCACGGCCCCTGGGGCATGCTCCAGTCGCTCGCCGACGGCGTGAAGCTGATGCTCAAGGAAGACGTGATCGTCAAGCGCGCGGACAAGGTCGTCTACGTCCTCGCGCCGATCGTCGCGGCCATCCCGGCGTTCATGGCCATCGCCGTGATCCCCTTCGGGCCGGCCGGCAACGAGATCTCGATCTTCGGCCACCGCACCACGATGCAGCTCACCGACCTGCCGATCGCGATGCTGTACGTCCTCGCCATCGCGTCGGTCGGCATCTACGGCATCGTGCTCGCGGGCTGGAGCTCCGGATCGACGTACCCGCTGCTCGGCGGGCTGCGGTCCTGCGCGCAGATGATCTCCTACGAGATCGCGATGGGCGCCGCGTTCGCCTCGGTGTTCCTGTACTCCGGGTCGATGTCGACCTCGACCATCGTCGAGCAGCAGACCGACCGCTGGTACATCCTGCTGCTGCCGGTCTCCTTCGTGCTGTACATCGTCACGATGGTCGGCGAGACCAACCGCGCCCCGTTCGACATGCCGGAGTCCGAGGGCGACCTGGTCGGCGGCTTCAACACCGAGTACTCCTCGATCAAGTTCGCGATGTTCATGCTCGCCGAGTACGTGAACATGGTGACGGTGTCCACGGTCGCGGTCACGCTGTTCCTGGGCGGCTGGCGGGCCCCGTATCCCATCAGCACCTTCTGGGAGGGCGCCAACCACGGCTGGTGGCCGCTGCTCTGGTTCGTCATCAAGGTGCAGCTGCTGCTGTTCTTCTTCGTCTGGCTGCGCGGCACGCTCCCACGCGTGCGCTACGACCAGCTGATGAAGCTCGGCTGGAAGGTCCTCATCCCGGTCTCCGTGGTGTGGCTGATGCTCGTCGCGACGGTGCGGGCCCTCAGGAACGAGAACTACGACTTCACCGACATCGCCCTCTACGTGGGCGGCGGCGTGCTCGTCCTGCTCCTGCTGTCCTTCGTCGCCGACATGTTCCGCGAGCGGTCCACCAAGCAGGACGAGGAGGCCGCCGGGGAGCCGGCCGCGTTCGACCCGATGGCCGGTGGGTTCCCCGTGCCGCCGCTGCCCGGACAGGAGTTGCCGCCCGTGCCGCGGCGCCGCTCACGCAGTGAGCGGGAGCTGGTTGTCAGTGGTGGCCCCGATACTCAGAGTGACGGATCTCTGGGCGGATCTACGGATGGAAAGGAGGCGTCCGATGGCTGAGGAGCCCAAGGAGACCAAGCCCGGTTTCCAGAATCCCGTGGCCGGCTTCGGCGTGACCTTCAAGGCCATGTTCAAGAAGCGGCTCACGGAGCAGTACCCGGAGCAGCAGAAGACCACGGCTCCGCGCTTCCACGGACGGCACCAGCTCAACCGCCATCCGGACGGCCTGGAGAAGTGCGTCGGCTGCGAGCTGTGCGCCTGGGCCTGTCCCGCCGACGCGATCTACGTGGAGGGCGCGGACAACACCGAGGAGGAGCGCTACTCGCCGGGCGAGCGGTACGGGCGGGTGTACCAGATCAACTACGCCCGCTGCATCCTGTGCGGCCTGTGCATCGAGGCGTGCCCCACACGCGCGCTCACGATGACGAACGAGTTCGAGCTGGCCGACTCCACCCGCGCCGACCTCATCTACACCAAGGAGCAGCTGCTCGCCGGTCTTGAGGACGGCATGGTCGACTCCCCGCACGCCATGTACCCGGGGACGGACGAACAGGACTACTACCGGGGCCTGGTGACCGAGGCCGCGCCCGGCACGGTGCAGCAGGTCGCGCACTCCGAGGGCGAGGTCGTCCAGGAAGCCGACTCGACCTTCGGCGCGAGCGAACCGGCGTCGGAGAAGGTGATCGGCCGATGACCGCGCAGCTCGCCGCCTACACCACCTCCACCGGGGAGGCGTTCCAGTTCTGGGTGCTCGGCACGATCGCCGTGATCGGCGCCCTGTGCACCGTGTTCATGAAGAAGGCCGTGCACAGCGCGCTCTGCCTCGCCGGAACCATGATCGTCCTGGCGGTGTTCTACCTCGCCAACGGCGCCTACTTCCTCGGCGTCGTGCAGATCGTCGTCTACACCGGCGCGATCATGATGCTGTTCCTGTTCGTCGTGATGCTCGTCGGTGTCACCTCGGCGGACTCCCTGAAGGAGACCATCAGGGGCCAGCGCTGGCTGGCCCTGGTCAGCGGGCTCGGCTTCGGCATCCTGCTGGTCGCCGGCATCGGCAACGCCTCCCTCACGGAGTTCAGCGGCACCGGCCAGGCCAACGCGGGCGGCAACGTGGAGGGCCTCGCGGCGCTCATCTTCACGAAGTACGTCTTCGCCTTCGAGATCACCGGTGTGCTGCTCATCACCGCCGCCATCGGCGCCATGGTGCTCACCCACCGGGAGCGCACCGAGCGCGCCAGGACGCAGCGCGAGCTCTCCGAGGCGCGCATCCGCGAGGGCAAGCACCTCCCGCCGCTGCCCGCGCCCGGCGTGTACGCCCGGCACAACGCGGTGGACATCGCGGGCCTGCTGCCCGACGGCACCCCGTCCGAGCTCACCGTCAGCAAGACGCTGCGTGAGCGCGGGCAGATCCGGGACGTGTCGACGGAGGCGCTCAACGACCTGCGGGCGCTGGAGCAGCGTTCCGAGGAGCGCCTGGAGCGCCGCGCGATCGACCCGGCGAACCTCAAGCGGGCCGAGGAGGCGTCGAAGTGAATCCCGTCAACTACCTCTACCTCGCGGCCCTGTTGTTCACGATCGGCGCCACGGGCGTACTGATCAGGCGCAACGCGATCGTGGTGTTCATGTGCGTGGAACTCATGCTCAACGCCTGCAATCTCGCGTTCGTCGCGTTCTCCCGCATGCACGGCAACCTCGACGGCCAGATCATCGCGTTCTTCACGATGGTCGTCGCCGCCGCGGAGGTCGTGGTCGGGCTCGCGATCATCGTGTCCCTGTTCCGTACCCGCCACTCGGCCTCGGTCGACGACGCCAGCCTGATGAAGCTGTGAGGGGTCGGTAGAACCGTGACTAACGCTGAGAACCTGATCGCGCTGCTGGTGGCGGCGCCCCTGCTCGGAGCGGCGGTCCTGCTGTGCGGCGGACGCCGGCTGGACGCCGTAGGACACTGGATCGGCACGTTGCTGGCCGCCCTGTCCTTCGTCATCGGCCTGGTGCTCTTCGCCGACCTGCTCGGTGAGGACGCCGCCCACCGCACCCTGACGCAGCACGTGTTCAGCTGGATCCCGGTGGAGGGCTTCCAGGCCGACGTGGCCTTCCGCCTCGACCAGCTGTCGATGACGTTCGTCCTGCTGATCACGGGCGTCGGCTCGCTGATCCACCTTTATTCCATCGGTTACATGGAGCACGACGAGCGGCGCCGCCGCTTCTTCGGCTACCTGAACCTGTTCCTCGCGGCGATGCTGCTGCTCGTCCTCGCCGACAACTACCTGCTGCTGTACGTCGGCTGGGAGGGCGTCGGTCTCGCCTCCTACCTGCTCATCGGCTTCTGGCAGCACAAGCCCAGCGCCGCCACGGCCGCGAAGAAGGCCTTCCTCGTCAACCGCGTGGGTGACGTCGGCCTGTCCATCGCGATCATGCTGATGTTCACGACGTTCGGGACGTTCGCGTTCGGCCCGCTGCTCGGCACGCACGAGGAGCCGGGCCTGGCCGGGGACGCCACCGAGGGGCAGCTGACCGCGATCGCGCTGATGCTGCTGCTCGCGGCCTGCGGCAAGTCCGCGCAGGTGCCGCTGCAGTCCTGGCTCGGCGACGCGATGGAGGGCCCGACCCCGGTCTCGGCCCTCATCCACGCCGCGACGATGGTGACCGCGGGCGTCTACCTGATCGTGCGCTCCGCGGCCGTCTTCAACGGCGCCCCGGACGCGCAGCTCGTCGTCACCGTCGTCGGCGCGGTCACGCTGCTGTTCGGTGCGATCGTCGGTTGCGCGAAGGACGACATCAAGAAGGCGCTGGCCGGCTCGACCATGTCGCAGATCGGCTACATGGTGCTGGCCGCGGGCCTGGGCCCCATCGGCTACGTCTTCGCGATCATGCACCTGGTGACGCACGGCTTCTTCAAGGCGGGGCTGTTCCTCGGCGCCGGTTCGGTCATGCACGGCATGAACGACGAGGTCGACATGCGCCGCTACGGCGGTCTGCGCAAGTACATGCCGGTCACCTTCATCACCTTCGGCCTCGGATACCTCGCGATCATCGGCTTCCCGGGCCTGTCCGGCTTCTTCTCCAAGGACAAGATCATCGAGGCGGCGTTCGCGAAGGGCGGCACCGAGGGCTGGATCCTCGGCGCCTGCGCCCTGCTGGGCGCGGCCATCACCGCGTACTACATGACGCGCGTGATGCTGATGACGTTCTTCGGCGAGGAGCGCTGGCGCAACGCCCCGACGCCGTCCCCGGCCGAGCCCGACGTGGAGCCGGCCGCCGAGACGCGCGGCGCGTACGAGCCTCCGCACCCGCACGAGTCGCCGAAGGTCATGACGATCCCGATGATCGTGCTGGCCGTCGGTTCCGTGTTCGGCGGCGCGTTCTTCGGCATCGGCGACCGCTTCCTGCACTGGCTGGAGCCCGTCACCGGGCACGACCACGGCCACGCCCCGATCGGCGCCCTGACGGTCACGCTGTCCACGGTCGCCGTGATGGTGATCGGCGTCGCCCTCGCCTGGGCGCAGTACGGGCGCCGCCCCGTCCCGGCTGTCGCCCCGCGCGGATCGCTGCTCACCCGGGCCGCCCGGCGCGACCTGCTCCAGGACGACTTCAACCACGTCGTGCTGGTCCGCGGCGGGGAGCACCTCACGCGCTCCCTGGTGTACGTCGACCACACGCTGGTCGACGGGGTCGTCAACGGCACGGCGGCGTCGGTCGGCGGCCTGTCCGGCCGGATGCGCAGGCTGCAGAACGGCTTCGCGCGGTCCTACGCGGTCTCGATGTTCGGCGGTGCGGCGGTCCTCGTCGCCGCGACCCTGCTGATGAGGGCGGTCTGATACCGATGTCCTTTCCCCTGCTGACAGCGACGGCGGTGCTCCCGGCCGTCGGGGCCATCGCCACGGCCGCGGTACCGGCCGCGAAACGCACCGCCGCGAAGTGGCTGGCGCTGCTCGTCTCGCTCGCCACGCTCGTGCTGGCGATCGTCGTGCTGGTCCGCTTCGACCCGGACGGCGACCGCTACCAGCTCACCGAATCCCATTACTGGATCAAGGAATTCGGGGTCCGTTACGAACTGGGCGTGGACGGCATCGCGGTGGCGCTCATCGCGCTGACCGCCCTGCTGATCCCGTTCATCATCCTCGCGGGCTGGCACGACGCCGACCCGCTGGAGACGGGCAGCAAGCGGTGGCGGCCGACGCAGGGCTTCTTCGCCCTGATCCTGGCCGTCGAGGCGATGGTGATCATCTCCTTCGAGGCCACCGACGTCTTCCTCTTCTACATCTTCTTCGAAGCCATGCTCATCCCGATGTACTTCCTCATCGGCGGCTTCGGGGACCGTGCCCACGAGCACGGCGAGGAGGCGGCGTCGACCCAACGGTCGTACGCGGCGGTGAAGTTCCTCCTCTACAACCTGGCCGGCGGTCTGATCATGCTGGCCGCGGTGATCGGCCTGTACGTGGTCGCCGGGAACTTCTCGCTCACGGAGATCGCCGAGGCGCGGGCCAACGGCTCGCTGGACATGGCGACGAACACCGAGCGCTGGCTGTTCCTCGGCTTCTTCTTCGCCTTCGCGGTGAAGGCGCCGCTGTGGCCGCTGCACACCTGGCTGCCCAACGCCATGGGCGAGGCCACTGCCCCGGTCGCCGTGCTCATCACGGCGGTCGTCGACAAGGTCGGCACCTTCGCGATGCTGCGCTTCTGCCTCCAGCTGTTCCCGGAGGCCAGCAAGTGGGCGACGCCCGTGATCCTCGTGCTCGCCCTGGTCAGCATCATCTACGGCGCGCTGCTCGCGGTGGGCCAGCGGGACATCAAGCGGCTGGTGGCGTACGCGTCGATCTCGCACTTCGGCTTCATCATCATGGGCATCTTCGCGATGACCAGCCAGGGCCAGTCGGGCGCGACGCTGTACATGGTCAACCACGGCATCTCGACGGCCGCGCTGATGCTGGTGGCCGGCTTCCTGATCTCGCGGCGCGGCTCGCGGCTCATCGCCGACTACGGCGGAGTGCAGAAGGTCGCGCCGGTGCTCGCCGGCACGTTCCTGATCGGCGGTCTGGCGACGCTGTCGCTGCCCGGACTCGCGCCGTTCGTCAGTGAGTTCCTGGTCCTGGTCGGCACGTTCGCGCGCTACCCGGTGATCGGCATCATCGCCACCCTCGGCATCGTCCTCGCCGCGCTCTACACCCTCGTCCTGTACCAGCGGACGATGACGGGCCCGGTGAAGCCCGAGGTGGCCGCGATGCCGGACCTCAGGGTGCGCGAGCTGGTGGTGGTCGCCCCGCTGGTCGTGCTGCTGATCTTCCTGGGTGTCTATCCGAAGCCCTTGACGGACGTGGTCAATCCGGCGGTCGAGCAGACCATGTCGGACGTACAGAAGAAGGATCCCCAGCCCGAGGTGGAGGCGGCCAAGTGAGCGCATCAGCCGTCCACAGCCTGTGGACAACCGCGGCCGAGCCGATCTCGAAGATCGACGCGCCGAAGATCGAGTACGGACAGCTGGCACCGACCCTGATCGTCGTCGGAGCGGGTGTCGTCGGCGTGCTGGTCGAGGCGTTCGTCCCGCGCAAGGCCCGTTACCTCGTCCAGATGTTCGTGTCGGTCGTCGCGCTCGTCGCCGCGTTCGCCGCGGTGGTCGCGCTCGCGGCCGACGGGTACGGCACGACGAAGGCGCGCATCGCCGCGATGGGCGCGATCGCCGTCGACGGTCCGGCACTGTTCCTGCAGGGCACCATTCTGCTGGCCGGACTGGTGGGCCTGTTCACCTTCGCCGAGCGGCGGCTCGACCCGCTGGTGCACGGCAACCGCGTCGACTCGTTCGCCGCGCAGGCCGCGTCCGTGCCGGGCAGCGACAGCGAGAAGGCGGCAGTCAAGGCCGGGTTCACCACGACCGAGGTCTTCCCGCTGCTGCTGTTCGCCGTCGCCGGCATGCTGATCTTCCCGGCGGCGAACGACCTGCTGACGCTGTTCATCGCGCTGGAGGTGTTCTCGCTCCCGCTGTACCTGATGTGCGCGCTGGCCCGCCGCAAGCGGCTGATGTCGCAGGAGGCCGCGGTCAAGTACTTCCTGCTCGGCGCGTTCGCCTCGGCGTTCACGCTGTTCGGCATCGCGCTGCTGTACGGCTACGCGGGCTCGATGTCGTACGCGACGATCGCGCAGGTCGTCGACGGTTCCGTGCAGAACATCACGCCGGCGCTCGCCAACACCATGGGCAACGACGCGCTGCTGCTGATCGGCGCGGCGCTGCTGGTGATGGGTCTGCTGTTCAAGGTGGGCGCCGTGCCGTTCCACATGTGGACGCCGGACGTGTACCAGGGCGCCCCGACGCCGGTGACGGGCTTCATGGCGGCGGCGACCAAGGTCGCGGCCTTCGGCGCGCTGCTGCGGGTGCTGTACGTGGTGCTGCCCGGTCTGCGCTGGGACTGGCGGCCGGTGATGTGGGCCGTCGCGATCATCACGATGCTGGGCGGTGCGATCGTCGCGATCACGCAGACCGACATCAAGCGGCTGCTGGCGTACTCGTCGATCGCGCACGCGGGCTTCATCCTCGCCGGTGTCATCGCGATGACGCCCGACGGTGTGTCGTCGGTCCTCTTCTACCTGGCGGCGTACTCCTTCGTGACGATCGGCGCGTTCGCCGTGGTCACGCTGGTGCGGGACGCGGGCGGAGAGGCCACGCACCTGTCCAAGTGGGCCGGGCTGGGCCGCCGGTCGCCGCTGGTGGCGGCCGTGTTCGCGGTGTTCCTGCTGGCGTTCGCCGGCATTCCGCTGACGTCCGGTTTCTCGGGCAAGTTCGCCGTGTTCAAGGCGGCGGCGGAGGGCGGCGCGGCCCCGCTGGTCGTGGTCGGTGTGATCTCGTCGGCGGTCGCGGCGTTCTTCTACATCCGCGTGATCGTGCTGATGTTCTTCAGCGAGCCGAAGCCGGAGGGCCCGACGGTCGCGGTGCCGTCCCCGCTGACGATGACGGCGATCGGTGTGGGTGTGGCCGTCACGCTGGTCCTGGGTGTGGCTCCGCAGTACTTCCTGGACCTCGCCGGACAGGCGGGAGTGTTCGTGCGCTGACGCGACGCACGCCACGCGGACGGCTCGGCACCTGCTCGGGGGGTGCCGGGCCGTCCGCGTTCGCGGGTACCGCGCGCCGACGGGCCGCACCGACGGGCCGCACCGACGCGCCGCACCGACGCGCCGCACCGCCACGCCGCACCGCCACGCCGCACCGACGGGCCGGAGACCGATGGGCCGGAGACCGACGGGCGGACACCGACGGGTCACGAGATCGGGGCGGGCCTGTGGATAACTTCCGGGGCTGTCGGCGCGGACCCCTATCGTGGAGGCAGTGGTCGAGGGACCGCGTACGGGGGACGGGCGATGCATGGGATGGGCGGGACGGTTGTGACGACCGACGTGGACACGTCGAGGATGTACGACGCGAGCGAGGCGCTGGCCACGCTGCACCGGGTCTTCGGGTACGAGGCCTTCCGCGGCGAGCAGGAGGCCGTGATCGAGCACGTCGTGGCGGGCGGCGACGCCGTCGTGCTCATGCCGACCGGCGGCGGCAAGTCCCTGTGCTACCAGATCCCGGCCCTGGTCAGACCGGGCACCGGAGTCGTCGTCTCCCCGCTCATCGCGCTGATGCAGGACCAGGTGGACGCCCTGCGGGCGCTGGGCGTGCGCGCCGGGTTCATGAACTCGACGCAGGACTTCGACGAGCGGCGCATGGTCGAGGCCGAGTTCCTGGCCGGCGAGCTCGACCTCGTCTACCTCGCGCCGGAGCGGCTGCGGCTGGACGCCACCCTGGACCTGCTGTCGCGCGGCAAGATCTCCGTCTTCGCGATCGACGAGGCGCACTGCGTCTCCCAGTGGGGCCACGACTTCCGCCCCGACTACCTGTCGCTGTCGCTGCTCGGCGAGCGCTGGCCGGACGTCCCGCGCATCGCCCTGACGGCGACGGCCACGCACGCCACGCACCAGGAGATCACCCAGCGGCTGAACATGCCGCGGGCCCGCCACTTCGTGGCGAGCTTCGACCGGCCCAACATCCAGTACCGGATCGTGCCGAAGGCCGACCCCAAGAAGCAGCTGCTGGCCTTCCTGCGCGAGGAACACCCCGGCGACGCGGGCATCGTCTACTGCCTCTCGCGCAACTCGGTGGAGAAGACCGCCGAGTTCCTCACGCGCAACGGCGTCGAGGCGGTGCCGTACCACGCGGGGCTCGACGCGGGCACCCGTGCCGCGCACCAGTCCCGCTTCCTGCGGGAGGACGGGCTGGTGGTCGTGGCGACCATCGCCTTCGGCATGGGCATCGACAAGCCGGACGTCCGCTTCGTCGCCCACCTCGACCTGCCCAAGTCGGTCGAGGGCTACTACCAGGAGACGGGCCGCGCCGGCCGGGACGGACTCCCGTCGACGGCGTGGATGGCGTACGGGCTCAACGACGTCATCCAGCAGCGCAAGATGATCCAGTCCTCGGAGGGCGACGAGGCGTTCCGCCGACGGGCCGCCCAGCATCTGGACTCGATGCTCGCGCTGTGCGAGACGGTCCAGTGCCGCCGCGGCCAGCTCCTCGCCTACTTCGGCCAGGACCCCGACGCGCCGCGCTGCGGCAACTGCGACACCTGCCTCACCCCGCCCGAGACGTGGGACGGCACCGTGGCCGCGCAGAAGGTGCTGTCGACGGTGGTGCGGCTCAAGCGGGAGCGCGGACAGAAGTTCGGCGCCACACAGATCGTCGACATCCTGATGGGGCGGCGCACCGCCAAGGTGATCCAGTTCGACCACGACCAGTTGTCCGTGTTCGGCATCGGCGAGGAACTGACCGAGGCCGAATGGCGGGGCGTGGTACGGCAGTTGCTCGCCCAGGGGCTGCTCGCGGTCGAGGGCGAGTACGGCACGCTGGTGCTGACCGAGGCCAGCGGGGCCGTGCTGCGGCGGGAGCGGGAGGTGCCGCTGCGCAAGGAGCCGAAGAAGCCGGCCGGTTCACGCGGCACGACGCCCCGCGGCGAGCGCAGACCCAAGGCGGCGGCGGCCGAGCTGCAGGAGGAACTGCTCCCGGCGTTCGAGGCGCTGCGGGCCTGGCGCGCCGAACAGGCCAGGGAACAGGGCGTCCCGGCGTACGTCATCTTCCACGACGCCACGCTCCGGGAGATCGCCACGGTGTGGCCGGCGTCGGTCGCGGAGCTCGGCGGCATCAGCGGGATCGGCGAGAAGAAGCTGACGACGTACGGCGAGGATGTGATCGGGGTGCTGGCCTCGCTGGACGCGCCCGGCGCCGCGCCGGGCGGGACGGCGGCGGGCGCTGCCCCGGCGACGGCGGGCGGCCCGGCGGCAACGGCTCCGCCGGCCGGGCCCACCGCGGCGGTGGGCCCGTCGCACGACGGCGGTCCGCACGACTGGCCGGACACGCTGGAGGAACCGGACGAGCCGGAGGACTGGGGGTAATCCGGAGGACTGGGGGGTAGATCCGGTCACCCGGGCCGTCGGATGCGTGCCGTCGGCCGCTACGACAGCGCCGTCAGCCCGGGTGCGAAGGTGATCAGGAGGGGGAGGAGCGGGACGAGTGCCGCGAGCGCCGTGGTCAGGGCACGGTGCCTGCGGTCCAGGCGGGGCGAGGGCTCCAGCAGGCGGTTGACGCGCTCGCCGAGCAGGCGGTTGCTGGAGGCGCAGGACAGGACGCCACGGTGCTGGTTCAGTTCGATCAGGGCCAGGGCCGTGGTCAGGTGGCCGCAGCGCCGGGAGGCGGTGTCGTCGGCGGCCAGTTCGACGAGGCGGTGGGTCTGGTCGCAGAAGTGGGCGAACAGCGGCACCCGCGGGAAGCCGGTGGCCAGCGCGCTCGACAGGTGCAGCAGCCAGTCGTGCCGGGCGCGGGCGTGACCCCGTTCGTGGGTGAGGACGGCGTCGAGCTGGTGGTCGGTCAGGCGGTGCAGGGCACCGGTGGTGACGACCAACTGGGGTCGGCTGCCCGGCATCCACCAGGCGTCGGGGTACTCGTCCTCCAGGACCAGCAGGGGGCCGCGGGCCGGCGGCAGACCGGCGGGCAGTTCGGGGGCGCGCTCGCGCAGGTGCGCGCGGGCCCGTGCGCGGCGCCGGCGCGCCTCGACCAGCTCGCGGGCGAGCATCGCCGTCGTCCAGGCGGCGCCGCTCGCCAGCAGCACGAAGAGGGCGACGGCCCAGGCCGGCGCGGCCGACAGGTTGTAGGCGGCGGTCACCGCGGGCGGCGCGGGGGCGAACAACTGGGTGCGGACGGTGCCGAACACGGCGGCGGCGCCGAGCGCGAGGGCCGTCAGACAGCACAGCAGGACGGTGGCGACCAGGCACTGCCACACCCACAGCCCGACCACGGGTTCCCGCTCGGGCCAGGCGGCCCGGGTCAGTGCGCGCGGGACCGGCACGGCGGCGGTCAGGGCGACGACGCTCAGCAGGAGCAGGCAGACTGTCATGCCACGGGCTCCGGTTCATGGTCGGAAGAAGTGCGGCCTCGGGTCGTGCTGTTGGACCGGTGCGACGGTGACCGCGACGTCCTCGGCCCGCGTGGCTCGCCCGGACCCGCCTGCGCCGACCGCCGTGAACCGGCCGACGGCGCGGTGAGCACCGGGCGTGGCGTGCGTCCGTGCACACCGCCCGACGCCAGTATGACGGCGCCGGGCGGTGCGAGACAGGTGTCAGGAGCGATAGGCCGGGGAAGGCACCCCCGGAATATTCACTGCGCCACGATGCGCCCGGTGACCTCGCCCAGCCCGACGCGGACCCCGTCAGGACCCGGCGCCCAGGCGGTCATCGTCACCACGTCCCCGTCCTCCAGGAACGTCCGCTTGCCGTCGGGGAGTTCCAGCGGGTCGCGGCCGTTCCACGTCAGCTCCAGCAGCGAGCCGCGCTGCCCCTGCTCGGGACCGCTGACGGTGCCGGAGCCGTACAGGTCGCCGGTGCGCAGGGAGGCGCCGTTGACGGTCATGTGGGCCAGTTGCTGGGCGGCCGTCCAGTACATGGTGGAAAACGGCGGCTCGGAGACGGTGTGGCCGTTGATCGCGACGGAGATCCGCAGGTCGTAGCCGCCGGGTTCGTCGTCGGCGTCGTCCAGGTAGGGCAGCAGGTCGTGGGTGCGCCGCGGGGGCGCGACACGGGCCGCGTCCAGGGCGTCCAGCGGGGTGATCCACGCGGAGACCGAGGTGGCGAAGGACTTGCCGAGGAACGGGCCGAGCGGGACGTACTCCCAGGCCTGGATGTCCCGCGCGGACCAGTCGTTGAGCAGGCACAGCCCGAAGACGTGCTCGCGGAAGTCGCCGAGCGCGACCGGGCGGCCCAGCTCGGACGGCACGCCGACGACGAAGCCGACCTCCGCCTCGATGTCCAGGCGGACGGACGGCCCGAAGACCGGCGCCGGGTCGGTGGGCGCCTTGCGCTGGCCCGAGGGGCGTACGACGTCCGTGCCCGACACGACGACGGTGCCGGAGCGGCCGTGGTAACCGATGGGCAGGTGCTTCCAGTTGGGGGTGAGGGAGTCCTCGGCGTCGGGGCGGAAGATCTGGCCGACGTTCCGGGCGTGGTTCTCGGAGGCGTAGAAGTCGACGTAGTCCGCGACCTCGAAGGGCAGGTGCAGGGTCACGTCGGACAGCGGGTGGAACAGCGGCTCCAGGGTCTGTCGGTGCGAGGGGACTGTCACCCATGCCGTCAGCGCGCGCCGCACGTCCGACCAGGCGGTGCGGCCGGCGGCCAGCAGCGGGTTCAGGGTCGGCCGCGCGAGCAGGGAGGCGTACGGCGAACCGAGCGCGTGCGCCGCCGCGCCCGCGTCCAGGACGTGGTCGCCGAGCCGGACGCCCACGGTCCGCTCCTCGGAGCCGGGGAGCGAGAACACGCCGTACGGAAGGTTGTGCGGGCCGAAGGGGTCGCCCTCGGGTACATCGAACGGGGGCATGGGGTGCTGCCTCGCTTTCGTGTGCGCCAGGTGCTCCACGCGTCGTGGGACCGCGCCACACGTTACGGCCGGTCTGTCGGTCTTGGGCAGAGGCCACCGCACGTGCGGCGCGCGGCGGCATGCCGGTGCGAACCGCGGCACCCGCACCGGCGGTGCGGGTGGCACGTCGGTGCGCACGACCGCCAAGCCCTCGAAGCGGGGGGGGTCGGGTCCCGAACCGGGCGGGCCGGTGATCATCGGCGCTCAGAAACGGCTGGCGGCGCTCAGAAACGGCTGGTGGGAATCAGAAACGGCTGGTGGGGAAACCGCGGTGAGTCGACGGCGCGCGCGGTCCGTATTCTCTGATCATGCCCGCACCCCTCGCGTACTCACTGATCGCCACCGACCTGGACGGGACGCTTCTGCGTGGTGACGACACCTTCTCCGACCGGTCCCACGCCGCGCTCGCGCGGGCGGCGGAGGCCGGCGCCCGGCATCTCGTCGTGACCGGGCGCCCGGCACCCCGGGTGCGGCCGCTGCTCGCCGAGCTCGGCAGCACGGGCCTCGCGGTGTGCGGGCAGGGGGCGCAGGTGTACGACGCCGGCACGGACCGCCTGCTGTGGTCGGTCACCCTGGACCGGGAGCTGGCGGAGACGGCGCTCGGCAAGATCGAGGCCGAGGTGGGCGAGGTGTTCGCGGCCGTCGACCAGGACGGTGTGGACGGGCTCACGCTGATCGAGCCGGGCTATCTGATGCCGCACCCGACCCTGCCGGCGGTGCGGGTCGACCGGCGCGAGGAGCTGTGGCGGGCGCCGATCAGCAAGGTGCTGCTGCGCCACCCGGGCCTCACCGACGACGAGTTGGCGGCGACGGCGCGCGGAGCGATCGGCTCCCTGGCGACGGTGACCAGGTCGGGGCCGGGAACCGTGGAGCTCCAGCCGTGCGGCATCACGAAGGCGACCGGTCTGGCGCTGGCCGCCGAGCACCTGGGGCTGGGTCCGGACCGGACGATCGCCTTCGGGGACATGCCCAACGACATCCCGATGTTCGACTGGGCCGCGCACGGCGTCGCCATGGCCAACGCGCACCCCGAACTGAAGGCGGTCGCGGACGAGATCACGCTGTCGAACGAGGACGACGGTGTGGCCGCCGTCCTCGAGCGACTGTTTCCCACGCCCGGACCGGCACCGGAGCCCCGGTCGGCCCGGGAGTATCCGGCGGCACCGAGGAACCTGTCGGTACCGAAGCCCCGGTCGGAACCGCAACCCCGGCCGGCCTGCTAGGCACCCCGGGTCCGAGGAGGCCCCGGCCCGCTAGGCACCCCGGGTCCGAGGGCGTCCCGGCCCGCTAGGCAACCCAGGGCCGGGGACGTCCCGGCCCTGTAGGCATCCGGGGCCCGTGGACGCCCCGGCTCAGTACGCGCCGAAGACGTTGTCGATCGAGCCGTACCGCTGGGCCGCGTAGTTGCAGGCGGCGGTGATGTTCGCGACCGGGTCGTACGGGTCGAACGAGGTGCCCGGCACGTGGTACGCCCGGAAGGTCGGGTCGATGACCTGGAGCAGGCCCTTGGACGGCGTGCCGGCGGCGGCGTTGGAGTCCCAGTTGTTGATGGCGTACTGGTTGCCCGAGGACTCCCGCATGATGTTGCGGTAGATGCCGTCGTAGGAGCCGGGGATGCCGTGCTCCGCCATGACGGCGAGGGACTGGCGGATCCAGCCGTCGAGGTTGTCCGGGTACGTCGTCGCCGCGGCGGCAGCGGTCGGGGTGGCGGCGGAGGCGCTGGTCGCGCCGATCAGCGGGAGCGCGAGCACGGCGGCGCCGGTGCCGGCGACGGCGAGCTTGCGGACGAGGCTGCGGTTCCCGGCACGGCGGGACTGACCGAATGCAGGCATGACGAATTCCTCTCCTACGCCTGCGAGGTGAGCTGTCGGGTTCGGGCGGGAGGTGCCCGGCCGGGCCCTGACGGGCACGGCTTCACCCCGAGCCGTTCCGGTTCGGTGACCGGCCCGGCGTCTTACCTGGGTCCCCCGCTCCTGCCGTGCGAGTGGGTTCGTCGTTGGTGGTGCGGGCGGTGGCAGGACTCGGCGTCCGCCCGACAGGCCGGGAACGTATGCGAGGGCACTTGTCGGGAACAAGTGGCGGGATCACAGAACGTCCCGGTTGACCTTGGAACGGCGCTTATGGGGTGCTTGATCCTTCGCGGTCGCCGAGGCCCAACTCGCTTGCGCGGGGCGGGGAGCCGGACGCCGGGGAGTGGGTTGCCGGGCCCGGGGAACGCGTGACTCAACTCACGGACGTCATCCTCGAAGGGCATGTAGGACTAAGGGGAATTGGTGCTTCAAGCGCGGCAAATCGGGCGCGAGCGACTGCGTGTGTGTGCGTGTGCGTGGGTGGCGAAACGGTGGCGGAGGCTCTGGTAGAACCGGGCATGTGCCCTGGAAGGTGCTTCGCTGAGCGATTCGTAGCCATCAGCGTCGATTCTCGTCGAGTCGTACATATCGGCCATGTCAGTACGTATCGAGTGATCGAGAATATGGGAGTCGTGATCCGATACCTGACGGCCTGGACGGGTGGGCGCTGGCGGTGATCGAAACGTGACCGGATACGCTGACTTGAGTGATGGCAGCGACCTATCGACAAACGGGTAATCGCCAGTAGGCACCAGCAGACAGGAGACCTTCGTGACCGTCGTCGGGCCGTTCGGGCTGAGCGTGCGGGACCAGGCTCTGGAGGCCGATGTCCAGGCCGGTTTGTCGGCTGTCGAAGAAGGGTTGCTTGAGGCAACCAAGAGCGAGGTGCCGTTCATCACCGAGGCCGCCCAGCACCTGGTGCGGGCGGGAGGCAAGCGGTTCCGCCCGCTGCTCGTGATGCTCGCCGCGCAGTTCGGCGACCCGTACGCGCCCGGGATCGTGCCGTCCGCCGTCGTCGTCGAGCTGACCCACCTGGCCACGCTGTACCACGACGACGTGATGGACGAGGCCGACGTGCGGCGCGGGGTGCCCAGCGCGAACACCCGCTGGGGCAACTCCGTGGCCGTCCTCACCGGCGACTTCCTGTTCGCCCGCGCCTCGCAGATCCTCGCCGACCTCGGGCCCGAGGCGGTGCGGGTGCAGGCCCTCGCGTTCGAGCGGCTGGTCACCGGACAGATCCTGGAGACCGCCGGCCCGCAGGACGGTCGAGACCCGGTCGAGCACTACTTGGACGTGCTGGGCGGCAAGACGGGCTCCCTGGTGGCGGTGTCGTGCCGGTTCGGCGCGATGATGTCCGGCGCCGACGAGCGGGTCGTGGACGTCCTGACCCAGTACGGCGAGCGGCTCGGCGTCGCCTTCCAGCTCGCGGACGACGTGCTCGACATCGCGTCCGAGTCGGCCGAGTCCGGCAAGACGCCGGGTACCGACCTGCGCGAGGGCATCGCGACGCTGCCGGTGCTGCGGCTGCGGGAGCGGGCGGCGCGGCTGGGCCTCGCCGAGGACCTCGCGCTGTGCGAGCTGCTGGACTCCGACCTGAGCGACGACGCGCGCCACCAGCGGGCACTGACGGCGCTGCGGTCGCACCCGGCGCTGGAGCAGGCCCGGCGGGACACCGTCCGGTACGCGGAGGAGGCCCGCGCGGCGCTGGCCCCGCTGCGGGAGTGCGACGCGAAGACGGCGCTGATGCAACTGTGCGACGCGGTGGTGCACCGGGCGGGCTGACCTGCCGTCGCTCGCCCGACCCCTACTGGTCGGGGGAGCCGTGGGGCCCTCGTGTCATACCCCAGGTGTACATGGACTTGGGTCCCCGGGTTGACGCAACTCGGCGGCCGATTTGGTCAGATGGATGCCACGGACAACACCAGTCCTCACCGATTCGGGTGAGAATGGCGGCTCGGGGTGGGACCGGCGCGAGTACACGAGACGCGGGGACACGAGAAGGACAGCCGCCGCCGACGACGGAGGTAAGGCACACATGGCACCGTACGCATCCGACGACACCACGACCACGGGGGACGCCGACGGCCCGCGCACCGGCCGGCGCAGGGCCGCGCGGTACGTCGTCCCGGTCGCGGTGATGGGGGTGG
The DNA here is from genome assembly GCF_029813775.1 of Streptomyces sp. DH24. GTDB lineage: Bacteria > Actinomycetota > Actinomycetes > Streptomycetales > Streptomycetaceae > Streptomyces. The sequence continues at coordinate 5,308 of NZ_JARVKW010000057.1, read as the reverse complement.
CGGCCGCGACCATCGGGCTCGTTCCCGCGCTCGCCGACTCCGGTGACCCCGACCTCCCGGAGATCACCGCCCAGCAGCTGATCGAGAAGATCGCGAAGTCGGACGTGCAGCAGCTGTCCGGCACCGTCAAGATCAGCACGGACCTGGGGCTGCCCGACCTCGGCGGGCTGGAGAGCGGCCTGCTGTCGGGCGCCGGCCGGCAGGACGGCGGGAGCGGTTCGTCCGCCGACCCGTCCGCCCGGCTCACCGAGCTGGCCAACGGCACGCACACGCTGCGCGTCGCCGCCGACGGCCCGGACCGGCAGAAGCTGTCCCTGCTGGAGAACGCGGCCGAGTACAGCCTCATCCACAACGGCAAGGACGTCTGGGGCTACGACAGCGAGTCCAACGAGGTCTACCACTCCACCGCCGGGGACACCGACCGCGGCCAGCGCGAGGACGAGGTCCCGGCCACGCCGAAGGAGTTCGCCGAGCAGGCCCTGAAGGCCGTCGACGACACCACGTCCGTGACCGTCGACGGCACCGCCCAGGTCGCCGGCCGGGACGCGTACAAGCTGCTGATCAAGCCGAAGCAGTCCGGTTCCACGGTCGGCGCCGTCAGCGTCGCGGTGGACGCGAAGACCGGTATGCCGCTGAAGTTCACGCTGACCCCGGCCTCCGGCGGCGCCGCCGTCGTGGACGCGGGCTTCACCAAGGTCAGCTTCGCCAGGCCGGCCGCGTCGACCTTCGACTTCACGCCGCCCAAGGGCGCCAAGGTCACCGAGGGGGAAGAGGCCGCCGGGCACGCCCCCGAAGCGGCGCCCGAGCTGAAGGGGAAGGCCGGCAAGGAACTCGGCAAGGAACTCGACGGGCTGAAGGTCATCGGCGAGGGCTGGAACACCGTCGCCACCTTCGACACCGGCGGCCAGGGCCTGCCGACCGGCTCCGAGGCGGGTGAGCTCGGCGCGTTCGGCGGCTTCCTGGACTCGCTCGGCGACAAGGTGAACGGCAGGTTCGGCTCGGGCACGGTCTTCACGACCCGCCTGGTCAACGCCCTGATCACCGACGACGGCAAGGTCTACGCGGGCGCCGTCACGAAGGACGCCCTCGTGAAGGCGGCGAACGCGGGGCGGTAAGTCCCGTACGCACAGGGCGCGGTGGGGGATCGAGGGAGCCGATGGGTGACACGGACGGCGGCGTCATCGACACCCGCGCGCTCACCAAGCGCTACCGCGGCGGACAGCTCGCCGTGGACGGTCTCGACCTGACCGTCCCGGCGGGCAGCGTCTTCGGCTTCCTCGGCCCGAACGGCTCCGGCAAGACCACCACCATCCGCATGCTGATGGGCCTCGTCGAGCCGACCTCCGGCACCGCGCGCGTCCTCGGGCAGCCCATGCCCCGGGCCGCGCGCTCCGTGCTGCCGCACGTCGGCGCCCTCATCGAGGGGCCCGCGCTGTACGGCTTCCTCTCCGGCCGCGACAACCTGATCCGTCACGACGCCGCCGACCCGACCGCCGACCCCCGCACCCGGCGGGCCCGCGTCGCGACGGCGCTGGACCGGGTGGGGCTCGCGGCGGCGGCCGGCAAGAAGGCGAAGGCCTACTCGCTCGGCATGAAGCAGCGGCTGGGACTGGCCGCCGCGCTGCTCCGGCCGCGCCGGCTGCTGGTCCTGGACGAGCCGACCAACGGGCTCGACCCGCAGGGCATGCGGGAAATCCGCGCACTGGTGAGGGAGTTGGCCTCGGACGGCACGACCGTGTTCCTCTCCTCGCACCTGCTGGACGAGATCGAGCAGGTGTGCACGCACGCCGCCGTGATGGCGCGGGGCCGCCTCCTCACCCAGGGCCCGGTCGCCGACCTGGCCGCCGGGGCGCGCGGGCGGCTGGCGGTGACCACCCCGGACACCGCCGACGCGGCCCGGGTGCTGAAGGAGCAGGGCGTCGGCGACGTCGTGGTCGCCGACGACCGGGTGACCGGCGAGGTGCCGGAGCGCGACCTCGCCGAGGTGAACGTCGCGCTGGTGACGGCCGGCGTCCGGGTCCGCGGCTTTTGCGTCGAAAGGCCCTCCCTGGAGGACGCGTTCGTGGCGCTGACGGGGGAGGGCTTCGATGTCGCGCGCTGACACGGCCGCCGGGGAGAGCCGTCCGGTGCGCGCGGTGTGGACGTTCGGGCTGCTGCGCAACGAGCTGGCGACGACCTTCCGGCGCTGGCGCACGCTCGCGCTGCTGGGCGTGCTGGCCGCCGTGCCGGTGCTGATCGGGGTCGCCGTCGAGATCGAGACGGGTGACGGGTCGGCGGGCGGCGCCGGGGGAGGCGGCGAGGGACCGGCGTTCATCTCGCAGATCACCAACAACGGTCTGTTCCTCGTCTTCAGCGCGCTGGCCGCGACGCTGCCGTTCTTCCTGCCGATGGCGGTCGGTGTCGTCGCGGGCGACGCCGTCGCCGGCGAGGCGGGCGCGGGCACCCTGCGCTATCTGCTGGTCGCCCCCGCCGGCCGCACCCGCCTGCTGCTCACCAAGTACGCCGCGGTCCTCGCCTTCTGCCTGGCGGCCACCCTCGTCGTCGCGGTGTCCGCGCTGGCCGTCGGGGCGCTGCTGTTCCCGCTCGGCGATCTCACGACGATCTCGGGGACGCGGATCGGTTTCGCCGACGGCCTGGTCAGGGCGCTGCTGATCGCCCTGGTCGTCGCCGCGTCACTGACCGGCGTCGCGGCGCTCGGCCTGTTCGTCTCCACGCTGACCAACAGCGGCGTCGCGGCGATGGCGACGACCGTGGGGCTGCTGATCACCGTGCAGATCCTCGACCAGATCCCGCAGCTCCACGCCGTCCACCCCTACCTCTTCCCGCACTACTGGCTGTCCTTCGCCGACCTCATGCGCGAGCCGGTCCACTGGGACGACCTGCGGAGGAACCTCGGCCTTCAAGGGCTGTACGCGGCGGTGTTCGGGTCGGCGGCGTGGGCATGGCTGGCGGCGAAGGACATCACGACCTAGGCCGGGTCCGTGACGTGGCCGGCGTCGTCGCCCGGAGCGCGGCGGGCGCCGCTTCGCGGACACGCCCCGGGGCCTGCCCCCCGCGAGCCGTCAGCTCTCGTAGGGGAAGCGGGCGAGGGGCGGGTCCTGGGCGAAGAACGTCTTGGCGCGCGTCAGGGCCTCCGTGTCCCTCAGGACGTCGCCCGGCCTGCTGCCGTTGCCGAGCAGGACGCCGCCGAAGCGCATGCCCAGGTAGGCCGCCGAGTTGTTCAGGGTGCCGGCCAGCGGATCTGCGACCTCCTGTTCCTCGTGCGCGAGCGCGGTGACGCCCCACAGCGTGCGGCCCGCCATCGTGGCCTTGAAGTCGAGGCCGGGGGTGCGCAGCCAGCCCGACCAGTGGTCGAGGTAGCGCTTGGTGTGCGCGGACACGGAGTACCAGTACAGCGGCGAGGCGATGACGAGGTCCGTCGCCGCGAGCGTGGCGTCGAGCAGCAGCGCGACGTTGCCCTCGGTGGGGCGGACGTGGTCGCTGTCGTGCCGCAGGTCCTCGAAGTCGGGCAGGGGGTGCTCGGCGAGGTCGATCCACTGCTGCTCGACGCCGCCCGGGAGCTGTTCGGCGGCGGCGCGGGCGAGCAGTTCGGTGTTGCCGTCGCTGCGGCTGCTGCCCAGCACGAAGAGGAAACGGCGGGTCATGAGGTCCCCCAAATGATCGGCGTGCATCAATAATGCGCATCTGCATCATATGCGTGTGCATGAAATACCTCAAGGGGTGGCGGAGGGCGGGTGGGGCGGGGGTGGAGGACCTGGGGGGGGGGCGGACGGGTTCTGCCCGTAGACGCGGACGGTGGGTCGCGGCGGTCAGCTCTCGGTCAGCGCTTGGTCAGCGCACCGCTCCTGTCAGCCGGGCCAGCGCCTCCGTCTCGCGCGGGCGCGCGCCGCTGACGTCGCCGAGGCGCCAGGCCGGGACCCACGGGACGCGGTGGACGTCGACGGCCGACTCGATGGTCCGCACGCGCTGCGCGAGCGGGCGCGGCAGCCGGCCCGGCGCGTCCGCGACGAGGACGACGGCGTCCAGGTCGAGCCCCGGAGGCGTCTGCCCGCGGCGGAACGCCTCCACCGCGCGTACGGCGCTCTCCAGTCCGGTGGCGTGCGTGCGGGCGACGAGCAGTACCGAGGAGGGGTCGTCGGGGCCGGGCCAGGCGTGCCCGCAGTCGTGGCCGCCGTAGACCGCGGCGAGCGTCGTCGCGCCGGCACCGCCGTGCGTGGCGACCCACGAGAAGCGCCGTGCCGTGGCGGACGCGCGGGCCTCGGTGGGCGGTGCCGGCTCGGGTGCGGGCACCGGTCCGCGGATCCAGCTCTCCGGCCCTGGTCGCATGCCTGTCTGCATGCCCGGTCTTCTCCCTCGTCACGCGGATTTCATGCCACCCGGCCCGGCCCGCGGCGCGGTCACGGCTTGGGACGAGCCTGTGACACCTCGGTGACGTGAGAATCGCGGGCGAACGGAGAGACTCGGGGACAGGTGTACGTACGACCGGCGACTCCCCGGCGCACCCGAATGAGGGGACGATGTCTCGACTCAGCCGCGAGAAGCGGGAACAGAAGCGTGGCGCGGACTCCGCGGCTCCGCAGGCCCCGATCGAGGTGCGCGTACCCGTGCCGGTCCCCGTGCGGGGAGCGGACGGGGACGTGGGCGCCGGGGACGCGGTGATCGGCGCGACGGTCGGCGGCGTTCCGCTCACCGCGGCCGACGACGAGAAGATCCAGCAGGCCGTCCTGGACCGCCTCCACCGCATCGCCCTCGCCTCCGGGCACCCGGTCCTGGCCACGATCCACGACGACCGCATGGGGTACGTCATCCCGCTGCGGGTCGACCTGGACGGCTCCAGCCACCTGACGGCGGACCCGGTGCCGGTGCCGGTGCCGGTTCCGGGGCCTTCGCCTTCGTCTGGGCCTGCGTCTGCGCCAGCTCCTGCGCCGGCGCCGGCGCAGGAGACGCGGCCCGCACCGCTGGCCCCGCCCGGGTCCGGGGCACCTGCCGCGTCCGGCGCCGAGCCGTCCCCGCCGCCCGTGACCCGCGACCGGCACACGCATGTCCTGCGGCCGGTTCCGGAGCCGGTGCGGGAGTCGGCCCCGACGTTCCGCATGCGGGCCGTGCCCGAGCCGGAGCCGACGGGGGAGCCCGGCACGGAGGCTTCACGCACCCGGTCGCCGGACGCACGCCACGGCGAGCCGCTGTCCTCCTCCGCTCCGCAGCGTGGCGAGTCGCTGTCCTCCTCCGCTCCGCAGCGTGGCGAGTCGCTGTCCTCCTCCGCTCCGCAGCGTGGCGAGTCGCTGTCCTCCTCCGCTCCGCAGCGTGG
>NZ_JARVKW010000056.1 GCF_029813775.1 Streptomyces sp. DH24 | reverse complement strand
CGTGGCCCCCACCCCCGGGCACACGCGGCACCATTCAGTACCAAACCAGCGCCCCAAGTTCAGCGACCCGCCAACCCACCCACCCCTACCAGGCACAACCCAGCACTGAAAACCAGAAACCGACCACTGAAAAACCGAAGCCGAACATCAGCTGGTGTCATCGACGCCGGCAGGTACGGGAAGGCGCCGTAGTCGGCGAAGGGGAAGCGGACGTACTCGGCGTGGCTGCCGCGCAGGCCGCCCATGGCATGGGAGTAGCCGAAGATGCCGACGGTCTCATACTCGAGGAGGACCTGACCGATGCCGGGTTGATGTTGCTGTTATTGCACAGGACCACAGGTCGTTGGCGCAGTACCAGCAGTGCCCGCAGCCGATGAACGAGCAGACGACGACCCGGTCGTTGGCCATGAACCGGTCCACGAACACCAGCCGATGTCGGGCACCTGCACCTGCTGCACGCTTCGGACCCGTCATGAGTTTCGTGGCGATGTCCCTCGACCACGGTCTGTCACGGGCCGGTCAGCTCCTCAACCAGACACGCCAGATGGGTCCCGGGAGATGTCCGTGAACACCTGATGGTGAGAACCGTCCGGCTGGCCACGATCGCACAACAGATCAGGCCCCACCAGCAAGCGCACCTCCCCGCCATCACGCACCAGCTCGTAGAGGCCTGCCGGGAAACAGCCTGTGATTTCGCGAACTGGCCTCGCGGGGCCAGCGCGTCGCCCGCCGCATGTTGTTCTCCGGCAGGCCCTGAGCCGATGAATGACGACGCCTTGACCTCATTGACACGCGTTGATGAGCGACGCAAACTCAGTCAGGTACACGTCAAACGAGAGGGCTGGTCGATGCACAGACGCACTTCGAGCCCTCTCCCCTTCTGGTCTCGGTCCCCGCTCGTTCTCGCACCATTGGCTGTCGGCGAGACGGAAGTGGCCACTACCGAAGGAACCGCCCACGCCGATGGCTGCTGTACCTGGTCGCTGCGCCGACGGCATGGCCGGCCCCGCGGTAGGGAAGACGCACCGGCTTCAAGACGACGACTGCCCTCCGGTTCACTTCACCCACGGCGGGCTGAGCACTCGCGACACCATCCAGGCGCGCCCCTTCTACGCCTTACTAGAGGCTTGTTCGACTATCCCTGCAGCAACGTCGGCGCAAGCGCCGCGTCGGGTCGCCGTCTGTGCGATGACACAGCCAACCCAGGCGTTCCTACTCGCTCTGCCATCTCGCCCAGCAAGCCCGGATCCAACGGTCTCTTCTTCTGCCTCGGATATCCCCGGCACGGCGACCTCCCGCGTCGAACACCGGAGCACCTCCGCCTGGTCCGCCTCCAGATCCGTACCGTACGGGCCGCTCCGCTCCGGACCTCGCTGTCTGCTCTCCCCGCATGACCCTTTTCCTGCGCGAAAGGAAATACGCCCATGTTCTCCGCACTGTCCCGAAGAATTACCGTGACCGCCCTTGCCGTCACCGGTCTGCTCACCACCGGTCTGCTCGCCACCGCGCCTTCGGCGCCGGCCACCACCAAGGGCTCAGGCACGATTCCCGTAGCTGCCGCCCAGCCGGCATCCACCGGTGTCACCGCGAAGATGTCAGACGTCGTCGCCGACCGTCTCGGAACCAGCCGCAAGGCACTGATAGACGCCGTCTCCACGGACGTCCTCTCCCGGTCCCACGACGCCAAGGGACTCGCCCCGAAGACCGCCATCGCCAAGTTCGCCGACGAGGGCCGGAAGGTGGTCGTCGACGTACGCACCGTCTCGCGCGACTGGGCCCGTGGCGTCGCTTACGTCGAGGCGTCGCGCAAGCAACACGGCGAGCCGGAGGGATGGCTCTACATCGCCCACCGTAAGGACGGGCAATGGGTCTCGGGCCTCGAAGGCGACGACGAGTTCGCCGAACACGTGGCCCGGTCCCCGCTGGTCGGCAAGGCGGAACGGCGGACCATGACGGCGTACGCCGAACACGAGGCGACGCCTGAGGCAGAGGCGTCGCCGACCGGGGCCCTGGCCAACACCAACGGGCTGCTGCTGCCCTGGATGCCCGACTACTACATGACCCTGACCGGTGGCCCGCACGCCCACGACGGCGCGACCGGCTACTGGAGCGCCCTCGACTTCGCTGGTGGTAACGCCAGCGGGAAAGTCCGTTCGTCCCGTGAAGGCACCGCGACCTCAATGTGCGGCGCCGGCGGCGGCTGGACCCGGGTGATCCACCCCGGTGGCTTCTCCACGGACTACTACCACATGTCCAACGCGACCTACTACAACGGGACGGCGATCTCCAGCAGTGCCCTGCTCGGCAACATCGGCACCGACACCTGCGCCGGCGGTTCCGCGAGCGGCGCCCACGTGCACTGGAGTCTACGCACGTACGACGCCAACTACGTCGGCCAGTACACCTGGCTGAACGGCCGCACCATCGGCGGCTGGACGTGGTGGAACGGCTCCAGCCAGTACTCCGGCTGCGGCACCCGTTCCGGCTACACCGCCTGCCCCGGTACGGCGATCTACAACCGCACCAGCTGACCAACGCCCAGACCTCCGCTGCCGGGCCCGCCCGGGTCTCGGTCGACTCCACGGTCGTGCGAGCTCACCAGCACGCGGCCGGGGCCCGCAAAAAGGGTCCCGGCCGGTGAATCCCGGCAGGGGCACGCCATCGGCCGGTCCCACGGCGGACTGACCACGAAGATCCACCTCGCTGCCGATGCCGACTGCCTGCCACTGCCGTTCGTTGCCTCCCTGCCTCGGGCATCGCCTCAGCGTCGGACTTCGAGATCCGGATGGATCAGTGGGTCGCTCGTGTCTTCGGGGTCCGCGGCGGCTTTCAGTGAGTGCTCGTCCGTCTCGGTTCAGCTGGCAGGCTGCTGTTCGGCTCGGGCCCGGGTAGTGGCGAAGCGGTAGGAGTCGGTGCCGGTTTCGGTTCGTGAGCCAGACCGAGCTGGAATCCGTGGGCTATGAGAAAGAAGCCGCTGCAGGTGATTCCCGCCCGGGTGTGGGGACGCGCTGCCGACGGAGATCAAGGACGGCACCTACGTGAAGGCCTCGGAGGCGACGACGGTATGGCTGATCACCGGCGGGGACCGGACGGCGGCAGCCTCCACCCAGCCGGCGTGGACCATCCCGACGCGCGTGCTGGACGCCATCCCGCTCGGATGACGACGCGGTGAACGGTTCCGGGCCGCCACCGGGCGGCGCGGAACCCTTCGAGGCCGATCCGGCCTTGCTCGGGGCAGAACTGCTGCGGCCGTCGTTCGGGGAACGCGGTTGCCTGCCGCTCGGTGATGCCCACCCGGACGGTCAAGTTCAGCAAGTTGAGGTTGAAGCGATGTGGTTCACACGGATGCGGACCACTTGGAGAGAGGGTGTGGGTGGGGAAGGTCGCTGGGTGGCAGGGGTTAGGAACGCCTGCGGTATGCGCGCCAGCGTCGGCGTAGCCAGTCTCCGATTTCCCCTACCGTGACCAGCAGCGCTGCGGAGGCGGCGCAGCGCAGGAAGCCGGTGGGCTGACTAGTGGTGCGGCTGAGCAGCCAGAGGATGAGTGTGAGCGTGGTCCACCAGAGGCTGACTGATCTGATCTCGTGCGGCCAGAATCGTGGCCGCGTCATGACGCGGTGCTTACTGTGCAGTGCGAGGTGATGGCCGCGACCGCGCATCGGGTTGTGGCGACGATGTGTTCTGCGGTGGCGGCCGAGGTGATCGCCGGTGAAGCGCCGGCCAGGCGGGGGATCGCGAGAGGCGTGGCGGCGTACGGCGCGAGGATGGCCCGGCCACGCGGTGGCGTCGGGGCGCGCCGGGGGCGTGGAGGCTTCGGCGTGTGGTCGGTGACCATTGCCACCCTGGCCGGAATCAGGGTGAGGGAGAAGAAGGCCGGGCCGATCCAGTGCCAGGTCATGAGGGAAGTCCTGTAGGCGGTGAGGGGCGGGTCAGCTGAGACGGGTGGTGGCGATCACGACAAGTCCGGTGATGAGTGCGGCAATGCCGATAGCAAGGATGGGGAGGCCAGGCCCAGGCAGTACGTACATCGCTGCCCCTGCCACAGTCAATGCGGTCCCGACGGCGGCCAGGACGGCTCCGATGCGTCGTTCTGACATGCTGCTCCAGATGCTGCTGGCGGGTGGTCATGGGCGGGACGTGCGGTGGTAGATCATGCTGTCGGAGATCCCAGGACCCCGCTCAGGGCGCTTTGCCGCCTTGCCGATGACCAGTCGTGCGCTGGCTCACCGCGATCACGAGGATGCCGGTCACCATCAGCACGCTGCCGGTCAGGGTTCCCCACTGCCGGGTGTCGAGGTCGCTGGTCATCAGCCCGAAGACCGCCTGACAGCAGAGTGCGATGGCCATGACCAACTGCCCCCAGCCGTAGAGCTGCGGGCGGCGGATCGGTTTCCGGTTCGTGGGAAGCACCCATCCGCGGGTGACTGCCGCCATACCCGAAGCGGCAATGAGCAACGCCAGCAGAATGACGGGTACGCCGAGGTAGAGCCTCATTTTCCCTCCTTGCGGGCCGGGTCCATGCCGGACATCGCGTGATCATGACACCCCTTGGGGCGCCCGTCCATGAGCTTCCTCCTGGATGGGCGGACCATGGAGGGGAGGACCGGCAGAGGGGCATCCCGGCCAACGCCGCACGCCGCGGCGAGGAGCAGGGACCCGGGCTCGAGGTAGGTGCGTTCACGGTCTGGGCCCGTCAGACCGTGTGCAGTGGTGACCGGGCGTGCCGTCCGGTACTGCGTTGCTGTTGCCGTTTCAGGATCCATCGGACCAGCGGCAGCAGCGCCAGCCACACCACCAGCATGACCGGCACGCTCGTGAAGTCGCCCACGACCAGGGCCGGAAGCGCGCACAGGGCTGCTCCGGCCGCTTCCTTGCCCCGCGTCACGAGTGTGGCGGGCAGCTCCCGCACGGCGTGGCGCCGGGCCCGGGCCAGGGCCGTGCCTCCCGTGTACAGGCTGTACGCGCCGCCGCAGATCACTGCCAGGGCGAGCGCGCACACGAAGACCGGCTCGCCCTTCGGGGTATCGGCGGTCTCCTGGGAGACTTTGCCTTGCCGTACTTCGGTCGCGTAGTCCCGCCACAGGGTGACCGTCACGTTGTCACCGGGATGCAGGCGCTTGAGCAGCGGCTCCGAGGCGCCCATGTCGATGCTGCGGGGCACTTGCGTCGGACCGTTCAGGTGCAGCGTGTACTCCGATGACTTGTTCTCTTCTTTGATCACCGTGCGGGTCACGGTCGCGTCGAACGAGCGCAGGCAGTCGTGATGGGAAGTGGAGAGGGTGGTGCAGGAGGTCGCGGTTGCGAACGCCTTCTCGTCCTCGATCAGGCTCGGCACGATGGCCAGTCCCGCGGCACCGAGGAGGAGCATCATGACACCGAGCAGAGCCGCGCACAGCCCCCACACGCGACGCCAGATCGTACGCCGCCGGACGGTTCCCGGCTCGGGCGGCAGGCTCATGCGGTGGCGCACGAGCGGGTCACCGTGCGGCGGCATGACGGCGTTCTCTCACTCGCCCCACCAGAGTGAGCACGGCTACGGAGACGGTCGCTGCTGTCCCTGTGGCCAGCGCGTCCGCGACGTACCGGCCCAGCTCCGGACGCAGGACGTCGACGAGCCCGAACAGCACGGCAGCCCCCGCAAGACCGGCCGCGACCCCTGCCGGCCAGGAACGGTGTCGCGCCCAGAACCACTGCAGGAGCCCGGCGCCGATGAGGGGAGCAACGGACAGCTGCGGCTCGTCAAGGGCGGCGAGCACGCCGTATCCCAGGACGCTGACCGCCCAGCAGGCCGCGGCGACCAGCACAGCCTCACTCCAGGAGCCGGATCGTCTCACGCCCGCCGCCCGCCTTTCATCGTTCGGGCCCGGTGACGCTGCCACCCCCGGGCGACATGGGCCATCACGATCGAGCCGACCACGAGCGGCCCGGCCACCCAGCGGATCACATCTGCCGTCCAGCCCGACTCCCCGCCGGTCATCAAGGTGACCGTCTCGATGGTGAGGGCGATTCCCAGCAGGACAAAGCCGAGCCCCCAGGCCCGGACTACCCACACGGGCCCGTGGATGGGCTCCGGTGGCCGGCGAGGCTGGAAAACGGCCCGACATCCCAGCCAGACGCAGCCCAGTCCCGCGGCCACCACGAGCACGTCCATGGCCCTGTCGAGGCCTTGGGTCACGGTCCCGAGCATCCGCCTCTCCGTTCACCTGTCCACTTTCTGCAGGCCTCAGAGCGACAGGCCCTCCGGCTCGTCATGATGACTGCCCGGACATCGCCGTTCATCCACCGGGCACGGCAGACGACCTGCCCGGCTGCTTGCCGGAACCCGGCAATGTCGGTTCCGACGGCCCTGGCCCCGCGCCCCTCGAACAGCCTCGGTCCTCCAGTTGGGCAGTTGGGCAGTTGGGCAGTTGGGCAGTTGGGCAGTTGGGCAGTTGGGCAGTTGGGCAGTTGGGCAGTTGGGCGAGTATCCGGGATCTCGCTGTTCGCGGACGTCCGCGAACAGCTTCGGTGTCGGAAGGATGGCGGCTGCCAGGTGGTGGCCCGGCCGAAGGCCGGTTGCACCTTCTGCGACGCGCCCGTGCCCGCACACGCTCTGAGCCACCGGATGGGCCGGCGGCCCCTCCCGAACCGGTTGAGCCGGGAGAACCTAGCTCCCGGACGTTCCCTGCCTGACCGACGCGGCGTGGTCAACGGGGGCGCTCCCCCACGGCTGTTGCGTGGGAGCGTCGTCGTCTCCGGCAGCGCCGCCTCAGCGGCCGGGCGGTTCGGGGTAGCGCTGGCGGCGCTCCGCCAGCCCCAGCTCCGCCAGCTTCCTCATCGCCCCGCGGGCGTAGGGCCGGGCGCGGCATCCTGCGCCGTGATCACCTGGGCCATCTGCCGCATCGTAACTATTCGCACGCGCAGTTCGACCAGGCCCCGACCGAACGTGTGGCAAAGGCCCGTTCGGCAACCATGTTTGGTGTGCAGCCGCAGCCACGGTCAGACATGCAAGGGCAAGGAGGACCTGCTGCGCCTGGACTGCGACGGCGTGGGCGTTGGCGTGGCCTGCGGCTGGGGGGACTCAGGCGCCGATGAGAATCAGTACGGCGAGCAGCAGTTGGGCAGCCCACTGAACGACGACGACGCCGAGCCTGGCGGGCTTCCACTGGGCGCGGGGCCATGTCAGCGCGACGATGCCGCAGCCGAGGGCGACGTAGAAGACGGCCCACAGGACGTCACCGGGCACGGGCGAGCAGCCCTCGCCGTACGTCAGGCACCGGCTGCCGCGCTCGCCGGCGAGTACGAGGAACCACGCGACGAAGACAATGGGGAGCAGCAGGGCGAGCCCGGCCGCGGCGCAGCCGGTCAGTGCCTGGGACGACGAGTCGGGCTCGGCGGCGCGGGTGTCGGTGGCAGGTACGGCGGTGGTGTCCATGCTGTCTATGAGAGCGGGCCACCGGCGGCCGGCGTATCGGCCCGGCTACTCAACTCCCCTGAGTACGGTCGCCCAGGGCGCGCTCCGCGATGGATTCTGCGCGCGGTAAAGCCGCCTTTTTCTCCGTCGTCGTACGGTGGCGCGGCTTCCCGTCGGCCCGATGCGCGATGACGCGCTGGAGGCGCTGAACGCGGATCGGCCTCCACAAGGAGGTTCCTCTGAGGGCCGATCCGCTCTCCGCGCCGTACACGCTGACGGCTCCCGTCCTGCGAAGGGAGGGGAGCCGTCCAGGTGTGTCCGGAGGCGTTAGGCCTTCAGCGGGTCATGCGTGACGGTGCGAATGCCGGTTACCGGCGACGAGGCGGTAGAGGGCGAGCAGGATGACGGAGCCGACGATCGCGGCGATCCAGGTGGAGAGGTCGAAGAACCCGTCGATGGAGTCGACACCGAAGATGACCTTGCCGAGCCAGCCGCCGAGCAGACCACCGACGATGCCGATGAGCATGGTGATGATGATGCCGCCGGGGTCCTTGCCCGGCATCAGTGCCTTGGCGATGGCGCCGGCGAGCAGGCCGATGATGATCCACGCGATGATGCCCATGATGCGTCTCCGCTTCGTCATATAAACGTTGTGTCAGCTCATCGTCTGCACCAAAATCGTCCGAACAAACGTCTTCTCCATGAACCCGGTCGTGCCGGCTCGTGATCTGTAGTGAGGGATCCAGGCCAGCCGCGCCGGCCGGACTGGCCGCCGTCAGGCCCGTCAGGCGTCCTCTCGGATCTCAACCCACTCGACCGCGGCCCCACCCTCCTCGTCGGCCGTCACAAGTTCGACTGGCAAAACGGCGACCAGCTTGTCCGGCACGTACTGTGGAAGTGTGTCGGCGGCATCGGCGGTGACCGACTCGGTGAGGCGCCGGACCGCGTCCTCGGGGGTGCTGGAGCTCTCTGCGGTGAGACCGAGCGCCGGGCAATGGGAGGTGTAGAAGGAGGCGGGAGTTCTCTTTCCGTCCCCGCCCGCGCCCTGACGCGTCAGCGTCCGGGCCCATGCCGCCGGTGCTGTGGCCCCAGTGGTCGATGCCGACGAACGCCAGCGTCGCCGAACACGGCCCGCAGCGGGCCGTGTTCGGCGACCAGGCGGGTGCGGTAGGCGGTCCAGGCCCGCACCGGGCAGATCTCGGGATCGTCGGCGTAGCGGATGTTGGCGTTGCGCACGCTGTGCTTGGTTTTGCCGGTGAGCACGGCACCGACCATGCCGCGCGGGTGCAGACGGCTCACCCCGCCGCCTCGACCGGCCAGAACTGCACCACGTACTGCTCCACCCCGTCGGGCACACCGTCCCTGCTCGCAGCGGCGGCTTCCTGACGCCCCGTACAGAGGATCCGGGTGTTCCAGGTCGCCGGAGCGGACGGCAGCGCGATGTCCTCCAGGCCGGGCCCGGCCATCGACCACAGCCGCAGTCTTCCGGACCGGCACTCGATCCGCGACACCGCCGTTTTGTCCCAGGAGCCCTCAGGCAGCGGCGGCTCGTGCTCCCAGACCTCCGCAGTGACCGCAACGTGCTGTGTTTGTCCCGCTGTCGTCAGATCGATTCGCCCGGGCCGTTGCGTACCGAAGTCTCCGGCTCTGAAGGCCTCCGGGAACATCGCAGGCAGCCACGCGTCATCGGCATCCTGGAGACACAGCCCGTAGTAGTCGGCCAGAACCCTGACACGCTGTACGCTTAACGGCTCCATGCCGACGATATTATGGAGACGGCAGGAGGTCCGAGCCAGCGCGTTCCTCAGCGTCCGGGTGCTCTCCTTCACCACCGCCTCACCCGGCCGAGGCCGCCCCTCCCGTACCGGCCGGCCAATCGCGCAAGGCGCCCATGAGTTGGGTGTGGACGGTCTGAACACCCAGAACTCTGGACGTTCTTGGAATCACTGCACTGCGGTGAGTTCCTTTCCGGCACCGTCACAGCGATCGAGCGGTTCGGCGTATTCGTAGCGCTGCAGCGGGGCCAGACACCGGCGTCGGCTCAGTCCCGCAGCCGGCGCCGGGCCGTCACACCGGAGGAGCCCACACGCTCTGCGGGAACGTCACGCCAGGGAACACCGGGCCGCACCGCCATCCTGCTCGGCCTGAAATTGCAGGCCGAACTCGAAAGCGCCCAGGCCACCGACAGCGGCCACCCTCCCGGCAAAGAGCCCTACGTCGAGCCCTTCGACACCCGCAATCTCTGACAAGAGGGCTGGCCGAGGGCTCCGGTTAACTGATCGCTTCAGAACGAGTCGAGCTGTGGTCTTGCGCTCGGCGATCCTGGTCGGCAGGGTGTCCGGGGTGCGTGTTGATCTTGTTCCTGGCGACCTGGAGAGCTCGGCTGTTGCCCCTGCCCCCGAGCGGCGCCGTCGCCATCCGGGACGGTTGCGTGTTCCCGACCGAACGGCGTTTGCTGGCGGGCTGGGGATTTACACCCAGGCCAGGAAGATGATCACGGCCGGTGTGCACGTACAGGCGGGGGACTCATCGCGATCGGTGCGGTGGCGGGCCATGGCTCACCCCTTCTGATCGGTGCCGCCGCACCAGGAGCGAATGCGGAGGGGTGCGGCGGTCACTCGTTCACATGGCGCCAGGGGGCTGCTGCCGGGCCTCGTCGGTGACCTGCTGGCCGGACTGCCGGGCCTGCTCCGTGACCTGTCCGGCCCGGTCGGTCGTCTCCTCCTTGGTGGTGCGAGCAGCGTCCGCGGCGGTGTCCTTGACCTCCTGGGCGGCCTGCTTGGCCGTCTCGGTGGCGTCCTCCTTCACGTGCTGCGCAGATTCCATGGCCGCCTGCTTGACGGGCTCGATCGCCTCGCCGGCCTTCTCGGAGAGCTGGGAGGCCGCCTGCTCCTCGGCCTGCGAGGTGGGCAGGAGCGAGGAGGCCAGCAGCCCGGCACCGAAGGCGATCAGCCCGGCCGCCAGCGGATTGCCCTGCGTCTGTCGGACCGCCTGCTCCGGCGCGCTGCTGACCGCTTCGCCGACCTGGCCCGCGGTCTGGCGCATCGTGTCCGCGGCCTGCCCGGCGCTGTCCTGGACGGAAGCTGCGGCCTGCTGAGTGCGCCCCTTGGCTTCCTTTGTGGTTGCGGAAGCGGTGCCCATGACGCGCTCGCGCACGCCGGAGACCGCGCCACGGACCCGGTCCGTGCGGCGGCGCACGATCCGTCCCGGGCTGGTGCGGTCGGCCAGCCGGTCGGCGTTCTGCGACAGGCGCTCGCGGGTCGCCTCGATCTCGGTTCTCACTTGCTCGGGTGACGTGCCCATTGCGCGTCCTCCTTCAGCGTCTCCACGGTCTGCTGCGGCTTCGGGGACACCTCCCGCATCCGGGAGCGGCCCATCACGAACAGCACTGCCGCGATCCCCGCCCACACCGCGGTGACGATCAGGGCAGCCCATCCGGTGTCCATCACATTGGCCAGGCCGAACATCGCCGCGAGCGAGGCGAACAGCGCGACCATGTAGCCGCCGAACCCGGCTCCGCCGTACATTCCGGCGGCCTTGCCCGCCTTGCCGGCCTCCTCCCGGATCTCGGCCTTGGCCAGCTCCACCTCTTGCCGGAAAAGCGTCTGGATGTCCGAGGTCATCTCCGACAACAGCTGTCCGACCGAAGAGTCCTGTCCGCGTGGCTCCGGTGCCATCGATGACATGTCACACCTCCGGGTAGGCCCGTGGTTGCCCCTGTACGGCCCCTTGCGGGTAGGGCTGCGGCTCCGGTTCTACCGTCCTCTCGGGCTCCTCCGGGTAACCGCGGAACTCCCGCTGTACGGCCCCCTCGGGCACCCCTGGCGACCCATCGCCCTGGACCGGAGTCCGATCCTGCTGCGGCCCCTGTCCGGACTGCGCCTTGCTGCCGGCCTTGGCCATCCTGCCGACCGCGAACCCCGCCAGCGCCGCCCCCGCCAGGAACGCCCCCGGCCGACGTCGCGCGAATTCCTTCAGGTCCTCGGTCATGCCTTCCACACCGTGCCGGTCCAGGTAGTCCGCCGCCCGGTGGCCACCATCCGCAGCCTTGGACACCAGGCCCCGGGCCGGGGAGTCGTCGGGCGCGTTGCGCGCCAACTCCGCCAGATCGTCCGCCCACTGGTGCACCGTCCCGGCCGCCCGCCGCGTCTGGCCCTCCACCTCTTCAGCCACACGGCCCCGAAGGTCACCCACGGCGCTTCCGGCCTGGCGACGCGCCTCCCCAGCTACCGTCTTGGCCTGCTCCAGCGCGGTGCCCGCCACCTCGCCGGCGGCTTCCCTGGCCTGGCCCGCTGTGGCCGATGCCTGGTCCTTCGCGGTCTGTCCGGCCGCCTGGACACGGCCGGCCCCGCCATCGGCGGACTCAGCACTCATAACCCTCACCCTCTCTCCGGGCGCGGACAGCCTCCGGGCTTCGATGACCATGCGAGGGAATCGCTGCACACGCTCGCCATGGTCGTTGTCTCTCGGCTCGGTGGGGGCCTTACCACACCCGTTTGCTTATGTACCGATTAGGGCATTTTGCGAGTATCCGGGCCATGACATGCAAAACAACTATCCTGATCGGGTTCGTTGTCTGGTCGACGGGCGGTCAGGCCAGAAGCAGAGTGACGCGTCGTGGCCTGCGGCCTTAGCAGCTCTCCTCAGCCGGTGGTCGACCGAATTTTGTCGCTGACGCAGCTTGCCCGCATTGCTGGCACTCGTCTGGTCGACCAAGACGCCACCGCGCACCCCAGCCTCCGCAAGGTCTGGGTCGACGCGGGTACCGCCGGCACCTCGTCGAGCACGCCGCCACTGTCCGCATCGGCATGGAGATCATCCAACCGGATGAAAGCGTGAGCGTAGGGGCCTGCACGTGATCGACACCGGCGACATCGACGTCTTCCTCGGCCTGGACGTCAGCAAGGGCGAACACCACGCCACCGCCGTCACCCCGGCCGGGAAGAAGGCGTACGACAAGCGGCTGGCCACCACCGATCCCGCGCTCCGAGAGCTGCTCGCCAAGCGGCCGCGATGATCGCCGCGAGTGGCCACCTCGCTCGCTGCCGTGCCTGACCAGCGGAAACTACTGGCCGGCGGATCGAGGAACTACTGAAGGCCCACCCTCTCTCGAAGGTCCTGACGTCCATGCCGGGAAAAGAAGATCGCCCAAGGCAAGCAACACACCCAAGCCCTGCACTGCCTCGCCAGGCGCCGAGCCGACGTCCTCTTTGCCATGCTCCGCGACGGAACCGTTTACGAACCCCAGTCGGCCTCCGATGCCTGCGGCGAGGGTGCGGAGGCTGGGCAGGTCGTCCCGCCGGACGGCGTCGAGCCAGTCCGGCAGCCGCTCGCCCTGGCGCTCGGTGAGCATTGTCGCGAAGGAGCGGACATGGCGGGTGAGCTAATTCAGTTCGGGACAGTGGGCCCGGACGGATCAAGGCCGGAAGGAGCACCCCGGACCGGACATGCTGGGCCAAGCCGAGGCCTTCGTGGCCGGCCTCCCGTACGTCACCAGGAAGCCGCACACCGGCGAGGCTGCTCCTCCGGCGCAGCCACCATGGCAGCGCGGCCCGCGTTCGGTGAGGCTGGGAGGTGTGCTCGGCGTTCTTGCCGGCCTGACCCGTTCCCTACTGAAGGAGCACTGTCTCTACCGCCCGCCGTGCCGGCGTCCAGCAACCAGCCTGGCGGTGACGGCTCTGGGCAAGCGGCGGGGGCCCGGGCCAGGCGGAGTGGATCGTCGGCCGTGCGGCGGGCGAGGCAATCGATGGGAACGCCGCGCCCTCGTCTTCATGGCCTTGATCGCCCAACCCGGTGAGCCCCAGCGGTCGAAGCACTTAGATGACGGTGACTCTGGGATAGCGGTGGATCAGCTCTGCCGCTCGGTGCCTGACGTCGAAACCGACGGTCATGGCCAACTGCCCGCGGGTTTCGTGCAGGCTCCAGTCGCCGTCGTCATCGCGATAGAACGCGTACGCAGCCCGAAACTGTTCGGGGGTGCCGATCACAACGTCGGCCAGATACTCCGTCCTGCGCTGCTCGACGGTCGGGTCGGTGGCCAGCCTGACCACAGTGGTGCCGGTGAGTTCAGCCACTGCGGTGAACATCTCAAACCACGGGAATGTTCCGGTCTCGGAGGCTGTCATTATGTGCACGCCACCGCCGTGTGCGGGCCGGCGGGAGGCCGTCCGTGACTTGGTCGCGTAGAGCATGGCGACCGGCAGCGCCGCCGCCAGCTTGTCCCGGCCCTCCAGCCGCATGATCATGGCGCTGTTCCCGGTGCTGCACGCCAGCGTGGCCGTCAGTAGATCGTCGCCGACCTCGATCCCCAGCTTTCTCTTGAGCATTTCGGCAGTCAGGGCGATCATCTCCAACCGCACCTTCCTGGCGAAATCCGTGTCGCTCAGCAACTGCGCCTGCTCGGTGTAGGTAATTCTCGCCGCGCCGAGCCGCACCTGCTGTGCGTTGATCAGTTTCGGCAGCGGGTTGTCCGACATTCGCCTGCGCAGATCCAGCGACGTGGTCACCCCGACAGTGAGCCATTCTTTTGCGTCCACCACTTCCCGCATATCCGGGGACAGCGGTGAGACGTGCCAACTGTGGGCGATGGACGCCTCGTCGGTAATCTGCGCCGAAATCCGGTCCCCGTCAACGACGACCGACAGCGACGGCTGCGCAGTCACCCCGTCGAACAGGTCCGTGCCCATGCCGTAGGCAGCGAACCGGTCCAACGTAGCCAGGCGCCAGCGCCCGTTGTCCCTGCGCAGCATCGCGAGCTCGTAATACGGGTTGACCAGGAACACCAGCGTGCTGCCCGTCGGAAGCAGGATGAGCCCCGCCCGCCACGTGACGTGCGGGAAGGCGGTGAACTCGGATTCGTCGCTGGTCGGTAACTCGAGCCATCGTGGTGAGCGGCAGCCGCGGTGATGCAGCGATGCGTCAGCCGTGTCGGCTGCCACCTGCACGGTCAGCGCCGGCCTCTCCCACCGCCCAAACCGTCGACCGCACGTCTGACAGTCCACCGCCCAGAGGTTGGCGCGGAGTTCGGCCAGAAGTTCAGGGCCGAGCCTTGTCTCTGTGGTCGAGTCGGTCAGCAGCTTGGATACCGTCATTCGGTGACGACCCCCGTCTCCCAGCGCGCGTCATCCGCAATTCGACTGTCAGTGAACCATCGCACGGGGCCAGCGGGAACCCTCCCGTTCAGGGGTCCCAGTCCACGACCCCAGGGTGCTGTGCGCACCCGCACATGCTCGGACATCACCCCACCCAGGCGGTCGGAGTGAACATCACCGCCCATCCAACGGCTCCAACTCCGTACCCGGCGACCCTATGCGGTCACAGCACTAGCGTCCCTCCAGGTCCGCAGCAGCACGCTCTGCTGCCCCGTCGCAGGTCTGCGTCGCCTCGCCGTCGACTGCCCAGCCGTGGACACGCCGTCACTTTGCGGGCCGGATGCGAAGGACGGCGGCCTGATCAGCAGTGTCAATTCCGACCACCTCCAGGCTCATCTTGTTGACAACTGCCTTCTCGCCGACGCTGCAGGTCAGGCCCACGGATCCGGAGTCGCCTGCCCCTGGCCCCGTGATAGCAGCACTACATCCGCCATCACTGGCGAACTCCGACTGAATCAGCGGTGCGAACATGGCAACTGTCCCGTCCTGAATCGCCGTCACCTGGAGCGGACCGAGGCCAAGGCGTGCCGGCAGCGGCACCCTGGCCGACGGGCTCACTCGGATCTCGCAGGTGCCGTCCGCGCATGCCCGGACGTCCTTACCGTCCGTCGCCACGGGCATGGACGGGGTTGGCGAGGCAGCAGGCGCTGTGGAAGTGGCGGAGGCACTGGAGGGAACTGATGTCGGCGTGGCTGTGCTCTTGGGGACCGGCTCGTTCGACGAGCATGACAAGAGCACAGCAGCCCCCGCCACGGACAGCAGGATGCGGGCAAGCGAGCCAAGGCTGAGAACCAATCGCAGGCGGGTCACCAGTCGACGTCCCTTCGTCTTGTGGCCGGCCGACGCTTGCGGCCATGAGGGTGAACCTACGGGCGCGAGGCGAGCTGGCGAAAGACCACCGTGCTCGCGGCCACCGCGGTCGTCCGGACAGAGTCTGGGGAGCTGGAGTTGGGCGCCTGGATCGGAAGTCGGCGCAGCAGGGCCGCGACGCCCTCTCCCCGGAGCAGCTGTCCGCGATCGGCATGCGTTGGCGTAGCAGCTACGGACGAGATGCGGGGCCGGGCAGGGTAATCCTGTCCGGCCCGTCGTCATTGGGTTAGCCGTCGGCAGGGCCAATCTTCAGCAGCGGCACCCACAGCGAGGATCTCCCCGAAGCAGACCGGTTGGCCGTACGAGCGGCGGTGCGCGGCGTTGCAGTCGCTGTTCTGGGACCACCGTCTGGAGGCACCTCTGACGCTGTGCCCGTCGACGACCGACCCGGCCGTGGCGCGAGGGTGGCTGGAGTGGACGGCGGCCGGGCTGGTGGGGCTGTGCTTCAAGCGGTTGGACGAGCCGTACCGGCCGAGGAACTGCTGGTGGAGATACGCAACCTGCGCACACACGCGGACATCGGTGATGCCCGGTCACCAGGAGCCGAGCGGTCGGCCCGACCCGACCCTGACATACGTCAGGACCCCCTGCGTGCGTTCCGTCCTACGGTGATCAGGACCGAGCGCGGCGCAGCTGAGCGTAGCGATCGCACGAAGGGCGGCGGGCCGGCCGTTCGGCGTCCGCGCACACGGTCCGGGATGGCCGGGCCGGAAGGACACCGCCGGGAAGGGGTTGGAGGACATGATTCCGCTGGGCAGGCGGATCGCAGCCGGACTGGCGGCACTTGCGCTGCCCCTCGTGGTTGCCGGGTGCGGGAGCATGGGCGAAGGCGAGGGCGCGCAGCGGGAGACCACCGCGTCGGACCGGAGCGACACAGCACTTTTGCGGCGGGCGCAGGAGCAACTGATCGCCGATTGCATGCGTGGCCACGGTTTCTGGTACGCCACCGCGCCCGAGCGGACGCGGAGCGCCGCCTCCCCGTCCCCGCGGCCGAGCGCCGAACAGCGCCGCTTCCCGTACGGCATCGACGACATCGCGTGGGCGCGCACGCACGGGTTCGGTGACAACAACGCCCGGGACCACGAAGCCCTGCGCACGGCGAACCCGAACGTGCGGTATGTGAGCACGTTGCCTTCCCAGCGCCGGCAGCAGTATCAGCAGGCCCTGGGGGGCAGTGGCCGGGACGGAATCGTCACGGTGGAACTGTCCAGCGGTCACAGGATCATGGGCAACCGCGACGGCTGCATGTCCCAGGCGCAGCAGGAGCTCTACGGAGACTTCGACACGTGGTTCAAGGCCGACACGATGGTCAACAACCTTGCGTCCGAGAGCGGTCCGCGCATACTCGCCGACCCGGCATACCGGAAAGCGCTGAGTGCCTGGTCCGCATGCATGACCAGGGCGGGCCATCCGGCCGGCAGCCCCGGTGCGCTGCGGGAAGGTTTCGTTGCCCGTGCCAAGCGGCTCAGCGACGCCGACAGGGACGCCCTCGAACGCGACCTCGCCGTTACGGAGGCGCGTTGCGTCGACCGCACCGGGCTGGTGAGCGCGGCGCGGCGCCTGGAGAAGCACTACGCACACGAGCAGCGCCGCATACGGCGGGAAGAGATCGACACACGACAACGGATGAGGCAGTCCGCGCTGCCCCGTGCCGAGCGGATCCTGTCGGATTCGACACAGACCAAATGACGCGTTCGTTTCCCACGGAAAAAAGGAGAAGAACCCATGCGCAGGACTGTCATAGCCCTGTCCGCTGCCGCCCTGGCGGTGTTCGCCGGCGTTGCTCTGCCGAGCACCGCCTCGGCGGACGACAGCTGCCCGTCAGGGCACTTCTGCGTCACGACCGACGCCTACTACAACGGCTACAAGAGGGCATGGTCCGGCGACGACAGCTGGTGGGAGTCGGACGTTTTCGCCAAGGACTCGTCCTGGATCAACGCCGGTATCACCGGCCCGGGGATTCCCAGCTACGTGAGGGTCTACCCGCAGTACTTCCAGGGCGGTAACCACACCATCTGCCTCGCCCCCAACCAGAAGGTCGCCTACAGCAGCAGCGCCAACGACTGGGGCGCCTCGCATGAGTGGGACTTCGGCTGCTGACGTCGTTCCCCGAACGACGGTGTTGCGGTGCGTGCATGCGAGCACGTACCGCAGCACTGTTCATGACGTCGTTTCTATTGTCACGCCGGTTGTTGGACTGTCCGCGGCGGATCCGGTCGAACGGCTCCTCGTGTCCGGCGAGTTGGGCCTGAGCCGGTCCAGTTGTACGTCGAAGCAGATCAGGCTCATCGAGTCCGCCAGATCTGCCGCAAAGGCTGGTGCTTCCTCTGCCATGCTCCAGTGCATGGCGAAGTAGATGAGGTGAAGCAGAGGAGCGGGCCGCTGGCCTCATTGATCAGAGGCCGGTCGACCACGGAGAGGTGTCCTCGTCGTCCTCGGTGCCTGGTTCCGGGTGTGGTGCGGTGGGCCGCAGCGGCTGCGGCCCACCGCTCAGCTCGTGGTCAGGCGAGGCGGTTGCGGAATACCTGGTTGAGGTAGTCGCCGACGGGTGAGAGGACGAGGTACTGGTCGTTGGCGCTGGGGACGCCGGCGGGGGTGATGGCGAGAGAGGTGTCGTTGTAGGGGCGCAGGGTGAAGCCGCGCTGGACTCCTGTGTCGGTGTTGTACAGGTGCCACCATTGCTGCTTGTTGGAGGCTGAACAGGTCTTGGTGGAGATGACCTTGCGGTTCTCCACGCTGGCCGGCTGCAGACAGACGTTGTTGCCGCCGGCGTTTTTGACGAGGAACGTGGTGCTGCTGCCGCTCACGGCCTCGTAGGTCCACTTTTCGGTGTCGTGGATGACACCGTTGTGGTCTTCCCAGATGTCCACGTACGTCGTCGGTCCCTGGGCGAAGCCGTTGGGGGTGATGTGCTCGCCGGTCTGCACGTGGTCGATGAAGACGGCTGCTTCGGGGACGGGAACGGCCGGGGCGGCGACGGCTGCCGTGGGAGCCATGGCGGCCAGAGTACCGAGCATGACGGTGCCGAAGAGGCGGAGAGCGGTTGCTTGGGACATGGAGTCTGCTCCTGTGTTCGAAAGGGATGGCGGTGCAGCCGGACGGCAGGTCCGGTTCTGCGGGCGCCTGCGCCTCGAAGTGGTGGGTGCGGCCGCCCGTGCCCGCCGTGGGGCAGTCGAGGGCTGCCCGAAGGGCAGGCCGAAGTGCGTGACAGGGGCGGCGCGCTTGCCGGGCGGGCTCTTGCCGCGGCAGAGGTCTTTGTGCCCTCTTGGCGGCTGGAGGGTGGGGGTGGGATGGTGAGGGCGGGCGTCGTGGCCAGTTCCGATGGTCACGACGCCCGCCCGGTCCATGCCGTCAGCGGGGCGGCGTCACTGGCGTCAGCCGATGGCGAACGTGCCGCTGGCTCCCGCGTTCTTCACGCCGCCCATGGGGGCGCCGACCGTGCACTCACCGATCCCCTGGAAGAGGCTGACCTGCAGGTCGGCGTTGAAGCCCTCGCCGGCGAACATGCCCTGGCGGATGTGACCGCTGATGTGCCCGGTGTTGAGGACGGTGTGGTCCCACTTCATGTCCACCTTGCTGGTGGTCTTGCTACCGTCATCGAGGGTCCACTCGATGGTGCCGGAGCCGCTGCCGCCACTGGATGGGGTGGCGACGCAGCTGAACAGGAAGTTGTAGAAGGACGCGGACAGCTTCGCGCTGCGGATACCCACACCGCTGTTGTCGGTGCATGATCCCTCGCCGTTCAGCGTGGCCTGCTGCGGGAGAGGGATGATCTGCACACCCGGCTGGAAGTTGAGCTGCCCCGCGGTGCTGCACGAGACGGCGACATTGGGTGCGGCCTGCGCACCCGGCGCACCACTGAGGCCGAGTCCGGCGGCAAGGCCGGCGGCGGCCAGGCCCATCGTTGCCCTGCGGGCGGTGCGGGAGAAGCTGAGTGACTGCACGGTGTTGCTCCTTTCGGGAGTGATCGGCCGGCGGACACGCTGAGGGAGCTGCGGGGAGGGGGACCAGAGACTCCGCTGTGCCGCTGACGCCGATCGCGGTGCACCCACCGTGCGGAGTAACCAACCGTAAACGCAATACTACTTTTAGTGAATGCGCGGTCGGGTCCCTCGAACGGGTGGCCCCTGCCCGCCAACTCCCTTGCGAAACAGCGCATTTGCCCGCACCGGAGCGCTGCCGCCGCCCCGGCGCCTGCCCGCGAGCCGGGCGCGACCGAGAGTGCGGCCGTACCCCGCCGACGCCCTGGGCGCCGCCCTTCGGGGCGGGACGGGACCCAACGCCCCCTGCCCCCGCTCACATCATCACAACACGTAACCAACACGGATGACCCTCCGGATAAGGAGCAGGCGGGCAGGGCACCGTCCCGGGTGACCAACTCACTGCCGGGCTCCGCCTGTTACGCACCGTGAGGGGGCGTGCGCCGGTCGTCGGCCCGTGACCACCCCGAAGGGGACCTTTCATGAGAACCCGCCCTCTTGCGGTCACCCGTGCCCGCACCCACCTCCGAACACGGCTGGCCCGCCGGCTCTCAGGCGCCGTGGCCGCCACCCTCGTAGCTCTCGCCGCGGCCTCCACCGCTGCCGTGGCACCGGCCGCCGCAGCACCGGCACCAGCACCAGCACCAGCACCAGCACCAGCACCAGCACCAGCACCAGCAGGAGAACCGACACCGGTCCCGCCCGGCATCGACAACTTCCCCCAGGCGTTCCTGAACTCCCTCAGCCGGCCCGACGCCGACCCGCCCGGCGCCAACGACTGGGACTGCAAGCCCACCGCCCGCCACCCGCGTCCGGTCGTGCTCATCCACGGAACGTTCGAGAACGCCTTCAACAACTGGAACGAGCTCTCCCCCAAGCTCCGCAACGAAGGCTACTGCGTCTTCGCGGTCAACCAGGGAGCGCCCCGCGGAGCGGTCATCAAGGGCCGCAACCACATTCCCCACTCCGCAGCCGAGGTCGCACGCTTCGTCGACCAGGTCCTCAAAGCCACCGGCGCGAAGAAGGTCGACCTGGTGGGGCACTCACAGGGCGGCGGCGTACTGCCGCGCTGGTACCTGAAGTTCAACGGCGGAGCCGCCAAGGTCCACCATCTGGTGGGCATCTCCCCCTCCAACCACGGCACCACCATGGTGGGACTGGCCACCCTGGCCAAGACCATCGGCCTGCTCGGCTGGGTCGGAGAACTCGGCGGCCAGGCGCTGCCGGACCAGGTCGTCGGATCAGACGTCCACAGGAGGCTCGACCAGGGCGGTGACACGATGCCCGGCGTCACCTACACCACCATCGTCACCCGCTACGACGAGGTCGTCACCCCGTACACCAACCAGTACCTCACCGCGGGACCAGGGGCGAAGGTGAGAAACATCCTGCTGCAGAACGTCTGCCGCCTGGACCTGACCGACCACATCGGCAGTTCCTACGACCCCATCGTCCACCAGCTCGTCCTCAACGCCCTGGACCCCGCCAGAACGGCACACCCCGGCTGCTACCCGGTACCCCCCGTCATCAGCTGACACTCCCCCGACCGCCCCGGCTGAGGCCTCCTCCCTCACCGCCCCAGCCGGGGCCCCGGCCCTGCCGACACCTGACACCACACCACTCGAAAGCCGCCGCCGGCCCCGGCGAAGCGGTGCCGGCCACCACCACACCCGCCCGGCCACGCACGAACCGGACCGGCCCCGCGCCACCTGCCACCGGCACACCCGGGCCGGTCCGAACACCCAGGTGACAGCGGCCACTTGATCAGCCGCACCTCCCGCACCCGGCGAGAAGGGACCATCATGCACGGCCCGCCCCCGACACCGCGCGACCTCACCGGCTACCTGGCCGCCCTTGCCCTGGCATTACTGTTCCCGCCCCAGCCCTCACCCCCGTCCGCGCCCGCCGGCCGTCCCTACATCCCGCGGCAGCGCCGATGAGCACCCGTCATCACTCTGCTCTGCACCTTGCCGCCTGCGCCGTCGTGGCGGCCGCGCTGACCGCCCAGGCACCCCCCACCGCTTCCGCAGCCGAAGGCCCCTCCCCCGCGACCGCTCCGGCCGCCCTCACCCATGGCCAATCATCACTGGAGGCACAGACGCTGGAGCTCATCAATCAGCACCGCCGCACCGCCGGATGCCAACCGCTCAGGCCTCTGCCCGCCCTCCAGTCCGCGGCCTCCCGCCACAGCGACTTCATGGCCCGCGCGCATGCCCTGGTGCACAGCACCACACCACCCCCGTCCGGCCACGACGGACACCGCCGCCCGCCACGCGCCTGGGCCGAGAACATCGCCACCGGCCACCCCACGGCCGCCACAGTCGTCACAGCCTGGATGAACAGCCCCGGCCACCGCCGCAACATACTCAACTGCGCCTACACGCACACCGGACTCGGCCTCACCGCGTACCAGGGCCGGACATGGTGGACACACCTCCTCGCCACCGCACCGTAGGCGGTTCCGCAGCTGCGGGAAGAGCATCGGGCAGCCGCCGTCACCGGCCGCAGGCGACGCCCGTCAGCCGATGCCCTGCCCCGAAGGAGCGTGCGGCTCGCATCCCGCAGCACGGCGGCGCCCGCAGCCTCGTACAGGGTCAGGCCAACCCTCAGCGCCGAGAGGCATCACATCTGCGCGGCCTCGGCCAAGTCAAGGAACGCCAGACTAGGATGAGTGGCATGTCGCCTGATGTCTCCCCGTCCTCCGTGTGGCCGGTCCTGCACTACGACGACACGAGAGCGGCGCTGCGCTTTCTGGTCGACGTGCTGGGCTTCACCGAGGTGGTCGCCGCGCCGGACGACCATGGCGGCATCGGGCACGCAGAGCTGCGCTGGCCCGGCGGTGGTGCGTTGGTGTTCGGTTCGACCCGGCACACGGACAGCGTGCACGGGCGGATGCGGGCCGGAACCAGTGCGGTCTACGTGGTGAGCGACGACGTGGACGCGGTGCACCGGCGGGTGGTCGACGCTGGTGGCGAAGTTCTCGAACCGCCGCACGAGACCCGGTTCGGGTCGGGTGCCGCGGCGTACGTGTGCACGGTGCGCGATCCGGAGGGCAACTTGTGGACCTTCGGCACCTACCGCGGCCCTTCGCCGGCGTAGGGCTCGGAGCCGGCAAGCGAGGAGACTCTTACGCTGAACCAAGCCGACATCGTGGTCGGCACGCCCGAGCAGTTCCGCGCGACGCATGAACCCCGACCGCACGCCGCAGCGAGGTGGTCGGTGGTGGGACCGCCGGCAGGTGATCGACGGGCTCACCGTGATCCCCATCCCGGTGGACCAGCACAGTCACCGCTACGTCGGACAGCCGAGGCGGCGAGTCACCGGCCTGCGACCGCGTGACCTACAAGCAGCGCAACACTGATGAGCGGTGCATCAACCGCCTGAAGGTGCGACACGAAGTCGCGCGGGCAGGGCGCGGACTCACGTGATGGAGCGTGAGTGCACGCTGACGGCATAGCCACAGCCTTGGTAGTAGGGCTCGCCGCTCCAGGTGGCGTAGCGCTGACGCAGGGTCAGTCCGGCCTGGGTGCACCAGTGGTCGAAGTCCGTGAGGGTCACCGTTGGTTCGGGCAGGGGCAGGTGTGCCGCGTCCAGGCCCATGCCCGTGACCAGCAGTCCGCCAGGGCGCAGCACGGCGGCCAACTGCCGTACGACGGCTGATTCGGTGCCGGGGGCCAGCAGGGGAATGACGTTCCCAGCGGCGACCGCCAGGTCGAAGCCCGGATGCAGACCAAGGGCATCCAGATGGGCCAGGTCGCCGAGGAGCCACTCCTGTGTGGGGGCGTCGCGGCGGGCGACGGCGAGCATCGAGGGGTCAACGTCCACGCCGGTGCAGGAGTGGCCCAGTTCGGTGAGCCGGATCGCGATCCGGCCGGTGCCGCAGCCGGCGTCGAGTACCCGGGCGGCGGGCTTCAGCAGCGCGGCACAGAAGGTCGCCTCACCGTGGATGTCATGGCCCGATTCGGCGAGCCGCGCGAAACGCTGGGCATATTCCTCTCCGGCTTTTCCACCTGTCAGTTCCGCCCAACGGTCGCGTTCTCCAGTCATGTTCAGCGTGCCTTCCGTCAACAATCGCGGGTATATGCCTCACGGCCTGCTACGAAACTACACAGAGCGAGGCTCGAAGTGCACCGGCCGTGTGGGGTAGCCGTCGAGGGTGGTCAGCGAAGGGTCGTCCTGTGCGGCGCTTCGACGGACGAGGTACAGCCGACGCAGGGCCGGCGTGACGCCGACATGCTCGGCGGAGGCGGCGGAGGGCATGGGTTCTCCAAGGGCCAGTCCCGCGCGGCGTCCGCCGTTTCCTACCCGAGCGTGAGCATCGCCTCGCTGACCTCGCCGACCGTCGCATCGGGGATCGCGGTGGCAGCCTCTTTGAGGACGAGCAGCCGTGCTCCGGGGATCTCGCGTGCGAGCGCCTCGCCGTTGCCGACGGGGAAGAACCGGTCCCGGCGGCCGTGGACGACGAGCGTGGGGACCTTGATCTCGGGCAGGCGCTCGCGCCAGCGGGGTGTGCAGTCGAGCCTGGAGAACACCATGCCCATCTGGTTGGCCATCTGGACCGGGGGTGCGGTGCCGGGCGTGCGGTCCCAGATGCGCGCAGCGACGGCGCGCGCGGCGACGGGGTCGTCACCGCGGATTTCCGCACCGGTGGCGGCGAACTCCGCGACCGCCTCGCGGTCGGACCAGTCGGGCATCGGACGCGCGAACAGCCGCCCCATGGTCGCCCGGTCGTGGTCAGGGAGGTCATCGTCGGGCTTGCCGGGGGCCACCGCGCGGGTGCCGACCAGGGTGAGCGCCGAGAACGCGCCCGGATGGTCGAGCGCGGCCACCTGGGCGACCATCCCGCCGACGCCGATCCCCGCGAGGTGCGCAGGCCCTCCGCCGAGCCTGTCGGCGAGGGCAGCCGCGTCGGCGGCGAGGTCGCGCAGGGTGTAGGCCGGCGCCTGCGGATTCGCCGTCGTCGATTCCCCGCTGTCGCGAAGGTCGTAGCGCACCACACGGCGCCCGCCGGCGGCGAGGCGCTCGCACAGCGCGTCGGGCCAGGAGAGCATTGTCGTCCCGCCCGCGAGCAGGACGAGTGGCGCGTCGTCGTCGCCGAACTGCTCGATGCCCAAGGTGATGTCGTTGACGTCGGCAGTGGTCATCGGATCACCGCGAGACGTCGTAGGTCAGGTGCGTCGCGGTCGATGTCGAGATCACGCTCCGCTGCACCAGCGTGCGCGGCGCTCCGCCGGTGAACAGTGGTGTCCCGGCGCCCAGCACGACGGGCGCGAGGTGCAGCGTCAGCGCTTCGACCAGCCCGGCGTCGAGCGCCGAGCCGATCGTGGCGCCGCCGCCCATGAGGATGACGTCGAGGTCCCTGCCGCTGTCCGACGACGCCGCCTCGGCCCGCTCGCGCGCGGCGGTGACGGCGTCGGGCAGACCGGTGGTGACGAACGTCCAGTCGAGGTTGCTTGTCCGCACCGACTCCGGCGGGGAGCTCGTCACCACGACGAACGCGGGCTTGCCGACCTCGCCGGCGCCGTAGCCGGACGTGTCGTCCCAGCCTTGCGGCCCGTCGACCACGTCGAAGAGGTGGCGGCCGAGGACGACGGCGCCCGAGCACGCGGTCGCCTCGCGCAGGACCTGCCGGTCGTCGGGGTCGTCGGAAAACGCCCACGTGTGCAGGGCCTCGCCGCCGGTGCCCAGACCGTTGTCCGGGCCGGGGCCGGGCCCGGTGACGAAGCCGTCGAGAGAGACCGAGATGTCAGCGATGATGCGAGTCATACAGGGCAGACCCGATCCGCCGGCCAAACTCATCGCTCACGCAGGTGGCCGTACCCGTCGATCAGGTCGCCGGCGGTGTCCATCCACAGCGGCAGGTCGCTGCATCCTGTGCCGCCCCGGCAACAACTCGCGCCGCCCACCCTGGAACGACTCCCGCTGACCGCCCTGAGCTGAACCTTTCGGGCCTGCGGTTCCGGCCGCCATTGGTGTTCTGGCCTGGCTCACTCGGCGAGCGGGACCTCCTCCACCCGTCCGTCGAACCGCTCCCCCGCGAAGGCCAGGCCGGCCAGCATCAGGTCGATGGAATCCTGCGGGACGGTGATGGCCTTGACGACCTCCAACGCGCATCCCCCGAGTCCCGCGTCCCAGGCGGGCGCGCTCCCCGGATGGGCGGCCAGGAAGGTCTGCGGGTGGGCCGGCCACAGCAGCAACCGCAACATCGTCAGGCCGAGGAACGGGGAGTGCTGCACCTGCAGCGCCACGCGCTCCACCTCACTCCAGGGCAGTGCGAGGGAGACCTCAGAACTGCCCTCCAGTCGCAGGCCGCCCTCGTCGAAGATGTAGACGGCGCCGGTCTCCCGCAGTGCCAGCGGAGCGTAGGTCATGGCGTCGATGCCCAGTGATGGATCCGTGCCGGGGTCACGCATGGCGCGGCGGAAGCGCCTGGTGAAGTTCGCCCCGGTGGCACCGCTGGCAAACTCCCAGACCGCCTTCGCGAACACCAGCGGCGAGGGACGCATCATGCGCACCGGCACCCGGACCATCCGGGCCGGGAGCCGCATGGGATCACTGGCGGAAGTCATGGCGAGCCGATCCTGGCGAAGGGCTCGGGTGGTGTCTCCACTCCGTTCACCGCCGCTGGGCGCAGCAGGACAGCCGTGTGCCGACGGGCCCGTGCACATGTGCGTCGGGCAGCTTCAGAAACTCCTTGCGCTGCTGGGGGAACACCGGTTGGGACCGGGAGAGGAGAGGCCACAGCCACGGCGCCACGACCGATCGTTTTCCCGGGGGCGCCTTGTTGATCAGTGGCCTGACTGGACGAGGACGCCGACGGGGCCGAGGAGGAAGCCTGGGCGGATCAGCGCTTGACCTCAACCATGGTTGAGGGGCGAGGGTGGCGTCATGACCACTCACGACACGACGGTTCTTCTCTTCCGGAACACCATGCGCATCACCGACGGTCACCTGGAGGGCTTCCGCGACGCCATCGCCCGGGCCGTGGCGTTCGCACAGCAGCACGGGCCCCAGCTGATGGTGGAGACCTTCGTGGAGGAGGAGCGGATGCTTGCCCACAGCTTTGAGCTCTACCAGGACTCCGACGCAGTCCGCACGCACTGGGAGTTGGCGGACCCGTACATCCAAGAGGTGATGAAGCACTGCCGGGTGGAGCGCTTCGACGTGTTCGGTGAACCGGACGCTGACGTGGTGGCGGGCGTGCGTTCGGCGCTGAGCGAGCAGTGTGTGCTTACGTTCAGCCCGCGTATCGCCGGTTTCGTCCGCTTCGCCACCGGGCACCGCGCACAGCTTCCCAGCTCCTCATGACTCGGCGTCAGCGGAACATGGACAGG
Organism: Streptomyces sp. DH24; assembly: GCF_029813775.1. Classification (GTDB taxonomy): domain Bacteria; phylum Actinomycetota; class Actinomycetes; order Streptomycetales; family Streptomycetaceae; genus Streptomyces. The sequence continues at coordinate 17,486 of NZ_JARVKW010000056.1, read as the reverse complement.
ATGCAGCAACCCGACGTCGACGGCAAAGGTCCAACTCCATAGCCCGTGCCCAGGCCCGCAAGGACGTGAAGCGCCATCGTGTGGACCCAGTACCGCCCCTGGAGGACACGTTCGCCACCCGGCCATTCAGTGGGCGAGGCTGCGGAGCGGGGGCAACCAGCCGGCCGTGCACGATCGTCCTTATGCGACGCCAACTTCGGTGAGGCGACCTTCTCCGGCCCTGGCGCCGAGTTCGCCAGGGCAACGTTTTCCGGCGGGGCCGTGTTCGGCGAAGCGTCCTTCTCCGGTGATGCCGGCTTCGACATGACCGTCTTCTCCGACGACGCCAGGTTTCGCGGGGTGCGGTTCGAGACGGCGCCGCATCTGGGGCCGTTGGTGTGCGGCAAGCGGGTGCACTTGGACGGTGCGGTGTTCCAGCAGCCGGTGACGGTGGAGGTCGCCGCCCGTCAGGCGAGTTGTGCGCGCACCAGGTGGGCGTCGACCGCCACGCTTCAGCTGCGCTACGCCGAACTGGACTTGCGGGACGCGGTTTTCGAGTACCCGGTGGTGGTGGCCGCCCGCCCGGACCCCTTTCTCTCCGCTGGGGCGCATGACCCGGTGCCCGAGGCAGAGCTCTCCGGTCAGGAGCCCGGCGTGCGCCTGGCCTCGTTGGGCGGAGTCGATGCGGCGCACCTGGCCCTGCACGACATCGATCTCAGCGAATGCCGGTTCGCCGGGGCGGTTCACCTGGACCAGCTGCGCGTGGACGGCTGGTGCACTTTCGCCACCACCCCCGCCGGCTGGAACCCGCGCTTCCCCAGGCGGTGGAGCCGGCGCAACACACTGGCCGAGGAACACCACTGGCGGGTGCGCGCCGCCCGCCACCCCGGCCGGGCTCACGGCTGGGCGCTTCCCCGCAGGATGCTCCCGGACTGAAGCCCGCGGCGATGGCGGCGCTGTACCGGCAGCTGCGCAAGTCCCTGGAAGACGGCAAGAACGAACCGGACGCCGCCGACTTCTCCTACGGCGAATGCGAGATGCGCCGCCACGACACCACCCGGCCCTTCGGTGAACGGACGCTGCTGACCGCCTACTGGGCTCTGTCCGGGTACGGGCTGCGCGCCACCCGTGCCCTGGCCTGGCTGGTGACCGCCATGGCCGCCACGATCGCGGTGATGGTGCTGTGGGGCCTGCCCACCGACGACCCGAAACCACGAACCACCGGCCAGCAGGTCCGCGCCGGGCAGAACCTCGTCCTCATCACCGACACGCCCAACCCGCGCAACCCCACTGGTGCGTTGACCGAACGTGTCACCACCGGGCGGTTCGAGAAGGCACTGCGCGTGGTGATCAACTCGGTGATCTTCCGCTCCTCCGGCCAGGATCTCACCACCACCGGCACCTACACCGAGATGACCTCCCGCCTCGCCGAACCCGTGCTCCTCGGCCTCGCGGTCCTGGCCGTCCGCAGTCGCGTCAAACGCTGACCGCCGACGCGCACTCCAGTGGTCCTCGCGCGCCAACAGGCAAAGACCGGCCCAGCCGCTCCACCGGCTGCCGGCCGGTCAGCCGCCGGCTCCAGCAGCCCTGGCCCCCAGGCGCTGATCGGCCGACCAGTCCGGGGCTGGTGTACGGCGGCGGCCGGGCACGGCTTTTTTCAATATCTGTGCCCGCGAGCTGAGATTTTAATGGAGGATGCAGGCAGATTGTTTGCCGCCATGAACGGAGTGGGATTCTTCACCGCACGCCGACCGCTGTGGCGTGCTACTGTTGATCTCGGTTGCAGTTGTGGTTCCCGAAACTTCAAGTGCTCTCCGGTCGGCGTCAATGCGACTGGAAGCACTTTTGTCTTTCCGGTCTTTTTCCGGGCGGGGTAATCATCGCGGCGACATGGTGTCCGCGCTGTGCGGATCCCGATGCACTGCCCCAAAGGAGATATGACATGGCTACTGGCACCGTGAAGTGGTTCAACGCGGAAAAGGGCTTCGGCTTCATCGAGCAGGACGGTGGCGGCGCCGACGTGTTCGCCCACTACTCGAACATCGCCGCCCAGGGCTTCCGTGAGCTGCTCGAAGGCCAGAAGGTGAGCTTCGACATCGCGCAGGGCCAGAAGGGCCCGACGGCCGAGAACATCGTTCTCGCCTGACACTGACGCGAGCTTTGCAGCTGGGGCCCGCATCCTTCGGGGTGCGGGCCCCAGCTGCTCGCATTTCCCACAAGGGCTTCACCTGTGGGCGACGACCAGGAAATCCGTGGGTTCGCCGGACGGATCTTCCTCAGGAATACAGGCGTATACAGATGTATACAGACGTGTTCCGCATGGCTACATCCCTGTGGACGCCCCACATGTTGCGTCCACCTCGCGCCACTCATTTCAGCGCCTGCGACCGCACGGTTTTTCCGGCGGACGGATCCGGCGCTGCCGCGCTTCACCGGCCCATTCTTGCAATTCTCCGTGTCGCTCATCGCTGCGGGAATTCCTTGCCATGTGCCGCATCGAGGAAGGTTCCGCATGAACCGCACACGCACGAACGACCGCTTCGCCCGCACCCGTAACGGCAGTGCCGACCCCGGCAGGGGTGGCAGCCGATTCGGTTCGTCGGCCCCGCGCCGTTCCGGCGGTTACGGCCGCCGGTCCGCCGTGGTCCAGGGGGAGTTCGCCCTCCCCAGGACGATCACCCCCGCGCTGCCCGCCGTGGAAGGCTTCGCCGATCTCGACATGCCCGGGGCGTTGCTGGCCGCGCTCGGCTCGGACGGCGTGACCGTGCCGTTCCCGATCCAGGCCGCGACCCTGCCGAACTCCCTCGCCGGTCGGGACGTCCTCGGCCGTGGTCGCACCGGCTCCGGCAAGACCCTCGCCTTCGGGCTGGCGTTGCTGGCCCGTACGGCCGGGCAGCGCGCCGAGGCCGGGCAGCCGCTGGGGCTGGTCCTCGTACCGACGCGTGAGCTGGCGCAGCAGGTCACCGACGCGCTCACGCCGTACGCCCGCTCCGTGAAGCTGCGGCTGGCCACCGTGGTGGGCGGGATGTCGATCGGCAGGCAGGCGAGCGCCCTGCGCGGTGGCGCCGAGGTCGTCGTGGCCACACCGGGACGTCTCAAGGACCTCATCGACCGCGGTGAGTGCCGACTGGACCAGGTGTCCATCACCGTCCTCGACGAGGCGGACCAGATGGCCGACATGGGCTTCATGCCGCAGGTCACCGCACTGCTCGACCAGGTCCGTCCCGAGGGCCAGCGCATGCTGTTCTCCGCCACCCTCGACCGCAACGTGGATCTGCTCGTGCGCCGCTACCTCAGCGATCCCGTCGTGCATTCCGTCGACCCCTCGGCCGGCGCGGTCACGACGATGGAGCACCACGTCCTGCACGTCCACGGCGCCGACAAGCACACGACCACCACCGAGATCGCCGCACGCGACGGCCGCGTGATCATGTTCCTGGACACCAAGCACGCCGTCGACCGCCTCACCGATCACCTCCTGAACAGCGGGGTACGGGCCGCCGCCCTGCACGGGGGCAAGTCGCAGCCGCAGCGCACCCGCACGCTGGCGCAGTTCAAGACCGGGCACGTCAACGTGCTGGTGGCGACCAACGTCGCGGCGCGCGGCATCCACGTCGACAACCTCGACCTCGTCGTCAACGTCGACCCGCCGACCGACCACAAGGACTACCTCCACCGCGGCGGCAGGACCGCCCGCGCAGGAGAGTCCGGCAGCGTCGTCACCCTGGTGACCCCGAACCAGCGGCGCGACATGACGCGCCTCATGGCAGCGGCCGGCATCGTTCCGCGGACCACCCAGGTTCGCGTCGGCGAAGAGGCCCTGCACCGCATCACCGGCGCCCAGGCCCCCTCCGGCATCCCGGTCGTCATCACCGCACCGGTGGTCGAACGTCCCAAGAAGCGCGGCTCCGCCTCACGCGGCCGGCGCCGTCCCGCCTCGGCGGCCCGCCGCACGCCCGAACGGCAGTCCGCCGTCGGTGCGACGGCATAGAACCTTCGTGATCAGTAAGTCGGGCCCATCACCGCAGGAGGATCTTTTGACGCTTGTCCAGACGCAGTTCCGCCGGGCGAGCGCCCGGCCCGCCCACGGCGCAGTCGCCGACACCATGGACGCGGCCGGACCGCAGGTCTGGGAGGACATGACCGTGGAGGTGGCACTGTGTGTGATGGCCGCCGCCCGCACGAGTCAGCTGGTCGTCTGCGACGCGGACGGTCTGTACACCGCCCTGGTGACCCGGGCCAGGCTCACGGCCGTTCGTGACAGCCCCGGATACACGGACCGGATCCGTCTGGGTGAGATCGCCGAGGCCGTCGGGCGGTTCGCCTCGCCGCCGGCCTTGAGCGCCGGAGCCGAGCGTGCGAGGTCCCGCCGCCGGCCCGGGGCCCTGCCCTTGGCCGACGAACACGACAGGTCTTCGGACGTCTTGCCCCTCTCCCGCTGAACTGCTGTACGGCGGTCGGTCGCGTGCGTCGGCTTCGGCCTGCTGCTCCGCTGTTCCGCTGCGTTCAAGGGCATGCAGGTGAGATGACGGCCCGCTCGTCGGGTCCGCGGTCGGCCCTCACCGCAGGTCAGCACGGACTGGGCGGCGGTGCGACCGACGAGCGTTCCACGAGGCGGGCGCGCAGGGTGTGCATGTCGCGGCGCGGTTCGGCTCCTTCGAGGATGCCGAGCAGTACTTCGGCCGCCGTTGAGCCGAGTTGGTGCACCGGCTGTTCGATCATGGTGAGCGGGGGCACCATGACCGCGGCCCAGGCGCTGTCGTCGAACCCGATCAGGGACACATCGCGGGGACAGGACAACTCCCGCGCGCGGATGGCGCGCAGAGCTCCGGTGACTCCGTCGGTCTCGGTGCAGAACAGTGCGGTGACACGGTCGGGCAGATCGAGCATCCGGGCGACCTCCTGAGTCGCCCGTTCCTCCTCCTTCGGCCCGACCATCACCAGTTCCGGGTCGAAGGGGAGGCCCGCGTCGTCGAGCGCGTCGAGGTATCCGCGCAGGCGCTCCCCGTCGGTCCACAGATTCCGGGACGCGGCGGCGATCAGTTCCCGCCGTGTCGCGGGGGCTTCGTCCACCGGCGGCCCCCAGACGAATCCGATGCGCCGGTGACCGGCCGCGATGAGCTTCTCTACCGCCTCGCGCGCCGCGTCCCGGTTGTTGATGACGACGGCGTCCAGTTCGAGTGAGGACACCGCGCGGTCGACGAGGACGACGGGGATGCCGCGGTCGAGGGCCGTGCGGATGTGGCCGACCGAGGAGCGGTCGACCGCGGCCGACGCGACGATGATGCCGTCGACGCGCTTGTCGATGAGGACGTTGGCCGCCGCGACCTCCTCGTCGAGTTTCTCGTACGTACTCAGGACCAGCGTGTCGAATCCCCGGGCGCGGGAGGTGTCGCAGATGCCGCGGACGACACCCGCGAAGAACGGGTTGCCGATGTCCGCGACGATGACCCCGAGGGTGTGGGTCACACCTGTCGACATGCTGCGGGCCAGTGCGTTCGCGCGGTAGCCGAGCTTCTCGGCCGCGGCGAGCACCCGCTCCTTCAGTTCAGGGCTGACGTGTCCGTATCCGCCGAGTGTGCGGGCCGCGGTCGCCCGGCCGACTCCGGCCTCCGCGGCCACCTCGGAGATCGTCGGGGGCGCCGACGGGCGGGGCCGCTCTGCTGGCATCGCTGGGGTACCTCACTTCTCGTCATCGACGGCTGTCCACATGCTAGACACGGCCGGTCGGCCGGTGGGCCGGCCACGGCCGAACGCGGCCTCGGTGAAGCACTGGTCGTGGGCGGCGCCGGCCCCGTCGTGCAGCGCTCGCCCCAGTTGGTGGCGGTCCGGCGGGCTCGGCCTCCGCCAGCCCGCGCGCAGCAGCGAGACCACGAAACCGGCGAGGAAGGCGTCACCGCAGCCCATCGTGTCGACGAGGGACGTCTCGTCCGTCAAGGGCCGGGCCGGCGCCGCCACGGTCGTGCGGCCGTCGTGGGCGACGGCGCCCCCGGCCCCGCGGGTGGCGAGGGCGAGCCCCGCTCCGCGCCCCACCGCCTCGGCCAGCAGGTCCCGGGTGGCCGCCTCGTCCAGGTGGGAGCAGGACAGCAGTACGAGGTCGGCATGCGGGCAGACCCGGTCCAGGTACCCGGGTGTCCGGAACTCCTCCTCGCTGGAGAGGTCGAAGGTCGTGAGCGTGTCCAGCCCGGCGAGCTTGGGCAGTTCGTCCTCGCTGCCCGAGTACACGCTGGAGTGCACCAGGTCGAAGGACGACACGTAGTCGAGCAGACCGGGGTCGAGGACGAGCGGTTCGCGTACGGTGACGCCGCCTCCGTTCCAGCCCAGGAAGACACGGTCTCCGGCGTCGACCCGCAGGGTGGACACGCCGCTCTCGCCGGCGCGCACGGCGCACCGGTCGACGGCCACCCCGGTGTCCGCGATGGCCTCGCGCAGGAAGCTGCCGAGGTCGTCGTCGCCGAACACCCCGAGATACGCCGCCTCCATGCCGAGGCGTCTCGCGTAGACGGCCACGTTCACGCTGTTGCCGCCCGGGTAGTCGATGCCGCGGTCGACGAACCGGTCGACGATGTTGTCGCCGAAGCCGAGGACTCTCATGGGTTCTCCTGTGCGCTGGCCCGGCACGCCACGGGGCGGGGGCACGGACGGGCGCCCGGCAGCGCGGACACGTCGCCGGGCGGATGCGGACTACCGACTGAGGACTGCGGATACCGACTGCGGGCTGCGGACTGCGGACTGCGGAACACCGTGCGCGATGCGCGGTGCCGGACCGCGATGCGCCGGCCCCTGCCGCCGGAGTCCTCCCCGGACTGACAGCGGCCGGCCGCGCGTCTCAGTAGTCCATGACGCGGTAGTAGCGGCGCAGGTCCAGCGAGTGGCCGCGCACCCGTTCGAGGTGCTTGCTGACGCGGCCCATGACGGTGTCGAGCACCACCGGCGCGAGCAGGCCGCGGAACTCGGGGCTGATGCCGGCCAGCTCGTAGTCGCGGGTGTCGAAGACCGTCACGTCGCGGGAGATGCGCTTGGCGAAGGCCTCGACGCGGTCGGTGAGGGCACGGGTCTCGTCCTCGCCCTGGAAGACGATCACGCTCGTGTCCTCCTCGAGGAGTTCCAGCGAGCCGTGGAAGAACTCCGCGCTGTGCACGCGGGTGGTGCGCAGCCACTGCATCTCCTCGAGGATGCACATGGAGTACAGGTAGGTGAACCCCCACAGGTTTCCGCCGCCCACCAGGAAGTGGTAGTCGGTGTCCTTGTGGGCCTCGGCGAAGGCGGCGGCCGTCGGCTCGGCCTGCCGCGCCACGTCGAGGAGGATGCCGGGCAGTCCGGCGAGTTCGTCGGCGAGCTTCTCGTATCCCTCGAACTCGCCCCGGCGCGCGAGCAACCGGCCCGTGAACAGCAGCATCTGCGGATCGAAGGGCCAGGCCTTCGGCTCGGAGACGAGGGCCACGTCCACGCTCCGGGCGATGGGTGAGTCGGGGTGGCCCGTGAATCCGACGGTGCGCACGCCCTTCGCCTTGCAGTACTCGATGGCCCGGAGGCTGTCCTCGGTGGTGCCCGACACCGAGGTGAAGACGGCGACCGAGCGCTCGCCGAGCGTCGCCTCTCCCCCGGCGACCAGTTCGGCCGCGATGACGGCGTGGACGGGCAGCGTGGAGGTGCGGCGTGCGAGCCGCTCGTACGGCCACATCTGGGCGTAGGTGCCGCCGGCGCCGACGAGGAAGAGGTTGTCGAAGCCTTCGTCCGTGAGGCGGTCGGCGAGTTCTTCGATCCGGGGGCGCAGGGCCACCGTGCTCGCCAGCTGGGAGAGGAATTCCGGCTCGTCGAATCCGAGCATCTTCGCGTCCTTTCGGGAACGGGTGCGGCCGGCGGCGCTGAGCGACCTGATACCGGTATCACGCGGGCCACACGCTGACACAGCGTGCCGACGGCGTCAACAGCGAGGTGCTGCACGCCGGTTCGCGATCGACTTCTTCAAGGCCTTCTACCTGCTCTTTTGTTCATCTGAAGACCAGAGGGCAGCCTGGGTGGCGAGGCGGTCCCGCACCTTCCCGGAGAAGATCTTCGTTCCTACTCTGGTACCGGTATCAGATTCTCTGTACAGTCGCCGCACGCCAGCGGCCGTCCCCCGGACTCCCCCGCAGCGGATCCGACGTGCCCGCACCTTCGGCGGGCCCGCCCACTCGACGAAAGGACGCCCATGCGCGCACGTGCACTGACGCGGTCCGCGGCACTTCTCGGGGCCTCGGCACTCGTCCTCACCGGCTGCTTCGCCGGACCGGCGAAGGGTCCCGCGGCCGACGTGACCGCGAAGCCGGAGTACTCCGGCACCCTGAGCATCCTCACCAAGTTCGCGGGCGAGCCCCTGGAGCCCTACTTCGAGGACCTCGCCGCCGCGTACGAGCGCAAGCACCCGAAGGTGGACGTCGAGCTCATCCAGGAGACCGACCAGAGCATCAAGGACAAGACCAAGACGCTCACCGCGTCGGACGCCCTGCCCGACATCTACTTCACCTGGACGGGCAACTGGGCGGAGAACTTCATCCGCGGGGGCCGCGCGGCGGACCTCACCAAGGTGATCGGCCCCGGCACCGCGTGGGGCAAGACCTTCAGCGAGTCGTCCCTGTCGGCGTTCGCCCACGACGGCCGCTACTACGGTGTCCCGCTGTACAACAACGGCAAGTTCATGGGCTACAACAAGTCCGCCTTCGACAAGGCCGGCGTGGACGTGCCGAAGACCTTCGAGGAGCTGATCGCCGCCTGTCCCGTCCTGCGCGAGGCCGGCTACGAGCCCGTCGCCTTCGGCAACAAGGACGGCTGGCCCGCCCTGCACTACCTCCAGCAGCTCTTCGCCCACAACGTGCCGACCGACGTCCGCGAGGCCGACTACGACCCGAAGACCGCCACCTGGGACGACCCGGGCTACCTTGCCGCGCTCAAGCAGTTCAAGACCCTGGTGTCCGGCTGCACCGACACCGGACGCGGCACCAACGGCGTCCTCTACACCTCGGCGCAGGAGGCGTTCGGCCAGGGCAGGGCGGCCATGTACTACCAGGAGATCCTGGAGTTCGACAGCACCACCTCCGGCGCCGCCCTCAAGCCGGAGGACCTCGGCATCTTCCCGCTCCCCGCCGCCGCGGAGGCCGAGGGAGACCCGAAGGTCGTCGAAGGGGCGCCCGAGGGATACTTCGTCAACGCCCGGTCGCCGCGTGCCGCCCTCGCCGTGGACTTCATGAAGTTCGTGACCAGCTCCGCCAGTGCGAAGACCCTCTCCGCACCGCCCTACGGCCAGCCGAGCACCGTGATCGGCGCGGTGACCCCGCAGACGTCCAGCAAGGCCGTCCAGGAGGGCATCGACCTGGTCAACAAGGCCCCGCGCCTAGCCGGTTGGCTGGACATGGTCACCACGCCCGAGGTCGCCGACGCCTGGCTGGCCGGCGGCGAGGCCCTCATCAGCGGCAGCAAGTCGCCCGAGCAGGTCATGGACAGCGTGCGCCGGGCCTCCGAATCCGCCAAGTGACCGGCGCGCGGTCGAAGGGAATCAATCCGGTGCGCACCCTGTACCGAAGAGCAGCCGGGCTCGCGTGGATCGTGCCGGCCCTGGTCCTGCTCTGCGTCTTCGTCTACCTCCCGCTCGTCCAGAACTTCGGGTACTCCACGCTGACCTGGGACATCTACAGCGGCGGCCGGCAGTTCGTCGGCCTGGACAACTACCGCGACCTGTTCGGCGACCCGGTCTTCTGGACCTCTTTCACCAACAACCTCTGGTACGCCCTGCTGTCGGTCGTCTTCCAGGTCTTCGGCGCCCTGCTGCTCGCGGCGCTCGTCGAGAGCATCCGCAGTACGCGATGGCAGCGCGCCCTGCGGACGATCTACTTCATTCCCTCGGCGATCTCCCTGACCGTCGCGGGTCTGCTCTTCTACTTCGTCTACGAACCCAACCTGGGACTGCTCAACCACGCCCTCGGGGCAGTCGGCCTCGACGCGTTCGAGCACGCGTGGCTGGGGCAGGAGAGCACCGCCATGGCGGCGGTCATCGCGATGAGCCAGTGGCAGGGCTTCGGGTACTCGACGCTGCTGTTCGCCGTCGCCATCCAGCGCATCCCCGCGGAGCTCTACGAAGCGGCGGCGCTCGACGGCGTGGGACCCGTCCGCCGCTTCTTCCAGGTGACGCTCCCGCTCGTACGGGAGATGACCGGCCTGATGGTCATGGTGACCGTGTCGGGAGCCTTCCAGGTGTTCAACGAGGTCATGGTGATGACCAGCGGCGGACCCGACAACTCGACCCACGTGCTCGGCACGTGGCTGTACCGCAACGGCTTCGTACGCAACGACTTCGGCTACGCCGCGGCCATCGGCACGGTGATCTTCGTGATCACGCTCACGATCGCGATGGCGCAGCTGTGGTTCACCCGTAGGAGAAGGGTGGAATGGTGAGCCGTCTCGGCTTCCTCGGCGTGATCGCGCGCCTGTTCATATGGGCCTTCCTGCTGGGCCTCGCGGTGGTGGTGCTGTATCCGCTGCTGTGGATGGCGCTGAACGGGTTCAAGTCCAACGCCGAACTCTTCGGCAACCCCTTCGCGTTCCCCACCGACCTCAGTTTCGACAACTACCGCGACGCGTGGAACCGCGGCGTGAGCAACTACCTCGCGACCAGCGTCCTGGTCACGGTGACGTCCACCGTCGCGACCGTCTTCATCAGCGCCTGGGCGGCTTACGGACTCACACGGGTGAACATCCCGCTCAACAAGGTGCTCACCGCCGTGATCCTCGGCGGCCTCATGCTCACGCCGACGGTCGCTCTCGTCCCGCTGGTGCGCATGTTCCAGTCGATCGGCCTGTACAACAGCTTCTGGGCGCTGCTCATCCTGTACACGGCCTTCCGTGTCCCCTTCACGACCTTCCTCATCCGCGCCTACATGATCGACCTGCCGCGCGAGGTGGACGAGGCGGCGCAGATCGACGGTGCCGGCCGCTGGACCGCGTTCTGGCGGATCATCCTGCCGATGTGCAAGCCCATCATCACGTCCACCGTCCTGCTGCACGTGCTCTTCGCGTGGAACGAGTACCTGTTCGCCATGGTGTTCACCAACGGCAGTGACGTGCAGACCCTGCCGGTCGGACTGACGAGCCTGATGAGCAAGCACGGCACCGACTTCCCCGTCGTGTTCGCCGGCATGGTGATCGCCGCGGTCCCGGTCGTGCTCCTGTTCCTCTTCGGCCAGCGCTACATCGTGAAGGGCCTGGCCGACGGCATCGGCAAGTGAACGACTCCCCGTGTACGCCGTGTACGACGTGTACGACGTGCACTACCTGTTCGACGCGTACGAAAGGAAGACAGGCCTCATGCCGACCGCCCGTGCGCCACGGCTGACCGGAGCCAACTTCGCCTACCAGCACCTGCCGTTCGACACGTTCCTGGACGACGCGGTCGCGCTGGGCCGCGAGAAGCTCGAACTGTGGGGCATCGCCCCGCACCTGCACATCCCGCGGATCGGCAACGCGGAGGCCCGCGACATGCGCCGCCGCATCGAGCAACGCGGTCTCTCGGCGTACTGCCTGACGCCCGAGCAGGTGATGTACCCGGTCAACGTGGCCTCCCCGGTCGACTGGCTGCGCGAGCAGAGCATCGCCGTGTTCCGCCGGGCGGCCGAACTGTGCGTCGAACTCGGCGCCGCGAAACTGCTGGTGACGCCGGGACGGGGCCGGGAGGACGAGCCCGTGGACGCCGCCTGGCGCCGGTCGGTCGACGCGATCGGGGACATCGCCGCCTACGCGGACACGCTGGGCGTGACGTGTGTGCTCGAACCGCTCCAGCGGGTCGAGTCCAACCTGGTCAACGACTCGCCCACCCTGGCGGCGATGCTCGACGAGATCGGCTCCCCCCGTGTCGGGGCGGTGCTCGACACGGTGACGATGGCCGTGGCCGGCGAATCCGTCGACGACGCCTTCGCCGCGCTCGGCGACCGCATCCGTCATGTGCACCTGATCGACGGCCGCCCCGCGGGACACCTGGCGTGGGGCGACGGCGAACTGCCGCTGCACGACTACCTGCGGGCCCTCCAGCGGCACGGGTACGACGGCTGGATGACGTTCGAGCTCTTCGGCGACGGCACGTACGCGCTCGACCCGCGGGCGGCGGTGGAGCGGTGTGACGCGGCGGTACGCAGGCGCGACCACGGCACATCGAGGACCTGAGTCGCTGCCGCTGCCGGTCGTCCGAGGCTCCTGGCCGACGGGCGTGCGATAGGTTGCCGGCCATGACCGAGCTAGGAGCCGTCGCCTGGCCGCCTGCCCCCGATCAGGACCGAGCGGCTCGTGCTCCGCGAGCCCGAGGCCCGCGACCGCTCGGCGTTCGTCGAGCTGTTCGCGTCGCCGGAGGTGGGCACCTACCTCGGTGGCGCTCGACCGCGTGATGAGGTCGAGCGCGCGGTGCCCGAGGTGCCCGGGCGGCGCCCCGGCCTCTTCGTGATCGATCTCGACGGGGCGATGATCGGCATGGTCACGCTCGATCGGCGCGACGCGGAGCGCCGGGGCCATGTCCGTCCGGATGCCGGGGAGGCCGAACTCGGCTACCTGCTCCTGCCAAAGGCGTGGGGACGCGGGTATGCCGCCGAGGCGTGCGCGGCGGCACTCGCCTGGTTCGCCGAAGCGCTTCCCGGCGAGCCGGTGGTGCTCTGCACCCAGACCGCCAACGACCGCTCGATGCGCCTCGCGGCGGCACTCGGGTTCACCGAGGTGGAACGGTTCGAGGAGTACGGCGCCGAGCAGTGGCTCGGCGTGTGGTCGCCGGTCACGCCGTCCGGCTGAGCTCGTGCTCGACGGCGTACGCCGCTGATGGCCGGCCGGGTGATGTCGCGGGGGTGTCGGCATCGGGTCAGTCCCGGTCTCCGGTCTTCCCGGGCCCGTCGTGCGCGGTGTGCCGGTTCGGGTGGCCGTGGTCGAGCCAGGCGCGTTCCCATTGGCGGGTGAGGGCCGGGTAGATGACGAGGTATCGGAAGGGCGCGATCGCGGCCATGTAGATCCGTCCGAACAGTCCGTTGGGTTTGACCAGGGCCGCCATGCGCAGTTCGTAGCCGCCGGCCCCGGTCGGTACCCAGCCCAGGTGCATGATGTCGTGGACGGTCTTGTTGGCCAGTTCGCGGGCCGCTTCGTCGCGGAGCTGGTAGACCTCGGTGAACGGGTCGGTGCACGCGGTGGCGTCGTCAGCGGTGCGGGCGAGGTCGTGGGGCAGGCGGTCGCGCAGCGAGACGACCCGTCCGCCGAGGCCCTCCCGGGTACTGTCCCAGCCGAGCAGGGCGCCGAGCTTCCAGCGCACCGCGAACAGGAACCGGACCGCGGCGGGCTCCTTGCGGGTGTCGTACGCCGCCTTGAGCGCGTCGACCATCACGGGGAAGTCGTCGGGCCCGGCACCGGGGGCGCGGAAGGACCACACGTCCTCGACCCGGAAGTCGCGCGTGAACTCGTGGATCCGCCATGGCTGCGCGGTGTGAGCGGCTTTCGGGAGGCGCGTCGTCATTCCTTCCCGGCCGGTGTGCCCTGCCTGCATCCGCCTCCGAATGACCGGGCTGAACGACCTTTCCTCACCGGTGAGCCGGCATCGGCGCAGACCACGTCGGCCGTGCCGACGGCTGTACCGGCAGGGACAAGACCACCAGTTACGGAACCACTAGTTTCGATACTCATAGTTCCGTATGATGCGTGCATGTCTGCTGGAAAGCAAGCCCGGAACCAGGGCGGCCGCCCCCGAGAAGCCCGCGTCGACGACGCCGTCGCCTCCGCCGTTCGAGAGCTGCTGGTCGAAGTGGGGTACACGCGGCTCACGATGGCCGCGGTGGCCGCGCGGGCCGGCGTGGGCAAGGCGACGATCTACCGGCGGCACGCCACCAAGCAGGAAATGATCTTTGACGTTCTGGTGCCGGGACGGTTCCTGGCCGTGGCGCCCGACCGCGGGTCGCTCCGCGCCGACCTGGCCGCCGTGCTCGCCGAGGTCGCGGACAGCATGGCCGCTGCGCCGCAGGGAACGGTTCCCGGCCTGCTGGCCGACATCCACGCCGACCCCGCGCTGCGTGACCGGTTCGACGCCAAGTACCTCGGCCCTCAACGCCGGACCATCACCGAGATCCTGGACCGCGCGGTCGCGCGCGGCGAGCTCACCACCCGGGCCGACCCTGCCGCCCTCAACGCCCTGCTGGTCGGCCCCGTCTTCGCCTGGCTGTTCCTGCTGTCCGAATCGCCCGACCAGCTCCCCACGCTGACGTCCGCCCTTCTCGACGCAGCACTCGCCCTCAGCGGCCCGAGCGTCAACGCCCCCGGCGCTTGTGGCGGTTCGGGCAGTGGGGAAGCGGCTGGAACGTCGTCTCATCAGCCGTGAGCCGGGTCAGTCCAGTGGGCCCGGCCGGGTGGTCAGGGGCGCGGAGCCCATCAGGCCGCAGAAGCCGGTCCGGGTCGCGCAGCAGTCGCGCGCACGCCTGCGTCGCCGGCCGGTCGTCCAGCCCGAGCCGTAGCACGGCGAGCGAGGCGCCGCGCCGTACGTCCGGCTGCGGGTCGCCCATGAGCCACACCAGTACCCCGGCGCCGGCCTGGCGGCCTCCGAGCCGGCCGAGGCCGTGCGCGGCGGCCGGCCGCACCTGGGGGTCCGGGTCGTCGGCGGCCCCGACGAGCGCGGCGGCGTGTTCCGCGCGGCCGGTCTTCCCGAGCCCTTTGGCGGCCGCGGCGCGACGACCGGATTGTGTGGGTCGTCCAGCGGGCCAAGGACTCGCGGGCTGTTTCCGGGCGTCCGCTTCCTGCTGTCCCCAGCCACCGGGTCACCCCGGCGCCGTCCCGGGAGCGCGTCTTGTTGCCGATTGATGGATTGCCGCTCTCCTGGCCTGGGCAGGGAAGTCCCGCAGCGATTGACATGCACACACCTACCTTCCCCACAGGAGGTCGACCATGCGCTCACGCATCCTCGCCCACGGCGTCGCCGCCGCCGTGACAGCGGCCCTCACGCTGGCCGGCGGCCAGGCCCACGCGGGTACGGCCGCCCCGGACGACCGCACCGTCGCGGCACGTGTCGTCACCTATGACGCCAGCGCTTCGGCGGAGTTCAGGGCGGCCGTCGACCGGGGCGCCGCCATCTGGAACGAAAGCGTCAACAACGTGGAGCTGCGCCCGGTCGCCGCCGGACAGCGCGCCAACATCCGGATCCTGGCCGACGACGGCTGGCCCCGCGCGCTGCCCACCTCCCTCGGCAACGGAACCGTCTACATCGGACGGCAGGCCGTCAACCAGGGCTACGACACGATTCGGATCTCGTCGCACGAACTCGGCCACATCCTGGGCCTGCCGGACCGCAAGCCCGGCCCGTGCACCAGCCTGATGTCGGGCTCCAGCGCGGGCGTCTCCTGCAAGAACCCCTACCCGAACACGGCCGAGCGGGCCGAGGTCGAGGGCAACTTCGGGGCTGTGCTCACCCGCCCGGTGGGTGTTCCTGACGGCGTGCTGATCGTGAACTGACGTCCGTCCGGTGCGCGGGGACGCTCCCTCCCCGCGCACCGTGCCGACGCCGCCCACTCCGCTGGTGGCGGGAGGTCCTTCGGCTCAGAAGTCCAGCCGGACGTCGTAGGAGCGCAGCCAGAAGTCCAGCGCAAGTACCAGTTCGGCGCTGGTCCGCAGGCCCTCGCCGGCGGCCAGGCCTTCGGTGACCGCGGTGGTGAGCGTGGGCCGGTCCAGCAGTGCGAGCACCGGGTTGTCCGGGTCGCGGGTCACCCGGGCCAGCTCGGCGCGCAGGGCCTCCAGGTAGCGGGGGTCCTTGGTGGTGGGGTACGGGGCCTTGACCCGGTCGGCGATCTCCGGCGGCAGCAGGTCGCGGGTGGCCGCCCGCAGCAGGCTCTTCTCCCGGCCGTCGAAGGTCTTCATCGACCAAGGGGTGTTGAAGACGTAACTCACCAGCCGGTGGTCGCAGAACGGCACGCGCACCTCCAGGCCCACCGCCATGCTGGCGCGGTCCTTGCGGTCCAGCATCCAGGGCAGGAAGCGGGTCAGATGCAGGTAACACAGTTCCCGCATCCGGCGCTCCCGGGCCGAGGCGCCTGGCACGTGCGGCACCTCGGTGAGCGCGTCCCGGTAGCGCTGGGCGCGGTAGTCGCCGAGTTCGATCTTCTGGATCAGGCCGCGGTCGATCAGTGCCTCGCCCGGTCCGCTGCCGGGGCCCGAGATGCCGGTGCCGAACGGCGGGGCCAGCCAGGGGAAGGTGGGCGCGGCGACGGAGTCGGGGTGGTGGAGCCAGCGGTAGCCGCCGAACAGCTCGTCCGCTGACTCCCCGGAGAGCGCGACCGTGGACTGTTCCCGTACCGCCTTGAACAGCAGGTAGAGCGAGGTGTCCCCGTCACCCAGGTCGAACGGCAGGTCCCGGGCGCGCATCACCGCCGCACGGTGCGCGGGGTCCATCAGCGCCGGTGCGTCCAGGGTGACCACCCGGTGGTCCGCGCCGACGTGCCGGGCCAGCAGGTGCCCGTAGGGGGTGTCGGGGGTGCCGCGCCACTCGTCGGCCTGGAAGTTCTCGGCGTGGGCGGCGAAGTCGAGGGCGAACGAGCGGACCGGTCCGTCGCCCGTCCGCTCCAGTTGCCGGGCGGCGAGCGCGGTGATCACGCTGGAGTCCAGTCCGCCGGAGAGCAGGGTGCACAGCGGAACGTCGGAGATCAGCTGGCGGGCGATGATGTCGTCCAGGAGTTCCCGGACCCGGCCGACGGTGGTGTCCAGGTCGTCGGTGTGCTCCCGCGCCTCCACCTCCCAGTAGCGGCGCAGGCGCAGCCCTTCCCGCCGGACCCGCAGGGTGTGGCCGGGCCGCAGCTCGCGCATGCCGCTGTAGACGGCGTGGCCGGGCGT
Organism: Streptomyces sp. DH24; assembly: GCF_029813775.1. Classification (GTDB taxonomy): domain Bacteria; phylum Actinomycetota; class Actinomycetes; order Streptomycetales; family Streptomycetaceae; genus Streptomyces. The sequence goes on along the minus strand of NZ_JARVKW010000056.1, from coordinate 644 downwards.
CTTGGTGAAGGAGAGCAGCTCCGCCATGCCCTCGCCGTCCACGGCGGGTCGGGCGGCGGGGTGGGCGAAGATCGCCTTGGGTTCGGAGCCGAAGAGGAGTCCGTCGCGCAGCGGGAAGTAGTAGAGCGGCTTGATCCCCAACCGGTCGCGGACCAGCAGCAGTTCGCCCTTGCCCGGTTCCCACAGGGCGAAGGCGTACATCCCGTTGAGGCGTTCGGTGAAGTCCTCGCCCCACTCCAGGTAGGCGTGCAGCACCACCTCGGTGTCGCTGCTGGTGCGGAACCGGTGGCCGTGGCGGGCGAGTTCCTCGCGCAGCTCACGGTGGTTGAAGACCTCGCCGCTGTAGGTCAGCGCGACCACGGTGCGGTCCCCGTGGCGGAAGGTCATCGGCTGGCTGCCGCCCTCGGGGTCGATGACCGCCAGGCGCCGGTGGCCGAGGGCGACCCGGTCGTCCAGCCACACCCCGTGGTCGTCCGGGCCGCGGCAGGCCATGGTCCGGGTCATGGCGTCGATCACCTGCTGCTGGACGGGTTCCGCGGGGTCGTAGGAGACCCATCCGGCTATTCCGCACATGAGACAACTCCTCCAGTCGGGTATCTCCTGCTGGGCCGAGGCGCGTTCCCCGGGCCCGGCCTGGCCCGGGG
>NZ_JARVKW010000055.1 GCF_029813775.1 Streptomyces sp. DH24 | reverse complement strand
GCGGCGGGGGGTTGTCCACCGCCCGCGGGAGCAGCGGTGGGCCAGCCCCCGGGCCTGCGTCCGCCGCCGGGGGTGGGGGGGGTGGGCCAGGCGCCGGGAGCGGGGGCGGGGGCGGCCGGGGGCTGGGTGGGCTGAGGGGCGGAAGGCTGCGGGGTGGGCGCCGGGGTTGAGGTGGGGGCGGGGGCGGCCATCGGGCTCTGCGTGCCCGGGGCGCTGGGAGTACTGGGGGTGCTGGTGGTACTGGGGGTGGCCGAGGGGCCGGAGGGAGAAGGGCCGGAAGTACCGGCGACACCGGACGATGCATCGGAGGTGCTGGGTCCCCCGGCCCCACCAGGCAGACCGGCCCCCCTGGGTGCACTGGCCCCACTGGGCGCACCTGCCGCCGGACCACCGGCAGCCACTCCAGCCGCGGCACCCGGGGTTCCGGGTCCGCCGGCCGGGGCTCCGGGGCCGCCGCCCGCGGCGCGCACCGCGGCACGGGCCGCCGCGGGGCCACCCCCGGGCGGTACGGACGCGGGCGGTGACGGTACGGACGCGGGTGGCGTAGCGGCTGCCGCGTGGGCGTCGGGGCCGGGCACGTACCCCATGGCGGGCGCGCCCGCTCCCGCGGAGAAGGAGACGCCGCGCTCGATCCGGTCGAGGCGGGCCATGACGGACCGCTCGTCGCCGTAGGCGGCGGGCAGCAGGACACGGGCGCAGATGAGTTCGAGCTGGAGGCGGGGGGAATGGGCGCCCCGCATCTCGGTGAGGCCTTCGTTGACGAGGTCGGCGGCGCGGCTCAGCTCGGCGGCGCCGAAGGTGCTCGCCTGGGCCTGCATCCGCTCGATGACGTCGGCGGGGGCGTCGATGAGCCCTTTCTCGGCGGCGTCCGGAACGGCGGCCAGAATCACGAGGTCGCGGAGGCGTTCGAGCAGGTCGGCGACGAAGCGCCGGGGGTCGTTGCCGCCTTCGATGACGCGGTCCACGACCTCGAAGGCGGCGGCGCCGTCGCCGGTGGCGAAGGCCTCGACCACGGAGTCGAGCAGGGACCCGTCGGTGTAGCCGAGCAGGGAGGTGGCCATGGCGTATGTCACACCGTCCGCCCCGGCGCCGGCGAGCAGCTGGTCCATGACGGACATGGAGTCACGCACGGAACCGCCGCCGGCCCGCACGACGAGCGGGAGGACACCGTCCTCGACCGGGATCTCCTCCTTCGCGCACACCTCGCCCAGGTACTCCCGCAGGGTGCCGGGCGGCACGAGGCGGAAGGGGTAGTGGTGCGTACGCGACCGGATCGTCCCGATGACCTTCTCGGGCTCGGTGGTCGCAAAGATGAACTTGAGGTGCTCCGGGGGCTCCTCGACGACCTTCAGCAGGGCGTTGAAACCGGCCGACGTGACCATGTGGGCCTCGTCGATGATGTAGATCTTGTACCGGCTGCCGGCCGGCCCGAAGAAGGCCTTTTCGCGCAGGTCACGGGCGTCGTCCACACCACCGTGCGAGGCGGCGTCGATCTCGATGACGTCGATGGAACCGGGACCGTTGCGCGCGAGGTCGCGGCAGGACTGGCACTCGCCGCACGGGGTCGGCGTGGGTCCCTGCTCGCAGTTCAGACAGCGGGCCAGGATCCGCGCGCTGGTCGTCTTGCCGCAGCCACGCGGACCGCTGAACAGGTACGCGTGATTGACCCGGTTGTTCCGCAGCGCCTGCTGCAACGGGTCGGTGACATGCTCCTGCCCGATGACCTCGGCGAACGACTCCGGGCGATAGCGGCGGTACAGCGCGAGAGACGACACGCATACGAGGTTATAGGCGCCCACCGACAACGAGTCCCGCCGCGGAACGCGGGGAAGGTCACGCCTGCGGGAGCAGCGAGGGTGCGGGGCCTCCGAGGGAGGGGAGACCGGGGGCCGGGAACTGGTTCCGGACCGGGACCGCGGACCGGACCAGACCTGGAGCGTGGACCGCGACCTGGAGCGTGGACCGCGACCTGGAGCGTGGACCGGTACCGGGATGGGAACCGAGCGGACTCCGTCCGAACGCAAACGCCCCCCACGCACCCGCCAGAGCCAACCTACCCTTGCTGCCTTCCGGCCCTGGGGGAGTTCAGTCAGATAGCGCCGCGTGAGGGGCTGCGCACAGCCTACCCGATCCCACAGGCAGGGAACGAGTTCGCGAGCACTCCCCGCCGTCATGTAATGTTCCTGGCGGAGGATTCGCCTAGAGGCCTAGGGCGCACGCTTGGAAAGCGTGTTGGGGGCAACCCCTCACGAGTTCGAATCTCGTATCCTCCGCCAGTGCCTCACCGGGCACGATGTCGAAGGGCCCCACCGTTCGCGGTGGGGCCCTTCGGCGTTGTCCGTCCCAATTGGCCTCTGGGCCGGCACCGTGCACACCCGTGCTCGAGTCTCACACCCAGCGCCGACCGGCCTTCTCCCACTCAGCAGGTTTACGCACCCACCTGTTACCAACAACGGCTAGACCACGGCTGACCAGCACGCAGATGCGCCGCCTTCGAGTTTGCCCGCGCACACCGGTGAGAGAGTTGCGCGCCTAACCACCCAAGGGTGTAAGGCCGAGCGGATCACCACGTCGAGTCGACAAAATCGCAGCTCAGATGAGGGTTGCGGCGCTTGCCCTCACGTCACTCACACTCAGCGCGCTGTCGGGAACCCCCCGCAGTCCCTGGAAGGGGTGGAGCCCAGTCGCTCCGCCCGTGCGTGCAGACGGCACGCCCTGGCGAAGGACGCTCGACGACCTTGAACATGCTCGTGCTCGCCATGGTGCTCGTCGTTGTGACGCTCCTCGTCGCCTTGGCGCTCGGCGCGGCGGTGCGTATGTTCCCCACCCTGGCCGGGCCTATCCAGGCCGCGATGAGTGGCGTGATGATGATGGCGGCGCTGATGACGGTGCTCGTGGCCGTCACGCGCTGACCACCGAGACGGTGCGCCCTGCGCTGACGTAGACACTCCATGCTCGCTTGAGCAGACGAGAGAGCCCCGACCCATGGTGGGTCGGGGCTCTCGCCCGTCATCCGTCTCAGTGGCCCACTGGCTGCTCCTAGAGCGCGTCTCCGGCTTGTTGTGCGACCTTCCGCAGCAGCGCCCCGGTGACGCGCGTGTACCGGGCGCGCATACGGGCCAGCCGCTCCCCCGGGCTCCAACCATGATCGCGTCGACCACGACGTCCGGGACGCCGAGGATCAGGAGGACGGTCACGGCGGTGTGGTGAGCATCGTGGAGACGGCCATCTCGAACGCCCGCCTCCTTCAGGAGCTTCTTCGAGATCAGCAGCTTCTTCCAGACGTGGAAGTCGACGTCCGGGCTGAGGGGGCCGCCAGTCGGGGAGGCGAAGACGTACCCCTTGTCCTCCAGGCGTTAGCGGCCTCGATCCGCTCCCTGTCCGGCTGCTCCTGGTTGGTCAAGGACCGTGACCGCTACGAGTCGCCCATCTGCCGGCCGAGGCGGCGCGCGCTGCGCGTGCCCCGTAGGACACACCCCTGTTCGAATCCCTCCCGCCCTCCGTGCGAACGGTATCCATCACCCCGGCGGAGGTGGAACACGAGGCTTCAGCCGCGTCATTCGCATCCAGGTCAGGTCGAATCCGCACACCATTCCCCCTGGACGTAACCGAGCTCGACATGCGTCCGCCTGGCCGAGGACCTCACCTTTCGTAGGCCAAGTACCACCTGTCGAGGACCGCTGCTCATGCCCGCATATCGCTGTGCAGCCAAACATAGTTCACTCGATTAGGGCTGAATCCCTGCAGAAATCCCCGAAGCACAGTTGCCGCGACTCATGATTTCCGTAGGCCCGATCCGACGGCACAAGCAAGAGGAAAACCATGCGCGACGTATTCACTCTCATCACTGAACGAGTTCTGCGCGACTGCGGCGGGGAACCCATCTGCGCGCACGTCGGCGATGTTCAAGCGTGCGCAATGAAGAGCCATCCCACATATCAAGCTTTGCGCGAAAAGATTCGACTTGGTCGATCCAAATCCGTAGCAAGCCTGCGCCTCTGGGAGTCGGTGGGCACTTTGGCAAGGGAGAGTGACCACCCGGAGCGAGAAAAATGGCTGATGATCCTACTAGATCTACTGACTCCATACTTTGGAGGGTGGTCGAAAGAGTTGGCACGAAAATGGCATTACGATGTCTCGGACATCAGATCTGCAATGGTGGAGGGCGCCCTGGAGGCAGGGTTTTCCAGGACAGGTGGCATCCCTTCCAAGGCCCTCCTGGACACCATGATGACTCGCGCGTTCACTGCCGCTCGTGAACTGGTGGAAGCAGGAAGCTCGGAAACATGTGCACCAAGTGCGGAGTGTTTGATTGCTGATGCCTCGCATGAGGAAGATTCCACGCTGCGAGCCTCGTCGATCATTGACGCCAGCACGGTGCGGGATCCGGATGCCCATGAGAGAATTCGCGGGGAGCGCACCGGAGCCCTGTTGCAACGAATGGGGGTCATGGGTCACGTCAAGAGCATTCATGACAAAATCCGCAACGGTTGCCGCGGTGAGGTAGATTCTCCCGCCATTACTCCAACACAGGCAGGCCGGTCATGGGTGGACGGGAGGAATCTTTACTATCGGATTTCTGATCTCCTGCCCCAATATATTGGCTTCAGCGAGGCAGCCAGCATTGTTGGCATTTCAGAATCGCAAGCATCAAAGATGGCCAGGAAAGGATCACTCCCCTTCAGGGTGCTCTGGATTGGAAACAGCCGGGTGGTGTCGGTCAAGTCACTTATGCACCTCTTGGGCATCCAGGACTCCATCGTGCATCCAGATGATGTAGAAAATGGCGCTTCTCATGTAGCGAAAACTAGAAATTCGACGAATGCTTTCACTGCCAAGGTGTCAGTCATCTGACAGCTCGGCTCTTCGGCATAGCAGATCTTCGGCTGTCGATTCGTCGCGAGCGGGCACGGACAGGGGCGTCATCCTCGAACTCGGCGCCGAAGCGGCTTCGGTCTGCTTCCACACTCCGTTGGAATCTCCGCCGCCCGGCACGCGGTTGGTGGCCGTCATCACCACGCACTCCCGGCCGAACCGACCACCCTCCGCGGCCCCGTCCAAGCTCGCCCTGCGGCAGCTCGCACCCACGGTCCTGGCCAGCGGTAGTCCACCCACAGCGGTGCTCGCCTCACTTCGCGCCGCGCGCTACGGCCACTCGTGGCCGAGACACCAAAGAAGCGGTGCGTACCGAAGGCGCCTGCCGCACCGGGGTGCCGCTGCCCTCCCGCCACCCGCGAAGGAACGTCGGGCGGCGCCCCGGCACGTCAGAGCCTCATGCCCGAAGGGGAAAAGTAAGCGATGTCGAGATCGACTTGGTGGGTGCCGACCGGCAGCCGGTGGCCAAGAAGTTGCTCTTTCTCGGATCGGTCAAGTGGCTGGAGAACTCCGCGTTCGACAGCCACGACCTGGTCGCGCTGCAGAAGCACCGGGCAGCGATCATCGACGAGCCGGTACCGCTCGTCGCGGTCTCCCGCAGCGGAGTCGGTTGTTCCGGCCTTCAGGCGGTGTACGGTCCCGACGACCTGCTCAGCGCTTGGCTCAGGGCGTGATCAGGAACTGAGCCCCTGGTTGTGCTTCTGGTTGCCTTCGCTGCCGTTCAGCACCGTCCATCACGAGATCTCCCTGCCTATCCCCAGGTCCGCCCGTGCTTCCTTGTGGAGGTCGTTCAGCGCGTCGATGAATGCCGGGCCGATCCGGTCACGTTCGGTTGCAGGCACGGCGGCCGGATTCCGGGCGGCCCTGAGCAAGTCCCAGAGGCGTTCGTTCGCTCGCGTCGCCGCCTCCGCGGCGGCGTCTCCCGCCAGGAGGACGAGGCCTTCGAAGAGCACGGAGCGTCGAGTCTCCGCCGCCTCCATCTCCGTGAGCGGTCCGGTCGGGTCGTCCCCCCGCTCACGGGCGTCGAGGACCCGTCCGGCGGCCCGGCCCGCTTCCTTGACGCAGGAGACGTAGTCCACGTAGGCGTCGAGTTTGCGCTCGTCCCACCGTGTCGCCATGGCCTGCCGGAACTTGGCTCGCTCGGCAAGAGTCGTCGCGAAGTACGACGTGACCGCGCCCAGCAGCACGCCAACCAGGGTGATGATCTGACTCGCCATGTGGATCAAGGTAGTGGGCGTCGGGCGCGTGGCTGAGCCTCTTTCAGTTCACTTGTCGCCGGGGCGCCAGGGCGCCGGGGTGCGTCCACCGTGCCCCGATTCCGTGCCGCCCTTCAGTCCTCGATGCGGATGCGCCGCGACACCGTCACCTGGTCCAGGTCCGACACCCGGATCGTCGCCCTCATCGTCCAGACGCCGGGGAGGGGGAGAGTGAGGGTGTTCGTGCCCCAGTAGCCGCCCCGGTCGGTGAGGCCGGCGTCGAGGGGGCCGACGTCCCTGGCCGCGAGGGTGAAGGTGAGGCGGACCTCGGGGACGGTGGCCGGGCCGCCGTCGCGGGCCAGCACCACGGCCTCCACCCGGTTCTCGCCCACCCGGCCGGGGTCGAGCGTGATCTGCACGGTGCCCCGCCCGCCGCCCGCCGTGCCCACGTCGAACGGGACGGACGTGACGGACGCCGTGGGCAGGCCACCGACCGGGGCCGCCTCCGCCGCCTCCGCCACGGCCCTGCCTGGCACGGTGCCGGTGAGCGCGGCGGTCAGCAGCAGGACGAGGGCTCCGACGGCCGCTTCGGTGAGGACGGAGCGGCGCAGTCCCCGGCGTTGGGCGTCGTCCCGGGACCCGGAGGCGCGCTCCTCGGGGTGCTGTTCAGCCCTCGGGTCCCGCACCGACTCCTGCCCCAGGGCCCGCTTCACCTCCGGATCCCCATTCGCCCGCGAATCCTGTTTTACCTCCGGCCCCGGCCACGGCTCCGGCCCCGGCTCCGGCTCCGGCTCCGGCTCCGGTGGCAGTGTCGGGCCGCCCGTCGTCTGCGGGACCCGCTCCCGTACGGCCGCCCCGGCGGTCGTCGCCGTCGTCGTGCTCCTCGTCACCGGCGTACTCGTCGCGACCCCCGCGCCCGTCGCCGCAAGCCTCGTCGACCGGCGTCGTGAGAACGCCGCCGCTGCCAACAACAGCGCCACCAGCGTCACCTTGCCGATCAGGAGCCGGCCGTACGACGTGTCCGTGAGGGCCGACCACGTGCCGAGGCCGCGCCAGGACTGGTAGGTGCCGGTGGCGGCCAGGACCGTCACCGAGGTGAGGGCGAGGCGGGAGAAGCGGGTGACCGTGGCCGGCGGGAGCGGGAGCGTCGAGCGGTACAGGGACGTCAGCAGCGCCGCCAGGCCGCCCAGCCAGGTCGCCATGGCCAGCAGGTGCAGCACGGACGACGTCATCGCCACCGGTACCTGGATTCCGGCGGAGGCGTGCTCGGCCGCCGCCCACGTCAGGGCCAGCGCCACGGCCAGGGACGTGCCCGCCGCGAGGACGGCCGGAGTACGGCTGTCCCGGTCGCGGCTCCGGGACAGCCGTACGTACAGGACGCCGCACAGCGCGAGCAGGGCCAGCCTCGCCAGGAGTGCCAGGCCGGGACGGCTCGTCAGGGTGCGGCCGAGGGCCGTCGGGTCCAGGCCGGCGGCCGGGCCCGCTCCGGACTCGTACGGGGCGCGCAGCAGGAGCAGGGCGACGGTCGTCGCCAGGAGGGTCCACCAGCCGGTCAGCGACGGGGCGCGCAGCGGGGCGAGTTCCGGTGGGCGGCACAGGGCCGCGAACGCCGCCGTGCCGATGAGCAGGGCGGCGGCCAGGTACGCGAGGTAGCGGGCGGCGGCGTGCAGGCCGGCCGTCAGCGGATGCTCGGTGGCGGCCGGTGGCGCCGCGGGCGTGGGCGAGGGGGCGCCGACGGAGAAGGTGAACGCCCCGGACACCGGGTGGCTGTCCGCCGAGACGACCCGCCAGGCCACGGTGTACGTGCCCGTGCCGAGCCTGCCGGGCAGGGCCGCCCGTGCCGTGTCCGAACGGCCGTCGGCGTGACCGGGCTCGCCCGTGTCGACCCTGCGCCGGTCGGGGCCGTAGACGCGGAAGGAGTCGTCCAGCAGGCCCACGGACTCGGTGAAGGTCAGGGTGAGGTGACGCGGCGCCCGCTTCAGGACGGTCCCGTCCTCGGGGTCCGTGGCGCGCAGGGCGGCGTGCGCGGAGGCGGGCCCGGCGGTGCCGAGCAGCAGCAGGACGAGGGCGACACCCAGCAGCAGCACGCTCCGCAGAGCCCGCGCACGGTCGCCCCTCACGTCTCGCCTCCGTCCCCGCACTCGCCGCCTCACGAGGAGGTACGGATGCGAGGGCGGCCTTGCTCACCAGCCGCCGAACACCGAACACCGACCAACGGCGAACGGCCAACGGCCCACCTGTCACCAGCCACCAGCCACCAACGTCACGGCGTCGCCGCGCAGCGGCCCGCCTCCCCCTGCCCTCCGGCGCTACCAGTGCGGTCGCGCCGACACTCCCCCGTCCACCACCAGGTCGTGGCCCGTCACCCAGGACGCCAGGCGGGAGGCGAGGAACACGCACGCGTCCGCGACGTCCTCCGGGCGGCCCAGGCGGCCCGTCGGAGCCGCCCGGCGCCATCGTCGTACCCCTTCCGGCCACGCCTCTTCCAGGCCCTCCCGGTGGATGAGGCCCGGGGAGACCGTGTTGACGCGGATGCCGTGCGGGCCGTATTCCAGGGCCGCCGCGCGGGCGTGCATGACGACCGCGGCCTTCGCGGCGCTGTAGTGGGCGTGGCCCGGGGCCGGGGTGTGGGCCTCGATGGACGCGATGTGGGTGACCGACCCCCCGCCGTCCTGGGCGCGCATGACGTCGGCGGCGGCCTGGGTGCAGGTGAAGACGCCGGCGAGGTTCGTGTCGACGACCGTGCGCCACTCGTCCGCGGTCATGCCGGGCAGGTCCCGGACGGGCTGGACGCCCGCGTTGTTGACCAGGGCGGTCAGCCGGCCGTCGCCCCAGTGGGCGGCCTCGTGGACCAGGCGGTGGCAGGCGTCCTCGTCGGTGAGGTCGGCGCGCAGCACGACGGCCCGGCCGCCCGACTCCCGGATGCGGTCGGCCACGTCCTCCGCCGCCGTCGGCCGGGTACGGCAGTGCACGGCGACGGCCGCGCTCTCCTCGGCGAACCGCAGGGCGATGCCCCGGCCGATGCCGCCGCTCGCGCCCGTGACGAGGGCGACCTGTCCGTCGAGCAGTCCCGTGGTGTTCATGGGCGGCACAGTCGCGCGATCCGGTCGGCCTCGGACGGATAACGCGCCGTGAGGTCCGCCGGGACGCCGTGTTCGTAGTCCTCGTAGACGAAGCCGGGCGCCATCGTGCAGCCGAGGAACGACCAGGCGCCGCCCTCGGCGACCCGGCCACCCATCCAGGTGCGGGCCGGGACGGTGAACTGGAGGTGCTGGCCGGCGCGCAGGTCCGGGCCGAGCACCACCGTGCGGGAGGAACCGTCGGGGGCGAGGAGGAGCAGTTCCAGGGGGTCGCCGAGGTAGAAGTGCCAGATCTCGTCGGTGGGCAGCCGGTGCAGGGCCGAGTGGTCGTCCGCCGTCAGCAGGACGACGATCGCCGATCCCTCGGGTCTGCCGTCCGGCCGCTCCGGTCCGGCCCAGGTGCGCCGGAAGAGGCCGCCTTCGCGCGGGATCGGTTCGAGTCCGTAGTGTGCGACGAGGTCGTCGGGGGTCACCCGGCGAAGGCTACCTCCCGGGTGAGGAAGGCGAGTTGTGCCTCCTTCTCCGGCAGGTACACGTCGGGCAGGTCGATCTCCGGCAGGACGACCGCCGGGCCGGCCGTGAAGCCCTGCCGCAGGAAGCGGGCGACCGCCTTCTCGTTGCGGACGTCCGGGTCGACCACGATCCGCCGCCGGTCCAGTGTCAGCAGCGCGTACGACACGACGACGGAGGCGAGCGCCGACGTCCAGCCGGGCCGCGCGCCGTCCGGGCCGGCGGGTGCGAGGAGCAGGTGGATGCCGATGTCGCCGGGCTCGACGTCGTAGCACTCGCCGACCCGGTCCGCGTCCGGCTCGTAGGTCTGGAGCAGCGCGACGGGCTCGGCGTCCTTCACGAGCAGGAACGCGTGGTGGGTGTCGAGGGTGTCCATGTGGGCGTAGATCTCGGCCACTTGGCCGACGGTGAGGCCGTTCATGCCCCAGAAGGAGGCGCGTTCCTCGCTGACCCAGCCGTGCAGCACCCCGGCGTCGGCCCGGGAGTCCAGCGGCAGGACGCGGACGGTTCCGAATCCGTCGACGTGTTCCTCGTGGACGGCGGTTCGGGAGGCGTACGGATCAGACATCGGTCTCCTTCTCAAGCAGGTCCCAGTCGGTGACGACGGGGGCGAGATCCCCGTTGAGCCACAGGGGAAGCTGGTCACGGTGGTGGGGCGAGCCGGGCACGCCCGAGGCGCCGAACGGCACCACCCACAGGCTGTCCTCACGGCGCGCCAGGTCCCACACGTACCGGGCGGCCGGGCCGCGCGCGGCGAGGTCGGTGAGGCCGGGGACGGCCGAGGTGCACAGGACGCAGTCGTGGTCGCCGGACAGTCCGGGTTCGTCGTACGGCGACTGCGGCGCGACCGCGCGCCAGGGGGCGAGCCGGTGGGTGTCGCCCCAGGTGCCGGGCGCCCCGGCAGCCGCCGCCTCCTCCAGAGCCGCACGTACGGCCCGCGGGCGGTCGACGCCGTACAACTCCTCGGCGCGCAGCAGGTGTTCGAGTGCGTAACCGATCCTCAAGAGCAGGGCCAGCCAGGGCCGGAAGACCTCCGGGTACGCGGGCGGGGAGGTGAGCGCCGCGAAGGCCGGCTCCGCCGCCAGTCGCCGTACGACCGCTCCGCGCACGGCGGCGAACTCCGCGGCGCCGGCGCTGTCCGCGTCCATCCGGCGGTCCCAGCGCAGCAGCCGCTCCCGCAGGGCGGCGGCCCCGGGGGTCAGGTCGGTCGCGGCGAGGTCCGCCAGGTGGTCGAGCAGGGGCGCGGCGGAGGCGAGGTACGTGTCCGTGTGGATCGCCGGCATGGCGGCGGCCGACCAGCGGTCCCGCTCCGCGAGCAGGGCGGCGATGCGGTCGGCGCGGTGCGGCGGGGCGAACTCGACGCCGAGCGGGGCGGCGGGGCCGCGCTGGTTGGCCATCACGGCGACGCCGTCGGTCAGCCCGGCGCGCGGCATGTCGTGCCAGCCCCGCCACTCGTGCCCGGGTTCCCAGGCGGGCACGAGCCGGGTGCGGTTGGCCTCGTGCCGCACGGGCACCCGGCCGGCCACGCGGTGCAGCACGCCGCCCTCGGTGTCGGCGGCCTGGACGACGTTGACGGGCTCCGCCCACCGGTCGGCGGCCCGGTCCACGTCGGCGACGCGACGGGCCCGCAGCAACGGCAGCAGCGCGCCGAAGCCGAGGTCGGCGGTGACGCGGGGCGGGTAACGGAGGCTGACGGCGACGGGGGGCGCGGAGGGGCCGAGGTCATGGGCGGGCCCACGGGGATCGTCGTCGGCGGCCTCACCGGGACCGTCGGCGGAGGGCCCACCGGGACCGTCGTGGGCGGACCCACCGGGACTCTCGGCGGAGGGCCCTTCGACGGCGGACCCTTCGGCGGCGCCCTCCTGGGTGCCTTCCGGGAGGCCGTCCTGGATGCCTTCCGGACCGCCGATGATCACAGGCCCTCGTTCGGTCTCCACGATCTCGACCTCGACCGGGTCCTCGCCCGCCACCTCGATCGTCTCGGTGTGCCGGGCGGCGCGCCGCCAGGTGCCGTCCGGGCCGAGGGCCTCGATGCCGGCGCCGGTGCGCCGCAGCCGCTCCCGGTACAGGTCCTGGTAGTCGGCCATGGCGTTGGTGATGGCCCAGGCGACCGTGCCGGTGTGGCCGAAGTGGGCGATGCCGGGGACGCCGGGGACGGCGAGGCCGACGACGTCGAACTCCGGGCAGGACAGGCGGATCTGCTGGTAGACGCCGGGGTCCTCGATGAAGCGGTGCGGGTCGCCGGCGATGATCGCGTGCCCCGTCGTGGTCCGTTCGCCGCCGACGAGCCAGCCGTTGCTGCCTGAGGTGCCGGGCCCGTCGGCGGCGAACAGGCCGACGGCGTCCGGACCGAGCGACCGCGTCACCTGCTCGCGCCACAGCTTGGCGGGAAACCCGGCGAACAGGATGTGCGTGCCGATCCAGACGCCGAGCGGCGTCCAGGGCTCCCACCGGCCGGGGGCGAGCCCGACGCGCGTGAACTCCTCGGAAGCGCCCGCGGCCAGGCCTTCGTTGACGCCGTCGACGTAGGCGCGGACCCAGTCGGCCGTCTCGGGGTCGTCACGTTCCAGGGCGGCGAAGCAGCGGCGGGCGGTGTCGTCCAGCCGGGCGCGGCGCGCGAACCGGTCCCAGGGCAGCGCCTCCGGTCCGAGGAACGACGCCGAGGTGCCCTGCGCCCGGTGCCGCTCCACCTCCAGTTGCCAGGCCCGGTCTCGGGCGGTGACGTGGCCCTGGGCGCGGGCCACTTCGCGGGGACTGCCCGCGCGCACGTGCGGGATTCCCCAGGAATCACGGTAAATCTCGGCGGCCACCCGCACCCCTCAGCATTTCTTTAGGTTAGCCTTTCCTAAGCAAGTCGTGGCGGAATCGTACGCGAAAGGTGAAGAGGGCATGGCGCAGGGGCGGGGCTGGGAGGGCGCGGTCCTCAGGCTGCTGCGTGCGAAGGACTTCACGTTCACCGTGACCGGCGCCGAGGACGTCACCGACCACTACCGGCGGCTGCACTTCACCGACGGCGGCATGCTCGCGGCGACCGGGGTGCACCCGACGATGTGGGTACGGCTGTGGTTCGACAACGCGGGCAGGCCGCACCAGCGGGCGTACACGCTGGTCGACCCGGACGCGGCGGCGGGCACCTTCAGCCTGGAGTTCGCCCTCCACGAGGGCCGCGCCAGTGACTGGGCACGGTCGGCGCGGCCGGGCGACACGGTCGAGGCGACCGTCCAGGGCACGGGCTTCGAACGGCCGGACCCCGAGCCCTCGCACGTCGTCGCGGTCGGCGACCCGGCGTCCCTGCCGGCGATCAACTCCCTGCTGGACGCGCTGGGTTCCACGCCGGCGACGATCTGGTTCGAGGGCGACACGGACGGGCTGCCGCTGCGCGCCGACCCGGAGCTGCACGACGTACGGCGGATACCGCGCCGGGAGGCCGGGGCGCACCTGGTCGCCGAGGTGAAGGCGGCCCTGCCGGACCTGCTGCGGGGCAGCGCGGACCCGTACGTGTGGATCGCCTGCGACACGGCGACGACGCGGGCCCTCGCCGCGTACGTGCGCAGGGAACTGAAGCTCCCGAAGCAGCGGGTGCACGCGCTGGGGTACTGGCGCGCGGCCTGAGCCGGACGCGCCCACCGGCGAGCGGCGCCGGGTCGGGCGCGGGATGATCGACGCATGGACGTCACCCTTCACCTCGCCCAGGACCCTGAGGCCGACGAACTCCTCGGGCGCAGTCCGCTCGCCGCGCTGGTCGGCATGCTGCTGGACCAGCAGGTTCCGATGGAGTGGGCGTTCAAGGGGCCGGCGACGATCGCTCAGCGGCTCGGCGCCGACGACCTGGACGCACAGGACATCGCCGCGCACGACCCGGAGGCCTTCGCCGCGCTCCTGTCGGAGAAACCGGCCGTGCACCGCTACCCGGGCTCGATGGCCAAGCGGATCCAGCAACTGTGCCAGTACCTCGTGGAGCACTACGACGGTGACGCCGAGGGCGTCTGGCGGGGCGTGGACAGCGGGGCGGAGCTGCTGAAGCGGCTGGAGGCGCTGCCGGGGTTCGGGAAGCAGAAGGCGCAGATCTTCCTGGCCCTGCTGGGCAAGCAGCTCGGCGTACGGCCGTCCGGCTGGCGCGAGGCGGCGGGGGCGTACGGCGAGCCGAAGGCGTATCGCTCCGTCGCGGACATCACGGGGCCGGAGTCGCTGGCGAAGGTGCGGGCGCACAAGCAGGAGCTGAAGGCGGTGGCGAAGGCGAAGGCCTCCGGCAAGTAGCCAGGGCCCACGGTGGACCGGCGTCGCGGTGACCGGCGGCGTGACGGTGACCGGCGTTGTCCTGCGACCCGGCGTCGCGGTGACCGGTGCTGCCGCGGGGCCGGCGGCGTGACGGTGACCGGCGTTGCCCGGTTGCCCGGCGTCGAGGTGACCGCGGGGTGGGTCGCGCGGCCCGGCGCTATCGGGTTGCCGCCCGCGCCCACCCGTGCCGCCCCGGGCGGCACGCATGCCCGCGGCTTGCGGCGTGCCGCCACCGCAGCCGCCCGCGCGGGATGGACGGGACGGGATGGGCCACCGGGCCGCAGTCGCGTACGGCGGGAAGGGGACGTGTCGGGGGGTGTCCGCCCGCAGCGGTTGGCGCGTCAACGCCAGGGCGTTTTCAAGTGACCGATTCCGCGCCGTTCCGAGGACGGACACCCCCCGGCGCGGCCCCGACCCACCCACCGCACCGACAGCGCAACGCACGCCACCCACCCACCCCGCACAGGCCGCCGCAGGTACCCCCATCCACCGACCCGCAGACGACCCCAGGCACCCCCACCCACCGGCCCGCAGACGACCCCAGGCACCCCGCCCGCCACCCACGGCTACCGCCTCCCCGAGGGACTGCTCCTGGGTCTGGTTCAGCCGCAGCACCTTGGACAGCAGCAACGGCCCGAAGCTGGTGACGGTGGCGCGGACGGGAATGCCGTGGCCGAGACCCCCGAGCGCGTAGAACTCGGCGGGACACCCGGCGGCCGTCCACTGCCGGCCCACCTCACGGGCCCGCGCCGCGACCCGCTCGTTCGCCCGCCCCGGCGCCGAGATCCCCGACGCGTCGCCCTTGACGTCGGCGAGGAACACGGGCACGCCCTGCTCGGAGAGCTGTTCGGCGACGAGCTGGAGCGTCTTGGTCTTGGCGGTACCGGTGGCGCCCGCGACCAGCCCGTGCCGGTTCAGCATCGTCAACGGCACCCGGATCCGCGCGTCGGGCAGACACCGCCCGTCCCACAGCAGGGCACCGAGCTCCAGGGCGGCCCGCCGAAGCCGTACCCGGCGGCGATCCGCCGCGCCTCGGCAGGGAGCGAGGGGTCGAGCGCGGGGGCGAGCGCGGGGCCGTCCCCGCCCGCCTCGGCGGCTCCGGACGGCGACGCGGTCTCGCTGTCACTCATATCGGACCTCTGTTCCGGTTTACCCCGCTTTGCGACGGCTTTTTCAGCGTCGCACTCGCTCGCCACGGCTGCGCCCGGAACGTCTTGACCGGTAGGCTTTCCGTGTGATCTTCAAGCGCATCGGAAACGGCCGGCCGTACCCCGACCACGGCCGGGAAAGCACCCGGCAGTGGGCGGACGTCGCGCCGCGCCCGGTCCGCCTCGATCAGCTCGTGACGACCAAGCAGCAGCTCGACCTGGAGACCCTTCTGGCCGAGGACTCCACCTTCTACGGCGACCTCTTCGCGCACGTCGTGAAGTGGCAGGGCGACCTGTACCTGGAGGACGGCCTGCACCGCGCGGTCCGCGCGGCCCTCCAGCAGCGCCAGGTCCTGCACGCCCGCGTCCTGGAGCTGGACTGAGGCCCGCACACCGCCCGCACCCCGCACC
This sequence comes from Streptomyces sp. DH24, assembly GCF_029813775.1. Taxonomy (GTDB): domain Bacteria; phylum Actinomycetota; class Actinomycetes; order Streptomycetales; family Streptomycetaceae; genus Streptomyces. The sequence goes on along the minus strand of NZ_JARVKW010000055.1, from coordinate 28,809 downwards.
CCCACCCACCGCGGCGCCGCACACCGCCCGCACGCCGCACGCGCACTCCCCGCTCTCCCCACCCGCCGCCCGTACGCCCTCCACGGGCTCTTGCACCCTTTCGGGTTGGACTGAGCGGCGTCGAATGATCATCTAGTAGGCATTGCCGCTCGATCGCACTACGCTGCGCCCATGAGCATGCTCACTCCCCCTGGCATGGGCGGCCAGTACCGGATCACGGGGGACAAGTACCCACGGATGCGCCGACGCCGGGGCCGCAGGCTGGCGGTCGTCGCCGTCGCCTGTGTCGCGGCCCTGGGCCTGATCGGCTGGGGGACGCTGCAGCTCATCGACGTCTTCACCGGCGGCGACAAGGCCTCCGCGGCCGGCACCCCCGAAGACTGCTCGCCCAAGACGAACGCCTCACCGAGCCCGAGTGCCCCGATGACCCCGGTCGCCCTCCCCGCCCCCGGCCAGATCACGGTGAACGTCCTCAACGCCACGACCCGCGCCGGCCTCGCCAAGAAGACCGCGGACGAACTGAAGAAGCGCGGCTTCCGGATCGGCGAGGTGGGCAACGCCTCCAAGCAGTACGACAAGAAGGTCAAGGCGACCGGCATCCTGCTGGGACCGACCACGGCGCTGAAGACGTCGCTGCCGGTGCTGGGCACGCAGCTCACCACCGCCGAGCGCCGCACCGACGCGGCCCGCAAGGGCGCCGAGGTGGACCTGATCATCGGCGACGCCTTCAAGACGCTGACGCCGAAGGCGGACGCCGCGAAGGCCCTGACGAAGCTGACGGCACCCGCGCCGACACCGACGGCGTCGAAGAAGACCTGCTGACCCGGACGCCCGGAGCGACGCCGCGACAGCCGGGCCGAACCGCCGGCGAAAAGAAGGCCGGGCCGAACCGCCGATGAAGAAGGCCGAGCCCACCCGCCGTTGAAGAAGGCGGAGCCGAACCGCCGGCAAGAAGAAGACCGAGCCTGACCGCCGGTAGAAGATGGCCGGGCCGAACGCCGGCGAAAGAAGGACGGGGCCGCCGAAGCCGCCCCGCCACAGGTCACGTACGCTCGAACGGACCGCCCGTCTACTCGGCCGCTCCGTACATCCGGTCCCCCGCGTCGCCGAGCCCCGGCACGATGTAGCCGTGCTCGTTCAGCCGCTCGTCGACGGACGCCGTCACGACCGTCACCGGCGTGCCGGCCAGGTCGCGTTCCATGACCTCGACGCCCTCGGGCGCGGCCAGCAGCACCACGGCGGTCACGTCGTCGGCGCCGCGCCGGATGAGCTCCTGGATCGCCGCGACCAGCGTGCCGCCGGTCGCCAGCATCGGGTCCAGGACGTACACCTGACGCCCCGAGAGGTCCTCCGGCATGCGCGTGGCGTACGTGGAGGCCTCAAGCGTCTCCTCGTTGCGGATCATGCCGAGGAAGCCGACCTCGGCGGTCGGCAGCAGGCGGACCATGCCGTCCAGCATGCCGAGCCCGGCCCGCAGGATCGGCACCACCAGAGGGCGCGGGTGGGACAGCTTGACGCCGGTGGTCGTGGCGACCGGGGTCTTGATGTCGACCGCTTCGGTGCGCACGTCCCGCGTGGCCTCGTAGGCCAGCAGGGTGACCAGTTCGTCGGCGAGCCGGCGGAAGGTCGCGGAGTCGGTGCGCTGGTCGCGCAGCGTGGTGAGCTTGTGGGCGACCAGGGGGTGGTCGACGACGTGGAGACGCATGTCCACAACAGTAACCGCGCCCGCTGTCTGCTACGCGCTGGCGTCAAACCGCCCGTCCGGGGGAAAGTGAGAGGGACGGACGAGGGTGGTGTGCCGATGCCTGACCTGCCTGACCTGCCTGACCGCGGAGCCGATCAGGATCCGCCGACAGCCGAGCGGGACGCGCCGACGGGCGCCCCGATGCCGCCGTTCGCGCGGACCGGCCCGGAGACGGACGCCGAGCGCCGGCAGCGCCGGGCCCGTTTCCTGCGCGAGCTCGCCGAGGCCCGCGAACTGCGCGACCGCGTGCAGCCCCGCCGCGCCAAAGCGGCCAGGCTCCGGCACGCGATGCGCATGCGGACGTTCCGCTGGTAGGCCCGGCCCTCCGGCCAACTCCCGCCTCTCACTGAGTCACGGCGACCATGAGTACTGCCCGCCCGTCAGCCCCACCTGCCGGTGAGCCCCGCCTGTCCGTGAGGGTCTGTCCGTCCGTGAGCTCTGTCCCTCCGTGAGCTCTGCCCGTCGGTGAGCCCGCCTGCGTTGACCCGCCGACCCGCGCATCCTTCCCGTGGGTGACCCGCCCGTCGGCCCGCTCCGGCGGGGAACCGGCCAGAACGGGTCCGGAACGGGTCCGGAACGAGCCCCGAACGGCCGAGGAACACGCGCGGGAAGATCACGTGCCGCGTCGATGTTCCGGTGAGTGGTCGCACATGACCGGGGCACCGGCCGCGTACGATCCGCAGGTGGCGGCAACCCGCGTGCCGGCGAGTGCAGGACGGACCCGATCGTGACCTGCGCGGAAAACTGCCGGACACAGGGAGCCGAAGACGTCCCCTGGGCGCCTTGTTTCTGCCACGATTCCGAGTGGGTGGGGCTCGGAGGAGCACTCCCGCCCGCAACCTCCGCCGGGGGGACCCCCAACCGGCACGCCTATGACCAGTGGGAGAGTCACGGTGTACTTCGCCGCACTGCTCGCGCGCACCGAAGACGGGTGGGAAGCGAGCGACACAGAGCTCGACGATGTGGAAACCCTGTCGGATCTGGCCGACCTGGCCCGGGAAGCCTCTCCCGACGAGGACACGGTGCTCGTGCTGATCGAGCAGGAGGGCGGGTGGTTCGGCGTCGTCCGCGTGGACGGCGAGGAGGACCCCCGGATCTACGTCTCGGACGCCGCCGCCGCTGCCCGCAGCAGCTACGGCGAGATCCTGCTCACCGACGAGTTGCTCGGCCGGGAGCCCGGTGAGGAGGCCCCCGACCTGGACGCCCTGGACCTCGACGGCACGGAGGACGGTGAACCGGACGACGACGAGCCCGACGGCGGTGACGCGGGCGCCGGTTCCGCCGAGTCCGTGCCGCACGGCCCGGTCGGCGACGCGCAGGTGCTGGAGGACCTGGGTGTCACCGAGAAGGAGCTGCGCTCGATGACCGAGGACGCGCTCAGCGAGATCGCCGAGGCCCTGGGCGCCTCGGAGGTACTGGAGACCGTCCGCTGACCGAGAACGACACCACGGCGGAACTCCCGGACCCGGTCCGGGACCGCTGGCGGGACGCGATGCGGCTCGCCCTTGAGGAGGCCCGGCAGGCCGGCCGGGGCGGTGACGTCCCCGTCGGCGCCGTCGTGCTGGCCGAGGACGGCACGACCGTCCTCGCCGCCGGGCACAACGAACGCGAGGCGACCGGCGATCCGACGGCGCACGCCGAGGTCCTCGCGTTGCGGCGCGCCGCCGCCGAGGTCGGGCAGTGGCGGCTCGCCGGCTGCACGCTGGTCGTCACCCTGGAGCCCTGCACGATGTGCGCGGGCGCGCTGGTGCAGTCCCGCGTGGACCGCGTCGTCTACGGCGCCCGCGACGAGAAGGCGGGCGCCACCGGCTCGCTGTGGGACGTCGTACGGGACCGGCGGCTCAACCATCGCCCCGAGGTGATCGAGGGTGTGCTCGCGGGGGAGTGCGCCGGGCTCCTCACCGATTTCTTCCGCGCCCGCTGACCCACCCGCGCGCCCGGGGAATGCGGGAATCTGATTTCAAACCACGGCCCACCTTGGGGTAGGGTCTCCCTCGGTAGCGTGTCCGAGCGGCCGAAGGAGCTCGCCTCGAAAGCGAGTGTGGCGCAAGTCACCGAGGGTTCAAATCCCTCCGCTACCGCTGAAGAAGGGCCCCGTCGCAAGGCGGGGCCCTTCCTGCTGTTGATCTCCGCGGCGGTGCGGCGGATACACTCGCCGCCGGCGGCGGGCGCCCCACGGGCGCGCGGCCACGGACAGAGCGCACAGGGGAACAGGGGAGGCCGTGGTGGCGGTGAATGCGAAGAAGATCACCGTCTTTGTGCTCGTGGTCTTCGTCTTCTACGTGATCATCACGGACCCGGAGACGGCAGCCGACTACGTGCAGATAGGGTTCCAGGGCATCTCGGACGCCGCCAAGGCCATCGGCGACTTCATGACGTGGGTCGCCAACGGAGGGAACTCGGACTCATGATCCGCCACCTGGTCCTCTTCAAGCTCAACGAGGGCGTCGGGCGCGACGACCCGCAAGTCGTGAAGGGCGTCGAGGCCTTCGAGTCGCTCGACGGCAAGATCCCGGAGATCCGCTTCTGGGAGTGCGCCTGGAACATCAGCGACCGGCCCATCGCGTACGACTACGCGATCAACTCGGCGTTCGACGACGAGGCGGCGCTGCGCCGCTACGTCGAGCACCCGGAGCACCAGGCGGGCGTCGGGCTGTGGCGGGAGTTCGCCACGTGGGTGATCGCCGACTACGAGTTCTGACCCTCCTTTTCATGCGGCCCTCCGCCGGAACGGCGGAGGGCTCTCGCATGCCGCCCGAAAGCCCCGCGCGCCCCTCCCGCGCCCTCCCCGCACCCCTCCCCCGTACCTCTCTCACGTCCCCCTCGCGCCCCCAGCGCCCCCAGCGATCGCCTCTCTCGGGCTCTCTCGGGTCTCTCGCGCCTCGCTCGCGCCACGCTTCGCGGCCGGTCGCGCGCCACTCGAATGCCGTTCGCGCCCTCCCTCACGCCCCCGCCCGCCATTCCCGCACGTCACAGCCCAAGTTGTCACTCAACACGGTGTTATGCGGTGCTTGCACACAGTGCACATGTCTTGTGATGCTATGACCGCTTTTGACGGATGAGTTGACCGATAAAGAGGTGGCGTTGACCGTGTCGGCCAGTACTGCGCCGCCCCAGGACGAGGTTCCGGTCCAGGCCCCGGCTCCGGCCCAGGCCCCCGCACCGGAGAAGCGCCGCGGCGCGGACACCCGGGCGCTGACGCAGGTGCTCTTCGGGGAGCTCAAAGGGCTCGAACCGGGTACGCCGGAGCACAACCGCGTGCGAGCGGCGCTCATCGAGGCCAACCTTCCGCTCGTGCGCTACGCCGCCGCGCGGTTCCGCTCCCGCAACGAGCCGATGGAGGACGTCGTCCAGGTCGGCACCATCGGGCTGATCAACGCCATCGACCGCTTCGACCCCGACCGGGGCGTGCAGTTCCCGACGTTCGCGATGCCGACCGTGGTCGGCGAGATCAAGCGGTACTTCCGCGACAACGTCCGCACCGTGCACGTACCGCGCCGGCTGCACGAGTTGTGGGTGCAGGTGACCAGCGCGACCGAGGACCTGACGACGGCCCTCGGGCGTTCCCCGACGACCGGCGAGATCGCCGGGCGGCTGCGCATCTCCGAGGAGGAGGTGCTGTCCTGCATCGAGGCCGGGCGGTCGTACCACGCGACCTCGCTGGAGGCCGCCCAGGAGGGCGACGGACTGCCGGGACTGCTGGACCGGCTCGGTTACGAGGACCCGGCCCTGGACGGCGTCGAGCACCGCGACCTCGTGCGGCACCTGCTGGTCCAACTTCCCGAACGGGAACAGCGGATCCTGCTGCTGCGCTACTACAGCAACCTCACCCAGTCGCAGATCAGCGCCGAACTCGGCGTCTCCCAGATGCACGTCTCCCGGCTGCTCGCGCGCAGCTTCCAGCGGCTGCGGTCCGCGAACCGCATCGAGGCGTAACCGAAAGCACGAGCGAGGTATAACCGGAGAGAGCGAATCGCCCACCCCGGCCCTTCTCGCGGTTTCTGTACCGATAGACCGTCAGACCCCTTATTTCCAGGGCCGATTCGCGTCTTGGATGTCGACATGTCACTACAGCGCGTTGCCGACATGTGACATTCTGCGGGAAGCGCGTTTGCCGGAGCTCCGGCGCCGGTATTCAGGTGAAGGCTGCGTTCCTCACTGGGAGCGTCCGCCACGACCGTCCCGCGACCCAAAGGGGGTGGCATGTCCGCAGAACAGGGCAGCTCGAAGGTGCTCACGCTCGCGGAGAGCGACTCAGCGCCGCATGCGCTCGACGCACTCGGCCCCATCGATGACGTACCGCCCCTCGAGGCCGCGCCGGCGCCGGCCATCCCGGCCCCGGAAGCCATCGACACCCGCACCCTGTCCCGCTCCCTGTTCCTGCGGCTGGCCGCACTCGGCGCGGACAGCCCCGAGCGTGCCTACGTCCGGGACACCCTGATCGAGCTCAACCTCCCGCTGGTGCGCTACGCGGCGGCCCGCTTCCGCTCGCGCAACGAGCCGATGGAGGACATCGTCCAGGTCGGCACCATCGGCCTGATCAAAGCGATCGACCGCTTCGACTGCGAACGCGGTGTGGAGTTCCCGACGTTCGCCATGCCGACCGTCGTCGGCGAGATCAAGCGGTTCTTCCGCGACACCTCGTGGTCGGTGCGCGTGCCGCGCCGGCTCCAGGAGCTGCGTCTGGCGCTGACGAAGGCGAGCGACGAGCTCTCCCAGAAGCTGGACCGCTCCCCGACGGTCTCCGAACTCGCCGCGGTGCTGGGCGTGTCCGAGGAGGACGTCGTCGACGGCCTCGCGGTCGGCAACGCCTACACGGCCTCCTCGCTGGACTCCCCGGCCCCGGAGGACGACGGCGGCGAGGGCTCGCTCGCGGACCGCCTGGGCTACGAGGACACGGCCCTGGAGGGCGTGGAGTACCGGGAGTCGCTGAAGCCGCTGCTGGCCAAGCTTCCGCCCCGTGAGCGGCGGATCATCATGCTGCGCTTCTTCGCCAACATGACCCAGTCGCAGATCGGCGAGGAGGTCGGCATCTCGCAGATGCACGTCTCCCGGCTGCTGACCCGGACGCTGGCGCAGCTGCGCGAGGGCCTCATCTCCGACTGACGGCACGCCGCACGGCGGGCCCTCGGCCCGGCCCGTTTCCGTCGCACGTTCGCCGCGGCACCCCTGCGCTGGACGCAGCGCAGGGGTGCCGCGGCGGTGCGTTCTGCTCGCGCTTTCACTCGCGCGTGCCTGCTCGCGCGCGTTCCCCCCGCGCCCGTCTGTTCCCGTCTCCGTTCGCGTCCGTCCGTACGCGCCCGTTCTCTTGAGCGTGCCCGCTCGCGCGCGGTTACTCCCGCGCGCCGTTACTTGAGCGCCAGCCAGGCGACGGCCGCGATGACGGCGACGGCGACGACCACTCCGACGATCAGGCCGATGCGCGGGCCGGACGGGGCGGCGGCCTGCCGTCCCTGGGGCGCCTCGTCGACGAACGCGCGGAACATCTGGGTGCTGCCAGCGGGGTCGTGGTTGCCCTGGGGGCCCTGGGTGTTAGCCATGGGCCGAGACACTAGCGAATCCCCGGGTGCGGCCCAAGCGCGGGCCCGACTCCTCCACCGGATCCACCGGCACTCCTCTCACCAGCGCGTTTACATTCGCAATACGTGCCTTTGCCAACTTTTGAGCTCGTAGCCCACCGATTTGTTTGCCTGCAGCAACTAACCGGTCCTATGGTTGCCCTAAGCAACAAACACGGGAGGTGCGATGGCCGAACAGGCTCAGTACGCGGAGCTGATGCGCCAGTTCAGCGCCTTCGGAGCCGTGAAACGGGAGCTGGGGCGCATGCTGCCGGCCGACTGCCCGAGCGGTTCCGCCGCCGTGCTGACCCTGCTCGAACGGCACGGGGACATGCGCATGAGCAAGCTCGCCGAGCTGCTCGCCGTGGACATGTCGGTCACCAGCCGCCACGTCGCGCACGTCGCCGAGCGCGGCTGGATCGACCGCTCCCCCGACCCGGCGGACAAGCGCTCCCGCATCCTGCACCTCACGCCCGCGGGCCTGGCCCAGCTCGACGAGCTGTCCCGGCGGACCACCGAGATGCTGGCGCGCCGGCTGAGCGACTGGACCGACGAGGACGTCGGCCAGCTGATCCGCCTGATGTCCCGGCTGCGGGCCGACTTCGACGACTGCCGGTACGCCCCGGCCCGGCCCGCGCCGCCTCCCGAGACCGATCCGTCCACCCGTACACCCGCGACCACCAAGTAAGAGAAGGAAGTCCATGGCAACGACCACACCGGCCGGTGTGCGGGCTCATGCCAAGCACGGGGGAGGCTCCTCGGACGCCGCTCCGATGACGCACCGGCAGATCATGGAAGCGCTCTCCGGGCTGCTGCTCGGCATGTTCGCCGCGATCCTGTCGTCCACGATCGTCTCCAACGCGCTGCCCGAGATCATCACCGACCTCGGCGGCGGCCAGAGCGCCTACACCTGGGTCGTGACCGCCGCGCTGCTGGCGATGACGGCCTCGACGCCCCTGTGGGGCAAGCTCGCCGACCTGGTCAGCAAGAAGGCGCTGGTGCAGATAGCCCTCTGCGTCTACGTCGTCGGCTCCGTGGTCGCCGGCCTGTCGCAGAACCCGGGCATGCTGATCGGCGCGCGCGTCATCCAGGGTCTGGGCGCCGGCGGTCTGACCGCGCTGGCCCAGATCATCATGGCCGCGATGATCTCCCCGCGGGAGCGCGGCCGTTACTCCGGCTACCTGGGCGCGACCTTCGCCGTCGCGACCGTGGGCGGCCCGCTGGTCGGCGGCGTCATCACCGACACCGACTGGCTCGGCTGGCGCTGGTGCCTGTACGTGGGTGTGCCGTTCGCGCTGATCTCCCTGATCGTGCTGCAGAAGACCCTGCACCTGCCGGAGAGCAAGCGGAAGGTCAAGGTCGACTGGGCCGGCGCCTTCTTCATCACCGCGGCCGTGTGCCTGCTGCTGGTCTGGGTCACCTTCGCCGACGACAAGTACGCCTGGCTGTCCTGGCAGACCTGCGCCATGGTCGGCGGCGCCCTGCTGCTCTCGCTGGTCTTCCTCCTCGTGGAGACCAGGGCGAGCGAGCCGATCATCCCGCTGCGCCTGTTCCGGAACCGCACCATCACGCTGGCCTCGGTCGCCTCACTGTTCGTGGGCATCGCGATGTTCGCCGGCACCGTGTTCTTCAGCCAGTACTTCCAGCTGGCGCGCGACAAGTCCCCGACGATGTCGGGCGTCATGACCATCCCGATGATCGCCGGCCTGTTCGTGTCCTCCACGGCCTCCGGCCTGATCATCACCAAGACCGGCAAGTGGAAGGCCTGGCTGGTCACCGGCGGCCTGCTGCTGACGGCGGGCCTCGGCCTGCTGGGCACCATGCGGTACGACACCGACTACTGGAAGATCGCCGCGTACATGGCGGTCATGGGTCTCGGCATCGGCATGATGATGCAGAACCTGGTGCTGTCCACGCAGAACCAGGTCGCCCCGCAGGACCTCGGCTCCGCCAGCTCCGTCGTGACCTTCTTCCGCTCCCTCGGCGGCGCGGTGGGCGTCTCGGCGCTCGGCTCCGTGATGTCGAGCCGGATCACGCACTACGCCGAGGACACCGTCGGCCAGCTGAGCCCGCAGGCACAGCAGGCGGCCGGCAAGGCCATGGGCAGCGGCTCGCTGCCGGACATGGACCTGCTGCCCGCGCCGATCCGCACCTGGCTGGAGAGCGCGTACGGGCACGGCATCGCCGACATCTTCCTGTACGTCACGCCGGTCGCGTTCGTCGCCTTCCTGGTGACCCTGTTCATCAAGGAGGTCCCGCTGCGCACGTCCGGCGCGCTGGCCCAGGCCGCCGAGGTCGACGCCGAGGCCGTCGCCGGGGCGCCCGCCCCGGCCGGTGCCGTCGCCGCCGCCGGGCAGGCCCCGGCCCGGAGCGTCACGGCGGACACCGAGTCCGCGTCCGACTCCACCGCGGCGCAGCCGCTCGCGGCCGTCGCCACCCTCGCCCGCGACGGGGAGCCGACCCCCGGCTCCGGCATCCCGGTGCGCGGTTTCGTGCGGGGCGCGGAGAGCGCGCCGGTGCCGCGGGCCGCGGTCACGCTGATCTCGCTGGCGGGCCGCCAGCTGGGCCGCTCGGTCGCGCAGGCCGACGGTTCCTACGCGCTGGACGCGCCGGGCGAGGGCTCGTACGTGCTGATCGCGTCGGCCGACGGCTTCCAGCCGCAGGCGTCCACGATCGTCGTGAACGGCGAGCCGGTGTCGTACGACATCCTGCTCAGCGGCACCAGCGGGCTGACCGGTGTGGTGCGGGCCGCGCAGGGCGGGCTGCCCGTGAAGGACGCCATGGTGATCGTCACCGACGTGCGCGGCGACCTGCTGGCCACCAGCGCCACCGGTGAGCAGGGCGACTTCGCCTTCACCGAACTGGTGCCGGGCACGGTGACCGTCGCGGTGAACGCCGCCGGGTACCGGCCGAAGGCCCTGCCCGTCGAGGTCGGCGCCACCGGCGTCACCCGGCTGGAGGTCGACCTGGACTCCGGCGCCCACCTCCAGGGCACCGTCCGGGCACCGCACGGGCCGCTGGCCGACGCCCGCGTGACGCTGGTCGACGCCGCCGGCAACGTCGTCGGCACCGCCACCACGGGCGCGGACGGGGCGTACGCCTTCACCGACCTGGACGGCGGCGAGTACACCGTCATCGCCACCGGCTACCCGCCGAAGGCGACCGCGCTGACGGTGTCGGGGCCCGGCGCCGACGGACACGACATCGAACTCGCCCACCCCGGCGAGTAGTTCGACGCCGGCCCGTGGTGGTGCGTGCGCCCCCGAGGTGCGCACCGCCGCGGGCCGGTTTTTCTCTGACCACTTTGTAAGGCTTTGCAGGGAGAAAACGGGATGGGACTGACCGCGAGGATCCGTACCCGGGACGGATGGGCCGTGTCGCACGCGGTCGTCACGGTGACCGACACGACCGGCGCGCAGGTGCTGCGTGCCGAGGCCGACACCGAGGGCGCGGTGCGGGACGCGACCCCGCTGGCGCCCGGTGCGTACACCGTCATCGTCACCGCCGTCGGCTACGCGCCCGCCGCGTCCAGCGCGATCGTCACGGCGAGCGGGCGCGCCGAGGTCGGCACGGTGACCCTGGCCCGTCACGGCGGCAGCGAACTGCCGCCGCCCGGGCCCTGGACGATCGACCCGGCGCACTCCACGGTCGCCGCGGTCGCGCAGCACCTGGGGATCTCCAGTGTGCACGGCCGGTTCACGGACTTCTCCGGCACGATCGGGATCGCCGCCGGTGACCTCGCCCAGTCCCGTGTGGAGGCGGTCATCCGGGCCGGTTCGATCGACACCGGCAACGCCATGCGCGACGCCCACCTGAAGTCGGCGGACTTCCTGGACGTCGAGAAGTACCCCGAGATCACCTACCGTTCGACCGGCCTCAGCGAGGCGGGGGCCGACCGCTGGACCGTGCACGGCGAACTCGGCCTGCACGGCGTCGTCCGCCCCGTCGACCTGGACCTCGTCCACCTCGGCACCGGCGCCGACCCGTGGGGCGGCACCCGCGCCGCGTTCCGGGCCACGACGGACCTGCGGCGCGAGGACTTCGCGATGAACTACAACCAGGTCGTGCAGGCCGGCATCGCCGCCATCGGCACGACGCTGCGCGTGGAGCTGGACATCCAGGCGGTGCGGGGCACGTCACTGCCGGCCGTGTGAGCAGGAGATGCAGGGCAGGTCCCTGGCGGCCGTTGACGCCGTCCGGGCGCCGGCCGGTTCCCTGGTCGCTGCTGGCCGACTGCGGGAGGCCGCTACTGGCGGCCGCGTGAGGAGATCTCGGTGGCTCTCGCCACCAACTGGTCGCACAGGTCGCGCAGCTTGACGTTCCTGTCCTGCGAGACCCGCCGCAGCCGCTCCATGGCGAGGCGGGCGTCGATCCGTTCGCGGGCCATGAGGATGCCGACAGCCTGGTCGATGACGCTGCGGGAGAGCAGGGCGGTGCGCACGTCGGTCGCCGACTCGCGCCGCCGCTCGACGCGCAGGGCGACGTTGACGGCGTCCGCCGCCCGGGCCGCGAACACGGTGGCCTGCTCCCGGCCGGTGCCCAGCGCGCCGGGCCGCAGGCCGTAGAAGTTGATCGCGGCGCCCGCCTCGCCCTCCACGGCCAGCGGCAGCGCCAGCACGCAGCGCACCCCGGCGGAGCGGGCGTACTCGGTGTACGTGGGCCAGCGGGTCTCCGCCGCCAGGTCGGGCGAGTACTGCTCGACACCGGTCTCGGCGGCGTCCACGCAGGGCCCCGAACCGTTCTCGTACTGCCGCTGGTCCAGGCCGTTCGGCATGCCGTCACTGCCGGCCAGGGTCAGCAGCCGGTCGCCGCGGCGCACCGTGATGCTGCACGCGGCCGCACCGGGCACCGCGTCGACCGCACGATCGGTCAGGTCGCGCAGCAGCGTGTCGAGGCCGCTGCTGCGCACCATGGCCTGTTCCAGCGTGTCGGACATCTCGGAAGTCATGAACGTACGGGTATCCCGGCAACGCGCGTTAACGCCCCCCGGCCCGCTCAGGCCGTGTCGACGACGCGGCGGGCCAGGTCGCGCAGCTTGACGTTCTCCCGCTGCGAGGCCCGTACCAGGTTCTCGAAGGCGGCCGCCGCGTCGATGCCGAGGCGTTCCATGAGGATGCCGGTGGCCTGGCCGATCAGGTCCCGGGTGCGCATCGCCTCGGTGAGCTGCTCGCGCACGGTCGCGGCGTCGAGGGCGATGCTGACGTGCGCCGTGAACAGCCGGCCGACCCGGGTCGCCGCGTCGTCGAACGCCCGGGGATGTCGCGCGTACGCCGTGAGCACCGTCAGTCGGCGCCGGTCGGCGCGCAGCCGCAGCGAGAGCGCCGAGCGCAGGCCCAGTTCGGCCAGGGGCCGCCCGGCGTCGTCGGACGCGCTGTCCTCCACCCGCCGCACGGGCGTCGTCCACAGGTCGGCCAGGTGCGATCCCGGTCCCTCGGCGGTCTGCCCGGCCCCGGCCGAGCGCACCAGTTCGTCGGTCCACGCCAGCGACCGGCTGGGGCTGCCGCGCTCGACGACGCTGACCCCGGCGTGCTCGGCGCCCGGCATGAGCCGCACCGCCAGCCGTACCGCGGTGCACAGCGTGCCGTGCGGGGTGACGGGCTCGTGCAGTTGCCGCGCCGCGGCGGTGAGGGCTTCCGCGAGGTCGCCACCGGACGGGAGACCCGTCGCGGGATCGACGGGGGAGTCGACCCCGAAAAGCGGCACATCGGAAAACTCGGACGCAGTCACCACGAACCTCTTCGGCATGCACGGCCGGAACGGCCATGCGCAGGAGAGCTCCGCAGCACATTCCCGACTGCGAGCACACTGGACGGACAGCACTTTAACCGCTGCGCCCGATGCGGGGGCGCGGCCCCCGTGCGCTTCCGAACTCCCCCGTCGACGTGGTGCAATGGGCACGACGGGTCAGGAAGCGGCCTTACCGAGTAACGGACGAACGTCTGTCAGGTGAGTGCCGTGATCCATTTTCCGAACGCCCCCGAGCCGGGATCCCCGCCCGGCAGCGCCCTGCTCTCGCTGCCCCCGGAGATCGACGACACCAACGCAGCCGAACTCTTCACGCGCATCAGCCGGGTCACGCGGCTGCGCGGCCCGCGCCTGAGGGTGCTGATCCTGGACCTGACCGCCACCCACTTCATGGACTCCCAGGGCGTCCGCCTCGTCAGCGACCTGCGTCACCAGTTGCACCCCCGGGCCCGGGTACGGGTGGTGGCGCCCCCGGACGGCATGGCGAGCCGGGTCCTGCAACTGACCGGCCTGCGCCGGGACGTCCCCGTGTACGACAACCTCGCCGAGGCCCTGGCGGCCTAGGCTGCCTCCATGGCACCGAACATCGCGACCAACACCCGGGTCTCCCTGGCCGAACTGCTCGACTTCGTACGTCCCCGGCACCGCGCCGTGCTGCTGACCCGGCGCGCCGACGGCAGCCCGCAGGGGTCGCCGCTGACCTGCGGGGTGGACGACTCGGGCCGGATCGTCGTGTCCACGTACCCGGAGCGCGCCAAGACCCGCAACGCCAAGCGGGATCCGCGGGTCAGCCTCATCGTGGTGAGCGACGACTGGAACGGGCCGTGGGTGCAGGTCGACGGCACGGCGGAGGTCATCGACGCGCCGGCCTCCGTCGAGCCGCTCGTGGAGTACTACCGGAACATCGCCGGTGAGCACCCGGACTGGGACGAGTACCGGGCGGCGATGCTCAAGCAGGGCAAGTCGATCATCCGGATCACCCCGGAGCGGTGGGGTCCGGTGGCGACGGGCGGCTTCCCGGCGCGGCTGGCCCCGCAGGAGTGACGGAGGCGGAGGGCCGTCAGCCCCGGGCGGCCGTCGCCTCGATGCCGGCGATGAGCAGGTCCAGCGCGAAGTCGAAGTCCCGCCCGAGCATCTCCGCGACGGTGTCGCCGCCGCGGGCCGCCATGATGTCCTTCGAGTCCTCGACGACGTGGGCCGCGTCCGGGTCCCCGGTCACCGACTCCACGGCGTGCTTGTAGTAGTCGTCCGGGGACATGCCGACGTCCGCGGCGCGGGCGAAGTAGTGGCCCTCCATCGTCCCGTAGCCGTACACGAACTGGAACACGGCGGAGATCGCACTCGTCATCCGGTGCGCGGGCAGCCCCGTGCGGCGGACGACGTCCTGCACGGCCCGCGAGAAGGACAGCGCGTTCGGCCCGATGTTCAGGAAGCGCCCGGCGAGCGGCGACAGCCAGGGGTGCCGGACCAGCAGTGCCCGGTACTCCCCGGCCAGGACGCGCAGTTGGTCCCGCCAGTCGTCTCCGGTGCCGGTCTCGTCCTCGGTCTCGGTCTCAATCCCGGTCCCAGTCTCAATCCCGGTCTCGGTCCCGGGCAGCCGCAGTTCGCCGTAGGCGGCGTCGAGGGCGAGTTCGAGCAGGTCGTCCTTGGTGTCGACGTACCAGTAGACGGACATCGCCGTCACGTTCAGCTCGGCGGCCAGCCGGCGCATGGAGAACTTGCCCAGCCCTTCGGCGTCCAGCAGCCGCACGGTCACCTCGGTGATCCGCCGCCGGTCGAGCCCCGACGGCTGCCCGCCGCCCCGTCCGCCCCGGCGCTTCTTGCCCTCCAGCCACACACTGGTCATGGCACCTACCTCAACATCAAACGCCGGTCGGGGGAAGCGCCCCGAAGGGGCACGGGACTGCATCAAGGTGCGGTTTCTCAGGCGCCGGCGCCCGTCACCGGGTCCGTCCGCTCGGCCCGCCGCAGCAGGAGCGCCGCGACCAGCCCGCCGGCCAGGACGGCCACCGCCCCCACCAGCTGGCTGCTCTGCACTCCGGAGGAGAACGCCTCCACCACCCGCTGCCTCTCCTGCGGGCCGTCGGCCGCGGACAGCGCGGCGGGCAACGACGCCGCCGCCACCGGCACCAGCGCGGCGAACCGCGCGTTGAGCACCGCCCCCAGCACGGCCACCCCGAGCCCGTTGCCGAACTCGGCCAGCGTGCCGTTGATCCCGGCGCCGACTCCCGCCTTCTCCCGGGGTATCGAGCTCATGATCGCGTGCGCCATGACCGGGTTGGCGATCGCGCACCCGACCCCGATGAGCACCAGCCCCAGCAGCGTCCCCGCGTATCCGCCGGCGGCCGACATCGCGATCGACACCAGCCCGGCCGACAGCAGCACCATGCCGAGCGCGATCGACACCGGCACTCCGAGCCGCGCCGTCCACCTGGCCGACAGTCCGGAGAAGTTGAGGGCGACGACGGAGAGCGCGAGCGGCGCGGTCCGCAGGCCGGCTTCGAGCGGACCGTAGCCGAGGACGAACTGCAGGTGCTGGGTGAGCAGGAACAGCGCGCCACCCATCCCGAAGGTGATCAGCACCAGACCGGCGACCGCGCCCGTGAACCGGCGGTTGCGGAAGAAGTGCAGGTCGAGCATGGGGTGCGGGATGCGGCTCTCCCAGTACGCGAACAGCGCCAGGACGAGGAGCGCGACGGCGGCCGTGGCCAGGACGT
Organism: Streptomyces sp. DH24; assembly: GCF_029813775.1. Lineage (GTDB taxonomy): Bacteria > Actinomycetota > Actinomycetes > Streptomycetales > Streptomycetaceae > Streptomyces. Next base: position 13,045 of record NZ_JARVKW010000055.1, on the reverse strand, counting down.
GGGCCGACGTCCAGCCGTGCTCCGGGCCGGAGATGATCGCGTAGACCAGGGCGGCCATGCCGATCGTGGAGAGCAGCGCGCCGAGCAGGTCGGGCCGGTCGCCCTGCGGGTTCTTGGACTCGGGGACGAGGACGACGGCGGCCGCCAGGCCCAGCGCGGCGACCGGCAGGTTGATCAGGAAGATCGCGCCCCACCAGAAGTGGTCCAGCACGAAGCCGCCGACGAGCGGCCCGGTCGCGAAGCCCAGGGCGCTGACCGCGCTCCAGATGCCGATGGCTCGCGCGTGTTCCTCGGGCGCGAAGATCTGCAGCACCACGGCGAGCGTCGTGGTCAGCAGCAGCGCGGCGCCGACGCCCATACCGGCCCGGGCCGCGATCAGCTGGGCGGTGGACTGGGCGAGGCCGGCCACAAGTGAGCCGACACCGAACAGCGTCAGGCCCGTGATCAGCATCTTCCGGCGGCCGTAGCGGTCGGCGGCGCTGCCCGCGGTGAGCAGCAGGCCGGACTGCACCAGCGAGTACGCGTTGATCATCCACTGGATGTCGGAGGTGCCCGCGCCCAGTTCGCGGGTGAGGGAGGGGATCGCCACGTTCAGGACGGTGTTGTCGAGCACCACCGTGAGCTGCGCGAGGCAGATGACACCCAGGACCAGCCACCGCTGCGGGTGGCCGCCGGGCGTGGTCTGCGGCGGGGACTTCTCCTGGGACGTCGTCATGCTGTACACCGTAGAATGATTCCCATACGGTGTACAGCACGAGTCCGTGGAGCGAGGTGAGTCAGGCCGGACCGCAGGGGTCAGGCCTCCTGCGTGAGGTCGTAGAAGGTGGCCGAGCCGACCGTCACCTCCTTGAAGTTGGCCTCGACCCACGAGGTGATCCGCGCGGAGGTGCCCTCGCCGCCGGCCATCCCGCCGCCGTTGCCGCCCGCCACGAAGTAGTGGATCTTTCCGTCCGCGACGTACTTCTTGAACTGGGCGAGTGTGGGTGAGGGGTCGGTGCCGTTGAAGCCGCCGATCGCCATCACGGGCTCGCCGGTGGACAGTTGGTGGCTCGCGGCGTTCTGCGCGCCGACGGCCGCGGCGACCCACGTGTACTGGTCGGCGTCGCTCTCCAGCAGCTTCTTCGCCTCGGAGGAGACACTGGCCCCGTTGAGCAGGCCGCCCATGCCGCCACCGCCCTCGCCGGGCATTCTGCCGCCCTGGCCCTGGGTGGTCCCGTCGCCGCCCTGCTGGTTCGGGCCGGGCGCGCCACCGCCGGGGAGGCCACCGGTGCCGCCGCCCGGGAGGCCCTGCGGGGTGCCGTCGCCGTTCTGGGTGCCGCCGTTGCCGTTCTGCTGGTTCTGGTCCGGCATGCCGCCGCCCGGGAAACCGCCGCCCCGTCCTCCGCCGCCCGGACCGCCGCCCATGCTCGCGCCCGCCGGACCGGCCGTGACGATGGAGCCGGAGTGGCCCGCCTGAACGGTGCTGATCGTGTACGCCGTCGGACCGGCCAGCGAGGCGGTGAGGCCGAGCCCCGCCGCGGCGAGCGCGAGCCCGCGGGGCAGCCGGCCGGCGAAGACCAGGCCGAGCGCTGCCACCAGCCCGCCGACCAGCACCGCCCACCTCAGCCAGGGCAGGTGGTCGGGGGTGCGGTTCAGCAGGACGTAGCCCCAGGCCGCGGTCGCCGTGACCGCCGCCGCGAGGGCGAGCGACGCCCACGGCGTGCCGCGCCGCTCCCACAGGGCCGCCGCGCCCATGCCGACGACGGCCGCCAGGTAAGGGGCGAGGGCGACGGTGTAGTACTGGTGGAAGATGCCCGCCATGTAGCTGAAGACGAGCATGGTCGTCAGCAGCGAGCCGCCCCACACGAGGAACGCGCCGCGCGCCACGTCGGTCCGCGCGGCCTTCCGGGTGAGGACGAGTCCCGCGACGAGCAGGATCAGCGCGGCGGGCAGCAGCCAGGAGATCTGGCCGCCGATCTCGGAGTTGAACATCCGGTCCCAGCCGGTCTCGCCCCACTGACCGGTGCCGCCCCCACCGCCCCCACCGCCGCCGCCGACGCTGCCGGTCTCCTCGCCGTTGAGCCGGCCCAGGCCGTTGTAGCCGAGGGTCAGTTCAAGGAAGGAGTTGTTCTGCGAGCCGCCGATGTACGGGCGGGACGACGCGGGCCACAGCTCGACGACCGCCACCCACCAGCCGCCGGAGACGACCAGCGCGACGGTGGCGAGGGCCAGTTGGCCGAGGCGCTTCCCGGCCGTCACCGGGGCGCAGACGGCGTAGACGACTGCGAGGGGCGGCAGGATCAGGAAGGCCTGCAGGGTCTTCGTCAGGAAGGCGAAGCCGATCGCGACCCCGGCCCACACCAGCCACCTGGTCCGGCCGTCCTCCAGGGCGCGGACGACCGACCAGCAGGCGACCGACATCAGCAGCGCCAGCATCGCGTCCGGGTTGTTGAAGCGGAACATCAGCGCCGCGACCGGTGTCAGCGCGAGCACCCCGCCCGCGATCAGACCGGCCGCGGGGCCGGACCGGCGGCGGACGGCCGCGTACACCACGGCCACCGTGCCGACGCCCATGAGGACCTCGGGCACGAGCAGCGCCCACGAGGTGAGCCCGAAGATGCGCACCGACAGCTCCATCGGCCACAGCGAGGCCGGCGGCTTGTCGACGGTGATGGCGTTCGCCGCGTCCAGTGAGCCGAAGAAGAACGCCTTCCAGGACTCGCTGCCCGCCTGGACGGCCGCCGTGTAGAAGGAGTTGGCCCAGCCGGAGGCGCTCAGGTTCCACAGGTACAGCAGCGCGGTGACGAGCAGCAGGCCGAGGAAGGCCGGGCGGACCCAGCGGGCGTCCTCGGGCCGGCCGCGCCACAGCCGCCGTACGCCGGGCCGGGCCGCCGGCGTGTCCGGGGGCGCGGTAGGGGGCGGGCCCCAGGTCGCGGGACTCGCGCCCGCCGGGCCGGTGGTGCGGTCGAAGTGCGTGGTCATCGGGTGTTCCTCGGGTCGGTGTCGGCCGGACGCGCCGGATGGGCCGGATGGGTCGCATGGGCCGCGTGGGCCGGATGCGCTGGACGCGCCGGGTGCGCCCCGTGCGCCGCGTGCGCCTGGTGCGCCCGCACGGTGGCGTCGGCGGGGCGGAAGGCGTCGAACCGGGCCGTGGCGCAAGGCATTCGGTGCGCGGGCGTCGGTGCCGAGGGCTCGGCCGCCGGGCGCGGGCGCTCCTCGTCACGGCGGTCCGGGAACACCCACGCCCGGAACAGCAGGAAGCGCAGCACGGTCGCCGCGAGGTTGGCGGCGACGAGCACCGCCAGTTCGGTGGAGTGCGCCGGGTCGGCGGCGGCCGCGTTCAGCGCGACGAGCGAGCCGCTGGTCAGGGCCAGACCGATGCCGAACACGACGAGCCCCTGCGCCTGGTGCCGTACCGCGCCGCCCCGGCCGCGCACGCCGAACGTGAGCCGCCGGTTGGCGGCGGTGTTGGCGACCGCCGAGACCAGCAGCGCGAGCGCGTTGGCCACCTGGGAGCCGCCGAACTGCCGGAACACGCTGTACAGCAGCAGATAGAACAGCGTCGACAGGGCACCGACGACGAGGAAGCCGACGAGCTGGCGGGCCAGTCCCCGGGGCACGTCGGCGATGTCGCGGTCGCGCGGGTCGTCGCCGAACGGCCGGGCGAGCCGGTCCAGCGGCAGCGAGCCGGTGGCCAGCGCCCTGCCGACCCGCCACACGCCCTTCAGGTCGTCGGTCGCGGTCCTCACGATGTGCACGGTCGAGTCCGGGTCGTCGACCCAGTCGACCGGCACCTCGTGGATCCTCAGGCCCGCCCGCTCGGCCAGCACCAGCAGTTCCGTGTCGAAGAACCAGCCGGTGTCCTCCACCAGCGGCAGCAGCGCCTGCGCCACGTCCCGGCGGATCGCCTTGAAACCGCACTGGGCGTCGGAGAAACGGGCCTGGAGGGAGCCGCGCAGGATCAGGTTGTAGGAGCGGCTGATGAACTCCCGCTTGGCACCGCGCACCACGCGCGAACTGCGGGCCAGCCGCGAGCCGATCGCGAGGTCGGAGTGGCCCGAGATCAGCGGCGCCACCAGCGGCAGCAGCGCGTTGAGGTCGGTGGACAGGTCGACGTCCATGTAGGCGAGGACGGGGGCGTCCGAGCCGGACCAGACGGCGCGCAGCGCCCGGCCGCGGCCCTTCTGCTCCAGCCGCACGGACCGCACCTCGGCGAGTTCCGCCGCCAGCCGCTCGGCCACCCGCGGGGTGCTGTCCGTCGAGGCGTTGTCGGCGATCGTGACGCGGAAGGCGTACGGGAAGGTCCGCCCGAGGTGCTCGTGCAGTCTGACGACGCACGGCCCAAGATCCTTCTCCTCGTTGTAGACGGGGATCACGACGTCCAGGACAGGCGGGCCGGCTGCCGCGGCCGGGAGGTGCTCCCGCGCCGGCAGGGTGCCGGGAGAAGAGTCGGTTCGCATGGCACCGACTCTTCTCAACTCCCCTGTTCCACCCGTGTGGTGAGGCTGTGCCGGGCCTGTGAGTGCGGTTTCCGGTGCGTTTCGGCGGCGAACGCGGGCCCGGTCCGCGGGTCGGACGCCGGCAGCCGGAGGGTGAACACGGTGCGCCCGGGCACGCTGTCGACGCTCACGGCGCCGCCGTGCGCGGTCGCCACGGCCTGCACGATGGCCAGGCCCAGGCCGGTCGAGCCGGTGGCGCGGGAGCGCGCGCTGTCGCCGCGCGCGAACCGCTCGAACACGCGCGGCAGCAGCTCGGGCGGGATGCCCTGGCCGTTGTCCTCGACGTCCACGCACAGCCAGTGGCCGCGCCGCCGCACGCGCGTGGTGACGGTCGTGCCGGGCGGGGTGTGGCTGCGGGCGTTGGCGAGGAGGTTGACGAGGACCTGCTGGAGTCTGCCCGCGTCCGCGGCGACGAGCGCCGGTTCGTCGGGCAGGTCGAGACGCCAGACGTGGTCCAGGCCGGCCGCACGGGCGTCGCTGACGGTGTCCACGACGAGCGGTACGAGGTCGGTCCGCTCGAACCGCAGCGGCCGCCCGGCGTCCAGGCGCGCGAGCAGCAGCAGGTCCTCGACCAGCAGCGTCATGCGGCCCGCCTCCGACTCGACACGGCTCAGGGCGTGCCGGGTGTCGGGGCCGATGCGCTCCCGGCCGCGCCGGGTGAGTTCGGCGTAGCCGCGGATGGAGGCGAGCGGCGTCCGCAGCTCGTGACTGGCGTCGGCGACGAACTGCCGTACCCGCGTCTCGCTCTCCTGCCGGGCGTGCAGCGCGCCGTGCACGTGGTCCAGCATCCGGTTGAGCGCGGCGCCGACCCGGCCGACCTCGGTGTGCGGGTCGCACTCGGACTCCGGGACCCGCTCGTCCAGGTTCACCTCGCCGCTGTGCAGGGGCAGTTCGGAGACGCGGGTGGCGGTGGCGGCGACCCTGCGCAGCGGGCGCGTGGCGACGCCGACCAGGACGTACCCGGCGATGCCGGCCGCGACCAGGCCGGCGGCCGTGACGCTGACCTCCACGACGACGAGCGTGCTGACGGTGCTGTCGGTGTCGGCGGTCGGCAGGCCGGCGTAGAACGAGCCGTTGCTCCCGGTCCGGTACTCGACGCGGTACTCGCCCTGCCCGGGGAGGTCCACGGTGTGCGCCGCGCCGTCCTTCGGCACGCCGGACAGGACCGCGAGCTGGCCGGCGTTCAGGGCGACGGACTCGGCGTTCTTGACGCCGTTCTCCTCCTTGCCGCGGCTGACGGTGCCCTCGGTGGCCCTGCCGTCCTCGACGACCGCACCGATGGTGCCGAAGCCCTGCGGACCCTTGGTGACGAAGTCGAGGGGATCGGGCAGGGCCCAGGCGGGGCCGCGCTTCTGATGGCCGTCCACCGGGCCGGCGGCCCGCATCGCCACCTCGTGCAGCTTGTCGTCCAACTGCTCGTAGAGGTGCGACCGCAGCGCCAGCGTGGTCACCGTGCCGATCACCGCGCACACGACGGCGACCAGCGCCACGGACGCGACGACGAGCCGGGTCCGCAGGGTGCGGGGCCTGCCCGCGCGCACCCCGCGTCCGCCCGGAGGGCCCACCGCCCACCGCGCACGCGGCCGTCGCCGCCCGGTCACGACACCGCGGGCTTGATCAGGTACCCGGCACCCCTGCGGGTGTGGATCATCGGGTCCCGCCCGGCGTCGATCTTCCGCCGCAGGTACGAGATGTACAGCTCGACGACGTTGGCCTGCCCGCCGAAGTCGTAGGACCACACGCGGTCGAGGATCTGCGCCTTGCTCAGCACCCGGCGCGGATTGCGCATCAGGAACCGCAGCAGCTCGAACTCGGTGGCGGTCAGGTGGATGGAGTCGCCGCCCCGCGTCACCTCGTGGCTGTCCTCGTCCAGGGTGAGGTCACCGACGACCAGCACGGACTCGGAACGCCGGTCGGCCGCGCCGGAACGCCGGATGAGGCCGCGCAGCCGGGCGACGACCTCCTCCAGGCTGAACGGCTTGGTGACGTAGTCGTCGCCGCCGGCGGTCAGCCCGGCGATACGGTCCTCCACCGCGTCCTTGGCGGTCAGGAACAGCACCGGCACGTCGGGCAGGTCGCGCCGCAGCCGGCCGAGCACGCTCAGCCCGTCCATGTCGGGCAGCATCATGTCCAGCACGACGGCGTCCGGCCGGTACTCGCGCGCGGCCTGGAGGGCGCCCTGCCCGTCCCCCGCGCTGCGGATCTGCCAGCCCTCGTAGCGCAGGGCCATGGACAACAACTCGGTGATGGACAGCTCGTCGTCCACCACAAGCACCCGGACGGGGCTCCCGTCCGGCCTCAGCAGTTCGGTGCGCCCCTGGGGCGAGGTCGTGGTCATGCGGCCACGATGTCGGGACGCTCTGAGAGCACCCTTTTCCCAACCTGTGATTTCTCTGAGAAACGCACAGGGGGTTCTCAGGCAGCTCCCGCGGCCCGAGGCAGGCCCGCCCGGTGGTGCGACTCAGACGCCGAACAGCCGGGCCCCGTTGCCGTGGCACACGGCCCGCAGCCAGTCGTCCCCGAGGCCGAGCCGCTCCAGGGCGCGGAGCTGGTGCAGATAGGGGTACGGGATGTTCGGGAAGTCGGAGCCGAGGAGAATCCGGTCCCCGAGCCCGGCCAGCCGCGGCAGGGCGCGCCGGGGGAACGGCGCGAACCGCTCGCTGAAGTCGGTGAACGCCATCGTCGTGTCCAGCCGCACCTCCGCGTACCGCTCGGCGAGACCGAGGAAGTCCTCGTACTCGGGCATCCCCAGGTGGGCGACGACCAGCCGCAGCCGGGGGTGCCGCGCCAGCACCCGCGCGACGGGCTCGGGCCCGGTGTGCCTGCCCGGCGCGGGACCCGACCCGCAGTGGATGACGACGGGCACCCCGGCGTCGGCGAGCAGTCCCCAGGCGGGGTCGAGCAGCGCGTCGGCGGGGTCGTACGCCCCCACCTGCACATGCGCCTTGAACACCCGGGCGCCCGCTTCCAGGGCTTCCCGGACGTAGGCGTCGACTCCCGGTTCGGGGAAGAGGGTCGAGGTGTGCAGGCAGTCGGGTGTGCGGCGGGCGAAGTCGGCGGCCCAGGAGTTGAGCCACCGCGCCATGCCGGGCTTGTGCGGGTAGAGCATGGCGGTGAAGGCACGCACGCCGAACTCCCGCAGCAGCGCGGCCCGTTCCTCTTCCTCGTGACGGTAGGTGATGGGCCATTCGAGGCCGCCGGTCAGCGGACCCAGCGCGTCGAAGTAGGCCCACACCTTGCGCAGCACGCTCTCGGGCATGAAGTGGGTGTGGACGTCGACGAGCCCGGGCAGCCCGAGCCGCTCCCAGAAGCCACGGACACCGGCCACCTCGTCGCCACTGCCGGGGTGATCGCTCATGAGGGCCACCCTCACCCGTGCACGCCGCCCGGGTCCACCCCACCGCCCCGGCCACCGCGGCGGAACCCCTGTCTCCACGGCCGCACCACGCCCGCCCGCCCCCACCCCCCACAGCCATCAGAACAACCCGTCCTGGACACCGGCGACGGTCTTGAACTCCCTTACGGGAAAAGCGGCCCCGGCATCGAGGAAGTCGCCCACGGTCACCAGCCCCCACCCGGTCATCAACCGCGTGTCGAGCACGACGACCCCGCGCCCGGTCGCCAGATGCAGGTCCGGCCCGGCGGCGGCCACCAGCTCCCCGCTCACCGCGCCGCCCGGCACCAGCTCGGTCACCTCCCCGACGGCGACCGGCGCCCCGGCCAGCCCGAAGTCCCGCACGTGGTCCACGGGCCGGAACGGCTCGACCGTGAGCGACTCGGGCCACCCGTCCAGCGCCACGGCACGCGCGTGCAACCCGGCGATCTCGGCGGCGCGCTCCGCCTCCCCGCCGGGCAGCGCGGACCGAACGGCGCGCTTGTCGGCGTACGGAATCCGGTCGGGCACGCCGAGCGCGGCGCGCAGCACCTCCTCGGTCCGCCGGGCGGCCATCAGCGGCCCGGTACCGAGCCAGCTGAAGCAGACGGCGCCCTGCTCCAGCAGCCGCGCCGAGCCCCGCTCGACGGCGGTGATCCCGACCTTGACCATGCCGGGCCCGAACCACGCCAGGTACACCCGGTACGGCCGCGGATCGTCGGCGATCGTGTCGGCGGCGACGGAGTGCGCCCGGTCCAGCCGCGCGCACTCCTCGCACCGAGCGCCCGTACTGCGCGCGCTCACCGGGGCCTTGACGGGACAGGGATGCCCCCGCGCCCCCACACACGTCCGCGTCCCGCCGTCCACCACCCCGAAGGCCACCCGCATCCCCCGGGCGACCGCACTGCGCCGCCCCCCGTCCCACGCCAGCACGGGCCCACCGGCCGCCCACCGCAGCCCCGCGCACTTCCACACCTGAGCCATCACCACGACAGTAAGGGCGACCACTGACAACGGCGCCGGGACGGAGGACAGGGCGGGGGAGGACCGGGAAGAGGGGAAGGAAGAGAGGAAGAGGGGAAGCGGGAGAGACGGAGGAGAAGGCGAGAAGGGACGCACCCCGGCAGGGTCCCCGGCACCGGAGATCTGCCACAGTGTGCCGGTGCTGCTGAACCCCGAGAACACGCTGTTCGTACGGAACACCTCCCCCGTACTGCTCCTGGCCGACGCGCCGATCCACGACGCGCTGCCGGTGCTGAACGCGCCCGACGGCGTGGCGCCGGGCTGCGAGGGCTGGAGCATCGTCCCGAGGCTGACCCTGTGCGTCGTGGACGGCCCGGGGGAACACGGCCTCGTCGTCCCGACGCTCGCGGCACCCGTCGTGAACACCTCGACCGGCGAGGCCACCCCCGGCGCCATGACCGACTGGTGCACCGACGCGGAACGAACGGGCGGCGCCCTGGTCCTCTCGGTCCCCCGCCTGCCCACCACCCTGGACTGGCACCACCTCCTGACCTCGGGCACGGCGAACGGCGGCTTCATGCCGGCGTTGATCTGAACGGGCTGGACGGCCCGGCCGCTCTGACCGGGGCGACCGGGCCGAACGGTCTCGCACAGCCGGTACGACAAAGCCCCCTGCGGATGATTCCGCAGGGGGCTTTGATCTGTGTGCACTCGGCAGGATTCGAACCTGCAACCTTCTGATCCGTAGTCAGATGCTCTATCCGTTAAGCTACGAGTGCTTGTTCTGTTTTCCCGCCGCTTTCCGGCCTTCCGGCCCGCTCGCGGCGACAGGAAGAACATTACATGACTGCCGCCGCCATGTGAAATCCGTTTACCTCACCCCTTGTGACCTGCGGAAACGAGGTTCTGAGGGGGGTACGGCGGGGTGGCGGGCACGGGCGGGAAACCAGCGGGGCCCCGGCCGAACCGGCGAAGTCCCGGCCGGAACCAGCGAAGCCCCGGCCGCTGGGGCCGGGGCTTCGGTGATCTTGCGCGGAGGCGGAGGGATTTGAACCCTCGATGGGCTTTAAGGCCCAAACCGCATTAGCAGTGCGGCGCCATAGACCGGACTAGGCGACGCCTCCAGCACACTGTCCCGCGCGCGAGCGCATTCGGTGCGTGCCGATGATGACACAGTCGAGCGCGGTGTCACCAATCGCCCCCCACGGTACTAGGCAGGCGGGCCGCAGGGCAAAGCCCTTACCCGTCCGCGGGCCGGCATCGGCGCCGGTGGGACGAGCGTGCGCAACGTCCGGCGGGCCGTCGCGTTAGTCAGGGCATGTCGCATGTCATCACCTCCCAGGCCGCCGGCGCGCACGCCGCCCCCGGGCACGCCCTCCGCCCCTCCGGCCCGTCCCGCCCCACGCTCCGCCGGCTCGCCCTCTCAGTCGCCACCTCCCTCGCCGCGCTCGGATCGCTGGCGGCGGCCCCCTCGGCCGCGTACGCCGATGCCGGTACCGGCGTGCTGATGCCGCCGCCGGTGCGGGACGAGGACCGGGTCGGCGATCACCTCGTCGTCACCGTGCGGGGCACGGGCGGCGACGCCGACGGGACGTACGAACTGCGCTGCCACCCGCCCGGCGGCAGCCACCCCGACCCGGCACGGGCCTGCGCCGCCGTGGAGAAGAACACCCGGTGGGGGCAGGACACCTTCGCTCCGGTCCCGGCGGGCGCCGCCTGCACCATGCAGTACGGCGGCCCGGCCACCGCCCGCGTCACCGGCACCTGGGCGGGACGGCCCGTCGACGCGACGTACGACCGCAGCAACGGATGCCAGATCCAGCGCTGGGACCGGCTGGTGCCGCTGCTGCCCGACGTGCGGTGACGGGACCGCACAGGTTTTCGTAAGCACGGGCAAGAGGTACGTAAAGGTCACGCGAAGGTGCGGCGAAGTGTGCGCAGGCAGGCACGTGTTCCGGGGGACTTCGCCGTCACTTCCTCGTGCGACGTCCCTCTCATCCGGCGTCGCGAGCGCAACCCCAGCCCTTAGACTCCCTCGCGTGACACGCTGCGGGACGGTTGGCAAGATGGCCCGAGCGGTCGGCAAGGTGCGGTAACAGGGAGGAAGCGTCTCGTGAGCAGCAGGCCATCCCGAGGCGCTGCTCGCCTCGCAGCCATACTGGACGCGCTGCCGGACGCGTTGGTCCTGGTCAACGCCAACGGAACCGTCGTCAACGCGAACACCATCGCCCTGGAGGCCTTCGAGACCCCCGGCACGGCGCTCGTCGGGCGGGGGCTGCTCGACCTGCTGCCGCAGTTCGACTCCAAGCTCATCCCCGGCTCCATGCGGCGGCCCGACCACATCGACCCGCGGGCCCGGACCAAGCCGACCCGGATGATCGCGCGCCGCACCGACGGGACCGAGTTCCCGGTCGAGGTCACGAGCGCGAATCTGGAGAACGGCCAGCAGGCCTACGACGGTTACGGCTACACCGCCGACGAACTGCTGATGCTCGTCGTCCGCGACCTGTCCGGCACCGTCGACACCGAGGCCGAGCTGGCGCGTTCGCAGCGGCAGACCGAGATGATCCTGCGGGCCGCGGCCGAGGGCGTCGTCGGGACGGACACCGAGGGCAGGATCGTCCTCGTCAATCCGGCCGCCGCCCAGATACTGGGATACCGGGCCAGTGACCTCGGCGGCCGGGAGCTGCACACCCTCGTGCTGCACTCGCGCCCCGACGGGTCGCCGTTCCCGTACGAGGAGTCGCCGCTCGCCGACACGCTGCGCTCCGGGCGCAAGCACCGGGTGCGCGGGCAGGTGCTGTTCGCCAAGAGCGGCGACCAGGTGCCCGTCGACCTGACGACCGCGCCCGTCCGCGACGGCGACCAGCTCGTCGGCGCCGTCATGACCTTCACCGACCGGCGGCCCTACGACGCCGTCGTCAAGGAGAAGGAGGCGGCGGAGCGGCGGCACGCCGAGGAGCTGGAGCGGATCGCCGAGGAGCACGCCTCCGAGCTCACCGCCCTGCGCCAGCAGCACGTGACCGAGCTGGAGGAGCTCCGCGAGAAGCACGCGGAGGAGCTCGCCGCCGGTGAGGACCGCTACGCCGCGCTCGGCGAGCGGGAGAAGGACCGCTACGAGGCGCTCGCCGCCCGGCACGAGCAGCTGCTCACGCTGCTCGCGCGGTCGCTGCGCGGGCCGTTGGAGGAGCTGCGCCGTGACCTGGCGACGCTCGCCGCCGACGACGCCGGGCAGCTGTGGCCCGAGGCCAACCAGGTGCTGCACCACCTCTCGGCCGGCTACTCCCGGATCACCACGCTCATCGACAACGTCCTCGGGTACCAGCGGCTCGACACCGGGACCGAGGAGATCGCCCGGACCAAGGTCATGCTGGACGCCGTCGTCGCCTCCGGTGTCGACGGGGCCGTGGAGCTGATCGGGCCGGGCCGGGTGCAGTTCGCCGTGCACGCGCCGCCCATCGAGGCCGAGGTCGACCCCCGGCTGCTCGCGACCGCGCTCGCCCACCTCGTCGCCGACGTCGCGGGCGTCGACTCCACGGGCAACGCGCCCGTGTCGACCGGCGGTTACATGGACAACACCGTGGTCGTCGCGGCGGCACAGCGCGGCGAGGTCGTTCGGATCGAGGTGCGCGGGCCGTACGCCGGGGGAGACCTGGTGCACCAGCCGATCGTGCGCGGGATCGTGCGGGCCCACGGCGGTGTGCTCCAGACCCACGAGGTGCCGGGCATGAGCGGCAACGCCTACGTCCTCGAAGTGCCGATCGGTGGTGGGGCGGGGGTCGTCGCGGCCCAGGCTCCGGCGGCGCTGGAGCAGGCACCGGCACCGGCACCGGCACCGGCCTCCGGCGGGGGCGCGGAGGTCGTTCCCGCCGCCTCCGACGCTCCCCCTGCCGAGCAGGGCTCCGGGGGTGGGCGGCGCCGGGCACGGCGGTCGTCCGTGGACGCCTTCCTGGACAGCGAGGTGCAGGGCGGCACGCCCGGCGACGCCGGGACCGAGGCCGCCGCGCCGACGGGCCGGCGCAGGCGCCGTGCGGTCGAGGCCGCGCCGGAGCAGGCTCCGACGCCGGATTCCGGGTCGGGACCGGGTGCGGGCGGGGCGTCCGGCGGTACCGGGCGACGCCGGGGCCGGCCCGCCGAGGACGCGGGTGCGGCGGGTGCGGGTGCGGGTGCGGGTGCGGGTGCGGCGGTCACCGGTACTGCCGCCGAGGGTGCGGTCCTCACCGCCGCCGAG
>NZ_JARVKW010000054.1 GCF_029813775.1 Streptomyces sp. DH24 | reverse complement strand
CGTGGCCGAGTGCGCGTTTGTCCCCGGGAACTCGGCCACGGCGCCTTTTCGTTGACCGGGCAGGTGACACGACACCAGAGGCGGCCGTCCCGGGGAAGCCTCCACCGCAACCGCGTACCCCGCCGTTCCCCCGCGATGTGACGTGTGGCACCATGCAGGCCACCCCCCACCGGCACAGCCCTCACAGGAGACACTCCTAGTGCAGCAATCCGCCGTCCCGGAGCTCGCCCACACCCATACCCGCCCCATCCACTGGCTCGCCACCGCCACGGCCGTGGCCGGCGTGGTGGCCCTGTCCTCCGTCGTGCAGCCCGGCCCCGCGACGGCGGCCCAGGCGGCCGCCCCGGAGACCAGGAGCGCCCCGGCGCACGTCGTCCCGCCCGACCCGGCGGACGTCGAGTTCCCGCTCCAGTGCGGAACGGTGCGGACGAAGGTGGCGCACAAGGCGTCCGGCGACCTCGACGGCGACGGCAGGCCGGAGACGGTGGCCGCGGTCCACTGCGACTCGCCGATGGGCACACCGCCCGACGGCCTGTACGTCCTGACCCGCGGCTCCGGTGCGGGCGAACCGCGCGTGGTGGCCACCCTCGTCGACCCCGAGGACCGCCAGACGGTGTCCGGCCTCGCGGTGCGCGACGGCGCCGTGCTGGCCACCCTCCTCGGCTACTCGTCCTCCGACGTGCCCAGTTGCTGCCCGGACCTGAAGGACGAGGTGAAGTGGCAGTGGAAGAACGGCACGTTCGTCCGCTCCACGCCCGCGGGTGCCCGCAGCGTCTGACCCGTTGACCCCGGCCGGTGTGAGGAATCAGACAGCGATGACGGCGCGTGCCGGACGGGTCACGCGGCGTCCGGTCCGAAGATCTCGACCTTGTCCGAAACGCGACGCACGTGGATGCACTCGCCCGGACACTCCTTCGCCGAGTCGGCGACGTCCGTGAGAAGCGGCAGCGGCACGGGCGTTGTCGCGCCCTTGGCCTGCAGCAGCTCGTCGTCGGCGCCCTTCACGTAGGCCAGACCGTCGATGTCCAGCTCGAACACCTCGGGCGCGTACTGGGCGCAGATGCCGTCGCCGGTACAGAGATCCTGGTCGATCCAGACCTCCAGGTCCTCACCGTCGACTCCGGCCTCCTCCTGCACGTTCATCTCTCCTGCCGTTTGAGCGCCGAACTGGACGGGAATCCGGCCAGCTCTGACGGGTGTTGAACATCTCGACCCTACCTCCGGCTGCTTTCCCTTCACGTTCGGTGGGTATCTCCCCTCCGTGAGGGAGAGCGCAAGGGTGAAGATCGGACACACCCCGACAGTCTTTGTGATCTAGGGGTTTCAATCGACACCGGCCCAGGTAGGGTCTGGAAGCGTCCAGCTCCCCTTGGAGGAGGTGAGGACCGTGGCAGCCCACGACGACGACATGAACCGCGGCATCCGCCCGGGACGCGGGTCCGACGACCCGGCCGGGCAGATCGCCTACCTTGAGCAGGAGATCGCCGTCCTGCGACGCAAGCTCGCCGACTCTCCGCGGCACACGAGAATTCTCGAAGAGCGGATCGTCGAGCTGCAGACCAATCTGGCCGGCGTGTCCGCACAGAACGAGCGGCTCGCCAACACGCTCCGTGAGGCCCGCGACCAGATCGTGGCCCTCAAGGAGGAGGTCGACCGGCTCGCGCAGCCGCCGGCCGGCTTCGGTGTCTTCCTGCAGGCGAACGAGGACGGCACCGCCGACATCTTCACAGGCGGCCGCAAGCTCCGGGTGAACGTCAGCCCGAGCATCGAGCTGGAGGAGCTCAGGCGCGGCCAGGAAGTCATGCTCAACGAAGCGCTCAACGTGGTCGACGCCATGGAGTTCGAGCGCGTGGGTGACATCGTCACCCTCAAGGAAATCCTGGAGGACGGCGAGCGCGCCCTGGTGCTCGGCCACACCGACGAGGAACGGGTGGTGCGGCTCGCCGAGCCGCTGCTGGACGTCACCATCCGCCCCGGCGACGCCCTCCTGATGGAACCCCGCTCTGGCTACGTCTACGAGGTCGTGCCCAAGAGCGAGGTCGAGGAACTGGTCCTCGAAGAGGTCCCGGACATCGGCTACGAGCAGATCGGCGGCCTCGGCGGCCAGATCGAGGCCATCCGCGACGCCGTCGAGCTCCCGTACCTCTACCCGGACCTGTTCAAGGAACACGAACTGCGCCCGCCCAAGGGCGTGCTGCTCTACGGCCCGCCCGGCTGCGGAAAGACGCTGATCGCCAAGGCGGTGGCCAACTCGCTGGCCAAGAAGGTCGCCGAGGTGACCGGCCAGGCCGCCGGCAAGAGCTTCTTCCTCAACATCAAGGGCCCCGAGCTGCTGAACAAGTACGTCGGTGAGACCGAGCGGCAGATCCGCCTGGTCTTCCAGCGGGCCCGGGAGAAGGCGAGCGAGGGCACGCCCGTCATCGTCTTCTTCGACGAGATGGAGTCGCTCTTCCGCACCCGTGGCTCCGGTGTCAGCTCGGACGTGGAGAACACCATCGTCCCGCAGCTGCTCGCCGAGATCGACGGTGTCGAGGGCCTGCAGAACGTGGTCGTGATCGGTGCCTCCAACCGCGAGGACATGATCGACCCGGCCATCCTGCGACCCGGCCGGCTCGACGTGAAGATCAAGATCGAGCGTCCGGACGCCGAGGCGGCCAAGGACATCTTCGGGAAGTACCTCACCGAGCGCCTCCCGCTCCATTCGGAGGACCTGCGCGAGCACGGCGGCGACAAGGGTGCGTGCGTCCAGGCCATGATCCAGACGGCCGTGGAACACATGTACGCCGAATCGGAGGAGAACCGCTTCCTGGAGGTCACCTACGCCAATGGTGACAAGGAAGTCCTCTACTTCAAGGACTTCAATTCCGGCGCCATGATCGAGAACATCGTGGGTCGGGCCAAGAAGATGGCCATCAAGGATTTCCTTGAGCACGACCAGAAGGGTCTGCGAGTGTCCCACCTGCTCCAGGCCTGCGTGGACGAGTTCAAGGAGAACGAGGACCTTCCCAACACCACGAACCCGGACGACTGGGCCCGGATCTCCGGAAAGAAGGGCGAGCGGATCGTCTACATCCGCACCCTCATCACCGGAAAGCAGGGCGCGGACACCGGACGCTCCATCGACACGGTGGCGAACACCGGGCAGTACCTGTAAGAACAGGGTGGCTGCGGGTGCCCTCACCGGGTACCCGCAGCCGACTGTTTTTTCCGGCCACTGCCGTAAATGAGAGCGCGCAAGGCAATGACGCAAATGATCTCCCCACCAGCGCAAAGGCGTTCTAGGCTCTTGCATACCGCCGAGTCGCGCAGTGCGGGGACGGGCACCGCACACGCAACCGAGCGCCAGCGGTATCTGAGCGGCGCCCACGACCGAGGGTGCCGCCGGGCAAGGAGGGCCGCATGACCGTACGGCGAGTAATGGGCATCGAGACGGAGTACGGGATCTCCGTCCCCGGCCACCCCAACGCCAATGCCATGCTCACCTCGTCCCAGATCGTCAACGCCTACGCGGCGGCGATGCACCGGGCCCGCCGGGCCCGCTGGGACTTCGAGGAGGAGAATCCGCTGCGCGACGCGCGGGGCTTCGACCTCGCCCGCGAGGCCGCCGACTCCAGCCAGCTCACCGACGAGGACATCGGCCTGGCCAACGTGATCCTCACCAACGGCGCACGGCTCTACGTGGACCACGCCCACCCGGAGTACAGCGCGCCGGAGGTCACCAACCCGAGGGACGCCGTCCTGTGGGACAAGGCGGGCGAGCGCATCATGGCGGAGGCCGCCGAGCGCGCCGCCCAGCTGCCCGGCGCCCAGCCGATCCACCTCTACAAGAACAACACCGACAACAAGGGCGCCTCCTACGGCACGCACGAGAACTACCTGATGAAGCGGGAGACCGCGTTCTCGGACATCGTGCGCCACCTGACGCCCTTCTTCGTCTCCCGTCAGGTCTTCGCCGGGGCGGGCCGCGTCGGCATCGGCCAGGACGGGCACGAGCACGGCTTCCAGCTCAGCCAGCGCGCGGACTACTTCGAGGTCGAGGTCGGCCTGGAGACCACCCTCAAGCGCCCGATCATCAACACGCGCGACGAGCCGCACGCCGACGCCGAGAAGTACCGCCGGCTGCACGTGATCATCGGCGACGCCAACCTGTCGGAGATCTCGACGTACCTCAAGCTGGGCACGACCGCACTGGTGCTGTCCATGATCGAGGACGGCTTCATCGCGGTCGACCTGGCCGTCGACCAGCCCGTCCGCACCCTCCACCAGGTCTCGCACGACCCCGGCCTGAAGCGGCTGATCACGCTGCGCAGCGGCCGGACACTCACCGCGGTCCAGCTCCAGATGGAGTACTACGAGCTGGCCCGCAAGTACGTGGAGGAGCGCTACGGCGCCGACGCGGACGAGCAGACCAAGGACGTCCTGGGCCGCTGGGAGGACACGCTCAACCGCCTGGAGAACGACCCGATGAGCCTGGCCGGCGAGCTGGACTGGGTCGCCAAGCGGGAGCTCATGGAGGGCTACCGGCGCCGCGACGACCTCGACTGGGACGCCGCCCGGCTGCACCTGGTCGACCTCCAGTACGCCGACGTGCGCCCCGACAAGGGCCTGTACAACCGTCTCGCGGCCCGCGGCCGGATCAAGCGCCTGCTGGACGAGGAAGACGTCGAGCGGGCCCGTACGAAGCCGCCGGAGGACACGCGCGCGTACTTCCGCGGGCGCTGCCTGGAGCAGTACGCGGACGACGTCGCGGCGGCCTCCTGGGACTCGGTGATCTTCGATCTGCCGGGGCGGGACTCCCTGCAGCGGGTCCCAACCCTGGAACCGCTTCGCGGAACGCGTAATCACGTCAAGGAGCTCCTGGACCGCTGCCGCACGGCGGAAGACCTGGTCAGAGTCCTGTCGGGCCACTGAACGGAAGTTCGGTCCGGACCCGCCGGCGCGGGGTGGAAAACCCCGTGCCAGGGAATCAAGGAGGTGGGCCCCGTACGTTGGAAGAACTGCGGGGCCGATGTCGGACCCTGCTTGTAGGGTCTGATCAAGAACGTCGAACCGAGCGGGGTGAGGGTTATGGCGACCAAGGACACCGGCGGCGGACAGCAGAAGGCGACGCGCTCCACCGAGGAGGTCGAGGAGCAGGCGCAGGACGGGCAGGCCTCCGAGGACCTCAAGGAGCGCCAGGAGAAGCTTTCGGACGACGTGGACTCCGTGCTGGACGAGATCGACGACGTCCTCGAGGAGAACGCCGAGGACTTCGTGCGGTCCTTCGTCCAGAAGGGCGGCCAGTAGGCCCTCTGCGGCTGACGAGCGGGCGTGAGTGCTGCGTGCGGTGCGGTTCAGACCGTGCCGCGCGCAGCATGCGTTTCGCGTCCGGACCGGGACGTGTTTTTTCGGTTCCGCCGGGCATGTGGATCACCGCCGTCGGGCGGGTAGGGTCCGAGGCATACCAGGCCCCGGCCGGGCGACCGCGCCGGGGAGTTTTTCCAGGATCGGCCCGACGTCACAGGGCGGGCTGTTGCATACGTGGAAGGAATCGCGTGGAAGCCAACACTCGTAGCACCGGGCGTCTACCAGCTGCCTTCCTGACGCCGGGATCTTCGTCCTTCGTGGACTTCCTGTCCGAGCACCAGCCCGAACTGCTGCCGGGCAACAGGAAGTTGCCGCCCGTCCAGGGCGCGGTCGAGGCGCCGCACGGCACCACGATCGTGGCCGTGACGTTCCCCGGCGGCGTCGTGCTCGCCGGTGACCGGAGGGCCACCATGGGCAACGTCATCGCGCAGCGGGACATCGAGAAGGTCTTCCCGGCGGACGAGTACTCGGCGGTGGGCATCGCCGGTACGGCTGGTCTCGCCGTGGAGATGGTGAAGCTGTTCCAGCTGGAGCTGGAGCACTTCGAGAAGGTCGAGGGCGCGCAGCTGTCGCTGGAGGGCAAGGCGAACCGGCTGTCGACCATGATCCGTTCCAACCTCGGCATGGCCATGCAGGGCCTGGCCGTGGTGCCGCTCTTCGCGGGGTACGACGTGGACCGCGGCAAGGGCCGCGTCTTCTCCTACGACGTCACCGGCGGCCGCTCCGAGGAGCACGGCTACGCGGCCACGGGCTCCGGCTCGATCTTCGCGCGCGGCGCCATGAAGAAGCTCTACCGGGACGACCTGACCGAGTCCGAGGCCACGACGCTCGTGGTCCAGGCGCTGTAC
Source organism: Streptomyces sp. DH24 (assembly GCF_029813775.1). Classification (GTDB taxonomy): domain Bacteria; phylum Actinomycetota; class Actinomycetes; order Streptomycetales; family Streptomycetaceae; genus Streptomyces. The sequence continues at coordinate 40,580 of NZ_JARVKW010000054.1, read as the reverse complement.
GACGCGGCAGACGACGACTCGGCGACCGGCGGTCCCGATGTCGCCCGCCGGATCTACCCGATCGTCACCGTGATCACCGACGACGGCTTCCGCCGGCTCACCGAGGACGAGTCCTCCGAGATCGCCCGCGCGGTGCTCCAGCGGCGTCTTGAGCAGCCCGACGGTCCGCGGGCCGCGCTGCTCTGAGCGCGTGAGCTTCTTGGTCAGGTGATCCAGTGACTTCGACAGAAAGGGACGGATAACCGGTGTCGACGCCGTTCTATGTCTCACCCCAGCAGGCCATGGCCGACCGGGCGGAGTACGCCCGCAAGGGCATCGCCCGTGGCCGCAGCCTGGTCGTGCTGCAGTACGCCGACGGCATCGTGTTCGTCGGCGAGAACCCGTCCCGCGCGCTGCACAAGTTCAGCGAGATCTACGACCGGATCGGCTTCGCGGCCGCCGGCAAGTACAACGAGTACGAGAACCTCCGCATCGGCGGCGTGCGCTACGCCGACCTGCGGGGCTACACCTACGACCGGGGCGACGTGACCGCCCGCGGTCTGGCCAACGTGTACGCCCAGACGCTGGGCACCATCTTCTCCAGCGTCGGCGAGAAGCCGTACGAGGTGGAGCTGGTCGTCGCCGAGGTGGGCGAGACGCCCGAGGCCGACCAGATCTACCGGCTGCCGCACGACGGCTCGATCGTCGACGAGCACGGCTCGGTGGCCGTCGGCGGCAACGCGGAGCAGATCAGCAGCTACCTGGACCAGCGCCACCGGGACGGCATGACGCTGGCCGAGGCGCTGCGGCTGGCGGTGCAGGCGCTGTCCCGCGACACCAACGGCAGCGAGCGGGAGATCCCCGCGGAGCGGCTGGAGGTGGCGGTGCTGGACCGGACCCGGCCGCAGAAGCGGAAGTTCCGGCGGATCACCGGCGCCCGGCTGTCGCGGCTGCTCGCCGAGGGCAACGGCGAGCCGGCCGGGGACTCCTCGGAGGCGGACGACTCGGAGGACTAGCCGCACAGACACCACCGCACATCACCTCGCGCCCCGGCCGCTCAGGACCGGGGCGCGCGGCGTGCGGCAGGGGTTTGCCGCGCCGCGCGTCAGAGGCGGGGCGGCGGCGCTGTGGAGGCCCGGACGACCAGTTCGACGGGGATGTCGCCCGCCTCCGGTGTGCGGCCCTCCAGGACCGCCAGCAGGGCCCGCATGCCCCGCTCGCCGAACAGCTCCGCGTCCAGGCGGACCGTCGTCAGCTCCGGGTCGATCGCCGTGGCCAGGGCGAGGTCGTCCAGACCGGTGACGGACACGTCGGACGGGACCCCGAGGCCCAGCCGGCGGATCGCCTTGTAGGCCCCGGCCGCCAGCTTGTCGTCGTCGCAGACGACCGCCGTGGGACGCGGACCGGGGACCGTCAGCGCGGCCTCCGCGGCGTACTGCGCGCCGTCGATCGAGATGGGGGCGCGGGCCGTACGGATCTCCGTGCCGGCCACCCGGCCCAGCCGCTCGGCCAGTTCCCGGGCGCGCACCTCGAACGTCCAGGAGGGCACGTCTGCCGCGAGGTGCAGAAAGCTGCGGTGGCCGAGCCCGAGCAGATGCTCGGCGACCTGGCGCACGCCGTCCGCGATGTCGAGGTTCACCGTCGCCGCGCCCAGGCTGCCGGCCGGATCGCTGTCCAGCATCACCAGCGGCAGCTGGTCGCCCCGGATCGCGGAGAGCGCGTCCGCGGCCATCGAGGACGCGATGACGCCGTCCAGGGCGGCCTGGGCCGACGCGAACGGGTCGCGGGCCGGTCCGATGCCCTCGGGGGAGGGGTAGAGCACCACGCCGAAGCCGTGCTCGGCGGCGACCCGAGCGGCGCCCGTGTAGACACCGGCGAAGAACTCCGTGGTGAGCGCCGGGACGACCAGCAGGACCGTGCGGGTGCGCCCCAGGCGCAGATTGCGGGCCGCCAGGTTCGGCCGGTAGCCCAGGTCGCGCGCGGCGTCGCGCACGCGCTGCGCGGTGGCCTCCGAGACGCGCCCGCGCCACTTGTCGCCCAGCACCAGCGAGACCGCGGCCTGGGAAACCCCGGCGGCCTGGGCGACGTCCCGGCTCGTGGGCCGTGTGCTGCCTCGTGCCACCGTGGGCCCGCTCCTTCGCCTGGACTCGTGAACTGCGCACATGGTACGTATGACAGAGGTAGTTATACGTACAACTCGTGTCGGTGGCCGGAAGCGTCACGGGCGGACGGAGGGCGGACATGGCCACGGGATATCTGGAGATCCTCCGGGCGAAACACGCCACCCGTCTGCTCGTCGGCACCCTCGTGGGCCGGCTGCCCAACGCGACGGCGGCCATCGCGATCGTGCTGTTCGTCCGCGCCGAGGGCGGCACGTACAGCCTCGCGGGCGCGCTCGCGGCCGTGTACGGGGTCTCCAACGCCGTGGGACAGCCGCTGCTCGGACGGCTCGTCGACCTGTACGGACAGCCGCGCGTGCAGCTGCCCGCCGCCGTCGGCTCCGCCCTGGCGATGGCCGTCTTCGCCTTCACCGGGACCGACCCCGTGTTCCTGGCCTACGTCGCCGTGGCCGCCGCCGGACTCCTCACGCCGCCCCTGGAGGGCGGTCTGCGGGCGCTGTGGCCCGGCGTGCTCGGCAAGGAGGAGCAGGTGCACACGGCGTACGCCATGGACGCCGTCGCCCAGGAGGTGATGTTCACCGTCGGGCCGTTGCTGGTGACCCTGTGCACCGCCCTGTGGTCCGCGCAGGCCGGACTCCTCGTCCTGAACGCCGTCGGCGTGCTCGGCGCGCTCTCCGTGGTCGTCTCGCAGCCCTCCCGCGCCTGGCGGTCGGCGCCGCGCGAGGCGCACTGGCTGGGCGCGCTGCGCTCGCCGGGGCTGCTGGCGCTGCTCGCGGCGTTCCTGTTCGTCGGCGTGGCCCTCGGCTCCATCACCGTGGCCGCCGTCTCGTACGCGGACGACCACGGCGGCGACGCCGTCTACGGCTGGCTGATGGCGGCCATCGGTCTGGGCGCGCTCGTCGGAGGCGCGGTGTACGGCGCCCGGCAGTGGGCCGGTGAACCCGCCCGGCGACTGCGCGTCCTGGTCGGCCTTCTGGCGGTGTGTTACCTGCCCCTGATGCTGATGCCGGGCCCGGTCGCCATGACGCTGCTCACCGTCGTCGCCGGCGTCTTCCTCGCACCGGCCATCGCCTGCGCGTTCGTCCTGGTCGACCGGCACGCGCCGCGCGGCACGGTCACCGAGGCGTTCTCCTGGCTCGTGACGACGTTCACCGTGGGCGCGTCGGTCGGGACGGGCCTGACCGGACCCGTCGTCGAGGTGGGCGGCGCCGTGTGGGGCTTCGCCGTGCCGGCCGTCGCGGGCGGTGTGTCGCTGCTGGTCCTCATGGGCACGGGACGGGTACTCGCAGCTCCCGCCCGCGGCGCGGTCATTGCCTCCGGTTCGGAAAATGATCCAAACCGTGCCGTCGAACCCCGTTTCAGCTCAGGGGATCGGGCGTAATGTTCACTCATGGACCGCCGCATTTTCGGGCTGGAGAACGAGTACGGCGTCACGTGCACGTTCAGGGGACAGCGCCGCCTGTCGCCTGACGAGGTGGCGCGGTACCTCTTCCGCCGTGTCGTGTCATGGGGCCGCAGCAGCAATGTCTTTCTGCGAAACGGCGCCCGGCTCTATCTCGACGTGGGGTCACATCCGGAATACGCCACACCCGAATGTGACAACGTGATCGAACTGGTCACCCACGACAAGGCCGGCGAACGCATTCTCGAAGGACTCCTGGTAGACGCGGAACGACGCCTGCACGAGGAGGGAATCGCGGGCGACGTCTACCTCTTCAAGAACAACACCGACTCGGCGGGCAACTCCTACGGGTGTCACGAGAACTATCTCGTCGCCCGGCACGGGGAGTTCTCCCGGCTCGCCGACATCCTCATTCCGTTCCTGGTGACCAGGCAGCTCCTGTGCGGTGCCGGCAAGGTGCTGCAGACCCCGCGCGGGGCCGTGTACTGCGTCAGCCAGCGGGCCGAGCACATCTGGGAGGGCGTCTCCTCGGCGACGACCCGCTCCCGGCCGATCATCAACACGCGCGACGAGCCGCACGCGGACGCGGAGCGCTACCGCCGCCTGCACGTCATCGTGGGCGACTCGAACATGTCCGAGACGACCATGCTCCTCAAGGTCGGCGCCACCGACCTGGTGCTCCGCATGATCGAGGCGGGCACCGTGATGCGGGACCTCACCCTGGAGAACCCGATCCGGGCGATCCGCGAGGTCAGCCACGACATCACCGGCCGCCGCAAGGTCCGCCTGGCCAGCGGCCGCGAGGCCTCCGCCCTGGAGGTGCAGCGGGAGTACTACGAGAAGGCCGTGGACTTCTGCGAGCGGCGCGGCATCCGCACCGGCACCGTCGAGCAGGTCCTGGAGCTGTGGGGCCGCACGCTGGACGCGATCGAGACCGAGGACCTCGACCGCATCGGCACCGAGATCGACTGGGTCATGAAGTACAAGCTCCTGGAGCGCTACCGCGCCAAGCACAACATGACCATGTCCCACCCGCGGGTCGCGCAGATAGACCTCGCGTACCACGACATCCACCGGCGTCGTGGCCTGTACTACCTGCTCGAGAAGAAGGGCCAGGCTGCCCGGATCTGCAACGACCTGAAGATCTTCGAGGGCAAGTCCGTCCCGCCGCAGACCACCAGGGCCCGGCTGCGCGGCGACTTCATCCGGCGGGCCCAGGAACAGCGCCGTGACTTCACCGTCGACTGGGTGCACCTGAAGCTCAACGACCAGGCGCAGCGCACCGTGTTGTGCAAGGACCCGTTCCGTTCCGTGGACGACCGGGTGGAGAAGCTCATCGCCGGTATGTGACACGGCCACGGCCCGGCGCCGGCTCGCCGGGGACGCCCGGTGCCCGGAGGTGTTCACCGCCTCCGGACACCGGGCGTTTCACATGCCGGCCGACGGGTTTTTGATGGGCCGGCCGGGGCGCCGCGAAGATGTCGCGCGCGGCGGCGTGTCCCCGCCTGACCCGTGCGCGGAGCGTGTAGGTCGTAGAGTGGCGGCCATTGCCCCCCACCTCCGAACCCAGTTGGACTGATGAACTACACCATGAAACGACGCGTCGCGGCGCTGCTCGCCGTTCCCGCACTGTTGTTCACCGCCGCGTGCGGTTCGGACGACGACAGCAACGGCGATGCGGAGGCAGGCGTCGCCCAGGTCAAGGGCAAGGTCGGGGAGAAGCCCGAGATCTCCGTGCCCAAGGACGGCAAGCCGTCCCAGAAGACGGTGACCGAGACGGTTTCCGAGGGCAGCGGCGCCGCGATCAAGGCCTCCGACTTCGTCCGGCTGGACTGGACCGTCAAGAAGTGGGGCGGCGACCAGGACCTGGGCGGCACCTGGGCGGCGCCGCAGACCGGCGCCAAGACGCCCAAGCAGCAGTCCGTCGAGCAGGTCGGCAAGCAGAGCCAGCAGCTGCCCGCCAAGGTCCTCGAGGCCGTCAAGGGCAAGAAGGCGGGCAGCCGCATCCTCGTGCAGGGCACCGCCGGCGACCTGATCGGCCAGAACCTCAACCCCTCCTCCGGCATCACCGCGAAGGACGTGCTGATCTGGGTGGTCGACCCGGTCGGCGCCGCCGCCGTCGACGCCAAGGGCGAGGCCGAGGGCGAGCAGGCGGCCACCGAGGCGGGCCTGCCCGAGGTGAAGGCCGCGTCGCAGAAGGCGGCCACCATCACCGTGCCCAAGGGCGTCAAGGCCCCCAAGGACCTCAAGCAGCAGGTGCTGATCAAGGGCAAGGGCAAGAAGGTCGAGGCCGGCCAGGGGCTCGTCGCCCAGTACACCGGGGTCAAGTGGGAGGACGGCAAGAAGTTCGACTCCTCCTGGGACCACGGGGGCGCCACCGCCTTCCAGATCGGCACCGGCTCCGTCGTGCAGGGCTGGGACAAGGGCCTCGTCGGCAAGAACGTGGGCGACCGGGTCCTGCTGGTGATCCCGCCCTCCCTCGGCTACGGCGCCAGCCCCAGCAGCGAGCTGGCGAAGAACACGCTGGTCTTCGTGGTCGACATCCTGGGCACCGTCTGACCGGGAAGTCTGTGAGACTGTTGGCGACGCAGGTCACGCAACAAGGAGAGATGAAGTGAGCATCGACAAGCCCGAGATCGACTTCCCGGGCGGCGAGCCCCCGGCGGACCTTGAGATCAAGGACATCTGGGAGGGCGACGGCGAGGTCGCGCAGGCCGGCCAGACCGTCACGGTCCACTACGTGGGCGTGGCCTTCAGCACCGGCGAGGAGTTCGACGCCAGCTGGAACCGCGGCACCCCGTTCCGCTTCCCGCTGGGCGCCGGCCGGGTCATCAAGGGCTGGGACCAGGGCGTACAGGGCATGAAGGTCGGCGGCCGCCGCCAGCTGACCATCCCGGCCCACCTCGCCTACGGCAACCAGAGCCCGACCCCGGCGATCAAGCCCGGCGAGACCCTGATCTTCGTGGTCGACCTGCTCGGGGTCTGACCGTCGTACGACGGCACCCGATCACCCGGGGCCCATGCCTTTCCGGCATGGGCCCTCGGCTTTTGTCAGGACACCGCAGAGCGGTACGGTCGTCGCTCGTAAGCACCATAGGGAGGCGAAGCGCGTCGATGGCCATTGCCAAGGCCGAGCGGCTGATGAACCTGGCGCTGTGTCTGCTCGGGACCCGGCGGCCGCTCAGCAAGCGCGAGCTGCGTGACTCCATCGAGGCATACGTCGAGGCTTTCGGGCCGGGGAACGGCGCGGCCGGCAGCGACGACTCCTTCAACCGGATGTTCGAGCGCGACAAGGACGATCTGCGCGAACTCGGCCTGGTGATCGAGACCGTGGAGAACCTCGACGGCGAGGTCGGCTACCTGGCCCGCCGCGACAGCAACCGTCTGCCGCCCATCACCCTCGACGCCGAGGAGGCCGCCGCCCTGGGGCTGGCCGCCAAGGTGTGGCAGCAGGCCCGGCTCGCCGGCGCCGCCAGCGGCGCCCTGCAGAAACTGCGCGCCGCCGGGCTCCCCGAGGACGTCGACCCGTACGAGGCCCACAGCGCCCTGGAACCGCGCATCCCCGTGCACGAGGCCGCCTTCGAACCGCTGATGCTGGCCTGCCGCGACCGCCGTCCGGTCGTCTTCGACTACCGCAAGGCCACCGCCGCGCACCCCGAGCAGCGGCACGTCGAACCGTGGGCCCTGGAGTGCTGGCGGGGCCACTGGTACCTGGCGGGCTGGGACCGCGACCGGGGCGCCGAGCGCGTCTTCCGGCTGTCCCGGATCACCGGCAGGGTGCGCTCGCGCGGCGGCCGGTTCACCGTCCCGGTCCCCGACGTCGTCACCGTCCGCGAGACCGTCGCGAGCTGGGCCGGCGAGACCGCGGACCGCTCCGCGCGCATCCGGCTGCGCGCGGCCGCCGGATACCCCCTTCGGGCGAAGGCCACCGCCGTCCGGGAACTCGGCGACGGCTGGGACGAGTTGGAGATTCCGTACGGGCACGGGCTGGACGCCTGGCTGGTGGAGTTCGGGCCGGACGTGGTGGTCCTGGAGCCCGCCGAGCTGCGGGCCGACGTGGTGGACCGGCTGCGCGCCGTCGCCAGGGGCTGAGGGGGAGCGACAACACAGTGGCAGGCAAACCGGTCAGGCCCACGAGCGCCATCGATCAGACCCGGCGGATGCTCTCCCTGGTGACCTATCTGCGGGAGCGCCCCGGCGCCCGGGTCGAGGACGTCGCGCGCGCCTTCGGGATCACCGAGGACGAGCTGGTCTCCGACCTCGACGTGCTGCCCATGTGCGGCACCAGCTTCCGCGGCGGCGACCTGCTCGACATCGACACCGACGGCGAGCGCATCTGGTGGCACAACCCGGCCGCTCTCGGCGCGGACGCCGCCGAGCCGCTGCGGCTCGCCGCCGACGAGGCCACCGCGCTGCTCGTCGCCGCCCGCGCCGTGGCCACCCTGCCCGGCCTGCGCGAGAGCGACCGGCAGGCGCTGCTGCGGGCGACGGCCAAGGTGGAGACCGCGGCCGGGGAGGCCGCCGGCGCCAGCTCCCGGCTGTCGGTCACCTTCGAGTCCGAGGGCGGCGTCTTCGCCGACGTCGACCGGGCCATCGCCGAGCGCCGCCGCCTGTGGATCCGCTACTACTCACCCGCGCGCGACGAGGTCACCGAGCGGGAGATCGACCCCATCCGCCTGGTCAGCGTCGGCCACACGTACGTGGAGGCCTGGTGCCGGCGCTCCGAGGCGCGCCGCACCTTCCGGCTCGACCGGGTCGCCGAGATCAAGATCCTCGACGAGCCGTCCGCACCGCCCGAGGTGGAGCTGCGGGACCTGTCGGAGGGGCTGGTGCAGCCCGCCGCCGAGGACCCCGAGGTCGTCGTCGAGGTCGGGCCGGGCGGCCGCTGGGTCGCGGAGTACTACCCGCACGACAGCGCGCAGGAGCTGCCGGACGGCGGGCTGCGCATCAGCCTGCGCACCCCCGACCCCGCGTCGCTGCGCCGCCTGGCGCTGCGGCTCGGCCGGGACGGCCGGATCGTGTCGCCGCCCGAGCTCGCCGAGAGCGCCCGGCAGGCGGCCCGCGAGGCCCTGGCGGCGTACGACGCCATCGGCGGGAGCGACGGGACCGAGGCGGGGCGGCCGCGGGCGGTGCCCGTGGTCCAGGACGGGCAGGACGACAGGCAGGAGCGGGTGCTTTGAGCGAGTCGGCGATGTCTGGTGCGCGGAGCATGACGGTGGCCTCCGCGTTCGCGGGGATGAGGAGCGTGGCCCCGGTGGTGTTCCGGGCGGGCTGCCCGGACTGCCGCGCGAGTTTCGAGCTCACCGCGAGCGCCCTGCGCCTGACCATCGGCGCCACGAGCCGGACCACGTTCTACTCCTTCACCTGCCCGGACTGCGGCGCCGCGGTCCGCAAGCCGGCGGGGGAGCGGATAGTGGAGCTCCTCACCGGCGGCGGTGTGCGGACCCTGCGGCTGCACTCGACGGTGTAGCCCGCCGCCGACCGGTCGCACGACGGCCGGCCGGGACGGTCTAGGCTCGACGTCATGTTCTGGCCGATGTTCGCGATTGCTGTGGGTTTTCTCGGGCTTGTGGTCCTCGCGGTGTTCGCCGTGCGGGTCTTCGTGGAGGCGGAGCGCCTCGGCAGGCAGGTCTCCGACTCCGCGCGCCGTATCAACAGGGCGGCCGAGGACCTGGAGCGCGCGGCGGCGAGTACGGCCCGTTCCGTCGACGCGCTGTGAGGCCCCGGCCCGCCGCCCGCGGGTTCGTCGTTCGAGCCGTCGGGAGCGCTTCGCCCTGTCGGCCCGCAGGGGGCGGCAGGTAGGCTGCTTGTCGCGGCCGGAGAACGAGGCCCGGCCGCGGACGGGAGTACGCACAGGGGACGCACGGGCATTGCCTCACGTTCACCCCTGAGCGTTACGATCGCTGTCAGCACGATCTGTCGGACGTGTGTCCGACCGGTCGGACGGCACCCCACCCCAAGCCGCCTCGGTGAGAAGGTAAAGACTTATGTTCGGAAGGCTCGGCGCTCCCGAGATCATTCTCATCCTCGTCGTCATCATCCTGCTGTTCGGCGCGAAGAAGCTTCCGGACATGGCGCGTTCGCTCGGCAAGTCCGCGCGCATTCTCAAGAGCGAGGCCAAGGCGATGAAGGAGGAGAAGTCCTCCGCCCCGGCCGACCCGCCCAACAACGACGAGCAGCCCCCGGCCCAGCGCATCATCCAGGCCGCTCCCGGCGACGTGTCCACCTCCCGCCCGGTCAACGAGCCGACGGACACGACCAAGCGCTGACGCGGGGCCGGTGACCTCCGGCCCGCCCGCACGAGATGGGAACGTGGGTTGCTGAAGCCTGCCCGCAAGAAGGAGAAGGATCCGGAGGGGCGGATGCCCCTCGCGGAACATCTTCGTGAGCTCCGCAACCGGCTTGCGAAGGCGCTGGTGGCCATCGTCGTCGTCACCGTGGTCGCCGCCTTCTTCTACAACGACATCATCAACTTCTTCACGGAGCCGATCCTCAAGTCGGTGGGTTGCAAGGAGTCCTTCGAGGAACTGGCCAACTCGCGGTCCGACTCGCCGTGCGCGCAGATCACCATCAACGGTCTGCTGACGCCGTTCACGCTGGCGCTGAAGGTGTCCCTGATGGCCGGTGTCGTGCTGGCCGCGCCGGTCTGGCTCTACCAGCTGTGGGCGTTCGTCGCCCCGGGACTGCACGGGCACGAGAAGAAGTACGCCTACGCGTTCGTGGCCACGGGCTTCCCGCTGTTCCTCGGCGGCGCCTTCTTCGCCTACAAGGTGCTGCCCACCACCGCGAAGGTCCTGATCGAGTTCACCCCGTTCGGCGTCGACAACCTGCTGCCGCTGGACGACCTGCTCGATCTCGTCACGCGCATGGTGATCGTCTTCGGCCTCTCCTTCGAGCTGCCGCTGCTGCTGATCATGCTCAATCTCACCGGGGCGCTGAGCGGCAGGCGGATGCTCGGCTGGTGGCGCGGCATGATCATGGGCATCACGGTGTTCGCGGCCGTAGCCACGCCCAGCACCGACCCGCTGACGATGATGGCGCTGGCCGGACCCATCTGGATCCTGTACTTCACGGCGGTCGCCGTCTCGCTGCTCAACGACCGGCGCCGACGCCGCCGCGAGGCCCTGGAACCCGCCGACGACGAGGCCTCCGAGCTGGACCTCACCCCCGAGGACATCGGCGAGGTCGAGCCCGTGACCGCGCAGCGGGCCCTGCCCGAGCAGGCCGGACCGGACCGGGTCAACGGTTATGACGACGTGACCTGAAGACCGGCCGACACCTCGTAGGGTCGGGCCGTGACCTGCGAGATCACCCTCTTCGTCAACCCCACCGCGGGCCGCGGCCGGGGCGCCCGCGCGGCGCAGCCGGCCGCTTCCGCGTTGCGGGCGGCCGGTTTCTCCGTCCGCACGGTCCTCGGCGAGAACGCCCCGGACGCCCTCACCCGCGCGCGCGGCGCCGTCGCGGACGGCACCGAAGCCCTGATAGCCGTCGGCGGCGACGGCATGGCGAGCCTCGCCCTGCAGGCCGTCGCGGGCACGAGCACCCCGCTCGGCCTGGTCGCCGTCGGCACCGGCAACGACTTCGCCCGCGCCCTCGGCCTGCCGGTGCGGGACCCGGCCGCCGCGGGCCGCCTGATCGCCGACGCGCTCAAGGGCGGGCGGCTGCGGGACGTCGACCTCGGGCGGGCCGGCGACCGGTGGTTCGGCACGGTCCTCGCCTCCGGCTTCGACTCCCGCGTGAACGACCGCGGCAACCGGATGCGGTGGCCCGCCGGCCGCGCCAAGTACGACCTGGCGATGCTCGCCGAACTCGCGGCGTTCCGGCCGTTCCCGTACCGCATCCGGCTCGACGACGGGCAGGTCCGGGAGGTGGAGGCGACGCTCGTCGCCGTCGGCAACGGATCGTCGTACGGCGGCGGCATGCGGATCTGTCCCGGCGCCGACCTCGCCGACGGGCTGTTCGACATCACCGTGGTCGGCGACTGCAGCCGCGCGACGCTGCTGAGGGTGTTCCCGCGCGTCTACCGGGGCACGCACGTCGACCATCCCGCGGTCACCGTGCTCCGGGCGGCCCGGGTCGAGCTCGCCGCGGACGGCATCACCGGGTACGCCGACGGGGAGCCGCTCGGCCCGCTGCCGCTGGCGGCGCGCTGCGTGCCCGGCGCCGTGCGGGTCGTGGGGCCGTGAGCTGGGCGTACCCGGGGTCTGCCGGCAGCCGATCCGGATAATGATCGTCCTGTTGTCAGTGCGGCCCGGTACGCTCGAAAGCACGATGACAGAGGATCTCTCACCGGCCGAGCGGTACGCGGCGGCCCGCAGGCGCGCTGCCGAGCAGGCCACCGCGCTCGCCTCCTTCCGCGAGATGTACGACTTCGGCCTCGACCCCTTCCAGACCGAGGCCTGCCAGTCCCTGGAGGCCGGAAAGGGCGTGCTGGTGGCCGCGCCCACCGGCTCGGGCAAGACGATCGTCGGCGAGTTCGCCGTCCACCTCGCCCTCCGGCAGGGCAAGAAGTGCTTCTACACGACGCCCATCAAGGCCCTGTCGAACCAGAAGTACGCCGACCTCTGCCGCCGCTACGGCACGGACAAGGTCGGCCTGCTCACCGGCGACAACAGCGTGAACTCCGACGCCCCGGTGGTCGTGATGACCACCGAGGTCCTGCGGAACATGCTGTACGCCGGCTCCCAGACCCTCCGGGGCCTCGGGTACGTGGTGATGGACGAGGTGCACTACCTCTCCGACCGCTTCCGCGGCGCCGTCTGGGAGGAAGTGATCATCCATCTCCCCGAATCGGTGACCCTCGTGTCACTGTCGGCGACCGTGTCGAATGCCGAGGAGTTCGGCGACTGGCTCGACACCGTCCGCGGCGACACCGAGGTGATCGTCTCCGAGCACCGGCCCGTGCCGCTGTTCCAGCACGTGCTCGCCGGGCGCCGGATGTACGACCTCTTCGAGGAGGCCGAGGGCCACAAGAAGGCCGTCAACCCCGACCTGACGCGGATGGCCCGGCTGGAGGCGAGCCGTCCGTCGTACCAGGACCGGCGGCGCGGCCGGCACATGCGCGAGGCCGACCGGGAGCGCGAGCGTAGACAGCGGTCCCGGATCTGGACGCCGAGCCGCCCCGAGGTCATCGAGCGGCTCGACGCCGAGGGCCTGCTGCCCGCGATCACCTTCATCTTCAGCCGCGCCGCCTGCGAGGCCGCCGTCCAGCAGTGCCTGTACGCGGGCCTGCGGCTGAACGACGAGGAGGCGCGCGAGAAGGTCCGTGCCCTGGTCGAGGAGCGCACCGCCTCCATCCCGCCCGAGGACCTGCACGTCCTGGGCTACTACGAGTGGCTGGAAGGCCTGGAGCGCGGCATCGCGGCCCACCACGCGGGCATGCTGCCGACGTTCAAGGAGGTCGTCGAGGAACTGTTCGTGCGCGGCCTGGTGAAGGCCGTGTTCGCCACCGAGACCCTCGCCCTCGGCATCAACATGCCGGCGCGCTCGGTGGTCCTGGAGAAGCTCGTCAAGTGGAACGGCGAGCAGCACGCCGACATCACCCCCGGCGAGTTCACGCAGCTGACGGGCCGCGCCGGGCGGCGCGGCATCGACGTCGAGGGACACGCCGTGGTGCTGTGGCAGCGCGGCATGAACCCCGAGCACCTCGCGGGACTCGCCGGCACGCGCACGTACCCGCTGCGCTCCAGCTTCAAGCCGTCGTACAACATGGCCGTCAATCTGGTCGAGCAGTTCGGGCGGCACCGCTCGCGCGAGCTGCTGGAGACGTCCTTCGCGCAGTTCCAGGCCGACAAGTCGGTCGTCGGGATCTCCCGGCAGGTGCAGCGCAACGAGGAAGGTCTTGAGGGCTACAAGGCCTCCATGACCTGCCACCTCGGCGACTTCGAGGAGTACGCGCGGCTGCGCCGCGAGCTGAAGGACCGGGAGACCGAACTGGCCCGGCAGGGCGCCTCCCAGCGCCGCGCGGAGGCCGCCGTCGCGCTGGAGAAGCTGAAGCCGGGCGACGTCATCCACGTACCGACGGGCAAGTACGCCGGGCTCGCCCTGGTGCTGGACCCCGGCCTGCCCGCCGGGCGGGCCGGCGGACATCGCGGCGTCGAGTACCACGACGGGCCGCGCCCGCTGGTCCTCACCGCCGAGCGGCAGGTCAAGCGGCTCGCGTCCATCGACTTCCCGGTGCCGGTCGAGGCGCTGGAGCGCATGCGGATCCCGAAGTCCTTCAACCCGCGCTCGCCGCAGTCCCGCCGCGACCTGGCCTCCGCGCTGCGCACCAAGGCGGGGCACATCCCGCCCGAGCGGGCCCGCAAGAAGCGGTCCCAGGCGGCCGACGACCGGGAGATCGCCCGGCTGCGCACCGCGCTGCGCGCCCACCCCTGCCACGGGTGCAACGACCGTGAGGACCACGCCCGTTGGGCCGAGCGGTACTACCGGCTGCTGCGGGACACGTCGCAGCTGGAGCGCCGCATCGAGGGCCGTACGAACACCATCGCGCGGACCTTCGACCGGATCGTCGCCCTGCTGACCGAGCTGGACTATCTGCGCGCCGACGAGGTCACCGAGCACGGCAAGCGTCTCGCCCGGCTCTACGGCGAGCTGGACCTGCTCGCCAGCGAGTGCCTGCGCGAGGGCGTCTGGGAAGGGCTCGCGCCCGCCGAACTCGCCGCGTGCGTCTCGGCGTTGGTGTACGAGGCGCGGGCCGCCGACGACGCGATGGCGCCGAAGCTGCCGTCCGGGAAGGCCAAGGCCGCGCTGGGCGAGATGGTGCGGATCTGGGGGCGGCTCGACGCGCTGGAGGAGGAGTTCCGGATCACCCAGACCGAGGGGGTCGGGCAGCGCGAGCCCGATCTCGGGTTCGCCTGGGCCGCGTACCAGTGGGCCTCGGGGTCGGGTCTTGACGAAGTGCTGCGGGAGGCGGAGATGCCGGCCGGGGACTTCGTGCGCTGGTGCAAGCAGGTGATCGACGTGCTGGGGCAGATCTCCGCTGCGGCGCCTGCCGTCGAGGGGTCCACCGTGGCCAAGAACGCGCGGAAGGCCGTGGACGGGCTGCTGCGGGGAGTCGTCGCCTACTCGTCGGTGGGGTGATCTGTCCGCCGGCCGGTCCGGTCCGCCTTGCCGCGCCCGCGCGGCGGCGGATCGGTCACGGCCGCGAGGGCCGCGCGGCGTGCGGGGCCCTCGCGGAACGCCGGCTCGGTGAGCGCCGCCCGCACCAGCCCCAGGTTCGTCTCGATGCCATCGCCGTCGATGCCGGTCCCGGCCAGTGCCTCGCCGAGCCGCCGCAGCGCCTCGTCGCGGTCGGAGCCGTGAGCGATCACCTCGGCGAGCATCGGGTCGTCCGACGTGCTCACCCCGGCGCCCGTCTCCACCCGGCCGTCGACGCGTACGCCCGGCGGGACCTCCACCGGGGTCAACACGCCTGAAGCGGGCGGGTGTTCACGCGCCGGGTGCTCCGCGTACAGGCGGGCCCCGACGGCGTGGCCGCGCGGCGGGCCGGGGGCGCGGACCACGCCCCGCTCGCCGCGCGCCAGGCGCAGCATCCAGGCGACCAGATCGACGCCGTAGACCTCCTCCGTGACCGGGTGCCCCGGCCTGAGGCGGGTGCCGACCTCCAGGAAGTACGCCTCCTCGCGGGCGGTGTCGTACACGAACTCGACGGTTCCCGCGGAGCGGTAGTCGACCCAGGCGCACAAGTCCCTCGCGGAAGCGGCCAGTTGGGCGCGCACGTGATCGGGGAGGTCCGGCGCCGGGGCCTCCGTCAGCACCGTGCGGCCCCGGTGCCGCAGGGAGCAGTCGCGGTCGCCGAAGGTGACGACCAGGCCCTCTCCGTCGCCGAAGACCTGCACCTCCAGGCGCCGGGTGTGTTTCCCGGGGGCCGCCGTGTCCGAGGCGGGGGGTACGCCGACCGCGTCGGCCGCCGCGCGTGCCGATCGCCTGGCGCCGAACATCTCCAGCTGTTCCGGCGTCGGGCCCACGAAGACGAACCCGGCGTCCTCGCAGCGCCGTGCGAAGGCCGCGTCCTCGGACAGCGGTCCGCTGCCGGGATGGACGGCGCCCGCGCCGGTGTCCCCGGCCGCCCGCAGGATCGGGTGGATGTCGTCCTTCTCCGCCGGGCCGAGCCGCACCGCCTCGTCGGCGAGCCGCACGTGCGGGGCGGACCGGTCGGCGTCGCAGTACACGGCCACCGTGCGCAGGCCCAGTTCGCGGGCCGTGCGGACGACGCGGACGGCGGTCTCGC
Organism: Streptomyces sp. DH24; assembly: GCF_029813775.1. GTDB lineage: Bacteria > Actinomycetota > Actinomycetes > Streptomycetales > Streptomycetaceae > Streptomyces. Next base: position 24,847 of record NZ_JARVKW010000054.1, on the reverse strand, counting down.
CGCAGTCGGCGACGAGCAGCGTGTCGAAAGTCATGCGGCCCCTCGGGTCGTGGCCCGGGTCGTCGTCCCGGTCGCGGCCTCGGTGGCCGTCCGGATGGTCCTCTCCACGGCCGTCGGCCCGAAACCGCCGCAAGGGCTGTTGATCTGCCGGCGGTTCCGGAGGTTTTCGTACACCGGTACGCCGTGACGCATCGTGTGCGAATGATGTCCGAGCGTGCAAATGGGGCCGAGAGTACTCCTGTCATGGGAGGGGTGTCAGGTGCTCGCCGAATATGCCATGAGGTTGGGCCGGTCGGGCTAAGCTCGCCCGCAGCGCGCCGAGTTGAGAGGAATTCGCGCGTTTGTTCCCTGATGCGCGGAAGATGCCGTCTGCCTCCATGACATACCCACGGTTTCCATGACACATCCCGCGGCAAGCTCCCCGTTCTCCCAGCCGATTCGTTTCAGAGGGCCTACATGGTGAGTGTTGAATCCCCTCCCGGTCGCCGTGAACTTCCCTACGCGCGCGTGCTGCTGCTGCCGGCCGTCCTGATGGCCGCGGTGACCGGGGCCGCCGTCGCCTGGGTGGCGCAGCCGGCCCGGACCGCGGTCGGCTGGTGCGGTGCCGTCGCCACGCTCCTGGTCGTGGCGACGGCCGCCGAAGCCGTGCGCCGTGGCCGGGCCCTGCGCGACCTGCGCGCCGAACACGCCCGTCACACCACGTCCATGGAGCGCCGGCTCGCCGCCCACGAGACGGAGATGGGCCGCCTCGCCGACGAGATCGTGCCCGCCGCGCTGCACCTGCTGCACGGCGGACTCTCGCCCCGCGAGGTGCTGCTGCGGCTGCCCGACCTCGACCCCTCCTACCGCGAACTGCGCCCACCGCAGGTGTCGTTGATCAAGACCGTCCTGAAGATCATCGACACCGAGGAGTCCCTGCGCGACGCCTCGCAGCGCTCCTTCGTCAGCATCGCCCGGCGCGTCCAGGCGATCGTCCACCAGCAGGCCAAGGAACTGCGGGAGATGGAGGAGGACCACGGCCGCAACCCCGAGGTCTTCGACGACCTCCTGCGCATCGACCACGGCACCGCGCTGATCGGCCGCCTCGCCGACTCCGTCGCCGTCCTCGGCGGCGGCAGGCCCGGCCGGCAGTGGCCCCAGCCCGTCGCCCTGTACAGCGTGCTGCGCGGCGCCATGTCCCGCATCCTGGAGTACCGCCGCATCGAGCTGCACTCCATCGCCAAGGTCAACATCAAGGGCGTCTCCGTCGAGCCCGTCATCCACGCCGCCGCGGAACTCCTCGACAACGCCACCCGCTACTCGCCCCCGCACACCAAGGTGCACGTCACCGCCGTCGAGGTGCAGACCGGCGTCGCCATCGAGATCGAGGACGCCGGGGTCAACCTCAGCGAGGAGGCCCGCAACCGCATCGAGGGCATGCTGGAGCGCGCCAGGACCGGTACAGACCTCCAGGACCTCGGCGAGCATCCGCGCCTCGGACTCGCCGTCGTCGGCCGCCTCAGCAAGGCGCACAACATGCAGGTGTCGCTGCGCGCCTCCGCGTACGGCGGCGTCCGCGCCGTCCTCGTCGTGCCGAGCAACATGATGACCGACGAGCCCGGCGTCGGACTCGCCCACGGCATCGGTGCCACCTCCGTGCCCAAGCAGGGCCCCGGCGCCCTGGAGGGCCCCAAGCGCACCCCCAAGAAGCGCCGCCCCACCAGCCCGCGCACCCCCCTGAGCGTGTCCCCGGAGGACGACGTCCCCGAGGTCACCGAGTGGACGGCGAACGGCCTGCCGCAGCGCCGCAGCCGGGTCAAGACCTCCCTCACCCAGCGCTACGCCGAGCAGTACGCCGCCGAGCGCGCCGCCCGCGAGGCCCAGCAGTCCGGGAACGTGTCCGAGTCCCCCTGGACGACGCCCGCGCCGGAGCCCGTGAAGCCCAAGGAGGACGAGCCCCCGCCCGGCCTGTGGGTCGAGGCGTTCTGGGAGGGGCTCAAGGGCGACCCGGACCCGACCGCATTCACCCAGCCGACCACCGAGCCGGCCCGTGCCGAGGCCGCCGACGAAGGGGACTTCACGTGATCCAGCAGCGAGCCAACTTCGACTGGATGCTCAAGGATCTCGCCGACGGCGTCCCGGGCATCGAGATGATCGTCGTGCTGTCCGCCGACGGCCTGCGCATCGCGCGCCACGGCGGCGACCCCGACGCGGCCGACCGGGTCGCCGCCGCCTGCGCCGGACTCCAGAGCCTGGCCGGCGCCGTGGCCACGGAGATCCCCGACAGCGACGGCCGGATGAAGCTGGTCATCATCGAGATCGACGGCGGCTACTTCTACCTGATGGCCGCCGGCGCCAACGCCTACCTCGCGGTGCTCTCCGACGTCGTCGCCGAACCCGGCCTGATGAGCAACCGCATGCGCGACCTCGTCGGCCGCATCGGTGCCCACCTGACCAGTCCGCCCCGGCGGAACGGGCAGACCGTATGACTCCTCCGCAACGCCAGAGGCGCAACCCCCGGCAGGAACCTCCCCCCGAACCGGCCCCGGAGCAGGAGGGCGAGGGCCGCAACCCCGAGCGGCTGTACGTCGTCGCCGGTCCGGACGGCGAACGGGCCGAACTCGACCTGGTCACGCTGATCGTGGCGCGCGCCGAGCCCTCCCCGTCCGCGACACCCGAGCAGGCCGCACTGATCCGGCTGTGCGCCGCCCCGCTCTCCGTGGCCGAGCTGTCGGCCTATCTGAACCTGCCGTTCAGCGTGGTGACCGTGCTGATCACCGACCTGCTGACGGCCGAACTGGTGCAGGCGCGCGCCCCGATCGTCCGCCAGGCGCTCCCCGACCGAGACATCCTCGAAGCGGTGATGCATGGACTTCAAAGGCTCTGACACCATCCCGGGCCCACGGACCGAGGACCAACTGCCGCACACGGCACAGGCCGCGGTGAAGATCGTGATCGTGGGGGGCTTCGGGGTCGGCAAGACCACCATGGTGGGTTCGGTCAGCGAGATCAGACCGCTGACCACCGAGGAGACGATGACCCAGGCCGGCATCGGCGTCGACGACAACTTCGGCTCGGCGACCAAGACGGCCACCACCGTGGCGATGGACTTCGGCCGCATCCGGATCACCGACCAGCTCGTCCTGTACCTGTTCGGCACACCCGGCCAGGAGCGCTTCTGGTTCCTGTGGAACGGCCTGTTCGAGGGGGCGCTCGGCGCCGTCGTGCTCGTCGACACCCGCCGGCTGGAGGTCAGCTTCGACGTCATGGGGCGGCTGGAGGAGCGCGGCGTGCCGTTCGTCGTCGCCGTCAACTCCTTCCCGGACGCGCCGCGTTGTCCCGTACCGGATCTGCGGGCCGCACTCGACCTGGCCGAGGACATCCCCATCATCGACTGCGACGTGCGCCGCCGGGCCTCCAGCCGCGACGTCCTGCTGACCCTGATGCGCTTCCTGCACTCGCTCGCCGTGACGGGCTCCCTGACCTGACGCCCCTGCCCGGCCCCGTACCCCTTGCCTTCATTCTTCTCAGCTCCGGAGCGACCACTGTGACGCCTGACTCCCACTTCCCGGCCGGAACGGGCGACCCCCGGCTCGTCCCGCCCCCCGGCTGCCCCGCGCACGGTCTCGGACCCGGCGGGCTGCAACGGCTGCACGAGACGGACGACCTGGAGGAACTGTACGAGAAGCTCCGGGCCGAACACGGCCCCGTGGCGCCCGTGCTGCTCCACGACGACATCCCCGTGTGGGTGGTCCTCGGCCACGCCGAGAACCTCCACATGGTGCGCACCCCCTCCCAGTTCTGCCGGGACAGCCGCATCTGGACCCCGCTCAAGGAGGGGAAGGTCAAGCCCGACCACCCGCTCATGCCGCACATCGCCTGGCAGCCGATCTGCTCGCACGCCGAGGGCGACGAACACAAGCGGCTGCGCGGCGCGGTCACCGGCGCCATGTCGACCATCGACTACCGCAGCCTGCGCCGGCACATCAACCGCCACAGCCAGGCCCTCGTCAACCGGTTCTGCGAACAGGGCCGCGCCGACCTCGTCGGGCAGTTCTCCGAGCACCTGCCGATGGGTGTGCTGTGCGAGATCCTCGGCATGCCCGAGGAGTTCAACGACCGGATGGTGGAGGCCGCCCGCGACACCCTCAAGGGCACCGCGACCTCCATGGCCAGCCACGCCTACGTCATGGAGGCCCTCGGCCGGCTCACCGCGCGGCGCCGCGCCCAGCCCGACGAGGACTTCGCCAGTCACCTCGTCAACCACCCGGCCCGGCTCACCGACGACGAGGTCCGCGAGCACCTGCGCGTGGTGCTCCTCGCCGCCTACGAGGCGACCACCAACCTCATCGGCAACGTGCTGCGCGTGGTGCTCACCGACCCCGGATTCCGGGCCCGGCTCAGCGGCGGCCAGATGACCGTGCCCGAGGCGGTCGAGCAGTCCCTGTGGGACGAGCCGCCGTTCAGCACCGTCCTCGCCTACTTCGCCAAGCAGGACGTGGAACTGGGCGGGCAGCGCATCCGGGCCGGCGACGGCCTGCTGTTCGGCATCGCGCCCGGCAACGTCGACCCCCGGGTGCGGCCCGACCTGGCGGCCAACATGCAGGGCAACCGGTCCCACCTGGCCTTCGGCGGCGGCCCGCACGAGTGCCCCGGCCAGGACATCGGCCGCGCCATCGCCGACACGGGCGTCGACGCGCTGCTGCTGCGGCTGCCCGACGTACAACTCGACTGCGACGAGGACGAGTTGAGCTGGCGGTCGTCGATCGCGTCGCGCCATCTGGTGGAGCTGCCGGTGCGCTTCGAGCCCTCGGAGCAGCAGGAGGTCACGCAGACGCCGGGCCTCTCGGTCCCGCGGCAGCGCGCCGACTGGCACATCGGCACCGAACCGCCCCGCTCCCAGCCGGTTCCGACGCCCCGGCCGGCACCGGAAGCCGCCGTGCCGCAGCCCGAGCCGCCCCTCGCGCCGGGGCCGGCGCCCGCACCGGCCCGCCCGCTCGGTGCCTGGCAGCGCTTGCTGCGCTGGTGGCGCGGCTACTGACCACCGGCCCACTCGTCGTACGACGCCCAGGCCGCGAGCACGCGCGCACTGCGGAACCGGTGAGCCGTACCCGTGACCGGGTCGGTGAACTCCAGCTCCCGCGCCAGCAGTTGCAGCGGGCGGCGGAAGTCGCCGGCCGGCACGGGGCCGGTCACCACGGGGTACAGCGGATCGCCGAGGATCGGCACGCCCAGCGCGGTCATGTGCACCCGCAGCTGGTGGGTCTGGCCGGTGCCGGGCAGCAGCCGGTACCGGCCCAGGCCGTGCGCCGCCCGGTGCTCCAGCAGCTCGACGCGGCTGACGGCGTTCGGCTCGCCCCCGACCTCGCGGGCGGCGAGTTCACCGCGCTCCTTCACGATCCGGCTGCGCACCGTCCGGGGCAGTGCGAGGCCGGGGTCGTACGGGGCGACGGCCTCGTACTCCTTGCGCACCAGCCGGTCGCGGAACAGCGTCTGGTACGCGCCGCGCTCCTCGGGCCGCACGGTGAACAGGACCAGCCCGGCGGTGAGCCGGTCCAGGCGGTGCGCGGCGGTCAGCGTCGGGATGCCCAGCTCCCGGCGCAGCCGCGCCAGCGCGGTCTCGGCGACGTGGCCGCCGCGCGGGGTGGTGGCGAGGAAGTGCGGCTTGTCGGCGACGACGACGTGCTCGTCGCGGTACACCACGTCCAGCGGGAACGGCACCGGCACCTCGGACGGCAGCTCCCGGTGGAACCACACGTACGTCCCCGGCACGTACGGGGCGTCCGGCGCCACGGGGCGCCCGTCCGCGCCGACGATCAGGCCCGCCGCGAACATGCCGTCGACCACACCGGGGCCCGCCGCCGCGAGCCGCTCCGCCAGATGGTCCCGCACCGTGGCCCACGTCCCGCCGGCGGGCAACCGCACCCGCACCGGATCGACCCCGTCGCGCTGGGGGAGGGGGGCGGGCAGGACCGGTCTGCGGCGTCTCATCAGGGCTCAGAGTATGCGGCGCCGGGCCGGACCGGCCTCCCGCCCGGAGGCAGCCCCGGGGCCTACCCCTGACGGGCCGCCCGTTCCACCTCCGCCTCGACCGACTGCCGAGACGTCCCCTGCTCGGCGGCGTGCTCGGCGACCGCCCGCTGCACGTCGCGGGCGAGGTCGCGCCAGGCCCGCCAGGCGGTCTCCCAGGTGGTGGTCTGCTGCGCGGACCAGGTGTGGTCGGTGGGGCGGCCGTAGGTCTGCCGGAGCTTATCGACCCGCGCGTGGGCCTCGTCGGCGGCGCGCTGCATGGCGACGAGTTCGTCGAAGGTGTGTGCCACGCGGCCGGATCCTAGGGGTGGCCGAGAGGGGCGCCGGCCGCGCCATTCCGGGCGTTCGCGAGGCCGACCCCCATTGGCGGACACGCCAGGGTGGGGCACGCCAGGGTCGGGCACCGCCGCGTCCGCCGTCCCGGCAGGGGAGGCGGCGGTCCAGAGGTGCCGGGCATGTCCCCGGCAAGAAAAGCCGGGCGTGTCCCCGCGAGAGAAGCTGGGCATGTCCCCGCGAGTGGAGCCGGCCGTGTCCCCGCGAGATGAAGAAGAAGGGCGCGCGGCGTTCGTGCCGCGCGCCTTCCGGGTCAGTGCCTCACGCCGCCGTGCCCGTGCCCTCCTGCTCGGCCTCGATGCGCGCGTTCCACTCCCGCTTGGAGGCCTGCCAGCCGTCCTCGTTGTGACCGAGCCGCCAGTAGCCGGAGATGGACAGGTCCTCGCGTGCGACGCCGCGCTCCATCCGCAGCAGCCGGCGCAACTGCTTCACGAAGTGCGCCTCGCCGTGCACGAACGCGTGCACCCGGCCGGCCGGGAAGTCCAGCCCCCGCACGGCCTCCACCAGCGCCTCGCCGATCGGACGGTCGCCGCGGTGCAGCCAGGCGACGTCCACGTCGGAGTCGATCTTCTGCTCCTCCTCGGGGCCGGAGACCTCGATGAAGGCGTGGGCCCGCGCGCCGTGCGGCAGTGCCTCCAGGGAGCGGGCGATCGCGGGCAGCGCGCTCTCGTCGCCGACGAGAAGGTGCCAGTCGGCGGCCGGATCGGGGGCGTAGGCGCCGCCGGGGCCCAGGAAGCGCACGGTCTCGCCCGGCTGGGCGCGCGCCGCCCACGGGCCGGCGAGTCCCGCGTCGCCGTGGAGGACGAAGTCGAGTGTCAGCTCACGGTGTTCAGGGTCCCAGTGGCGCACCGTGTAGGTCCGGGTGACCGGCCACTGCTCGCGCGGGAACTCCGCGCGGACGCGCTCCAGGTCGAACGGCTCCGGGTAGGTCGCGCCCCCGGACGGGAACAGCAGTTTCACGTAGTGGTCGGTGCACGTGTCCGCGGAGAACCCGGCGAGACCGTCGCCGCCGAGCACCACACGCTGCATGTGGGGGGTCAGCCGCTCGATGCGGACGACCTGCGCGGTGTGCGGCTTGCGCGGCTTGCGGTCCGGTCGGTCTGCCATGAGGGAGCTCCCTGACTCGTGCTTAGGGTGACCTAAGTTAGCACTTCCCCCGGCGCACCACTACGCGTTCCCTGATGAGCGCGCGTCGCACATGCCGCACACTCCGAGCGTCGTCACTAACCGCTGCGGACGTACACGCCGTCACACCCCGAGCGTCGTCGGCAACCGCCGCGGACGCACGCGCCGTCACCCTCCGAGTGTCGTCAGCAACCGCTGCAGCGAGCCGCCCAGGCCCCAGCGGGCCGCCAGCGCCTCCAGTGCCGCCGGGTCGCGCGGCGCGACCGGGACGGCCGTGTCGACGTCGGGCAGCGGGACGTCGTCCGCGACCCGCACCACCTTCGGCGCGACCGCCAGATACGGCCGCGCCTCGTTCAGCCGCTTGCGCTGCGTCGGGGTCAACTTCGCCCGCGGATCGTCGACCGCGGCCAGGATCCCGGCGAGGTCGCCGAACTCGGCCAGCAGCTTCGACGCCGTCTTCTCGCCGACGCCCGGCACGCCCGGCAGTCCGTCGCTCGGGTCGCCGCGCAGCGTCGCCAGGTCCGCGTACCCGCGTCCGTCCACGCCGTACTTCTCGCGGAGCCAGGACTCGTCGGTCACCTGGAGCGTGCCCACACCCTTGAGCGGGTACAGCACGCGGACCCCGCGCCCGTCGTCCACCAGCTGGTACAGGTCGCGGTCGCCGGTGACGATGTCGACCGGACCCGTGGCGCGGGCGGTGAACGTGCCGATCACGTCGTCCGCCTCGTACCCGGCGACGCCCACCCGGGCGATGCCCAGCGCGTCGAGCACGGCCTCGATGACGGGCACCTGGGGCGAGAGGGTGTCCGGGACCTCTTCCTCGTCCGGCCCCGCCGCGTGCTCCTCGGCGACCCGGTGCGCCTTGTACGAGGGGATGAGCTCGACCCGCCAGTGCGGCCGCCAGTCGGCGTCCATGCAGGCCACCAGCCGGTCGGGGCGGTGGTCCTTGACGAGGCGGTCGATGAACTCCAGCAGCCCGCGCACGGCGTTCACCGGCGTGCCGTCCGGGGCGCGGACCGACTCCGGGACTCCGAAGTAGGCGCGGAAATAGAGCGAGGCGGCGTCGAGGAGCATCAGTCGTCCGGTCACGTCTCGCATCATGCCGCACGCCACTGACAACCACGCACCGTGACCACTCGACGCCCGAACGCGAGTCAACCGTGAACGCTGTGTGACCTCCGACACTTGCGCGTTTGTGTTCGAAGACCGGGGGCAGGCGCGGCCTCGGAGCGATGTCGGTCGCGCGTTCAACTTTTGAAGCTGTTCGCGGCCCCGTCGCTCCGTTTCCATTGCTGTCGAGACGAGAAGGTACGCGTGTCAGCGACGCTTGAGGCCGAGCACCTGTACAAGGTGTTCGGGAGACGACCGGACGAGTCGGTCACACAGCTCCAGCAAGGGGTGGACCGGGAGGAGCTGCGTGCGGACGGCACCACGGCCGCCGTGATCGACGCCTCCTTCACGGTCGAGCCGGGCCAGATCTTCGTCGTCATGGGCCTGTCCGGCTCCGGCAAGTCCACTCTGCTGCGCATGCTCAACGGCCTGCTCGAACCGACCGCGGGCCACGTCCGCTTCGACGGCCAGGACCTGACCGCACTCGGCGACCGCGAACTGCGCGAGGTCCGCTCCCGGAAGATCAGCATGGTCTTCCAGCACTTCGCGCTCTTCCCGCACCGCAGCGTGCGCGAGAACGCCGCCTACGGTCTGGAAGTGCAGGGCGTGCCCCGCGCCGAGCGCGCACGGCGCGCCGACGAGGCGCTCGCCCTGTGTGGCCTGGCCGGCTGGGAGAAGTCCTGGCCCGACGAGCTGTCCGGCGGCATGCAGCAGCGCGTGGGCCTGGCCCGCGCGCTGGCCACCGACGCCGATCTGCTGCTGATGGACGAGTCCTTCAGCGCCCTCGACCCGCTGATCCGCCGCGACATGCAGGACCAGCTCCTGGAGCTCCAGCGCACGCTGAAGAAGACCATCGTCTTCATCACCCACGACCTCAACGAGGCCATGCGCCTGGGCGACCGCATCGCCGTCATGCGCGACGGCCGCATCGTGCAGACCGGCACCGCCGAGGACATCCTGCTGCGGCCCGCCGACGACTACGTCGCCTCCTTCACGCAGGACGTCGACCGCTCCCGCGTGCTGACCGCCGAGTCCGTGATGGACCGCGACGTCAGCGGCGACGAGGCCGACTGCGACTGCGACACGGCGACCACCGACACGTCGTTCACCGACCTGTGCGCCCTCAGCGCCCGGCTGGCCCACCCGGTCGCCGTCCTCGACGAGCACCGCGAGGTCGTCGGGGTCGTGCCCCGGCAGCGGCTGGTCGGCTTCCTCGGCGACGAGCAGGGCGCGCCCGAGCCCTGCGGCTCCCCGAGCGCCCAGGACGGGGAGAAGGTGATCGCCAATGCCTAGGATCCCCTTCGGCGACTGGGTCAACAGCTCCGTCGACTGGCTGCTCGACAACGTGTCGTGGCTGTTCGACTTCCTCAAGACGGTCTTCCTCGGCGCCTACGACGGCATCGACGCCGTCCTCCAGGCCCCCGAGCCCCTCCTGCTGGCCGGCATCTTCGCCGTGATCGCCTTCTGGCTGCGCGGCACCGTCGCCGGTGTGCTGGCCTTCGCGGGGTTCGCGTTCATCGACTCCCTCGGGCTGTGGGAGAACGCGATGATGACCCTCTCCCTGGTCCTCGTCGCGACGATCATCGCGCTCGTCGTCTCGGTGCCCGTCGGCATCTGGGCGGCCCGCTCGGAGCGCGTCAGCGGTGTGGTCCGGCCGGTGCTGGACTTCATGCAGACGCTGCCCGCGATGATCTACCTCATCCCGGCGATCCTCTTCTTCGGCAGCGGCGCCCCCGCGGGCATCGTCGCCACCCTGATCTTCGCGCTGGCCCCCGGCGTCCGCATGACCGAGCTGGGCATCCGGCAGGTCGACAAGGAACTGGTCGAGGCCGCCGAGGCGTTCGGCACCACGCCGCGCAACATCCTCCTGCGCGTCCAGCTGCCGCTGGCCCTGCCCACCGTCATGGCGGGCGTCAACCAGGTCATCATGCTCGGCCTGTCGATGGCCGCCATCGCCGGCATGGTCGGCGCCGACGGTCTCGGCGGCGACGTCAACGAGGCCATCGGCCAGCTCAACGTGGGCCTCGGCTCCGAGGCCGGTGTCGCGATCGTGATCCTCGCGATCTACCTCGACCGCATGACCAGCGCCCTCGGCACCCAGGTGTCCCCGCTCGGCCGCCGCGCCGCGGCCCGGCTGCGCGCCACCCAGGGCCTGAAGATCTGGTCGTACCGGCCCCGTCCGTCCGTCGCCGTGATCGGCGTCGTGGTGCTCGCCCTCGTCGCGGGCGGCATGGGCATGTTCGGCAGCGCCGACAAGGGCACCGCCACCGCCGCCGACGGCAACGTCGGCCGGGGCAAGAAGATCAGCATCGGCTACATCCCCTGGGACGAGGGCGTCGCCTCCACCTTCCTGTGGAAGGAGATCCTGGAGCGGCGCGGCTACGAGGTCGAGACCAAGCAGATGGAGGCCGGCCCGCTGTACACGTCCCTGGCGAGCGGCGACATCGACTTCCAGACGGACGCGTGGCTGCCCACCACCCACGAGTCGTACTGGAAGAAGTACGGCAAGCAGCTCGACGACCTCGGCTCCTGGTACGACGAGACGTCCCTGGAGCTGACCGTCCCGTCGTACATGAAGGACGTCAACTCCCTTGAGGACCTCAAGGGCAAGGCCGGGCGGTTCGGCGGAAAGATCACCGGCATCGAGCCCAGCGCCGGAATGATGTCCCTGCTCAAGAGCAAGGTCCTCAAGGAGTACGGCCTCGACAGCGAGTACAAGGTCGTCGACAGCTCCACCCCGGCGATGCTCGCGCAGCTCAAGCGCGCCTACGCCGACAAGAAGCCGATCGTCGTCACCCTGTGGTCCCCGCACTGGGCCTACAGCGACTACGGCCTGAAGAAGCTCAAGGGCCCGAAGGGCACCTGGGGCAAGGGCGACGGCGTGCACACGCTGTCCCGCAAGGGTTTCGCGGCCGACAACCCGGTCGTCGGCGAGTGGCTGAAGAACTTCGAGATGACCGAGAAGCAGCTCACGAGCCTCGAAGCCGAGATCAACAAGGCCGGCAAGGGCAAGCAGCAGCAGGCGGTCAAGACCTGGCTGAAGCAGAACCCCGGCGTCGTCGACAAGCTCGCCCCGGCCGGGAACGGCGCGGGCGGCACCCCCGCCGAGGCGAAGCGGCCCCTGGACGTGGCCTGGTTCCCCTGGGACGAGGACATCGCCGTCACCTACCTGTGGAAGAACGTCCTGGAGCGGCGCGGCTACCGGCTGAACCTGAAGCAGATGGACGTCGGCCCGGTCTACACCGGTCTGGCCTCGGGCGACCTCGACCTCAACTTCGACGCCTGGCTGCCCTACGCCCAGAAGAACTACTGGGACCAGCACAAGGACAGACTCAACGACCTCGGCACCTGGTACGAGCCGACGTCCCTGGAGCTGGCCGTCCCCTCGTACGTGAAGGACGTCGAGTCCCTCGCGGACCTCAAGGGCAAGGCCGACCGCTTCGACGGGAAGATCATCGGCATCGAGCCGGGCACCGGCGAGATGAACCTGCTCAAGAAGGACGTCCTGCCGGGCTACGGCCTCGACAAGGAGTACAAGGTCGTCGACGGCTCCACCCCGGCGATGCTGGCGGAGCTCAAGCGCGCCTACGCCAAGAAGGAGCCCGTCGTCGTCGTGCTGTGGTCGCCGCACTGGGCGTACAGCCAGTACGAGCTGACCAAGCTGAAGGACGAGAAGAAGCTCTTCGGCGAGGGCAACACGATCCGCACGATCTCCAGCGCGAAGTTCCCCGAGCAGTACCCGCAGCTCACCAAGTGGATCAAGGGATTCCGTATGAGTGAGGACGAGCTGGGCACTCTGGAGGCCGAGATCAACGAGCGCGGCCAGGGCCACGAGGAAGAGGCCGTCGCCGCGTGGCTGGAGGAGCACCCGGACATGGTCGAGCGCATGACCCCGCGGTGACCCGAGGGCTCCCCGGGGCCGGATACCGGGCGCCCTTATGGTTACCGGGTGACTGCCCGGCGCCCGCGGTAAGGATTCGGCCAAACACGTACGGCCACGGCCGCGCGTCCCGGGGAGGGGAAACCTCCGGCAGGAAGGGAACACGGAAAAGCGACCGCGCATTGACCCGACGGAACGTCCCGTCGTTCCATGGCGCGAACCATCAGGTCGCAACCCTGACGGCGTGACGTGCATGTGACGGGCGCGTGAATCGGTTTGCCGACCATGCGTAGGGTGCAGAGAACCCGAAAGCGGAGGTGCGCCGGCGACGGGCGCGGGTGGCCGAGGGACGAGCGAAGGAGGGAGCCGGAGCGATGGGCGACCACAAAGAACAGCCCTTGCGGGTGGGCGCGGCCGTGCGGCGGCGGCGCCGGGCCCTGGAGCTCACTCTCGCCGTCGTGGCCGAACGCAGCGGCCTGTCCGTGCCGTTCCTCAGCCAGATCGAGAACGAGCGGGCCCGGCCCAGCACCAGTTCCCTGGAGAAGGTCGCCGACGCGCTGCGCACCACCGCCGTCGAACTCCTCGCGGCGGCCGACCCGGCGTGCAGCGTGGACGTCGTCCGCGCCGAGCCGGGCGAGCCGCTCCCGGAGCCCCGGGTGCGGTCCCTGGTGCGCGGCCACCACCAGATGCACGCCTCGGAATTCACCGGCGACCACGACGCGGGCCGTGAATTCCAGTACCGCAACGACCAGTTGATGTACGTGGCCGACGGCGCCGTGGAGATCGAGGCCGAGGGCCGCGCCTACCGCCTCGGCCGCGGCGACACCCTCTACCTCACCGGCGGGGTGCGGCACCGCTGGCGGGCCACGGTCTCCGAGACGCGGCTGCTGGTCGTCGCGGTCGCCGAGCACATCGAGGCGGTCCGGGACAGGCCGCCGCAGTGAGGGTCGTCTCGCTGGTGCCGTCCCTGACGGAGGCGGTGGCCGCGACGCTGCCCGGCGCCCTCGTCGGCGCCACGGACTGGGTGCACGCACCCGGCGGACCTGGACGTCGTACGGATCGGCGGCACCAAGAACCCGAAGACCGACCGGATCCTCTCCCTCGCCCCCGACCTGGTGATCGCCAACGAGGAGGAGAACCGCGCCCCGGACCTCGACGCCCTGCGGGCGGGCGGCGCCGACGTGCTGGTCACTCAGGTGCGCGACGTGCCCGAGGCCTTCCGGGAACTGGCGCGGGTGCTGCGGGCCTGCGGGGCGCCCGGTCGTCCCCGGTGGCTGGACGAGGCCGAGGAGACCTGGTCGGCGCCGGCGCCGCCGGAACGTCGTACGACGGCCGTCGTGCCCGTGTGGCGCCGCCCGTGGATGGTGCTCGGCCGGGACACCTTCGCCGGTGACGTGCTGGCCCGCCTCGGCGTCGACCACCTGTACGCGACCCACGCGGAACGCTATCCGCGCGTCCCTGCGGCCGACCTGCGCGCGGCGGCCCCGGACCTCGTGGTGCTCCCCGACGAGCCCTACCGCTTCACCGCCGACGACGGACCCGAGGCCTTCCCGGGACTGCGCTGCGCGCTGGTCAGTGGCCGCCATCTGACCTGGTACGGCCCGTCGCTGGCCGAGGCGCCCCGGGTGCTGGGGCGGGCCCTGCGAGCAGCGCGCCGCTGACCAGACCACGCGCCGTGCACACGGCGGCGGTCGCCCACGCGGTGACCAGCACGCCGTACAGGCCGACGGCGAGCGCGTCGAACACGACGAGCCCGGTGTGCCGGGCCAGGGCCGCCGCGCCGGTGACACACGTGCCGACCGGGAAGGTGAACGCCCACCACGTCATCGTGAACCGCATCCCCCGCCGCCACGCCCGCACCACGTGCGCCGTGGCCAGACCGAACCAGAGCAGCGCGAACCCGGTCACCGGGACGCCGTACAGCACGACGAGCATCGCGAAGCCCTGCTCGTACGGCGCCGGCACGGCATCCGGGGCGGCGGCCGCGAACGCGCCCACGGCCGTGGTGGACTGGCCGAGCGGGCCCAGCACCAGGAACAGCGTCGGCGTCAGCGCGAGCGGCAGCGGGCCCCCGGTGAGCAGCCGGGCGAAGACGACCGGCAGCATGAGCAGCGTCGCGAGCAGGCTCAGCCCGAACAGCGCGAAACAGCCGAGCAGCAGGGTCTGCCGCGCCTGACCCGCGGGCAGGTGCGGGACCAGCAGCGGCCCGAGCGCGGCCGACACCATCGGCGCGACCAGCGGCAGCAGCCACACGGGCGTCGCCTGCCCCGGCTCGGTCCGGTGGCGCACGGCCATCAGATACGGCACGGCGACGGCTGCCGCCAGCCCGACCGCCGTTCCCGCGGTGAACAGCACCGCGTCCACGGCGAGGGCCGCGCGAAGGCCGAGCCAGTCGCGTCCGGCGGTGAGCGCGCCGCCGCCGACGGCCAGCAGCGCCATCGCGAGACAGCCGTAGAAGGGCGCCGTCGCCGGATCGAGGAGATGGGCGCGGGCCTGGTCGCGGTGGTGCCGCCAGTGCAGGCCCCGGGCGGCGAGCAGCACCACGAGCAGGACGAGGGAGAGCGCCCAGACGGCCGCGCAGATGGTGCGCAGGCCGGGGACGCGCAGCGGCAGCGCGGCGCCGGCCAGGGCGACGGCGGCGGTGCCCATGACGGCGGCGTACCAGTTGGGTCCGAGGTGACGGACGGCGGCGGCGCGCGGGGGACGTGCGGTGGCACGGGGGAGAAGGGGCTGGGCGGCGGTGACCATGGTGTCCACGGTCGCGTCCCCCGTCCCCCGCCACCAGGGAGTATGCCCCTATGACAACATAAGCTGGGTTTATGAGCAGGAGCGGTGACAGCGCGAGTACGACGGACGGGCACGACGCCTCCCGGCCTTCCGCCGGCGGGCCACTGGCGCACCGGGTGCCCGACCTCGGAGCGCTGGAACTGCTGCTGGCGGTCGCGCGGCTCGGCAGCCTCGGCGGCGCCGCCCGGGAGCTCGGCATCACCCAGCCCGCCGCCAGCAGCCGTATCCGGTCGATGGAACGGCAGCTCGGGGTGGCCCTCGTGGACCGCTCGCCGCGCGGCTCCCGGCTCACCGACGCCGGCGCCCTCGTCACCGACTGGGCGCGCCGCATCGTGGAGGCCGCGGAGGCGTTCGACGCCGGGGCGCAGGCGCTGCGGGACCGGCGCGACTCCCGGCTGCGGGTGGCGGCGAGCATGACCATCGCGGAGTACCTGCTGCCGGGCTGGCTGCTCGCGCTGCGCGCCCAGCGCCCGGACACGGCGGTGTCGCTGCTCGCCGGGAACTCGGCGGCGGTCGCCGAACGCCTGCTGTCCGACGAGGCCGACCTGGGCTTCGTGGAGGGCCTGTCGGTGCCGGCCGGCCTGGACTCCGCCGTCATCGCCCACGACCGGCTGATCGTCGTCGCGGCGCCCCGCCATCCCTGGGCCAGGCGGCGCAGGCCGCTGGCCCCGCAGGAGCTGGCGACGACCCCGCTGATCCTGCGCGAGAAGGGCTCCGGCACCCGTCAGGTCCTGGACGCCGCCCTGGGCGGCCTGGCCCGCCCGCTGATCGAACTGTCCTCCACGACGGCCGTGAAGGCGGCGGCGGTCAGCGGCGCGGGCCCGGCGGTCCTCAGCGAACTGGCCGTGGGCGAGGAGCTGTCCATGCGCCGCCTGGTCCCCGTGCCGGTCGAGGGCATCGCCCTGACGAGAGACCTCCGGGCGGTCTGGCCGACGGGCCACCGCCCGACGGGCCCGGCCCGTGACCTGCTGTCGCTGACCCGGGGGTGACGGGTTCTGCCCGGGGGTCTGGTGTTGCTGGTGTCGGGGTGATGGGCTCGGCCGGGGTCTGGTGTTGCTGGTCCGGGGGTGGCGGGCTCGGCCGGGGCCTGGTGTCGCTGGTCCCGAGAGGACGGCCCTGCCCGGGGCGTGCGGTCGCCGACCCGGGCGAAAACCTGCCCCGCCCGGGGCGCGCTGTCGCCGACCGGGGGAGGCCCGGCCCCGTCCAGGCCCCGCTGTCGCCGACCCGGGTCGGCGGGCCCGTCAGCCGCCGGCCGCCATCACCAGCCCCCGCATCACCCGCAGGTCCGTCCCCATCTCCGGATGCCACTGCACGCCCAGCGCCCACCCGGTGTCCGCCGGCAGTTCCAGCGCCTCCGCCGTCCCGTCGCCGGCGCGCGCCGACACGACCAGTCCCTCGCCCAGCCGCTCCACGGCCTGGTGGTGATACGTCGGCACGGGCATCGCCTCCGGGACCAGCCCCGCGTACAGCGTCCCCGGCACCGGCGACACCACGTGACGGCCGAACGCGCCCAGCACCTCCGCGTGCCCGTCGAGATGCTGGACGAGCGTGCCGCCCAGCGCGACGTTCAGCAGCTGCATTCCCCGGCAGATCCCGAGCAGCGGCACCCCGGCCGCCAGCGCCGCGTCGATCAGCGCCAGCTCCCACGCGTCCCGCTCCGGAGCCGCGGGCCCCGTACGCGGGTCCCGTTCCGCGCCGTAGCGCCCCGGGTCCACGTCCGGTCCGCCCGCGATCACCACCGCGTCGAGCCGCGCCACCGCCGCCGCGGCGTGTTCCGGCGCGTCCGGGGGCAGCATGACGGCGAGGCCGCCCGCGCGCTGCACCAGCCGGGGATAGCCGGTCGGCAGCAGCGCCGCATCCAGCTCCCACACGCCCCAGCGCGCCCCGGCCTCCAGATAGGTACTGACGCCGATCAGCGGCCGCCGTCCGGTCACCTCGACCCTCCCTGCAATGGTGTGGATTTGTACCTTTGGAAGCGCTCAGGTGAGGAACCCGCGCAACAGCGCCGCCGTCCCCCCGCAGTGCTCCCGCATCATCTCCCGCGCCCCGTCCACGTCCCCGTCGAGCACCGCCTCCACCAGCGCCGCGTGCTGCCGCTGTGAGTGCTCCAGGTTGCGCACCAGCAGCGGGATGCAGTCCAGCAGGTCGTTCAGCGTCGCCCGGACCGCCGCGTACTGCGCCGCCAGCGTCGGCGACCCGCACAGCTCCGCGAGCGTCAGGTGCAGCATCGTGTCCAGACGCCGGTACTCCGCGAGCGGCGCGTCGTGCGTGCGGTCCAGCGCCTCCCGCAGCCGGGCCGCCCGCTCGCCGCCCAGACCGTGCGCCGCGCACAGCCCGGCCGCCCCCACCTCCAGCACCTCGCGGAACCGCAGCACGTCCTCGACGTCCACCTCGGCGACCCGCCGCCGCAGCGCGTCCTGCCCGCCGGGATCGGCGGCGCGCGGCAGCACGAACGTTCCGCCGTACCGCCCGCGCCGCGACTCCAGCAGACCCTGGTCCTGAAGCACCTTCAGGACCTCCCGCAGCGTCACCCGGCTGATCCCCAGCCGCTCCGCCAGGTCCCGCTCCGCGGGCAGCCGCCCGCCCTCCGGGACCAGACCCAGCCGCACCACCTGGAGGATCTGCTCCAGCGCCTCCTCGAAGCCGTTGCCCGCCCGCACCGGCCGCAGCACCGGCGTCAGACGGTCGACGCCGCCAGGCTCCTCCCGCATACGGCCGTGCCCCCTTCCCAAGCAAAGGTTCTCGGCAATACCTTATGGCTCACGGCGGAACGAAGAAGCCCCAAGGAGGCTCTCCCGTGGCAGACCGCACACCCCCGCTCGGAGTCGAGGAACTGCACGCCCTCGTCGCGGGCGGTGACATCGACACGGTCGTGCTGGCGTTCCCCGACATGCAGGGACGGCTGCAGGGCAAGCGGTTCGCCGCGCGCTTCTTCCTCGACGAGGTCCTCCACCACGGCACCGAGGGCTGCAACTACCTCCTCGCCGTCGACGCCGAGATGAACACCGTCGACGGCTACGCGATGTCCTCCTGGGACCGCGGCTACGGCGACTTCGCCATGCACCCCGACCTCGCGACCCTGCGCCGTGTGCCCTGGAACGAGGGCACCGCGATGCTCGTCGCCGACCTCGCCTGGCACGACGGCTCCCCGGTCGTCGCCGCGCCCCGCCAGATCCTGCGCCGCCAGCTCGACCGCCTCGCCGAACACGGCTGGACCGCCCAGGTCGGCACCGAGCTGGAGTTCATCGTCTTCAAGGACACCTACGAACAGGCCTGGGACGCCGGCTACCGGGGCCTGACCCCCGCGAACCAGTACAACATCGACTACTCCGTCCTCGGCACCGGCCGCATCGAACCACTGCTGCGCCGCATCCGCAACGAGATGGCCGCCGCCGGCCTGACCGTCGAGTCCGCCAAGGGCGAGTGCAACCCCGGCCAGCACGAGATCGCCTTCCGCTACGACGAGGCCCTCGTCACCTGCGACCAGCACGCCGTCTACAAGACCGGCGCCAAGGAGATCGCCGCCCAGGAGGGCATGTCGATCACCTTCATGGCCAAGTACAACGAGCGCGAGGGCAACTCCTGCCACATCCACCTCTCGCTCGCCGACGCCGACGGCAGCAACGTCATGGCCGCCGGCCCCGGCGCCGAGATGTCCGACGTCATGCGGCACTTCCTCGCCGGGCAACTCGCCGCGCTGCGCGACTTCTCGCTGCTCTACGCCCCCAACATCAACTCCTACAAGCGGTTCCAGCCGGGCTCCTTCGCGCCGACCGCCGTCGCCTGGGGCCACGACAACCGCACCTGCGCGCTCCGGGTCGTCGGCCACGGCCGCTCCCTGCGCTTCGAGAACCGGCTGCCCGGTGGCGACGTCAACCCGCACCTCGCCGTCGCCGGCATGGTCGCGGCCGGGCTGTACGGCGTCGAGCAGCGGCTCGAACTGCCCGACCCCTGCGAGGGCAACGCCTACGCCGCCGACCTCGCCCACGTCCCGACCACCCTGCGCGAGGCCGCCGAACTCTGGGAGAACAGCCCGCTCGCCAAGGCGGCCTTCGGCGACGAGGTCGTCGCCCACTACCGCAACATGGCGCGCGTCGAACTCGACGCCTACGACGCCGCGGTCACCGACTGGGAACTGCGCCGCTCCTTCGAACGCATGTGAGGCCCCGCTTGTCCGAACAGCCCCACGACCTCACGGTCCTGAACCCCGCGACCGAGGAGGTCGTCGCCACCGTCCCGGCCGCCTCCGCGGCCGACGTCGACGCCGCCGTCGTACGCGCCGCACGGGCACAGGCCGCATGGGCCGCCCTGGCGCCCGGCGACCGCGCCCGGCTGCTGCGCCGCTTCGCCGCCGCCGTGGACGAACACCTGGAGGAACTGGCCCGGCTGGAGGTGCGGGAGGCGGGCCACCTGATCGGCAACGCGCGCTGGGAGGCGGGCAACGTCCGCGACCTCCTCGACTACGCGGCCGGGGGAGTGGAGCGGCTGACCGGCCGTCAGATCCCGGTCGCGGGCGGGCTGGACGTCACCGTCCTCGAACCGCTCGGCGTCGTCGGCGTCATCGCCCCCTGGAACTTCCCCATGCCGATCGCGGCCTGGGGCGCCGCCCCCGCGCTCGCCGCCGGCAACGCGGTGCTGCTCAAACCCGCCGAGACCACCCCCCTGACCGCTCTGCGCCTGGCCGAACTCGCCCTGGCGGCGGGCCTGCCCGAGGGCCTGTTCCAGGTGCTCCCCGGCCACGGCCCCGTCACGGGCAACGCCCTCGTCGAACACCCCGGCGTCGCCAAGATCGTGTTCACCGGATCGACGGCCGTGGGCAGGCAGGTCGCTGCGAAGGGCTCGGCACTGCTCAAGCCGGTCACCCTGGAACTCGGCGGCAAGAGCCCCAACATCGTCTTCGCCGACGCGGACATCGAGGCCGCCGCCGCAGCGGCTCCCATGGCCTTCCTCGACAACTCCGGCCAGGACTGCTGCGCCCGCACCCGCATCCTCGTCCAGCGCACCGCCTACGACCGCTTCCTCGAACTGCTCGCCCCCGCCGTCGAGTCCGTCGTCGTCGGCGACCCGGCCGACGAGAACAGCGCCATGGGCCCGCTGATCTCCAGGGCCCAGCTCGACCGCGTCCGCTCGTACGTCCCCCAGGACGCCGACGGCATCCGCGGCAAGGCACCCGAAGGCCCCGGCTTCTGGTTCCCGCCCACCGTCCTCACCGGCGTCGACCCGCACGCACGCGTGGCCGTCGAGGAGGTCTTCGGCCCGGTCGCCGTCGTGCTGCCCTTCGAGAACGAGGCCGAGGCGGTCCGTCTGGCCAACGCCACCGACTACGGCCTCTCCGGCTCGATCTGGACCCGCGACGTGGGCCGCGCCCTTCGCGTCTCGCAGGCCGTCCGCGCGGGCAACCTGTCCGTCAACTCCCACTCCAGCGTCCGCTACTGGACCCCGTTCGGCGGCTTCAAGCAGTCCGGCATCGGCCGGGAGCTGGGCCCGGACGCCCTGACCGCCTTCACCGAGACCAAGAACGTCTTCATCAGCACGGAGGGCCCCGCACAGTGACCGCATCGCCTGACGAGATCATCTGCCGCCGGCTGGTCGGCCGTACCGCCGTCGTCACCGGAGCCGGCAGCGGCATCGGCCTGGCCACCGCGCGCCGGCTCGCCTCCGAGGGAGCGCACGTCGTCTGCGGCGACGTCGACGAGACCCGCGGCAAGGCGGCGGCCGACGAGACCGGCGGCATCTTCGTCAAGGTCGACGTCACCGACCCGGAGCAGGTGGAGGCGCTGTTCCGCACGGCGTACGACACCTACGGCAGCGTCGACGTCGCCTTCAACAACGCCGGGATCTCCCCGCCCGACGACGACTCCATCCTGGAGACCGGCCTGGAGGCCTGGAAGCGCGTCCAGGAGGTCAACCTCACCTCCGTCTACCTGTGCTGCAAGGCCGCCATCCCGTACATGCGGCGCCAGGGCAGGGGCTCGATCATCAACACGGCGTCCTTCGTGGCCAGGATGGGCGCGGCCACCTCGCAGATCTCGTACACCGCCTCCAAGGGCGGCGTGCTCGCCATGTCCCGCGAACTGGGCGTGCAGTTCGCCCGCGAGAGCATCCGCGTCAACGCCCTGTGCCCCGGCCCGGTCAACACCCCACTGCTGCAGGAGCTGTTCGCCAAGGACCCGGAGCGCGCCGCCCGCCGCCTGGTGCACATCCCGCTCGGCCGGTTCGCCGAGGCCGAGGAGATCGCCGCCGCCGTCGCCTTCCTGGCCAGCGACGACTCGTCCTTCGTGAACGCCACCGACTTCCTGGTGGACGGCGGAATCTCGGGGGCGTACGTCACGCCGCTGTAGGGCGCGTCCTAGAGTGCCGGGATGAGCATGACGCCTCCGCCCGGCTGGTACCGCGATCCGTCCGGCCCGCACCTGGAACGCTGGTGGGACGGCACGGCCTGGACCGACCACCGGCGTGCGCCGGAGGCGGCGGCACCGCCCGTGCCGCCACCGGTGCCGCCGGGGGCACCGGCACGGTCCGCCTCCGGCGGCAACCGGACCGGGGCCGTCGCCCTCACCACCGCCGGAGCCGTCCTCGTCGCCGCGATCGTCACCGGCGCGGTCCTGCTGGGCAAGGACGACGGCGACCCCGGGGCGCGGAACCCGCCGCCGTCCGCCCCGGCCTCCTCCGGCGTCGCGCCGACGGACGACACGCCCTCGCCGTCGCCTTCCGCCTCCGCCTCCGCCGCCGAGGACCCGTCCCGCGTCGCGGACGAACTCAACGGCATCACCCTGCCGCTCCTCGACGGCTGGGTCCGGCCGGAGCACGTCGCCCAGGACGACGTCGTCATGACCAGGGACGGCACCTACGACTGCCCCGGCGACGGCGGCGTGTGCCGGCACGGCCTCGTCATCTCCCGCACGGTCACCGCCAACGACGAGAGGTCGCCCGAGGCGCTGGCCCGCGAGGACATCTCCGACGCCGCCGACGACGCCTACGGCCGGGACCTCCTCGGCAAGCGGCCCTTCGGCGGCATCGAGTCCCACGAGGAGGTCGGGGCGGGCCCCGTCGCGGTGGCCGGACGCGCCGGGTACTTCGTGCGCTGGCGGGTGCGGACCGCCGAGGGCCCCGGCGGCTACGTGCAGTCGCTGGTGTTCCCGTCGACCGTCGGCACCGAGTCGCCCGTCCTCGTCCGGTACGTCTTCGACGCGGGCCCGGACGGCCCGCCGCTCGCCGACATGGACCGGATCACCAAGGGCATCCGCCCGGCCGGCGACGCGTCCACCGGCGGCGGCGTCGGCAGCAGCATCGGCCCCACCGGCTGAACGGGGGGTGCGGGCCCGGCTACAGGAACGTGTGCCCCTCGCCGCGATACGTGGGCACCGACCCGGTCACCGCGTCCCCCTCCACCAGGTGCAGCGTGTCGAACCGCTCGCACAGCTCGCCCGCCTTGGCGTGCCGGAACCACACCTTGTCGCCGACGAGGAGATCATCGGCGGGGGAGCCGAGCAGCGGCGTCTGCACCTCGCCCGCGGCCTCCCGGGGGTCGTACCGCAGCCCCTCCGGCAGATACGGCACCGGCAGCCGGTCCGGCCCGGCCGCGCCCGACGCCGGATAACCGCCGCCGAGCACCGTCACCACGCCGACGCCGGGACGGCGCACCACCGGCTGCGCGAACAGGGCGGCCGGACGGCCCGTGAACGACGTGTAGTTGTCGAACAGCCGCGGCACGTACAGCCCGGACCCCGCGGCGATCTCCGTCACCGCGTCCTCGGCGGCCGTGTGCTGCACGCTTCCCGTGCCGCCGCCGTTGACGAACTCCAGGTCCGGCACCACGGCCCGTACCGCCCGCACCGCCGCCGCGCGCCGCTCGGCCAGCTCCCGGCGGGCGGCGGCCTGCATCAGCCGCACGGCCCGGGAGCGCAGCGGACGCCCGGCCACCGCGTCACCGACCCCGGCGACATGCCCCTCGTACGCCATGATCCCGACGACCTTGAAACCCGGCCGACGGGCCACCGCGCGGGCCAGGTCGGCGAGCTGCGCCGGGGAGTGCGCCGGGGAGCGCAGCGCGCCGATCCGCACCCGCCCGCCGAACAGCCGCAGGGAGGTGTCCAACTCCAGGCACACCCGCACCACTTCGCGTCCGCCGCCGCGCGAGGCGTCGATGAGGTCGAGCTGCGCCGGGTCGTCCACCAGCACGGTCACGGCGGCGGCGAGCTTGGGATCACCGGCGAGTTCCGCGAAACCGGCGCGGTCGGCGGACGGGTAGGCGAGCAGGACGTCGTCGAAGCCGGAGCGCGCCAGCCACAACGACTCGGCCAGCGTGAACGACATGATCCCCGCGAAGCCGTCCCGGGCCAGGACCCGTTCCAGCAGGGCACGGCAGCGGACGGACTTGCTGGCGACCCGGACCGGTTTCCCGCCGGCCCGGCCGACCAGATCGGCCGCGTTGGCGTCGAACGCGTCCAGGTCCACGATCGCGAGAGGAGCGTCGAGATGGGCGGTGGCCCGGTCGTACCGAGCCCGGTCGGCGGAGCGTGCGGTCATGAACGCAGCCTGCCAGACGGAATTACCGCAGGGTAGGGGGACGTTCCCGGGCAGATGCCACGGTGGTGCGGTCCGGTTCCCGCTCGGGCGCCGACACGCCGTAGAGTGACGCGCACGCACGCGGAACGCCGCCCGCCGCAACCGCGCCGGGATGCCGCCACGCGCGCGCGGGTATGCGTGCCCGAAGGAATTTCGCACGCGGGTACGGGTTGCCCGGGAGCGGCACGCGGGTCCGTGTACGGGACAGGCCCGGGGACGGGGAACGGCAGAACCCGGGGACGAGGAAACGGGGGGCGGATGAGCACGGAAGCGCGACGCGCCTCCACCCCTTCGACGCCCGGGACCCCGGCACCCGACGCCCGGAACCCGGCACAGCCCGGGCCACCTGCCCGGGACGCACACCCGACCGAAGCCGGTCCACCGCGCGAACCGGCACCCCCGCACCGCGACACACCACAGGACGGGCGTGCGCCTTCGCAGGACGGGCCCGAGGTCTCCCGGGTCGCGCGGGCGGCCTCGCCAGGCCCGCGCCCGAACTCCGCACCGCCGTCGGACAGCCCTCGCTTCCCCGGCTTCCGTTCACCGGCCGTCGGCAACCCCCCGCCCCCGCCGAAGGCTTCGGCCCGCTTCCCCGACACGCCCCCGGCCGTCGGCGGCGACTCCGGCGCCCCGACACCCGCCCCCTCGCACCCGCCGAAGCCGACGCGCCCCCCGGCGTCCCCGGAGCGCCCCACCGAGCCGACGGGCCAAACCGCCGTGCCGCCACGCCCGTCGGGCCGCCCACCGGCCCCCGCCCAGCGTCCGGCGACCTCGCCGCCCCGCGCCGAAGGGACGGGCCAGGCCGCCGTACCGCCCCGCCCCACCGGCCGTCCACCGGCGCCGAGGCGTCCCGTCGGCCGCCCGCCCGTGCCCGCGCAGCCGCCCGCCGCTCCCGAGGCCCCGAGCGAGACGACCGCCCGGCTGCGTCCGGTTCCGCCCGGGACACAGTCCCGTCCGGCGAGCGCGTCCGGCGAGCGCACCGGACCCTTCCACGCGTCCCGTGTGCCCTCCCCGCCGTCCGGCGGCCGTCCGGGT
>NZ_JARVKW010000053.1 GCF_029813775.1 Streptomyces sp. DH24 | reverse complement strand
GGGCGGGCGTGGACGGACGGGCACCCGGGGCCGGCGTGGCCGCAGGGGGGCCGGGCGCGGGGCCGGCCGACCGCGCACCCGGAGCAGGTGTGGCCCCCGGGGCGCCCGGGCCCGGCGGAGGCGTCTGGCCCTGCTGACCGGCGACGAGCGTGGGCAGGTGGCTCAACAGGCCCGCGCCACCCGGCGAACCGAGGGTGGACGGGCCCGGCGGACGCCCCGAGGAACCCGGCGCCTCCTCGGCGCCCGGTGCGGCAGCGCCACCCGGCGCGGCGGCGGCAGCGGCAGCGGCACCAGGTGGACGTCCTTGAGCAACCGGCGCCCCGGCGGCACCCGGAGCCCTCTCGGCACCCGGCCCGGCAGCGCCACCCGGCCCGGCAGCACCACCAAGCGGGCCTCCCGGAGCACCCGGCGCACCGGCAGCAGCCGACGGGCGCCCGGGGGCTCCCGGAACCCCGGCAACACCTGGCGCAGCCCCCGCAGTTCCCGGTGCCCCAGCGGCACCCGGCGCCATACCCGCCGTACCCGACGGGCCGGTCCGGTCGGTCCGGTCGGTCCGGTCGGTCGGGTCGGTCGGGGTCGTGGGAGCCGATGTCGTCGGGTCCTCCGTGTCCAGCAACCGCACCGCGTGACGCCCCAGTTGGGCGACCAGGGTGGCCGGCAGCCACGGCTCGCGGGAGCGGCCGTCGGCGACCGTGTCCTCCGCTCCGGTGCGTTCCAGGATGCGGTCCAGGGTCGGCCGGGCGCCCGGGTCCTTCTTGAGGCAGTCGCGGACCAGGTCGGCGATGCCCTCGGGCACCCCGTCCAGGTCGGGTTCCTCCTGGGCGATGCGGAACATCAGCGCGTGCACGCCGCTGTTGGCCGTGCCGAAGGGGAGCTTGCCGGTGGCGGCGTAGGCGAGCACCGAGCCGAGGCAGAAGATGTCGCACGCCGGCGTGATCCGGTCCCCGCGCACCTGCTCGGGCGCCATGAAGCCGGGCGACCCGACGACCGCGCCGGTACGCGTCAGTCCCCCGTTCGTCACGGTCTCCAGTGCCCGCGCTATCCCGAAGTCGATGACGCGCGGCCCGTCGATGGTCACGAGCACGTTGGACGGCTTGAGGTCGCGGTGGACGATCCCGGCGGCGTGGATGTCCTTCAGCGCGTGCGCGAGCCCGGCCGCGAGGATGCGCACCGACCGTTCCGGCAGGGCGCCGTGGTCGTGGCCGACGATCTGCTCAAGGCTCGGCCCGGCGACGTATCCGGTGGCCACCCACGGCACCGCGGCCTCCGTGTCGGCGTCCAGGACGGGCGCGGTCCAGAACCCGCCGACCTGCCGCGCGGCCCGCACCTCCTGCCGGAAGCGGGCCCGGAACTCCTCCTGGCGGGCCAGTTCCCCGCGTACGAGTTTCACGGCCACGGTGCGTCCCCGGTCCGAGCGGGCCAGATAGACGTACCCCATGCCCCCTGCGCCGAGCCGCGCCAGCAACCGGTAGGCACCGATCCCCTGCGGATCCCCCGGCCCGAGCTTCTCCATGGCCCCGCCGCCTTCCCCCACACGAGCAACAGGGCGAGGATAGTGCCGGCCCGGGGTGGCGTGAGCCGAACACCGAACACCGTCTACGGTTCAGCAACAGGGGCCCCGAGGTCGTCCAGCACCTTCGACAGCCGTTCCAACACCTCGACGGCCCGCGCGAGTTCCGTCTCGCCGAAGGCCTCCGCCAGACGGTCGGCGTACGCGGCGTGGCCGGGGTCGATGCGGCGGACGGCGGCGCGTCCGGCGTCGGTCGGGGCGAGGAGCTTGGCGCGGCGGTGGGCGGGGTTGGGCCGGTACTCGGCGAGGCCCCGCTCGACCAGCAGGTCGGCGACGCGCTGCACGCTCTGCCGGGTGATGCCCATGGCGCGTGCGATCCCGGACACCGGCAGCGGCTCCCGCAGGACCGCGCCCAGCACCTGCCACCAGGCGGCGGTCAGCCCGGCCGGGCGGGACAGTTCCTCGGCGACGGCGAGGAACTGGCCGTTCAGCCGGAAGACGCCGAGGGCGCCGCGGCTGAGCAGGTCCTGGCGTTCCTCGCTCACGCCGCACCGGCCCTGGCGAGGACGGCGTAGGCCTCCGGGTCGGAGTCGTGGAACAGCCGGTACCAGGCGTCGACCAGTTCGTCGTCGTAGGCGCCCAGGAGGCGGAGGATCTCGCGTGCGAAGGCGACGGGTTCGGTGGGTCCGGCGGTGATCAGCGGGCCGTCGGTGACGGCGTCGGCCTCGACGTAGTTCCCGCCGCCCCGGTAGCCGGTGGCGGCCAGGTAGAAGGACACGGCGCTGGTGTGCCGGCGGTCGTCGAGGAGGCCTTCGCGGGCCAGTCCGGCGGTGGCGCCGCAGATCGCGGCGACGGGGACTCCGGCGGCGAGGAAGGCGCGGGCCTTGCGGGCGAAGGGGGCCAGGTCGTCGCCGGTGTCCCACAGGTCGGCGCCCGGCAGGATCAGCAGGGAGCTGTCCTCGGGGTCTACGTCGTCCAGGGCGAGGTCGGGCCGGATGTCCAGGCCGCCGATGCTGGTGACGGGGTCGGTGGTGGGGCCGACGGTGCGGATCTCGTGGCCGGTGCGGGCCAGGTGCGCGGTGGCGTGGCCGGTCTCCCAGTCGGCGAGGGTGTCGTAGACCGCGAGGTGGACGGGCTTGCGGGCGGTGCCGGGAGTGCTGCTGTTCATGGCTTCTCCTCACGCCGTTGCTTATGACAGAAGGCTGTCACTTATGCAGCATGCTGTCAACATTCCCCCTCCGCGTCCCGGCGGCCCCGGCCCGCCCTGTCGACAACCTGTCGCGGAAACCCCCGCACCGCAGACAGGACGCCCATACCGCGTCCGCATGACGGACATCTACGCTCGCCCGCATGACCCCTCAGCCCAACCCCGAGGTCGGCGCCGCCGTGAAGGCCGCGGACCGCGCGCACGTGTTCCACTCCTGGTCCGCCCAGGAGCTCATCGACCCGCTCGCCGTCGCCGGCGCGGAGGGGTCGTACTTCTGGGACTACGACGGCAACCGGTACCTCGACTTCACCAGCGGACTCGTCTACACCAACATCGGCTACCAGCACCCCAAGGTCGTCGCCGCGATCCAGGAGCAGGCCGCGCGGATGACGACCTTCGCGCCCGCGTTCGCCGTCGAGGCGCGCTCCGAGGCGGCCCGGCTGATCGCCGAGCGGACGCCCGGCGACCTGGACAAGATCTTCTTCACCAACGGCGGCGCGGACGCCGTCGAGCACGCGGTGCGCATGGCCCGGCTGCACACGGGCCGCCCGAAGGTGCTCTCGGCGTACCGCTCCTACCACGGCGGCACCCAGCAGGCCGTGAACCTCACCGGCGACCCGCGCCGCTGGGCCTCCGACAGCGGCTCGGCCGGCGTCGTCCACTTCTGGGCGCCGTTCCTGTACCGCTCGCGCTTCTACGCCGAGACCGAGGAGCAGGAGTGCGCGCGGGCGCTGGAGCACCTGGAGACGACGATCGCCTTCGAGGGCCCGTCGACCGTCGCCGCGATCGTCCTGGAGACCATTCCGGGCACGGCCGGGATCATGGTGCCGCCGCCCGGCTACCTGGCCGGGGTCCGCGAGATCTGCGACAAGTACGGCATCGTCTTCGTGCTGGACGAGGTGATGGCCGGGTTCGGGCGGACCGGCACGTGGTTCGCGGCCGACCTGTTCGGTGTCGTGCCGGACCTGATGACCTTCGCCAAGGGCGTGAACTCCGGCTACGTGCCGCTCGGCGGTGTGGCCATCTCCGGGGAGATCGCGCAGACGTTCGCGAAGCGGCCCTACCCGGGCGGTCTGACGTACTCGGGGCACCCGCTGGCGTGTGCGGCGGCCGTCGCCACGATCAACGTGATGGCCGAGGAGGGCGTGGTCGAGCACGCGGCCCGGCTGGGCGGCGACGTGGTCGGCCCCGCGCTGCGGGAGCTGGCGGACCGGCACCCGAGCGTCGGCGACGTGCGCGGCGTCGGCATGTTCTGGGCGCTGGAGCTGGTGCGCGACCGCGAGACGCGGGAGCCGCTGGTGCCGTACAACGCGACCGGCGAGGCGAACGCGGCGATGGCGGCGTTCGGCGCCGCCGCGAAGGCCGGGGGTCTGTGGCCCTTCATCAACATGAACCGCACGCACGTGGTCCCGCCGTGCAACGTGACGGAGGCCGACCTGAAGGAGGGCCTCGCGGCGCTGGACGCGGCCCTGACGGTCGCCGACGAGTACACCCGGTGACGGCGTCCTGACCGGTCGGTCGGCCGCACGCCGGTCCCCGGCGCCGGGCGGCCGGTCCTCAGGGGCGTTCGAACGCGTAAGGTGGCGTGCTCAAAGACATGCGCGAAGACATGCGCGAGGACACGCGTGGCGACCCGCATGGCGCCACACGTGAGCATGCGCGCGGACCTGTCCGCGCACGCCACCGAACGCGACGAGGAGCCCCGACGATGCCCGGCAGCAGCGGCATTGGTGCCGTCACGCGCAGCACCCTGCGGCAGCAGATCGCCGACGCGCTCCGTGACGAGGTCGTGTCGGGGCGGCTGAAACCCGGGCAGGCGCTCACGGTCAAGGAGATCGCCGAGCAGTACGGCGTCTCCGCGACCCCGGTCCGCGAAGCGCTCGTGGACCTGTCGGCGCAGGGCCTGCTGGAGGCCGACCAGCACCGCGGGTTCCGCGTGCCCCAGCACTCCGCCCAGGACCTGCGCGCCATGCTGGAGGCCCGCTGCCTCGTCACCGAGGGCATCTTCCGCAACCTCGCCGAACGCACCGACCTGGACGCCTCGGCCGTGCCCCGCATGGTCGCCGCGCTCGTCGTGGTCCGCCGCCGCGGCGAGGAGGCCCAGCGCGCCGCCCTCGCCGGTGACCTCACCGTCCTCGTCGGCTACGACCTGCGGTTCTGGCGCGAGCTCAGTGCCGTGTTCGGCAACCCCTACCTCGGTGACTTCCTGCACCGGCTGCGCACCCAGACCTGGGTCTGCACGGTGCAGCACCTGCGGGACGCGACCGACCTGCGCGGCCGGCTGTGGGCCGGTCACACGGACCTGGTGGACGCGCTGGCGCGCCTGGACACCAAGGCGGCGCACGAGATCGTCAAGTCGTACAACAGGCACGCCATGCAACTGGTCGACCTGCTCCCGCAGGACGGCCGGGGAACCGCGCAGGACGGCCGGGGGAGCGCCCAGCACCCCCCGGGGACCGCGCAGGGCACGCCGAAGGCCCCGCAGGGGGGTCCGGGAGCCGCCTCCGACGGACCGGCGACCGCGCCCGGCGGCCCGGCGGCAGCTCCGGGCGGTCCGGCAGCCGCGCCCGGCGGTCCGTAGGTCACGTCCGTCCGGTGGGCCGGCGCCCGCGCCGCGGGCTCCCGCGCGTTCCGGACGGTGCGCGCCCTCGCCGCCGTCCGGCGGCGTCAGCGACGGCCGGGCGGGTAAGGAACGGGCACGGGGAAGCCCGCGCGAGGAAGCGGAGCGCGCGGGTGACCGCCACCGAACCGCACCGAGCCCGCACCCAACCGCACCGACGAACCGCAGCGATTACCCTGCTTACCCTGCTTGCTATCCGCCCCGACCACGCGTTCCACGGCCGTGGTCCGACCGCCCGACCACGTGCCGTGCGCTAGCGAGGAGCCCTCTTTGGCCTGTGACCTGTGGCTGGTACCGCTCGTCGACGTGTTGTGCCACACGCCCGACAACCCGTTCGCCGAGGAACTCGCGCAATACAACAAGGTGCTGGCCGAGGCCGGGCTCCCGCCGGTGCCGGTGTACCAGTACATGCCGGGCCTGTCCGGCGACGTCGCCCCGGTGGCCGGCTTCGACTACGACGCGCTGCACTTCCTGCGCCGCGCCTATCTGCTCCAGGTGTGCGGGCTGCCGGTGACGCCGGTGGACGAACTGGGCGGCGACTACGAGCAGTTGCTGGAGATGTTCGAGGCGACGGCCCAGCAGTCGCACCTGGTCTGGCACTACGACCACGCGGGCACGTACGTCCCCGTCGACTTCCCGCACCCCCTCGCCAACGACGAACTCCTCGCCGGCGGCGGCCCGCTGGGCTCGTCCCAGGCGCTGCTGAGGGAGCTGGAGCTGGTGGCCGCGGCCATCGGCATCGACCCGGCCAACCCGCCGCCGGCGCCCGAACCCCCGATGTCCCCCACCGAGTTGGAGGAACCGGCGGTGCCCGCGCCGTACGACCCCAGCCCCTTCGCCCGGGAACGTCACGTCTGGCTGGGCCTGCACGCGGCGGCGACGCGGAGCCTGGCGCAGGGGTCGATGATCGTCTTCAGCTGAGGCGCGCGGCGGCACGCCCGCCGCGGCACCGGCCTGCCGCTGTCAGCGACCCAGCTGGGAGAGGCCCTTCTGCACGTCGTCGAGGTTCATCACCGGCGTGTAGGTGATCTCCGCACCGAGATGCAGGAAGAACGGCTCGCTGATCACCGGCATCTGCGAGCTCTCCTGCATGTCGAAGAACAGGTAGGCGGTCCGCCGGCCGTGGTCGGTCGTGAAGTAGGCCGCCTCGGGCCTGATCTGCTCCATCGACTCCTGGATGAGCTTCCCCATGGTGCCGTTCCGGATCGCCTCGTTGGCCTTCTCCGTGTCCATGGACGCCTTGAGCAGTACGCGCATCGCACTCACCTTCTCCGGTCGACGCACGCGGGGTACGGCTTCAGCCTATGCCCGCACCCCGTCACCCGCGCGGGCGCCGGTGACGGCACACGCCCCCGCCGGCCAAGGGCCGAACGGGGGCGTGTCGCGGCGGTGAGGCCTACAGGAACGAGTTGATCTCGATCGTCTCGTCCCGCCCCGGGCCCACGCCGATCGCGGAGATCGGGGCGCCGGACATCTCCTCCAGCGCCTTGACGTACGCCTGGGCGTTCTTCGGCAGGTCGGCGAAGGTCTTCGCCTTGCTGATGTCCTCGCTCCAGCCCGGCAGCATCTCGTAGACCGGCTTGGCGTGGTGGAAGTCGGTCTGGGAGTACGGGAGTTCCTCGACGCGCCTGCCGTCGATCTCGTACGCCACGCAGACCGGGATCTGCTCCCAGCCGGTCAGGACGTCCAGCTTGGTGAGGAAGAAGTCCGTCAGGCCGTTGACGCGGGTCGCGTAGCGGGCGATCACCGCGTCGAACCAGCCGCAGCGGCGGTCGCGGCCCGTGGTGACGCCCCGCTCGCCGCCGATGCGGCGCAGCGCCTCGCCGTCCTCGTCGAAGAGTTCCGTCGGGAAGGGACCCGCGCCGACGCGGGTCGTGTAGGCCTTGAGGATGCCGATGACCCGGCTGATCTTCGTCGGGCCCACGCCGGCGCCGGTGCAGGCGCCGCCCGCGGTCGGGTTCGACGAGGTGACGAAGGGGTACGTGCCGTGGTCGATGTCCAGGAGGGTGCCCTGGCCGCCCTCGAAGAGGACCACCTTGTCCTCCTCCAGCGCCTGGTTCAGGACCAGGACGGTGTCGGCGACGTACGGCGCGAGCTTGTCCGCGTAGCCCAGCAGCTCCTCGACCACCTGGTCGACGGCGATGGCGCGCCGGTTGTAGAGCTT
The DNA here is from genome assembly GCF_029813775.1 of Streptomyces sp. DH24. Taxonomy (GTDB): domain Bacteria; phylum Actinomycetota; class Actinomycetes; order Streptomycetales; family Streptomycetaceae; genus Streptomyces. The sequence goes on along the minus strand of NZ_JARVKW010000053.1, from coordinate 39,758 downwards.
GGTGAGGATCTGGTTCTTGACGTCGAGCGCCGCCTCGACCTTCTGGGTGAGGATCGACTCGTCGTACAGGTCCTGGACGCGGATGCCGACGCGGTTGATCTTGTCCGCGTAGGTCGGGCCGATGCCGCGGCCGGTGGTCCCGATCTTGCGCTTGCCGAGGAAACGCTCCGTGATCTTGTCGACGGTCACGTTGTACGGCGTGATGATGTGCGCGTTTCCGCTGATCAGGAGCTTGGACGTGTCGACGCCGCGCTCGTTCAGCCCGCTCAGCTCGGAGAACAGGACCGACGGGTCGACGACGACACCGTTACCGATGACCGGCGTACAGCCGGGAGACAGGATTCCGGAAGGGAGCAGGTGCAGGGCGTACTTCTGGTCGCCCACGACCACCGTGTGGCCGGCGTTGTTACCGCCCTGGTAACGCACCACATAGTCGACGGAGCCACCGAGCAGGTCCGTCGCCTTTCCCTTGCCTTCGTCACCCCACTGAGCACCGAGCAGCACAAGTGCGGGCACGCGCGTACACCCCTTCCGGGCGGGGCATGTCCTGGGTCAGGGGCGTACGCGGAGGGTTTCCGCCGCGTGCCCCGCGGCCGTCGTTGGCCGCAACCGTCGGACCGGATGCCCCGGAATAGACGAAGCCCCTGGCGCAATAGCGCAAGGGGCTCTTGCACAAAGATGCTACCCGAGGAAGCGAGGCAGGACCGAGGTGGCGACTTATCCGACGTCCGACCAGCTGCTCGTGGTCATCGACCCGGTCGCCCGTCGGACGGACGGGGAATCGGTACGGATCGCGAAAGACGTGCTCAGCGCGGGTGCGGCGGTGAAGGTGTGCCTGCCCGACGGGCCGGAGGAATTCGCCCGCGCCCTGGCGCGTCGGGGGTCGCGCCGGCCGGTCGTGGTCGGCGACGACCGGACGCTGGTGCGCGCGGTGGCGCTGCTGCACCGGCACCGGGAGCTGGCCGGATGCGCGCTGTCGATGGTGCCGGTCGGGACCGGTCTCGGGCTGGCCCGGTCGCTGGGCGTGCCGACGGGCGCGGTGGCGGCGGCGCGGGCCGTGCTCGACGGGTCGGCGCGGCGGCGGGACCTGCTCGTGGACGACAGCGACGGGGTGGTGCTGGGCGCGGTGCGGATACCCCCGCTGCGGGGCGCCCCGGCGGAGGAGGCGGAACCGCCGCACGATCCCTCCCGGCCCTGGCTGCGCACCTGCCAGTCCCTCGTACGGACCCTGGTCCCGGCCCGCCCGGCCCGGCTCGCGCCCTCGGCCGGCTCCGGTCCGTCCCGCCTGCGGATCGAGGTCGACGGGACCACTCTGGTGGACCTGCACCAGCCGGTGGCGGGCGTGTCGGTCTGGCCGGGCGCCTCGGGGGTGGCCGAGATCGAGGTGCGCCCGGTGTCGGTGGGCGCGGAGGCCTCCCCGGTGCTGGCGGAGGGCCGCACGGTCACGGTCTCGGGCGCCGACTTCCGCTACCGCGCGGACGCGTCGGTGTCCGGTCCGGTCCGACGGCGGACCTGGACGGTACGGGAGGGCGCCTGGTCGCTGACCCTGCCGCCGCCGCGGTGAGTCGCTCTCCGAGCGCTCCGCGCGGACCGCGCTCCGCGTGGTCCGGCCGGTGTGCGTCAGCCCTCGCCGAACGCCTTCGCGCAGTACACGCGCCAGCGTTCCATCATGCCCGCCACGTCCTGCTCGATGAACTCGAAGAAGGCCAGCGTCTCGGCGAGGCGGCGGCCCGCGGGGGTGTCGGGGCCGAGGCTGGAGACGCCCTCGCGGAGGGCGTCCTCCCAGCGTTTGATGATCGCCTCGCGGTTGGTGAGGGCCTCGTACCACTGGTCGCTGTGCACGCGGTAGCGCTCGCGGCGTGAACCGGGCTCGCGTTCGCGGGAGACCAGGTGGACCTGGGCGAGGTAGCGCACCGCGCCCGAGACGGCGGCGGGGCTGATCCTCAGCTGTTCGCCGAGGTCCGCGGAGGTCAGGGTGCCGGCGTCGGAGGCGAGCAGCGCGGCGAACACGCGGGCCGGCATGCGCGGGACGCCCGCCTCGACGAGCTGCGCCGCGAAGTTCTCCACGAACCGCGAGACCGTCTCCGGGTCGCGCCCGTCCGGCCGGTCCTGCGCCTTCGCTTCCGTCATGCCCGGATCATCTCCCCTGCTCGTGCCCGCCCCTGAGAGTCTACGACCCTTTCATACGGTTCCTTAACTTCACAAATTTCTGAAGTAAGCGTAGCTTCCCTTTCATGACCAAGGCCATCACCGTCTGCGGACTCCACAAGTCGTTCGGCCGGACGCACGCCCTCGACGGGCTCGACCTCGACGTCGAGAGCGGCGAGGTGCACGGCTTCCTCGGCCCCAACGGCGCCGGGAAGTCCACCACCATCCGCGTGCTGCTCGGTCTGCTGCGCGCCGACGCCGGCGCCGCGCAGGTGCTCGGCCGCGACCCGTGGACGGACGCGGTGGAGGCGCACCGCCGCATCGCCTACGTCCCCGGCGACGTCACCCTGTGGCGCAACCTCTCCGGCGGCGAGACCATCGACCTCTACGGCCGGCTGCGCGGAGGGCTGGACGCCGGTCGGCGGGCGGAGCTGATCGAGCGGTTCGAACTCGACCCGACGAAGAAGGGCCGGACGTACTCCAAGGGCAACCGGCAGAAAGTCGCCCTGGTCGCCGCCTTCGCCTCCGACGTCGACCTGCTGATCATGGACGAGCCCACCAGCGGCCTCGATCCGCTGATGGAGGAGGTCTTCCGGACGTGCGTCGAGGAGGAACGCGACCGCGGCCGGACCGTCCTGCTGTCCTCGCACCTCCTCAGCGAGGTCGAGCAGCTCTGCGACCGCGTGAGCATCATCCGCAAGGGCCGGACCGTCGAGAGCGGCTCGCTCGCCGACCTGCGCCACCTGACCCGCACGAGCGTGACCGCCGAACTCGCCGGCCCGCCCGACGGCCTCTCGCGCCTGCCCGGCGTCCACGACCTCGACGTCCGGGGCAACCGCGTCCGGCTCCAGGTCGACACCGGCGGACTGGACGCCGTACTGCGCTCGCTCAGCGAGTCCGGCGTGCGGTCGCTGACGTCGACGCCGCCCACGCTGGAGGAACTGTTCCTGCGGCACTACCAGGACGTGCGGCCGACCGCGGTGCCCGAGGCGGGGGCGGCCCGGTGACCGCCGCGGCCTGGGGCGTACGTCCCCGAAGCTCCCGCACGCTGGCCGGCACCGGCACGCTGCTGCGGTTCGCGCTGCGCCGCGACCGCGTGATGATCCCGGTCTGGATCGGCGTGAACGCCCTCATGGTGCTGTCCATGCCGAACACCCTGGAGGGCCTGTACGGCACCCCGGCCGCACGCGCCGACCTGGTGGCCCAGGCGGAGACCAACTCCTCCCTGCGCGCCCTGGTCGGCCCCGTCTTCGGCGACTCCATCGGCGCGCTGACCGCCTGGCGCGTCGGCGTCTACGCCGCCGCCCTCGCCGCCGTGATGAGCCTGACGATCGTCGTACGGCACACCCGCGACGAGGAGGAGAGCGGCCGCCAGGAGCTCGTGGCGTCGGGCATGGTGGGCCGCCGGGCCTCCCTGACGGCGGCGCTGCTCGCGGCGGCCGTCGCCAACGCGGTCCTGGCACTGCTGGTGGCCGCCGGGCTCGCCGGCCATGGCGTCCCGGGCGCGGTGGCCTTCGGGCTGGGCCTCGCGGGCGTCGGCATGGTCTTCGCCACGGTGGCGGCGATCGTCGCCCAGCTCACCGAGAGCGCGCGGCTCGCCCGGGGCCTGACGGCGGCGGTGCTGGGCGCGGCGTTCGTGCTGCGCGCGGCCGGCGACTCGGCGACAGACGACGGTTCGTCGGCGCTGACGTGGCTGTCGCCGCTGGGCTGGCCGGAGAACCTGCGGGCCTTCGCCGGGGAACGCTGGTGGGTGCTCGCGCTGCCGGTCGCGGCGGTCCTCGTCCAGGGCGCGGTGGCCTACGGGCTCGCCGGGCGCCGGGACGTCGGCATGAGCTTCCTGCCGACCCGGCCGGGACCGGCGTCCGGCCGGCTGGCCACGGCGGGCGCGCTGGCCTGGCGGCTCCAGCGGGGCGGCGTGCTCGGCTGGAGCATCGGCTTCTTCCTCGCCGGTGTCGTCTACGGCTCGCTCACCGAGGGCGCGGCCGATCTGGTCGGCGACAACGCGAACGCCCGCGAGATCATCGAGCGCATGGGCGGGCAGGCCGGCATCACGGACGCGTTCCTGTCGGCGATGATCGGCATGCTGGGCCTGGTCGCCGCCCTGTACGTCGTCGCGTCGGTGCTGCGGCTGCACGGCGAGGAGACCTCCGGGCGCGCCGAGCCGGTGCTGGCCGGGGCCGTCGGACGGCTGCGCTGGGCCGCCGGTCATCTGGTGATCGCGTTCGGCGGGGCCGCCCTGATCATGCTGATCGCCGGCGCGGGCTTCGCCGTCGGCCACGGCAGGGAGGTCGGGCCGATCCTCGGCGCCTGCCTCGTGCAACTGCCCGCGGTGTGGGTGATCGGCGGCGTCGCGGTGCTGCTCCTCGGCGCGCTGCCGCGTGCGGCGGTGGCGGCGTGGGCGGTCGCCGGGGCGGTCCTGCTGATCGGCTGGGTCGGCCCCGCGCTTGACGTCCCCCGGGCGGTCCTGGACGTCTCCCCCTTCGGTCACCTGCCGAAGATGCCGGGCGCCGACATGCGGTGGACGCCGGTGCTGGTCCTCACGGGGGTGGCGGGGGCGTTGGTGGCGACGGGGCTGGCGGCGCTGCGGAGGCGGGATGTGACGGCGTGATCCCGCCTGGGGCCGCCGCCGTTCCTTCCCGCCTGCTCACACCGTGAACCGGCCTCCGCCCCTCACACCGTGACCGGCAGCCCTTCCAGGCCTCGGATCACGAAGTTGGGCTTGCGGACCGGCTCGGCGGCGAGTTCCAGCGTCGGCGCCCTCTCCAGCAGCGCCGTCATGGACGCCGCCAGCTCGATGCGGGCCAGCGGGGCGCCGATGCAGTAGTGGATGCCGGCGCTGAAGGAGATGTGCGGGTTGTCGCGGCGGGTGAGGTCCAGGGTGGCGGGCTCGGCGAAGACGGCCGGGTCGTGGTTGGCGGAGCCGAACAGCATGGCGATCTCGGCGCCGCGCGGGACGGTGGTCCCGTCGATCTCGATGTCGTCCAGCACCCAGCGCTCGAACAGCTGGAGCGGGGTGTCGTACCGCATCAGCTCCTCGATCGCGGACGGCACGAGGGAGTGGTCGGCGCGCAGGGCCGCCAGCTGTCCGGGGTGCCGGAAGAGGGCGTACCAGCCGTTGACGGTCGCGTTCACGGTGGCCTCGTGACCGGCGTTGAGCAGCAGCACGGCCGTCGAGATCATCTCCTGCTCGGTGAGCCGGTCGCCCTCGTCGTGGGCCGCGATGAGCCCGGAGATCAGATCGTCACCGGGCTTCTCGCGCCGCTCGGCGATCAGCCCGAGCAGATACTCGGAGAACTCCACGGACGCCCGCACGGCCTTCGCCGCGGTCTCCTCGGAGGGGTTCAGCTCGTACATCCCGCAGATGTCGGCCGACCAGGGCCGCAGCGGCGCCCGGTCCGACTCCGGGATGCCCAGCATCTCCGCGATCACGGCGACCGGCAGGGGCTCGGCGACGTCCGTGAGCAGGTCCCCGCCGCCGACCTCCACCAGCCGGTCCACCAGGTCCCCGGCGAGCTGCTCGACATAGGGCCTGAGCTGCTCCACGGTGCGCGGTGTGAACGCCTTCGACACCAGGCGCCGGATGCGGGTGTGGTCCGGCGGTTCCAGGTCCAGCATCCCGTGGTCGTTCAGCGTGTGGAACGGCTCCTGTTGCGGTGGCGGCGCCGTCCGCCCGAAGTCCTCGTGCGAGAACCGGTGCAGATAGGTCCGCCCGAGCCGCCGGTCGCGCAGCAGCGCGGACACGTCCGCGTGGTGCGGCACGAGCCACTGGTCGGTGGCCTCGTAGTGGATGACCCGCCCCCGCGCACGCAGCTCGGCGTAGCCGGGGTACGGGTCGGCGACGAACGCGGGGTCCCAGGGATCGAAGGCTGCCATGCGGGGACGCTAGCCCGCCGGCCCCGCGTCTGACCAGGGGTGTCGTGCGCCCGACCACTTCTCAGCGCGGTGTCACCAGCCGCGCCTCGTACGCGAAGACCGCCGCCTGGGTGCGGTCCCGCAGGCCCAGTTTGACCAGGATGCGGCTCACGTGGGTCTTGATGGTCGACTCCGCCACCACCAGCCGGGCGGCGATCTCCGCGTTGGACAGGCCCTGCGCGATGAGGACCAGGACCTCGGTCTCCCGCTCGGTCAGGTCGCCGTACGCCGCGTGCGCGGACATCGTCGGGCGCGGCGCGTCGGACAGCTTGGAGAACTCCGTGATCAGCCGCCGCGTGACCGACGGGGCGAGCAGGGCCTCGCCCGAAGCCACCACCCGTACGCCGTCCGCGAGCTGCCGCGCCGAGGCGTCCTTCAGGAGGAAGCCGGAGGCTCCCGCCCGCAGCGCCTGGTACACGTACTCGTCGAGGTCGAACGTGGTCAGCACCAGCACCTTCGCCGCGTCGTCGGCCGCGACGATCTCGCGGGTCGCCTCGATGCCGTTCAGCTCGGGCATGCGGATGTCCATGAGGACGACGTCCGGGGCGAGTTCGCGCACCTTCTCGACCGCCTCACGCCCGTTCACGGCCTCGCCGGCGACCTCGATGTCCGGCATGGCGTTCAGCAGCACGGAGAAGCCCTCGCGCACCATCATCTGGTCGTCCGCGATCAGCACGCGGATGGCCGTCGTCATACGTCACCCTCACCCGTCGGGGCGGCCGTGGTGACCGTGGCGACCGTGGCGACCGGCAGGAACGCCGCCACCTCGTATCCCCCGTCGTCCGTCGCGCCCGCCGTCATCTCGCCGCTCAGCATGGACACCCGCTCGCGCATGCCGGTGATGCCGTGGCCCGCGCCGGGAGACGGCTTGATCAGGGACGGCTCGGGCGGCGGCCCGTTCACGACGCGCAGGCCGAGCCCGCCGAGGACGTAGCCGATCTCGACGCGGGCGCTCGCACCGGGCGCGTGCCGCAGCGCGTTGCTGAGCGCCTCCTGCACGATCCGGTACGCCGACAGCTCCACGCCCTGCGGCAGCTCCCGCACCGCGCCGGTCACGGCCTTGTCCACGGTCAGCCCGGCGTCGCGCACATTGGCCAGCAGACCGTCCAGGTCGGCGAGGGTGGGCTGCGGCGCGTCGGGCGCCTCGTAGTCCTCCGCCCGTACGACACCGAGGACGCGGCGCAGTTCGGTCAGCGCCGCGACCGCGTTCTCCCGGATGGTGGCGAAGGCGCGCTCCAGCTCGGGCGGCGGGTTCTCCACCCGGTAGGGCGCGGCCTCCGCCTGGATGGCGACCACCGACATGTGGTGGGCGACCACGTCGTGCAGTTCGCGGGCGATGGTGGTGCGCTCCTCCAGCAGCGTGCGCCGGGAGCGTTCGTGCGCGGTGACCGTCTGCTGCGCGGTCACCTCCTGCTCGGCCTCGCGGCGGATGTGCCGTACGGCGACCGCGAGCAGGGCGAGCGCCGACAGGACCAGCATCGGCGCGCTGTTGTCGGAGGAGCGCCCGCCGCCGAGCACCACCTCGGCGAGGAAGCCGTAGCCGAGGGTCAGCGCCCACATCCAGGCGGCCGTGCGGGGGCGGGTGCGTATCGCCACGACGATCAGCACCGTCAGGTGGCAGATGAACGCGCCCGGCGTCCACGGCCAGTCGCCCCAGGGGCCGTCGAGCACGGACACGACCGGGGTCGTGGCCATGGACAGCCAGAACGCGCCCACCGGACGCACGAGCGTGGCCAGCACCGGGACGACGCACAGCAGGCCGGTCAGCAGCGCGGGCAGGCCCGCGTAGCTGCTGTTGCCGACGTACCCGCCGTACAGGGCGATCAGCGCGGCACCCGCGACCGTCGCGTGCGGCAGGTACGCGGCCCGCGCCCTGAGCCGCGCGGGCAGCCGACGGGTCACCGGCCCGTCCGTGGCCATGGGCGGCAACGGCCGGTACGCGAAGGCGTCCTGGATCAGATCCTGCCGCAGCCCGCGCAGCGCGCCCTGCGCCAGCCGGTACTCGGGGCTGCGCGGCCTGGTGTCGTCAGTGTGCGTCGTCGTCTCGGTCACGCCCACACGGTAGGCGGGGGGTGTACGGGGGGTCGTCACCGTGGAGGGGGGTTCGCGGGGGTCCGTCTCAGGTACTACATGCCTTTCAGCAGATCCACGAGGGCGGAGAAAGAGTCCCGGGGGAAGGAGAGCACGGCCCGTTCCGGGGTTTTGGTCCGGTCGTGCGCCGACCTCTGGGGCCGGCAGCCGCTGTCCCGGTTCGGCAACCGGGGCAAGTACGTCTGGTGCGAGCCGGCCGCAGGCTGAAACGACAACGGAGAGACCCGTCATCATGCTCAAGCCAGACCTTGCCGTGATCTACGTCCACATGGCACCCGGCCGCGAACCGGGTCCCGCCGAGGCAGAGGCGCGCGCCTTCGCCGACAAGCGCGGGCTGGCGGTCACCGCCGTCGTCACGGACCCGTACGGCGAACCCGACCCCGCCGGGCGCCCCGGATGGCAGCGCGTTCGGGACACGGCCGCGCGCGGTGGGATCGGCACCGTCGTCGTCCGGCTGCCCTCCTGCATCGCCCCGGAGCACGCGCACGAGGTGCGCTACCGCGAGATGCGGTGGCTGCTCGACCGGGGCGTGCGGGTGAGGTTCTCGTGGCCCGCGCTGACGCCGCCCGACGGCGGGGTCACATGAGGGCGCTCACCAGGCCAGTTGGGCGATCTCCTCCGCCACCACCGCGCACGCGTCCGCCGCCGGGTCGATGAGCGGGAAGTGGCCCACGTCCTCCAGCAGGGTCAGGCCCACCACCTCGCCCGCCCTGGCCGCCGCGTCCGCGTACGCCTCGGCGACCGCCTGCGGTACGTCGATGTCCTCGCGGCCCTGGACCAGGGTCGTCGCGATGCCGGTCGGGAGCAGCAGCGCCGGGTCGGCGTACGGGCGTCGCTCGGCGAACGACCCCTCCCCGCCCAGGAGTTGGCGTGCCGCGCCGCCGCACACGTCCAGCGTGTCGGCGACCGCGAGGTCGGCGATCGGGGCGAGCGCGACCACGCCGCGCAGGGGTGCCGGCCGGTCGGTGCGCCACGGGGCGCCCTCGGGCAGGAGGTGGCGCGCGGCCACCCACAGGGCGAGGTGGCCGCCCGCCGAGTGACCGGTGACGACGATGCGGCGCGAGTCGGCCTCCGGCAGCGCCTCCCGCGCAAGGCCCGGCAGCGCGTCCAGCGCGGCGGCGACGTCGTCGAACGTGTCGGGCCACCGCCCGGCGATGCCACCCTCGACACCCGATCCGGCACCCGCGTCCTCAGGCGCCGCACCCCGCCGGTACTCCACGCTGGCCACCGCGAACCCCCGCCGGGCGAGGAAGGCGGCGAACGGGCTGATGTGCCGGCGGTCGTAGGGCGCCCGCCAGGCCCCGCCGTGCAGGACGGCGACCAGCGGGGCCGGGACGCCGGGGACCACCTCGCGGCGCGGGGCGTAGAAGTCGACCACCTGGTCGGGATGGTCGCCGTACGCGGCGCTGACGTCGGGCTCGACCGCCGGGTGCGAGAGGGCCGACTTCTCCTCGGCGGCGGCCCTGGCAGCGGCGTTCTCCGGTTCTGCGGCGGCGTCCGGCATGCTCCAACCTCTCAGCGATGAAACGGAATTGGCGGACCAGGAGAGACAATCGGCCGTTGGCCGGGACGGTACCAGGCCGGTGACGTGCGCGGACACGGGGATGTCACGCTCGGTGAGGCTCAAACGGTTCTGTCGTTTCGTTACGCTGGCGGTGGAGCCCGCGTCCCGGCCGCGCGAACCCCGCGTGAACCCCGCGCGCACGCCCCCGCCCGCACCAAGGAGGCCGACATGTCCCCCGAACCCGGCACCGTACGTCCCGCCGAACCCGGCACCGTACGTCCCGGAGGGCGTACCGCCCGTGTCCGTGCGGCCGTACTGCGGGCGGCCGGCGACGTCCTCGCCGAGCAGGGGTTCGCGCACCTCGACCTCGCGGACCTCGCCCGGCGGGCCGAGGTCGGCAAGACGACCGTGTACCGGCGCTGGGGCACACCGACCGCCCTGGTCGCCGACCTGCTCACCGACATGGCCGAGCAGTCGCTGCCCCGCACCGAGACGGGCACCGTCCTCGGCGACCTGCGCGCCAACGCCGACCTGGTCCGGCGCACGCTGGCCGATCCCCGCCAGGGCGCGCTGTTCCGGGCGGTCATCGCGGCGGCGAGCTGCGACGAACGCACCGCCGAGGCGCTGCGGCGGTTCTACGAGGTGCGGGTCGCCGAGTGGGCGCCGTGCGTCGAACAGGGCGTCCGGCGCGGGGAGCTGCCGGCCGGGACCGACGCGGCGGCGGTCGTCCGCGCCGTGTCGGCCCCGCTGTACTACGCCCTGCTGACCACCGGCGAGGCACCGGACCCGGCCGCCGCGGACCGCGCGGCACGCGCCGCGTTCGCCGCCGCGACGGCCGGGGTGTACGTCACCGGCCCCGACGCGCCCGACGGGGCGGCCTGAGCCCGGCGGCCGGCGCCTCAGGCGGCGGCGTCCGCCAGCACCTCCGCCAGCACCCGGGCCGCCCGCTCCACGTCCGCGAAGCCGACGTACAGCGGGGTGAAGCCGAAGCGCAGCACGTCCGGGGCACGGAAGTCGCCGATCACGCCCCGCTCGATCAGCCGCTTCATCACGTCACCGGCATCCGGGCAGCGCAGCGCGACCTGGCTGCCGCGTTCCGCGTGGGCGAGCGGCGTCACGCACTCGACCCGGCCCTCGGGCACGTACGCCGTGACGCACTTCAGGAAGAAGTCCGTCAGGGCGAGGGACTTGGCGCGCACCGCCTCGACGCGGACGCCGTCCCACACCTCCAGGGCCGCCTCCAGGGCGAGCATGGACAGGATGTCCGGCGTGCCGACCCGGCCGCGCCGTGCGCCGTGCGCCGCCTCGAACTCCGGGCGCATCCCGAACGGCTCGGCGTGCGAGTTCCAGCCGGGCAGCGGGGAGTCGAAGCGGTCCTGGAGGTCGTGGCGCACGTACAGGTAGGCCGGGGAGCCCGGCCCGCCGTTGAGGTACTTGTACGTGCAGCCGACCGCCAGGTCCACGCCGTGCTCGTCGAGCCCGACCGGCAGCGCGCCCGCGCTGTGGCACAGGTCCCACACCACGTACGCGCCCGCCTCGTGCACGGCGGCCGTGAGTCCCGGCAGGTCGTGCAGCCGGCCGGTGCGGTAGTCGACGTGGTTGAGCAGCACCGCGGCGGTGCGCGGGCCGAGCGCGGCCGGGACCTCCGCGGGCGTCACCGCGCGCAGCGTGCGGCCGGTCAGCCGGGCGGCCGACTCGGCGATGTACCCGTCCGTCGGGAACGTCGACGCGTCGACCAGGATCTCGTCGCGGCCCTCACCGGCGAGGCGTACGGCCGCCACGACCGCCTTGAAGACGTTGACGCTGGTCGAGTCGCCGACCACGATCTGCCCCGGCGCGGCGCCGACGAGCGGGGCGATCCGGTCGCCGATCCGCTCGGGCGCCGTCCACCAGCCGCTCTCCTCCCAGGACCGGATGCGCAGCTCGCCCCACTGGCGGCGTACGACGTCCGCGACCCGGTCGGGCACCGCGGCGGGCAGCGCGCCCAGCGAGTTGCCGTCCAGGTAGACCGCGTCGTCCAGGACGAACCGGGCGCGCAGCCCGGCCAGTTCGTCGGACGCGTCGAGTTCCTTCGCTTCCCGGGCGAGGTCGGACACCGGCCCGGACACGGATTCCGTCACGCCCTCAGACATACGACCGCGCCGTCCACAGCTCGGGGAACACGTTCTTCTGGGCCCGCTTCTCCAGCCAGGCCACCCCGGCGGAGCCGCCCGTGCCGGTCTTGGACCCCATCGCGCGGCGGGTGGCGACCAGGTGGTCGTTGCGCCAGCGCCACACCAGCTCGGCGACGTTCGTCAACGCCTCGCCCAGCCGGGTCAGTTCGGCGTTCTGGTCACCGGAGTAGACGGCCGTCCAGGCGGCCTCCACCTCCGGCGACGGCTCGTACCGCTGCGACACGTCGCGGTGCAGCACGGCGTCCGGGATGTCGTACCCCCGGCGGGCCAGCAGCCGTACGACCTCGTCGTACAGGCTCGGCTCGTGCAGGGCCTTCTCCAGTTCCGCGTGGGCGCGCGGCGCGCCCCGGTGCGGGACGAGCATGGACGCGGACTTCTCGCCGAGCAGGAACTCCAGGCGGCGGTACATCGCCGACTGGAAGCCGGAGCCCTCGCCGAGGGCGGAACGGTACGAGTTGAACTGCGCGGGCGTGAGCTGGGCCAGCGGCGTCCAGGAGGCGTTCAGCGCCTCCAGCTCGCGGACGGAGCGCTTCAGCGCGGCGACCGCCGTGGGGACGTCGTCCGAGCGCAGGGCGTGCGCGGCGGTCTCCCACTCGTGGACGATGACGGTGAACCACAACTCCATGACCTGGGTCGTGACCAGGAAGACCATCTCTCCGGGATCGTCGGAGAGGGGCTGCTGGAGGTGCGTGAGCACGTCGGCCCGGACGTAGTCCTCGTACGGTGTCGTGCCGGCGAAGTCGAGATGCGGGGTCTCGGGCTCCTGAGCCTGGTCAGCCTGGTGAGCCTGGTGGGACATCGCTGTCTCCTGTTTGTACTCCGGGTAGCGGTCCGCCCCTGCCGATGCCGGCACGGGGGCCCCGGTCCCCACTCGCATCCTCCGCAATCGTCCCCCACAAGGGCAAGGCCCGCCTGGTCACAGGCGGGCCCGCGGTGCGGTACGGGACGGGTCAGCCCAGGGTCTGGGCGGCCGTCGGGGAGGAGTCCCGCAGGAACTGGGAGCAGCGCTCGTACTCCTCCTGCTCGCCGATCGCCTGCGCGGCGCGGGCGAGGGCGTGCAGGGCGCGCAGGAAGCCGCGGTTCGGCTCGTGCTCCCAGGGGACCGGGCCGTGGCCCTTCCAGCCACTGCGGCGCAGGGAGTCCAGGCCCCGGTGGTAGCCCGTACGGGCGTAGGCGTACGACTCCACGACGCTGCCGCGCTCGAAGGCCTCGTCGGCCAGCCGGGCCCAGGCCAGGGAGGAGGTCGGGTACTTCGCGGCGACGTCGGCGGGGCTCGTGCCGGCGGCGAGGAGCTCGCGGGGTTCCGGGTCGTCGGGGAGATGGGTCGGGGGCGGTCCCCCGAGGAGGTTCTCGTGAATGGCCATGGGGTCCAGTGTCCCGCAGTTCGTGCCACTGGCGCTTGCCGGGTGCCGTGGACCCGGCCGGTTCCGCCACCCCGGCGACGCGGCTGGGACTGCGGACTGCGGCTCGGCTGCGGCTGCGGCGCGGCTCGGCTGGGAATGCGGCGCGACTGCGGACTGCGGCTGCGGCTCGGCTGCGGCTGCGGCTCGGCTGGGACTGCGGACTTCGGACTGCGGCTCGGCTGCGGCTGCCGCACCCCGCCGGCTCAGTGCCCGTCCCCGCGCTCCAGCGGCGGCACCGCCACGCTCCCGTGCGTCCGGCACTCCGGATGGCAGCGGTCCGGGGCCGGACGCCCGACCGTCGTGAAGGCCAGGACCGCGCCCGCCGCCAGGACCGCCGCGCACCACGTCATCGCGCGGCCGAACGCCGCGTCGAAGGCCGCCGGCATGCGGTAGGCCTCCGGTCCCATGCCGGCGAGGAGCGGGAGCGCCGCGACCGCGACCAGTCCGGCCGCGCGGGCCGCCGCGTTGTTGATGCCGCTGGCCAGGCCCGCCCGGGCGGTGTCCACGGACGCCAGCACGGTCGCCGTCAGCGGCGCGACCAGCGTGACCATGCCCAGGCCCAGGACCAGCAGCGCGGGCAGGACGTCGGCGGCGTACGAGGCGCCCGGGCCGACGCGCAGCATCAGCAGCATCCCGGCCGCGCACAGCAGCGGGCCGACCGTGAGCGGAACGCGCGGGCCGATGCGGTCGGCGAGCTCACCGGACCGGGCGGAGAGCAGCAGCATCAGGGCGGTCGTCGGCAGCAGCGCCGTACCGGCGGCCAGGGCCGAGTAGCCGACGACGACCTGGAGCTGGAGCGCGGCCAGGAAGAAGAAGCCGCCGAAGGCCGCGTACACGCACAGCGTGACGAGGTTGACGGCGGTGAACCGGCGGGACGCGAAGACGTCGAGCGGCATCATCGGTGCGGACCGGCTCCGCTCGACCAGCACGAAGGCGACGGCCGCCGCGAGCCCGGCGACCCCGGTGAGGACGACGGCCGCCGGACCGCCGCGCGCCTCGATCAGCGCGTACGTCAGCAGGGCGAGCGCGAGCGCCCCCAGCCCGGCGCCGAGCACGTCGAAGCGGCCGTGGGCGCGCGGGTCCGCCGACTCCGGCACGTGCCGTACGGCGATCACCGCGCACAGCAGGGCCGGCGCCACGTTGAGCAGGAACACCCACCGCCAGCCGGGCCCGTCCACCAGCCAGCCGCCGACGAACGGCCCGACCGCCGCGCCGATCCCGCCGAAGCCGGACCACAGGCCGACCGCGCGGCCCCGGTCGTCGGGGTGGAAGGAGGCCTGGATGAGCGCGAGGGAGCCCGGCGTCAGAAGGGCGCCGCCGACCCCCTGCAGGGCGCGGGCCGCGACGAGCAGCTCCGCGTTCGGGGCGAGCCCGCACAGCAGGGAGGCCGCCGCGAACCACAGCACGCCGGTCACGAAGATCCTCCGGCGCCCGAACCGGTCCCCGAGCGCGCCGCCCAGCAGGATCAGCCCGGCCAGCGTGACCATGTACGCGTTGACGGTCCACTGGAGGGCCGCGAGGTCGGCGTCGAGATCGCGGCCGATGCGGGGCAGGGCGACGTTGACGACGGTCGAGTCCAGCAGGGCCATGCCGGAGCCGAGGACCGTGGTGAGCAGAATCCACCTGCCCCGGGGCGAGGCGAGCCTGACATCGGGCATGGGGGGAGCATACGGAAGGGCCCGGCACCTGAGCGGGTGCCGGGCCCTGCCGGACGTGACGCGGCCGGCCCCGTGGGGCCGACGGACCTACTTGATCTTCGTGCCGGTGGAGCGCAGGTGCCCGCAGGCCTCCACGACGCGCGCGGCCATCGACGCCTCGGCGAGCTTGCCCCAGGTGCGCGGGTCGTAGGTCTTCTTGTTGCCGACCTCGCCGTCGACCTTCAGGACGCCGTCGTAGTTGCGGAACATGTGGTCGGCGACCGGACGGGTGAAGGCGTACTGGGTGTCCGTGTCGATGTTCATCTTCACGACGCCGTTCTCCAGCGCGGTGGCGATCTCCTCAGCGGTGGAGCCGGAGCCGCCGTGGAAGACGAAGTCGAACGGCTGGGCACCGGCCGGCTTGCCGTACTTGGCGGCGACGCCCTCGTTGAGCTCCTTCAGCAGCTCCGGACGCAGCACGACGTTGCCCGGCTTGTACACGCCGTGGACGTTGCCGAAGGACGCGGCCAGCAGGTAGCGGCCCTTCTCGCCCAGGCCGAGCGCCTCGGCGGTGCGGACGGCGTCGTCGACCGTGGTGTAGAGGGAGTCGTTGATCTCGTGGGTGACGCCGTCCTCCTCGCCGCCGGTCGGGGTGATCTCGACCTCAAGGATGATCTTGGCGGCGCGGGCGCGCTCCAGCAGCTCCTGCGCGATGGCCAGGTTGTCGGCCAGGGTCTCCGCGGAGCCGTCCCACATGTGGGACTGGAACAGCGGGTTGCGGCCGGCCTTGACGCGCTCCTCGGAGACCGCGAGCAGCGGACGTACGTACCCGTCGAGCTTGTCCTTCGGGCAGTGGTCCGTGTGCAGCGCGACGGTGATGTCGTACTTGTCGGCGACGATGTGCGCGAACTCGGCGAGGGCGACCGCGCCCGTCACCATGTCCTTCTTGTGCTGGCCACCCAGGAACTCGGCACCGCCGGTCGAGATCTGGATGATGCCGTCGCTCTCCGCCTCCGCGAAACCGCGCAGGGCCGCGTGCAGGGTCTGGGAGGAGGTCACGTTGATGGCCGGGTAGGCGAACTTGCCTGCCTTCGCCCGGTCCAGCATCTCGTTGTAGACCTCGGGAGTTGCGATGGGCATCTGTCCGCTCCTTGGTATGTGCGGGTTGGCGTTCTGCGTACTGACGGCCCTGACCTAGAACCATGGGTGCGACGTCATCGTCGGCCCCATCTTCCCAGACTTGGTCCGGTGGTCCACGGCGCCGTCCACCGGCTGGTCAGTCCAGCCCGAGCTCGTCCTTCGAGTACGCGAAGAGGTACGGCACGCCCGCGCCCTCCTGGATCTTCTCGGCGGCACCGGTCGCCCGGTCCACGATCGTCGCGACCGCCACGACCTCGGCGCCCGCCTCGCGGACCGCCTCGACCGCGGTGAGCGGCGAGCCGCCGGTGGTGGAGGTGTCCTCGACGACGAGGACGCGCCGGCCCGCGATGTCCGGGCCCTCGACGCGGCGCTGCAGCCCGTGCGCCTTGGCGGCCTTGCGCACGACGAACGCGTCCAGCTTCCGGCCGTGGGCGGCGGCCGCGTGCAGCATGGCGGCGGCGACCGGGTCGGCGCCCATGGTGAGGCCGCCGACGGCGTCGAACTCCAGGTCGGCGGTCAGGTCCAGCAGCACCTGGCCGACCAGCGGGGCGGCCTCGCCGTCCAGGGTGATGCGGCGCAGGTCGACGTAGTAGTCGGCCTCCAGACCCGAGGAGAGGGTCACCTTGCCGTGCACCACGGCCTTGTCCTTGATCTGCTGCAGCAGCGCGCCGCGTACGTCCGTCATGCCTGTCAGCTTAAAGGCGGCGCCAGCTCCAGGTGGTCGTGGCCTCCAGCGGCTCCAGGGGCGTGACCAGGCGCGGGAGGGTGTTGAGCCCGTCGGGCGGGCCGGTCTGCGGCTCCACGCACACCGCCTCGCGCTGCTCGTCGTACACGACGACCCACTCCTCGCGGCTGGTCACCCTCAGCTCCAGCAGCTCCGGCCAGGTGAGGGTGACGTCGACGCCGCCGGGCATGCCGAAGCAGTCGTCCCAGGGGCCGGGCTTCGGGTCGAGGCGGTTGCCGGTCGGCAGGTGGTCGGCGCCGCGCTCCTCCTGCCAGGCCGGGTCGAAGTCGATCCGCACGTCCCGGCCGCCGAGGCTGCGGTTGAACCACGGATGCCAGCCGATCTGAGCAGGGAAGGACGACTCGTACGTCTCCACGGCCGTCGTCAGCGTCAGCGCGTCCTCGGTGAGCGCCACGACCTGGGTGACCCGGCCCGGGTAGGGCCACGGCTCGGTCAGGTCGTACGTGATCGCCGCCTCGGTGCCGGTCGCGCGGGCCGTGCGCCAGGCGCCGTCGCGCGCGGTGCCGTGGATGGCGTGCGGCGGGGCGTTCAGCGGCATCCGGTGGACGACGGCGCCGTCCCGGAAGCGGCCCTCGCGGATGCGGCCGCACCAGGGGACCATCGGGAAGCATCCGTAGCGGTCGCCCTGCCGCAGCAGCTCGACGCCGCCGACCCGGAGCCCGCCGATCCGCCCGCCGTTGCCCGGCAGCACGGTCACCTCCGCGTCACCCGCGGTCAGCGTGATGGGTTCGTTACTCACATGACGACCCTACTGGGGTGATCAAGAGGGCGTGTCCGGCCGCGCCACCGGCGCACGGCCTCACCGGCGTCTGCGCAGCACCCGGCCGACCAGGATCGCCGACGCCAGCACCACGGCCGCCGCCGGGGCCGCCCAGCGCAGCGGGGTCTGCGCGGCGACGCTCTGCGGGCCGGGGACGGGCGCGTACCGGCCGCGCGGCGGAGCGTGGTCCACCTCCTCGGCGCTGCGCCCGATCATCGTCCGCCGCGCGTGCGCGGCCTCGGCGATGCCCTCGCCGTCGATCGGCGCCGCCGTCACGGCGTCGTCGGACTCGTCGTCGTCCTCGTCGTCGGCCTCGGGGTCGAGCGACGGCGGCGGCACCTGGGCGTCGAACACGGACGCGCGCGCGTCGTCCCCGGGGGCCTGCTCCGCGGCGGGCCGGGCGTCGTCGGCCGCGGCCTCACCCGGCTCGGCCGGCACCGGCGCGTCCTCCGCGTCCGGCGCCGCCCCGGAGTCGCCGGTCGCCGTCGGTTCGAGGTGCTCCGTGGCCACGGACCCGGGCGTTTCCGGTGTCTCCTGCGTTTCCGGGGCCGGCGGGGCGGTCGGCGCCGTCGGTTCCCCGCCCGCCGCCTCGCCCAGGTGCTCCGCGAAGCGGTCCAGCAGGCGCAGGACGGCCGACGTGACCGCGTCCTGCGGCAGCTCCGTGACCCGCCCGTCCGCGGACGCCGTGCCCGCGAAGGCGAGGGTGGTGCCGCCGTCGGTGTCGCGGACCCGGACCGTGAGGGCGAGCTTCGCCGCACCGGAGCCGCGGGACTCGGTGGCGTCGCCCTCGATCGCGTACGCGCCGTCGTCCTGTGCGGTGACCCGGACGGAGCCGCGGTAGGTGATGGAGTGGCTGCCGATGCGCAGCTTCAGCCGCCCGGTGACGGGCTCGGCGCCGGCGTCCTGCTGGAGCCCGGGAACCGCCCGGGCGACGCGCGCGGGGTCGGCCAGCGCCCGCCTGAGCCGCTCGGCCGGAAACGGAACGAACACCTCGTGCTCCATGTCGACGGAGCCTACCCAGTCGGCGGCGAACTGCACCCTTCCGTCGGCACGAAGTCACGTCCCGCTCCGGACGGGCAGTCAGCGGCCCGCCGCGACCGGCCCCGTCAACGGCACGCGCCGTCCACGCACGAGGCCGCGGGGCACCATCACGTCCCACGCCGTCCACGCACGACACCGCGCGGCACGCCACCACACCCCGCGCCGTCCACGCACGAGGCCGCGCGGGGCAGTTTCCGTGGCGCGGGTCAGTTCGCGTAGCGCGGGTGCATCAGGGTCGACGGCGGCAGGCCCGTCAGACGGGTCCGGGCGGCGGCGCGGGCGTTTCCGCGCAGCGACTCCGGCGTGAGGGTGCCCGCGCGGGGGCCGTCGGGGTCGAGGCGCAGCGGCGGGCGCGTGCGGGCGGCCAGCACGAAGCCCCAGTCGCCGGGCGCGTCGTCGTCATCGGAGGCCGTACGGTCGGGGCCTGCCGCGAATCCCGAGTCACGGCCGCCCACCAGATACGGCACGGTGCGCAGCCCGGCGGCCCGGACCGTCGCCTCCACCGTCCAGAACGTCTTCGGCCGCGCGGAGACCGACCCGGCGTGCACGACCAGCCGCCCGGAGTCGGCCAGCGCCCGCCCGACCAGCCCGTAGAACTCCTGCGCGTACAGCTTCGCGCTCGCCGTGATGCCCGGGTCCGGCAGGTCCGAGATCACCACGTCGTACGTCGTCGTGGGCGCCGTCCGCAGCCGCCGGAAGGCGTCGGCGGTGACGACGTGGACGCGCGGGTCGTCGTAGGCGTGGCCGTTCAGCCGGGTCAGGGCCGGGTCTCGGGAGGCCAGCCGGACGAGCCCCGGGTCGAGCTCCACGATGTCGACCCGGCGCACGTCCGGATGGCGCAGCACCTCACGGGCGGCCATGCCGTCGCCGCCGCCGAGGACGAGCACGCGCGCGTGGGGGCCGGCAGCCATCGCGGGGTGGACCAGCGCCTCGTGGTAGCGGCGCTCGTCCCGGCCGCTGATCCGCAGCCGCCCGTCCACGAACAGGTCGAGGGGCCGCCCGTGCGTGCCGCCGGTGAGGACCACCTCCTGGACGTCGGTCCGCAGCGCGACGCGGACGTGCTCGCCGAACACGGCCTGCCGGGCTGCGCGTTCGAAGTCGTCGACGAGGACGGTGGCGGAGGCGAGGACGGCGAGCACGGTGAGGTTGACGGTCAGCAGCACCCGGCGGGCCCGGCGGGTCAGGTCCCGGTGGAACAGGCCGAGCACCAGGGCGCCCCCGGCGACGACGTTGACCGCGCCGGTGAGCAGCACCCCGGTCAACTGGCCCAGGAACGGCAGGAGAAGGAAGGGGAAGGCCAGTCCTCCGACGAGCGCACCGACGTAGTCGGCGGCGAACAGGTCGGCGACGGCGCCGCCCGCGTCCTGCCGGCGGACGCGCTGGATGAGCTCCATCAGCAACGGGACTTCGGCGCCGATCAGCAGGCCGATGGCGAGGGAGAACGCGACGAGCAGCCAGCGCGGCCCGTCGGCCCACAGCCCGCCCCAGCCGCCGGTCCAGGCGAAGACCGCGTACAGGGCCATCGCGCTGCACCCGCCGACGAGGGCGAGCACGGCCTCGACGGTGGCGAATCCCGCGGCGGCGTGCCAGCGCAGCCGTTTGGCGGCGAGGGAGCCGACGCCCATCGCGAAGACCATGACGGACAGGACGACGGACGCCTGGGTGACCGAGTCGCCGATCAAGTAGGAGGCGACGGCGACGAGTTCGAGTTCGTACACGAGTCCGCAGGCAGCGCACACGAACACGCACGCGAGGACGAGGAACCGTCCCGTGTCCGGCCGGACGGGCAGCGGGACCGCCGGGCCGCACCGCTCGCAGGTGCCGGGTCCGCCGGGCGGTTCGGGTCCCTGGGGCGCGTGGGCTCCGCCGCACACTCCGTCGGGCCCCCCGTATGTCCACGGCGGGAGGTCCGACGGGGTGCGTGTGGACGGATCGATCACGCTGTGACGTTACGTTACTTCTCGGGCACGTCTCGTCACCCACACGTGTGGAAATGCCCGTTGCCCGGTCACCGAACGTTTGAAGTGCCGTTGCCCTGTCACACCGGACGGACCGGACGGCGGGGGTCCATCACACCGGACGCACCGGACGGACCGGACGGCGGGGTCCGTCGCACCGGTCGGATCAGACGGCGGACGGGCTGAGCCGGCCGCGCTCCCGCCCCCGGCCCGCGGAGCCCGCCGCGCCCGCCGCATCCGCGGGGCCCGCCGGGCCCGACGGCACCCGCACCCCCACACGGGTGCGCGTCGAGACCAGTTGGCCGTCCTGCGGATAGGCGTGCCAGGTGCGCCAAGTGACCTGGCCCTGCCGGCGGTTGGCCAGCATCGCCGTGAAGGCGTGCGGGCTTCCGGGGAAGACGCCGGCCAGGCCCTGCGGATGGTCCGAGACCAGGGCCAGCAACTCCTGGGCGCGGCCGGCGAACGCGCCCGGCGACAACACCTCCACCCGGGCCGCGAACTCGTACTCCCAGTCGCCCACCCGCTTGGCGACGCCCAGCGGCAGGGGTGTGCTGCTGCCCGGGATGCAGGCCACCGTCTCCGAGCAGGTGCCCCGTTCCTCCTCCAGAAGAACCTGGTGGGATGCGCCGAGCAGCCTCAACTGGACTGTGGCGGCGTCCAGTTCGAGGTCGAGCGTGGCCAGCGCCGGGAGGGGCTCGCGCCCCAGGGTCCAGGCGAGGTCGGCCGCGCGCGTGTCGGTGTAGGAGGTGTTCAGGGTCGTGAGCATGGAACGGCTCCGCTGGCACACGTGGAGAGGTGGGTGCAGGTCCCGCGCGCCCCCGGTCACACCGGGGAAGTCGGCCCGGTTGAGCCCGGTCGGCCGGTCGGGAAAAGGTCCGCGGACGGCACTTGGGGCTGCGTTGGTGTTTTAGAGGGAATCATGAACTGCGGCGGCGCCACAGCGTTTTTACCCAACTTCGGTTGGTTTCCATCCCTCAGGGGGCTACTCAGTTCAGGTGTTCAACCAGGGCGTGCGCCCTTTGCGTCAAGGCGCACGCCGGGGCGCGCGAGCGTCCGCCGGGAGCTGTTCCCGGCGGACGCTCATGACGGGACCCGACCCAGTGAGGGTCCCGTCGTGCCGGGGCCCGTCCCAGGACGGGCCCCGTCGACCGGATGCGTTCCCCCTGCCGGAGCTCGGCTGCCCCGTGTCAGCTGCCTCCGCCGCATCCGCCGCCGCCCCCACCCCCGCAGGACGACCCGCCTCCGCACGACGAGCCGCCCGAGGACGAACCACAGGAGCTTCCTCCGCCGCCCCCGTCGTGACCGCCGGACGATCCGGCGTCCCCCGCCGACGCGGCCACCCACCAGCTCGAGTCGCTGCTGCCGCTGCTGCTGCCGCCCCGCCCGCGAGTGGACCGCGAGCCGACCCGCGTCGCCGGCGTCGCCGCACGGTTGACGGCCACCCCGATGACCACCGCGACCACCACGAACAGCAAGACGATCCCCAGGATGATGCCGATGACCATGGCGCCACCCTCCTTCCGTTTCCCCCGAAGCGGCCCCCCGTGGGCGCCTCGCTCGTTGCGTGACACGGGGATGCCCGCCCCCGATCGCGGCCAAAGCAGAGTTGAGGAACTCCAGAGCTTCGGCGCAGGATGACCCGCATGACCTCCAGCGCGCGCCCCCTCCTCAACCGCCGGCTCGCCGAGTTCGGGACGACGATCTTCGCCGAGATGTCCGCCCTCGCCCTGCACACCGGGGCGATCAACCTCGGCCAGGGCTTCCCCGACACCGACGGCCCCGAGGAGGTCAGGGAGGCCGCCGTACGGGCCCTGCGGGACGGGCGCGGCAACCAGTACCCGCCGGGCCCCGGCGTCCCCGAGCTGCGCACCGCGGTCGCTGCGCACCAGCTGCGCCGGTACGGGCTGTCGTATGACCCGGACACCGAGGTCCTGGTCACGGCCGGGGCCACCGAGGCGATCGCCGCCTCGCTGCTCGCGCTGCTGGAGCCCGGCGACGAGGTGATCGCCCTCGAGCCGTACTACGACTCCTACGCGGCGTCCATCGCCATGGCGGGCGGCACGCGCGTGCCCGTCACCCTGCGCCCGGACGGCGACGGCTTCACGCTGGACCTGGACGAGCTGCGCGCCGCCGTCACCGACCGGACCCGGCTGCTGCTGATCAACACCCCGCACAACCCGACGGGCACCGTCCTCACGCGCGCGGAGCTCGCGGCGGTCGCGGAGCTGGCGGTGGAGCGGGATCTGCTGGTGGTGACGGACGAGGTGTACGAGCACCTGGTCTTCGACGACGCCGAGCACGTGCCGCTCGCGTCCTTCCCGGGGATGCGCGAGCGCACGGTGACGATCAGCTCCAGCGGCAAGACGTTCTCGTTCACGGGGTGGAAGGTCGGCTGGATCACGGCGGCGCCGCCCCTGGTCGCGGCGGTGCGGTCGGCGAAGCAGTTCCTGACGTACGTCTCGGCGGGCCCGTTCCAGTACGCGGTGGCCGAGGCGCTGGCGCTGCCGGAGTCGTACTTCACGGGCTTCCGGGACGACATGCGCGCCAAGCGGGACCTGCTGGCGGCGGGCCTGGCGGAGGCCGGGTTCCGGGTGTTCCGGCCGGCGGGCACCTACTTCGTCACGACCGACATCCGGCCGCTCGGCGAGACGGACGGCCTCGCCTTCTGCCGCGCCCTGCCGGAACGGGCCGGGGTGGTCGCCGTCCCGAACGCGGTGTTCTACGACCACCGGGAGGCGGGCGCGCCGTTCGTCCGGTTCGCGTTCTGCAAGCGGACCGAGGTGCTCCAGGAGGCGGCCAAGCGCCTGGCGGCCCTCTAGACGGCCCGAAACGGCCGAAGCCCGGCCCCGGCGCGCGACCGTGACGGTCGGCGCCCTGGCCGGGCTTCTGAGGGCCTGGGCGGCTGTCTACTCGCCGTCCTCGGTTCCCTCGGGCTTGTCCGCTTCGTTGACCTCCTGCTCAAGGCCGAGCTGCTCCACGAGCCACTTGTCGAACTCGATGGCGGCCCGCACCCAGCTGACCGTGGACGAGACGAAGTGCTCCAGGCCCACGCCCATGCCGATCAGCATCTGGGCCTCGCCGATGAGGCGGACCGTGCCGTCGTCGTGGGTGTGCGTGTAGACCTTGGGCCACAGGGTCCGGCGGTTCCAGTCGTCGATGGACTCCAGCAGCTGGGGCTTCTCGTCGATCTTGTGGGGCCGGTCGTAGAACGTCCGGACGGAGAAGACCTGCTGGTCACCCTCGCCGCGGAACATGAAATACGTACGGAACTGCTCCCACGGCGCCGCGAGGTCACCCTCTTCGTCGACGACGTACTTCAGCTCCATCTGCTCCAGGAGCTGCTTCACGAGGTCCTGATCCGGCACGACGGGGCCCGCCGGTCCTTGGGGCTGCGGCTCGGGCTGGCCCCCGAAGTTCGGAATCGAGGACGGGTCGATGCTCACCGTGATTTTCCCTTCGTACGGATCCCGCCATCCTCCCTCATCCGGGGAGGGGGGTGGCAAGCCCCGCCGGGGTCTGTCGCTCAGAACAGGCCCCGCTCGATCGGGTCCAAGTGTGGCCGGGGGCCGCCGGGCGTACGGCGGCGTCAGAGCGTCTTCCCGCCGGCCGGCCCCACGATCAGGTCGTCGCCGGCGCGGTCGACGCGGACCGTGTCGCCGTCCTTGATCTCGCCTGAGAGGATCTCCTTGGCGAGGCGGTCGCCGATGGCGGTCTGGACGAGGCGGCGCAGCGGGCGTGCCCCGTACGCCGGGTCCATGCCCTCGTCGGCGAGCCAGGCCAGTGCCTCGTCGGTGATCTCCAGGCTGAGCCGGCGTTCCGCGAGCCGCTTCGCGAGCGCGTCGATCTGGAGCCGGGCGATCCGGCTCAGCTCGTCCTTGGCCAGCGCCGAGAAGACGACGAGGTCGTCCAGGCGGTTGAGGAACTCCGGCTTGAAGGAGGCGCGGACCACCTCCAGGACCTGTTCCCGCTTCTCCGCCTCGCTGCTGATCGGGTCGACCAGGAACTGGCTGCCCAGGTTGGACGTGAGCACCAGGATCGTGTTGCGGAAGTCGACCGTGCGGCCCTGACCGTCCGTCAGCCGGCCGTCGTCCAGCACCTGGAGCAGGATGTCGAAGACCTCGGGGTGGGCCTTCTCCACCTCGTCCAGCAGGACCACGCTGTACGGGCGGCGGCGCACCGCCTCGGTGAGCTGGCCGCCCTCCTCGTAGCCGACGTAGCCGGGCGGGGCTCCGACGAGGCGGGCCACGCTGTGCTTCTCGCTGTACTCCGACATGTCGATGCGGACCATCGCCCGCTCGTCGTCGAAGAGGAAGTCGGCGAGCGCCTTGGCGAGTTCGGTCTTGCCGACGCCGGTCGGACCCAGGAAGAGGAACGAGCCGGTCGGCCGGTCCGGGTCGGCGATCCCGGCGCGGCTGCGGCGCACCGCGTCCGACACCGCGCGCACGGCCTCGCGCTGCCCGATGAGCCGCTTGCCGATCTCGTCCTCCATGCGCAGCAGCTTCTGCGTCTCGCCCTCCAGCAGCCGCCCGGCGGGGATGCCGGTCCAGGAGGCGACGACGTCCGCGATGTCGTCGGCGCCGACCTCCTCCTTGACCATGGTGTCGCGGGTGACCTCCTCCTCGGCCTCGGAGGCGGCCTCCAGGTCGCGCTCCAGGGCGGGGATCTCGCCGTACAGCAGCTTGGAGGCGGTGTCGAAGTCGCCGTCGCGCTGGGCGCGTTCGGCCTGGCCGCGCAGTTCGTCCAGCTTCTCCTTCAGCTCACCGACCCGGTTGAGGGACTGCTTCTCCTTCTCCCAGCGGGCGTTGAGGCCGCGCAGCTCCTCCTCCTTGTCGGCGAGGTCGCGGCGCAGTCGCTCCAGGCGCTCCTTGGAGGCCTGGTCGGTCTCCTTGCTGAGGGCCAGCTCCTCCATCTTCAGCCGGTCGACGGCGCGCTGGAGTTCGTCGATCTCGACGGGTGAGGAGTCGATCTCCATGCGCAGCCGGGACGCCGCCTCGTCCACGAGGTCGATGGCCTTGTCGGGCAGGAAGCGGGAGGTGATGTACCGGTCGGACAGGGTGGCCGCCGCGACCAGCGCCGCGTCCGCGATCTGCACCTTGTGGTGGGCCTCGTACCGGCCCTTCAGGCCGCGCAGGATGGCGATGCTGTCCTCGACGGACGGCTCGGCGACCAGCACCTGCTGGAAGCGCCGCTCCAGCGCCGGGTCCTTCTCGATCCGCTCGCGGTACTCGTCCAGGGTGGTGGCGCCGACCATGCGCAGTTCGCCGCGGGCGAGCATCGGCTTGAGCATGTTGCCGGCGTCCATGGCGGAGTCGCCGCCCGCGCCGGCGCCGACGACGGTGTGCAGCTCGTCGATGAACGTGATGATCTGCCCGTCGGAGTCCTTGATCTCGGCGAGGACGGTCTTGAGCCGCTCCTCGAACTCGCCCCGGTACTTCGCCCCGGCGACCATCGCGCCCAGGTCCAGCGCGACGAGGCGCTTGTTCTTCAGCGACTCGGGCACGTCGCCCTTCACGATCCGCTGGGCGAGCCCTTCGACCACGGCGGTCTTGCCGACGCCGGGCTCGCCGATGAGGACGGGGTTGTTCTTGGTGCGGCGGGACAGCACCTGCACGACGCGGCGGATCTCGGTGTCCCGGCCGATGACCGGGTCGAGCCTGCCCTCGCGCGCGGCGGCCGTGAGGTCGGTGCCGAACTTCTCCAGCGCCTTGTACTGGCCCTCGGGGTCGGCCGTGGTCACGCGGCGCCCTCCCCTCGCCCTCTGGAAGGCGTCCAGCAGCCTCTTCGCGGTGGCGCCCTGCCCGGAGAGTACGTCACCGGCGGCTCCGCCCTTCGCGGCGATGCCGATGAGGAGGTGCTCGGTGGACAGGTACTCGTCGCCGAGCTCCCGCGCGCGGGCCTGCGCGTCGGCGACCACGGCGAGCAGCTCGCGGTTGGGCTGGGGCGGCGCGACGGTGGACCCGGTCACGCTGGGCAGTCCGGCGAGGATCTTCTCCGCGCCGGCGCGGACGGCCGCCTGGTCGGCGTCGACGGCGGCCAGCAGGTCGGTGATGTTCTCGTTCTCCTGCCCCTGGAGCAGAGCGAGGAGCAGGTGAGCGGGGGTGAGGTCGGGGTGCCCCTCGGTCACGGCGCGGCTGCTCGCCGCGTTGAGCGCGTCCCGGCTCCGGTTGGTCAGCTCGGCGTCCACGTGTCCGTTCTCCTCCTGTGCGTCAGCCGTGTGTCACGTCTCCCGGCCCATGTCCGTCCTGACATAGTCAGCGTACACAAAGTTGAGTCTATTCCACTCAAGGACGATGCGGGAGACCCCCGGACCGCGACGCCCGGCGGGAGAGTTAGGTTCGGCACCATGAGCGCCACCTACTCCGTGGATCCCGGGAAACCGGACGCGTCGTACCTCGCCTTCTGGCGCGAGCGGCATCTGTGCACGCTGACGACCCCGCGCCCGGACGGCACCCCGCACGTAGTACCCGTGGGCGTCACCTACGACCCCGGGGCGCGGCTCGCCCGGGTCATCACGAGCGGGACGAGCGCGAAGGCGGCCCATGTGCGGGCGGCGGGCCCCGACGGCGCCCCGGTCGCCGTGTGCCAGGTCGACGGCCGGCGCTGGGCGACGCTGGAGGGCCGCGCGAGGGTCCGTACGGAACCGGACCGGGTGGCGGAGGCGGAACGCCGCTACGCCGAGCGCTACGGCCGGGAGCCGTCGCCGAACCCGCTGCGCGTGGTGATCGAGATCGAACTGACGCGGGCCATGGGACGCGGGGAACGGCGCGGGCCGGAAACAGGTCGGCGGCCCCGGTGAGAGCACGGTAAGAATCGGCGCCGCCGACCGCCGGTTCCGGCCACGACGACGGGCCGGCCCACCACACGCGCCACAAACTGCAGCGGCGTCACCGTGTTCAGGTCACGGTGACGCCGCTGCGGGGGGAAGCACCTGCGCGATCTACTGCGACGGGGGAATCGCGTCAGGCACTGCGGGGGGTGGCCGAGATGGTCCTCGAGTCGGTGGCCTCCGACTGCGCCAGCTGGTGGTCCCGCTGGTCGAGGTTCACAAAAATCATTCCGTACCGGATGGCACACCGCACGGGCTGTGGAGCGCCCCGGGGCCGGCGCAGACACCGGTATGCCCGGACGTCGTCGTCCTCGTCCCGCGTGACGACGACCGGCTCACCGAACACGGTCACCATCAGCGAGTCACCGCTGTGGGGGATGGCGGTGGCCAGATCGATGAAGTGCCAGCCGGAGCGGTAGGCGGAGGCCATTTCGCGGCGGAAGGACCGGTCGTCGGGCGGTGTGGTCATCGCGATCAGTCCCACCTGGTGTCGAGAGGGCTGTCCTGCGTTTCACCGCCGGCCGTCTCGACAGTCACAGACTGAGCAGCTCCCGCCTTGTGCACGTCGCTCTTCGCACCGGAGAGGCCAGCCAGCGTTCCGAAGGCCACAACGGCGGAGAAGGCGGCAACAAGTACCGAGCGAAGCATTCTCTTACTCATAGTCGGCTTCGTCCTCACTTGAAGGTCCCCTCATTCCCCCGTCGGATAAGACGATGGCTCATTCAGGCACGTAATGGCCACACGATCGGTGCATCATGTTCCTGCATGTTCAGGACCCTGGGGGGTGGAGATTTGACAATAAACCGGACTAAGGAGACACATCACCATGCGGTAACCGAGCTGTGCGAGGAGGGCGGCCGTCTGTATGCGCACGCCCTGCGCACGGGCCGCATCCTGCGGGCGGATGTCGAGCCTGCTCCGTGCCTGATGGAGTTCGCGCTGCTCCACCCGGATCCCGACGACGCGAACTGGCTGCGCCCGGTTCCGCCTTCGGTGGCCCTGGCGCAGCGGCTGCACCCCATCGAGCGCGAGATCACCGAACACCGGCGGCAGTCCATCGCGCTCACCGAGGTCTTCGAACCGTTCCTGGCCCTGAGCACGCAGGAGACCGCCCCCACCCACTCCATCACCGTCCTGGAGGGCCTCGACCGCATCAACGCCGCGCTCGACCTCGCCACCGCCCAGTGCCGGACCGAGGTCCTCACGGTCCAGCCCAGCGGCCGGCGCAGCCCCGAGAACCGGCTCCTGGAGGCCCTGGAGCGCGACAAGCCGCTCATCGAACGCGGTGTGCGCATCCGCACCCTCTACCAGCACACGGCCAGGTTCCTGCCCGACCGGCTCGCCTACGTCGACCAGTTCACCGAGGGCAAGGTCGAGTACCGCACCATCGACGAACTCGTCGAACGCCTCATCATCTGCGACGAGACCGTCGCCTTCATCCCCGTCCGCGAGGACCGGCAGGTCGCCCTCGAACTGCGTCACCCGGGCCTGGTCCGCTACCTGGTGA
The DNA here is from genome assembly GCF_029813775.1 of Streptomyces sp. DH24. Lineage (GTDB taxonomy): Bacteria > Actinomycetota > Actinomycetes > Streptomycetales > Streptomycetaceae > Streptomyces. The sequence goes on along the minus strand of NZ_JARVKW010000053.1, from coordinate 10,912 downwards.
AGGTCTTCGAGTTCATGTGGGGCCGCGCCGTACCGCTCCAGGCCGGCACCCCCTACGAGACCGACCCCGACGGCATCACCGACATCCAGCACTCCATCGCCAAACTGCTCGTGGAGGGCCACGTCGACGAGGCCATCGCCCGCCGCCTCGGCATGAACGTCCGCACCTGCCGGGCCCACATCGCCAAGCTCGCCTCGGCCCTCGGCAGCGGCAGCAGGGCCCAGCTCGGCTACCTCATCGCGCAGTCCGGGATACTCGACAAGAATCACTGATCCCGGGGCGACCCCCCGGACAGGAGGGAGCTACCGAGTGACGTCGGCGCCCCACCCGGAGCACGGCGTGGAAGACCTGTGCTCCGAAGGAACAGAGCTGTACGAAAGAGCCCTGCGGGAGGGGCACGTACCGGCCGGGGACGCGCACCGCGCGCCCTGCCTGGTCGACTTCGGCCTGCTGCACCCGGCCGTCGACGACCTGAGCAGGATGGAACCCGTCGCGCCGGCCGTCGCCCTGCACCGGCTCCTGCGCCGCTCCCAGGAACGGATAGCGGACGAACGGCGGCGCGAGGAACGGCTCGCGGAGACGTTCGCCGCGCTGATGCGGATCGGCGGCAGCGGCCCCGCCGGCACGGACAGCCCGGCGATCCGCGTGCTCAGCGGCACGGCCCGGATCAACCAGGCCATCACGGAGGCGATGGCCGACACCACCAGCGAACTGCTCTGCATCCAGCCCAACGCCCACTACACCGGCCGCCGGGGCGAGGCGGCCCAGGCCGTGTCCCTCGACCGCGACCAGGCGCTGCTCGACCGGGGCGGCCGCATCCGCACCCTCTACCAGCACACCCAGCGCCACCTGCCCATGGTCCGGGCACGCTACGAACGGCTGCGCGGCGACGCCGAGGCCCGCACCCTGGACGAGATCCCCGACCGGCTCATCCTCGTGGACCGCGACGTCGCGTTCCTGCCGGCCGACAAGGAGAGCCTGCTCGCCCTGGAGGTCCGCCACCCCGCGCTGGTCTCCTACCTCGCCACCGCCTTCGACCGGCTGTGGCGGCTGGCGACCCCGATGTACCCGCAGGACGTCCAGCAGCCCACCCTCAACGGCATCACCGCCCGCCAGCGCACCATCGCCGCGCTGCTCGTGGAGGGCCACACCGACGCCGTCATCGCCGAGCGCCTCGGCATGAACGTCCGCACCGCCCGCGTCCACATCGCCAAGCTCGCCGCCACCCTCGGCAGCGAGAGCCGCGCCCAACTCGGCTACCTCATCGGCCGGTCGGGAATCCTCGACCAGCAGGGCACGGAAGGCTGACGGCGCCTGCCGCCCGGCCGCCTCAGCGCGCGGTACGGGACCCCTGACCGGGCACCCGCACCACGGGCTCCGCGTGCGGCGGGCCGTCCAGGCCCACCTGCGCGATGCGCACGCCGAGTTGGGTACGGCTCGCCGCGCCCAGCGTCTCCGACAGACGCGCGATGTGCGCGCGGCACGTCCGGACGCTGATGCCCAGCCGCTCGGCGATGACCGCGTCCTGGTGGCCCTCCGCCAGCAGCGCGGCGATCGACCGCTCCCGGTGCGAGATGCCCTCGATGCCGGTGTCGGGCAGCGGCGCGGTCAGCGGCAGCGCCAGGCGCCACAACCGTTCGAAGACCGTGCCCAGGTACTCCACCAGCGCCGGATGGCGCAGCTCCAGCGCCATCGTGCGGTCGGAATTGGCGGGGATGAACGCCACCGTCCGGTCGAACAGGATGAGCCGGTCGATCACCTCGTCCAGGGTGCGTGCCTCGACCGCGTCGCCCATCAGCTCCAGGTAGTTCAGCAGTCCCTGCCCGTGCCGTGCCACGTGCGTGTACAGGTCCCGCATCCGCACGCCGCGCCCGCGCAGTTCCAACGCCCGGTGCAGGCCCTCCGCCAGCTCGTGCTCGGGCCGGATGCCGCCGGGCTGCACGGTCAGCACCTCGGCCGTGCAGGCCTGCGTCGCCTCGTCCATGGCCGCCTGGATGCGGGACAGCCCGTCCAGGACGCGGATCGCGGTGCCCTCCCCGGCCGGCGGTGACGACGCGGGGCGGCGGCCCAGACCGGCGTACCACTCGACGGCGGCCACCACCGAGCCCACCCGGCGCTGGCTCGCCCGGACCTCGTCGTAGACGCCGCGCAGCAGCCGGGTCATGACCTCCTGGGGTGCCGTCGGCACCAGCCAGTCCATGTCGTCGGGGTCCGGGTGCAGCAGGGCCAGGTCGAGGAGGCAGGGCACCGGTTCCGCGTCGTGGCGCGGCACCCGGCCGCGACGTACGGCCCGGGAGTACACGCGATCCCCGGCATCGCACAGTCGGTCAGCACCGTGTGGATGCTCGTCCGTCCCGTGCCCGGTCATCGCCCATCCCACCCCCGGTTCAGCTCTTCCGCAGCGCAACTATGCGCGCACCGAACGTGGTCCGCAACACGGCTCCTCCTGCGCCGAACGCCGGAAAGCACCGTTTCACGGTGGTATTTCGGCACCTCAGGAAGGAGGCCTTGCAACAAGCTGGCGGGTGCATTCAGGACAAGCCCTGAGCGCCATGGCGCCCTCGGCGGGTCAGGACTTGAGGCCGATCTTGGCGCAGGCGCTCGCGTACTTGGCGGTGCAGATGTCGGACACCTCGTAGATGCCGTCCGCGACGACGGTGTCGTTGATGTTGTCCTGCGTCAGGGCCACCACGGGGACGAGCTGCGCCGGAATGTTCTTGTGCGTGGGACTGTCGACGCTGTCCCGGGTCAGGGCGTCGAACTGGATGTCCCGCCCCTGGACCCTCGCCACGGCCATCTCGGCCGCGTTCTCGGCCTCCTGCGGGTAGGACTTGTACACGCTCATGTACTGCTCGCCGGACACGATCCGCTGCACGGCGTCCAGTTCGGCGTCCTGGCCGGTGACCGGCGGCAGATCGGTCACGCCCGCGGCCTCCAGCGCCTTGATGACGCCGCCCGCGACGCCGTCGTTGGCGCAGTAGACGGCCGCGATGTTGGCCGCGCCGAGCTCGTTGATCGCCTTGGTCATGTTCGCCTGGGCGTTCTCCGGCTTCCAGCCCTCGGTGTCGTAGGACTTGGCGATCTTCACCTTGCCGTTCAGCTCGGACAGCGCGCCCGCCTTGAACTGCTTGGCGTTCGGGTCCGTGGGCGAGCCGTTCATCATGACGATCTGCGTGGAGCCGCCGGAGTTGCCGCCCAGGGCCTCCAGCAGCGTGCGGCCCTGCACCTCGCCGACGAGCTCGTTGTCGAAGGAGATGTACGCGTCGATGGGCCCCTCGGCCAGCCGGTCGTAGGCGATGACCGGAATGCCCGCCTCCTTGGCCTTCTCCACGCCGTCCGCGATGGCGTGCGCGTCGACCGCGTCCAGCAGGATCACGTCGGCCTTGTCGTCGATCATCTCCTGCAGCTGGCTCGCCTGCTTGGCGGCGTCCGCCTCGGCGTTGGCGTACAGGACGCGGCCCTGGTCCCGGGTCAGGGCGGCGACCTTCTTCTTGATGATGGGGTAGTCGAACTGCTCGTAACGCGTGTTCGCCTTCTCCGGCAGCAGCAGCCCGACGGTGATGTCGTTGCCCTTCGCCGGGCTGGCGTCGTCGCTGCCGCCCGACGCGCCCAGCGCACCACAGGCGGCCAGCGAGAGGGTCATCGTGGACGCGGCCACGGATATGGCGATACGACGCATACGGGTGCTCACTTCTGGTGTCTTCCGGACGCGGGCGCAGCTTTGCTACCCGAGTGACTGAAAAGCCAACGCGCCACCGCCCCTCAGCGTCAAGCAGAACCACTTAACGAGATGGCAACAGCACGTTCCGTGTCCGACGTGAAGACGCAGGGGCACAACCTGCAACCTCTCTTCACCGGTTGTTGAGCGAACGGCGCCCGGAAGCGAGGTCGTTAACCGTACAACCAACCCATTCGACGCGAGTCGTGATCATGAAACCCGCTCGCCGCCGGCCGTACGCCGCCCGGACGACCGAACAAACTCGGCCAACTTCCCACCAGAACGAAAGGGACCCCGGAGGACAAGCCTCCGGGGTCCCTTCGGAAAACGCGCGCGCTCAGTCCGAGGGCTGCTGCCGCTTCGGCCGCCACACCACCAACGCGCTGGTCTGCTGGACCTCCTGATACGGCACCAGATCGCGCCGGTACGACGCGTGCACCGCCGCCTCGCGCTGACGCATGGTCGCGGCGGCGCCGTCCAGCGCCGCCTGCAGCTCCGCCACGCGGGACTGGAGCGCGGCGACCTGGTTCTCCAGTTCGATGATGCGCTTGATGCCCGCCAGGTTGATGCCCTCGTCCTGCGACAGCTGCTGCACCTGACGGAGCAGCTCGATGTCACGGGCCGAGTAACGGCGCCCCCGGCCGGCGGTGCGGTCCGGGGACACCAGCCCCAGACGGTCGTACTGACGCAGTGTCTGCGGGTGCAGGCCGGAGAGCTGGGCCGCCACCGAGATGACGTAGACCGGGGTGTCCTCGGTCAGCTGATACGGGTTGCGTCGACGGCCGTCCATCTCCATCAAGCTCCCTTCGCGGCCTGGAACAGCTCCGCCCGCGGGTCCTCACCCGCGGTCGCCTCTCGATACGCCTCGAGCGCCTCACGAGCCTTCCCCGACACGTCCTTCGGAACACTCACCTCCACGGTGACCAACAGGTCCCCGCGGGTGCCGTCCTTGCGGACCGCACCCTTGCCCCGGGCGCGCATCGTGCGCCCGTTGGGGGTGCCCGGCGGCAGCTTCAGCGTCACCGCGGGACCGCCCAGGGTCGGGACCCGGACCTCGCCGCCGAGGGCCGCCTCGGCGAACGTGACCGGCACGGTCACCGTGAGGTTGTCGCCCTTGCGGCCGAACACCGGGTGGGAGTCGACGTGCACCACCACGTACAGATCGCCCGCCGGACCGCCGCGCTCACCCGGCGCGCCTTTGCCGCGCAGCCGGATGCGCTGCCCGTCCGCGACCCCGGCCGGGATGCGGACCTGCATGGTGCGCGACGACTTGGCGCGACCGCTGCCCTTGCAGACCTCGCAGGCGTCCTCGGCGATCAGGCCGCGGCCCTTGCAGTCCGGGCAGGGGTCCGTGAGCGAGAAGCCGCCGCCGGAACCCCGCGCGACCTGACCGGTGCCGACGCAGGTCGGGCACACGCGCGGCGTGCCGTTCTTGTCGCCGGTGCCCGAACAGGCCTTGCAGGGCGCCTGCGAGGACATCCTGAGCGGGACCGTCGCGCCCTCGATCGCCTCCGTGAAGCTGAGGGTGACCTCGGACTCCACGTCCTGTCCGCGCCGCGGCTGCGTACGACCGGTGGTCGTGCCGCCCCGGTTGAACAGGCCCCCGAAGACGTCACCGAGCCCGCCGCCGAAGCCGCCGGGCTGGCCGCCCTGCCCGCCCTGGCCGCCGAACAGGTCGCCCAGGTCGAAGTTGAAGGAGCCGCCCGCTCCGGCGCCCGGCCCGGGGCGGAAGCCGCCGTTGCCGAACAGGGCGCGCGCCTCGTCGTACTCCTTGCGCTTCTTGGGGTCGCCGAGGATGTCGTTCGCCTCGGAGATCTCCTTGAAGCGCTCCTCCGCCTTGGTGTTGCCCTTGTTGGCGTCCGGGTGGAACTCGCGGGCGAGCTTCCGGTACGCCTTCTTGATCTCGGCCTCGGTGGCGTCCTTGGGGACGCCGAGGACCTTGTAGTAGTCCTTCTCGATGAAGTCCTTGGTGCTCATCCCCGACGTCCCTCCTCTCCTGCCTCGGTTGTGACGTCAGCCCTCGTCCGGGCCACCGCTCTCCTTGTCGTCCGGCTGCTCGGCCGCCTCGGCCTTGTCGGCCTGCGCGCTCTCCTCGGCCGGCTTGACCGTCTGCGCGCCGGGCTGCGGCTCGGCCACGGCCACCCGCGCGGGGCGGATGGTGCGCTCGCCGATGCGGTACCCGGGCTGCAGGATCGCCACGCAGGTCGTCTCGGTGACGTCCGGCGCGTAGGAGTGCATCAGGGCCTCGTGGATCGTCGGGTCGAAGGGCTCGCCCTCCTTGCCGAACTGCTGGAGGCCCATCTTCGCCGCGACGGTCTCCAGCGACTCGGCGACGGACTTGAAGCCGCCGACCAGTTCGCCGTGCTCCCGCGCGCGGCCGATGTCGTCGAGCACGGGCAGGAGCTCGGTCAGGAGGTTCGCCGCGGCGATCTCCCGGACCGCGATCCGGTCGCGCTCGACCCGTCGGCGGTAGTTCTGGAACTCGGCCTGCAGCCGCTGGAGGTCCGCGGTGCGCTCACCGAGCGCGGAACGCGCCTGGTCGAGCTGGGCCACCAGGGCCGCCGTCTGGCCCGTGTCCCCGGCCGGGGCCGCCCCTTCCTCCGGGGAGGGGGAGGCGGCCTTCGGCTCGGCGTCGTCGGAGGTGGCGCCGGAGGGGACGTCGGGCTGCTGCTCGTCGAAGCCCGGGGTCTCCTCCGTCACGCGGCACCGTCCTTCCGCTCGTCGTCGACGATCTCGGCGTCCACGACGTCGTCGTCGGTCTTGGCCTGGCCGGCGCCCGCGTCCTCGGCACCGCCCGCGGCCTGCGCGCCCTGGGCGTCGGCGTACATGGCCTGGCCCAGCTTCTGCGAGACGGCGGCGACCTTCTCGGTGGCGGTGCGGATCTCGGCGGTGTTGTCACCTTCGGCGGACTCGCCCTTGAGCTTCTCCTTCAGCTCGGCGAGGGCCTCCTCGACCTCGGTCTTGACGTCACCGGGGACCTTGTCCTCGTTGTCCTTGAGGAACTTCTCGGTCTGGTAGACGAGCTGCTCGCCCTGGTTGCGGGTCTCGGCGGCCTCGCGGCGCTTGTGGTCCTCCTCCGCGTAGCGCTCGGCCTCCTCGCGCATGCGGTCGACCTCGTCCTTCGGCAGCGAGGAGCCGCCGGTGACGGTCATCTTCTGCTCCTTGCCGGTGCCGAGGTCCTTCGCCGTGACGTGCATGATGCCGTTGGCGTCGATGTCGAAGGACACCTCGATCTGCGGGACGCCGCGCGGCGCCGGGGGCAGACCGGTCAGCTCGAACATCCCGAGCTTCTTGTTGTACGCCGCGATCTCGCGCTCGCCCTGGTAGACCTGGATCTGCACCGACGGCTGGTTGTCCTCGGCCGTCGTGAAGATCTCCGAACGCTTCGTCGGGATCGTGGTGTTGCGCTCGATGAGCTTGGTCATGATGCCGCCCTTGGTCTCGATACCGAGGGACAGCGGGGTGACGTCGAGGAGCAGGACGTCCTTGACCTCGCCCTTGAGGACACCGGCCTGGAGCGAGGCGCCGATGGCGACGACCTCGTCCGGGTTCACACCCTTGTTGGCCTCCTTGCCGCCGGTCAGCTCCTTGACGAGCTCGGCGACGGCGGGCATACGGGTGGAGCCGCCGACGAGGACGACGTGGTCGATCTCGCTGATGGAGATGCCGGCGTCCTTGATGACGTTGTGGAACGGGGTCTTGCAGCGCTCCAGCAGGTCCGCGGTCAGCTGCTGGAACTGGGCGCGGGTGAGCTTCTCGTCCAGGTGCAGCGGGCCCTCGGCGGACGCCGTGATGTACGGCAGGTTGATCGAGGTCTCGGTGGACGAGGACAGCTCGATCTTGGCCTTCTCGGCGGCCTCGCGGAGGCGCTGGAGGGCCATCTTGTCCTTGGACAGGTCCACGCCGTGCCCGGACTGGAACTGCTTGACCAGGTAGTCCACGACGCGCTGGTCCCAGTCGTCACCACCGAGGTGGTTGTCACCGTTGGTGGCCTTCACCTCGACGACGCCGTCACCGATCTCCAGCAGCGAGACGTCGAAGGTGCCGCCACCGAGGTCGAAGACGAGGATCGTCTGGTCGTCCTTGTCGAGGCCGTACGCCAGGGCGGCGGCCGTCGGCTCGTTGACGATGCGCAGCACGTTCAGGCCGGCGATCTCGCCCGCCTCCTTCGTGGCCTGGCGCTCGGCGTCGTTGAAGTACGCCGGGACGGTGATGACCGCGTCGGTCACCTTCTCGCCCAGGTAGGACTCGGCGTCCCGCTTCAGCTTCTGCAGCACGAAGGCGCTGATCTGCTGCGGGTTGAAGTCCTTGCCGTCGAGCTGGATCTTCCAGTCCGTGCCCATGTGGCGCTTGACGGAGCGGATGGTCCGGTCCACGTTCGTGACCGCCTGGCGCTTGGCCACCTCACCCACGAGGACTTCGCCGTTCTTGGCGAAGGCGACGACGGACGGCGTGGTCCTGGCGCCCTCGGCGTTGGTGATGACGGTGGGCTCGCCGCCCTCCAGAACGCTGACGACGGAGTTAGTCGTGCCCAGGTCGATGCCGACCGCACGTGCCATGGTGATTCCTCCAGCTGACTTGAGTGGAACAGGCTCAAGTGTGCACGAGGCTCACCGCTGGGTCAACAGACCTGAGTCGGACGGACTCAACTCTTATCCATTCCTTACACGCAACCGCGCTGCTACCTGCGAAGACGTCACCGGAGATCGCCGCCGAGGCCCGGGGACCGGAACCCTCAACAGTGCCAGAACGACGACTGCGGCCACCGCCGCCACCCAGAGCACGGCACCCTCACCCGCCGCGCCGGTCTGCACCAGCACCCCGGCGAGTACCCCGGCCCCGCCGCCGATGCCGAGCAGCACGGTCGCACCCTGCGCGGTCAGCCCGAGCCGCCGCAACCGGTGCGCGAGATGGTCGGGGCCGCGCCGCAGCAGGGGCCGCCCGGCCAGTCGCCGGGAGAGCAGGACGAGCACGGCGTCGGCCGACGCCACCGCGGTGAGCGCGAACAGCACCCCGGCACTCGTCACGAGGTCCTGCCCGGCCCGCGTGACGACCAGACCCCCGGCGAGCAGGAAACCGACGAACAGGGCGCCGCCCGCACCGAGTCCGGCCCGCGCGGGCGGCCAGTTGTGCATGAGGAACCCGGTCAGGGCCGCCGCCAGCACACTCAGCAGCGTCGCGAGCCCGTCCATCACCTCGGCGGCGGCACACGCGCCCGCCCCGAAGGCGGCCAGCGTCCCGACCGCGCCGGCCGGCCCGTCGGCGTGGTCCAGCCCCTTGAAGGCGACGGCGACGAACACGATCCAGCCAACGGCGAGGACACCGCCCGCGATGCCGGTCTCCGCGTACGGCACCACGAGCGCCGCGGCGACGGCCGTACCGGCGAGCAGGAAGCGGGTGCCGAGCCGCCACAGGTCCGCGGCGAGCCCCAGCACGGCCACGCCGACCGCGGCGGCCAGCAGCCGGCCGACCCCCTCCCCGAGCGGCGCGAGTCCGGTCCAGTCCCCGATCCCGGCGACCAGCGCGGTGGCGGCGGCGACGGCCGTGCCGCCGGACAGCGGAACCGGCCGCTGCCTGCGCCGATCGACGGCGCCGAGACGCAGGGCGGGGGCACGCAGAAGAGCGGTCAGCACGGCGGCGAGGGCCAGGGCGAGGGCGGCGGCGACGATTCCGTAGAGCACGATGTCCAAGCTAAGCCGAATGTCACGATTTATGACGAATGGCATGATGGGGTCGGCGTGGCGCGGGCGCCACCCGGTCAGGGCCGCCTCAGCGACACAGATCACCGCCCGCCTGACTACAGTGCGACGGAGGATCGGGGTAGCCTCAGACGGACTGGGCAAGTTACCGCTTAGTAACGGCGAAACCCAGCCAGCCCCACACACCGCTCGAAACGCTCGACAGATCCCCTCGAACCACCCCTCGCAGGCCCGAGGAGCCCCGAAATGCAACTCGCCGCGATCATCGTGTCGCTGGTCCTGACCGTGGTCGGCGTTGCGCTGCTCGCGCGCGCCGTCGGTCAGTTCGTCCGGTACTTCAGGCTGGGCCAGCCGGTACCGGCCGGCAGCCGGACGGACAATCCCTACCAGCGCAGTGTGACCCTGCTGCGGGAGTTCCTGGGCCACACCCGGATGAACCGCTGGGGCGTCGTCGGCATCGCCCACTGGTTCGTCGCGGTCGGCTTCCTGACGCTGCCGCCGACCCTGGCCCAGGCGTTCGGCCAGCTGTTCCGGGCCGACTGGGTGCTGCCGGTCATCGGCGACTTCCTGCCGTTCGAGCTGTACATCGAGTTCATCGGCGTGATGACGATCCTCGGCATCGCCGTGCTCATCGTGATCCGCCTGCTGAGCCTGCCGTCACGCCCCGGCCGCAAGTCCCGCTTCGCGGGCTCCAAGGCGGGCCAGGCGTACTTCGTCGAGTACGTCATCCTCACCATCGGCCTCGCGATCTACGTACTGCGCGGCCTGGAGGGCGCGCTGCACCACGTGGAGCACTACGAGGCCGGGTACTTCGCCTCGTACCCGCTGGTCCTCGCCTTCAAGGGGCTGGGCGTCACCACGCTCCAGAACCTCGTCTACCTGTTCGCGATGATCAAGATCAGCACGTCGTTCATCTGGATGATCGTGGTCTCGCTGAACACGAACATGGGTGTGGCCTGGCACCGGTTCCTGGCGTTCCCGAACATCTGGTTCAAGCGGAACGCGGACGGCTCGACGGCGCTGGGCGCTCTGTTGCCGATGACGTCGGGCGGGAAGCCGATCGACTTCACCGATCCCGGTGACGACGACGTGTTCGGTGTCTCGCAGGTCGAGCAGTTCTCCTGGAAGGGCCTGCTGGACTTCTCCACCTGCACCGAGTGCGGGCGGTGCCAGTCGCAGTGCCCGGCGTGGAACACCGGCAAGCCCCTGTCGCCGAAGCTGCTGATCATGTCGCTGCGCGACCACGCCCACGCCAAGGCCCCCTACCTCCTGGCCGGCGGCGGCAAGACCATGGAGGGCGACGAGAAAGCCACCCCCGAACAGCTCACGGGCGTGCCCGCCGCCGCGCTGGCCGAGGCCGAACGCCCGCTGATCGGCACCGCCGGCGACAACGGCGTCATCGACCCCGACGTGCTGTGGTCCTGCACCACCTGCGGCGCCTGCGTCGAGCAGTGCCCCGTCGACATCGAGCACGTCGACCACATCGTCGACATGC
>NZ_JARVKW010000052.1 GCF_029813775.1 Streptomyces sp. DH24 | reverse complement strand
GCGCGCGACCGCGGCCCGGTGGCCCGTCCCAAGCGGGCGTCGGGCGACGCGCAGCGGGCGGTCGGGCGGCAACTGGCTGCCGCAACCCGCGGGCACCCGTGCCGCTGGGGCGGCACGGGCGGCACGGGCGGCAACCCGTCAGCGCCGGGCCGCGCGAACCCCCTGCCGTAACGCCAACGCCGGGCAACCGAACAACGCCGGACAGCCGAACGCCGGGCAGCGAGGCGGCGGCACGGCGCAACCCGCGGGCATGCGGGCCGCCCGGGGCGGCACGGGTGAGCGCGGGCGGCCACCCCGCAGCGCCGGGCCGCGTGACCCACCCCGCGGTCACCGCGACGCCGGGCAACCGGACGACGCCGGGCAGCTAAGCGGTGGGGCGGGCGGTGAGTCGTCGGCGCCGGGACGCTCGGCCGGTCCGTGGTCATGTCGGTGCCGGGCGACCAAGCAGCGCCGCCCGCATGCCCCACTCACACCGCATCCCCGGGTAACAAGACGCGCAGCGCGGGGCGTCGCCGCTCCCGCGCTGGGCTGGCTTACGCCGTCAGGCGGGCGATCGCCTCCTCGAGCGGCAGCTCCTCGCGCTGCCCCGTGCGGCGGTCCTTCAGTTCCACGACGCCCTCCCCCGCACGGCGGCCGACGACCAGGATCTGCGGGATGCCGATGAGTTCGGAGTCGGTGAACTTCACGCCCGGCGAGACGCCCGCCCGGTCGTCGACGAGGACGCGGACGCCCGCCGCGGCCAGCTTTCCGGAGACGTCGAGGGCCAGCTCCGTCTGGAGGGCCTTGCCGGCGGCGACCACGTGCACGTCCGCCGGGGCGACCTCCTTGGACCAGATGAGGCCCTTGTCGTCGGCGTGCTGCTCGGCCAGCGCCGCGACCGCGCGGGAGACGCCGATGCCGTAGGAGCCCATGGTGACGCGGACCGGCTTGCCGTTCTGGCCGAGGACGTCGAGCTTGAGGGCGTCGGCGTACTTGCGGCCCAGCTGGAAGATGTGGCCGATCTCGATGGCGCGGTCCAGCTTCAGGCCGGTCCCGCACTTCGGGCAGGGGTCGCCCTCCTGGACGACCACGACGTCGACGTACGCGTCGACCTCGAAGTCGCGGCCCGCGACGACGTTCTTCGCGTGCGTGTCCGCCTTGTTGGCGCCCGTGATCCAGGCCGTGCCGGGCGCGACGCGCGGGTCGGCGATGTACTTCACCTTCGGCAGGCCCTGCGGACCGACGTAGCCGCGGACCAGGTCCGGGCGGGAGGCGAAGTCCTCCTCGGTGACCATCTCGACGGCCGCCGGGGCGAAGTGCGCCTCGACCTTGTCCATGTCGACCTCGCGGTCGCCGGGCACGCCCACGGCCACGATCTCGCCGTCGACCTTCACCAGGAGGTTCTTCAGCGCCGCGGAGGCCGGGACGCCGAGCGAGGCCGCCAGGGTCTCGATGGTGGGGGTGTCGGGCGTGGGGATGTCCTCGGCGGCGGGGACGCCGGCGGCGTCGACCGGCTTCAGGTCGTAGGTGATCGCCTCGGTGTTGGCGGCGAAGTCGCAGTTCGGGCAGTCGGCGAAGGTGTCCTCGCCGGCCTCGGCGGGGGCCAGGAACTCCTCCGACTTGGAGCCGCCCATGGCGCCGGCGGTCGCGGCGCAGATGCGGTAGTCGAGGCCGAGGCGCTCGAAGATGCGCTGGTAGGCCTGGCGGTGCAGGGCGTAGGACCGGGCCAGGCCCTCGTCCTCCGTGTCGAAGGAGTACGAGTCCTTCATGAGGAACTCGCGGCCGCGCAGGATGCCCGCCCGCGGCCGGGCCTCGTCACGGTACTTGTTCTGGATCTGGTAGAGGATGACCGGCAGGTCCTTGTAGGAAGACGCCTGGTCCTTCACCAGGAGGGTGAAGATCTCCTCGTGGGTGGGGCCGAGCAGGTAGTCGCCGCCCTTGCGGTCCTTGAGGCGGAACAGCTCGGGGCCGTACTCGTCCCAGCGGCCCGTGGCCTCGTAGGGCTCCTTCGGCAGGATCGCGGGGAGCAGCACCTCCTGGGCGCCGATCGCGTCCATCTCCTCGCGGACGATCCGCTCGACGTTGGCCAGGACCTTCTTGCCGAGCGGCAGCCAGGTCCAGATGCCCGCGGCGGTACGGCGGACGTAGCCTGCGCGGACCAGCAGCTTGTGGCTGAGGACCTCGGCGTCGGCCGGGTCGTCGCGCAACGTCTTCGCCAACAACTGGGACATGCGCTGGACCGGTGCGTTCGCCATCGTTCTCGTACTCCTGCCGGATGGGTGCCCCCGCTCGGGTCGGGCTGAGCGTGGGGAGGTTGTTGGCATGGAGGTTAGCCGGGGGGTGCGGGGCTGCGGAAATCGGTTATCGGCGGCGCAGGGGCAGCGGGGCGCCCATCACGGCGTACGGCCTCGGGGCGCTCGGGAAGTGGACCTGGCGGGCCAGGTCCTCGTAGCCGAGGGAGCGGTACAGGCCGCGGGCGGGGCTCTCGGTGTCGATCGCGGAGAGGATCGAGCGGGGCTCGGCGGCCGTGTCGGTGATGCGGGTGATCAGGGCGCGGCCGATGCCGCGGTTCTGGTGGCGGGGGTGGACGTGCAGTTCGGTGATGACGAAGGAGTCGTCGAGCCACTCGTCGTGGCCCTGGGCGCGCAGGTACGGCTCGACGACGGTGGACCACCAGTGGGCCCGGTCGTTGGGCATGCCGTACACGAAGCCGACCAGTCTGCCGCCGCTGGTCGCGCCGAGGGCTCTGGCGCCCGGATACGTCATGTGGCGCAGCACGATCTGGCGGCGTACGGCGACCTCGTCGGCGCCCAGTCCGAAGGCCACGGCCTGGACGGCGAGGGCTTCGTCCACGTGGGACGAGAGGTCCAGGGGCCCGATCACGAGATCCATGGCGGGGAGCCTACAGGCGGTCAGAACAGGACACTCATGAAGGCGCCGACCTCCTGGAAGCCGACCTTCTCGTACGTCCGGCGGGCCGGGGCGTTGAAGTCGTTGACGTAGAGGCTCACCACGGGGGCGACGTCGGCGAGGGCGTAGCGCAGGACGGCCGCCATGCCGGGGGCGGCGAGGCCCCTGCCGCGGTGTTCGGGGGCGACCCAGACGCCCTGGATCTGGCAGGCGCGGTCGGTGGCGGCGCCGATCTCGGCCTTGAAGACGACCTTGCCGTCCTGGTCGAAGCGGGCGAAGGAGCGGCCGGAGCCGACGAGTTCGGCGACCCGGGCCTGGTAGAGCAGGCCGCCGTCACCGGCCAGCGGTGAGACGCCGACCTCCTCGGTGAACATGGCCACGCAGGCCGGCATGATCGTTTCCATCTCGTCCTTGCGGACGCGCCGGACGTGCGGGTCCGGGGTGATGCCGGCGGGCATGCGGTCGGTGACCATGAGCGGCTGGCGGGTGCGGACCTCGCGGGCGGGGCCCCAGGACGGTTCGAGGAGGCGCCAGAGTTCGGCGGTGGGCCCGGCGGGGCCGACGACGGAGGAGCAGCGGCGGCCGGCGCGGCGGGCGCGGTCGGCGAAGGCGCGGACGGCGCGGGGGGTGGCGCAGATGGGGACGAGGTTGGCGCCCGCGTAGCACAGGGAGGTGAGCATGCCGTCCTCGTACCAGCCCCACATCTCGCCGCCGAGCCGCCACGGGTCCAGGCCCGCGACCTGCACGCGGGAAGTCACGAAGGCGTTGGCGACCGGCTCGCGGTCCAGAACGGCCAGCGCGGCGTCCAGGTCGCTCGGTTCGAGCACGCGGGAGGTGGTCTGGGTCAACACGTGCGGGGCCTCGTCCTCAGGTCTGCTGGTTTCCGCACTGTACCTGCCGAAAATGTGCCGCGTCGCCCGGTGCGCGGCCGGGCGCCACAGTGCGGACACGCGTACGCCCCGGCACCGCTGGGGGTGACGGGGCGCCGGGGTGCGCGGGGGCCGGGGTCAGCCGGCGACGGAGACCGACGGCTCGCCGGAGGCCACGCCGTCCTGCTCCATCTGCTCGGCCAGCTTCATGGCCTCCTCGATCAGGGTCTCCACGATCTTGGACTCGGGGACGGTCTTGATGACCTCGCCCTTGACGAAGATCTGGCCCTTGCCGTTGCCGGAGGCGACGCCGAGGTCGGCCTCGCGGGCCTCGCCGGGGCCGTTGACGACGCAGCCCATGACGGCCACGCGCAGCGGGACCTCCATGCCGGTCAGGCCCGCGGTGACTTCCTCGGCCAGCTTGTAGACGTCGACCTGGGCGCGTCCGCAGGACGGGCAGGAGACGATCTCCAGGCCGCGCTGCTTGAGGTTGAGCGACTCCAGGATCTGGTTGCCGACCTTGACCTCCTCCACGGGGGGCGCGGACAGCGAGACGCGGATGGTGTCGCCGATGCCCTGGGAGAGCAGCGCGCCGAACGCGACGGCCGACTTGATGGTGCCCTGGAAGGCGGGGCCGGCCTCGGTCACGCCGAGGTGCAGCGGGTAGTCGCACTGGGCGGCGAGCTGCCGGTAGGCCTCGATCATGACGACGGGGTCGTTGTGCTTGACGGAGATCTTGATGTCCCGGAAGTCGTGCTCCTCGAACAGCGACGCCTCCCACAGCGCCGACTCGACGAGGGCCTCCGGGGTGGCCTTGCCGTACTTCTGGAGGAGCCGCCGGTCCAGCGAGCCCGCGTTCACGCCGATGCGGATCGGCGTGCCGTGGTCCTTGGCGGCGCGCGCGATCTCCTTGACCTTGTCGTCGAACTGCTTGATGTTGCCGGGGTTGACGCGCACGGCCGCGCAGCCGGCCTCGATGGCGGCGAAGACGTACTTCGGCTGGAAGTGGATGTCCGCGATCACCGGGATCTGCGACTTGCGGGCGATCGTCGCCAGCGCGTCGGCGTCGTCCTGCGTGGGGCAGGCGACGCGCACGATCTGGCAGCCGGACGCGGTGAGTTCGGCGATCTGCTGGAGGGTCGCGCCGATGTCGGACGTGCGCGTGGTGGTCATGGACTGCACGGACACGGGGGCGTCCCCGCCCACCGCCACGGAACCGACCTGGATCTGCCGGCTCTTCCGGCGCTCGGCGAGCTTGGTCGGTACGGACGGCATGCCGAGAGAAATCGCAGTCATCTGCTGTGCAACCCCAAGTCGTGGATCAAGGCCCGGTCCCGCCGGCAGCGGGCTCCCGCGCTTCGAGATTACGGCACGGGGGTCGGCCCCGGCACATCACGGCCCGCAAACCCACTCGATGGAAGTGGCCCGGCGGGAAACCCGCCGGGCCACCGGGAAACCGGGTGCGGCTAGGAGATGCGCACCGGGTTAACGACGTCCGCGATGAGCACGAGAATCGTGAAGCAGATGAAGATTCCCGCGACCACGTAGGCCACCGGCATCAGCTTCGCCACGTCGAACGGGCCGGGGTCCGGGCGGCGCAGCAGCTTGGCGACGTTGCGGCGCAGCGACTCCCAGAGCGCGCCCGCGATGTGGCCGCCGTCCAGGGGCAGCAGCGGGAGCATGTTGAAGAGGAACAGGGAGAGGTTGAAGCCGGCGACCAGCATGACGAACATGGCGAGCTGCTGGGTGGGCGGGATGTCCAGGGTGGCGATCTCGCCGCCTACCCGGGCCGCGCCGACCACGCCCATCGGGGAGTCCGGCTCGCGCGGGCCGTCGCCGAAGGCCGCGTCCCACAGGGCGGGGACCTTGCCGGGGAGTGCGGCGATGGAGTGGGCGGCCTCGCCGATGCGGTCGCCCATCCAGGTCAGGGACTCGTCGAAGTCCTGTTTGACGACGCCGGTGGCGGCGCTGAAGCCGAGGAAGCCGGCCGTGACGTACTCGCCCTCGACGATCCGGCCGCCGGCGTCCTTCTTCGCGACCTGGTTGGTGGCGATCTTCGCGTGCAGGGTGACTTCCTCGCCGCCCCGCTCGACGACGATCGGCACGTCCTTGCCGGGGTTGGCCCGGATGAGGTCGGAGAGCTGGTTCCAGGACTCCGTGCGGACGCCGTTGAAGGAGACGAAGCGGTCGCCGGCCTTGAGGCCCGCGGCGGCGGCCGGGGCGGCCGGGTCGGAGCCCTTGCAGGTGTCGCGGTTCTCGCTCTGCGAGATGACGCACTTGGAGACGGAGCCGACCGTGGTGGTCTGCTGGGTGATGCCGAAGCCCATCAGGACGATGAGGAACAGCGCCACGGCCAGGATCAGGTTCATGAAGGGGCCGGCGAACATCACGATGACGCGCTTCCAGGGCGCGCGCGTGTAGAACAGGCGGGTCTCGTCGCCCGGCCTGAGCTCCTCGAACGCGGCGGAGCGGGCGTCCTCGATCATGCCGCGCCAGGGCGAGGTGGAGCGGGCCTCCAGGCGTCCGTCGGGGCCGGGCGGGAACATGCCGATCATGCGGATGTAGCCGCCGAACGGGATGGCCTTGATGCCGTACTCCGTCTCGCCCTTCCTGCGCGAGAAGAGGGTCGGGCCGAAGCCGACCATGTACTGCGGCACGCGGATGCCGAACAGCTTGGCGGTCGACAGGTGCCCGAGCTCGTGCCACGCGATGGAGAAGAGCAGGCCTACGGCGAAGAGCACTATGCCGAGGATGAACATCAGGGTCGTCATGCACGCGCCTCCGCGCTCGCCGTCCGCGCTGTCAGTTCCCGGGCCCGGGCACGGGCCCAGGTCTCCGCTTCGAGGACGTCCGGCACGGTCAGTGAGGTTCCCGTGTCCGGGACGCCGTGCTCCTCGACCACCTTGGTGACGGTGTCCATGATCCCGTTGAACGGCAGTTCGCCGAGCCGGAACGCGTCCACGCACTCCTCGTTGGCGGCATTGAACACCGCCGGGGCGGTGCCCGCGAGCCGGCCCACGTGCCGGGCGAGGTTCACCGACGGGAAGGCCTCGTTGTCGAGCGGGAGGAACTCCCAGGTCGACGCCGTGCTCCAGTCGAAGGCGGGTGCCGCGTCCGGGACGCGCTCCGGCCAGCCCAGGCCGATGGCGATCGGCCCGCGCATGTCGGGGGGCGTCGCCTGCGCGATCGTGGATCCGTCCGTGAACTCGACCATCGAGTGGACATACGACTGCGGGTGCACCACGACCTCGATGCGGTCGAAGGGGATGTCGTAGAGGAGGTGCGCCTCGATGACCTCCAGGCCCTTGTTCACGAGGGTCGCGGAGTTGATCGTGATGACCGGGCCCATGGCCCAGGTGGGGTGCGCGAGGGCGTCCTCCACCGTGACGTTCGCCAGGTCGGCCCTGGTGCGTCCGCGGAAGGGGCCGCCGGACGCGGTGACGACCAGTTTACGGACGTCGGCGCGGGTGCCGGCGGCCAGCGCCTGGAAGAGGGCCGCGTGCTCGGAGTCGACCGGGATGATCTGTCCCGGCTTGGCGAGGGCCTTGACCAGCGGCCCGCCGACGATGAGCGACTCCTTGTTGGCGAGCGCGAGGGTGCGGCCCGCCTCCAGGGCGGCGAGGGTCGGGGCGAGGCCGATGGAGCCGGTGATGCCGTTGAGGACCGTGTGGCAGTCGGAGGCGGCGAGCTGGGTGGCCGCGTCCGGCCCGGCCAGGATTTCCGGAAGCGGCTCCCCCGTGCCGTAGCGCGCGCCGAGCGCCTCGCGCAGCGCCGGTACGACGTCCTCGCGGGCCACCGCGACGGTCCTGGCCCCGAGCCGGTGCGCCTGCTCGGCGAGCAGGGTGACGCGGCCGCCGTTGGCGGACAGGCCGGTGACGCGGAACCGGCCGGGGTTGCGCAGCACGAGGTCCACGGCCTGGGTGCCGATCGACCCGGTGGAGCCGAGGATCACCACGTCCTTCGGGCCGTCTCCCGCGACGGGGTCGTACACCAGGTGCGGGTCGGCGAGGGGGGCTGGAGAGTCGCTCATCCCTCCATTGTGGCCGCACGGGGCCGCCGGACGGACAGCGCGTCCCCCTCCGGGGTGGTGCGCCGGGGAGCCCCTGGTGACTCACCGGCGCACGCCGGGTGCGGGTGCCCTACCGGATGGGCCGGTGGACGTTCTCCTTCCGCGCGGGGCCCGGTGTCGCGTCGGCGATCCAGGGGCCCTCGCCGGAGGGGTCGACCACGCCCTGTTCCAGCCATTCGTACGTGCCGGACAGCACGCCCTTGACGACCTTGTGGTCGAGGTCGTCGGTGTTGGTCCACAGGCGGTCGAAGAGGGTGTCGACGCGGATGCGGGACTGACGGCAGAAGACGTCGGCGAGCTGGTAGGCCTCTCGGCCGTGGTCGCCGCGGCCGCGCAGGAGCTCGGCGCGGACGCAGGCGGCGCTCATCGCGAACAGTTCGGCGCCGATGTCGACGACGCGGCCGAGGAAGCCCTGCTTGGTCTCCATGCGGCCCTGCCAGCGGGACATGGCGTAGAAGGTGGAGCGGGCCAGTTTGCGGGCGGCGCGCTCGACGTACCGCAGGTGCGGCGAGAGGTCCACCTCGTGCTTGAACTCGCCGTAAGAAAGGGGGAGTTGTCCTGGTCCGGCGACGAGTTTCGGCAGCCATCCGGCGTAGAAGACGCCCGCGTTGGCGCCCGCCCTGGCCTTGTCCGCGAGGGACTTGTCGGGGTCGATGAGGTCGCCGGCGACGGACAGGTGGGCGTCCACGGCCTCGCGGGCGATCAGCAGGTGCATGATCTCGGTGGAGCCCTCGAAGATGCGGTTGATGCGCAGGTCGCGCAGGATCTGCTCGGCGGGGACCGCACGTTCGCCGCGGGCCGCGAGGGAGGCCGCGGTCTCGAAGCCGCGTCCGCCGCGGATCTGGACGAGTTCGTCGGCCATCAGCCAGGCCATCTCGGAGCCGTACAGCTTGGCGAGGGCGGCCTCGATGCGGATGTCGTTGCGGTCCTCGTCCGCCATCTGGGAGGACAGGTCGAGGACGGCCTCCAGGGCGAAGGTGGTGGCGGCGATGAAGCTGATCTTCGAGCCGACGGCCTCGTGCAGGGCGACCGGCTTGCCCCACTGTTCGCGGGCCGCCGACCACTCGCGGGCGATCTTCAGGCACCACTTGCCGGCGCCGACGCACATCGCGGGCAGCGAGAGCCGGCCGGTGTTGAGCGTGGTCAGGGCGATCTTCAGGCCCTGGCCCTCCGCGCCGATGCGGTTGGCGGCGGGCACCCGCACCCGGTGGAAGCGGGTGACGCCGTTCTCGATGCCGCGCAGGCCCATGAAGGCGTTGCGGTTCTCGACGGTGATGCCCTCGGAGCCGGCCTCGACGACGAACGCGGTGATGCCGCCCCGGTGGCCCTCGGACTTCGGCACGCGCGCCATGACGACGAGCAGGTCGGCGACGACGCCGTTGGTGGTCCACAGTTTGACCCCGTCGAGGACGTACTCGTCGCCGTCGGGGACGGCCGTGGTGGCCAGGCGTGCCGGGTCCGAGCCGACGTCGGGTTCGGTGAGCAGGAAGGCGGAGATGTCGGTGCGGGCGCAGCGCGGCAGGAAGGTGTCCTTCTGCTCCTGGGTGCCGAACTGCTTCAGCGGCTGCGGTACGCCGATGGACTGATGGGCGCTCAGGAGGGCGCCGATGGCGGGGCTGGCGGAGCCGACCAGGGCGAGGGCCTTGTTGTAGTAGACCTGTGTGAGGCCGAGGCCGCCGTACTTGGTGTCGATCTTCATGCCGAGGGCGCCGAGCTCCTTGAGCCCTTTGATCACGTCGTCGGGGATGCGCGCGTCCCGTTCGATGACGGCCGGGTCGACGCGTGTCTCGCAGAAGTCGCGCAGTTTGGCGAGGAATTCCTCGCCGCGCCGGGCGTCCTCGTCGGCCGGGAGGGGGTGCGGATGGATGAGGTCGAGGCGGAAGCGCCCGAGGAACAGCTCCTTGGCGAAGCTGGGCTTGCGCCAGTCCTGTTCGCGGGCGGCCTCCGCCACCCGGCGTGCCTCACGTTCGGTGACGGTGGGTCGGGACGCTGGTTCTGAGCTGGCGGACATGAGGCTCACCTCGCCGCGAATCGGGATCAAGGTCCATTTGGTTACCGACGGGTGCTACCCGATCGTATGTACCCGATACCGGGCCACCCCACCACCCTTCGCGCGGCCGTTCGGCCGATGCGGGCCGGGCCTGGTAGTACTGGCAGGGCCGTGGCCCACCGAAAAGGCGAGCGCCCGAAGAAAGCTGTCGAAGCGCTTCGACAGCCTATGGACACCCGCTCCCCGCTAGAGCTACTGTCGAATCACCCTCACCCGCCCCTGTACGCCCCCGCGCATTGTCGAAGCGCTTCACAAAGCTTGGAGAGCTGGATGGTCACCCTCGCCGAGGTCGCCCAGCACGCCGGAGTCTCGGCGAGCACGGTGAGCTACGTCCTCAGCGGCAAGCGGTCCATCTCCGCGACCACCCGGCAGCGGGTCGAGCAGAGCATCCGCGAACTCGGCTACCACCCGAACGCGGGCGCACGCGCCCTGGCCAGCAGCAGGTCGAACATCATCGCGCTGATGATCCCGCTGCGCACCGACATGTACGTGCCGGTGATGATGGAGATCGCCATCGCGGTGGCGACCACCGCGCGCACGCACGGGTACGACGTGCTGCTGCTGACCGGCGAGGAGGGCCCCGACGCGGTGCGCCGCGTCACGGGCAGCGGACTCGCGGACGGCATGATCGTGATGGACGTCGAACTCGACGACGACCGCCTGCCGTTGCTGCGCGGGACGCACCAGCCGTCGGTCCTGATCGGGCTGCCCGCCGACACCACGGGGCTGACCTGCGTCGACCTCGACTTCAAGGCGACGGGCGCCCTGTGTCTTGAGCATCTGGCGACGCTGGGGCACCGCGACATCGCCGTCGTCGGCGAGGCCCCGGCGGTCTACGAGCGGCACACCGGCTTCGCCGAACGCACCCTGGACGGCCTGCGCACCCGCGCGCGGGAGCTGGGCCCGCGCGTGCTGCACCGGCCGTGCGAGGGCGGGTACGACGCGATGGCCGTGACGCTCGCCCGCATCCTCGACGAGCGGCCCGGCACCACGGGCTTCGTCGTGCAGAACGAGTCGGCGGTCGAACCGCTGCTCGCCCTGCTGCGCCAGCAGGGCCGGGCCGTGCCGGAGGATGTGTCGGTGGTGGCCATCTGCCCGGACCAGGTCGCCACGCAGGCGTCGGTGCGGCTGACGTCGGTCGCCATCCCGGCGCAGGAGATGGGCCGGCACGCCGTGGAACACCTGGTCGCGAAGCTGGACGGGCGGGGCGGCGACGAGGTCGTGCTGCTCGCGCCCGAGCTGACGGTACGGGCGAGTTCGGGACCGGCGCCGACCGCGTCCTGACGCGCCCTTCTTCACTCACCGGGCGTCATCCGCCCGGCTTCACCCGAGGTGTCCCGCCGGGGCACCGCCATGCCCGCACTCCTCCAGGAGCGTGCCTCGTGAATCAGCCTGCCGAGATGCAGACCAAGGTCAGTCTCGCCCAGTCCTCGCCCACCGTCGGCACGTTCCGGGAGCGGGACGGCGCCCTGGAGTGGAGCGGCCGTCAGGAGACCGTGCGGATCGAGCCGTGGGGGCCGGACGCGGTCCGGGTCCGGGCCCGGCTCGGCGGCCCGGTGCTCCACGATCTGCCGGGCGCGCTCCTGGCCGAGGCGCCGGCCACGGAGAGCACCGTCAAGATCGAGGACGGGCGCGCCTCGCTGACCGTCGGCGCGCTGACCGCCGAGGTCGACGCCGAGGGCATGGTCCGCTTCCTGCGCACCGGGGACGGCGCCGAACTGCTCGCCGAGGAGCGCGCCCACTTCTGGTGGCCCGGCCCGCGCCTGTACACGGCGGTCGGGGGCGGCCACCACCGGCTGGAGCAGCGGTTCGCGGCGTACGAGGACGAGAAGCTGTACGGCCTCGGGCAGCACCAGCACGGGCGGCTGGACCAGAAGGGCCTGGTCGTCGATCTGGTGCAGCGCAACGCCGAGGTCGGCATTCCGGTGCTGACGTCCAGCCGCGGCTACACGCTGCTGTGGAACAACCCGGCGATCGGCCGGGTGGAGCTCGCGCACAACGGCACCCGGTGGGTGGCGGACGCGGCCCGGCAGATCGACTACTGGATCACGGCGGGCGACCCGGCGGCCGGGCAGCGCCGCTACAGCGCGGTGACCGGCCGTACGCCGATGCTGCCCGCGTGGGCGGCCGGGTTCTGGCAGTGCAAGCTGCGCTACCGCACGCAGGACGAACTCCTCGCGGTGGCACGGGAGTACAAGCGGCGAGGGCTGCCGATCGACGCGATCGTGTGCGACTTCTTCCACTGGACGCACCTGGGCGAGTGGAAGTTCGACCCGGCTCAGTGGCCGGACCCGGCGGCGATGGTGCGCGAGCTGGACGACCTCGGCATCAAGCTGGTGGTGTCGGTGTGGCCGTCGGTGTCGCCGCTGTCGGAGAACCACCCGGTGATGGAGCAGCGGGGCTATTTCATCGGCACGCAGTACGGCCCCGTGGCGCACGCGGACTGGCCGGACAAGGAGGTCGCCTCCACCGTGCAGGTGGCGTTCTACGACGCGACCAACCCGGACGCTCGGGAGTTCGTGTGGTCGCGGATCAAGGAGAACTACCTCGACCCGTACGGCATCACCGCGTTCTGGCTGGACGCCTGCGAGCCGGAGCTGAAGCCGGGCTTCTCGGAGAACCTGCGCTACTGGGCGGGTCCGGGCCTGGAGGTCGGCAACATGTATCCGGCCGAGAACTCCCGCACCTTCCACGAGGGCCTCACGGCGGCCGGCGAGACCGAGGTCATCACCCTCAACCGCTCGGCGTGGGCGGGCAGTCAGCGCTATGGCGCGGCCCTGTGGTCCGGTGACATCGGCACCGACTTCGCCACCCTGCGCCGGCAGATCGCCGCCGGCCTCAACACGGCCCTGTCCGGCATTCCGTGGTGGAACACGGACATCGGCGGCTTCCACGGCGGCGACCCGGACGACCCGGCGTACCGGGAGGTGATGGTCCGCTGGTTCCAGTTCGGCGCGCTGTCGCCGCTGATGCGGCTGCACGGGTTCCGCGACCCGGGCACGCCGCTCGGCCCGGAGATGACGGGCGGGCCCAACGAGGTGTGGTCGTACGGCGAGGAGGCCGGTGCGGTCATGGAGCGGTACCTGCGGCTGCGCGAGCGGCTCAAGCCGTACGTCCTGGACGTCATGCGGGAGGCCCACCAGGAGGGGCTGCCGGTGATGCGGCCGCTGTTCCTGGAGTTCCCCGGGGACCAGGCGGCGTGGTCGGTGGACGACGCCTACCTGCTCGGCCGGGACCTGCTGGTCGCCCCGGTGCTGACGGCGGGCGCGACGGCCCGCACGGTGTATCTCCCGGCGGGCGCGGCCTGGACGGACGCGTGGACGGGCGAGTCGTACGGGGGCGGGGCGGCCGTGACGGTCGACGCGCCGCTGGACCGCATTCCGCTGTTCCTGCGGGACGGGGCGCGGCTGCCGGTGGCCGGGTAGCGGCACGAAGGGGCGGCCGGCTTACGGGTCCGGCCGCCCCTGCTCCGCCCTCCGGCTGTGTGGTGCCGAGGTGGTGACTCCCCTGCGGCGGCTGGTCGCAGCCGGTGTTCTGCCAGGCCGGATGCGCTTCCCGGACGCCACCGGGGCGGCGAGGGTTGCCGGGCCGCCCGCCCTGTCGTGCGGCGGGCGGCCCGGTCGGGCGTGGGTCGTCAGCCGCCGGAGACGGTCAGGTTGTTGGTGGTGAAGTCCAGGCCGCCGGACGCCGAGGTGATCTCGTAGCCGAACTGCACGTCACCGATGGTCTCGTTGCCGAACCAGCCCTTGGTGTCCTTGATCCACTTCAGGATCGGCAGGATGTTCACGGTGCCGGAGGACGAGTTCGAGGTGCGGATGAAGGAGAACACCTCGTTGGCGCCGTTGCTGCCCTTGTAGACGGACCAGGTGTGGCCGCCCAGCGTCACGTTGCCCTGGGAGCTGCCGAGCGGTCCGACGGGCCCGGTCTTGTTGACCCAGAGCATGATCTCGTAGTCGTAGTCGGTGTCCCAGATGTCGTACGACGTGTTGTAGGCGCCGGACGACGGCACGGTGACGTTGTAGCTGCTGGTCAGCGAACCGATCGAGGTGATCGGCTTGTTGATGACCTTCTTGGCGTTGGGGTACGACTTGATGCCGCCGGTGTTCGGGTGGTCGGCCCGCACGCCCCAGTTGGTGCCGGAGTTGGCCCACACGCACTGGCTGCCCGCGCCGGAGCCCCAGATGTTGTTGTAGAGCGTGTAGCCGTCCAGGGTGGTGTTGCCCCACTGGTCGCAGGAGTTCCAGACGGCTGCCTGGGCGGGGGCGGCGGCGAGACCGACGGTGGCGCCGAGTGCGAGCGCGGGGGCGAGCAGGGCCTTGGTGACCTTGCCGAGGATGCTTGTTGCCATGGTGTCCTTCCATGGGTGGGGGGAATCGCAGGGGTCTACCGCGTCCCCAGGGTGAGGACGCGGTCCTCTCCGGCGACCAGGTCGAGCGGCTCGGCGCCGGAGGAAGTCCGCAGTTCGACGCGGTGGGTGCGGCCCGGGCGCAGCACGGCGGTGGCGCCGTCCGGCCCCCAGGCGAGGTCGAGTTCGGCCCCGAACCGGGTGCGCACGCCGCGCAGCCGGCCCGCCGGGTACGCGGCCGGCGGCGCGGGCAGCAGGACCAGCCGGTCCGGGGTGGACTGCACGAGCGCCTCGACCAGGACGGCGGGCAGGGTGTGCGCGGCGTCCGCGTTGTACACGTGCCGGTGGGGGTAGTGCGCGCTCATCAGCGACGCGTGGAAGAAGTCGCCGTCCAGGACCCGTCCGAGCGCGTGGGCGACGCGGTCGGCGTCGCGCAGCCGGGCCGCGATCAGGGCGTGGTGGAGGTGGCCGTGCGCGGAGTCGTTCTCGGCGCCGCGCAGTTCGAGGGCGCGGTGGGCGGCCGCCGCGAGGTCCGGGGTGTCGTAGGGGTTGATCTCGTCCAGCGGCCAGACCCCGTAGAGGTGGCTGAGGTGGCGGTGGTCGTAGGAGTCGTCCAGGCCGGGGTGGGCCCATTCGGCGAGGGCGCCGTCGGCGTTGACCCGGTGGGGCGGGAGCCGGTCGGCGAGGGCGCGCCGGCGGTCGGCGTCGGGCCCCGGGTGGTAGTCGGCGGCGGTGAGCAGGGCGTGGCGGGCCGCCGAGAGGTCCATCGCCGCGTTGATCGCTCCCCAGCCGGCGTTCGCGGGCCGGTTCTCGGGCGAGTACGACGGCACGACGACGAGACGGCCGCCGGCGTCGGTCCGGGTGAGGAAGTCCTCGTAGAACCGGGCGGTCTCGTCGAGCGCGAGCGCGGTGCGCGGGTCTCGGGCGCCGCGGATCTCGTCGTGGTCGACGAGCGGTTTGAGCAGCCAGTCGGCACCGGCGGTCCACAGGTGGAGGGGGTATTCGCGGCTGAAGTGGTACGCGTGTCCGCACTCGCCGTCGCTGTGCGCGGGCGCGACGACGCCGCGTGCGCCGAAGACCGCGCGGGCGTTGTCCCGCCAGTGGGGAAGCTGTCGGTGGATCAGGGCGGCGAGCGCCTCGGTGACCTCCGGGAGGGCGGTGGCCGCCGCGGCGGCGGTCTGGAGGTTGAGGTTGGCGTCGTTGGTGAACGCCCCGGACCAGGCCGTGTCCCAGTCGCCGGTCCACAGGCCGGTGAGCCGGGGCGGGCACAGGCC
This sequence comes from Streptomyces sp. DH24, assembly GCF_029813775.1. Taxonomy (GTDB): domain Bacteria; phylum Actinomycetota; class Actinomycetes; order Streptomycetales; family Streptomycetaceae; genus Streptomyces. The sequence goes on along the minus strand of NZ_JARVKW010000052.1, from coordinate 32,834 downwards.
CGCGGACGACAGCAGGTGGTAGCGGCCGGCCGCGAAGAGGCGTTCCAGCAGGGCCGCGCTGCTGGGCCGCCGGAGCAGTTCCGAGCCGGGCAGGGCGCGTTCGGCCGGGTCGGCGGCGAGGTCGAGTTCGACGCGCCGGTAGGCGGTGCGGTGCAGGGCGAGGTGCCGGTCGAGCAGGTCGTCGTAGGGCCGGTCGGTGAGCAGGTCGCGCAGGGCGCGGGACTCGGCGGCCACGTCCGCGTCCCCGGTGTGCCGGCGCACCCGGGTCAGGAGCAGCACCTCGGCCGCGCCGGCGACGCGCACGCCGGGCGGGGCGATCGTCGTCGTGCCGCCGGTGACCACGGCCAGGGTGACGCCGGTGTAGCCGAGGTCGCTTCCGGGGTAGCGGGCGCGCAGGCTCAGCAGGGCGCCGTCGGCGGTGAGCACGGCGCCGTGGCCGACGGCCAGTGCGTCGGGGGCGCCGGGCAGGCGGTGGTCGAGGCTGATGCCGAGGGTGAGGTGCGGGGCGGTGACGTGCTGCACGATCACGTCGTCGGCGCGGGAGACGAAGACGCGGCTGGTCCAGCCGCCGCAGACGGCGGTGGTCTCCCCGGTGGTGAAGTCGACGGAGCGGCGGTGGCGTAGGACGGGGCCGGGCTCGCGGCGCAGGCGGACCTGGAAGGCGGGGTGGAAGGGGCGCACCCACTGGAGCGGACGCCCGTCGGTGAAGTCCTCGGCGGCGGTGAGGTCGCCGGACAACAACCGGTCCTGGAGGGCCCGGAGTCCGGCGGCCAGGCGGGGCGGCTCGCGGTGCTCTTCGCCGTTCGGGCGGACGAGGGTGTGGTGGGTGACGACGACACGGTCGTCGTCCGGATCACCGAACACGAGGGCGCCGTGGTGACCGTTGCCCGTCAGGAAGGCGTCCTCCCAACGGGCGGCGGGGCAGGACTCCCAGGTGCCGTGGACGGGGGTGGCACCGGTCACGGATACGTCCGGGGCGCCGCCGGTCACGGATGCGGAGCCCTGGCCCCGGCCCGCGGCTCCCACTCCCCGGCCCGGGGCATCGGCACCCCGGCCCGCGGTTTCCGCGCCCCGGCCCGCCCCTTCGGCGTCGCCGCCGGTGGCGCATCCGTCCGGGGCGCCGCCGGTCACGGAGACAACCCGAGCACCCCCGGTCGCGGAGTCGTCGGGGCCGCCGCCCGTCGCGGATTCCGCCTCGCCGTTCATGGCTTCAGCACCGCCACCCCGTAGCGGCCGAGGGTGACCCGGTCGGTGACGACGGTGTCGGTCAGCAGGTCGCGGTGGGTGCCGGGGACCTCGACGGTCACCTCCTCGCGGCCGTGGTGCAGCAGGAACAGCAGGTCGCCGCGGCGTACCGCCTCCACGTCGGCCGGCAGTCCGTCGAGCACCGGGCGGGCGCCCGCGTCGGCGGCCACGCGGGCCAGCAGGTCGCGCAGCGCGTCGGGCTCGGGCAGCGTGGAGACGTACCAGGCACGGCCCTTGCGCAGCACGGCGGGCAGTCCGTCCAGCTCGCCGCCCTTGTAGAGGACGGTCTCGTCGGCGGTGCCGTCGGCCTCCAGCTCCTCCGACCACAGGGTGCCGGCGAAGCCGTCGCAGTCGGCCCGCTCCCCCGGCTCCAGCGGCCACCACTCGTGCAGGGTGCGGATGCCGAACAGCTCGCGCAGCCGGGCGTCCATGCCGCCGGGGCGTATCCGGTCGTCCTCGTCGGCGACGCCGGTCAGGAAGCCGCAGACGAGGGTGCCGCCCTGTCGTACGTACGCGAGGAGGTTGGCGATCGCGGCGTCCGTGAGCAGGTAGAGCTGCGGGGCGACGACCAGGCGGTAGGCGCCGAGGTCGTGTTCGGGGTGGGCGAAGTCGGTGGTGAGGTGGGCCCGCCACAGGGCGCGGTGCCAGGCGGTGAGGAGGTCGGGGTGGGCGACCTCGCGGGACGGGCGGGCCTCCTGGTCGCCGGCCCACCAGGCGTGCCAGTCGTGCAGGACGGCGACGTCGGCGGCGCGGTGGCGGCCGGCGACCTCGGGCCCGATCCGCGCGAGGTCGGCGCCGAGCCGCTTGACCTCCTGGTACGTGCGGCCGTGCTCCCCCGCGTGGCTCACCATGCCGGAGTGGAACTTCTCCGCGCCCTGCCGGGACTGCCGCCACTGGAAGTAGCAGACGGCGTCCGCGCCGCGCGCCACGGCCTGCAGGGACCACAGCCGGTTGAGTCCGCGCGGCTTGGGATGGTTCACGCCCCGCCAGTTGACCGGCCCGGCGGCCTGTTCCATCAGCATCCACGGGCCGCGTGCCTGGGAGCGGGTCATGTCCTGGACGAGCGCGCCCGCCTGCGCCCCGGACGGGTCGCGCGGGTCGGGGTAGAGGTCGACGGAGACGACGTCCTCCTCCTCGGCCCAGCGCCAGGCGTCCAGGCCCGCCCACAGCGGCATGAAGTTGGTGGTGACCGGCAGGTGCGGGGTGTGCCGGCGCACGATGTCGCGTTCGGCGGCGTAGCACTCCAGGAGCATGTCGGACGTGAACCGCTTGAAGTCCAGCACCTGCGTGGGGTTCTTCAGGTAGTGAGCGTGCCGGGGCGGCAGGATCTCCCGCCAGTCTCCGTAGGCCTGGCTCCAGAAGGCGGTTCCCCAGGCGGTGTTGAGGGCGTCGAGCGTGCCGTACCGGGTGCGCAGCCAGCCGCGGAAGCGGGCGGCGGCCTCGTCGCCCCAGTCGTAGGTGCAGTACTCGTTGTTGATGTGCCACATGGTGAGGGCCGGGTGGCCGGCGTAGCGGGCGGCCAGGTCCTCGGTGACGACGGCGGCGTGGCGGCGGTAGGTGGCGCTGGAGTGCGAGAAGTGCTGGCGCCCGCCCCACCACTCGGTGCGGCCGTCCGCGTCGCGGGGCAGGGTGTCCGGGTGGAGGTGCCCGAGCCAGGGCGGCGGGGAGGCGGTGGGGGTGGCCAGGACGACGCCGATGCCGGCCGCGTGCATGAGGTCCATGAGCCGGTCCAGCCAGCCGAAGTCCCGTGCGCCCGGCCTGGGTTCGATGCGGGCCCAGGAGAAGACGCCCAGGGTGACGGAGTTGACGCCGGCGTCCCTCATCAGGCGGACGTCCTCGGGCCAGGTCTCCTCGGGCCACTGCTCGGGGTTGTAGTCGCCGCCGAACAGGACGCGCCCGCGGGTGACGTCGTCGAGCCCCGGCATCAGGCGGGCTCCCCGTACTGGATGCCGCGCCCGTTGGTGGCGACGTAGACGCGGCCGTACACGCGCGGGTCGCCGGCGATGGTCTCGCCGGTCCAGCCCCACTGGTGGGCGTCGTCGTTGACGCGTGTCCAGGTCCGCGCCCCGTCGTCGGAGCGGAGGATCGCGGTGATCGCGTCGACGGCGCCGACCTGGTAGATCGCCGGGTACGCGGCGCCGTCGGCGGCCTTGCCGAAGCCGACGGCGTACGAGGCCCAGCAACTGTCGGCCTTGGTGAAGGTCCCGCCGCCGTCGGTGGACCGGTACAGGCCGTTCCACTTGGCGCTCAGCCACAGGTCGCCGGTCCGGCCGGGTGCCGCGACCAGCTTGAACTGGCTGTCCCCGGACGGCAGTCCGCCCGCCCGCGCGGTGAAGGTGCGTCCGCCGTCGGTGCTGGCGTACACGGTCCCCGTGTCGGTGTCGTAGGCGTAGAAGCGTGCCGGGTCGACGGGGTCGGCGACCGGGGTGGCGCCCTTGGGGAAGGTGGCGGCCTCGGTCCAGGTGGCGCCGTTGTCCGCCGAGCGGTGGGCGGCGTACTTGGTGCCGTCCCAGTGCACGAACGTCCACAGCAGCACGCCCGCGTCGGCGCTCACGGCGATCGGTCCCGGCGCGTCCTTGGCGATCGCCGGCTGTGTGGCGAAGGGCGCCCAGGTCTTCCCGCCGTCCTGGGAGTACGCGCCGTTGCCGTGGTCGCCCCAGCCGGTGCGCACGACGTACGACGGTCTGGCCGCGGCCTGTGCGAGGCCGGTGGACGTGCCGAACACGGGGTCGGCGGCCATGCCGCGCGACGGGGACGCCGTGAGCCGCTCGTGGTACATCACGCCGATGTCGCCGAGCCCGCTGATCAGATGCGCCTCGCCGGCCGGGGGCGAGACCAGCTGCCGCACCGAGCTCTCCTCCAGGCCGCGGATCCACGGCGCCCAGTGGACGAGGTCGCGGGTGCCGTACAGGGTCGCGCCGGTGCCGAACACCACGTGCCGGGAGTCGTACGGATCGACGGCGAGCGCCTGGATCCACCAGCCGAACTTGGCCTGCTCGCCGCCCCACTCGAGGTACGGCGTCTCCGACACGTCGAGAACGGCCCCCTCCTTCAGGGACGTCCAGCTGGCGCCGCCGTCGGTGGACCGGTACAGGGTGTCGACGGCCGCCCAGCGGTTGTTGGTGGAGACGACGACGTGGCCGGGGCGGCGGGCGTCGACCGCGACACCGCCGTACCCGAAGGTGTCCGACGCCCCGTCCGGCCGGGCCGGGGTGACCTCGGTCCACCGCCCGTCGGTGGTCCGCAGCTTGTGCACACTGCCGTCGGACTGCCCGTTGGGCCCGGGAGCGTCGGCGTACGTCACGTACAGCTCACGGCTGTGCCGGTCGTGGGCCGCCCGGACCGGCACCTTGGCGGCGGCACCGGCCGGCTGCCCGGGGACGGCGGTCCAGGTGGCGCCGTCGGTGGTGCGGTACAGGGTGGGCGAATCGTCGCCCCATCCGGCGTAGACGGCCCGGCCGGCGGCGACCAGCAGGGTCACGCCCTGCCCAGTGGCGCTCGGAGCGGGCGGGAAGCCCTCGGCGGGTGCCCAGGTGGCGCCCCGGTCCGTGGACCTGAGCAGCCCGTCGTGCCGCGTCCCCAGCCACAGCACGTCGCTGTCCCGGGGGTCGACGAGCAGCCGCTCTCCGGTGCCCCGCCCGTCCTCGTTGGCGCCGAGCTTCACGGTGAGGTCGGTCCGCCGCCAGGTGGCGCCCCGGTCCTCGGACCGCAGCACGGCCCCGTCCGACGCCCAGGCCTGGGCGTAGGTGCCGACGGCGAGGTACAGCCGGTCGGGGTGGGCGGGATCGACGGCCATCGCCTCGACGCCGAGCAGGTTCCAGTCGTCCCACCCGATGTGGTCCAGCAGCGGAATCCACCGCCCCCGCCGCTCGTCCCACCGGTAGGCGCCCCCGATGTCGGTCCGCGCGTAGGCGAGCCCGCGCACGGAGGGATGGAACAGCACCCCGGTGACGAACCCGGTTCCGCCGATGACGACGTTGCGCCAGCGGTAGCCGCCGGCGGCGGGAGCGGCGTGGGCCCCGGCAGCCGGCAGGGCGGCGAAGGCGGCAGCGGCGGCGGCTCCGGCAAGCACTCCACGCCGACTCAGGTTGGACGCAAACATGACACACCTCAGCTTCTGAAGAGAGGAGAACCGGACCCGCCTCGGGGGCGCGGGGAACCGCGCGAGTCGCCACGGCGGACCAGCAGCGGAAGGACGGCGGAGAACCCCCGGGCCTCGCCCCGCCCGGGTTTCAGCCCTTCACCGCCCCGGTCAGCATCCCCTTGCGGAAATGCTTCTGCACGAACGGCGACAGCACCGCGACCGGCAGCAGCGCCATCACCATCACGGCCATCTGCACGGCCAGCCCGGACAGCTCCCCGGTCTTGATCGCCTGGCCCAGGCCCACCGGCGCCTCCTGCTTCTGCACCAGCTGGATCATGACGTTCTGCAGCGGCATCATGTCCTGGTCGTTCAGGTACAGCGAGGCGTTGAACCACGCGCTCCAGTACCCGACCGCGTAGAACAGCGTGATCACCGCGAGGACCGCCCGGGACAGCGGCATGACGATCTGCCACAGGATCCGGAAGTCGCCGGCGCCGTCGATGCGCGCGCTGTCGATCAGCTCCTGCGAGATGCCCATGAAGAACCCGCGCAGCACCAGGATGTTGAACACGCTCACCGCGCTCGGCAGGATCAGCGCGAGGTAGCTGTCGGTCAGCCCGAGGGTCTGCACCAGCAGGTACGTCGGGATGAGGCCGGCGCTGAAGAACATCGTCGCGAGCAGCATCAGCAGGAACCAGCGGTGCCCCAGTGAGCCGCTGCGGGACAGCCCGTAGGCGCACAGCACGGACACGGTCATCGAGAACAGCGTGCCGACGAGCGTGACGAGGACGCTGATGACCGCGGCCCGGGTGACCTGTCCGCCGCTCAGCAGTTCCTCGTAGGCCACGAACGTGATGTCCCGGGGCACCATGACGAGGCCGCCCGCCTCGTCGATCGTCCCGCGCGAGGACAGGCTCGTGACGACGACGATCCACAGCGGGAAGAGGATCGCGAGGCAGGCCAGCACCAGTACCAGGCCCTTGCCGGCCGCGCCCGCCGGGGTGGGTTTCTCCTCCCACACCGGCCGGGGCGGGGCGGACCACCGGCGGTCGCGGCGGGCCGGTGCGGCCCCGGGTTCGTCGAGGACGGCGGTCACTTCTTGTACACCCCCTGCTCGCCCATGAGATGGGCGACCTTGTTCGCCGCGAGGACCAGGCCGAGGCTGACCACGCCCTTGACCAGTCCGGCCGCAGCGGCGTAGCCGAAGTCCTGGTTGCGTACGCCGTTCCACCACACGAAGGTGTCGAGCACCTCCGAGGCGCCCGGCCCGACCGCGTCGCGTTGCAGCAGGATCTGCTCGAAGCCGACCGTCAGGGCGTCGCCGACGCGCAGCACCAGCAGCAGGGCGATCACCGGGCGCAGTGCGGGCAGCGTGACGTGCCACATGCGGCGCCAGCGGTTCGCGCCGTCCATCGCGGCGGCCTCGTACAGGTCGGGGCTGACCGAGGACAGCGCGGCGAGGAAGACGATGATCCCCCAGCCGGCGTCCTTCCAGACGCTCTGCGCGGTGATCAGGAAGGCGAAGGTGTTCGGGTCGGTCATGACGTCGAGTCCGTCGTACCCGTGCTCCCTGAGCAGCTGGGAGAAGATCCCGGCGCCGCCGAACAGCTGCTGGAAGACGGCGATGACCAGCACCCACGAGAAGAAGTGCGGCAGGTAGAGGACTGCCTGCGCGACCGCCCGCACCCTGGGCCTGACCACGCTGTTGATGAGCAGCGCGAGCAGGACCGGGATCGGGAAGAACAGGACGAGCTGGAGGAAGAACAGCACGAGCGTGTTCCGCACGGCGTTCCAGAACGCCGAGTCCGCGAAGATCCGCTCGAAGTTCTCCAGCCCGACGAAGGGGCTGTTCACGATGGAGACGACGCCGTTCTCGCTGATGTACGGGTCGTACTCCTGGAAGGCGACGACGTTGCCGAGGATCGGCACGTAGTTGAAGAGGAGGACCAGCGCGAGGGCCGGCAGGGTCATGAGGATCAGGACGCGGTCGCGCCGGAACCTGACGCCGATGCTCCGCTCGCCCTTCGCCCTCCGTTTTCCGCCGCCGGTGGCGTCAGCGGACGGCACCGGCGTCTTCGCCGTCGTGTCGGCCTCGGGCCTGCTCCGAGGCACCGTGCTGTGGGACACAGCCGTTCTCCTTGCCTCGGTGCGGGGTCAGTTGGCGGAGCCGTTCTCGTCGAGGATCTTGCGGTACCAGTCGCGCAGTTCGTCGCCGCCCTTCTTCTTCCAGTCGGAGACGGCCTGCTGCATGTCGCCGATCTTCTTGCGGCCCCGGACGATGTCGTCCTCCAGCTGCTCGAAGTCGTTGGACAGGTTGGCGTACCGGGCGGGTTCGGTGATCTGCATGCCGTAGAAGGAGGACTTCTTCGTGAAGGCGCCCATGCGCTGCTGCCACTCCACCTGGCCCCTGGCGACCTCGGGGAAGTCGGGGTGGGCGATGGTCGGGGCGGGGCTCGCGACCATCACGAACGCGTTCATCACGTCGATGTTGCCCTGGTCGGTCTTGACCGGGACGCCGTCCTCGACCGTGTAGTGGGTGCCCTCGACGCCGTAGTTGGTGAGCATGTACTCCTTGGTGCCGTACGGGGCGGCCGTGACGTTGGCGACGGCGAGCACGTCACGGACGACGGACTCGGAGGCCTTCTTGTTGACGAAGGCGAAGATGCCGGCGGGGTTCTTGGCCCACAGCGTCGGGTCGCCGCCGTCGTGGCCGAAGATGTCCATGCCCCAGATCTCGAACTCGGGGTTCTGGGCGGCCTGTTCGGCGGTGCGGCTCCACCACTGGGAGAGGTCCTGGTTGTAGATCAGGAACTCGCCCTTGGCGAACTTCGGGCCGGGGTCGGTGGCCTGGCTCTTGCCGAGCCTGGCGTCGGGGTGGACGACGCCCGCGGCGAACAGCTTGCGGGTCCACTCCAGCGCCTCCAGGTACTCGTCGGTCTCGATGCGGTATACGAGCTTGCCGTCGACCATGTTCCAGCCGAGGGACTTCTCCTCGCCGGACAGCACCCCGAAGGCGTTGAACGCGGTCCACTTCATGTCGAGGCACGCCCACCGCTTGGCCCGCGCGTTGGTCGCGTCCTTGGCCAGCGCCATGAACTCGTCGGCCGAGGTGGGGACTTCGTAGCCCTCCTGGTCGAAGATGTCCTTGCGGTACAGGGGCGCGATGCCCGTGACGTACGACGACGGCATGGGCAGGCCGCGCAGTTCGCCGCCGAAGATGGAGCGCTGCCAGGCGTCGGTGGGGATCGCCGCGAGGTTCGGGTACTCCTTGACGGCGTCGCCGGACAGGTAGGGGCCGAGGTCGGCGAACTTGCCGATGACGGCGCTGGGGATCTTGCCCGACATGTTCCAGCCGGGGACGACCACGACGTCCGGGATGTCGCTGGAGGCGAGGACCGCGCCGAGCTTCTGGTCGTAGGTGTTGCCGTCATGGTTCTGCCAGCGGACGTCGACGCCGATCAGGTCGTTCATCGCCCGGTAGTAGGCGTTGTCGTTCTTGGGGGGCGAGCCCCAGAACGGCGACATGACGCTGACTTTGCCGCCCTTGCCGAGCTTCTTCGGGACCGACGTCTTCAGGCCCGCCAGGTCCAGCTTGCCGGTGAAGCCGACGGCGGAGCCGTTCTTCGCGGGGATGTCCGGCGTCACCACTCCCGCGGCGACGTAGGCGGGGAGGATCTTCTTCGCGTCCTTGCCGGACGTGGTGCCCTCGCGCGACCCGCTGTCGGAGCCTCCGCAGGCGGCGAGCAGCGGCATGCCTCCGGCCACCGCTGCGGTGGCCACCGCCGTGGAGGCGAGGAAGCTTCTCCGGCTGGTTCCGGTGGAGGCGGCGTTCGGCGTCATTGCGTCAACCCTTCATGGCGCACCAGGACACCCGGCGGTAGTGCCGACGGCTGCGGTGTCTTCAGTGGAACTGGCTGAGCTGAAGCGGCTCTTGAAGGTTCCGCCCGTCCGGCTGCGGACCTACAGTCGAAGCGCTTCGATGTTGCTGCGAGGTTAAGTGAACGCCTGGGGGTGCACAAGAGTCGCTTCCAAGATTCCTGGGACCGGCCGCCGTACGCCCATGGTCTTGCGCCGCTTGAAATAACGGCCGGGAAGCGGACTTGTTGCGTCGAGGTGTCTTGACACCCACCCCGGAACCGAATGAGCATCGAAGCGCTTCGAAAGCGTCGTGCCGTTCCATCGCAAGGGGATCCCCACGTGACCGCACACCCGCCGACCACGCCGCCGTTCCGCGACCGGAGCCTGCCGTTCGCGAAGCGCGTCGACGACCTTCTGCCGCGGCTCGGCCTCGACGAGAAGATCGGCTTCCTGCACCAGTTCGTGCCGGCCGTCGAGCGCCTCGGCATCGCCGCCTTCCGCACCGGCCAGGAGGCCCTGCACGGCGTCGCCTGGATGGGCCCGGCGACGGTGTTCCCGCAGGCGGTGGGCCTCGGCGCGACCTGGAACGAGGACCTGGTCCGCCGGGTCGGCGACGCGGTGTCGAAGGAGACCCGGGCGATGCGCGCCCGGGACGAGCGGGTCGGCCTGAACGTGTGGTCCCCGACCGTGAACCTGCTGCGGCACCCGCTGTGGGGCCGGGGCGAGGAGGGCTACTCGGAGGACCCGAGGCTGACCTCGGCCATCGCCACCGCCTACACGCGCGGGCTGCGCGGCGACCACCCCGTGTACTGGCGCACCGCCCCGGTCCTCAAGCACTGGCTCGCCCACAACAACGAGACGGACCGGGACACCTCGTCCAGCTCGGTCCGCCCGCGCGTGCTGCACGAGTACGACCTGCGCGCCTTCCGGGAGACCGTCGAGGCGGGCGCGGTGGCGGGCGTCATGCCGGCGTACAACCTGGTCAACGGCCGCCCGAACCACGTCTCCCCGTACTTGCGCGAGCACCTGCGCACCTGGACCGAGGAGGAGCTGCTGGTCTGCTCGGACGCGGGCGCGCCCTCCAACCTGGTCGACTCCGAGCACTACTTCGACACCCACGAGGAGGCGACCGCCGCCGCGCTCCGGGCCGGCGTCGACAGCTTCACCGACCACGGCACGGACTCCTCGAAGATCCTCGCGCGGGTCCGCGGCGCCCTGGAGCGGGGCCTGCTGACCGAGGCGGACATCGACGCCGCCGTGCGCCGGCAGCTGTCGGTCCGCTTCCGGCTCGGCGAGTTCGACGGGTACGACGAGCCGGGCGCCTTCGACACCCCGGAGCACCGGGCGCTCGCCCGGGAGGCCGCCGAGCAGGCGATCGTGCTGCTGAGGAACGACGGCGTGCTGCCCCTGTCCCCCGGCACCCGGGTCGCCGTCGTCGGGCTGCTCGCCGACGAGTGCAAGCTCGACTGGTACAGCGGCACGCTGATCCACCGCTCCACACCGCTGGACGGCCTGTACGAGCGGTTCGGCGCGGACCACGTGGAGTTCGCGGAGGGCGTGGACCGCGTCCGGCTGAGGACGTCGTCGGGCACGTACCTGTCCGTGCCGGAGGCCGCGGACGCGCCGCCCGCCGGGGCACGCGGCGCCGAGGGTGCCCTGGACCCCGCCCTGCTCGCGGGCCGCACCGACCTGCCGCCGCTGACCACCGACGCCGAGGGCAGCGAACTCGCCCTGGTCGACTGGGGCGAGGGCGTGCTGACGCTGCGCGCCCCCGACGGCCGCTACCTCTCGGTCGCCGACGACGGCTACCTGCGCGCCTCCGCCGACCAGCCCGGCGGCTGGGTCGTACAGGAGACGTTCCGGCTGGAACCGCACGCGAACGGTCACCTCCTGAGGCACCTGGGAACGGGGGGCCACGTGCAGGTCGCCGCCGACGGCGTGAAGGTTGCCGACACCGACCCCGAGGTGTTCGCACTGGTCGTCGCCGAGCGCGGCGAGGACGCCGTGACCCGGGCCGCGGCGCGGGCCGACGTCGTGGTGGTCGTCGCGGGCAACGACCCGCACATCAACGGCCGCGAGACCGAGGACCGCACGACGCTGCGGCTGCCCGCCCACCAGGAACGGCTGCTGCGCGCGGCCCGCGCCGCGAACCCCCGCACGGTGCTGACGCTGGTCTCCGCCTACCCGTACGCGGTCGACGCGGCGCCCCTGGCGGCGGTGCTGTGGACCGCGCACGGCGGGCAGGCGGCGGGCACCGCCCTGGCCCGGGTGCTGGCCGGCGACACCTCCCCCGCCGGCCGGCTCCCGCAGACCTGGTACGCCGACGACGCCGACCTGCCCGGCCTGCTCGACTACGACGTGATCGGCGGCCGGCAGACCTACCTGTACTTCGAGGGCACCCCGCTGTTCCCGTTCGGGCACGGCCTGTCCTACGCGTCGTTCGCGTACGGCGGCCTCACGGCCCGCGTCGACGAGGACGCGGTGCGGGTGTCGTTCACGGTCACCAACACCGGTGACGTGACGGCCGACGAGGTCGCCCAGCTCTACACGCGGGCCGTCGACCCGTCGGTGCCGCGCCCGCGCCGGGAGCTGGCGGCGCACCGCCGGATCACCCTGGCGCCGGGCGCCACGGCCGATCTCGCCTTCGACGTGCCGCTGTCCGCCTTCGCGTTCTGGGACGTCGCGCACGGCCGGTGGCGGGTGGAGCCGGGCCCGTACGAACTCCTCGTGGGTGCCTCCAGCGAGGACGTCCGGCTGCGGACCACGGTCATGCTCGACGGTGAGCCCGGCGAGCCCCGCCCGGTCGTCGAACGCGGGCTGGCAGCCGCCGACTTCGACGAGCAGAGCGGCACGGAGATCACCGACCGCTCGAGGACGGCGGGCGACGCGGTGACGCCGGTCGGGGGCGGTGACGGGGGTGAACTCCTGTTTCGAGCCTGCGACTTCGGCTCCGGGGTGACGCGGGTGACGGTCGAGGTCGCGGGCGAGGGCAGCGTCGAGGTGTCCCTGGACGGCGGCACCGCGCGGGCGGTCCTGACGCTGGAGACGCCCACGCCGGGCCCGTACGACTACACGACCGTCGGCGCCGGCTTCACCGCCGCCGGGGTGCACGACGTGTCCCTGAGGCTGCGCGGCCCGCTGCGGCTCGCGCACGTCGGCTTCTCCGGCTGAGGGTCCGGACGAGGCCGGCGCACGCCAACGGCCGGAGCCCCCGCACAGACGGGCTCCGGCCGTTGGCTCGCGGGTGCCGTCAGAGAGCGATGCCCGTCAGGACCATCACGCGCTCGTACGTGTAGTCGTCCATCGCGAACCGCACGCCCTCGCGGCCCACGCCGGACTGCTTGACGCCGCCGTACGGCATCTGGTCGGCGCGGTAGGACGGCACGTCGCCGATGACGACGCCGCCGACCTCCAGGGCGCGGTGGGCGCGGAAGGCGGTCCCCAGGTCGTGCGTGAACACGCCCGCCTGGAGGCCGTACTTGGAGTCGTTGACGGCGGCGAAGGCCTCAGCCTCGCCGTCCACCCTCTGCACGGTCAGGACCGGCCCGAAGACCTCCTCGCAGGAGATCGTCACGTCGGCGGGCACCTCGGTGAGGACGGTCGGCGCGTAGGAGGCGCCGTCGCGCTTGCCGCCGGTGAGCAGCTTCGCGCCGGCGGCCACGGCCTCGTCCACCCACGTCTCGACGCGCTTGGCGGCGTCCTCGCTGACCAGCGGGCCGACGTCCGTCCTGTCGTCGGACGGGTCGCCGGTGACCTGGGCCTCGACGGCGGCGACGACGCGCGGCAGCAGCCGGTCGTACACGGAGGCGTCGGCGATCACACGCTGCACGGAGATGCAGGACTGGCCGCCCTGGTAGTTGGAGAAGGTCGCGATGCGGGTCGCGGCCCAGTCCAGGTCCTCGTCGCTGGCCCAGTCGGCCAGTACGACGGCCGCGCCGTTGCCGCCCAGCTCCAGCGTGCAGTGCTTGCGCGGCACCGAGTCCATGATCGCGTAGCCGACCTTCTCGGAGCCGGTGAAGGAGATGACCGGCAGCCGCTCGTCCTGGACCAGCGCGGGCATGGCCTCGTTCGGCACCGGGAGGATGCTCCAGGAACCGGCGGGCAGCTCGGTCTCGGCGAGCAGCTCGCCGATGACCAGGCCGGACAGCGGGGTGGCGGGCGCCGGCTTGAGGATGATCGGCGCGCCGGCGGCGATGGCCGGGGCGATCTTGTGGGCGCACAGGTTCAGCGGGAAGTTGAAGGGCGCGATGCCGAGCACGACACCCTTCGGGAAGCGCCGGGTGAAGGCGAGCCGGCCCTGGCCGCCGAGGTCGGTGTCGAGGCGCTGCGCCTCGCCGCCGTTGAACCGCCGGGCCTCCTCGGCGGCGAACCGGAACACGGAGACCGCGCGCCCGACTTCGCCCCGGGCCCACTTGATCGGCTTGCCGTTCTCGGCGGAGATCAGCCGGGCGATCTCCTCGGTGCGCTCGACGAGCCGCCGGCTGACGTGGTCGAGGGCGGCGGCGCGCACGTGGGCGGGGGTGGCGGCGAACTCGTCCCGTACGGCGTACGCGGCGGCCACGGCCTCCTCGACCTGGGCGCCGGTGGGCACGGAGACCGTGCCGACGACCCGGCCGTCCCACGGGGAGGTGACGTCGAAGGTGTCCTCGCCGGTGACCTGGCGGCCGGCGAGCCAGAAGGCGTGGGTGGAAGTCATAGTCGAGTCCCGGCCCTTCCGCGTTGGGGGTGTGCTGGTGCTGTCGGGTCCACCGTAGGTCCGGGACGGCGGGGGATCGTTTGTCCGAGTCGTAGCAGTGGGCGTTCCCGGTAGGACGGATTGGCGTACGGGGCCGCCTACTCGGTGGACGTGGCCTTCAGGGCGAGCCACAGCTCCATGCGGACGTCCGCGTCGTCGAGCGACCGGCCGAGGATCTCCTCGACGCGCCGCATGCGGTAGCGCAGGGTGTGCCGGTGCACCCCGAGGTCGGCCGCCGCCGCGTCCCACTGGCCGTGCCGGGACAGCCAGGCGCGCAGCGACTTGACGAGGTCGCCGCGGCCGGTCGCGTCGTGCTCGTACAGCGCCCGCAGCAGTCCGTCGGCGAACGCCCGCACCGCGTCGTCGGCGAGCAGCGGCAGCACCGACCCGGCCGCGAGCTGCTCGTGCTCGACCAGGACCCGGCCGCGCCGACGCGCCACCGACAGCGCCTGCTCGGCCTGCTTGTAGGCGGCCGACGCGGCGATGGGGCCGGCCGGTCCCGACATGCCGAGGACGAGTTCGTCCTCGTCGCCGGCCGCGGCCTGCTCCGGCCTGCCCGCCTCCAGCGCGGCGGCGTACTCGCCGCAGGCCGCGACGGCCGCCCCGCCGTCCCCGGCCAGCACCACCAGCCGCTCCCCGTCGGGCACGACGAGCACCGCCTCGCCCGCGCGGGCGGCGGCGGACTCCACGACCTCGGCGAGCGCGCCGAGCGGGTCCCCGCCCGTGTCGGCGGCGGCGAGCGCGGCGGCCGACGGCCTGGCGGGCGCGGGCGGGTGCGGGTCGGGGTGGACCCGCACGGAGGAGACCGACACCGACTCGGCGACGACGACCCGGAAGGGCGCGTCGAGCAGCCCGCCGTACAGGTCGCCGGCGACCGCGCGGGCGTGGTCCGGTTCCCCGGCCAGCAGCATGCGCAGCACGGCGGCGCCGATCCGCTGTTCGGCCGCGTGCAGCGAGCGCGAGCGTTCCGTGGTGAGGGTGAGCAGGGCGATCGCCGAGTGGACGGCGTAGCGCTCGGCGGTGCCGAGGGCGGCGGCCGTGCCGACGGCGAGCGCGGCGCGGGGCCGCCGGCCGGTGCCGAGGGAGTGCAGTTCGACGCGGTCCTCGTGGTCGGGGCCGCCCACGACGGAGGAGGCGGGCGCGGTCCGCTCCCGCAGCCGCCGCACGTCCTCCGTCAGCCGGGCGGCGCGCCGGACGGCCCACTCGGGTGCCGTGGCGACGACGGCCCCGGAGGCGTCGTACAGCGCCGCCCAGCCGTCGACCTGTGCGGCGAGCGCGGCGAGCAGTCCTTCGGGGCCGGAGTTGAGGGCCTGCCGGGTCAGCTCGCGCTGCGCGGCGAAGCCCGCGGTGACGGCCCGGTACTGGTCGGCGGCGATCGCGGCGGACACGGCCTTGCTGATGGCGAGGAAGGGGGTGCGGCGCGGCACCTCCAGCAGCGGCAGCCCTTCCTTTCGTGCCGCCTCGACGAGGGCCCCGGGGATCTCCTCGTAGTTGACGCCGACGGCGAAGCCGAGCCCGACGACGCCCGCCTCGACGAGCCGCTTGACGTAGCGGCGCATCGCCTCCGGGTCCTCCGCGTCGAGTTTCAGCGCGGTGATCAGCAGCAGTTCCCCGCCCTCCATGTAGGGCACGGGGTCGGCGAGCTCGCTGACGTGCGCCCAGCGCACGGGCAGGTCCAGGCGGTCCTCGCCGGCCCGCACGGTCAGCTTCAGCGCGGAGTGGTGGACGAGCGAGGCGAGCGTGGGGGGCATGAGGCCTTCGGATCTCTGGTGTCGAGTACGGAGGTGAGGGGCGACGCTGAGACGGGGAGACGGGGAGATGGGGAGATCTGATGATCATTGTGACCACTTGGCCGTCACGTATGAACGGCCCATGCAGATTCTGCCTCACCGTACGGTCGCACGCGTCCGCACACCCCCCTTTTCCGGCCGTCACCCCCGCAGGTCGACCAGCAGCGGCGGCGCGTGCTCTCCCGTCACGTCGGTCAGCGACAGCACCGCGTGCCCCGGCGGCACCGCGTGCGCCAGCTCGGAGGCGGACCACCGCTCCCGCTCGACCTGCCGCACGGTCACCGCTTCCGTGGTCACGGCCTTGCCGGTGACCATCTTGCGCAGCGCGTGCATGGCGCGGGTCATGGGCTGGTCGGCGAAAACGGTGTGCTGGGCGACCTCCTCCGTCTCGACCCACTCCTTGCCCCACGCCTCGGCGAAGGCCCGCCCGTCCCAGGTCGTGACGCCGGAGAACGCCATGCGGCAGCCCACCGCGCTGAACAGGGGCCCGTGCAGCGGCTCGGGGACGTCCGCGAGGGTCCGCAGGGTGAGGACCACGCCGGCGTTCAGGGAGCGCAGCCGCTGGATACCGCGGATGGTCTCGGTGGTCAGGGCTCCCGCCGCGTCGTCCAGGACCAGGCAGGCGAAGTGTCCGCGCTCGCCGGTCGAGCGGGCCACGGCCGCGAACTGGGCCAGCACGAGCCGCGCCAGCAGCCTCGACGCCTCCTCGTGCCCCCGCTCGGGCAGGTCGACGCGGACGCGCAGCGGGTGGTGGGCCACCGAACGCAGGGAGAAGTGCCGGGCGTCCCCCGCGCCGAAGAACCGCTCGAAGGCGGGACGGTCCAGGAGGGCGAGCCGGTCCGCCAGCGCCGGGCCGGGGTCGGCCGCGGTGCCCGCCTGCCTGATGCGCGCCTCCAGTTCACGGCGCATGGCGGGGTGCGCGACCGCGTCCAGCGCGTCCCGCAGGGCCGACAGCGCGTCCGGGTCTCCTTCGAGGAGCTCGCGCAGCACCGGCACGGCGGGAAAGCGGCCGTGCACGGCCCGGTAGGGGCCCAGCAACTGCGCCAGGGCGGTGGCGGCGCGCCGGCTGTCCACCACGTCCAGGTCTCCGACCAGGCCCTCGGCGAGGAAGGAGGCCGCCTCGTCCGGGTCGGTGGAGTCGGCGTACAGGTCCAGGTCGTGGACGGAGGCGGGGTCGCCGAGCCGGACGACGACGTCGTACGCCCCGTCGGGACCGAGGGGCGCGCCCGCGCCGCCGACCGCCACGACGGCGCAGCGTCCCGTGAGCGCCTGGAGGGCGAGGTTCTCGACGACGGGCCGGACGAGGTGGCGGGTCTTGCCGACGCCGGACGGGCCCACGGCGAGCAGTGAGGTGCCGAGCGTCGACGGGTCGAGGGCGACGCCCGCCCCGTGGCGTTCGAGCGGGTTGGTCCTGGCCGCGGCGCAGGCGCCGATCCGCACCTGGCCGACGAGCAGGTCGTGCCGCGCGGTACGGGCGGGCAGGTCCCGGTCCCCCGAGGGGTGGGTCCAGGCCGCCGCCCCCTTGCGCAGCACGGTCTCGGCGAAGTCGGCCACGCGGGTGGCGTCGCGGCGGGCCCTGGTCCAGGCGTGCCCGACGCGTGCGCAGTCGACGTCGTTCATCCGTCCCGCCAGCACTTCGGCGGAGAGCAGGTCCGCCGCCCGGTGCTGTCCGGCCTCCCTGAGCTGCGGCCACTGGGCCGGGCTGAGCGGCACCGCCGGCCGGGGCCCGTCGGCTGCCTGCGGGGAGCGCGCGCCGAGCCATCCCTTGGCGAGGGTCCACCAGGCGCCGGTCCTCGCGAAGGGCCACAGGACGGCCGCGGTGATCACGGCGTACACGCCGTAGGTGATCACCTGGGACCGGAACACGTCGGCACCGCCCGCGACGAGGCTCACGAGGGAGAGCACGGGTCCGACGACCGGCAGCGGCTCCCAGGGTTCGCCGGGAACGGCCTCCGGCCAGACGAGGCCGAGGACGGCCAGCGCGGCGAGGACCGTCACGGCCGCGCGGCCCCGGGGGGCGAAACGGTCGAGGTAGAAGCGGATCACCCGCGGCCAGCTCCCCAGCCGTCCGGCGCCCCAGAGGAGGAGCACGAAGAACACGCCGTCGTAGAGGATCCGCGCGTGCGTGGCCTGCCAGCTCCGGGGCCACACCGTGTTGGGGTACCACCAGTCGCTCGGTGTCAGCCACTGCAGGGGCACCCACTGGTAGGGCACCGCCCCCCGGTCCCACATCGACCACAGGAACAGTGCCACGGCGACCGTGATCCAGGTGCCCACCACGGCCGTCGGGTCCAGCCGCCGGCTCGTGCCCGGCGGCCTGCGCGGGGTGAAGCCGAACCGCCAGATCCCCGGCCCGGCCTCGGGGCGCGGCTCGTTGAGCCACTCCGCGACGCCGGGCGAGGCGCTGGGCGGGCCCTGCGGCATGGGCGGCACGGGCGGCGCGGGGGGAAGGGCGCCGGACGGCGGCTGCGGGGGCGAGGCCGGGCGCGGTACGCGATCGGCGTGCGTGCCGCGAGCGTCGTGCGTGCCGTCAGTGTCCATCGTGCCTGCCCCCTGGCCAACCGGTCCGTGCCTCGTTCGCGGGTCAATCTAGTGCCCTCGTACGGCGGGTTCGGCGGATACGCGGCCGGGCCCGCGCGGATCAGCCATCGCGTCACCGTGTCCAGGTCACCCGGCCGCTATGTCCACGGCGGACAACCGGGCCTTGCGACAACGCCCACATGGAGCATGCCCACCCTCCCGTCCCGCACCTAGCCTGCGAGAAAAGAAGGCAAGCGTCCGCAATACCCCCCAGGAGCCCCGCATGACCGCACTTCCGCAGGAGCGCCGCGTCGTCACCGCCATCCCCGGCCCGAAGTCGCAGGAGCTGCAGGCCCGCCGCACCGCCGCGGTCGCGCAGGGCGTGGGCTCCGTACTGCCCGTCTTCACCGCGCGCGCGGGCGGCGGGATCATCGAGGACGTCGACGGCAACCGTCTCATCGACTTCGGCTCCGGCATCGCCGTGACGTCGGTCGGCGCCTCCGCCGAGGCCGTCGTCCGCAAGGCGTCCGCGCAGCTCGCCGACTTCACCCACACCTGTTTCATGGTCACGCCGTACGAGGGCTACGTCGCCGTCGCCGAGGCGCTGGCCGAGCTCACGCCGGGTGACCACGCCAAGAAGTCGGCCCTGTTCAACAGCGGTGCCGAGGCCGTCGAGAACGCCGTCAAGATCGCCCGCGCGTACACCAGGCGCCAGGCGGTCGTGGTGTTCGACCACGGCTACCACGGCCGCACCAACCTCACGATGGCGCTGACCGCGAAGAACATGCCGTACAAGCACGGCTTCGGCCCCTTCGCGCCCGAGGTCTACCGCGTCCCGGTCGCCTACGGCTACCGCTGGCCGACCGGTGCGGAGAACGCCGGCCCCGAGGCCGCCGCGCAGGCCATCGACCAGATCACCAAGCAGGTCGGCGCCGAGAACGTCGCCGCGATCATCATCGAGCCGGTGCTCGGCGAGGGCGGCTTCATCGAGCCGGCGAAGGGCTTCCTGCCGGCGATCAGCAAGTTCGCCTCGGACAACGGCATCGTCTTCGTCGCCGACGAGATCCAGTCCGGTTTCTGCCGCACCGGCCAGTGGTTCGCCTGCGAGGACGAGGGCATCGTCCCGGACCTGATCACGACCGCGAAGGGCATCGCCGGCGGTCTGCCGCTGGCCGCCGTGACGGGCCGCGCCGAGATCATGGACGCCGCGCACGCGGGCGGCCTCGGCGGCACCTACGGCGGCAACCCGGTCGCCTGCGCGGGTGCGCTCGGCGCCATCGAGACGATGAAGGAGCTCGACCTCAACGCGAAGGCCAAGCGGATCGAGGAGGTCATGAAGGGCCGTCTGACCGCCATGGCCGAGAAGTTCGACATCATCGGTGACGTCCGCGGCCGCGGCGCGATGATCGCGATCGAGCTGGTCACGGACCGCGCCACGAAGGAGCCGGACGCGGCGGCGACGGCCGCGCTCGCCAAGGCCTGCCACCAGGAGGGCCTGCTGGTGCTGACCTGCGGCACCTACGGCAACGTGCTGCGTTTCCTGCCGCCGCTGGTGATCGGCGAGGACCTGCTGAACGAGGGCCTGGACATCATCGAGCAGGCGTTCGCGCGCATCTGAGCGAGGCCGCTCGCACCGGTGAGGTCGCTGCTGCAGAGCGTGTGAAGAAGGTGTGCGAGGTGGATGGCAGGACCCGGTTCCTCCTGTCGCGCGCGAATCCGCTGTCGTAGGTTCTACGCAGTTGAGAGATACACCCCCGCCCACAGGGGACTGTGGGTGACATCAGGCCGTGGCCTCCCCAGCTTCGACCTGGTCGTGCCTCGCGCACACCGAAGTCTCGGCTTCGGATCTCCTCACCGATCGGACGGTCGCCCGCCCCAAACCCCCCGGGGCGCGCGACGTTCCGATCAGAACGGCCGACACGGACGTTCTCCGAAGGGCCGGCACACACCCCCCCCTTGTGCCGGCCCTTCGGCCGTTTCATCTCCCCGCTGCCGCCGCCGTCGCACACGACGGCGCACGGCACCCTTCCGGGCGCCGTGCGGGCGAGCCGTCGTCCTCGGACGGTCGTCGTCCCCAGCCGGGTGTCAGCCTTCCTTCCACAGCAGCACGGTCAGGACGGCGCTGGAGATCCTCACCGGTCTGTCCGCCTGGTTCAGCAGCCGTACCCGCATGCCGCGGCCGGACCGCAGGCGCTTGGTGAGGGGAATCGTCGCGAACGCGTCGCCCGCGGTGCCGATGATCTCGTGGATGGAGTGGTCCGCGCGGTGCTCGGAGCCCTCGTACTCGCTCATCCGCGCCTGGACCACCGCGCCGACGGGCAGCCCGTCTATGCGCAGGCTGACGGAGCCGGTGAACCGGGCCGGGCCGCGCGCCCACACGGCCCCGTCCGTGGCGTGGTGACCCGGCTCGTCGGTCCACTCCTTGGTGAACTCGATGCTGTTCCAGGCGCCGGGGTTGAGCGTGTAGGCCTCGGCGAGGCCGAGGTTGACGTACTGGGGCACGGGGTCCTCTCCTTCCCACTGGCCCGCCGGGAGCGCCAGGCAGTCGGCGAGGTCGCGGCGGAAGTCCTGCATGTCGAAGCCCCTGGGGTCGGACTTCCAGTCGGACCACTCCAGGTGGCCGATCGCCGACTTCGGGCCCCAGCCGTGCGCACGGCAGATGCCCGCCGTGGCCCTGACCATGGCGATGTACTGGGCGGGCGGCCAGGGGTCCTTGCCGTCGCCGAGGTTCTCGCACTCGAAGCCGTAGAAGCGGGCGTTGCCGTCGACGGCTCCGGACGAGCCCTGGTGTTCGTTCGTGCGGGGCGGATAGTCGCCGTACGACTCGTTGATCACGGCCCTGAGGACGTCCGGGTCGCCGCCGCCCGCGTGGTTGGCGCGGCCGTTGCCCACCAGGTGGACGGTGCCGTCCTTGGTGATGCAGCCGGTCGAGAGCGGACCCGGCAGTTCGCTGTGGCCGTGGTAGATGAGGCTCACGACGTCGGTCTTGGGTCCGGTCACGGTGTGGTGGATCATCACGCCGTTGACGGGACCCCAGGCGCCCACGTGGTTGCGGTTGTTGGTGCGCCAGTCGCCGACCTCCCGCACGGTGCAGCCCTCCTCGCGCAGCGCGGCGACCAGCCGGCTCGCGGTGAGCGGTTCGGCCATGCGCAGTCCTCCGGTTCGCTGGGGGGCCCGCTCCGGTCGGCGTCGGCGGGCCCTGACGGTTGCCTCGGCTGGATCATTCCGCCTGCCGTGTCGCGCTACACCGGGTTGGGCGAATTGATCGGTCCTGTCAGGCTGTGGACGTGTCCCGCCTGTTGCTGCCGTTCCTCATGCCCCTCTGGTTGCCCGCCGTGTTCTTCGGCCTGATCACCTGGCAGGTCGTCGCCGACGGTCCACTGCTGGACGCCGACGCGCGCGTGAGCCGGGCTCTCGTCCACCCGGACCGGGGCTCCGAACTCCTCGCCGATCTGGGCAACATCGAGGTCGCGCTGCCGGTCCTGCTCGCCGTCCTGGGGTACGTGGCTCTGCGGCGGCGGGCGGCCGGCGCCGCCCGCTGGTGGCTGCCGCCCGCCCTGGCCGCCCTGTTGATGGCGGCCGTGCCGCTGCTGGTCGTGCCGGCGAAAGAACTGACGGACCGTCCGGGGACGCCCGTGCATCCGGGCTCCGGCTTCTTCCCCTCCGGGCACACGGCGACGGCCGCGGTCGCCTACGGGACCGCGGCCGTGCTCCTGCTGCCGCTGCTGCGCACCGCCCACGCGCGCCGCGCGCTGGTCGGAGCCTGTGCCGTCGTGAACGCCGGTGTGGGCTTCGGCCTGGTGCGGCGCGGCTACCACTGGCCGCTGGACGTGGTGGCCAGTTGGTGCCTGGGCGCGGTGCTGCTGACGCTGTTCGTGCTTCTCCTGCGCCGGTCGGCGCCCCCTTCGGCACCGCCCGAAGCGCCGCCCGAAGCGCCGTCCGGGGCGCCGCCCGAAGCGCCGTCCGGGGCGCCGTCCGGAACGCCGTCCGGGGCGGCCCCTCAGCCGAAGTAGCCGTCGAACGTCCGCTGGAACTCCCAGCCGCCGAACCGGTCCCAGTTGATCGACCACGTCATCAGGCCGCGCAGCGCGGGCCACGTGCCGTGGGT
Organism: Streptomyces sp. DH24; assembly: GCF_029813775.1. Lineage (GTDB taxonomy): Bacteria > Actinomycetota > Actinomycetes > Streptomycetales > Streptomycetaceae > Streptomyces. The sequence goes on along the minus strand of NZ_JARVKW010000052.1, from coordinate 10,494 downwards.
CGCGTACGCACCGCAGTTGGTCTTCTTGGTCAGGCAGTCCAGGGTCTTGGTGACCTCGGCGGGCGGTACGTGTCCGTTGCCCGCGTTGGCGGTGGCCGGCATGCCGATGGCGACCTGGTCGGGGCGCAGCGGCGGGAAGACGTTGTTCGCGTCGCCCGCGACCGGGAAGCCGGTGAGCAGCATGTCGGTCATGGCGATGTGGAAGTCGGCGCCGCCCATGGAGTGGTACTGGTTGTCCAGGCCCATGACCGGGCCGGAGTTGTAGTCCTGGACGTGCAGCAGGGTGAGGTCGTCGCGCAGGGCGTGGATGACCGGGAGGTAGGCGCCGGCGCGCGGGTCCTGGCCGCCCCATTTGCCGGTGCCGTAGTACTGGTAGCCGAGTTGGACGAAGAAGGTCTCCGGGGCCATCGTCAGGACGAAGTCGTCGCCGTACTTGGCCTTGAGGGTCTTCAGCGCCTGGACGAGGTGGACGATCACGGGGGTCTTCGGGTTCTTGAAGTCCGTGTCGTCGGCGTTCAGCGAGAGCGAGTGGCCCTCGAAGTCGATGTCGAGGCCGTCGAGTCCGTACTCGTCGATGATCTTCGAGACGGAGCTGACGAAGGTGTCGCGGGCGGCCGTGGTGGTCAGCCGGACCTGGCCGTTCTGGCCGCCGATGGAGATCAGCACCTTCTTGCCCGCGGCCTGCTTGGCCTTGACGGCGGCCTTGAAGTCGGCGTCGCTCTCCACGTTCGGGCACTGGGCCGCCGGGCAGCGGTCGAAGCGGATGTCGCCCGACTCGACCGAGGTGGGCTCGCCGAAGGCCAGGTCGATGACGTCCCAGCTGTCGGGGACGTCGGCCAGGCGCGTGTAGCCGGAGCCGTTGGCGAAGCTCGCGTGGAGGTAGCCGACCAGGGCGTGCGGCGGCAGGTCGGCGGAGCCGCCGCCGGTGCCGGACGCGGTGGTCGCGGTCACGGTGGCCGACTTCGCGGACTCGCCGGCGTCGTTCACGGCGGCGACCTGGAAGGCGTAGGCGGTGTCGGGGGTGAGGCCCGTGACGGTGACGGACGTGCCGGTGGCCGTGCGGACCCTCGTGCCGTCGCGGTAGACGGCGTAGCCGGTGGCGCCGGCGACCGGGGACCAGGACAGGGCGACGCTGGTGGAGGTGACGCTGCCGGTCCTGAGGCCGGTCGGCGGGGCGGGCGGCACGCCGGTGTCCGCGCCGGGTCCGGTGAGGGAGACGTCGTCGGCGAGGTAGGCGCCGGTGCCGTACCAGCCGTGGGTGTGGAGGGTGACGCGGGTGGTCGTGGGGCCGGTGCGGAAGGTCGTGGTGAGCTGTTGCCAGTCGAGGGCGGACTGGGTCCAGGCGGAGACGTCGGTGGTGCCGGTGCCGGTCGCGCCGAGGTACACGTAGGAGCCGCGGACGTGGCCCGACAGCGTGTACTGGCTGTCCGGTCGCACGGTCACGGTCTGGGTGCAGCGGGCGTTGTCGCTGCCGGACGGGGTGGCACGGAGCGCCGAAGCGCCGCTGCGCACGGGGCTTTTCACGGTCGTCGCCGAGGTGCAGGTCCAGCCGTCGAGGCCCGCTTCGAAGCCGCCGTTGCGTACCAGGTCCGCGTCGGCCGCACGGGCGGCCGACGAGATTCCGGACGCGGCCAGGGCCGCGGTGACGAGCACGGCGAGCAGGCCGTGCCGTGCGAGTGACGGTCTCGTCCGTCCGAACGGTCCGATCAGGCTGACGCGGTCCACAAGGGCCTCCGGAGTCGGGGGAGTTGGAGGGGTGGAACGCGCCCAACTTGGTCCAGACCAATTCGGTTGTCAAGACCTCTGGTGGGTCGTTACACGCCTTCCCCCTCCCCCGTGGCCCGGCCCGCCGCCGCCTCGTGCATCGCCAGCTCCAGCAGCCCCGGGTCGGTGAGGGTGCCGGAGCCGTCCGGCTGGACCAGCCAGCGGACCTGCCCGGTCGTCGCCCGGCCCGGGAACGGCACGACGATCCAGGTGCCGAGCCCGGCCGTGCGCACGCCCGTGCCGAGCCAGCGGTCCGCGGTGCCCGGCGGCACGAAGAACCCCGTGCGGGCGTCCCCGAAGTCGGCGAGCACCGGACCCGGCCGGCGCAGGACCCGGGTGAGCACGTCGAGCGTCGGACAGCCGAGGTCGGCCGGCAGGATCAGGACGTCCCAGGCCTTCCCGGCCGGCAGCAGCGTCACGCCGTGCGGGCTGCGTTCCCATTCCCAGCGGCAGGCGTCGGGGTCCGGTGCGACGGACACCAGCCATTCGACAGCGGACTTGGTCGTCCCCGCCATGACGAAACCTTCCTCTCTCTCGTGAACGCCGATCGCGTCCACGAGGGAGAGGGCCGCTCCGGGGGATCATTACGCGGGTTTCGGGCCCCAGTTGAGTGACCCGTGTCTCACTGTCCCGGTCAGCTGTCGAAACCCAGCCCGAGCCGGTCCATCGTCCGCAGCCACAGGTTGCGCCGCCCGCCGTGCGCGTCGGCGCGGGCCAGCGACCACTTGGTGAGCGCGATCCCGGTCCAGGCGAAGGGCTCCGGCGGGAACGGCAGCGGTTTCCTGCGCACCATCTCCAGCTCGGTGCGCTCCGTGCGCTCCCCGGCCAGCAGGTCGAGCATCACCTCGGCACCGAACCGGGTCGCGCCCACACCGAGCCCCGTGTACCCCGCGGCGTACGCCACCTTGCCCTGGTGGGCGGTGCCGAAGAAGGCCGAGAAGCGCGAGCAGGTGTCGATGGCGCCGCCCCACGCGTGTGTGAAGCGGACGCCCTCCAGCTGCGGGAAGCAGGTGAAGAAGTGCCCGGCGAGCTTCGCGTACGTCTCGGGCCGGTCGTCGTACTCGGCGCGCACCCGGCCGCCGTACGGGTAGATCGCGTCGTAGCCGCCCCACAGGACGCGGTTGTCGGCGGACAGCCGGAAGTAGTGGAACTGGTTCGCCGAGTCCCCGAGGCCCTGCCGGTTCTTCCAGCCGACGGCGGCGAGTTGCTCGGCGGTGAGCGGTTCCGTCATCAGCGCGTAGTCGTAGACCGGCACGGTGTACGCGCGCACCCGCCTCACCAGGCTCGGGAAGACGTTCGTACCGAGCGCCACCCGGCGGGCCCGGATCTGCCCGTAGGGGGTGCGTACGGCCATGCCGGCGCCGTACGGCTGCAGCGTGAGGGCGGGCGTGTGCTCGTACATCCGCACGCCGAGGTCCAGGCAGGCCCGCTTCAGGCCCCACGCGAGCCTGGCCGGATTCAGCATGGCCACGCCGCGGCGGTCCCACAGACCGGCCAGGAAGGTGGGTGAGGCGACCTGTTCGCGCACCGCTTCGGCGTCGAGGAAGTCGACGCCGTCGGCCAGTCCCTCGCGTTCCCTCCGCGTGTACCAGTCGCGCAGTTCGCGTGCCTGGTGGGGTTCGGTCGCGACGTCGATCTCGCCGGTGCGCTCGAAGTCGCAGTCGATGCCGTGCCGGGCTAGGGCCCGCTCGATGGCGTCCAGGTTGCGGGCGCCGAGTTCCTCCAGCTTGTGGATCTCGTCCGGCCAGCGGGTGAGGCCGTTGGGCAGGCCGTGCGTGAGGGAGGCGGCGCAGAAGCCGCCGTTGCGGCCGGAGGCGGCCCAGCCCGCCTCACGGCCTTCGACCAGGACCACGTCGCGCCGCGGATCGCGCTCCTTGGCGATGAGCGCGGACCACAGTCCGCTGTAGCCGCCGCCGACGACGAGCAGGTCGCAGGTCTCGGCGCCGGTGAGGGCGGGTTCGGGGCGGGGCCTGCCGGGGTCGTCCAGCCAGTACGGGACGGGCTGGGCCTCGGAGAGGGATTTCGTCCAGTCGTTTCTGCGACTCATGGCGCTCGGGGCCATGATTTCAACTCCCTACAGGACTTTGTGCCTTCTGTTTCTTGCGGCGGTTTCCGGCAGCCATGGACATGAGCACGAGCAGCACCGCGACGACGAACATGGCCGTGCCGACGACATTGATCTGGACCGGTGTGCCGCGCTGCGCCGAGCCCCAGACGAACATGGGGAACGTGACGGTCGAACCGGCGTTGAAATTCGTGATGATGAAGTCGTCGAAGGACAGCGCGAAGGCGAGCAGCGCGCCCGCCGCGATTCCCGGCGCGGCGATCGGCAGGGTGACCCTCAGGAATGTCTGGAAGGGCCCCGCGTAGAGGTCCTGCGCGGCCTGTTCCAGCTTCGGGTCCATCGACATCACGCGCGCCTTGACGGCCGTGACGACGAAGCTCAGGCAGAACATGACGTGGGCGATCAGGACCGTCCAGAAGCCCAGTTCGGCGCCCATGTTGAGGAACAGGGTGAGCAGCGAGGCCGCCATGACGACCTCGGGCATCGCCATCGGCAGGAAGATCAGCGAGTTCACCGCGCCGCGCGCCCGGAAGCGGTAGCGGACCAGCGCGAAGGCGATCAGCGTGCCGAGCAGGGTGGCGCCGAGCGTCGCCCAGAGGGCTATCTGGAGGCTGAGCGCGAGCGAGCCGCACAGGTCGGAGACGCCGCACGGGTCCCGCCAGGCGTCCGTGGAGAACTGCCGCCACTCGTAGTTGAAGCGGCCGCTCGGCTTGTTGAAGGAGAACACCGTCACGACGATGTTCGGCAGCAGGAGATACGCGAGCGTCAGCAGTCCCGCGATGACGACGAGACGGCGCTTGAGCCAGTTGACGAAGGCCATTTAAACCAGATCCTCCGTGCCGGACTTGCGGATGTAGAGCGTGACCATGACCAAAATCGCGGCCATCAGGATGAAGGAGAGCGCGGCGGCCGTCGGATAGTCGAGCACCCGCAGGAACTGGGTCTGGATGACGTTGCCGACCATTCTCGTGTCGGTCGACCCGAGCAGGTCCGCGTTGACGTAGTCGCCGGAGGCCGGGATGAACGTCAGCAGCGTGCCCGACACCACGCCCGGCATGGACAGCGGGAAGGTGACCTTCCGGAAGACCGTCGAGGGCCTGGCGTACAGGTCGCCGGCCGCCTCGTGCAGCCGCGGGTCGATGCGCTCCAGGGAGGTGTACAGCGGCAGGATCATGAACGGCAGGAAGTTGTACGTCAGACCGCACACCACCGCCAGCGGCGTGGCCAGCACCCGGTCGCCGGACGTCCAGCCGAGCCAGCTCGTGACGTCCAGGACGTGCAGCGCGTCCAGGGCGCCCACGACGGGCCCGCCGTCGGCGAGGATCGTCTTCCAGGCCAGCGTGCGGATCAGGAAGCTGGTGAAGAACGGCGCGATCACCAGAATCATGATCAGGTTGCGCCAGCGGCCCGCGCGGAACGCGATGAGGTACGCGAGCGGATAGCCCAGCAGCAGACACAGCACGGTCGCGGCGGCGGCGTAGGCGACCGACCGCACGAACTGCGGCCAGTACTCGGCGAGCGCGTCCCAGTACGTCGCGAAGTGCCAGGTGACCTTGTAGCCCTCCTCCAGGGAGCCCGTCTGCACGGACGTGGAGGCCTGGTAGACCAACGGCAGCGCGAAGAACACCAGCAGCCACAGGATGCCGGGCAGCAGCAGGAGGTACGGCGTCCAGCGGCCCCGCCTGCGCGGGGGTTTGCGCTCGGGCGCGGGCGCCAGGGGCGGCGCTTCGGTGACGGTCGCCATCAGGCCGCGTCCTCCTTGCCCGGCTCCACCGTCTCCACACCGGCGTCGATGGCCTGCGCCGCGTCGAGGCCGAAGGTGTGTGCCGGGTTCCAGTGCAGGACGACCTCGGCGCCGGGCACCAGACGCGGGTCCCGGTCGATGTTCTGGGCGTACACCTCGAAGTCGGGGCAGACCGGGCTGTCGACGACGTACTGCGTGGAGACGCCGATGAAGCTGGAGTCGGCGATGCGGCCGGTGATGCGGTTGCGGCCCTCGGGGATCTCGCCCGCGTCGTCGGCGTGCGTGAGCGAGATCTTCTCCGGGCGGACGCCGACCAGCACCTTGCCGCCGGTGGAGGCGGGCGCGGAGCAGCGCGCCCCGGGCAGCACCAGCTTGCCGCCGCCCGCCTTCAGCACGATCTCGTCGCCGCCGCGGGTGTCGACCTCGGCCTCGATGAAGTTGGAGGTGCCGAGGAAGTTCGCGACGAACGTGGTCCGCGGGTTCTCGTACAGGTCGGCGGGCGAGCCGAGCTGTTCGACGCGGCCCGCGTTCATCACGGCGACCGTGTCGGCCATGGTCATGGCCTCCTCCTGGTCGTGCGTGACGTGGACGAAGGTGATGCCGACCTCGGTCTGGATGCGCTTGAGCTCCAGCTGCATCTGGCGGCGCAGCTTCAGGTCGAGGGCGCCGAGCGGCTCGTCGAGCAGCAGCACCCTGGGGTGGTTGATCAGGGCGCGGGCCACGGCGACGCGCTGCTGCTGGCCGCCGGAGAGCTGGTGCGGCTTCTTGCGGGCCTGCTCGCCGAGCTGGACGAGCTCCAGCATCTCCTCGACCTGCTTCTTCACGCTTCTGATGCCGCGCCGGCGCAGGCCGAAGGCGACGTTCTCGAAGATGTCGAGGTGCGGGAAGAGGGCGTAGGACTGGAACACCGTGTTCACCGGCCGCTTGTACGGGGGCAGCCGGGTGACGTCCTGGTCGCCGAGGTGGACGGTGCCCGAGGTGGGCTCCTCCAGGCCGGCGATCATGCGCAGGGTGGTGGTCTTGCCGCAGCCGGACGCGCCGAGCAGGGCGAAGAAGGAGCCCTGCGGCACGGTCAGGTCGAGCGGGTGCACGGCGGTGAACGAGCCGTAGGTCTTGCCGATCCCGGTGAGGCGGACGTCGCCGCCGTTGGTGGTCGTCGTCTTCATCTCGTCACGCCCCAGTGAGCTTCGCGAACTTGGCTTCGTATGCCGTCTCTTCCTTCGAGCTCAGCGAGCGGAAGGCACGGGACTTGGCCTGCATGGTCTTGTCGGGGAGGATCAGCGGGTTGTTCGCCGCGTCCTCGTCGATCTTCGCGAGCTCGTCCCGCACGCCGTCGACGGGACACACGTAGTTGATGTACGCGGCGAGTTGGGCGGCGGCCCGCGGCTCGAAGTAGTAGTCGATGAGCCGTTCGGCGTTCGTCTTGTGACGGGCCTTGTTGGGGACCAGCAGGTTGTCGCTGGAGGTCAGGTAGCCGCTGTCCGGGATGAGGAAGTCGACGTCCGGGCTGTCCGCCTTGAGCTGCACGACGTCGCCGGCCCAGGCGAGACAGGCCGCGAAGTCGCCCTTGGTGAGGTCGGAGGTGTAGTCGTTGCCGGTGAAGCGGCGGATCTGGCCCCGGTCGACGGCCTTCTGCAGGCGGGCGATCGCCGCGTCGTAGTCGTCGTCGGTGAACTTCCCCGGGTCCTTGCCCATGTCGAGCAGGGTCATGCCGACGGTGTCGCGCATCTCGGTGAGGAAGCCGACGCGGCCCTTGAGCTTCGGGTGGTCGAGCAGGTCGGAGACGGACGTCACCTCGACGCCGTCGAGCGCCTTCCTGTTGTAGGCGATGACCGTGGAAATGCCCTGCCAGGGGTAGGAGTAGGCGCGCCCCGGGTCCCAGTCGGGGGTGCGGAACTGCGACGACAGGTTCGCGAAGGCGTGCGGCAGGTTCGACGGGTCGAGTTTCTGGACCCACCCGAGGCGGATGAGGCGGGCGGCCAGCCAGTCGGTCACGCAGATGAGGTCGCGGCCGGTCTCCTGGCCCGCGGCGAGCTGCGGCTTGATCTTGCCGAAGAACTCGTTGTTGTCGTTGATGTCCTCGGTGTACCTGACCTTGATGCCGGTGCGCGCGGTGAACGCGTCGAGGGTCGGATGGCGTTTGCCGGAGTCGTCGACGTCCATGTACTCGGTCCAGTTGGAGAAGCTCACCGTCTTCTCCTTCGCCGAGTGGTCCTCCGCCGAGACCCCGCCCCGGGTCTTGCCGGCCGCGGGGATGCCGCAGCCGCTCAGCGCGCCGAGTCCGCCGACCGCGAGCGCGCCGCCCGCGGAGGCGCGGAGAAGCGAGCGCCGGGTGAGGGCGGCCCGGCCGTTTCGGAAACTGCGCCGCAGGGCGGCCACTTGGGCCGCTGACAGGCGGTCGGGCTCGTACTGCTCCATGCGCGTGGTGCCCTTTCGGGAGGTCGGTCGGCCGTGGTCGGGCGGCCTGGTGGTCAGCGGTCCCCGAAGACGGTGCGGTGCCAGTCCTTGCGGACCACCGCCGTGTTGTCGAACATGACGTGCTTGATCTGCGTGTACTCCTCGAAGGAGTACGCGGACATGTCCTTGCCGAAGCCGGACGCCTTGTAGCCGCCGTGCGGCATCTCGCTGATGATCGGGATGTGGTCGTTGACCCACACACAGCCCGCCTTGATCTCGCGGGTGGCGCGGTTCGCCCGGTAGACGTCCCGGCTCCAGGCGGAGGCCGCGAGTCCGTACGGGGTGTCGTTGGCGAGCGCGATCCCCTCGTCGTCGCTGTCGAAGGGCAGCACGACGAGGACGGGCCCGAAGATCTCGGACTGCACGATCTCGCTGTCCTGGGCCGCGTCGGCGATCAGCGTGGGCCGGTAGTAGGCACCGTCCTTCAGCTCCCCCTGCGGTGCCTCGCCACCGGTCACCACGCGCGCGTGGGCGCGCGCCCGCTCGACGAAGGAGGCGACGCGGTCGCGCTGGGCGTGCGAGATCAGCGGACCGAGGTCGGTGCCGGCCGCGAAGGGGTCCCCGAGCCGGACGGTCTCCATGAGCGCGGCCGTGCGCTCCACGAAGGCCTCGTACAGCGGCCGTTGCACGTACGCGCGCGTGGCGGCCGTGCAGTCCTGCCCGCTGTTGATGAGCGCGCCGGCGACGGCGCCGTTGGCGGCGGCCTCCAGGTCGGCGTCGTCGAAGACCACGAAGGGTGCCTTGCCGCCGAGTTCCAGGTGGATGCGCTTGACGGTGGCGGTGGCCAGCTCGGCGACGCGCCTGCCGACGGGGGTGGAGCCGGTGAAGGACGTCATCGCCACGCCGGGATGCGCGACGAGGTGCTCACCGGCCTCCTGGCCCGTGCCGGTGACGATGTTGACGACACCGTCCGGGACGCCGGCGTCGGTGGCGGCCTGCGCGAACAGCAGCGAGGTCAGCGGGGTGAGCTCGGCGGGCTTCAGGACGACGGTGTTGCCCGCGGCGATCGCCGGGAGGATCTTCCAGGCGGCCATCTGGAGCGGGTAGTTCCACGGGGCGACGGAACCGACGACGCCGATGGGCTCGCGCCGGACGTACGAGGTGTGGTCGCCGGAGTACTCACCGGCGGACTGCCCCTGCAGATGCCGGGCGGCCCCCGCGAAGAACGCGATGTTGTCGATGGTGCCCGGCACGTCGAACTCGCGGGTCAGCTTCAGCGGCTTGCCGCACTGGAGGGCCTCGGCGCGGGCGAAGTCCTCGGCGCGCTCGGCGACGACGGCGGCGAAACGGTGCAGCGCGTCGGACCGCTCGCCGGGGGTCGCGCCGGCCCACCCCGGGAAGGCCGCGCGGGCCGCCGCCACGGCGGCGTCGACGTCGTCGGTGCCGGCGAGTTCGTAGCGGTACACGGCCGCGCCGCTCGCCGGATCGACGACCGCGTGCGTGCGGCCGGACGTGCCCCGCGCGAGCCGGCCGCCGATGTACTGCGCCCCGACCGCGAAGCGTTCCCGCGCCGGGAACCGGTCCGCGGTGGCGGCGGCTTCCGAGGTGTCCGGGGTGGCATTGCCCGGGTTGTACATGTCGCTCTCCCCTGGTCCCCGAGAGGGGCCGACGTGGCTCCGGCTCGATTTGAGTGCCGATCCTGACAGAGCAATGGCACTCCAACAAGTGATTCCGTTGTTGCCTTTTGGTTACGCGACGGAATCTGTCGACCCGGTGTCGAGTGGCGACGGAAAGGACCGGACGTGTTGTCAGTGGTTCCTGCCAGACTCGCGTGCATGGCGGAACCGACAGGGACGATCACTTCCCGGGAGACCCTGATCAGACAGGCGCGTGCGGGGGCGCGGATCAAGTATCTGCACTTCTGGGGTCACCGGCCACGCCCGGACGGCCGGGTCGGCCCTAGCTGCCTGAGCCAGTGGTGGCCGTCGCCGTTCACGGTGGACGGCGTGACGTACGGGACGGCCGAGCACTGGATGATGGCCGGCAAGGCTCGCCTGTTCGGCGACGCGGAGGCACAGCGGCGCGTGCTGGCGGCACAGCACCCGGCGGAGGCGAAGAAGGCCGGCCGCCTGGTCCGCGACTTCGACGAGGCGACGTGGGAGCGCGAGCGGTTCGGCCTGGTGGTCGAGGGCAGCGTCCACAAGTTCACGGCCCACGCCGACCTGCGCGCGTTCCTCCTGAGCACGGGGGACCGGGTCCTGGTGGAGGCGAGCCCGGTGGACCGCGTGTGGGGCATCGGCCTGGCGGCGGACGACGAGGCGGCGACGGACCCGGAGCGCTGGAAGGGCCCGAACCTCCTGGGCTTCGCACTGATGGAGGCACGGACCCGGCTGAGAGAGGCCGAGCCACTCGGCCCGTCGGCGCGTGCAGTCGGCCCGTCGGGCGTGTGACACCGGCCCACCGGCGCTCCCGCCCGGCCCGTCCGGCGGTCGTCTGCGGCGCGTCCGGCGGTCCCACCCGCCCC
>NZ_JARVKW010000051.1 GCF_029813775.1 Streptomyces sp. DH24 | reverse complement strand
GGCAGGCGACCGGAGCTGCCGGGCAGGTCCCGGGAGCGCCCTGTCCACCGGGCGGGCGCCGCTGCCCGCCGCCCGCCCGGCGCACCGGACACCCCTGGCACCATCGCGGGCCGTGCCCGCCCGCCCCCTGCCGACGGGACTTGACATGAACAACGAGGCCAGGAGCCTTCCCCTTCTCCCCGCCCAAGAGAGCGTGCTGTTCGCCGAGGCGGCGCACGAGCGGCCCGGCACCCACAGCCTGGCCCTGGCACTGCGGCTCGACGGCCCGCTCGACCGCGCCGCCCTCGACGGCGCGCTGCGTGCCCTGACCGAGCGGCACGAGGCGTTGCGGGTGGGCATCACCGAACACGAGGGCGGACCGCGGCAGTCGATCGCGGACTCGGTGACCGTACCCGTCGAGGAGACCGACCTCACGGCCACGGACCCGGACCTCGTCGACGCCGTCCTCGACCGGCACTTCACCCGGGCACAGGACCGGCCCTTCCGGCTGGACGCGGCGCCGCTGCTGCGGGCCACGCTGTTCCGGCTCGGCGAGCACCGCCACGTCCTGCTGCTCGTCGCCCACCACACCATCGCCGACGGCGACTCCCTCGACGTCCTCGCCCGCGAGTTCACCACCCTGTACGGGGCGTGCGCCGAGGGCCGCCCGAACCCGCTGCCGCCGCCCGCCCCGAGCTACGCCGACCACGTCGCCGCCCGGCTCTCCGCGGCCCACGACCGGCGCCGGACCCGCGCCCTGGAGCACTGGCGCGCCGAACTCGACGGCGCGCCCGCGACGCTGGACCTGCCCATGGCCCGGCTGGGCGGCACCACCCGGCGGCACGCGGCCACCCACCGCCGCGACCTGCCGGCCCCGCTGGCCGCCCGACTGCGCGCCCTGGCCGAGGAACACCGCGCGAGCCTGTTCTCCGTGCTCGCCGCCGGCGCCTTCGCCCTGTTCGGCCGCTACACCGGCGAGCGGGACATCGTGCTCGGCGTGCCCCTGTCCACCCGTCTGGAACCCGGCTCGGAGAACCTGGTCGCCCTGACGGTCAACACCATGCCGCTGCGCGCCAGGTTCGACACCGACGAGCCCTTCCTGCCGCTGCTGCGCCAGGTCCAGGGCCGCACCCTCCAGGCAATGCGCCATCAGGGCGTGGCCTTCCACGAGCTGGTGCAGGCCGTCAACCCGCCCCGGATCGCGGGCCGTCAGCCGGTGTTCCAGCTGGCCCTCAACCACGTCCGCACCGGCCCGCAGGCCCAGCCGGAGGCCGGACTGCGCACCCAGTCCCTGCCGATCGCCAACGCGACGGCCGCGTTCGAGCTGATGCTCACCTTCGTGGAGTCCGGCGACGACCTCCGCATCTACGTCGAGTACGACACCGACCGCTTCGACGACAGCGGCGTCCACGCCCTCGCGGACCACCTGGCCCACCTCCTCGCCGGCGTCTGCGCCCACCCCGAAACCCCCCTCGCCGGCCTCGACCTGATGGACGAGGAGGAGCGGCGGCGCGTCCTGCACCACTGGAACGACACCGCCGCACCCCTCACCGACGACACCGTGCCCGCCCTGTTCGCGCGGCAGGCCGCCCGGCGCGGCGACGCCACCGCCGTCGTCTGCGGCTCGGACACCCTCAGCTACCGCGAACTCGACCGGGCGTCCGCCCGGATGGCCCGGCTGCTCGCCGAACGCGGCGTCGGCGAGGGCGACTTCGTGGGCCTGGCGGCACACCGCTCCGCCACCACCGTCGTCGCCCTGCTCGCCGTGCTCAGAGCCGGCGCCGCCTATGTGCCACTCGACCCCGTCTACCCGCCCGAGCGGCTGGCGTTCATGGTGCGGGACGCCGCCCCCGCCCTGGTGATCAGCGAGTCGTCCGCCGTCGGCAGCCTCCCCGCGGGCCCCGGCGCACCCCCGGTCCTGCTCTGTGACGACCCGCAGGTGCGCGCTGTCCTCGACGCGCCCGGTGACGCCACGTTCGAGCGTGCCGTGACCGCCGACCACACCGCCTACGGCATCTACACCTCGGGCTCGACCGGCCGGCCCAAGGGCGTCGCCGTCACCCACCGCAACATCGCCAACCTCGTCGCCTGGGCGGCGGACGCCTTCGGCGACGGGCTGGAGCGGGTGCTCGCCGCCACCTCCCTGAGCTTCGACGTCTCCGTGTTCGAGATCCTCGGGCCGCTGCTCAACGGCGGCAGCATCGAAGTCGTCCGCGACCTGCTGGAGATCGGCGAGCGCGGCGGCTGGCGGGGCACCCTCGTCAGCGGCGTCCCCTCGGTGCTGGACCGGCTGATCACCGACGGCGCGCCCGACCTGCGCGCCGACCACCTCGTCCTGGCGGGCGAGGCACTGTCCCCGCAGGTCGCCGCCCGGCTGCGGGCCGCCCTGCCGGGGGCCCGGCTGGTCAACGCCTACGGCCCCACCGAGACGACCGTGTACGCCAGCTCCTCCGCCACCCGCGACGACGAGGGCCGGCCCGGGCACGACGCGCCGCCCATCGGGCGCCCGCTGCGCAACACCCGCCTGTACGTGCTGGACGACCGGATGCGGCCCCTGCCCGTCGGCGTGCCCGGCGAGCTGTACATCGCCGGCGCCGGTGTCACCCGCGGCTATCTGAACCGGCCCGACCTCACCGAGGCCCGCTTCGTCGCCGACCCCTTCGGGCCGCCGGACGCGCGCATGTACCGCTCCGGCGACATCGTGCTGCGCCGCCCCGACGGACAACTCCAGTACGTCGGACGCGCCGACGACCAGGTCAAGCTCCGCGGTTTCCGCGTCGAGCCCAGCGAGGTGGAGGCGGTCCTCGCCGAACAGCCCGAGGTGGCCCAGGCCGTCGTCGTCCTGCACCAGGACGGCCGGGGCGAACGCCGGCTGGTCGGCTACGTCACGCCCGCACCCGGCACCACGCCCGACCCCGCCCGGCTGCGCGCCGCGGTCGCCCGGCTGCTGCCCGAGTACATGGTCCCGGCCGCCGTCGTGCCGCTCGACGCGCTGCCGCTGTCGCCCGCCGGGAAGCTGGACCGGGGCCGGCTGCCCGACCCCGGCTTCGGCGCCCCGGCCGGACGCCCGCCCCGTACACCGGACGAGACCGCGCTCGCCGCGCTGTTCGCCGAGGCACTCGGCCTGCCCGAGGTGTCGGCCACCGACAGCTTCTTCGACATCGGCGGGCACTCACTCATCGCGATCCGGCTCGTCCGCCGCATCCGCGCGCGGCTGGGCGCCGAACTGACCGTGCGCGACCTGTTCGAGACGCCGACCGTGCAGGGCCTGGCCCAGCGGCTGCGCCCGGCCGGTGCCACGCCCGCGAGCGCACCGGGCGCGAAGGCCCCGGCCGACGACTTCGGTGTGCTGCTGCCGCTGCGCACCCGCGGCGGCAGGCCCCCGCTGTTCTGCGTCCACCCCGGATTCGGGCTCAGCTGGAGCTACGCCGCGCTGATGCGCCGACTGGACGCGCAGCAGCCGGTCTACGCCCTGCAGGCGCGCGGCATCACCGCCGGCGCACGGATGCCGGACAGCTACCAGGAGTTGCTGGAGGACTACCTGCGCCAGATCCGCGCCGTCAGTCCGCACGGACCGTACCGGTTGCTCGGCTGGTCCTTCGGCGGGCTGGTCGCCCACTCACTGGCCGCGCGGCTGCAGGCCGAGGGCGAGCGGGTCGAACTCGTCGCGATGCTGGACACGGTGATGGTCTCCGGAGACGAGGTCGAACCGGCCGACCTGCGCGAGCTGATCGAGACGGAGACGGCCGCCGTACGCCAGGTCGTGCCCGACGAGCGGCGGCTGCTGGCCGTCGTGGAGAACCTGATCCGGCTGCGCGACCAGTTCCGGCCCGAACGGTACCGGGGCGACGTGCTGTTCTTCGTCGCCGCCGAGGAACCGAACCGGCCGTCCTCGTTCAGCGAACCGTGGCTGCCGTACGTCGAGGGCCGGCTGCTGGAGCACCGAATCGCCTGCACCCACCTGGAGATGATGAACGCCCGGCCCGCCCGGGAGATCGGCGACCTGGTGGCCAAGGCGCTGGACGCGCTCGGCGACAGGCCACCGGAGCGGGACCGCTAGGCCGGGTCCGCACAGGGGCGTCGCGCGGCAGTCGCCCCTGTGCGGACCTGGCCCGGCGCCGCCACGACCCGAACACCGACCCGGACGGCCTTTCCGTACGGGCGCACGGACCGGCTCCCGCGCGGGAGGCCCGGAAACGGAGAAGGACTCACCATGCCCCGAACTGCCCTGGTGCTCGGCGGGAACCGCGGTATCGGCCTCGCCGTCGCACGGCATCTGGCCGCCCGCGGCGACCGGGTCGCCGTCAGCCACCGCACCGGTGAGCCGCCCGCGGGGCTGTTCGCCGTGCGCTGCGACGTCACCGACGCCGAGGCGGTGACCGAGGCCTGCGCACAGGTCAAGGCGGAGCTGGGCCCGGTGGAGGTGCTGGTCCACAACGCGGGCATCACCCGGGACCGGCCGCTCGCCGCCATGACCGCGGAGGACTTCCGGGCACCGCTGCACACCAACCTGCTGGGCGCCTTCCACGGGATCAGGCCGGTCCTGCGGGGCATGATGCGGGCCCGCTGGGGGCGCATCGTCCTGATGTCCTCCACGGTCGCGCTGTCCGGCGCGGTCGGGCAGACCAACTACGCCGCCTCCAAGGCCGGACTCATCGGCCTGGCCCGGTCGCTGGCGCTGGAGGTCGCGGGCCACGGCATCACCGTCAACGTCGTCGCCCCCGGCTACACGGACACGGACATGGTCGCGGCCATGCCCGAGGAGAAGCGGCGAAGCCTGCTGGCGACCGTGCCGATGCGCCGCACGGCCACCACCGAGGAGGTCGCGGCGGCGGTCGGCTACCTCACCGCCGAGACCGCCGGCTACGTCACCGGCACCGTCCTGCCCGTCGACGGAGGAGTCGGCATGGGCCACTGAGCGGCACCCCCACAGCCCCGACACCCGGAGCCGACCGACCCACGAGCGGAGGAACAGGCAGTGCCCATCCCGCCATCGCGCACCGGCGGCACGACCCCGGCCGTGCCCCCCCGCCGGGCCGCCGCACCGGCCACGCCGCAAGAGGCCGTACCGCGACCGGACGGACCCGACCCGTCCATGACCCCGCTCGCCCTGGTGCGCGCCACCGCGGACGTCCTGCCGCTGCTGGACTCGGTCACGCTCGCCCCGTACGAACAGCACCGCGCCGCCCGACTGCCGGCGGGGGAGCGCCGCGAGGACTACCTGGCCGCCCACGCGCTGGTACGGGTGTGCGCGGCGCGCCTGCTCGGCGTGCCGCCCGCCGGTCTGACGCTCGGTCAGGTGTGTGCCGGGTGCGGCGGCGAGGACCACGGCCGGCCCTACCTCCGCGACCACCCCGGCGTCGGCGTCAGCCTGTCCCACGCGCGGGGCGCGGTCGCCGCCGCCGCGGGCCCGGGCCCCGTCGGCGTGGACGTGGAGGACGCCTCGGCCGCGGTGTTCGACGCGCGGGTGGCCGCCCGGTCGCTGGCGCCCGCGGAACTCGCCGCGGTCCGCGCCGCCCCGGACCCCGCACGCTCCTTCCTCCGCCTGTGGGTGCGCAAGGAGGCCCTGGTGAAGGTGGGCGTCACCACGCTCGGCCGACTGCGCGCCGTCGACCTCACGGACCCCGGCGCACCGGCCGGCTGGCGGTTCGCCGACTGGAGCAGTCCCGACGGCCGCCTCACCGCCGCCGCCGTCGCGCGCACCACCCCCGCCGTCGACGGCGGGAACGACCCCGATTCCTCTCGTTCCGCCTATCCAGGAGAGCAGCACGCATGACTGCGAACCAGTCCGTGAGAGACGACCGGAACCGGACGGCGACCCCGCGCCGGTTCCTGATGTGCCCCCCGCGCCACTTCGACGTCACCTACTCCATCAACCCGTGGATGAACCCCGGCAAGCCCGTGGACGGCGCCCTCGCGCTGCGCCAGTGGGAGGGGCTGCGCGACCTGTACCGGGAACTCGGGCACACCGTGCTGGAGATCGAGCCGGTCCCGGGACTGCCCGACATGGTGTTCGCGGCCAACGGCGCGACGGTGGTCGACGGCAAGGTGTTCGGCGCCCGCTTCCGTCACGTCGAGCGCACCGCGGAGGGCCCCCGCTATCTGGAGTGGTTCCGGCGGCAGGGCTTCGAGGAGCTGTACTGGCCGGAGCACATCAACGAGGGCGAGGGCGACTACCTCGTCGTCGGCCGCCGCCTGCTGGCCGGCACGGGCTTCCGCACCGACCCGCGCTCGCATTTCGAGGCCCAGGAGTTCTTCGGGCTGCCCGTCACCAGTCTCCGGCTGGTGAACCCGTCGTACTACCACCTGGACACCGCGCTCGCCGTGCTGTCGGACGACGAGGTGGCGTACTACCCGGAGGCGTTCTCCGAGGGGAGCCGGGCGGTGCTGCGCGAGATGTTCCCGGACGCCGTCCTGGCGACCGACGAGGACGCGGCGGTGTTCGGGCTGAACATGCTCTCCGACGGCCGGCACGTCCTGCTGCCGAAGGCGGCCACCGGACTCGCCCGCCGGCTCGCCGAGCGCGGTTTCGAGCCGGTCGGCGTGGAGCTGACCGAACTCCTCAAGGCCGGCGGCAGCGTCAAGTGCTGCACGCTCGAACTGCGGGGCTGACGCCGATGGACAGCCACATCATCGAGCGGTTCGACGAGACCGCCGTCAACTGCCTCACCGGAAGCTACTCGGTCCTCGCCGGCATCGCCGGCCGCCCGGTGGAGGAACAGGCCGTCTTCGAACGCGGGGACGGCTACCTGTTCCAGGCGGGCCTGGACGAGTCGGGGTATCCGGAGTACATCTTCCCGGTCGAGGAGGCCGGCGCGCTCGGCATGACCCGGTCGGCCTTCACGGTGCACAAGGAGGCCATCGACTTCGGGGCGCCGGGCCCGCAGCTCGAAGCCCTGCTGGAGCGGCACCGGGCGGTCATCGTGTGGGTCAACACCGCTCACCTCAACTACGCCGACGTCTACCGGGACAACAACCCGTACCTGCACGCCGTCGTCGTCCGGGAGATCGCCGCCGATCACGGCCATGTCGAGGTGCACGACAGCCTCGTCGTCGGCCCGCAGCCGTTCAGCTGCCGCGCCGTGGTGACCTTCGACGACCTGATCCGCTCGACGGCCGACCGGATCAAGAGCGACGCGCACGACGCGATGGGCTTCTTCTACGCCGTCTCCGACGACCTCCGCGCCGACGGCCGGGCGCAGGCGACCGGTGAGGGACGTCCGGACGGCGCGGAGCTGAGCGGTGCCCTGGCCCGTCAGGCGGAGCGGTTCTTCGCCGAGGACCGCTTCCGGGAGGCGGTCCGCCGCTACCGGGCGCTGTGCGAGGAGTGCTTCGCGGGGCCGCCCGAACGCGCCGCGCTCGGCGCCCGCCGCCTCTTCCACCACGCCTCGGTCCTGTACGCGGTGCCCAGTCTGAAGCTGATGGCCCGCTCCCTGGAGGTCGCCGGCGCCTCGGACCGCAGCCTGACCCTGCACGAGGAGGCCACCCGGCACTGGGAGGCCATGGGCGTGCTCGCCCTGCGCTACGAGGCGACGTCCGCGCCCTCCGTGCTGAAGCGGATCACGCAGCGGTTCGAGCAGCTGGACGAGGTGACGGAGAAGCTGTGGGCGTCCGTGGCGGCCGACTCGGAGGTGCGGCACCGGTCGTCGTGAACACCTGCCCGGCACGAGGCGCGGGAGCCGTGGCCACCGGCACCGCACGGGGCGCCACGAAACGCGCCTCCGCGGCTGCGCTCGACGGGAACCGCCGGGTGGAGGGGTGGCGCCCGGCCCCGCGGCGCGGGCGCGGGTCACGGGGAGTGGGACTCACCCCGTCGGCGACTCGCGCCCGCCCGGGATCTCCACCAGCCGTACCGGTCGGCGGTCCCGGCGGGACACCTCGCAGGCCTCGGCGACGCGCAGGGCCTGCAACGCCTCGCGCCCGTCGCACGGGTTGGGCCGCTCGCCCCGCACCACCTCCACGAACGCCGACAGCTCGGCCGCGTAGGCGGGCGCGAAGCGCTCCAGGAACCCCGACCACGGTTTGTCGGCGGCGGGCGGCCCGGTCGGCTCGGTGGACGCGATCGGCGTACGGTCGTCCAGGCCGACGACGATCTGGTCGAGCTCCCCGGCCAGCTCCATGCGGACGTCGTAACCGGCGCCGTTCAACCGTGTCCCGGTGACCGTCGCCAGCGTGCCGTCGTCGAGCGAGAGCAGCGCCGCGGCCGTGCCCACGTCACCGGCGTCCCGGAACATCCGCGGCCCGGCGTCGGACCCGGTGGCGTACACGTCGACCACCTCCCGCCCCGTCACCCAGCGCAGCACGTCGAAGTCGTGGATCAGTGTGTCCCGGTACAGCCCGCCGGACAGCGGCAGGTACGCGGCGGG
Organism: Streptomyces sp. DH24; assembly: GCF_029813775.1. GTDB lineage: Bacteria > Actinomycetota > Actinomycetes > Streptomycetales > Streptomycetaceae > Streptomyces. Next base: position 40,510 of record NZ_JARVKW010000051.1, on the reverse strand, counting down.
CGGCGGCGCCTGGTCGGACGTCATCGCCCGGACGGTGTGCAGCCGCCCGAGCCGCCCCGACCGCACCGCGTCCCGAGCACCCGCGTATCCGGTGTCGAAACGGCGCTGGAACCCCATCTGCAGGATCGTCCCGGCCGCCTCCACCTCGGCGATCGCCTGCAGCGTGCCCGGCAGGTCGAGGGCGATGGGCTTCTCGCAGAACACCGGCAGCCCCGCCCGCGCCGCCCGGCCGATGTAGTCGGCGTGGGCCGGTGTCGCCGTGGTGATCACCACGGCGTCCACGCCCCACCGGAAGATCTCGTCCACGCCGGGGGCCGCCGTCTCGCCCAGCCGGTGCGCCAGCTCCTGGGCCCGCGCGCCGTCGGTGTCCGTGAGGATCAGGGACCCGACGTCGCGATGCCGGCTGAGTGTGTTCGCGTGGATGGTGCCGATGCGGCCCGTCCCGATGACCCCGATGCGCATGGAAACAAAGTGCGGCCCCGCCCCGCCCCTGTCAATGCGTATGTCCGGACAACCGAACTACACAACTTCCCGTCAACAACGCACGGAGCTACGCTCGGGCCGTGCCGAAACCAGGAGTGGACCCGACCGTGCAGCTCGATCTCCGTGTGGACCGCAGCTCCCCGGTGCCCTTGTACTTCCAGCTGTCGCAGCAGCTGGAGGCCGCGATCGAGCACGGCGCGCTGACCCCCGGCAGCCTGCTCGGCAACGAGATCGAGCTCGCGGCCCGGCTCGGCCTGTCCCGGCCCACCGTCCGCCAGGCCATCCAGTCCCTCGTCGACAAGGGACTGCTGGTGCGCCGCCGGGGCGTCGGCACCCAGGTCGTGCACAGCCAGGTCAAACGCCCCCTGGAACTGAGCAGCCTCTACGACGACCTGGAGTCGGCGGGCCAGCGCCCGGCCACGAAAGTCCTGGTCAACGCGGTCGTGCCGGCCTCCGCCGAAATCGCGGCGGCGCTCGGCGTCGCCGAGGACAGCGACGTGCACCGCGTCGAACGGCTGCGGCTCGCGCACGGCGAGCCGATGGCGTACCTGTGCAACTACCTGCCGCCCGGCCTGCTCGAACTGGACACTGGCCAGCTGGAGGCGACGGGTCTGTACCGGCTGATGCGCGCCGCCGGGATCACCCTGCACAGCGCCCGTCAGACCATCGGCGCCCGCGCCGCCACGGCCGCCGAGGCGGAACGGCTCACCGAGCCCGAGGGCGCGCCGCTGCTCACCATGCAGCGCGTCACCTTCGACGACACCGGCCGCGCGGTGGAGTACGGCACGCACACCTACCGGCCGTCCCGCTACTCCTTCGAGTTCCAGCTCCTCGTACGGCCCTGAGTCCGGCCGGCACCGTCCGGTCCCGGCCCGTCTCCGCCGCCGGGTTCGTCTCAATGTCCGGACAATGCGACCGAGTCGCCCTCCCCGGTCGCCGGATGCATGATCCCTGTGTTCGACAATGGGGCGTTTGGGGCCGGTGGGACAATCCGCGACCTGCCCCTCGCGCACCACGGAACACAGCAAGAGAACACAGCAGGACAACACAGCAAGAAGGGCACGGCCTCGTGGCACGGTTTCGGACCTGGGTAGGCATCGCGCTGGCGGGGGCACTGTGCACCTCCCTCGCGGGGTGCAGCAGCACCGGTGGCAAGCGGGCGGAGGACGCCCGCAAGGCCGCGGCGGCCCAGGGGAGGGCGGCGGTGGACACGCCCCGCTGGACCTTCGCGATGATCACCCACTCGGGCGATGGCGACACCTTCTGGGACATCGTCCAGAGCGGCGCGGAGCAGGCCGCCGTCAAGGACAACATCAACTTCCTCTACTCGCACGACGACGAGGCGCAGCAGCAGGCGCAGCTCGTGGACGCGGCCGTCGACAAGAAGGTCGACGGGATCATCGTCACGCTCGCCAAGCCCGACGCGATGAAGGCGGCCCTCGCGCGCGCCGCGAAGGCCGGCATCCCGGTCGTCACCGTGAACTCGGGCTCGGAGAAGTCCAAGGAGTTCGGCGCGCTCACCCACATCGGCCAGGACGAGACGATCGCGGGCGAGGCCGTCGGCGAGGAGCTCGACGGGCGCGGGAAGAAGAAGGTGCTCTGCGTCCTGCACGAGCAGGGCAACGTCGGTCACGAGCAGCGCTGCGACGGCGTCGAGAAGACCTTCGGCGGCACGGTGCAGCGGCTCTACGTCAACGGCACGAGCATGCCGGACGTGCAGTCCGCCGTGGAGGCCAAGCTCCAGTCCGACAAGGCGGTCGACGCGGTCGTCACGCTCGGCGCGCCCTACGCGGACACCGCCGTGAAGGCCGGGCAGGCCGCCGGCAGCCGTGCCGAGATCGACACCTTCGACCTGAACGCCAAGGTGGCCGCCGGCCTGAAGGACGGCACCCTCGGCTTCGCCGTCGACCAGCAGCCCTACCTCCAGGGCTACGAGGCGGTCGACCTGCTGTGGCTGTACAAGTACAACGCCGACGTCCTCGGCGGCGGCCGGCCGGTGCTCACCGGGCCGCAGATCATCACCAGGGCCGACGCGGCCGAGCTCGAGGAGTACACGAAGCGGGGCACCCGATGAGCGCCCTCACTGACGAAAGGTTTCTGCCGAGGTCTCCGCTGCGCGCCCTGCTCGGCCGCCCGGAGCTCGGCTCGGTCGTCGGCGCGATCGCCGTCCTCGTGTTCTTCGCGTTCGCCGCCGACGGCTTCCTGCGCGCGGCCGGCCTCAGCACGGTCCTGTACGCCGCCTCGACCATCGGCATCATGGCGGTACCGGTCGCGCTGCTGATGATCGGCGGCGAGTTCGACCTGTCCGCCGGCGTCATGGTCACCTCGTCGGCGCTGATCTCGTCCATGTTCAGCTACGGGATGACCGCCAACGTCTGGGTCGGCGTCGGCGTGTCCCTGCTGGCCACCCTGGCGATCGGCGCCTTCAACGGCCTCATGCTGACCCGCACGAAACTGCCGAGCTTCATCATCACGCTCGGCACGTTCCTGATGCTGACCGGCATGAACCTCGGCTTCACCAAGCTGATCGGCGGCACCGTCTCCACCAAGACCATCGCCGACATGGAGGGCTTCCCGACGGCCCGCGACGTCTTCGCCTCCACCCTCACCGTCGGCGGCGTCGGCTTCAAGATCACCATCGTGTGGTGGCTCGCCCTGGTCGCCGTCGCCTCCTGGATCCTGCTGCGCACCCGCGCGGGCAACTGGATCTTCGCCGTCGGCGGCAACCAGGACGCGGCCCGCGCGGTCGGCGTCCCGGTCGCCCGCACCAAGACCGGCCTCTACATGGGCGTGGCGCTCGGCGCCTGGATCTCCGGCCAGCACCTGCTGTTCTCGTACGACGTCGTCCAGTCCGGCGAGGGCGTCGGCAACGAGCTGATCTACATCATCGCGGCCGTCATCGGCGGCTGCCTGATCACCGGCGGCTACGGCAGCGCCGTCGGCTCGGCGGTCGGCGCCCTCATCTTCGGCATGACCAGCAAGGGCATCGTCTTCGCCGAGTGGAACCCCGACTGGTTCAAGTTCTTCCTCGGAGCGATGCTGCTCCTCGCGACCCTGCTCAACGCCTGGGTCCGCAAGCGCGCGGAGGCCACCAAGTGACGCAGACCGCACAGCGCACGCCGCTCGTCGCACTGTCCGACGTCAGCAAGTACTACGGCAACGTCCGCGCCCTCGAAGCCGTCTCCCTGGACGTCCACGCGGGTGAGATCACCTGCGTCCTCGGCGACAACGGCGCGGGCAAGTCCACCCTCATCAAGATCATCGCGGGGCTGCACCGGCACGACGGCGGCACCCTCCGCCTCGACGGCGAGGAGACCACGCTGGCCTCCCCGCGCGAGGCCCTGGACCGCGGCATCGCCACCGTCTACCAGGACCTGGCCGTCGTCCCGCTCATGCCGGTCTGGCGGAACTTCTTCCTCGGCTCCGAGCCCCGCAAGGGCGCCGGCCCCTTCAAGCGCATGGACGTCGACCACATGCGCCGCACCACGCACGCCGAGCTGCTGCGCATGGGCATCGACCTGCGCGACGTCGACCAGCCCATCGGCACCCTGTCCGGCGGCGAACGCCAGTGCGTGGCGATCGCGCGGGCCGTGTACTTCGGCGCGAAGGTCCTGGTGCTGGACGAGCCGACGGCGGCCCTCGGCGTGAAGCAGTCCGGCGTGGTCCTGAAGTACGTGGCGGCGGCCCGCGACCAGGGCCTCGGTGTCGTCTTCATCACGCACAACCCGCACCACGCCCATCTGGTGGGCGACAGGTTCGTCCTGCTGAAGCGTGGGGCGATGGTCGGCAACCACGAACGGGACGCCATCACCCTGGACGAACTGACGACGCAGATGGCGGGCGGCACGGAGCTCGACGAACTGCGCCACGAGCTGCGACGCCGCTGAAGAACCGCGCCGCGAACGGCCCCGCCCCGACCAACGGCACCCCGGGCCGCCGCGCCGCGGACGGGGCGCGGGCCCGCGCCGGCCCACGGCCGCGCCGCCCCGGGGCGACCGGCCACGGACCGCCCGCACCCGGCGGCGACCGGGCACCGCCCCCGTCCTGCCCTGTTCGGTGTTGTCCGTGACCGTGCGGCAGAATCGGCCCTGATGAGCACCTACCGCGACTTCAGCGCCCCCCTCGGCTCCCGGCGCCCCGTGCTCCGCACGGTCGGCACCCGGGAACGCCGCTCGCACCTGACGGCACCCCGCGTGCCGACCGTCGGTATCGACATCGGCGGCACGAAGGTGATGGCGGGCGTGGTCGACGCCGACGGCAACATCCTGGAGAAGCTCCGCGCGGAGACCCCGGACAAGTCCAAGAGCCCGAAGGTCGTCGAGGACACCATCGTCGAGCTGGTCCTCGACCTGTCCGACCGGCACGACGTGCACGCCGTCGGCATCGGCGCGGCCGGCTGGGTCGACGCCGACCGCAACCGCGTCCTGTTCGCGCCGCACCTGTCCTGGCGCAACGAACCCCTCAGGGACCGCATCTCCGGCAGGCTGTCCGTCCCCGTCCTGGTCGACAACGACGCCAACACCGCCGCCTGGGCCGAGTGGCGCTTCGGCGCCGGCCGCGACGAGGACCACCTCGTCATGATCACGCTGGGTACCGGCATCGGCGGCGCCATCCTGGAGGACGGCCAGGTCAAGCGCGGCAAGTACGGCGTCGCCGGCGAGTTCGGGCACATGCAGGTCGTGCCCGGCGGCCACCGCTGCCCGTGCGGCAACCGCGGCTGCTGGGAGCAGTACAGCTCCGGCAACGCCCTGGTGCGCGAGGCCCGCGAGCTCGCCGCCGCCGACTCCCCGGTCGCCTACGGGATCATCGAGCACGTCAAGGGCAACATCTCCGACATCACCGGCCCGATGATCACCGAGCTGGCCCGCGAGGGCGACGCCATGTGCATCGAACTGCTCCAGGACATCGGGCAGTGGCTCGGCGTCGGCATCGCCAACCTCGCCGCCGCCCTCGACCCGTCCTGCTTCGTGATCGGTGGCGGCGTCTCGGCCGCCGACGACCTGCTGATCGGGCCCGCCCGGGACGCCTTCCGCCGCAACCTCACCGGACGCGGCTACCGCCCCGAGGCCCGCATCGCCCGCGCCCAGCTCGGCCCCGAGGCCGGCATGGTCGGCGCCGCCGACCTCGCCCGCCTCGTCGCCCGCCGCTTCCGCCGCGCCAAGCGCCGCCGCGTGGAACGCTACGAGCGCTACGAGCGGTACGCCCAGTTCCGGCGCACCACCGAACAGTTCCGGCGCACCACGGAGGGCTCGGCGTGACCGCGGTACCGCATCCGGCGAAGCCGGACCAGCCGCCCCGGCCCGCCGAGGACCGCCGGCACATGATCCGCCGCAGGGCGCTCACCCTGCTGACCATCGTGCTGCTCATCGGCATCCCGGCCGGCTACCTCGTGATCTCCGCGAACCAGAGCCGCGACAGCGGCCGGGACAAGGAGGCCAAGTACTCGGCGACCGGCCTCACCGCGGGCTGGCCGTCCAAGGTGCAGCGCCGTCTCTACCAGGTGCCGATACCGCATCCGGCGGACCGCATCGCCTACTACGAGACCAACAACTGGAAGACCAGCCGGCTCTACGTCCAGTTCGGCACCACCGCCGCGGGCCTCGACGCGTTCCTCACCGGCATGGGCGTCACCCGTGGCGACCTGAGGAAGGGCGACGTGACGATAGGCGCCCGCGACCAGAAGGTCAGTGGCTGGAAGTTCCCGGACGACGGCCGGTGGTGGGGGCTGGCCCACAGGCAGAAGAACCCGGCGCCCACCCAGGACGTCGTGGTGAACCTGTCGAACCCGGACCACGTCATGGTCTACGTCGTCTCCCGCACCGTGCCGTAGCACCCCGCGCGGGTCGCGCGGGCCGGTGTCGTGGCATGCGCGGCGGGCCGCCGGGGCCGGTGTCGTGGCACCCGCCGCCGGTCGCCGGTCCGGTGCGGTCGTCCCGCGCCGGCCCGGCTCCGGGGCCGGTTGTCAGACCCCGCCCGTAGAGTCGAAGACACATGAGCCGTGGGGCGGGAGGTGACAGGACGTATGAGCGGCACGGTCGCCGTGGCCGAGCGGGCGGGGGAGCCCGGGCCCGCCGCCGGTCCGGTCCCCGCCCGGCTCGCGGCCGTCTTCCTGCCCGCGCCCCTGCCGCGCGAGAGCACCGTCGCCTTCTGGGACCCGGACGGCGGCCCGCTGCCCGCCGCGGCAGCGCACCCCACGGAGCTCACAGTCGTACGACGGCACGGCGCCGGAGTACGCCGCAGGACCACCCCGGCGCTCACGCTCCCGGTCGGCGAGGCCCTCGGGCTGCTGGCCGGCGCCCGGCACGACCCGGCGGCCCACCCCGCCACCGCCTGCTGGGGCGCCGCCGCGCTGCACGCGCTGCGGCTGGCCGCCCGGGGCCGCCTGCTGCCCGGCCTCACCGCCACCGGACACGACGCCTGGCGGGCCGGACCCCTCGACCAGGACGACATCGCGCACCTGAGGGCGGTGGCCGCCGCCCTCCCGTACGAGGGGCACGCGGTCCCGCTGCCCGGCCCCGGCCCGCTGCTGCTGCCCGAACCGGAAGCGCTGATGCGCGCCTTCCTCGACGCGGTCGCCGACACCCTGCCCCGCACCCCGGCCGCCCCCTACGCCGCCGGGAAACCGTTCGCGGCGAGCACCGCCCAGCATCTGCCGCACGCGCACGACTGGGCCGCCGAGGTCGCCGCCGGCATGGACGCGGGCGTGCGGATCTCGCTCCGGCTGGACCTGTCGGCCTACGAGCTGTTCGACGGCGACCCCGACGCCGGGGTGCGCACCGCGGGCGCCGCGATCGTCCAGGTGCACAGCCTCGCCGACCCCACCCTGGTGGCCGACGCGGCGGCCCTGTGGGCGGGAGAGGCGGACGACGCCTTCGGGCCACGCGCGCGCGTCGACGCCGCCCTCGCGGTGCGCCGGGCGGCCCGGGTCTGGCCCCCGCTCGACCGGCTCGGCGAGCAGGACGTGCCCGACGTGCTCGCGCTGTCCGAGGACGAGCTGAGCGACCTGCTCGGCGTCGCCGCCACCCGGCTCGCCGCGGCCGGTGTCGCCGTGCACTGGCCCCGCGACCTGGCGCAGGACCTGACCGCGACGGCCGTCGTCCGGCCCGCGCCCGGCTCGGCGACCGACGGCACCGGGTTCTTCGAAAGCGAGGACCTGCTGCGGTTCCGCTGGCAGCTGGCGCTCGGCGGCGACCCGCTCAGCGAGACAGAGATGGACGCGCTCGCCGAGGCGCACCGCCCGGTCGTCCGGCTGCGCGACCAGTGGGTGCTGGTCGACCCCGCCCTCGTCCGCAAGGCCCGCAAACGGGACCTCGGCCTGCTCGACCCCGTCGACGCCCTGTCCGTCGCCCTCACCGGCACCGCCGAGGTGGACGGCGAGACCGTCGAGGCGGTGCCCGCGGGCGCCCTCGCCGCCCTGCGCGACCGGTTGACGGCCGGCGTCCGCCCCGCCGAACCGCCGGCCGGCCTGCACGCCACCCTGCGCGACTACCAACTGCGCGGCCTGGCCTGGCTGGAGCTCATGACCTCCCTCGGCCTCGGCGGCTGCCTCGCCGACGACATGGGCCTCGGCAAGACGATCACCGTCATCGCCCTGCACCTCAAGCGCGCCCGCCGCGAACCGACGCTGGTGGTCTGCCCGGCCTCCCTGCTCGGCAACTGGCAGCGGGAGATCACCCGGTTCGCGCCCGGCGTCCCCGTCCGCCGCTTCCACGGGCCGGACCGCACCCTGGACGACCTGCCCGGCGGCTTCGTCCTCACCACGTACGGCACCATGCGCAGCGCGGCACCCGTCCTCGCCGTACAGCCGTGGGGCATGGTCGTCGCCGACGAGGCCCAGCACGTCAAGAACCCCTACTCCGCCACGGCGAAGGCGCTGCGCACCATCCCCACCCCCGCGCGCGTGGCCCTCACCGGCACCCCCGTCGAGAACAACCTCTCCGAACTGTGGGCCCTGCTCGACTGGACCACCCCCGGCCTCCTGGGCCCGCTGAAGTCCTTCCGCGCCCGGCACGCGCGCGCCGTGGAGAACGGCGAGGACGAGGAGGCGGTGGAGCGGCTGGCCCGCCTCGTCCGGCCCTTCCTGCTGCGCCGCAAGAAGTCCGACCCGGGCATCGTCCCCGAGCTGCCGCCCAAGACCGAGACCGACCGTCCCGTGCCGCTCACCCGAGAACAGGCCGCGCTGTACGAGGCGGTGGTGCGCGAGTCGATGCTGGCCATCGAGACCGCCGAGGGCATGGCGCGCCGCGGCATGGTGCTGAAGCTCCTCACCTCGCTCAAGCAGATCTGCGACCACCCCGCCCTGTTCCTGAAGGAGGAGCTGTCCGGCGGCGACCGGCAGGCCGCGAGGTCCGGGAAACTCGTCCTGCTGGACGAGCTGCTGGACACCCTCCTCGCGGAGGACGGCTCCGCGCTCGTCTTCACGCAGTACGTCGGCATGGCCCGGCTGATCACCGCGCACCTCGCCGAGCGCGCCGTCCCGGCGGAGCTGCTGCACGGCGGCACGCCCGTGCCCGAGCGGGAGCACATGGTCGACCGCTTCCAGAGCGGCGCCACACCCGTCCTGGTGCTGTCGCTGAAGGCGGCCGGCACGGGCCTGAACCTCACCCGCGCGGGCCACGTCGTCCACTTCGACCGCTGGTGGAACCCGGCCGTCGAGGAACAGGCCACCGACCGCGCCTACCGCATCGGCCAGACCCAGCCGGTCCAGGTCCACCGCCTCATCACCGAGGGCACGGTGGAGGACCGCATCACCGAGATGCTGGAGTCCAAGCGGGCCCTGGCCGACGCGATCCTCGGCTCCGGGGAGGCGGCCCTCACGGAACTGACGGACCGCGACCTGTCCGACCTGGTGTCCCTCCGGAGGCCGTCATGACCCCGCGCCCCTCCGAGGAAGCCCGGCGCGCCCTGCGGGAGGCGAGCCGACGGGCCGCCTCGGGCGACCCCGGGGGCAGGCCCGTGGACACCGAGCCGCCGGCCGACGAACGGGAGCCGTCCGCGGGCCACACCGAACCCCGCCCCGCCGACATCGCCCGCGAGGCACTGCGCCGGGCGATGGCCTCCCGGCGTGCGGCGGAGGGAGCACCGGACGGAACGGACACCGACGTCGCTGAGGCGCGGGCGGACGCCGGGGCCGCGCCGGGGGAGACGGACGAGGGCCCGACACCGGCCGACGGCGACCGGGACTCGGATGCCGGGGGTCGGGGAGCGGGCGGTGCCGGGGGCCGGGACTCGGATGCCGGGGGCCGGGGAGTGGGCGGCGCCGGGGTCGCGGGGGAACGCGCGGTGCGGCCGGTCGGTGCCGGGCGCCGCTCGGGGGAGCCCGGGGACGGGGATGGCCTTGGGACACGGTCGGCCGGGGCCGAGTCCCCCTCCGCCGCTCCCGCCGACTCCGCCGCCCTCGCCGCTCCCGCCGACTTCGTCGTACCCACCGGCTCCGCCGCCGCCGGGGACTCCGTCGTACCCGCCGCTCCCGCCGACTTCGTCGTACCCACCGGCTCCGCCGCCGCCGGGGACTCCGTCGTACCCGCCGCTCCCACCGACTCCGCCGCCCCCACGGACTCCGTCGTATCCACCGACCCCGCCCTCCCCGCCGACGCCGAGCACCCCGACCAGCGTGCAGCCCGGACCGCGCCCCGTCCGGCCCGCCCGGCCGACGTGGCCCGCGAGGCGCTGCGCGCCGCACGCCGAGGTGCTGCGGGAGCCGACGGGGCGCCGGACGGACCGACGTCCCGCGAGCGTGCGGGTGCCCGGGGCGCCCGGGGCGGCAAGGGCGGACGGGGGGCCGTACGCCACGGCCGTGATGAGCGGGGTGCCGCCGGTGCCGGTTCGCGGGAGGACCGGAGCGACGCCGCCGCGCGCGCCCGCGAGCTGCGGGAACTGCTGGCGGGCGCCTTCCGTCTCCCGCAGGACGCGACCGACCCCGACCCCGACCCCGAGCCCCGGCCGGACGAGGACGAGGCACCCGAGCGTGCATCGGCTGCCCGCGGGTCGGCCCCCCGTGGAACCGCCTCGTCCGAACGCGGTCGGCGTGGGCTCGCCGCACCCGTCGCCCCGGCGTCCGACGGCCCCCGGTCGGCCGCCGACTCCGGCCCGTCGGTCCAACCCGCCACCCCCGAGCACTCACCCGGCGAACCGTCCACCGCCCCCCGCCCACGCCCGTCCACCACACGCCCCGACTCCGCCCCCGGCCCACGGAGCCGCGAGTCCACCAGCCCCGCACCTCCACCCGCCACCGCCACCGCGCCCGCGCCCGTGCCCGCAACGACCCCTCGTTCCATGGCCGCCCCCGGCCGGGACGGTGAGCTGCGGCGGACCTTCCCGGCGTTGCCCGCACGTCCCGCAGGGGACGGCGCGTTCGCCGGGACCTGGTGGGGCAACGCGTGGGTCGCGGCGCTGGAGGAGGGCGCGCTGGACGCCAAGCGGCTGGCACGCGGCCGGGGCTACGCCGAGCAGGGGCACGTCGACGCGATCACCGTCACGCCGGGGCTCGTGCTCGCGTACGTGCAGGGCACCCGGCCCCGGCCCTACCGCGTGCAGGTGCGGCTGCGCACGCTCGACGACGCCGACTGGGACAGGTTCCTGGACGCCGCCGCCGACCGCCCCGGGCACATCGCGGCGCTCCTCGACAAGGAGCTGCCGCAGTCCCTCGCCGACTGCGGAGTGCCCCTGCTGCCCGGCCCCGGTGACCTCGCCCCGCAGTGCAGTTGCCCCGACTCCGGTCACCCCTGCAAGCACGCCGCCGCGCTCTGCTACCAGACGGCGCGGCTGCTCGACGCCGATCCCTTCGTGCTGCTCCTGCTGCGCGGCCGGGGCGAACGCCGGCTGCTGGACGCCCTGTCCCGGCTCAGCGCGGCCCGCGCCGCCCGCGCCGCCCGCGCCGCCCAGGACCGGGCACCGGCAGCCCTCCCCGGAGTCCGCGCCACGGACGCCCTGGCCCGGCGGGAACTCCCCGCACCGCCACCCCCGTTGCCCGCGCCCCCGCACCCCGAGCAGCCCCCGGTCTACCCGGCGGCACCGGGCGGCCCGGACCCCTTCGCGCTGGACCAGCTCGCCACCGACGCCGCCGCCCGCGCCCACGCGCTGCTCACCACCGGCCGTGACCCCGTCGCAGACCTGACGCTGTGGCAGGACGCCGTGCGCCTGGCCGCCGCCCGCCCCGGCTCCGGCCTCACCGCGAGCACCCGCTCGCTCTACTCCTCCCTAGCCACCGCCACCGGCCGCACCCCGGCCGACCTGGCCCGCGCGGTCGCCGCCTGGCGGCAGGGCGGACGCGCCGGCCTCACCGTTCTCGAGGAGCTCTGGGACCCGCCCGCCGGCCGCTTCGACCGGGCCCGCCCCCTGCTCCTGGCCGCCGACCTCCCCGCCTTCCGCCCCTGGCACAACACCCTCACGCACCCCGGGGGACACCTCCAGCTGCGCCTCGGCCGCGACGGACTGTGGTACGCGTACGAGTCGGAGCCGGGCCACGACGACTGGTGGCCGCGCGGCACCCCCGACCTCGACCCGGTCGGCGCCCTCACGGGCCTCGGCACACCGAACGGGACGGAGGAGCCGGACCCGTCGAACACCACGGACACGACGTGACGGTGTCCGCATCAGACCGCCGCACTTCCCGCGGAACCACGCCGCAGCCCCGCCGGGCAGCACCAGCGCCTCCTCCCCGGTCTACGCGACCCTCGGCGGCCGGCGCCGTCAGATGGTCGAACACGGGCGCGATCTCCGGGACGCCGCGCTGCACCCTGCGGAGCGCATCCGCGACCTCAGCCGTATCCGCCGGGGGTGCCCGCCGTCGCTCCCGGTGAAGTCATCGCCAACGAGGTGCTGGACTGCCTGCGCACCGGCGTCGAGCACGGGGTCGTGATCCCGCAGGCACTGTCGGCGGGCACCGGTTGCCGTCATCGGCTGCCTTCACGCAGGTCGTGTCACGGCATGACGGCCGCCTCGGCGAGCATGTCGATCACGGCGTCCGGGCCGCCCCTGGACAGGACCTGGCGTTGCCGGTCCGCACCCGTGCCGTCCCGCAGCAGACGGTGGACGAGGGCGCCGACCTCGCGAGTGTCGCCGGCCTCCTCCAGCGCGGGGCCGACATGCTCCACCAGCTGGTACACCACGTCACCCGCGCGGCACCGGCGGCCGGCAGGGTCGATCAACTCTCCGCTCAGTCCGTGACGGGCGGCCTGCCACATCGCCGCCTTCAGCAGCTCGGGGCTCGTCTGCGGCGCCGCGCGCCCGTCAGCGGCCTCGCGCATCGCCGTGTTCACGATGCCGCGCACCAGACCGGCGAACATCACGGCGTCGTCGGTGCGGGGCTGTACGTCCAGGCAGCGGACCTCGACCGTCGGATAGCGCTCGCACAGCCGGGCCTGCCAGTACAACTGGCCGCTGTCCGCGATCACGCCGGTGGACAGCAGGTGCCGTACCCGGGCGTCGTAGTCGGTGTCGTCGGTGAAGTGCGGCGGTATCCCACTGACCGGCCACCGGTCGAAGACGAGCGTGCGCCAGCTCGCGAAGCCGGTGTCGTGCCCGTCCCACAGCGGGGAGTTCGCCCCCATGGCGGTCAGTGTGGGCAGCCAGGGCCGCAGCCGGTTGAGTACCTCCACGCCGCTGCGACGGCTCGGTACCGCGACGTGTACGTGCATGCCGTTGACCGTCTGCTCCGCCACCAGTTGCGGCGCCTGCCGCAGCATCGCCCGGTAGCGCGCCTTGTCCGTGACCGCCACGGCACTGCCTTGCACCATGGGCGCGATGCCGCTCGGCAGGATCCGGCAGCCGTACGTCTCCGCCGCGCGGGCCACGGCGTGCCGCAGCCGCAGCAGGTGTCCGCCGACCTCGTCCAAGGTGCCGCAGACCGGGGTGGCCACCTCCACCTGCGCCTGCAGCAGCTCCAACTGGATCTCGTCCGCCGCGACGAACGGCTCCAGACCGGCGGCGGCCCGCACCTTCTCGCTGTACGGGCTCAGGCGGCCGGTGGCCGCTTCCACCAGCAAGTATTCCTCTTCGACACCGACGGTTGTCATGTGCGGCCTTCCCGACCCGCCGGGCACCGCTGACCGATGAGGCGGTGCGTGCGTTCTGTGTTCCCACCTGGCGTGGCCGCAGTCGCCCCCGCCTGCCCGAAACTGCCGCGGGACCGCTGTTCGGCCTGCCCGCCGGCGTCGGAGCGTCGACCGCGATCACATAGGAGGCACGGGCGTGACGTCGGAAGCGGGCCTCCGGGAGCGACCGTCGGGTGCGCGGCGACCCCGCATGGCAGGCTGGTGGCCTGCAAGTCTGGTTTGCATGCAGTTGTCCGGGAACGGGTGACCCCGCAATAATCTGGTGCCGGTGTCTGCCGAGCGGGAAGGGAGCCGTCATGCAGATGGTCCGCCCCGTGCCGCCGGGATGTCCCCCGGGGGGTGGGGCACCGCCGGGACGCGGGCACACGGTCCGGGCCGGCCGGGGCGCAGTGGATCCGCGCCGGATGCGCGGCACCGACGGTTGCCCGTCGTCCGCCCTGTGCCCGCCTGCCCGGGACGATCGCTTCCCGATGGGTGTGGCCCGTGGTTGACAGAGGTGTGGCGGCGCTGGCGCTGGTACGGCTGATGCAGGTCAGCCACACCGCCACGCTCGAGCAACTGCCGGAGCTCATCAACGCGTACGCCGCCGGCGCCGGGGCGTACGACACGGCCGTCTTCGTCGTCGACCTCCGCGAAACGGTGCTGCGCCGGCTCACGGGCAAGGGCCCGGACGCCGGGGCCGACGGGCAGGAGTTCACCGTCCAGGGGAGCCTGCCCGGTCAGGCGTACCAGCGCGTGGGTCTTCTCTCCGAGTCGACGACGGAGAACGCGCCGGACGGTCGCCGACGGTGGTGGGTGGCTGTCACCGACGGCGTGGAGCGCCTGGGCGTGTTGCGGACCGACACCGACACCGACGACGACGAGACCCGCCAAGCCGTGCGCGACCTGGCGTCGATGACCGCCCTGCTCCTGCTCAGCAAGCGGTCCTTCAGCGACTCCTACGCGCGCCTGGTGCGCACCGAGCCGATGAACGTGGCGGCGGAGATGCAGTGGAACCTGACCCCTCCGCCCGCGTACGCCGGTCACGACGTGACGGTGGGCGCGGTCATGGAACCGGCCTACCAGGTCGGCGGAGACGCCTTCGACTACGCCGTGACCGGCAGCGTGCTCCACCTGAGTGTCTTCGACGCCATGGGCCACGACACCACCGCCGGGATCACCGCGAACCTCGCCGTGGCAGCCTGCCGCAACGCCCGCCGCCACGGCGCGTCACTGGCCGAGACCAGCGAGCGGATCGAACAGACGCTGCTGGACCAGTTCGGCACCAGCCGCTACACGACCGGCATCCTGGCCGACCTCGACATGGACACCGGGCGGCTGACCTGGATCAACCGGGGCCATCACCTGCCGATTCTGATCCGCGACAGCCGGTGGACGACCGAGCTGGCCTGCCCTCCGGCCGGCCCCATGGGCACCGGCCTGGACCTGCCGGTGACCGAGTGCGCCGAGCAGTTGGAGCCCGGCGACCGCCTGTTGCTGTACACCGACGGTGTGGTGGAGGCCCGCGACACCCGTGGCAGGCAGTTCGGCCGGGACCGGTTCGCCGACTTCGTACGGCGTCATCACTCCGGTCGGCACACCCTGCACGAGACCCTGCGCCGGCTGATGGCCGCCGTCGTCGATCACCACGGCGGGAAACTCGACGACGACGCCACCGTACTGCTCACCGAATGGCGCGGCGGACACCAGGAGAAGCTGGTCCCCTGAATCGCAGGCCCGCAGGCCAGGAGAGTTCCGGGGGCACCGTCCACGCCCTGGTCCGGGCCGCTGAAAGGTGCGCGAGCGCATCCGCGAGAGCCGTTGGGTTGGGCCCCGGCGCATTCCAGATGAGCGCACCTCGTCTCGCTCCGCACAGAGTGTGACGGCTCGTGACACGACGAAGCCCCGGCCGGGGATCACCACCGGCCAGGGCTTTCCGAAATTGCGGGCATGAGGCGTCGTGGTCCCGCACTCTCTCTTCACGGGCTTGATCACCCGGAGCCGGTCCGGCCGGTTCGAAGTCCACCGATGCGTCCCGTACTCCGGCCGCAGCACCCACTGTGGCGCCGCCGCGCACGTCCGCCACGATCGCGCGCCGGTCGGCCGTCCTCGTCGTGGATCAGGTCGCCCACCCACGCGCGCCGTTCCTGTTCCCCGGTCATCCGTGTTCCTTCCCGTGCAGTTCCGCCCACACCCGCTTCCCCCACGGCAGCGGCTCGCTGCCCCAGTCCCGCGCCGGCGCCGCCACGAGCGCGAGACCGCGCCCGCCTTCGCTCCCGGGACCCGGCAGCCGACCCGCCGCATGACAGGCACGCTCCGGTGCGAAATACTCTCCCGATGAGTTCACGCACTTCCCCGATCTGCCGGTCGATCGCGATACGGAGGGCCGTCGCGCGGGATGCCAAACGGCTCACGCGGCTCGTGCGTGGCTCAGGCGCCCACGAGGGTAAGTACGCAGCCGCAGTCGCGGGCTACCGGGTCGGTCCTGATTACATCGAGGCCCACCGCGCCTTTGTGGCCGTCGGTGCCGACGAGCATGGAGGCCGGGTCCTCGGGTTCTACTCGCTCGTTCTCGTTCCACCGGAGCTCGACCTGCTGTTCGTCGCTGACGAAGCGCAAGGGCGGGGTATTGGACGACTGCTCGTCGCGCACATGCAGTCCGAGGCCCGTGCCGCCGGCCTCGACCGCGTCAGGGTCGTGTCGCATCCTCCCGCCGAGGACTTCTACCACCGCGCCGGTGCAGTGCGGATCGGGACCGCGCTCGCGAGCCCGCCCGCTGTGCCGTGGGACCGTCCCGAATTCGAGTTTCGCATTCCTTCGGAATGACGCGGTGTGCCGTTCGGCGGGGCACCGGCTTCGCCCGCATGGTGGCCGCCACGCAGGAGCCGCTGGAGCTGCGCGCTCCGTGCCGTCGCCTCTGCCCTGGCGGGGTGATCGCCTGCGCCATCGCGGAGATCCGTCCCAACTACCCAACTGAGTGGGCCGCGATGTAGGCGGTCGCCGTGAAGCTGGGGATCGGCGCGGCGTCACACATCACACCCACAGACGTGATCACGCCAGGGAGTGACGTGGCGCCCCAGCCTGGTAGCCGCCAAGACTGGCTCCGATACAGAGTCCCTCCAAAGGAGCCGCACCCCAGGAAGATGGACACCGGCGGCGACTGTGGAGAAATACTGGCAGTAGAACGGACGGTCATCCGGTCCCGCTCGACACCCACTTTCCGCCGCACCTCGCCGGATTGGCTGGGCCCAGTGCTTCGGCAAGGTCCACCGTCTTCGGAGGACTCGGCCGTACTGTCTCTCGAGGCGGGGTGGACGGGCCCGTGCGGGGGGACAATGCCTACCGCTTACGCATGATTCCGGGCGTCCTGGGAGAATCTTCGTTCGGATGAGACGTCGTGCGTGCCCCGGACGCGCGCGTAGAGCTCGGTCTCTACCTTGCGCAGGATGTGCTCGATGACGTACTCAGGCCCCTGCTTGCGCCAGTTGCAGGGACCGAACCGCGACACCGGTTGCCGGCGGTGAGTTCGAGGGTGTTGATCAGGTCGCGCGTCACGACCCGGAACCGGCCGTTGCGGAGTCCGTCCATGATGTCGGCGTAGTCCTGTCGGGCATGCACGTAGGTCTTGCTGTACTCGCCGCGCCAGGAGTCGGGGCCGCCGCCGGAGCGCGCTTCAGATATGTGGCTCTTCGGGGAGGAATGTCACCTGCGGGGCGCCCGTGCGCGGATGGGTGGCGACTTCCGCTGCCACTCCGTAGACCTCGGCCAGGAGTTTAGGGGTGAGGATCTCGGAGGGTGGTCCGGAGGCGGTGACTTCGCCGGCGTGCAGGACGTAGAGGCGGTCGCAGTAGTAGGCGGCCAGGTTGAGGTCGTGCAGGGCCAGCAGCACGGTCGTGGGCAGGCGGCGCAGGGCACCCAGCACGGACAGTTGGTGGCGGATGTCGAGGTGGTTGGTGGGCTCGTCCAGGACGAGGAGGGTGGGCTGCTGGGTGAGGGCGCGTGCGATGAGGACGCGTTGGCGCTCGCCGCCGGAGAGCCGGTCGAAGGGGCGGGCGGCCAGGTGGACGGCGTCGACCGCGTGGAGTGCGCGGTCGATGAGTTCGGCGTCCTCGGGTGTGTCACCGGCGAGGAGTCGTTTGTGCGGGGTACGGCCCATGGCGACGACCTCGCGGACGGCCAGGTCGAAGTCGGCGGCCGAGTCCTGGACGACCGCCGCCACGGTGCGGGCCAGTTGCCGCACCGGCAGCGCCCAGGCGTCGCCTCCGTCAACCCGGACCTGGCCGCTGTCTGGCCGCAGGACGCGGTAGACGGTGCGCAGGAGGCTGGACTTGCCGCTGCCGTTGGGGCCGACGAGACCGATGGTCTCGCCCGGGCGGGCGTTCAGGGAGACGTCGCGCACCAGGTGGCGCGCTCCGGCGGTGAGCGTGACGCCGTCGACGCTCAGTTCGGTCGCGGTCATGCCACTCCTCGGTCGGTGCCGCGCCGGGCGTCCCGGCGCATCAGCCACAGGAAGAACGGCCCGCCGCACAGGGCCGTGAGCACGCCGACGGGTATTTCCATCGGTGCGGCGATCGTCCGTGCGGCGATGTCGGCCCAGATGAGGAAGACCGCTCCGCCGAGTGCCGCCATCGGCAGGACCCGGCGGTGGTCGCCGCCGACGAACAGGCGCACGATGTGGGGCATCATCAGGCCGACGAAGCCGATCGGTCCGGCCGCCGCGACCAGGACGCCCGTGACGAGGGAGAGCAGGACGAACAGGCGGGCGCGGAAGCGGGCCACGTCCAGTCCCATCGTGGTGGCCGCCTCCTCGCCGGCCAGCAGCAGGTTCAGGTTGCGGGCCTGCACCATGAGGACGCCGATGCCGAGCAGCAGGGCGGTGCTCGGCAGCCACAGCGTGTCCCAGTTGACGCCGCCGAGTCCGCCGAGGGTCCAGGCGAGGACCGCGCGGGCCTCGTTACCCCGGTCGGTGGTGAGGAGCAGCAGATCGAGGACCGCGGTGAGTACCGCCGCGATCGCCACTCCGGACAGCACCAGCCGCGACGAGGTGATGCGTCCGCCGGTGCGGGCGGTGGCGTACACAAGCAGGAGGGCGCCCAGGGCGCCCACGAAGGCGGCCACCGACAGGGAGGCCGGTCCGAAGAGGGTGAACCCGAACACGATCACCGAGACCGCGCCGAGCGACGCCCCGGAGGAGATGCCGAGCAGGTACGGCTCGGCGAGCGGGTTGCGTACCAGAGCCTGCAGAGCGGTACCGATCACCGCGAGGCCGGCGCCGGTGACCGCACCGAGCAGCACCCGCGGCGCCCGCACGTCCACCACGATGGTCGCCCGGGCCCGTGACCAGTCCGGCTCCTGCCAGCCGGCGCCCAGCGTGTGCGTCACGATGCCCCACACCTGGCCCGGCGGTACATGCACGGAGCCGATCGCGAGGCCCGCCGTAGCGGAGACGACGAGCAGGGCGGTGAGCACCAGCAGCGTGACGGCCAGCCGCTTACGGCCTGTTCGTGACTCGGTGGCCTTCCGCCGTTGTACCGTCCGTTCGGCGGGCGAGCCGGTGGCGACCTGGGTCACCGGAAGCTCTTCGGGTGCAGTCCGCGGGCCAGGTCGTCGACCGCGTAGGCCGAGCGGATACCGACCAGGGTGGCGGTCAGCGGCAGGACGACGAACCGCTTGTTCCTGATGGCGGGTACGTCGGCGAGCGCGGGCTGGGAGAGCAGGAACTTCTTCTTCTCATCGACGCTTCCGGCGCCGGCGTAGTCGTAGATGGCGATGACTTCCGGCTTGCGCTCGACGACCTGCTCCCAGGAGACGTCGCCGAAGACGTCGTCGAGGTCGGTGAAGACGTTCTCGCCGCCGGCCAGGCGGATCAAGTCGGTGCCCAGGCTTTTGCCGCCGGCGGTGAAAGCGCTCTTGTCGCCGCTGTCGTAGACGAAGACGGGCACCCCGGGTTCGCCCTCGACCTCGGTGGCGGCCTTGCCGACACGGCGTTGCAAGTCCGTGACCAGCTTGTCGGCCCGGTCCGGGACACCGAAGATCGTGCCGATGGTGCGGATCTCGTCGTAGGTGTCCTTCATGGTCACCTGCTTCTTGCCGCAGTACTCGCGGTTGAGGTAGGTGTCGATGCCGGCGTCGGCGAACGCTGTGCGGGAACGGCCCTCGTTCTCGGCGAAGGCGCTGCCGTAGCCGCCGTAGACGAAGTCGGGTTCGGCGTCCAGGATCCTCTCGAACGACGGTTCCTTCTTCGCCAGTTCGGGTATCGCCTCGTAGTCCTTCTTCAGCTCGGGCAGGACGGCGGAGTCGGGGAAGGCCGTGCCGACCACGCGGTCCTTGAGACGGAGGGCGAGCATGAGTTCTGCCGGGTGCTGGTGGATGGTGACCACCCGTGACGGCGGCTCGTCGTATGTCGTCTTCACGCCGCAGTTGTCGATGGTGACCGGGAAGCCCGCGGGCACGGCAGCCTTCGCGTCCCCGCCGCTCTCGTCGGGCGAACCGCAGCCGGTGGTCAGCAGCACTGATGAGAGAGCCACGGCAGCGGCCGTGGCACGAAGGAACCCGCGCGTGCGGGCAGGGGTGAACAGCTGGGACACGTGAAGCCTCCTGGAGTCCGCGCTCCTCGGATCGGGCCCGCGACGGACCAGTGTCCTGACTCCCGGATCGACGTTCCCTCCGCCTTCCCGCGCGGTGCGCAGTGGCATGTCGGAGGGGCGCTCCCCGGTCACAGTGGCGGGACCGTGCCGGATTTGCACCGGCTTCCTGTCTCCCGTCGCGGCGATGACCAGGCGATCCTACGGTTCCCTGAGCCGACGGCAAAAGGGCGTGCGGATCCGGCCGCACGCCCCGCCTTCCTCACGCTTCGCGGACCGCCCGCAGGACGAGCCGCTCGGCGCTCTCGTCGTAAGGGCGTCCGTCGAACCCGCCGAAGACCTCCACGCGGCCGAACCCCGCCTCCTCGGCCATGCGCCGCAGCTCCACCGCGCTGTACACGAACCACGTCAAGGTGGCCCGCGTCACCCGCTCGCCCCGGACCAGCATCCACTCGCTGCGCAGCCGCGCCCACTCGTCCAGCACGGTGTCGGTCTGCACCATCACGTCGTCGCCCCGCCGCACCACCTTGGGCGGGGTGACCCTGCGGGCCAGGAGCTCCTTCCCGGCGAGGTCCAGGACGAGCGTGCCGCCGGGTGCCAGGCAGGTGTGCATGGTGCGCAGCACCCGCTCGTTGTCGGCGGGATCCTCGAAATACCCGAAGGAGGTGAACATGTTGAGGACGACGTCGAAGCCGCCTGGTGCTTCGTACTCGCGTGCGTCGGCCCGCACGTACGTCGCGTCGGCACCGGCGTCGGCCGACCGCTTGCGTGCCCGGTCCAGCATGGCCGGGCTCAGGTCCACTCCGGTCACGCGGTGACCGCGGCGGGCGAGGGGCACGGTGAACACGCCCGGCCCGCAGCACAGGTCCAGCACGCGTGATCCGTCCGGGAGGGCGAGCAGGGGAGAGGTGTCGAGGAGTTCCTCGGCCTGCTCGTAGCGCTGTTCGGAGAAGAGGAAGTCATGGAATTCGGTCCAGAAGTCATCGTCCTGGAATCCGCCCGTCCGTGTCATCGCGCGTCAGTGCTCCTTCATGGTCGCCGTCGGGGACAGGGCACCGCGCCGTGTGGCGGCGCAGCGTGAGCAGCAGAGGGGGAAGCAGCAGGCACTGGGCGGCTGCCAGCAGCCAGAACCAGCCGGTGTGTCCGGCCCGTTCGCCGAGGCTGTACAACTGGCCCCCCAGCACGCCGCTCGCGCAGGCGCCCAGGCCCGCGGCCAGCCGCTGCTGGCCGAAGACCACGGCGTCGGAGCGGGGGCTGCGGCGCAGTGCCTCCAGGTCGTTCTTGAGGAACAGCACGATGTCGCCCAGGGTGATCAGCGCGCCGCCCGTCAGCAGTGCCGCCCGGGTACCGGCCGCCAGCACGGCCAGGCCCGCCGCCAGGCCCGTGAAGCCGACCGCGAGGGCGAGGGCGTACGGCATGCGCCGGATCAGGCCGGACGCGAGCGGCTGTACGACGATGACCAGCGTGAAGCAGACCAGCAGCACCACGCTGTAGAAGGCGCTGGAGGCGCGCTCGACGGCGTACACCGCCAGGAAGTGCTGGAAGTGGAAGTAGAGGTAGAAGGCCAGCGCGTTGGCGGCGAAAGGCAGCAATGCCACGCCGGCCAGCAGGCTCGGGCAGGCCGTTGCCTTCGATTCGGTGGGGTGCGTCCCGTCGGTTCCGGGCAGCCGTGCGTGTCCCGCTGTGACCGCGAGGAACAGCGTCGTGACGGCCGCGAACAGCCAGCCGGGCGAGGACAGGACGAACGGTCCGGCGATGAGCGGGCCGACCGCCATCCCGGCGTTGAGTGCCGCGTTGCGACGGGTGCGTGGATCGTCTGTTCCGGTCCGTCGGACGGCACGTCGGCCCGGGATCGGAAAGGCCGACGCGAAGCGGCTGGGTTCGGCACAGCATCCTCCTCCGTACTGGGCCTTGGACAGCGACAGGGAAGGAGGCGCGGCCGCACGCACGATGTACGACCGCCCATACCGCCGACCCAGTCCACGAGGTCATGTGCACAGCCCGCGCGGGACGCGGGCGCAGTGGCAGGTCTTCGGACTCGCGGGCACATCCGCCGAAAGGGCGGACACCTACCGGCCGTCTCTTCCCCGGCCCTGACGCGGGCCCAGTGACATCGACGGCTTTCGTTCCCACTCACCGCTGCGGGACAGCCCCGGATTCGCACCGGGTTCCCTCTTGCGTCGCGCCGCCGGGGCATCCGGGCGGACGGGAGGCGCGAACCGACTGCGTGCATCAGCGTAAGGGCGCTCGTATTCCTGCGACAGTGGGGATTCGGCGGTTGTCCTGAATGTGAAGGGGAGGCAGAGACCACGTGTGTCCCCGTCCGGCTGTCGTGGCGGCTCTGGCCGGATAACGCCTCAGGGGATCGCTGCCCCATCAGCCAGACTTGTTGCCTCACGACACATGCACACCGTTGCCGCGGTGGCCCGTGCCCGGGAGGCCCCTGATGACGTCAGACACGAGGCCGGACGAAGACGGGGCAGCTGCCCCGCTCGGAAGGCAACGGCCTCCCGGGGACCGCGTCGCTCTGCGCGGCGACCTGCGCTCCGCCCTGCCCGACGCCACTGCGGCGGTGGTGGTCACGGCTCTCGTGTTCGCCCTTCTGTGGGCACGCATGGAGTCGGGTGCTTCGGACACTGTCGCGGTCATGCCGTTCATGGACGATGCCGGCACCTACTGGATGTACTTGCTCAGCCAGGCTTTCGGCTGGTCCGGGCTGCTGTGGGCCTGGGGCACGGTCATGTTGGGTCTGCTTCTGTCGGGACCGCGCCCCGCCCGGCTGCCGGTCTCCCGGCAAGTACTGGAGCGCTGGCACCGCACCACGAGCCTGACGACGATGGCGCTGATGTTCGCGCACGCGTTGATGTTCGCTGCGGAACTCGTACGCTACGAGACGAAGGTGGACTGGGCCGAGCGGCTGTGGGTGGGTTTCGCCGACAGCTTCGTGCCCGGCTGGTACGACTCCGGCACCGGCCGGATCGCCATCCCGCTCGGACAGGGTGCCCTGTACCTGGCGGTCCCGCTCGGGCTGCTGTTCTACGCCCGGCACCGCATCGGAGCGAACACCTGGCGGCGGCTGCACCGTTTCGTGATCGTCGTCTACGTGCTGAGTGTGTGGCACACACTGCTGTACGGAACCAACGTCTGGTACGGGGAGTGGCCGCGCACCGTCCTGTGGCTGCTGCAACTACCTGTCGCCGCACTGCTGTTGATCCGTCTGCTGAGACCTGCTCGGCGGACCGAGCGGCTGGGCCCGCCGAGGGGAGGCGCGGGCGCGGCCCGTCCGGCCTGGTGGGCGCGCGCGGCCGGACGCGTCGTCGCCGGAGCCGTCGTTGCCGGGCTGGTCGTCGTGGTGGTGTCCGGCCGAGACGGCGGACGGGAGCGTCCGACCCATCCGCCCGCGACGGCACCGCACGCCCAGGAAACGGACTGACGGCCGGCACCGAGCGGGCGGCACGGCGTCCTGTCCGTGGTCACCCGTCTGCTTGCCGCACCCGTCGTGCCGGAGGCGACCCACACGGTCCGCACCGCACTGCGGGAGGGACGCGCCCGCTGGCGGGCCCAGGTCGACGAGGCGACCAAGTACCTCACCGACCACGCCGTGCAGCTCCTCTTCGCGTACACCGGGTCGCGGCTCCCGGATCTAGCGGTGCGCTACTCCAGCACCGCGCGCGGGGTGTGGATCTCGGATCTGAGCGAGGACAGCAAACTGACCGCCCTGCAGAACATCACCCAGCACTGCCACGCGCTGTTCTTCGAGAGCCCGGTGGGTGGCGGGCGGTGCCCGCGCCGCACAGCCCGAGGCCCCCGCTTGCTCGCCCGCCCCGCCCGGCCTCACACCGCCGCGGACGCGGGGAACTCCTCAGGGCTGGTGCCCGGAGGCGTTCCCGTCGGGGCCGTCGGCGAGCACGATGGCGGCCATGGTGCGTTTGCCGACCGGTTCCCGGTGCCCTTCGAAGCTCTGGCTCACGGCCATGACGATTTCCAGTCCGTGCTGGCCGATCCGGCGCGGGTCAGGGGTTTTGGGTGTCGGCGGCGTGGGGTCGCTGTCCCAGACGGTGACTCCCACCCGGCCCTTGTTCAGCTGGAGGTCGAGCAGGCATGGGCCGTGTGCGTATTTGCTGGCGTTGGTCAACACTTCGCTGACGACCAGCCGCACCACCCCTGCATTGGGCCTTACGCCTGTCGACACGGTTTTACGCCGGGGCTGGTCGGGTGCCCCGGCCCGGAAAGCCCGGGTGGAGCGTTGCCGACGGCTCGTGGTCAGTGGGTGGTGAGCATGCCTTCGCGCAGTCGGGTCAGTGTGCGGTTCAGCAGGCGCGAGACGTGCATTTGGGACACGCCCAGGTGTTCGCCGATCTGGGCCTGGGTGCGTTCTTCGACGAACCGCATGTGGATGATGCGCCGGTCGCGTTCGTCCAGCTCGGCGATCAGGGGAGCCAGGGCGTGGAAGTCTTCCACCAGCTCCAGGGCCGTGTCCTCGGTGCCGATGAAGTCTGCGAGTACGGTCTCGCCGTCCTCGCTTGAGCCGATGGCGGCGTCCAGGGATGCGGAGTTGTAGCCGTTGGAGGCCAGCATGGCTTCGTTGACCTCGTCCTCGCTCAGGCACATCAGTTGCGCCAGTTCGGTGACGGTGGGGGTGCGGCCCAGCCGGCTGCGCAGTTCCTCGGTGGCCTTGGCCAGCTGGACGCGGGCTTCCTGCAGGCGGCGGGGGACGTGGACGGCCCAGGAGGTATCGCGGAAGAACCGCTTGATCTCACCGACGATGTAGGGGACGGCGAAGGAGGTGAACTCCACCTCGCGACTGATCTCGAACCGGTCAATGGCCTTGATCAGGCCGATCATGCCGACCTGGACGATGTCTTCCATCTCTTCCGGCCCGCGGCTGCGAAAGCGGGCGGCCGCGTAGCGGACGAGGGACATGTTCATCTCGATCAGCGTGTTGCGTGCGTACTGGTACTCGGCAGTGCCTTCCTCAAGCGCCGCCAGCTGGTCGAAGAACAGCCGCGACAGTTCACGGGCGTCCTTGGGAGCCACCTGCGACGGGTTGGCGACCTCCGGCAGTTCGGCTATTCGCGCATCCGCCGTCACCGTCATGATGTGCCCTCCCACGTGTCCGACTCCGTACCGTGCCGGCAACCGCGCACCGACGACAGGGCGCATACCCGCACTCGGCGGGAGCACTCCTGCACATGGGGAAGCAGCATCTTGCATGCGAGGCCACAGCAGGAGCGCCGGAAGGAGGTGAGCGATGCTGCCGCAGATCTGGTGTTCACTGCGGCATTGGCGTTCGGACGTGGACGCGATCTAGGCTGCGTCGGTTCGTGTCGCTCGCTCGCGGTGGCCCATCGACGGAGAGGAAAGCCGATGACGCAGCAGGCTTCGGCGGCCCACCCGGCGCCCGGGCGGCGCCCCGAGCTGGTCCCGGATCCACATGTGGAGGCGGCCCGTATTGCGGCGGTACGCCGCTACGACGTCCTCGACACTCCGCCCGACGGCGCGTTCGACCGGGTGGCGGCCATGGCCGCCCGCCTCTTCGATGTCCCGGTGGCCACGGTCACGATCGTGGACACCGACCGCATCTGGTTCAAGGCCACACACGGCCTGCAGGGCGTCAAGGAGATCGGCCGCGATCCGGGCCTGTGCGGCTCAGCCATTCTGCGCGATGACGCGCTCGTCGTTCCCGACACCCTTCGTGATCCCGTGGCGGCGAAAAATCCGCTGGTCGCCGGAGAAATGGGTGTGCGCTTCTACGCCGCCGCACCGATCATCACCCCCGACGGCCACCGGCTGGGCACGGTCAACGTCCTGGACATCAAGCCGCGCTCCATCACCGAGGACGACATCGCCACACTGGCCGATCTTGCCGCGATCGTGCTGGACGAACTGGAGCTGCGGCTGTCGGCGCTGTGCGCACTACGCACCGAGCAGGAGCGGCGGGAGGTGGAACGGGCGGCGCGGGAACAGGCGGAAAATGACAAAACCGCCATCGCCGCGTTCGCCTCCACCCTCCAGCGCACCCTGCTGCCCCCGGCGCTTCCCGTGGTGCCCGGCCTGGAGCTGGCCTGCCACTATCACACTGCCTCCGTCCATGATGTCGGCGGCGACTTCTACGACGTCTTCCCCGTCGGCGGCAGCCGGTGGGCGTTCTTCCTCGGTGACGTGTGCGGCAAGGGCCCCGAGGCGGCGACCGTCACCGCCCTGGCCCGCCACACCCTGCGCGTCGCGGCCCAGATCGACCCGGACCCTGTCACTGTCCTGCGCACGCTCAATACCGCCCTGCTCACCGACGTCACCGCCGGAAGCAGATTCTGCACCGCCCTCTTCGGCCTCCTGGCACCCCGGGGGGACGGCGGCTTCAGCGTCACAGTGGCCACCGGCGGGCACCCGCCGGCCTACCATGTGCGCCCCGACGACAGCGGCGCGGTATGGGTCAAGGCGGTCCGGCCCAAGGGCGGCATGCTCATCGGAGCCTTCCCCCAGGCACACTTCGCCCAGACCACCTTCTTGCTGGCCCCCGGGGAGGGCCTGTTCCTCTACACCGACGGGCTGACCGAAGCCCGCACCCCCCAGGGCGCCATGCTCGGCGAGGACGGCCTGACCGGCTTCCTCCACCAGCGCACCGGCCCCCTCACCGCCGCCGCCCTGATGGAAGACGCCGTCACGTTGCTGGCCTCAATGCCCGACGGAGCCGGAGACGACGTGGCCCTGCTGGCCCTGTCCGTGTCTGACCCGGAAACCGCACCCGACACCGGCGTCGCCACCACCGCCCACACCACCGCCGCACCCGAACACTTCGGCCGGGAGTGATGAACGAGTGACCCACACGCTTCACCTGACCGCCCAGCACCCCCACCCCGGCCTCGCGGTCGCCATGATCGTCGGGGATGTGGACGTGCAGACGGCGCCGACCCTGCGCTCCGGGGCCATGGAGATCATTCGGCAAGGACACCCGCGCCTGGTCCTGGACCTGGCACAGGTCGGCTTCTGTGACTCCGCCGGTCTCAGCGCGATCATCGGCATCTGGCACGCGGCCCAGGAAGCGGGCGGCTCGCTCAGCCTCGCCGCCGTCCCCGACCGCCTGATGCGCATGCTCAGCATGACCGGCGTCGACTCGTTCCTGCCTGTCCATGCCACAGCCGCCGACGTGACCGACAGCCCGCCCGCCTCCGCACAGAGGTAAGCAATTTCTGGTCTGCCGGACCAGAGGCTTGTGCGGCGATCCAGCGGGGCAGCCACCACGACAGCGGACGCAATTGACATCGGTTCGGGCGGATCGGGGCGAGTTGCATGGGGGCAGACGGCGGGGGATGAGGGACAGAAGACGGGGGCAGTGATCCGCTGTCGGCGTCGGCCGCCTATGACGGCGACTCTTCCCGTACTGATCGAGGGCGTCCAGCCTGCGCGGACTCGGCTGATCCGCCTTTGACGCCGGACCAGGATGGGGCGCTGGAGTTCCAGAACCGTCGGGGCGTCCCATGTTCCAGGTCGCCGTCAGGAGGTAACGAGCCACGAGCAACGGTCGGGCCGCGCGGCCCGACCGGCCTGCTCAACGGCCTCGGCCGGGGTCCGCATGGCCTCAGCCATCTTCTCGGCCACGTCCGCTCGCACCATGCCGAGATGCACGTACGGCTTGCCGCTGTGGGTCACCATCGGGCGCACGCTGCCCCAGACGCTTTCGGGGAGGCCGAGACCGGCCCGCGCCTCGCGGATGGCCTCCGCCGCGTCTCCGTGGCCTGCTTACGGCCGTCCCGGTAGGTCTGCATGTCCATGGTCATCGGCGAGCCCCAGAGGCGTGGTCGCGGATCTCGGTGGCATGCTTCGCGGCCTCCGTGATGTCTCCGAGTTCCTTGGCCGCGTTGAGGCGCTGCCACTCGGACTGGCACGTCTTGCAGTCAGCAATGGGGACGCAGTCCAAAAGCCACGCGTTGAAGCCGACCGGCAGGTCGACGGGCGGTTCCTGAGTAGTCCGGTGTCTCGTGGCCATGGATGCTCCCCACTCTTCGTGACTTCGCTCTGTGACGCTAGGGGCAGCACCGGAACCGAGCTCCTGGCGTGCAGCGTGTCAAACGCTCTCGGAGGCCCAGTAGGAAGGACTCGTTCGAGCCCTGAGCTGATCCGCATCCGCCCTCTGCCCGACCGCAGCCGTCACTACCGGCCGTCCTGTAGTCGTCATCGACATCGTCGAGCACGGTTGGTGAAGAGGCTCCCGGCGGAGTCGTCCACTCGCGGGACTTTCGGGCAACCGGGTCAGTACGGGTGCCTCGAGGCGTGCAAGTTCCGCGTCGACCTGTTCGACGAAGGCCGGTGAACAGGTGTCCGGGCTGGCCAGTGGTTGCCGCAGCACTAGACCCGCGACGAGAACACGGTCGAGCGGAATTCCGGCGAGGTGCTCGTGGCGCCAGGCCATGGCGGGCGCTGCGGGGCTGACTGGTACTTCACGGTGCTCGGCGTTGCGCGCCTCGGCAGTTACAAGCCTCTCTTCGATAGTGCATGCGGGCGATGCCGAGCATGGCGTGGTGGACGCCGTCCCCTTTGAGGCGGCAGTCGCGCAGGATCTTCCAGGTCTTCATTCGGGCGAAGACGTGCTCGACGCGGGCGCGGACCTGCTTGTGCGACTTGTTGTGCGCTTCCTTCCAGTCGGGCAGGTCTTCGCCCTTGCGGCGGCGATGGGCCATGACAAGTCCGGTGCCGGGACAGCCGCCGTCGGAGATCGTGAGTGTCCTGCCGACGGCGGCTTTGGCGCCGTATTCCTCCCACGCCTTGCAGTCGTTGCGGTTGCCGGGCAGTGGTCGGCCGACCACGACGACGAGCCGGGTGTCGGCGTCGATGACGACCTGGTGGTTGGTGGGTACCGGTAGTTCTTCGACTGCTCGGCGATGGTGTGGTCGCGGGTGGGGACCAGGGTGCCGTCCACGATGAGCACGGTGTCCTTGGCGAACCGTTTGCGGGGCTGGAGCGCGAGCATCGGCCCAAGACGGTCGATCACGCGGTCCGCCGCGGATTTGGACACCCCGAACAGCGGGGCAAGCCGGCGCATCGTCAAGTTCGTGCGCCAGTACGCCGCGACCAGCAGTGCCCTGTCCTCCAGGGAGAGGCTCCACGGCCGACCCTTGCGGACCGCATCCGCACCCTCACGCCGCAGCACCGTCAGCAGCTTCCCGAAGGCACGCGGGCTCAGCCCGGGAAACGGGCCATTCAGGACGGCTCCGACGCCGTGATCACACCAGCCGCGCCAGGATCATCGCACCGGTCAGCAGGTCCGTCAGCAAGCCTCCCCGCCTCAGCGGAACTCGTGCACCACCTGAATCTCGCCGACAATGTGGGCGTTGAAGTCGTCCAGCTCCTCGGCCGGAACCCAGAGCTCGAGGATCGTCTGCCCGCCGGCCTGCTGTACGGGATACCGGCTCAAGAACACCGACTCGACCTCAAAACGAGTGACGAACCCGGCGCCATCGTGCTTCACGTTCCAGTCCCGCGCGATCCTGACCGCGTAGTCCTCGTTGAGGACCGGGTAGAAGATCGGCTGCTCGGGCAGCCGGGGCGGCCAGGCACGCCAGTTCAGCTCCCGAACCAGATCCAGCTCCTTGGGGCCGGTGGGGCGCCACAGGGGCGTCGTTGCTCGCTGGCTGGTCATCTGCATCGCTCTCTGAACGTAGGCCGCCCATACGACGGGTCGAGACCGGACGATACCGGCACCGCGAACTCAGCAGCTACGCAGTTTCCGCACCCTCCCAGCTCCGTGACCAGCAGTTACGGGACAGCCCTCAGGCGAACGACGAGCCGCTTCCTGGGACCAATCGTGCTGGCCGCCACGGCGGGGAGAGGGCGATGCTGGGCCGAGCGTCCGGGGGCCATTCAGGCGCAATGTGATGGCTGAGTCGCCGGATCTCTGGGTCGGCACTGAAGTCGTGCCCGACTACGAGGACTGCACTGCCTTCGAGTGCCCAGGCTGCACCAATTTCCAGCACAACACCCCTGAGGTCCCACTGGCTTGGACCGGAACGAGGGGCGAGAAGTTGAGTGCATCGGCCTCGTGCCTGACCGTCGCTGGTGATGTCGGTCGGCCGTGGTGAGTGGTTGTTTGCCCCCTGCGAGTTGGTGACGGCATCGCCGTGGCCGGGAAAGCCGGCCTCGCCCAGCGCAGTGAAGTGACGCTGTCTCCGCGGCTCAGGTGAGGGCGTCGCACAATGCTTCGGCCGGTGTCCATACCAGCCCGGTGTGCGCCTAGACGAGCGCCGCAGCCGCCAGTTGTTGATCTTGAAGCCCTGAAGGGTGAGGGAGTTGGCTGTCCGGCGGAGCAGCGGATAGGTTCTGCGGCACGAACAGATGCGGGTACGCCGATGTCTCCAGGCAGATCGCGCGTCGGTGAGAGGGACGTGCCGCCCGGGGTGACGTACGAACGGCTCGTCGGGGAACCTTGCCAACAGGAGCCGGACGACGGCACACGGCACGAGGGGGAGGCGCCCGTCTGATGAGCAGCTCGCCAACGCCTGCGTTCGAGCCGGGCGGTGCCGACCGCGCGCCGCTGTCCCGCTCCAGAACAGAGATTCCTGCGCACCACTTGCAGACACGCCAGGCAACCACAGCGCCCTTGCCGCCCCCGACGTATGCGCGCGACCTGCCGGGCTGGCAGCACATCGGTACCGCTCTGCGGCGGACCCCTGCCTCGGTGTGGAACGACAACGTGACCGACTTCGCTGCCGCCCTCACCTATTACGCGGTGCTGGCGCTCTTCCCGACGTTCCTTGTCACGGTCTCACTGTTGGGAATCGTCGGCGCTTCGACCACCGACAACCTGATCGCCAACGTGATCGCTGTCGTGCCGGCCGAGTCCCGTCCCGTCATGCAGAGCGCGTTGCAGGGCATGGCGGAGCAGCACACAGCTGCTTGGATGTTGGCCGTCTTCGGCATGATCGGCGCTCTGTGGTCCGCCTCCAGCTATCTGGGGGTTTTCCGCCGGGCCCTGCACGTCATGCACGGCGTTGAGGATCTGCGCCCGGCGTGGAGGACGGCACCACGGCTGGTGATGACCGCCGTGGTGCTGCTGATGCTTCTGGTTTCCAGTGCCCTGGTGCTCATCCTGACCGGCGAAGCGGCCCACACCGTCGGCCGGCTCGTAGGCATGGGCAGCATGGCCGGCACCGCGTGGAACGCGTTGAAATGGCCGCTCCTGCTGTGCCTGGTCGCCATCATGGTGCTGGTGCTGTTCCGTTCGGGCCCGGCCGGGACACGCGGGGTGCGGCAGAGGCTCGTGGGAGACGCTCTGGCCGTGGCCCTGTGGCTCGTCGCTTCCGCCGGCTTCGCCCTCTACGTCTCGCACGTCGGAACGTACAACCGGCTGTACGGATCGCTCGCCGGGATCATCGTCTTCCTGGTGTGGCTGTGGCTGTCCAACCTGGCCCTCCTCACCGGGGCCCAGTTCAACGCCGAACTGGCCAAACTCCGCCGTCGATGACCGACAGGGCATAAGCTGCCCAGCCCTCGTCCCGATCGGCCAGCCACTTCATTCCCTCCCCCCAGGCACCCCCTCCCGCGCAGCGCCTGCCGCTTCACGACGCGGGTATCGGAACGTCCAAGCAAACCAATGTGGCTAGGAGCTTGTAATGGCGCGGATGGTCCTGCGTGACAAGACCTCGACGGAACCCGGGGACCGGGTTCCCGGAAAACCTCCCCTGTCTGTGCTCGGCCGGGTACTGGCCATGCTGCTGGCCTTCGCGGCGATGGTGGGATTCGCGGTGGTACTGGCCCGGCTGACGCTGGAACCGTCGGCGGCGTCCGTGCCGTTGACGCACAGCAATCTGCGCCCTGGTGACTCCATCCGTGCCTATCTCGCCCAGCCCGCGTCCCTCGACACGGTCAAGCAGCTCGGCGGCAATATCGTGATGGGTGTGCCGTTCGGTGTGCTGCTGCCGGTGCTGGTGCCCCGAACGCGAGGGCTGGCCCGGGTTGCGGTGGTCACCGCTCTCGTGATGCTCCTCGTGGAACTCGTCCAAGGAGCCCTGATCATCGGGCGTACCTTCGACATCGATGACGTTCTGCTCAACACCACGGGCGCTCTTCTGGGTTACCTGCTGATCGGCCTCCGGCTGGGCCGTGCAGTGCATCCCCGGCGCCGTCACTGGTGGCACCGGTTCACCAAACATCCGGTGACTGCTACGGATTCGACACAACTCTTCTGAACCACACCCGGCACCCCTGGGCGGGTCAACCATACGGAGGGCTCACCGTATCCCGCAGAACAACGTAGGGAGCCTTTTCAGCCGCCCCTCCGGCGGGTGAGGTGTCGCGCGGTGTCGACGAGGTCGGCGAGCAGGGCGGTCACGACAGTGCTGGTCCGAGCCGCCGTCCATGACGTCAGTGGTGATGCTGGAGCCCGCCCGGGCCGCCGGGCCCGCCGCCGGTCGATGAGGCGGCGATGGCCCGGGCCGGGCTGCGGCCGAGGCCCTGGTGCGGCGGGGGAAGGTTCCCGGGGCAGTCGGCGCGATGGTGATTCCTTCGCAGCGCGGGGGTGCTGGTGGCGGTCGGTGGCGTCGACGGGGAGCTGTACGCCTTCGGCCAGGCACTGGCCGAAGGGTGGGCGGCCCGGCTGCGCGAGGAACTGCCCGAGCTCGCCTCGGACGTGACCAGGCTCCAGGAGAGGCGGGCGGAAGGGCAGGACGCGCCGCCGGCGGACCACTGCTTCGAGCTGGGTGGGTGCACCGATCGGGTCCACTGACCTCGCGCTCCGACGGGGCGACCCTCCCGTCGGCGGCCGGTATGCGGGGGCCATGTCGGACGCGGCAGCGTCCGGACGGGGCGTTGGGGGAACCGGTTTCGGGGCACCCTTCACGGGGTGAGCGTGAACGACCGGAACAGGAGGACGCCGAGAGCCCGGCCGCTGCGGCGGCGGGGCGGGAGGATGTGGGCAGGCTGCCGTGGGCAGCTCGCCGAAGCGATCACCGCGATCCGTTCCCAGGGGCCATGCTGATAGGGCTGACGCCTGCCCGTGCCGGTAAGGGCGAGGGTGACGAGGCGGTGCTGACCGAACCAGACGACAGAGCAGAGTGAGATGGACAGACCATGATCCATGCAGCCGATATCCGTGAGTGGCGCAACCATAGCGTCGTCGACCCCAAGGGCCGCAAGATCGGCGTGCTCGAAGCCGTCTATGTGGACACCACCACCGACGAACCGGCCATGGCCACGGTCCGTATCGGGCTTCCCACCCGTCACCAGCTGGCTTTCGTGCCCCTCGACGAGGCGATCCTGGGACCGGACTACGTCAAGGTCTCCTACGACAAGGCGCTGGTGAAGAAGGCGCCCACGGTCGGCATGGACGACATCCTGCCCGCCGAGGCCGAGGAAGCGATCTTCCAGCACTATGACCTGACCTACCGGCCGGGTGCGGGCGGCGAGAGGCAACTCGCGCGCCGCTGACCGTCCCGTGCTCATCCCGAAGGACGTGTTCGTGTCATGGCTCTGTTCCTGTTTCTCGTTCTGGTCGCCGTCGTGCTGGGAATCGTCGGCGTGGTGGTGGAAGGGCTGGGCTATCTGCTGATCATCGGCATCGTGGTCCTCGTGGCCGCTGTTGCCTTCATCGCGGTGCGCTGGTCCCGGCGCTCCGGCCGCCGCCCCATCCGATAACGCCAGACAGCCCCAGATTTCAACCGCCGCGGCGTTCACCGTGTTTGTCGTCGACACGGCATTGATCCATGAGTCACTGCTGGAAGCTCCACGTTCACGGACGTTCGGGAAGATCCTGGGTGCGGAAGGGCGGTGCACCCGCTGACCACCGCCCGCACGCCGAGCTGACGGTGCGGCCGTCGTCGCTACGGCGGGTGGGCACGATGTCGTTGGTGTACGCCTTTTCGGCTGGTACTTCGAGGGCGAAAGCGTGGCGGGGCACGGTGCGCAGGGCGTTGTTCACCGCGGGGGTGCGGATGTGGCCTGCGTCGGTGAGCTGGTCGGCCAGCTGGTGGCGCAGGGCGCCCATGTCGTCGAGTTCGGTGGTGGGAGGTGTCGTCACGGTGGGCCTTTCGTCGATCGGGTCATGCGGGATCCGCGACGGTGGGTGCGGCGCGGGTCGGAATGCTGGCGTTGGGGGCGTACTGAGCGGCTTGCGCGTCGTGGACGGTGGCGTGGCGGGCCTGAGTGCCGATCTCCGATCGGAAGTGCTGGGTCACGGGCGGAGGGCGAAGCAGGCCAGCCGGTCGAGGTCGACGGCGGTCACGGTGGACCAGCGGGCGGTGAGGAGTTCGACGTCGGGCGTGGTGATGCCCAGGCTCTTGAGGGGATCGTCGTCGGCCCGCCGGTCGGCGAGCTCGGTGACCATCCAGAAGGTCCCGCCGGGGACGAGGAGTTGACGGACCTTTTCCAGGAAGACGGCCTTGTCGGTGATGAACCGGAAGACGAGCCGGCAGGTGATGACCGCGTAGGCGGGGTCGGGCAGCTCGCTCAGGTCGTCAGCGGCGAAGTCCATGACCTGGAATCGGGGCTGACGGCTTGAGTTCGGGCCAGCATCCGTGGCGACGGTGACGGCGCTGGGAGCGCAGTCGATGCCGGTGGTCCGGTAGCCGAGCTGATGGTGCAGGTGGCGGGCCAAGGCGCCGTCGCCGCATCCGACGTCGAGGGCCGGCCGACCGTGCCCGGGGCCGAGGTGGCCGGCGAGGAGTCGCGTCTCGGTGTCGGTGATCTGCCGATAGCGGCGGCCGGAGGCCCACAGGGGTTCCCAGTAGTCGACGGGGGAGGCGGTCACGCGTTGTTCCCTTCGGAGCTTTAGGCGGCTTGGTCCTGCTGGAGGTTCCGCAGGTCCTGCATCAGTCCGGGCCTGGTCGGCGGTGCACGGCATAACGACGCGACGCCGGAATCGAACGCGCTCGATTCCGGACGCGCTGAGGGCCTTGGAGTACAAGGGGGTGAACGTGCGGACGCGGTGTTTTGGGCCGTTCCCGAGCGGAGAGGTCCGGCCGAATCGCCGTCGGAAACGGCTGTGACGAATGAGGTTTCCAGGTGATGATCGACTTGTGACGCTGCCGGGGGGCGGAATGGGCATGTCAGACCAGCTGCGAAGTGCAGACTTCTCCCTTGTCCTGCGTGAGCGCGTACATGTAGTGTTCGGGCAAGCGCCGCGCCCCCAGTCCTGACGCGGCGACGTGCTGTCCAGCTTGCGACGCTGCTCGCCGGTCAGGGATGCGCACGTGACAGCGTGGGTCAGGACGTCCCGGGGGGTACGCGTCCAGAGCAGCTGCATCGGCGAGGACGTCGCGCAACGGGTCCACCCTGGAGCTTGTTCGGTCGCGGGCCAGCTAGAGCGCGGCGAGACCGGCTCGGATCTGGGAGACGGCGGTTGAGGGGGTCAGGTTCGGCGAGCAGTGTGGCTACCTCGCTCAGCGCAAGGTCCAGGTCTGGTTGCGGCACGGGTGCGGACGGGGGTCGGCAGTAGACACGTAGGAGAGACTCAGTCTCGATCGATGAGGCCGTCGGCAGTGCCCGACGAGTCGAGCCGCGGATGCATCGGGTCACCGGTTTCCCCGGCTGTGTGGGATTTCGTGAGACGTGAGAGGGTCTGGGGCGTGAGTGAGACAGTGCCGAACACCCTTCACGGGCCGGAAGAGGCCCCAGTGCTGATCCTGGGTCCGTCCCGCGGTACCACATGGCACGGGTTGTAACGGCGTGCGACGAGAAGCCCCGCAGGTGCGGCCCGGCGGGGCCTCTGAGTACGTGGGGTTACTTGTCCGCCGTGAGCACGTCGCACTCCGGCTCTCCTCTCTCGAGCACCCGAAGGAAGACGCGGTGACGACACGCGTCGCACGGCCGACGCGCAGCATCCGACCCGGGACTCTTCGAGACCAACCAAGTCGTAGCCTTCACCCCTGCAAAGCCCAACGCCTTTCCCGCATTGCGGTCCGCTTTCCTGTAGGCCCCCTCCATACCCTCCATACGGGCTCCGTGCCACGACGAAGTTCCGCCGGGGCTTCTGTGCACAGAGGTTGTGACGCAGTGCAGCGGCTGGCGTGAGCACCGTTGTACTCCGGCCCTCCGCGGGCCAAATCAGTCGTTCCGAGGGTCTCGTTCCGGGCGGTCCAGCAGCCACAGGACCCGGTTCTGCCGCATCCGACGGCGTGGCGTCGTGGTCATGAGCAGCCGGGCCCCCACCTGCACATACCGCAAACGGCCGACCAGGCCGGATGAACCCCGGCAACGGCCCCACGTCAGGAGCAGGCGGGCGAGGACCCGCCGCGGTAGGGCGGCATGGACTGCCTGTTCCTGAGGGACGGCCACGGGGTCGGGGGGTGGTTCCGGTACTGATGGAGGCCGTGCTGGCTGAAGCGCGCGCACTCGGCCTCAGCCAGGTGCAGTGGCAGACCGCGAGGAGAAGCGACGCTATTTCCTGTCTGTCGACGAGAAGTCCGTCGTCTGGAAGCCGGTCATCAGACGCGACTGGGATCCGATGACGGGTACCTGCAAGGGACGACCGGACTGCTCGTCCTCGGCCCGAGGGGAACGAAGGAGGAAACCGTGCAGCGGCCTGATGAGGAACTGCTGGATTTCGATACCGGCGAGCTTGAGGACTGGGACGAGGAGCGCACACGAGCGGCCCTCGACGGCGTACACGGCACGCTCTACCGCAACCACCTCGACATCGCCCTGCACCTCGACCAGTGGGCGGAGGCCGAAAGCCGGCGCACCGACACCGACGCGCGCTACAAGGCGGGTTATACCCAGGCCCTGCGGGACACGGCCGCGTTCCTGCGGCAGACCTACTACCTTCCCTGAGCCGGGCGAGGCGTTTCGCCCGGACGCCCGGCGTCCTGGCCCTCTTCATGGCCCGGCGCGGCGCCGTTCCGCCCGCCGTGCCAGGCACCGTGGGTTTCCTTCGTTCATGCGCAGGGGACCCGACACCCGTGGCGGCATACGGAGCAGAGCAGCGGGTGCGCCTGCCGGCGCTGCGGGCGGGCTGGCTGACGCAGACGTTCGTCCACTGGCAGTTCCGGCCTGAGGCGGTCCAGGCGCTCCTGCCCGGGGGACTGGTCGTGGACGAGTACGAGGGGGCCGCCTGGGTGGGGTTCACCCCCTTTGTCATGGCGGACGTGCGACCACCCGGTGTTCCCGCCTCGCTGCCCGGCCTGCCGACGTTCGCGGAGACCAACCTGCGCACGTACGTACGGCACCGTGACGGCCGGGACGGGCTCTGGTTCCTGTCCATCGAGGTCGCCTTCCCCCCGATGGTGGCGGCCCGGGCCATCGGCGCACCGTACAACCCGGGCACCCTCCGCGTGTCGACGGACGGGGACACCGTCTCGTACTCCGGTTCCCGATGGATCGGTGACGCGTCCTACCGCTTGGTCGTCCGGCCTGGCGACCCGATCGAGCCGACGGAGCGGGACGTGTGGCTGACCTCGCGCTGGCGGGCGTACACCCGCAGGCTCGGCATGCTCTGGGAGACGCCCGTCGAGCACGAGCCGTGGCCGCTGGCCACCGCCGGCGTCGATGTACTGGAGGAGACGCTGACCGCCGCGGCGGGCCTGCGGGAAGCCCCCCTCGGTGAGCCCTTGGTGCATTTCTCGGAAGGAGTCAGGCATGTACGGCTCGGGCCCTCCAGGCCGTGCGTCCCGGAGCACGTCTCCCAGCCTTCCTGACACCCCTCGCCCGAATTCCGGCGCCGTCACGCGACGCCGGCGCGTGCGCTTCGACGGCTGGATCGCGGGCATGGGCACCTCATCCGGCACACGGATCGTGCTCGGACACTGGCAACAGTCACCCTTCGGAGCGTTCAGTGACGTGATGCTGGAGCGGGCCGACGGGCACAGGCTGCTGCTGGCCCCCACACGCGAGACAGCGGACTTCATCAGCGGCACCTACATCTTCGACACGGTCCATGTGGTCCCGGTCGAGGTGAGCGTCACGGACGACGCCTGGACCATCACCGCCGGGCCACTCGACCTGCGTTTCATCACCGGCCGGCGAGGGCTTCTGGGCTTCGCGCTGCGGACCGTGCCCGGCGCGCTCGCCCGCCGTCCGGCATGGAGCGCGCTGACGGACCGGCCCGCCCGCCTGCTGCTGCCCGGCGTGCGCACCCGCGGCAGTGCCGGCCGGGGCCGCCGGGAGTGGTACGGCGCCAGGGACCTGCTGCCGATCCGTGCCGTGTCGGCGGACTACGAGGGCGCGGACCTCGGGGCGATGGCACCGGTCGAGCCGCCCGTGCGCTTCGGGTTCGGTTCGGCGCCGAGGAACCCCTCCGCCACCCGGGTCACGACGACGGTCGAACTCGGCCCGGACTGAGGGCGCCTGGGCAGGGGTACCCGGCCGGAACCTACGAAGGGATGTCTCTTGAGCAGAACCGGAGTGCGGGAGCCCGCCCACACGCTCGCGGTCGCGCACGGTGCCTTCAACATCGTGGGCGGACTGTGGCCCCTGCTGCACCTGCGCAGCTTCGAGTGGGTCTTCGGCCCGAAGACCGACGTGTGGCTGCAGATGACGACGGGCGGACTACTCGCCTCCGCCGGCGTCGCCCAGCTCGCGGCGGCCGGGGACGCGCAAGGCCCGGGCCACGCCCGCCGCATCGGGTTGGGCACCGCCCTCACCCTGCTGGCCGTCGACCTTGTCTACGTACCCAAGGGGCGGATTCGGCCGACGTACCTCCTCGACGCCGCGATGCAGACCGGATGGATCACCGCCTGGCTGCGTTCGTCCCCAGCGCGGAGTACAGGGGACGTCAGGAGCGGCCGACGGTGAACGAGCGGCTTCCCTTGACCGCCCGGACAGCTGCTCCTGACGCGCCGTTCGGTGACGACTGCCGGATTCATGCCCCGTAGGCATGCCTGCGGGGCAGGGGCCCGACGTGGGCGTGGCGGCCGGGGCGGGCGGCGGCGTGGCGCTGTCCGGAACCCGGGCCGCCGCGGGCGGCCAGGACGTCGGCGACGGCACCCGTGGCGAAGGCGTAAACGGCCTTGTGCAGCAGGTCCACGACGAGTTCCTTGCGGGGCCAGGTCTGCGGTGGGGCGCCGACGCCGGTCGCGTTCTCCAGGATCTGGTCGTTGGTGAGGCGGACGACGGCGAACTTGGCTGAGGCGACCGGTCCGCGCAGTCCGGCCTGGGCCATGACCGACCGGAGCACCCCGAGGAGGGCGGCCTGGCCGTAGTGCATGGCCCAGTTGACCGGCAGCGGCTGGGAGCCGGGTCGTTCGGGCAGGCCGGTCAGCCGCTGCAGAACCCGCGCGGGCACATGGGAGTCGGGCCGGCCGGTGACGGCCTGCTCGATCTTCTCGCCGAGAGTCATCACGACGCCTCCGGCGGTACCCGCGAGCAGTCCCTGCCACAGTGCGCGCTTGATCATGCCCTGGCGAGTACCCGGTACGACCGCCTTCACCCACCGGTCGCGCGGCGGTCGGCGTCCCGGTGGGCGGGGAGTACCCCGACCGTGTCGCCCTATCTCTCCCACGCCGCCCGGGCCCGGCACACGGACCGCGCAGAGTACCGGCGAGATCCGCGGCCCGCTACACACCGCCGGAGTGGGCGGCGAGCGCAGGTGCGGATACCCGTGGCGCGAATCGCGCGAAACAGACGTTTCCGACCCCACCTCCTGATGCACGGAGGATGCCGTGTCCTTGGTCGAGAAGCTGCTCGACGCCTACCCCGCCGAGACCGGGATGCCGCCCAGAATGCTGGGTGAGGCGGTCGACAAGCTGTACGAGTGCGCCGGCGTCTGCCTGACCTGCGCCGACGCGGCCGCCGCCGAGCAGGACCCGGAAAAGATCGTGATGTCCATCAAGTGTGCGCCTGGACAACGACTGCGCCGACCTGTGTACGGTCGCGGCCCGGATCCTGGCCCGCCAGACGGGATACGACGCGCCGACGACGATGGCGATCATCGAGGCGACCCGCACGGTCCTGCGCGCGAGCGCGGACGCTGCCGAGGAGTTCGCGGGCACTCCGTACTTCGAGCTGTCCGCGAAGGAGTGCCGCGAGACGGAACAGCTGCTGGGTCGGCCGGCCGAGCAGATGGGATCGAGCGACGCCGGCGAGGGGTACCCCACGTCCCCGCCCAGCGCGACGACGCCTGCCGGAGCCTCCATGGGCGGCGGGGCAGAGATGTCTGGAACGTCCGAGGCGTCGTCCCAGGAGGTCTCCGAGGAGCAACTCCGCGAGATGAACATGGACGAGCTGCGCGACATGGCCCGCGACAAGGGCCTCAGCGGTGTTCACGACATGCGCAAGGAAGAGCTTATCGACGCGATCAGCGGCAAGCGCGGGTCCTAGGGCGGCGAATCGGTGGCCAGGACGGACCGGCATGATCACGCCTTAGACGTCATCTCATTTGGTGAGCCTGCGGTAGCAGATGAGGGTGCAGGCGATGCTGGTGAAGGCGAGGAAGTGGTCTGCTTTGCGTTCGTAGCGCCGGTGGAGGCGGCGGCAGCCGGCGAGCCA
>NZ_JARVKW010000050.1 GCF_029813775.1 Streptomyces sp. DH24 | reverse complement strand
CGGAACGACCGAGACGCATCCACCCCCGACACACCCTCATACCCCAACACCAACGCCACCTGACCCCGCACCAGATCAAGCAGCACCTCACCCCGCTCCACCACATCCAACGGCACCAACCGCTGCAACAGGCTCCCCGCAGCCGCCACCCCCCGACGGCGCGACCGCACCAGGCCGCGGAAGGGAGCGGGGACTTCGGTGAGCTGCCGTACCGTGCGCAGGTCGAGCGGCACGGGCAGGACGACGGCGTCGGGGGTGTTCAGTGCCGCGTCGAAGAGGCTCAGCCCCTGCTCGGCGGTGATCGCCGGTATCCCGAGCGCCGCACTGCGGCCCGGGTCGGCCGTCATACCTCCGGTTTCCTGCTCCCACGGTCCCCACACCAGGGAGACGGCGTCCCGGCCCGTGGCACGACGTATGCGTACGAGTTCGTCGAGGAAGCTGTTGGCCGCGGCGTAGGCGGCCTGGCCGAGGCTGCCGAGGACACCGGCGACGGACGAGAAGGCGACGAACGCGGTGTCGCCGTCGAGCAGTTCGTGCAGGTGCCAGGCGGCATCGGCCTTCGGTCGGAGAACGTCGGCAACGCGTTCGGGGGTCAGCCCGCCGACCAGCCCGTCGTCCAGCACCCCCGCCGCATGCACCACGGCCCGAACCGACCGGCCCTCGACCAACGCGGCCAGCGCCTCACGGTCCGCCACGTCACAGGCCACCACATCAACCGCGGCACCCAACCCACACAGCTCAGCGACCAGTTCACCCGCACCCGGCGCCGCACCACCCCGCCGCGAAACCAGCAGCAACTCCCGCACCCCATGCACCCCCACCAGATGCCGAGCCACCAAAGCACCCAAACCACCCGTACCACCGGTCACCAACACCACACCCGCACCGGAACCAGGACCGACACCCCAACCGGCACCCGCACCGGAGGCAGGACCGACACCCACACCCGCACCGGACCACAACTCCCCCACCCCGGCAGCCGTGTCCGCCGGCGCGGTGCGCACGAGGCGGGGCACCGCCAGGGTGTCTCCGCGCAGTGCCACCTCCGGTTCTCCCTCGGCCAACACGCGCAGCGCGTCGCCGAGTCGGTCCAGTGCTCCGTCCGCGGCGTCCACCGTCCCGAACCGGCCCGGGTATTCGGCCACGGCGGACCGTACGAGACCGCGCACAGCGGCGGAGACGACGGCCGCCGGGCCGCGCGTCACCACGACCAGGCGCGCGTGGCGGAACCGTTCGTCCGCCACCCACGCCTGGACCAGTTCGAGCGCGCGGGAGACTGCGGTGTGGGTGTCCGAGAGGGCATCGGCCGACGGTCCGCCCCCAGAGCCCACCACCGCGACGACGGTCGCAGGCACGGGACCGCTCTCGACGGCGAGTTCGGCAAGCCCGGGGTGCGACCGAACGTCGGGCACCGCCTCCCGCACGGCATCGGCCACAGCGTCCGAGTCGTCACCCACCACGGCAACGGCGGGCAGCGTCCGTCCCGAGGTGAGGACCGGCGCCTCGGTCCACTCCACCGTGAACAGTGAGCCAGTCGCCGGTGCGTCGGCCGCACCGAGCTGGTCGCTGGTCACCGGACGCGTGACCAGGCCCGTCACGTGCGCCACCGGCCGGCCCTCCACGTCGGCCAGATCGACGCTCACCGCGTCGCGCTCACCGTGCCGCACCAGGCGTGCCCGCACCTCGGCCGCGCCGGAGGCATGCACCGACACGCCCTCCCAGACGAACGGCAGCCCCTGCTCCCCCGTACCGCCTGCCGCCGCCGCTACGGCATGCAGCACGGCGTCCAGCAGCGCCGGATGCACTCCGAAACCGCCGACCTCCGTACCGGAGGGCAGAACGACCTCGGCGAACACCTCGTCGCCACGCCGCCACACCCCGCGCAGGCCCCGGAAGTGCGGGCCGTAGGAGAAGCCGGCGTCGGCCAGTTCCTCGTAGAGGTCGCCGATATCGACCGGCTCCGCACCCGTGGGCGGCCACTGGGCGGTGTCGTGCCACGCGGGCCGGACCGGCGTTTCCGTCAACACACCCGACGCGTGCTGCGTCCATACGGCGTCGCCGGACGGGTCGTCGGGACGCGCGTGCACGGTCACGACCCGTCGGCCACCGTCGTCGGCGTCCGCCACCCGCACCTGGACCTGTACGGCCGCGCCCTCGGGCACGACGAGCGGAGCGGCGAGGGTGAGTTCCTCCAGGGTGCCGTACCCGACCTCGTCGCCCGCCCGGACGGCCATCTCGACGAAGGCGGTACCCGGCACGACCGCCCTGCCGAACACCTCGTGATCCGCCAGCCAGGCATGCGTGGCCAGGGACAACCGGCCGGAGAGCACCACGTCGTCGGAGTCGGCCAGGGCCACGGCCGCCCTCAGCATCGGGTGGTCCGCCGCCGCGAGACCGGCGGCGCGCACGTCACCGAGCCCCGGCCCGCCACCCGCCGGCCAGAACCGCTGCCGCTGGAAGGGATACGTCGGTACGTCGACACGCCGGGCGCCGGTGCCGGCGAACACGGCCGGCCAGTCCACGGAGACACCCCGCACGAACAGCCGGCCCAGAGCCGCGAGCAGCGACGCTTCCTCGGCACGGTCCTTGCGCAGCACAGGGACCGCCGCATCGGCTCCCGGCGCCGCTTCGGCCACGAGCGTCGACAGCACACCGTCGGGGCCGAGTTCGAGGAAGCGGGTGACGCCCTGTTCGGTGAGGACACGAACGCCGTCGGCGAAGCGGACGGTCTCACGGACGTGGCGGACCCAGTACTCGGGAGTGTGCAGATCGCCCCCGAGGCCCCCCGTGAGATTCGTGACGACGGGGATGCGCGGCTCGTGGAACTCCAGCGCGGACAGCGCGGCCCGGAAGTCCTCCAGCATCGGGTCCATCAGAGGCGAGTGGAAGGCGTGCGAGACCCGCAGGCGCGTCGTACGACGGCCGGGCAACCCGGCCGCGACGGCCAGGACGGCCTCTTCGGTTCCGGAAAGCACGAGGGACGACGGCCCGTTGATCGCCGCGATCGACACACCGTCACCCAGCAGCGGCGTGACTTCGCCCTCGCCGGCCTCCACGGCCAACATCAAGCCGCCCTCGGGCAACGCCTGCATCAACCGGGCCCGAGCCGACACCAACGCACACGCATCCGCCAGCGACAACACACCCGCCACATGAGCGGCGGCGATCTCACCGACGGAATGCCCGACCAGGTACTTCGCAGTGACGCCGAGAGAGGTGACGAGCCGGAAGAGGGCGACCTCCACGGCGAAGAGAGCGGGCTGCGC
Source organism: Streptomyces sp. DH24 (assembly GCF_029813775.1). Lineage (GTDB taxonomy): Bacteria > Actinomycetota > Actinomycetes > Streptomycetales > Streptomycetaceae > Streptomyces. The sequence continues at coordinate 47,111 of NZ_JARVKW010000050.1, read as the reverse complement.
GAACTCCGTCCGGTGCAGGGCCGCTTCGTCCTCGCCCCACATCACCCCTCGCAAAGCGGGATCAAGCGCCGCGAGCACGGTGTCCAAGGCCTCGGCGAAGACAGGAAAGCGCTCGTACAATTCCCGCCCCGCGCCGAGCCGTTGGGACCCCTGGCCGGCGAAGAGGAACGCCACCGGCGCCACGTCGTCCGCGACACCACGGGCGACCTCCGTGACGCCGTCCCCGGACGCGAGCAGCACGGCCCGATGCGCGAACCGAGCCCGCCCAACTGCCAGCGAAAACCCGACATCCACCGAAGGGTCACAGTCCCCGAGCTGCTGAAGCAGCTCGTCCAGGGCCCGCTCGGAACGGGCCGACACCACCAGTGGGACAAGCACCCCGTCGGGTCGATCGTCGACCGGCTCGGGCTCCGGACCGGGTTCCGGACCGGCTTCCAGGATCACGTGCGCGTTCGTCCCGCTCAGCCCGAACGACGACACACCCACCCGACGGGCCAGGCCCGTCTCCGGCCAGAGGGTCTCCTCCCGCACCAACTCCACAGCCCCGGCGGACCAGTCGACGTGCGGCGACGGCGCATCGGCGTGCAGACTCGGCGGCACCACTCCGTGCCGCATCGCCATCACGCTCTTGATCACACCCGCCACACCAGCAGCGGCCTGCGTATGCCCCAGGTTCGACTTCACCGAGCCCAGCAACAGAGGACGCTCACGGTCCTGCCCGTACGTCGCAAGGAGGGCCTGCGCCTCAATCGGGTCACCCAGCGTCGTACCGGTCCCGTGCGCCTCCACCACATCCACATCAGCGGGCAACAACCCAGCCGCAGCCAGCGCCTGCCGAATCACCCGCTGCTGAGACGGACCATTCGGCGCCGTCAAACCATTCGACGCACCGTCCTGATTCACCGCACTGCCACGCACCACCGCAAGAACCCGATGCCCGTTCCGAAGCGCATCCGACTCCCGCTCCAGAACCAGAACACCGACACCCTCGGCCCAGCCCACCCCATCAGCCGCATCCGAGAACGCCTTGCACCGGCCGTCCGGCGCCAACCCACCCTGCCGAGAGAACTCCACAAACGTCGTCGGCGTCGACATCACCGTCACACCACCGGCCAACGCCAGCGAACACTCCCCCGACCTCAACGCCTGCGCAGCCAAATGCACCGCCACCAACGACGACGAACACGCCGTGTCAATGGAAACCGTCGGCCCCTCCAGCCCGAGCGTGTACGCGATCCGCCCGGAGGCGATGCTCATCGCGCTGCCATTGCCGCGCAGGCCTTCGAATTCGCGGCTGTCGAGGAGGAGGCCGTAGTCGTTGTACATGACGCCGGCGAAGACGCCGGTCCGGCTGCCGCGCAGTGAGGTCGGGTCGATTCCGGCCCGCTCGATCGCCTCCCACGACGACTCCAGCAGCAACCGCTGCTGAGCATCCGTCGCCAACGCCTCACGCGGACTCATCCCGAAAAACTCGGGATCGAATTCCCCCGCACCGGCCAGGAATCCGCCCGCACGAGTCGACGACGTCCCGGCGTGCTCACTATCCGGGTGATACAGCCGCTCCAGATCCCACCCGCGGTCGGAGGGGAATTCCGATACCGCATCGCCGCCTTCGGACACCAGCCGCCACAAATCCTCGGGCGGAGCCACCCCACCCGGGAAACGGCACGCCATCCCGACAATCACGACCGGATCATCCGCGACGGACGGCAGACGCTCGGCAACAGACGGCGGCGCCGCCTCAGCCCGGGCCCCCAGCACCTCACCCAGCAAAAACTCCGCCAGCCGATCCACCGTCGGATAATCAAAAACCAGCGTCGCCGGAAGCCGCAGACCCGTCACCGCCTGCAACCCATTACGCAACTCAACCGCGAGCAACGAATCAAAACCCAAATCCCGGAACGACCGAGACGCATCCACCCCCGACGCACCCTCATACCCCAACACCAACGCCACCTGACCCCGCACCAGATCAAGCAGCACCTCACCCCGCTCCACCACATCCAACGGCTGCAGCTGGCGCACGAGGTCCCGCACTCCGGCGCTCCGGCCCGCGACGCGTCGGCGCGGGCGCACGAGGCCGCGCAGGAGGTCGGGTACGTCGCCGCCGACCTGCGCGGACCGCAGGTCGAGCGGTACGGGCAGGACGACGCCGGCTCCGCTGGCCATGGCCGCGTCGAACAGCGCGAGACCTTCCTCGGCCGACACCGGACGCAGCACGCCGCCCGCCCCGGGTGCGGCGGACATGCCGGCGCCCTCGATGTGCCAGGGGCCCCAGACCAGCGAGGTGGCGTTGAGTCCGTGGCTCCGGCGGTGGGTGGCGAGGGCGTCGAGGTAGGCGTTGGCGGCGGCGTAGGCGGTCTGGCCGACGGTTCCGAAGGTGCCGGCGGCGGAGGAGAAGAGAACGAACTTCTCGACGTCCGGGAGGAGTTCGTGCAGGTGTCGGGCGGCGTCGGCCTTCGGGGCGAGGACTGCGGCCAGTCGCTCCGTCGTCAGCCCACCGACCAGCCCGTCGTCCAGCATCCCCGCCGCATGCACCACCGACCGAATCGACCGGCCCTCGACCAACGCGGCCAGCGCCTCACGGTCCGCCACGTCACAGGCCACCACCTCAACCGCGGCACCCAACCCACACAGCTCAGCGACCAGTTCACCCGCACCCGGCGCCGCACCACCCCGCCGCGAAACCAGCAACAACTCCCGCACCCCATGCACCCGCACCAGATGCCGAGCCACCAAAGCACCCAAACCACCCGTACCACCAGTCACCAACACCACACCCGCACCGGACCACAACTCCCCCACCCCGGCAGCCGTGTCCGCCGACGCGGTGCGCACGAGGCGGGGGACGACCACTGCGCCGTCCAGCAGGGCGGTCTCCCGTTCGCCGGTGGCGAGGGCCCGCAGGAGTCGTGGGCCGTCGGCCGGTTCGGTGCCCAGGTCGAGCACGGCGATCCGGCCGGGGTGTTCGGCCTCCGCCGCGCGCAGCAGGCCGCGGACGGCGGCGGTCGTCGGGTTCTGGTCGCGGAGTGCGACGACCAGTCGGGAGTGGCGGAAGCGGTCGTCGCCGACCCAGCGCTGGACGAGGGCGAGGACGCGTCCGGTCGACGCGTGCAGGTCGGCGGCGGTGTCCGGGTCGGCCGTCCCGACGGTGACCGGGACGAGCACGGTGTCCGGCGGCGTCACCGCCGGGTTGCCCGGCCTCGGCGCGGTGAGGGCGTCGGGCGCCACCGTCGTCAGGTCGTCCGCCAGGGCGTCGGGCGTCGCCGCCGTCAGGCTGTCCGCCAGGGCGTCGAGCCCGGCGTACCGGCTCACGGAGCCCGGTGCGACCGCCCTGTCGAGGGCTTCGGCGATCTCCCCGGCCGACGCGTCGTCCTCCGGCCCGGTGACGGCCAGGGCGAGCGTGCCGCCGTAGGGCGTGGTGGCCGGTGCGGTGGTCCAGTCGACCCGGTACAGGGAGTCGGTTGCCGGGGTGACGGCGGCGGTGTCGAGAGGGCGGGTGGCCAGCGTGTCCACGGTGAGGACGGGGGCGCCGGTGCCGTCCAGGACGTCCAATTTCAGCGCGCCGTCGCCGTGAGGTGTGAGGCGGGCACGTACCTCGGTGGCGCCCGACGCGTGCAGGTGGACGCCCTCCCAGACAAAGGGCACGCCGAGGCGGCCCGTGCCGCCGTGGGCGGAGGCGTGCAGGACGGCATCGAGCAGAGCGGGGTGCAGGCCGAACCCGGCGGTCCTGTTTCCCTCGGGCAGGACGGCTTCGGCGTAGAGCTCGTCGCCCCGGCGCCACAGGGCGCGCAGGCCGCGGAAGGACGGTCCGTAGGAGAAGCCTGTCTCGGCGAGCGTGTCGTAGAGGTCGCCGGTGTCGACGGGTTCGGCGCCCGCCGGCGGCCAGTGGCCGGTGTCGAAGGCGTTCGCCCGGCCGCTGTCGAAGGCGTTCGCCCGGTCGGTGTCGTCGGGTGGGGTGAGGCGGCCGGTGGCGTGCGGGGTCCACGGGAGGTCGTCGTGGCCGTCGGGACGGGCGTAGATCGTGACGGGGCGGTCGCCGGCGTGGTCGGGGCCGCCGACGAAGGTCTGGATCTGGACGGCGCCGTGTTCGGGGAGTTCGAGGGGGGTGGGGAGGGTCAGTTCGGTGACGCGGTCGCAGCCGAACTCGTCGCCCGCGCGGAGGGCGAGTTCCACGAAGGCCGCGCCGGGCAGGAGGGTCCGGCCGCCGACACGGTGGTCGGCGAGCCAGCGGTGGGTGGCGAGGGAGATGCGGCCGGACAGGAGGGCGCCGTCGGAGTCGGCGAGGGCGACGGCCGCGCCGAGCAGGCCGTGCTCGGCGGGGGCGAGGCCGACGGCTCGTACGTCCCCCGCGGCACCGCCGACGCCGGCGGCGGGCCAGAAGCGCCGGCGCTGGAAGGCGTAGGTGGGCAGGTCGACGTGGCGGGCGGGGGTGTCGTCGCCGAAGTAGCGGGGCCAGTCGACGCGGGCGCCCGTGGCGTGCAGCGGGGCCAGGGCCGTGGCCACCGCCGTGGCCTCCGGGGTGTCCTTGCGCAGGACGGGCAGGGCGACGCACTGGTCCCCGGCCGACTCGGGCACGAGCCCGGTGAGGGCGCCGTCGGGGCCGAGTTCGACGAATCGGGTGACGCCGTGCTCCGCGAGCGCGCGGATGCCGTCGGCGAAGCGGACGGTCTCGCGGACGTGGCGGACCCAGTAGTCGGGTGACCGCAGGTCGCCCGGGCCGGCCGGGGCGCCGGTGAGGTTGGAGACGACCGGGATGCGGGGCTCGTGGAACTCCAGGGCGGACAGCGCCTCCCGGAAGTCGTCCAGCATCGGGTCCATCAGCGGCGAGTGGAAGGCGTGCGAGACCCGCAGGGGGGTGGTCCGGTGTCCCTCGGCGGCGAGCCGGGCCGCGATCCCGGCGACGGCGTCGGAAGGGCCGGAAAGGACGACGGACGTGGGGCTGTTGACTGCGGCGACCGCGACCGCGACGGCGGCGTCGTCGGTCAGGTGGGGGCGGACCTGCTCCTCGGAGGCGCGGACGGCCGTCATGGCGCCGCCGGCCGGCAGGTCCTGCATCAGGCGGGCGCGGGCGGTGACGAGCGTGCAGGCGTCGGCGAGGGAGAGGACACCGGCGACGTGCGCCGCGGTCACCTCGCCGACCGAGTGACCGGCCACGAAGTCGGGTCGTACGCCCCAGGATTCGAGCAGCCGGAACAGGGCCGTCTCTACGGCGAACAGGGCCGGCTGGGCGGTCCCGGTACGGTTCAGGGCGGCCTCGTCCGAACCCCACATGGCTTCGCGGACGCCGGGCTCCAGGAGCGCGAGCGTCTCGTCCAGCGCGGTGGCGAAGACCGGCTGGGTCTCGTACAACTGCCGTCCCATACCGAGGCGTTGGGCGCCCTGTCCGGAGAAGAGAAAGGCGGTGGGGGCGTCGGTGGCGGCGTGCCGGACGAGGCCGGGGGCCGGTTCCCCTGCCGCGAGGGCGGTCAGCGCCGCGGTGACCGTCTCGTGGTCGGCGGCGATGAACGCCGCGCGGTGCTCGAAGGCGGTCCGGCTCGTGGCGAGGGCGCGGGCCAGGTCGGGCACGGGCGCCGGGGTGTCCGCCCGGCCGAGGGCGGTCAGCAGACGGGCGGCCTGCCCTGCCAGGGCGTGCGGGGTGCGCCCGGACAGCACGAGCGGAACCGGCGTCGCCGTCACCTCGGTCGCCGGTACGACGGTGTCGGCGGGCGCCTGCCCAACGGATGCCGGTACGCCCGTGCCGGCAGCAGGCGCCCGCCCGACAGCCCCGTGGGCGTCGATGTCGGCGGGCGCCTGCTCGATGACGGCGTGGGCGTTGGTGCCGCTGATACCGAAGGACGAGACGGCGGCTCGGCGCGGCTGCCCGGTGGCGGGCCAAGGCGTGTTCTCGGTGACGAGGCGCACGGTGCCGTCGGACCAGTCGACGTGCGCGTTGGGCTCGTTGACGTGGAGGGTGCGGGGCAGGACGCCGTGCAGGATCGCCTGCACCATCTTGATGACGCCGGCGACACCGGCGGCGGCCTGGGTGTGGCTCAGGTTGGACTTGACCGAGCCGAGGAGCAGCGGGCGGTCGGCGGGCCTGCCCCTGCCGTACGTGGCGAACAGGGCCTGCGCCTCGACGGGGTCGCCGAGGGCGGTGGCGGTGCCGTGCGCCTCGACGGCGTCGATCTGGTCGGCGGAGAGCCGGGCGTTGAGGAGGGCCTGCTCGATGACGCGCTGCTGGGAGGGCCCGTTGGGGGCGGTGAGGCCGTTGGAGGCGCCGTCCTGGTTGACGGCGGAGCCCCGGACCACGGCGAGGACGCGGTGGCCGTTGCGGCGGGCGTCGGAGAGCCGTTCCAGCAGCAGGACGCCGACGCCCTCGGACCAGCCGGTGCCGTCGGCGGAGTCGTCGAAGGAGCGGCACAGCCCGTCCGGCGAGAGCCCGCCCTGCCTGCCGAACTCCAGGTGGGTGGACGGGCTCGACATGACGGTGACGCCGCCGGCGAGCGCCAGGCCGCACTCGCCGGTGCGCAGGGCGTGCCCGGCGAGGTGGAGGGCGACGAGGGAGGAGGAGCAGGCGGTGTCGACGGTGAGGGCGGGGCCGGTCAGGCCGAGGGTGTAGGCGATGCGGCCGGACAGGACGCTGCCCGCGTTGCCGGTGAGGTGCAGGCCCTGGGCGCCGTCCTCGGTCCCGGCGCGGTACTCCTGGGCCATGGCGCCCATGAAGACGGCGGTCTCGGTGCCGCGCAGGGTGGTGGGGTCGATCCCGGCGGACTCGACGGCCTCCCAGGTGGACTCCAGCACGATCCGCTGCTGGGGGTCCATGGCGACCGCTTCGCGCGGGGAGATCCCGAAGAACTCGGCGTCGAAGTCGGGGGCGTCGTACAGGAATCCGCCGCCGGACGCGGCGGCGGACACCGCCCGGAGGTCCCAGCCGCGGTCGTCGGGGAAGGGGCCGATGCCGTGCTCGCCGTCGACGAGCAGCCGCCACAGGCCGTCGGGGTCGGTCACGCCGCCCGGGTAGCGGCAGGCCATGCCGATGACGGCGATGGGCTCGTGGGCGGCGGCCTCCAGGTCCTGGACGCGTTGCCTGCTGTGCCGCAGGTCGGCGGTGGCCCGCTTCAGGTAGTCCCTGAGCTTCTGTTCGTTGTCCATCTCAAGTCACCTCGACAGCGGTTACCGAGCGGGATGTCCCGTGGAGTCGTCCGGCGGCACGGACCGGGCCTGCGCGTGAACCGACGGAGAGACGTCACGCGCAGGGCGGTCGCCTCCGGGGGAAGGCGACCGCCCCTTGGGTGACCCGGCGGCTGGACGCATGGGGTGGGCGCGGCCTCGGGTCACGTCTGTTCTTCCGCGGGCTCTCTCGGGTGCGGCACGCGGCAAGTCTGTGGCGCGACGCACGGGAAAATCCCTAGTAACGCGGCGACCGCGCACCATCGGCCGGGCTGCCCCGGCGAGGGCGGACGGGCCTCCCGTGTACGGCGGCACACGGCGCGTCCGCCGGGGCGCGCGAGCGTCGCCGAGCGGCCATCCAACCGCCCACGCGAGCCAGGCGGCAACGCAACCGGCATGCGAGCGCGTACCGAACGACTACGCAACCGGCACGCAAAGCCGTACCGAGCCACGACGCAAAGGGCACGCGAAGCCGTGCCGATCGACTACTCAACCGGCGCGCGAGGCTGTGCCGTACGACGACGCAACCGGCACACGACCGCCAGCCGTACCCGATCCACCGCCACCCGACCGCCAGCCGCACGCGACCCACCCCCACCCGACCGCCAGCCGCACGCGACCCACCCCCACCCGACCGCCAGCCGCACGCGGTCCACCCCCACCCGACTCCCAGCCGTACGCAACCCACCGGCGTGCGGCCGCCTCCTCCGACGAAGGCGGCCACACGCCGTTCCGCGCCGCCCGAGGGGGTCGCGGCGCGGTCTCGCCTCGCGTGCCGGTCGGCGGCCCGGGTGGGCTCGCCACAGGCCGGGGGTGCCTGTTCCGTTCCCGGCACGGGGCGGCAGACCGAGCGTCTCGGACGGGCGGCGGCTCCGCATCCGTTTCCGAGGAAGATCCGTATGCGTAGGGACGGCGGGGGCGCCCCGGCCCCGACCCCCCGGCCCCCCGGCCCGGGATACGTATCCGTCCGCTTCACGGGGCGGCGTTCCGGCTGCGGCGGGAGCGCCGGGCGACTGCCGGAGGTCTCGTTCCGCCACGTCGGCCGACTGTCACACGTGAGCCAAAATTGGCATGGACCTGCTCATGATCAACAGCTACACTCCGCGTTGAGAGCGCTCTCAGAGTTCTGCCGTTCCACCCCCACCTCCGCTGGAACAACGAAGGGCAACTCCCCGTGAGACGCATGCCACGTACCGTCCTGGCCCTGACCGCGATGTTCGTGCTCGGCAGCACGGCCGCCGCGCAGGCCCTCCCCACCGCCGACGGCACCTCTTCCAAAGCCGCCTCCGCCACCGAACAGCGGGCCTCGGCCGGTCTGCTCGCCGCCATGGAGCGCGACCTGGGCCTGACCCCGGCGCAGGCCGAGGCCCGGCTCGACGCCGAGGAGAAGGCGACCGCGCTGGAGCCGAAGGCACGGCGCACCGCCGGCGCCGCCTACGGCGGTTCCTGGTTCGACGCGGCCACCGGCCGGCTGACGGTCGCCGTCACCGACGACGCCTCCCCCACGGCCGTCCGCGAGCTGCGCGCTGCCGGCGTCACCGTGCGCACCGCCGAGCACACCGCCGAGGAGCTCGACGCGACGAAGGCCCGCATCGACAAGCTGTCCGCGCCCGCCGGCGTGAGCAGCTGGCACGTCGACCCGAAGGCCGGCACGGTCGTGGTCGGTGTCGTGCGCGGCGAGCGCGAGGACGCGGACGTGCGGCGGTTCCTGGAGCGCGCCCGCGAGGCCGGTCCGGTCACCGTCAAGGAGACGGCGGCGACACCCCGGACGTTCGCGGCCGGAACCGTCGGCGGCGACCCCTACTACACGGGGAACGTCCGCTGCTCCATCGGCTTCTCCGTGCACGGCGGCTTCGTCACCGCGGGCCACTGCGGCGGGGTCGGCCAGAGCGTGAGCGGCTGGGACCGGACGTACATCGGCAACTTCCAGGGCTCCTCGTTCCCGGACAACGACTACGCCTGGGTCAACGTCGGCAGCGGCTGGTGGACGGTGCCGGTCGTGCTCGGCTGGGGCACCGTGCCCGACCAGCTCGTGCGCGGCTCGGCGGAAGCGCCCATCGGCGCCTCCATCTGCCGTTCGGGTTCGACGACCCACTGGCACTGCGGCAGGGTCCTGGCCAAGAACGAGACGGTCAACTACAGCCAGGGCGCGGTGCACCAGATGACCAAGACCAGTGTCTGCGCCGAACCCGGCGACTCGGGCGGCTCGTTCATCAGCGGCGACCAGGCGCAGGGCGTCACCTCCGGCGGCTGGGGCAACTGCAGCGGCGGCGGCGAGACCTGGTTCCAGCCGGTCAACGAGATCCTCAACCGGTACGGACTGAGGCTCCACACGGCCTGACGCACGGCCGCACGGCGGCGGGCCCGCGGAGCGCGAGCACCGGGCCCGCCGACTACCGCGGGCGGGCCAAACCCTCTCTCTTCCGGCCCGGGGCCGCCGACTGCCGCGGGCGGGCCGGATCCTCTCTCTTCCGGCCGGGGGCACGGAGGTTCGGGCGGCGGCGCGTGTCACCCCCGTGCGCCACCCGGGTGGCGGGCCGCGGTGGGCGGGCCTAGGAATGGTCTAGGCAACACGCGTGCCGCATGTCGGGGGCGCAGGAGCGGCGGCCGCACGACTCCCCATGGAGCACAAATGACCACCGGCCCCAACACATCTCCGTCGAATCCGATCGCGACGGCCGTCTCCGGACCGCCGCCGCCCGTCGAACCGCTTACCTTCGCCACGCCGCCCCACCACGGCCCCGTGGCCCCTCCGGACCACCCACCGGCCGGGGGCGAAGGCCGCGATCCCGTCGGCGATCTGGTGCACACCGCCGTCAGCGACCGCCCCCTGGACGAGGTCGTCCGCCTCGTCACCCTGCTGGAGGAGTCGCCCGAGTACGCGCAGACGGTCGTGGAGGTACTCCGGGCCGCCGCCGTGGACCGTCCCGTGGAGGACGTCGCCCGGCTGGTGGCGGAGCTGACCCGGCCGCCGCGTGACGCGGACAGCGCGGACGCGACGATCCGCGCGGCGATCGAGAACCGTGACGTCGAGGACGTGACACGTCTGATGTCCCTGCTGCACCGAGCGCCCCTGCAGCCGCACTGCGGCGAGGAGGCCGTCCGGGCCGCCGCGACCGGCCGACCGGTCGAGGAGCTCGTCGAACTCATCGGGCGCCTCACCGAGGAGCAGAGCCGGCACACGGGCGGGGCGACCCGGCAGCCCGACCCCTCGACCGCCCCGGTCCGGGAGACGATCACGAGCAGCGGACTGTCGCCCGGCTCCACCCCCGTCATGCCCACGGGCAAGCCCGCTCGGGTCCGCGCCCGGGAGCAGTCGCCCCGAATACCCGGCGACCAGCCCGACCGGCCCCTGTTCTGGCCGAGTTGGCTCGCCGCGGCGGCCCTGCTCGTGTGTGCCGCGGCCTGCTTCCCGCTGCACCGCGACGGCGCGCCCTTCCTCTCCTACGCCGTGCCCCTGACCGCGTCCGCGGCGTGTGTCGTCCTGGCCCTGCTGGTCGCCTTCCGGCCCAGCATCCCGCTGCTCGCGGCGGGCGCCGTCGTACCGGCGGGTCTGGCCGGTCTGGTCCTGCTGGAGGACCGGGTCAGGTCGACCACGCTCACCCGGGCGGTGGAGCTCATGCTCGCCCCGCCCTGGAGCGCCGGACTCACCGCCGTGTGCGCGTCGCTGGCGTCCCTGGCGGCACTGCTCCTGCTGCTGATGGTGCAGGTGGCGGACAGGCAGCCGGCGCCCCGGAGCGCGGCGGGTCAGGCCGTCGCGCCGGACTGACCACCACGGCCCCCGGGCCCTGGGCCCAGGGGGTGCTCCCGTCACCGGTGCCCCGCCGGACGCGGCTCGTCCGGCGGGGCGCCGGCCCACCTCAAGACCGGTGCCGGAAACGAGGCCGGGGCCGGGGCCATGACCACGCTCCGGTCCCGACCGGGACGGTTCCCGACGGTTCCCGGCGGCTCCAAACAGGTCCGGACTGGTCCGGACGGTTCCAAACGGGTCCGGATCAGCGGAAGTTCACGTCACTGCACAGGAAGTACGTCTGGTCCATGTGCGACGCCTGCCAGATGGTGTACACGACGTGGCGGCCGCTGTAGCCGGACGTGCTCACCGGGATCTCGTAGTTCTGGCTGGGGGCGTACTTGCCGGTGCGGGCGACCAGCTGGAGGTCGTTCCAGGTGAGCGGCTGGGTGGTGGGGTCGAAGCCCTGCCGGGTGACGTACACCTGGATGTAGTCGGCGCCGTGGCTGGCCTGGTCGTGCAGCTTCACGGTGAAGTTGCTGCCGACGTCCGTGGTCTTCCACGGGCCCACGGCGTCCAGGGAGTTGTACCGGCCGCCCTCGGTCCGGCCGCCGCTGCACAGCTGGCCGTTGGGGACGACCGACTGGAAGTTGCCCCCGGAGCCGTTGCGGTACAGGCCGTTCCAGTTCCACATGGCGTTGGGGTTGTCCTGCCATGCCTGCCAGCACATGGGGTCCTGCTGTGCCATGGCGGGGTTCTGGAAGTCGCTGCCCCAGCGGAGCCAGCAGCCGTAGTTGCGGGACGCCGGGTCGATGACCGAGCCGTGGGCGACGGCGGTACCGCTCCAGGGCACGAGGGCGACGAGCAGTGCGGTGAGCGCGCTCAGGAGCAGGGCGAGCCGGGTGCGGGGGCCACGATCGCCGCGCACTTGATCATGCGCATGACAAGACATGATCTCCTCTTTCGGATCTTTGGGTCTTTCGTGGATGGGGGGATGTTGAACGTGGGAGCGCTCCCGCAGTCAGGCTGCGCGCTCCGAAACTCAACCGCAACATTCGATCGCGCCACTTTCACGCCGCCGTTGGCGCGTTCGTCACGGCAAGGGCGAGGGGCCCGTCCGCGTGGACGGGCCCCTCGCCGGGTGAGCCGGAGTCAGTGCCGGAACGCGTCCTTGGCCTTCTCCTTGGCCTGTCGGGCGTCGCCCTTCATCTGGTCGGTGCGACCCTCGGTCTCCAGCCGCTCGTCACCCGTCGCGCGGCCGACGGCCTCCTTGCCCTTGCCCTTGAGCTGATCCATCTTGGCCTTGCTCTTCTTCTCCCGTGCCACAGTCACTCACCTCGACCTGCGTTGGGCGATACGGTCGTCGCGGTCCGGGTGCACCCGTTCCGGAACTGCCGTCCGGGTGCACCGTGCGGCGCGGTTGAAACACGGACCGGCGTCACATCGCGCGGCGCCTGGTCCGCACGAGCAGGACACAGCCCGCGGCCAGCAGGACGCCCCCGGCCGCCGCCGGCCACAGGCCGAGCCCGGCGCCCGTGTCGGCGAGCCCGCCCTGCGCCTGCGGTGCGGTCCGCGCGGGGGCCGAGGAGGTCACGCCGCCCGCCGGCGCGGACGCCGCGGCTTCGCCGCCGTTGTCACCGGTGGTCCCGGACCGGGCGGGGTCCGGCGCGGTGGTGACCGCGCGGGGCACGGCGTCACCGGTCGGCCTCACCGGGTCGGCCGTGGCCCCGGGAGCGCGGGTGAGGTCGGACCGTTCGGCGGGCCCGGCGGTCTGCTCACCGGCGTCACCGCCGCCCTGCCCGCCGTCCTGACCGGCCCCGTCCTCCTGACCGGCCTCGTCGCCCTGCTCCTCCTTGCCGTTCCCTTGGTCCTTGCCCTCTCCCTGATCCGTGCCGCCTCCCTGGTCCTCGCCGCCCTCGTCGCCGTTGCCGTCCTGCGGTGCCTCGGGGGCGGCCGTCGGGCTCTCGGGGGCGGTGGTCGGCGTGTCGGTGGGCTCGCCGGGCTCCTCCGTCGGCTCCGGGGACTCCTCGCCCGCTCCGTCGCCGGGTTCCTGAGGGGCGGCGTCCGGACCGCACTCGCGGCCCTCGTTGATGCAGTCGACCATCTCCCGCATCAGGTTTTCGTCGAAGACGTTGATGAAGTCACCGTGGTCGGTCACCGGCTTGTGCAACTGTTCCGGGAAGGAGTCCACCGCGAACAGCGGCGTCGTACGGCCGCCGTCCTCGACGCTGGGCCGGTCCACGTCGTACACGATCCGCTGCACCAGCTGCGGAATCGCCCGGAACCCCTCGGGGCAGGTGCCGTCGGCGGCGGCGAACGCCACGTGGGTGCGGTGGTTGGCGCTGTCGATGTTCCGGCCGTCCCAGCAGCTCTGGAAGCGGAAGGTGCGCACCACGTCGCTGCCGTCCGGGCACAGCGGGTACTTGTCCTTCAGCTGCCGGTCCTCGAACCCGGTGCAGCTCCAGGAGGCGTTGGCGTTGGCCGTGCCGTTGACGAACGCCTTGGCGTCGCCGGTGATGATGCGCAGCAGCCGGGGCATGGCCGTGACCTCGCCGCGCGGGCTGCCGACGAAGGTGAGCGTCACGTCCTCCGGGGTGACGATCTCGCCGGCGTTGCCCTCGATGCCGCCACCGGGTGCGGCGGCGTCCTGCTCCTGCTTGCCGTTCTGCAGTCGCAGCACGGGCCAGTAGTAGGCGGACTTGTCGCCCTCGTCGGCGCAGCTGGTGTCGGCGCCGACGAGTTGCTCGTCGTCGGAGAAGGCGTTGGTGGCCTGGTTGCCGATGTAGTCGTGGAAGTGGTGGGCGCCGTTGCTGACGCCCGGGGCGGCGATGACGTTGTCCGAGTTGAACAGGCCGTTCGCGTTCACGCCGCACTCGGTGCTGAACGTGCCGCGGGAGGCGTCCTGCTCCTGGCCGCCCTGGGCCGCCGCGCCGGGCTGGACGGTGGTGATGTCCGCGTAGTCCGCCGCGACGGGCCCGTTGCCGGCCTGGCCGCCGTTGTCGGGCGGCTGTCCGGCTTCGCCGCCGCCTTCCTCGCCGGCCTGATCGCCCTGGTCGCCCTCGTCGCCCTGACCGTCGCCGACCGCGTCCCGGACGTCCTGGCCCGCCTCGCCGGCGGGTTCGGCGCCGCGCAGGGAGCAGTCGGCGAGCGCGTCCAGGCCCTGCGGCCGGTCGCCCACCCGGTCGATGGCCGCGGCGATGCGCTCGATGGTCCCGGCGCGCCGCTTCTCCAGCGGCTGGACGATCGTGCCGTCGGGGTCCGCGGCGGCGCCGCCGTCCTGCCGCGCGGCCCCGGCGGCGTCCTGGAGTTTCTTGTAGGCGTCGGCGATCTGTTCGTCGAGCGCGGCGAGTTCACCGTCGACGTCGCCCTTCGCCTGCTCCGGAACCTCCGTCAGGCGGCTGCCGACGTCGGGGCAGTCGATCGTGGCGGCGCCGGTCGGCCAGGCGGACGACGCGCCGGTGCCGTCCGGACCGGCCTCGGTGGCGGAGGCGTACACGTTGACCGCCACCAGGCCACCGCCGCCCAGGATCAGGGCGATGGCTGCGGAGGTCGCGCGTCGTGCGCCGGTCGGGCGTCTGCGCGTGTTGCGTCCCAAGGCGTGCTCCTACACATCGGTGGGGGCTCGGGCAGTCGAGTGCCTTCGCCCCATACGGATGCCGGAGGCGGAGTGTTCAGAGGTCCCGGGAATCGACTCGAACCTCTTACGACACGGGAGGCGGAGAGAGCCTGCCGCCTGCCGCCGACTCACCGCTCGGCTGGGGCAGTTGACGCGGCCGGAAACGGACGGCGGACGCAAGGGACGACGCCGGGGCGGGCCTGGCCCGCGCCCACCGCCGAATCCCGGAACCCCGGAACCCCGGAACCCCGAAGCTAACGTGTCCCCCATGTCCGACATGTCACGCGGTGCTCATGGTGTCCACGGCAAGTCCCCGACGCGCGAGCAGCGGTGGGCGAGGTTCAAGGAGTCGCCCCTGCTCCCGGCCACCGTGCTGGTGCTGATCCTGGCGGCGGCCGCGGGCCTGTTCGCCGGTTCCTACACCTACTCCATGGCGGACCCCACTCCGCATTCCATCCCCGTCGCGGTCGTCGGCTCGTACGAGCAGGACCGGGGCAAGGCGTTCCTCGACGGCATGGAGAAGGCGCTCAACGCCTCGGTGAAGGTGCACCCCTACCCCGGTGTCGGAGCGGCGCGGGCGGCGATCGACGAGCAGGAGGTCTTCGCGGTCTTCGACGTACGGGACGACGGCCGGTCCGTCGTCCTGGAACTGTCGGGCGCGTCCGGGGCGACGGTGGCCGAGGTGCTCGGCGAGGCGGCACCGGCCGTCGGCAGGCGGACGGGCGTGGCGGTCACCGTCCGGGACATCAAACCCCTCCAGGAGGGCGATCCGCGCGGGCTGGCCATCTTCTACGTCTCCCTCGCCGCCGTCATCATCGGCTTCGTCGGCGCGATCCAGCTGAGCGTGCACGCGCGGGCGCTCACCCCGCCGGAACGGGTCGCGTTCACGGCCGCGTACGCGATGCTCGGGGCGTTCGCCATCGCGGCGGCCGTGGACTGGCTGCTCGGCGCGCTGGACCTGCCCTTCGCCGAGTCGTGGGCGATCCTCGCGCTGACCATGTTCGCGAGCGGCATGGTGTTCACCATGTTCAACACCCTCGTCGGACGCTGGGCGATGCTGCCGACCTGGGGCCTGATGGTCCTGCTCGGCAATCCGTCGTCGGGCGGCGCGGTGTCCTGGCCGCTGCTGCCGTCGCCGCTCGGCGCGATCGGCCGGTGGCTGCCGCCCGGCGCGTCGGTCAACGCCCAGCACACGGCCGTGTACTTCCCCGGGCACGAGCACGCCTTCCCGTTCCTGGTGCTGGCCGGATGGGCGCTGGTGTCCTGCGCGGTGTTCTGGATCTGGCGGCACCGCCACCCCGGCAGCCGCGAGACGGGACCGGCGCACGCGGCCGGGTGAGGGGGCACGCGGGCCCAGGCGACGACGGCGGACGGTGACCGGTCGGGCGGCGGGCGGTGACCCACCGGAAGGCGGGCGGTGGCCGGTCGGGCGGCGGGCGATGGCCCGTCGGAAGACAGGGAGGCAGTGACCAGTCGCGCGGCAGGCGGCGGCCCGTCGGAAGGCAGGCGGTCCCCGGTGCGGGAAGCGGGCGGTCCCCGCAGGTCGGGGCGGTCGCCCTCGGCTACAGTGTGCCGCTCGTACCGAGAGGGGTCACAGGGGTGGGGAACGTGGGGCGCGGAGCCGTGTGCGCGGCGCTGCTGGTGGGGGTTCTGACGGGCTGTTCGACGGACGGCGGCGGCTCGGGGGACGCCGGGGCGGACGCGAAGCCGTCGGTGAGCACGTCGCCGGCGGCGGGCGGCGCAGCCGAGGTCGCCGGGAGCGGCGGCCGGATCGGCGCGGCCGGATCGGCGTGCCGGCTGCCGGTGACCTTCGACGTCGCGGCGGACTGGAAGGCCGAGTCCGTGGACGGCGTGACGGACGGGCCCGGCGGCACCGGCGGCTCCGGCGGCACCGGCGGCTCCGGCGACGCGGACGACGAACTGGCCCGGGAGGTCGCCGACGCGCTCCTGCGCCAGGGGCCGGTCACGGCCGCCTGCGAGATCGACGCCAAGCCGGCCGGGCACATCGGGTTCCTGCGCGTGTGGACCGGCGAACCGGACGCCGGCGACGCCCGGACCGTGCTGGAGGACTTCGTCGCCGCCGAGGACGGTGCGAGCGGGGCGGCGTACCGGACCTTCACCAGCGGCGGGCTCGACGGTGCGGAGGTGACGTACCGGTACACGAGCGAGCTCCTCGACGAGACGAAGGAGGAGCGCGCCCTCGCCGTCGCGACGCCGGACGGCCCGGTCGTCCTGCACCTCGGCGGTATGGACAGCGAGGAGCACGAGGCGATGCTCCCCGCGTACGAACTCGCCAAGCGGACGCTGCGCCTGCCCTGACGGCGTCAGCGGTCCAGCAGGTCGCGCATCCGCTCGGCGGCGCGTACGGACGCGTCGCCGCAGCAGTTGTTGAACAGCACGTGCACCCGCTCGGTCCGCTCCGCGAGGCGGTGCACACGGGGCACCCACTCGCGCAGTTCGGCGTCGTCGTACCGGTGGCGGAACCGGTCCTCCTTGCTGCCGGTGCCCCAGGCAGCGCTGCGGCCGTGGAAGCGCACGACGGACAGGCGCGGACAGGTCACGGGCGTGACGGGCGGGAGGGAGGCCGGCAGGGACGGCGCCATGTCCACCGCGACGGCGGCGAATCCGCACTGCCGCAGCAGCCCGGCCGTCCCGTCCCGCTGGTCCTCCCGCCACCAGTCGGGGTGGCGGAACTCGACACTGACGGGCCATCCGGCGGTCCGCGCGGCGCACTGTTCGAGGAAGTCCCGGGAGCGCGGGCCGGGCCGGAACCACGGCGGGAACTGGAACAGCACGGCGCCGAGCCGGCCGGCCCGGCGCAGCGGTTCCACGCCGGCGGCGAACCGCGCCCACACCTCGTCCAGCACGCGCGGGTCCCCCGCGTCGGCGGGCAGACCGTCCGGCAGCAGGGACGGGCGGGTCCGATGGCCCGTCAGCAGGGAGAAGGCCTTCACGTCGAACACGAAACCGTCGGGGGTGCGCTCCGCCCACAGCCCGCTGTTGCGTTCACTCGGCAGGGCGTAGTAGCTCGCGTCCACCTCGACGATCCGGAACCGCCCGGCGTAGTACCGCAGCCGTTTCTCGGCGTCACGCCAACCGGTGGGATACCAGCCGCTGCCGACCAGCATCCGGTCCGTCCACGAACAGGTACCGACAAGGATCTCACCCATCCGGGGCGGTTACCCGCTCGGACGGCCGATGAGCGGTCACGCGGAGGCGACGTGCGCCACTCCACGGACCGCGGCCCGTCACCGTGTGTGATGCCCCTCGCCTCCCGGGGCCGTGCAGTGTAGACATGAGCACATGGTCCGACTGATGGGTCGCTCCGGGACCCGGTCGACCCGGCGCGCCGGCGGTCCCATGCGGCGCGCGCCGGACCGGGTGCCCGACGGGCAGCGGCAGGACGGGGAGCGGCCCCGATGGCTGCGTGCCACGGGGCTGCGGTCGGTGCTGCGCGGGCGCAGCGTCGCCGGGCAGGTGTTCCTGCTCGTCGTGGTGATCGTGCTGCTCCTGGTGCTGTCGGCGGTCGCGGCGCTGGTGCTCCAGGTGCGGCACGACAGCGACGATGAGGCCCGCAACCGTTCGCTCGCCGTCGCCGAGACGTTCGCCAACGCGCCGGGCACCCGGGAGGCACTCGACGCCCCCGATCCCACGGCCGTGCTGCAGCCCCGCGCGGAGGCGGCCCGCAGACAGGCGAGGGTCGACTTCGTGGTCGTCATGAACACCGACGGCATCCGCTACACCCATCCCAAACCGGACCGCATCGGCAAGAAGTTCGTCGGCACCCTCGGCCCGGCGCTGGCGGGACGGAGCATGACCGAGGAGGTCGACGGCACCATCGGCCCCCTGGTGCAGGCGGTCGTGCCGGTCAAGGCTCCCGACGGGCGGGTCGTCGGCCTGGTCTCCGCGGGCATCACCACCGCGCACGTGGGCGGCGCCACCGCACGTCAGCTGCCGCTGGTGCTGGCGACGGCGGGCGCGGCGCTGGCCCTGGCCACGGCGGGCGCGGCGCTGGTGAGCCGGCGGCTGCTGCGCCAGACGCGCGGCCTGGGCCCGCACGAGATGACCCGGATGTACGAGCACCACGACGCCGTGCTGCACGCCGTCAAGGAGGGCGTGCTCATCGTGGACGGCGACGGCACCCTGCTCCTCGCCAACGACGAGGCGCGCCGGCTGCTCGGCCTGCCCGACGACGCCGAGGGCCGGCACGTGCTCGCCCTGTCCCTCGATCCGGACACCGCCGACCTGCTGTCCTCCGGGCGCGTCGCCACCGACGAGGTGCATCTGGTGAAAGACCGGCTGCTGGCCATCAACCAGCGGCCCACGGACCGCGGCGGCGGCCCGCCCGGCAGCGTCGCCACCCTGCGCGACTCCACGGAGCTGCGGGCCCTGTCCGGCCGCGCCGAGGAGGCGCGGGAGCGCCTCA
This sequence comes from Streptomyces sp. DH24, assembly GCF_029813775.1. Lineage (GTDB taxonomy): Bacteria > Actinomycetota > Actinomycetes > Streptomycetales > Streptomycetaceae > Streptomyces. Next base: position 28,187 of record NZ_JARVKW010000050.1, on the reverse strand, counting down.
ACATGCTGTACGAGGCGGGCGTGGGCATCGGTACCAGCCTGGACGTCACCCGCACCGCCGAGGAGCTGGCGGAGCTGGCCGTGCCGCGGTTCGCGGACTTCCTCACGGTGGACCTGTTCGACACGGTGCTCGGCGGCGGCCAGCCCGACGCGACGGCCGTGCTGCGCCGCACGGCGCTCGCCGGGATCCGCAAGGACGCCCCGCTGTACGGCGTCGGCGACCGCATCCGGTTCGTGGAGTCGTCCCCGCAGGGCCGCAGTCTGAGCACCGGGCAGACGCTGCTGGAGCCGGACCTCGGCCGGGCGGCGGGCTGGCGGGCGCAGGACTTCGAACGCTCCGGGCAGATCGTGGAGTACGGCATCCACTCGCTGATCACGGTGCCGCTGCGGGCGGGTGCGCTGGTGCTGGGCGTGGTGAGCTTCTGGCGGTCCGAGAAGCCGGAGCCGTTCGACGCGGACGAGGTGGCGCTCGCGGAGGAACTGGTCGCGCGGGCGGCGGTGTCCATCGACAACGCGCGGCGCTACACGCGCGAGCACAGCATGGCGGTGACGCTCCAGCGGAGCCTGCTGCCGCGGCGGCTGCCCGAGCAGGACGCCCTGGACGTGGCCTACCGCTATCTGCCGGCGCAGGCCGGGGTGGGCGGCGACTGGTTCGACGTACTGCCGCTGTCCGGTGCCCGGGTGGCGCTCGTGGTGGGTGACGTGGTCGGGCACGGCCTGCACGCGGCGGCGACGATGGGCCGGCTGCGTACGGCGGTGCACAACTTCTCCGCGCTGGACCTGCCGCCCGACGAGTTGCTCACGCTCCTCGACGAGCTGGTGGGGCGCATCGACCAGGACGAGGCGGCCGAGGGAGGCACCGCGCCGGTCACGGGCGCGACCTGCCTGTACGCGGTCTACGACCCGGTGTCCCGGCGCTGCACGGTCGCGCGGGCCGGGCATCCGCCGCCCGCCCTGGTGCGTCCGGACGGGCGTGTGGAGTTCCTGGAGGTGCCGGCCGGTCCGCCGCTGGGGCTCGGCGGGCTGCCGTTCGAGACGGCGGAGCTGGACCTGGCGGAGGGCAGCAGGCTGGTGCTCTACACGGACGGGCTGGTGGAAGACCGCACCCGGGACATCGACGTCGGCCTGGAGTTGCTGCGCACGGCCCTTGAGGGGGCGGGCCCGTCGCCCGAGGAGACCTGCCAGGCCGTGCTGGACGCCCGGGTGCCGTCCCGGTCGACCGACGACATCGCGCTGCTCGTGGCGCGCACCCGGGCGCTGGGCGCCGACCGGATCGCGCAGTGGCCGGTGCCACCGGACCCGGCGGCCGTCGGCGAGGTGCGCTCGGCGGTGAGCCGGCGGCTGTCGGAGTGGGGGCTGGACGAACTGGCCTTCACCACCGAGCTGATCCTCAGCGAGCTGGTCACCAACGCGATCCGGTACGGCGGTTCGCCCATCCACGTGCGGGTGCTGCGGGACCGGAACCTGATCTGCGAGGTGTTCGACGGCAGCAGCACCTCGCCGCACCTGCGCTACGCGGCGATGACCGACGAGGGCGGGCGGGGCCTGTTCCTGGTGGCGCAGCTCACGGAACGCTGGGGCACGCGGTACACGCCGGGCGGCAAGGTCATCTGGGCGGAGCAGGCGCTGCCGCGGCCGGGCGCGGAGCCGGCGCTCCCCCTGTTCGACTTTGACCTGCCATAAGCGGGCCTTATGGGCTCATAGACCGGACCCGCGTACCAACTTAGGCTTGCCTTAGCTTAGGCTTCCCGTCGAGTCGCCTGTCACCGCTCGAAGGGAACCTGATCATGCCCCGCCCGCTGCGGGTAGCCATCGTCGGATCCGGCCCGGCCGGGATCTACGCCGCCGACGCGTTGCTCAAGTCCGACGTCGCCTCCGAACCCGGCGTGTCCATCGACATCTTCGAGCGCATGCCCGCCCCGTTCGGGCTGATCCGCTACGGCGTGGCCCCGGACCACCCCCGGATCAAGGGCATCATCACGGCCCTGCACCAGGTGCTCGACAAGCCGCAGATCCGCCTCTTCGGCAACGTGGACTACCCCTCCGACATCAGCCTGGACGACCTGCGCGCGTTCTACGACGGTGTCATCTTCGCGACCGGCGCCACCGCCGACCGGGCGCTGCCCATCCCCGGCATCGACCTCGAAGGCTCCTACGGCGCCGCTGACTTCGTCTCCTGGTACGACGGCCACCCGGACGTGCCGCGCACCTGGCCCCTGGAGGCGGAGAAGGTCGCCGTGCTCGGCGTCGGCAACGTCGCCCTGGACGTGGCGCGCATCCTCGCCAAGACGGCCGACGAGCTGCTGCCGACCGAGATCCCGCCGAACGTCTACGAGGGCCTGAAGGCCAACAAGGCGCTGGAGATCCACGTGTTCGGCCGGCGCGGCCCGGCGCAGGCGAAGTTCAGCCCGATGGAGCTGCGGGAGCTGGACCACTCCCCCACCATCGAGGTCGTCGTCAATCCCGAGGACATCGACTACGACGACGGCTCGATCGCGACCCGGCGCGGCAACAAGCAGGCCGACATGGTCGCCAAGACCCTGGAGAACTGGGCGATCCGCGACGCCGGCGACCGGCCGCACAAGCTGTTCCTGCACTTCTTCGAGTCGCCCACCGAGATCCTCGGCGCGGACGGCCGGGTCGTCGGCCTGCGCACCGAGCGCACCGAGCTGGACGGCACCGGCAACGTCCGGGGCACCGGGAAGTTCACCGACTGGGACGTCACCGCGGTGTACCGGGCGGTCGGCTACCTGTCCGACAAGCTCCCCAAGCTGCCCTGGGACATCGACTCGGGCACCGTGCCGGACAAGGGCGGCCGGGTCGTCGAGGAAAGCGGGGAGCACCTCCGGTCGACGTATGTCACCGGCTGGATCCGGCGCGGCCCGGTGGGTCTGATCGGGCACACCAAGGGCGACGCCAACGAGACGGTGGCGAATCTGCTGGACGACTTCGCGAACGGCCGGCTGCACACGCCGGACGCGCCCGAGCCGGAGGCGGTGGACGCGTTCCTCGCCGAGCACGACGTCCGCTTCACGACGTGGGACGGCTGGTACCGGCTGGACGCGGCCGAGAAGGCGCTGGGCGAGCCGCAGGGCCGCGAGCGTGTGAAGATCGTCGAGCGCGAGGACATGCTGCGGGCCAGCGGCGCGTAACCTGCCCGCGCAGGGCGCCGACATCGGCAAAGGGCCTGGAGGCACCACCTCCGGGCCCTTTCGCATGCCCCGCCGGGCCCTGCCCCCAACCCCCTTTCCCTACCCCGGTGTTCCCGTCCGGCCACGCTACGTATACGCTCCAGTCCTTCACCAGATCCACACAAGGGGGGTTCTTTTCATGCGTATACGCATGTCCGCCGCCACGCTCGTCACCGCCGCCGTCGCCGGCTCGCTGACCGCACTGGCCGCCGTCCCGGCGCACGCCGCCGAGTACGACTCCGCGCTGAAGGTCCGCGGCGTCCAGTACGACGCGCCGGGCCGCGACTCCAACAACTGCTCCACGGGCAACACCGACGAGGAGTACCTGACGGTCAAGAACTACTCCTCGTCGAAGACCGTCAACCTCAAGGGCTACGTCGTCAAGGACGCCGCAGGCAACCGCTTCGCCTTCACGGCGAACCACTACCTCCAGCCCGGCGACTACGTGAAGCTGCGCGGCGGCAACGGCTCGGACTCCGACGCCGGCAACGTCGTCTACCGCGACAACTGCAACTTCATGTGGAACAACGACAAGGACACGATCTACCTGTACAAGCCGACCGGCAGCCGGGCGGACGTGCACTCGTACACCAAGAGCGGCTCCGACGCGGACAACAACGGCTACATCACCTTCCACCGGTGACACGCGAGCGGGGCCCGTCCCGATGCGGATGGTGAACGGACCCCGTCCGCGCACGCCATTGTCGTGACCGCGCCCGCGTCCGGACCACGTGTGAACGACGCCCGGCACGTGCGAACCCCGCACACCCCGAGCGCGCGGCACACGGGCCGGGCGCGGGCAGGCCCGGCGACGACGGCGGTCCGGCGTCTGCCCGAGCCCTCGTACGGGTGACGACACGGCCGACGCGCCCGGTGTGACGGACCTCGCCACGGGCCGCGAAACCCGCCCCGACCGGCGGCTCGACCGGGAGCGGACCGCCGGGACCGGGCGAGGCCGGACACCCCCGGCCGATCTTCCGCGCCCCGCGGCGGCGATACTGGCAGTCGCACCAGCCCCTGCCTCCAGATGGACCCATGCCGACTTCCCGAACCGCCCGCCCCGCTCCCCCCACCGTGTGGCCGGCCCGCGGCCGCCACACCGGAACCGACGCGGCAGACGTCGTCCTCGGCACCCTGAAACGCCACAAGGACGGCCAGGTCCTCGACGACTTCCTCGAACTGCCCGGCGCCGAAGCCCCCGGGGAAGACGGGGCGGACGGCACCGGCGGACACCGCGTGTTCGAAGCCCGCTGGCGGGTGGACGGCACGGTCACGGTCCGCGCCCGGCTGGAGCTGGCCCCCGCGTCCGGCGGCGGGCAGGACTGGCTGCTGATCGCCGAGGCCGAACAGCACTGGGACCAGGCATGGCCCTCGCCCGCCACCATGTTCTGGCCGGACGCACCGGACACCGCCTGGGACCACGACGCGACCACGGGCCTGCGCCTGCGGGACATCAACCCCCTCCCCGACGACGACAAGGACGCACGCCGTCTGCTGCGCGACGCCGGGCGCAGCGCCTGGGGCGTGCACGTCGTCGTCCACGAGGCGCACACGACCGACGAGCGCGGCCGGGTGCCCCTCGCCCGGCACCTGCCGCCCGGACTGCGGCACCGCGTGGTGGAGCACAGAGCGGCCCCCCAGCAGCTGCGGGTCGTCAACTGGGCGCTGCGCGCGCTCGACGTGGAGGTCCCGCGCGGCGGAGCGGTCGTCCTGCCCGGCGATCCGCCGCCCGCCGGGTACGACGACCGGGACTTCTCGGTGCGCGCGGTCTTCCTGGACGGCTCCGAGCCGGCCGAGCTCGTCGCGGCGGTGACCGCGTACGCCGCCCTTGACCGGCCGCTGCCCGAGGACGCCGACCGGGCGCTGACGGCGCTGCGCGAGCAGTGGCGCCTGCTGACCCTGGAGGAGGAGCTCGCCCGCGAGCGCCGGCTGGTCGCGATGTACGCCGAGGCGCTGGAAGCGATGACGAAGTCCCGCGACCTGTACCGGGAGGCGGCCGAGGCGGCCAACGAGGCACTGGCCGCCCTGCGCGAGGCGGACGGGGCGGGCGGCGGCCCCAAGCCCGTGTCCCTTCCCGCCCCCGCGTCGCCGTTGCAGCAGCTGACGCGGACCCTGGACCGGTTCAGGGTGAGGGGCCCGCGGTCCGCTCCGGCCGCCGAAACCGGGCGCGAGGACGACGGCCGGTAGGCCGTCGGGGCGGCCTGTCCGGCCGTCCGGGGCGGTCGATGTGTCGGCCGCCGCAACCTGGATACGCGGTGCGGACAGCAGCACGCCCGTCCGTCCCGGAAGGTCATCCGCCCATGGGCAGCCGGCACCACGACGACAGCGGGCCCGGCGGCACCGCCGCGTCGCTCCAGCACCACTCGGACACCACGCTCCGGGTCAACGGCAAACCGCACACCCTCACGGTCGACAACCGCCGCGTCCTGCTGGACGTGCTGCGGGAGGATCTCGGCCTCGTCGGCGCGAAGAAGGGCTGCGACCACGGTCAGTGCGGCGCGTGCACCGTCCTGGTCGACGGGCGGCGCGTCAACAGCTGTCTGCTGTTCGCGGTCGCGCTGGACGGCTGCGAGGTCACGACCGTCGAAGGGCTCGCCGGGGACGGGGAGGAGCCGCACCCGCTGCAGCGGGCCTTCCTGGACCGGGACGCCTTCCAGTGCGGGTACTGCACGCCCGGTCAGATCTGCTCCGCGCTCGGCGCGCTCGCCGAGGCCGCGGCGGGCCATCCCTCGCGGGTCACCGATCCGGCGACGCCCACCGGCGGGCCCGTGCCGCTGGGCCGCGAGGAGATCCGGGAGCGGCTGAGCGGCAACCTGTGCCGGTGCGGCGCCTATCCGCGCATCGCCGAGGCCGTGGAGGACGTGATCCGGTGAAGCCCTTCGCCTACGTGCGCGCCGGCAGCGTGGCGGAAGCCGCCGCCGAGTGCGCCGTCCGGCCCGGCGCCCGCTATCTCGGCGGCGGCACCAACCTCGTCGACCTGATGAAGCTCGGCGTGGAGACACCCTCCGCCCTCGTGGACGTCACCCGGCTTCCGCTGGACGCCGTGGAGGAGCTGCCCCACGGCGGCCTGCGCGTCGGGGCCATGGTCCGCAACAGCGACCTCGCGGCCCACCCGGCCGTCCAGGACCGGTACCCGGCGCTGTCGCAGGCGGTCCTCGCGGGCGCCTCGGGGCAGCTGCGGAACGCCGCCACCACGGGCGGCAACCTCCTCCAGCGCACCCGGTGCCCCTACTTCCAGGACACCTCCAAGCCCTGCAACAAGCGCGAGCCGGGCAGCGGCTGCGGCGCGCGGGACGGCGTGCACCGGGACCACGCGGTGCTCGGGCACTCCGCGCGGTGCATCGCCACCCACCCCTCGGACATGGCCGTGGCGCTGGCCGCGCTGGACGCCGGCGTCGAACTGTACGGTCCCGACGGCGCCCGCGGCATGGCCGCCGCCGACTTCCACCGGCTGCCCGGCGACCACCCCGAGCAGGACACCGAGATCCGGCCCGGGGAACTCGTCACCGGCGTGCTGCTGCCCGCCGCGACCGCCGGGCTGCCGTCCGCGTACCGCAAGGTGCGGGACCGGGCGTCGTACGCCTTCGCGCTGGCGTCCGTGGCGGCGGTGCTGCGGGTCGAGGACGGTGTCGTCGCCCACGCCGGGATCGCGTTCGGCGCGCTGGCGCACCGGCCCTGGCGGGCGCGCCGCGCCGAGGAGGCCCTGCTGGGTGCCGCGCCCACCGAGGCGGCGTTCGAACGCGCCGTCGACCTGGAACTGTCCGCCGCGCGGCCCCTGCGGGACAACGCCTACAAGGTGCCGCTGGCGCGCGGCATCGCCCTGGACGTCCTGACCCGGCTCGCCGCGCCCGCCCGGACCTGAACCGGCGCTCCCGAGGAGGCTTCCCGCCATGACCGACGCCCGGACCGGAGCCGAAGCCGCGGCCACGAACGCCACCGCGGCCGGCTCCCGGACCACCGCCGAAGCCGGCCCGCGGGCCACCGGGGCAGGCCCCGCCCTCGGCGCCCCCGCCGAGCGCCGGGAGGGCCGGGAGAAGGTCACCGGCACCGCGCGGTACGCCGCCGAGTACTTCTCCCCCGGCCTCGCACACGCCTGGCCCGTACCGGCGTCGATCGCGCGCGGCCGGGTGACCGGCGTCGACGCGTCCGTCGCGCTCGCGCAGCCCGGTGTCCTCGCCGTGCTCACCCACGAGAACGCGCCCCGCCTCGCCGACCCCGACGACCCGACGCTCGCGGTGCTGCAGAACCCGCGGGTGCCGCACCGCGGCTGGTTCGTCGCCCTGGTCGTCGCGGAGAGCCTGGAAGCCGCCCGCGCCGGCGCCGACGCGGTGCGCGTCGACTACTCCCGCGAGGAGCCCGACGTCACGCTCGCGCCGGCGCACCCCGCGGCGTACGTGCCCGAGGAGGCCAACGGCGGCCACCCGGCCGTCCGCGAGCACGGCGACCCGGAGGGCGAGCTCGCCGCGAGCCCCGTGCGGGTCGACGTGGAGTACCGGGTTCCGCCGCTCCACAACCACCCCATGGAGCCGCACGCCAGCACCGCCCGCTGGGACGGCGACCGGCTCACGGTGCACACCTCCAGCCAGGGCTCGAACGCCGTACGGGCCGTGCTCGCCGGGATGTTCGGGCTGCCCGAGGAGTCCATCCGCGTCGTCGCGGAGCACGTCGGCGGCGGCTTCGGGTCGAAGGGCACGCCCCGCCCCGACGTGGTGCTCGCCGCGATGGCGGCCCGGCACACCGGCCGGGCCGTCGGCCTGGCCCTGCCCCGGCGGTACCTGCCCGCCGTCGTCGGGCACCGGGCGCCCACGATGCACCGGCTGCGGCTGGGCGCCGGACGCGACGGCCGCCTCGCCTGCCTCGTGCACGAGGTCACCACGCACACCTCCCGCGTCAAGGAGTTCGTGGAGCAGGCCGCGACGCCGGGCCGCGTCATGTACGCCACCCCGAACAGCCGCACGCTGCACCGCGTGGCAGCGCTCGACGTGCCGACGCCGTCGTGGATGCGCGCGCCCGGCGAGGCCCCCGGCATGTACGCGCTGGAGTCGGCGATGGACGAGCTCGCCGGCGAGCTGGACATGGACCCCGTCGAGCTGCGCGTCGTCAACGAGCCCTCCACCGAGCCCGACAGCGGCAAGCCGTTCAGCAGCCGGCATCTCGTCGAGTGCCTGCGCGAGGGCGCCCGGCGCTTCGACTGGGCGTCGCGCGATCCCCGGCCGCGTTCGCGTGCGGCGGGGCCGCTGCTGATCGGCTCGGGCGTGGCCGCCGCGACCTATCCCGTGCTCGTCGGGCCCTCCACCGCGACCGCGCGGGCCCTGCCGGGCGGCGGTTTCGTCGTGCGGACCAACGCCACCGACATCGGCACCGGCGCCCGGACGGTGCTCGCGCAGATCGCGGCCGACGCGCTCGGGGTGCCCCTGAACCGGGTCAGGACCGAGGTGGGCAGCAGCGACCTGCCGTCGGCGCCGCTGGCCGGCGGCTCGTCCGGCACCGCGTCCTGGGGCTGGGCCGTGCACGACGCCTGTACCCGGCTGGCCGAACGCCTCGCGGAGCGGCGGGGCCCGCTGCCCGAGGAGGGCCTGACCGAGCGTGCTGACACCGGTGGCCGGGCCGGCACCGACAGCCCGTGGTCCCGGCACGCCTTCGGCGCGCACTTCGCCGAGGTCACCGTCGACACGGTCACCGGCGAGGTCCGGGTCCGCCGGCTGCTCGGTGTCTACGCCGCCGGGCGCATCCTCAACGCCCGGACCGCGCGCTCCCAGTTCGTCGGCGGCATGACCATGGGCCTCGGGATGGCGCTCACCGAGAACAGCACCGTGGATCCGGCGTTCGGCGACTTCGCCGAGAAGGACCTCGCCGCCTACCACGTGCCGGTGCACGGCGACGTTCCCGACACCGAGGCGCACTGGGTCGAGGAGGACGATCCGCATCTGAACCCCATGGGCAGCAAGGGCATCGGTGAGATCGGCATCGTCGGCACGGCCGCCGCGATCGGCAACGCCGTGCACCATGCCACGGGGGTGCGGTTCCGTGAGCTGCCCCTCACGCCCGACCGGGTGCTGACCGGGCTGCTGGGCGGCGCCCGTGCGCGGTGACCGGTCCGCGCCCGTCCGCACGCTCGGCCGCCAACAACCCCTTTAGGACACTGCGTGCCAGGCGCCATACACCTGGCCAAGCAGGGAATCCTCTACGGGGACACGCGGGATCGGGGCACACGGGGACATGGGAGGGGGGAGCGTGGACTCGACGACGGCACTGGTCGCCGCCGCCGCGGCCCTCGCCGCGGCCGTGCTGGCCGTGGCGGTCGCGGTACTCGTGCGGCTGGTGCGCACCCGGCGTGAGCTGCGGCGCGCCGGGCTTCCGACAGGACCTCGCTGGATCTTCTGGGGTGCCGTGCTCTATTTCGTACTGCCGACCGACTTGTTGCCCGATCCCGTGTACCTGGACGACATCGGCGTGCTCCTCCTCGCTCTGCGCGGCCTGCGAGGGTCTGATACCTGACGCGGCGGCAGGGTGACCCTCCGGCCACTACGGAGCGTAAGGAAACCATTCACCCGTTCGATTCGTATAAGTGACTGGAAGTCCAAGGAAGAAGCGGACCAGGCGGCGTCACGGGGTGGCCCCGCCTGACCGGGGAAGCACCGACCCAGGGAGAGGCGATGCAACCGTTCGCGCTCAACTACGCACGTCCGGCAGCGCAGTTGGAGGCCGTCGTGCCGTACGTCTACGACTCCGGGCGGCAGTTGAACGTGCTCCTGGACGGCAGTCCCGCCGCCTGCGACCACGCCTTGCTGCGGGAGTTGGCCACCACGACCTCCACCGCGGGCTCGAAGACACACTTCGACGACTGAACACCGACCGGACGACAATGACCGTTTTGATCCTGACCTGTGAAGAAGACGTGACCGCCGACATGGTGGTCGTCCACCTGAACGCCTCCGGGGTTCCGGTGGTCCGCCTCGATCCCGCCGACCTGCCCGGCGGTGTCGCGCTCTCCGGCGAGTACGTGCACGGCTCCTTCCAGGGTCATCTGTCGTCCGGGGGACGCCTGGTGGGCATCGACGGACTGCGGTCGGTCTGGGTGCGCAGACCCGGCACCCCGGCCGGCCGCGCCGAGGAGCCCTCCGCGTGGCTGACCGAGGAGACCTCCCAGGCGTTGTACGGGATGCTCCGCGGTTGCGGGGCGCGCTGGATGAACCATCCGGACGCGGCCCGGCGCGCCCGGTACAAGCCGTGGCAGCTGCGTGTCGCGCAGCTCTGCGGGCTGCCCGTGCCGGCCACGCTGATCACGACGTTTCCGCGCGCCGCCGAGGAGTTCGCGCAGCGGTTCCCGGATCTGGTCGTCAAGCCCGTCTCGGGGGCGCATCCGAAGGATCCGCCGCGGGCCGTGCCGACCAGCCGTGTCGCGCCGGACACGGATTTCTCCGCCGTCGCGTACGGCCCGACCCTGCTGCAGAGACGGGTCGCCAAGCGGGCCGACATCCGCCTGACCGTGGTGGGCGAGCGGCTGCTGGCGGCCCGCAGGGCCGCCGATCCCGACGCCGAGGAGGTCGACGTCCGCTTCGCTCCCCCGACCTCGCCGTGGCGGCCCGCCGACGTGCCGCCGCGCATCGCCGAGGCGGTCCACGCGTACATGAGGGAGACGGAACTGTCCTACGGTGCTTTCGACTTCGCCGAGGACGCGGACGGCACGTGGTGGTTTCTGGAGTGCAACCAGTCCGGCCAGTTCGGCTTCGTGGAGGTGGAGACGGCCCAGCCGATCGCCCGCGCCATCGCCGCATGGCTGTCCCACTCGGGACCCCAGGAACACGCGCACGTCAACGGGCAGGGCTCCACCGTGCGCTGAGCGTGCCGGCGAGGGCGGCCGCCGCCGACACAGGGAGGACGGCGGCGGTGACGTGGGGGACGCCGGCGGTCTCGTACCGCCGGGTCAGCGCGGCCCGGGGAGCAGAGCCGTGCGCTGCCAGCCCGCTCCCGGGTTGCCCGGCGGGTGCTGGCCGCCCGGAGCGGGACCGGAAGCGTGCAGCGGGCGCATGACCAGCTCCAGTTCCCTGCTCACTCGCTCGGCCTCCCGGCGCACCTGCGCGGGTACGTCGCCGCACTCCGCGACGAGTCGGTCATAAATGGGGGAATCCTGGAACACCCGTCAACGCGCCTTTCGTGTCGTCTGCCCGTGTGATGGGCAACAACAGCCGAGTGTATGCGTCCGGGCACCCCGGGGCGGGAATTCGCGGAGGTCTTGACGCGAACGGGATCACGGTCTTACGGCCTGGTCAGGCCCCGGTGGTGGAGCCGGGCCGCACGATCATGAGGACGGTCACGGTGGCCCACAGGATGTTGAACACACCGGTGAACATGGCCAGTCGGACCGTGTCGGCGCGTTCGACGGCCTGCCGTCCGGCCAGTTCACCGAGGAGTTCGTCCTGGCCGGGCAGGACGAACGCGATCAGGATGCCCGCGGCCACGGTGGTCAGGGTGATGGACGTGACGAGCCAGGCGTCGCCGAGGACGCCCATCGCGGCGGCGGTCGCGAATCCCAGGACGGGCACCGCGATGCCGAGGCGCGCGTAGACGCGGCAGATGCGGTGCAGCAGCCGGACGGTGCCCACGGCCGTCGGCGCCTCGTCCCCCGCGGCGGCCGCCGCCCTGCGCGCCGCGGGCGGGAACATGCTGGCGGCGACGGTGACGGGGCCGACGGCCACGATCGCGGCCAGGACGTGCAGGGTCAGCAGGAACTTCGTCATCGTGCGGGGCTCCGGAGGGCGGGGTGCGGTCGTCGGGCGGTGGTGCCGGCCCCACGCTAGGCAGCCGCCGAGGGAGGGCACAGGGGCTGGATCGACAGCTTCCAACGGGTTCTCGCCAACACAGCTGGCCGGTCCGCCTACCGTGATCAGTGCGCTGACCTGCGGCTCGTCGGTGTGGCGGGAACCGGTCTATCGTGGCGGTCATGCACACGGTGGCGATCCTGGTTCTCGACGACGTGGTGCCCTTCGACATGGCCGCGCCCATGCAGACCTTCGACTGGACGCGGCTGCCGGACGGCCGGCGCCCGTACCGGATCCGGTTGTGCGCCGCCTCCCCCGAGGTGCGCGCGGAGGGGATGACGCTGCGCGTCGACCGTGGGCTGGAGGCGCTGGAGGACGCCGACACGATCATCGTGCCCGGCCGTTCGCCCGACGCGGGCCCGCTCCCCGAGGAGGTGACGGCGGCCCTGCGGCGGGCCGCGGCCTCGGGCACCCGGATCGCGTCCGTGTGCGTGGGCGCCTTCGTGCTGGCGGAGGCGGGCCTGCTGAACGGCCTGCGGGCCACCACGCACTGGGTGGCCGCGGACGAACTGGCGCGGCGCTTCCCCGAGGTCGAGGTGCAGCCGGACGTGCTCTACGTCGACAACGGCCAGATCCTCACCTCGGCCGGGGCCGCCGCGGGGCTGGACATGTGCCTGCACATGATCCGCCGGGACCTGGGCTCGGCCGTCGCGGCGCACGCCGCCCGGATGTGTGTGATGCCGCTCGAACGGGAGGGCGGGCAGGCCCAGTTCATCGTGCACGAGCATCCGCCGGTGCCGCGCGGCTCGGCGTTCGAACCGCTGCTGGAGTGGATCGAGGACAACCTCGCCGGGGAGATCACACTCGGGACGATGGCGGCGCGCACCGGCATGAGCGAGCGCACCTTCAGCCGCCGGTTCCGGGAGCAGACGGGCACCACACCGCTGCAGTGGCTGCTGCGGGCGCGGGTGCGGCGCGCGCAGTACCTGCTGGAGAACAGCGACCACGCGATCGAACGGATCGCGCACCAGGCCGGGTTCGGCTCCCCCACGGCCTTCCGCGAGCGGTTCCGCCGGGTGGTGGGCACGACGCCGTACGCCTACCGGGCGGCGTTCCGCGCGGGGCCCGCGCGCTCGGCGGGCCACCGCGGGCCGTCCGCCGGATCACCCCGGGACCGGGTCCCGGGGTGATCCGAGGGGCGGGCCCACGGGCCGGAGTCAGACGGCCAGCGACAGGTCGCTCTCGCCGTCCGGCTCCGCCGCCGGGGCCGCCGGTTCCTTGCCCATCAGCAGGGCGTCCGCTCTGTCGATCGCCTCGCGGACGTCGTTGGTGCCCATCATCACGCACAGCGTGTAGCTGACGTCCTCGAGTTCCCGCGCCGCCGCCGGCCTGTCCCGCTCCGCCTGAGCGATCTGCAGCGACGCGTAACGCGTCAGCAACGTCCTGACGACCTTCGGGTCCGGTACGAGCACGATGCGCCCCTCTCTCGATTTTCGCTCCGTATGCCCGAACGGGCCGTAAGCATTCACCACACACGCACAAGTGCTCAGGAATGACGAAAACATGTCGTTGTCTGAGCGGACAGCGGCGAAGATCGACCGGAAGCGGCCCGTGCCGGGCAGCGGCCGGGAATTCGCCCCCGCCGACCCGCTTCCCGGGCGGCCCTGAGCAGTTGTGCAGAGGGCACGACTCCTCACCCCGGACGGTGTACGACCCCATGAACCGTTACAGCCGCTTGCTGTCCACCCTGTACGTCCTCACCAGCGGACTGCTCGCCTGGACCGCGGTCCTCCAGTACCGGTACGGACCGCTGTGGGCGGCGTTCCTGTTCACGGCGGCGAGCCTGGTCCCCACCATCGCCGTCGTACGCGAGAGCGTGATCGGCGACCAGCAGCGGGCCCTCGCCGAGCTGTCCGCCGGGCCGCGCGGGCAGGGCGAGCGACTGGCCGACACGATCGTGCGCAGGGAGCTCGACGCCGCCTGCTGCGAGCGGTGGTGGACCAGCCTGGGCACCGACCACGACGCGGCCTGCGCCCACCGCGCCCCGCGCAGCAGCGCGGCCTGACCCCGCGCGCCACCGCCGTGGGTCGCGCGCGGGGCCGCGCACCGGTGCGCCGTCAGGCGACCTGCCCGCTGTGCAGTCCCGCGTAGGCCCCGCCGAGGCGCAGCAGGTCCTCGTGGGTGCCGATCTCCTCGATCCGGCCGTCCCTCATCACCACGATCCGGTCCGCGCCGCGCACCGTGGACAGCCGGTGCGCCACGACGAACGTGGTGCGGCCGCGCAGCAGCCGCGCGAGCGCCTGCTGGACGAGCGCCTCCGACTGGGTGTCCAACGCCGACGTCGCCTCGTCCAGGACGAGCACCTTGGGGTCCCTGATCAGCGCGCGGGCGATGGCGAGGCGCTGCCGCTGCCCGCCGGACAGCCGCGCGCCGCGCTCGCCGACGAGGGTGTCGACTCCTCGCGGGAGCCGGTCCACGAACTCCAGCGCGTTGGCGTCGCGCAGCGCCGTCCGCACCGTCTCCTCGTCCACGTCGTCCATGCCGTAGGCGACGTTCTCGCGGATCGTGCCGTCGAAGAGGATCGACTCCTGCGGCACCACGGACAGGAAACGCCGGTAGGTGCGCAGGTCGAGGGTGTTCATGTCGGTCCCGTCGAGCAGGAGCCGGCCGGACGTCGGGCGGATGAAGCCGATGACGAGGTTGAGGACGGTGGACTTGCCCGCTCCGGACGCGCCGACCAGGGCGATGGTCTCGCCGGGTTCGACGTCGAGCGTGAAGTCGCGGACGGCGGGCCGCCCGTCGGCCTCGTAGGCGTGGCCGACGTTCTCGAAGGTGACGGCGCCGCGCAGCGCGGTGAGCTCGGCCTTGCCCTCGTTGTCCTCCAGTTCGGGCGCCTGGAGGACCTCGCCGACCGAGCGGACGGACTCCAGCCCTTTGGTGATGACCGGCGCGAGGCCTGCCAACGTTGTCGTCGAGTTGGTGAGCGTCGTCAGGAAGGCGCTGAGCATGACGACGTCGCCGGCGGTGACGCCCCAGACGTCGTAGTACGAGATCAGCGCGGCGCCCGCCAGCACGAGGACGCCGACCACGTTGAGGACGACCCAGGCCAGCGATCCGAAGCGGCCGTTGAGCAGGTCCAGGCGCATCCCCGAGGTCAGCAGGCGGTGCAGGGTGCCGTCCATGCGGCGCAGCGCCTTGCCCTCCAGGCCGTGCGCGCGGGTGACCGGAATGAGCCGGGTCATCTCCGTCACGCGGGAGGACAGGGTCTCCACCTCGTGCCGGAAGTCCTCGTTGTGGGTGCGCAGCCGGGCCCGGAGCCGGGCCACGAGAAGCGCGGCGGCGGGCACGACGACGAGGAAGACGGGCAGGAACTCGGGGGTGCGGACGCCGATGATGACCAGGCCGCCCACGAGGACGGTGGTCGCGCCCAGCCCGGTCTCGGCGGTCTGCTGGACCATCTGCTCGACCGTCTCCACGTCGCGCACCACCTTGGCCTGGAGCACGCCGGCGCTGACGCGTGAGTGGTAGCCGATGGAGAGCTGCTGCATGCGGGTGCAGAGCGCGGAGCGCAGCGCGGTGCCCATGCGGCGGACGCTGCCGTACAGCAGGCGGACGTACAGCAGGTGCAGCGGATAGTTGACCAGCAGGATGAACATGATGATCCCGGTGCTGGTCCAGAGCCTGCTGATGGGCTGGTGCTGGACGACGGTGTCGATGATGGACGCGGTGATGAGCGGCAGCAGCCAGACCGGGCTGTGCTTCACGGTGAAGACGACGACGGCTCCGGCCAGGCGCGAGCGGTCGGCGCGGAACAGATAGGCGAGCGTGCGTATCGGGTGCTCGCCGCGGTAGCGGTGGTCGAGTGGTCTCTCCAGCGACGACGCCATCGGCGGTGGTCCTCCCCGGGTTGCCGGAATCGACGGCAAGCGCTTTCTGCGCCAGTCGGTGAGGAGTACATCACGCCGCGCTCGCCGTGGACCACAGCGGGGCGGGCCGCCCTTCCCTCCCCTCCCCCGCCGCGTGAGGAGGGGGCCGCCTCAGTCCGCGAGGGCGCGGGCCAGCTCCGTGGTGGCCCGGGCGATCTCGGTGTCGCTCTCGTCCATCAACCGCTCGATGGCGTTGCGGCGGGCGCGGACGGCCTGCCGGGCCTTGCGCTCCCACACGACGTGGTTCTCACGGTGGTTGAGCAGCTTGGGGTATGCGGTGGCGGTGTTCTCCCACTGCCGGGCGTCGGCGATGTTCTTCAGCAGCTGGATGATCTGCGCGCGGCAGGTCACCTGGGGCAGCTGGGCGAGCTCCCAGAGAAAGGGGACGGTGGCCGCGGTCGCCTGCTCCACGACGAAGCCGTACTGGCAGACGCGTTTGCGCAGGTCCTCAAGGGCGGCCAGGGCGGTGTCGGCGTCACCCGAGGCGATGTCGGCGAGCAGTGCGGGAATGGCGGCCGCGGAGCCGGTCGAGTCCTGGATCTGGTGCCAGGGGACCTGGTGCACGGCGGCGAGGGGGCCGGTCCCGGCCATCTCGGTGGGGAGCGTCTCGCGAGCTGTGCGCGGTGTGCTCGTCTGGTGAGTCGGAGCGGTGCGCATGGCGTGAGGCCTTTCCGCGGCAGTCATGTCAGATGGGGGGAAGGTGCGACCGGGTCGACAGCCTGGCCCAGACGGTCTTGCCCGCCGGGGGCCTCGGGGTCCAGCCCCACTCGTCGGACAGGGCGTCGACGAGGCACAGGCCGCGGCCGTGTTCCTCCAGCGCGTAACCGTCCGGCGGCCGGCACACGGGGGGTGCGTCGGCGGGGTCGGAGACGGTGAGCGTCAGGTGCGTGGGGCCGAGCGCGAGCCCGAGCCGGACGTCCTGGTCGCCACCGAGGGCCCGGGGGACCGCGTGGGCCACGGCGTTGGAGGCGAGTTCGGTCAGGACGAGGACCGCGTCGTCGGCGCAGTGGTCGAGGTCCCAGCGGCGCAGGGTGTCGCGCGTGAAGCCGCGCGCCCGGGCGAATCCCTCCCCGGTGCAGCCGATGTGCATCTCTACGGCCGTCGGCCGGTGGAGCACGGGGGACGGTGCCGGCGCCCGGCGCTCACCGGCCGGGAGGAGGTCGGTCGGCAACCCGCTGATCGGGCCCGCCACACCGGGCCCCCACGACAGGGGCGGGCTCGGCATGCGGAGCTCTCGATGCGCAGGTAACGACACGACATCTCCCTGATGCGACGTCAGGACCAGGCGTCCTCCGAGGGGTTGACGCCACGGCTATTATCCACGCCGATGGCGCTCGCGTGCAATTGCACGAGAAATTGCGCGAAAATCGATCGGGAGCAGTCAGGACCGTCGAGCGTGCGGCCCGTCGCCCTCCGCGGCGGCTCGGACGGCGGGCGGCACGGACGCGAACAGCAAGGAGAGTGCGGTGCCACCAGTGCAGAACGGAGTGCGGGCGAGCTCGTTGGACGCCCGCTGGGTCAAGAGCCACTACAGCAACGCCGAGGGCAACTGCGTCGAGGTCGCGCTGGTGGACGGCGGCGTGGCGATGCGCAACTCCCGCGATCCCGACGGGCCCGCGCTCGTCTACACGAACGCCGAGGTGGCCGCGTTCCTCGCCGGGGCCAAGGCGGGCGAGTTCGACCATCTGCTCTGAAAGTCCCGCGGCCCGGGGTCCGGGCGCGGCGGTTTTCGGCCACTCGCCGCGCGGGCCCGGGCGGTGTGCCCCACGCACGCCCCGGGCGGCGTGCACAAACGGAACACGGCCGCGCGACTTTCCGTGACTTGTCCGTCGGGATGCGGCATCGCCGAACCGGGTGAGATAGTGTAAGTCTCAATTCTGCCGGTCTGTTGGGGAGCCCAGGATGTCCGCCGAGTCACAGCGCGTCTCCCGCCTCGAACCTTACCTGGACCGGCCGGAGCCCGCGCCGACTCTGCTGAAGATGCTGGTCGGCGTGCAGCTCGCGGGTTTCCGCGAGGACGCGGGCCTCTCCCAGGACCAGGCGGCGCGCGAGCTCGGGTTCAGCCCGGCGAAGCTGTCGCGCATCGAGGCCGGAAAGGGCCGCAGACCTCCGTCCGAGCGGGACGTCCGCGCCCTGCTGGAGCTGTACGGCACCGACCCCTACGAGGTGGCGGTGCTGCTGAAGATCCTGCAGCGCGCCGGTGAGCCGGGCTGGTGGCAGCGTTACGACAAGCGGCTGATGCCGGAGTGGTTCGACCGCCTGGTCGGACTCCAGGAGGCCGCCGCCACGATCCGTACGTTCGAGATCCAGTACGTGCCCGGCCTGCTCCAGACGGCCGCCTACACCCGCGCCGTCGTGGAGCGCGGCCTGCCGAACGCGCCCTCGGGCGAGGTGCAGCGCCGGGTGGAACTGCGCATGCGCCGCGCGGAGTTGCTGCTGCGCCAGGACGCCCCGCAGCTGTGGGCGATCATCGACGAATCCGTTCTGCTGCGGGTGCTGGGCAGCCCCGAGGTCATGAGGGAGCAGCTCGCCCACCTCGTGGAGATGGCGCAGCGGCCCAATGTGACGCTCCAGGTCGTGCCGCTCGCGGTGACGAACGCGTCGGCACCCGCGATCCCGCTCACCTATCTGCGCTTCGGCGGGCTCGACCTGCCGGACGTGGTCTATCTGGAGCACATCCGCAGCGCCAACTTCCTGGAGGACAGGGACGAGACGGAGGAGTACCGGCTCGCGCTGGACCGGCTGGCCGACGAGGCCCTCCAGCCGCGCGAGACGCTGAAGCTGCTGCGCGAGACCATGGAGGGGCGTTACCCGGCCACCTCGTGATCGGCGGGCGCCCGGCGGGGCGTACTGATTCCGTCTGAACATGCGCGAAGGGCCGCCGGCGTCGGGAGACCGACGCCGACGGCCCTTCGGCCGTCTTGGCTAGGCGATCCGTCCCACGCCGCCGAACTCGATCCACTCCTGGGTGCTCTGACGGGGCGCCACCTCGGTGTCGGGGCGCCAGGTGGACACCTCGACCAGGCCCGGCTCCAGGATCTCCAGGCCCTCGAACAGCTCGGCGACGTCCTTCTCCTCGCGGACCCGGCCCCAGTGTCCCTGCGTCACCTGGTCCATGAAGTCCGTGACGGTCTCACGGACCTTCGGGTCCTCGCTGACCAGCTGGCACATCACCATGATGCTGCCGGGCGCCAGGCGCTCCCGGACGCGGCGGGCCACCGCGAGCGGGCCGTCGGTCTCGCTGTCCGGGATGCAGTGGAAGACGGAGTTGAACAGCACGGCGACCGGCTCGGAGAAGTCGATCAGGCGCTGGGTGTCCGGGTGCGAGAAGATCTCGTCGGTCTCCCGCATGTCCGCGTGGATGACGGCGGTGCGGTCGTTCTGGTCGAGCAGCGCACGGCCGTGGACCAGGACCATCGGGTCGTTGTCGACGTAGACCACGCGCGATTCGGGGGCGATGCGCTGGGCGACCTGGTGCACGTTGTCCTGCGTGGGCAGGCCGGACCCGTGGTCGAGGAACTGCCGGATGCCGTAGTCGGCGGCGAGCACCTTGACGACCCGCTGGAGGAAGCGCCGGTTGTTCAGGGCGAGTTGGCGGGTGCTGGGCACGACCTTGTCGAGTTCCGCCACCGCCGCCCGGTCGGCGGCGTAGTTGTCCTTGCCGCCCAGGTAGAAGTCGTACATGCGAGCGGCCGTCGGCACGTTGGCATTGATCTCCGTGGACAGCTGCTTACCCGGTTGCATCGTTCCCCCAGCATCACTACGCGCCAACTGCGCTGGCCTGACTGAGAGTACATCCTAGGGAGCAGCCCTTCAGCGAAACCAGTCCACGGACGCAGGACGCTTCGGCCCGCGTCCGGTTCCGTGGGTTGGGCGGCCGTCAGGAGTGGTCCGCCGCCGCTGCCGAGCCGTCGCACAGCCGCGGTCCGGGCGACGGCACGCCGGCCCGCCGGCCCGCCGGAGGTGATTCCGGCGGGCCGGGCGCTCGCAGCGGGCCTGCCGTGCGGCGGCCGGTGGTCGGACAGGGGATCGCGAACGGGTTCAGCACCGGCGGCGCCGAATCGTCCGCGCTCCCTGTGAACCCCGAGGGCGGAGGCTCAGCCGCCGGACTTCAGGTACTCCTCGACGCCGGGCGCCTCGTGGGCCTTCTCCACCTGCACGATTCCGCCGACCGCCTTGGGGTCGGGCTTGAGGATGTAACTGGCGAGGCTGGCGGGGCGGTTGACGTCCGAGAAGTCCTGCGGGGTGCCGAGCCCGGTGTCGGCGTTCCGCTGTGCGCGGTGGGCCTTGACCACGTCCTCGCGGGCGAGGCTGCCGTCCTCGCAGGCCTTCTCCAGGTCCTGGCCGAGGAGCTGGGCGGCGTTGTACCCGGACAGCACCCCGGAGTCGACCGGGGAGCCCGGGTACTTCTTCTGGTAGGCGGCGACCATGCTCTTGACGCCGGGCAGGTCCGAGCTGACGGCCGGGGCCGCGCTGACCACGTTCAGCATGGCCTCAAGGGCGGGTGCCGCCGGCGTCTTCATCAGCTGCGGGGCGAAGCCCGGCGCGCTGCTGACGACCGGGACGCGCAGGCCCTTGGAGGCGGCCACGCCGACCAGGGAGGCGGTCTGGGCGGGTCCGGCGCTGATCAGGACGGCCTTGACCCCCGCCTTGCGCAGCGCCGAGACCTGCGCGGACAGGTCGGTGTCCGTCGCCTTGATCTTCTGGCCGGTGATCTTCAGCCCGGCCCGCTCGGCGGCCCAGGTGGAACCCTCCAGGGCGTTGGTGCCGTAGTCGCCCTCGAAGTAGACGTGGCCTATGGTGTCGCCCTTCTTCAGCCCTTTGGTGCGGACGAGGAAGTCGACGGCGCCGATCATGTCGACGTCGTAGGTGGTGCCGAGGACCTGCACGGGGTCCTTGCCGAGCAGGGAGGCGGCCCAGGCCTGCGGGAACGTGAGCACCTTGTCGCGCTCGATGTCGTCGAGCAGGGCCGCGACCACCGGCGAGCCGATGACCTGCGGCATGGCGACGACGTCCGGGGCGATGTCGGCGTAGGCGGTGACCGCCTTCTGCACGTCGTAGCCGTGGTCCTTGACGACGATCTCGATCTTCCGTTCGCAGATGCCGCCCTTGGCGTTGGTCTCCTCCGCCCACATCTGCTGGGCCTGCACGATGCTCTTGCCGAGGGTGGCGTAGGGGCCGGTCAGGTCGGTCAGGGCGCCCAGCTTGATGGTCTTGGCGGTGACGCCGGGGCCGGTCTTGACGCCGTCGCCGCCCTCCTCGGTGCTGGTGCCGCCCGCCTTGGAGCTGCAGCCGGTGACCGCGAGGAGCACGGCCGAGAGGGCCGAGGCAGCGATGACTCTGGTGGTGCGGTGCCTGTGGTGCGTGTTCACGGGGTGTGCTCCTTGGTTCGTGCGGGTGAGGGTTGGGGTGACGACGACGGGGTCCCGGCGGGCGGGGTGGCGGGCCGTCGGCGGCGCAGCCGGGCACGGGTGCGCCGGGCAAGGCCGTGCAGGCCGTCGGGGGCGTAGAGGAGGATCACGACGATGGCGGCGCCGTACAGGTAGCGGGCCGCCTCGGTCGGGCCGACCGTGCCCTCGGCGGAGCCGGGTGCGGTCACCAGCGGGAGCTGGTCGGCGTAGCGGGTCATCAGCAGGGGCAGCGCGGTCACGAAGACGGCTCCCGCGGTGGCTCCGGCGACGGATCCGAGGCCGCCGATGACGATCATGGCGAGGTAGTCGACGGACAGGACGAGGCCGAAGTAGTCGGGGACCACACGGCGGAAGGCGAGGGCGAGCAGGACGCCGGCGAGGCCCGCGTACATGGAGGAGACGACGAAGGCGGCGGAGCGGTAGCGGGCGATGTTGACGCCCATCACGGACGCGGCGGTCTCGCTGTCGCGCAGCGCCACGAGGGCGCGTCCGGGCCGGCCGCGCAGCAGTCCGCGCGCGGTGAACCAGGTGAGGGCGAGCAGGGCGAGGCCCAGGTACCACAGCCGTTCCTCGGCGCCGAACGGCACGCCGAGGACGACCAGTTCGGGGTCGGCGGAGGCGAAGGTGAACCCGCCGATCTCCAGGGGCGGGACGGAGCGTCCGTTGAAGCCGCCGGTGACGGAGTCGGCGGTGAGCAGGACGTGGTGGCCGATGAAGACCAGCGCGAGGGTGGCGACGCCGAGGTAGATGCCGCGCACGCGGCCCGCGACGGGGCTGAACAGTCCGCCTGCGGCACCGGCCAGCAGCACCGCGAGGACCATCGCGAGCGCCGGTGGCAGTCCGGGGCCGGGCTCGCCCGCGAGCCACACGTAGCCGTAGGCGCCGACGGCGAGGAAGAAGGCGTGGCCGAGGGAGAGTTGGCCGGCGGTGCCGCTGAGCAGGCCGAGGCCGACGGCGCCGATGGCCGCGGCCATGGAGAACAGGCCGATGCGCAGCCAGAAGGCGTCGAGGTAGAACGGCAGGGCGCAGAGCAGGACGAGCGGCAGCGCCGGTCGCAGCAGGCGGGCGGGCAGCAGGCGGGCGGTGAGCTCAGACACGAGCCGCTCCTCTCGCGCCGAACAGTCCGGTGGGCCGGATCAGGAGCACCACGATCATCACCGCGTACGGGGCGACGTCGCCGAACCCCTCGCCGAGGACGTGCAGGTCGGTCTGGTAGCCGGCGACCAGGGCCTCGGTCAGGCCGATGATCATGCTGCCGGCGAGGGCGCCGGTGGGTGAGGCCATGCCGCCGAGGATCGCGGCGGGGAACGCCTTGAGGGCGATCTGGCCGGTGGTGCGCTCCAGGCCTGGTGCCGGGAACGCGGCGAGGAACACGGCGGCCAGCGCGGCGAGCGCTCCGGCCAGGCACCAGGCGAGCGTGCGCACCCGGACCAGGCGCACGCCCATGAGGGACGCCGCCTCCACGTCCTCGGCCGCCGCGCGCAGCGACAGGCCCCAGGACGTGAACCGGAACAGGGCGAAGACCGCGCCGATGACGACGGCGGACACCACGATCGCGGCGAGCCGGCTGTCGGCGACGGTGATGGGACCGAGGCCGCTCACCGAGTCGCCCCAGGGGTCGCCCATGGACAGCAGGTCGCCGCCGATGCGGCGCGCCAGGTCGGTGAGCAGGACGATGTCGACGCCGATGGTGACGATGGTCTGCACGTGCGCGTGGCGCGGGTCGGGGTCGCCGCGTTGCAGCAGGAAGCGGTCCATGGCGCCCGCGACGGCCGCGGTGACGAGGACGCCCACCGCCAGCGCCCCGGCGAAGCCGAGGTCGTCGTGGAGGACGGCGGTGAGGTAGCCGCCGAGCAGGAGCAGGGAGCCGTGCGCGAAGTTCATCACGCCGGAGGCCTTGAAGATGACCACGAAGCCGAGGGCGACCAGGGCGTAGACGGAGCCGAGGGCGATGCCGTTGAGGACGTTGTCGAGCAAGCCGGTCATGCCACGTCCTCCCGGGGGGTCTCCGTGCCGAGGTAGGCGCGCAGCACCTCGGGGTCGCGGCGGACCTCGTCCGGGGTGCCGTGGGCGATGACGCGGCCGAAGTCGAGCACGGTGACGTCGTCGGCCAGGCGCATCACCAGGCCCATGTCGTGCTCGACGAGCACCACGGACAGGCCCAGGTGGTCGCGGACGGTACGGACGACCTCGGCGGTGCGGGCGCGTTCGGCGCCGTTCATGCCGGCCACGGGTTCGTCGAGCAGCAGCACGCTGGGCTCCAGGCAGAGGGCACGGGCGAACTCGACGCGCTTGCGGTCGCCGTACGACAGCAGTGCGACCGGGGAGTCGAAGTGCTGTTCCAGACCGGTGAGTTCGGCGATCTCGCGGGCGCGGGCGAGGTGTTCGCGCTGTTCGCGCACGGCGCGCGGCAGGCGCAGGGCGCTGGCGGCGAAGCCCGCGCGGGTCAGGGCGTGCCGGCCGAGCATCAGGTTGTCGGCGACGGTGCCCTCGGTGGTGACGATGTTCTGGAAGGTGCGGGCCACGCCGAGCGCGGCGATTCGGTGCGGGGCGAGCCGGGTCAGCTCGGTGTCGCCGAGCCGGACGGTGCCGGCGGCCGGGCGGTACAGGCCGGACAGCACGTTGAAGCAGGTCGACTTGCCGGCGCCGTTGGGTCCGATGACGGCGTGCACGGTGCCGGGGGCGACGGTGAAGGACACCTCGTCGAGCGCGGTCAGTCCGGCGAACCGGACGGTGACGTCGCGGACCTCGAGCCGGGGCGGTGTGGTGGTACGGGCGGTCACGCGGCCCCCTGGTCGTCGGCGGCCTCGCCCAGGTACAGGCGGCGCACGGCGTCGGTGCGGGCGAGTTCGCCGGCGGGTCCGGACAGGCCGATCTCGCCGACCTCCAGGACGTAGGCGTGCTGTGCGAGCGACAGCGCCATGCCGGCGTTCTGCTCGACCAGCAGGACGGCGGTGCCCTGGTCGTTGATCTCGCGGATCACCCCGGCGATCCGCTGCACCATCTGCGGGGCGAGGCCGAGGGACGGCTCGTCGAGGAGCAGCAGGCGCGGGGCGGCCATCAGGGCGCGGCCGATGGCGAGCATCTGCTGCTCGCCGCCGGACAGCAGTCCGGCCGCCTGGTGGGTGCGCTCGGCGAGCCTCGGGAAGAGCGTGAACACGCGGTCGCGCGCCTCGCGGACCAGCTCGGGCCTGCGGCGGCCGAGGCCGAGTCCGCCGGAGCGCAGGTTCTCGTCCACGGAGAGGCCGGCGAACACCCGGCGGCCCTCGGGGACCTGGACGACCCCGGCGCGGACGGCGGCGACCGGGTCGCGGCCGTCGAGCGCGGTGTCGCCGTAGCGGATGGTCCCGGCGGTGACGGCTCCGCGATGCAGGCGCAGCGTGCCCGACACCGCCCGCAGCAGCGTCGTCTTGCCCGCGCCGTTGGCGCCGAGCAGTGCGACGACGCCGCCGTGCGGGACGGTGAGCGACACGGAGCGGAGGGCGGACAGGGCGCGGCCGTACGTCACGTCGAGGCCCTCGACGTGCAGGGCCTGTTCCCCGTCCGGTGGTGCGTGGGACATCGCGGCTCCTCGGGACCGTGCCGGTCGCGGCACGGGTCTTCGGGTGAAGTGAAGGGGAGCTCACGACAGCACGCGCGCCGGGCACGGGTACAGGTCTTCAGGCTCGTACGCTGCGCCGTTACAACCGGGGAGGGGGGAGGTTGTGCGGGTGCCCAGGGGTGGTGGGCGGGGTGAACGGGGTGGGGGGTACGGGTACGGGCGCCCGGGGGGCGGGAGCGCCGACGCGGCGGGCGTGGCCGGGGAGGGCGTGGCCGGGGCGCGCAGTGCCGCGTGGCGGGGAGCGGCCCGAGGGCGAGCACAGGCGCAGGGGCACGCCCCCGCGGCCGGACGCCCCGACGCCGACCGGCCTGGCCAGGGCACGCAGCACCACGAAGGCCGGGCACAGGTACAGGGAAGGGGCACGCCCCCGAGGCCGGACGCGCCGGCGGCGAAGCCGGGAGCGCCCAGCCGGGGGGCGGGCCGGGAGCGGGGCCGGGGACGGGCTGAGGGACGGGCCGGGAGCGGCGTCGGGGACGGGCCCAGGGGCGGGCCGGAGGCGGGCCCAGGGGCGGGCGTCGTCGCGGGCGTTCTCCTGGAAGGGCGCCCGCGACGGCGGTGTCAGTCGCGCAGGAGACGGTGGCCCGTCAGGGCGAGGCTGATCTCCACGACGTCCGCGGGTCGGGCCAGGCAGCGGCCCGTGAGCTGTTCGCAGCGGCGCAGGCGGTTGAGGACGGTGTTGCGGTGGCAGTACAGGCGCTCGCCGGCGCGCTGGGCGGAGCCGTCGCAGGCGAGCCACGCGGCCAGGGTGTCCAGCAGGACGTCCCGGTCGGCGGGCTCCAGCCGCAGCAGCGGGCCGAGGACCCGCGCCACGAGGGCCTTGCCGAGCGCGGGTGAGGAGACGACGAGGGCGGCGGCCAGATGTTCCGGCAGCCGTACGGTGCCGCCCTCCTCGGGGCAGATGCCGAGCGCGGTGTCGGCCGACCGGCGGGCGTCCCCCACGGCGGCCAGGCCCTCGACGGCGCTGCCGACGCCGATGCGGGCGCCGGGCGGGGCCTCGGCCGCCGGAACCGGCAGTTCGCCGTCGCCGGCCAGGACGATGCCGTAGTCCACCTCCACGCCGGTGTGCCAGTGGACGCGCATGCCGTCGGGCACGGCTGCGGCGCGGGCGGCGGCGCACGCCGAGGGGTGGCCGCCCGCGACGGCGACGACGACGTAGCGGGCGTGTTCGGGCAGGTCGAGGGCCTGCGCGGCCTCGGGCAGGTCGGAGATGCGGCTGGTGCCGTCGAGCAGCGCGCCGGCCAGCAGCCGCACCCGGTTCTCGCGCCGCCAGGTCAGCTGCCGCTCGACCTGCCGGTAGGCGTCGGCGACGAGGCCGCAGTGCTCGTCCACGAAGTTCCACACGTCGGAGGCCACGTGCACGAGGAGGCGCACCTCCTCCGGGGCCGCGCGGGAGGTCTCCTCGACGAGCCCCTGCCACACCAGGGAGCCGCCCAGCCGGAAGGCGTGCAGCAGGGCGTCCAGCGGGAGGCCCTGCTCGGCGCGGGAGGCGCCGATCTGCCAGGAGCAGCGGCGGGCCGCCTCCCGGGCGTCGCGCGGGTCGATCAGCGAGGCGACGCTGTGCCGCAGTGACCGGTGCACCTCCTGCCAGGTGCCGACCGGGTCGCTCTCGATGGTGGCGCGGTAGGCGGGTTCCTGTTCCTGGAGCGCGGCGATCAGCCGGTCGGTGAGGTCGGGCAGGTCGTCCAGCAGGGTCCGGGCGGCCCGGTGCAGGACCCGCAGGGCGTCGGCGTCGATCAGGGACCGGACGCGGCGCGGCCGGGCTCCCGGTGCGGGCGCGGGCGCCCGGCGAATCGCTGTGCGTGACCGTACGGCGTGCTGCATCGCGGTCCTCCCCCACGTTCGGCTGTCCGCGGTGCGTCCGGCTCCGGTCGTCCCGTCGTGGCCCCGGGGCACGGACGCCTGCGCGGTGGCTGCCGCCTGACTCGTCCTGCTCCGAAGGATGGCATACCGTCCGGTCGGTCCCTAGGGCTGTGCAGCGGTCTTTTCGGCCTGCTCGACCAGGCGGGCCAGTTCGACGCGGGATCGCACCCCAACTGCGGCGAAGACGTTACGCAGGTGGTAGTCGACCGTGCGGGTGCTCACGGCCAGCCGCAGCGCCACCTCCCGGTTGGTGGCACCCTCGGCCACGTAGCGCGCGATGCGCATCTGCTGCGGGGTGAGGCGGGCGAGCGGGCCGGCTCCGGGGCCGTGCGGCGCGGTTCGCGCGGTGCCTGCCCCGGTGCCGTGCGGGGCGGTGCCGTTGGCCCGGAGCTCGCCGCGGGTCTGCTCGGCCCACACGCGGGCGCCGGAGCGCTCGAAGCCGACGAGTGCGGCGCCGAGCCGGTCGCGGGCCTCGCGCAGCCGGCGCCGCCGCCGCAGCCACTTGCCGTAGAGCAGTTCGGTGCGGGCCCGCTCGAAGTCGCCGTCCGCCTCCTCGTGCCGGGCGAGGGCCCGCAGGTACAGGGCGTCGGTCTCGTCGGGGCCGGCCAGCAGGGCGTGGCAGCGGGCCAGTTGGGCGGGGGCGTGCGGGTCGGCCCCGAAGTCGGCCCACAGAGCGAACTCCGCGACGACCGTGCGGGCGTCGTCGGGCCGGCCGGCGAGCACCGCGGCCTCGACGTAGCAGGGCACGGCGAGCATCCAGACGGCGAAGTGGCCGCGCCGGGGGCCGGGGCGCACCAGCGGGCCGAGCCGGTCGGCGGCGTCGAGGGGCCGGCCGCGGCCCAGGTCGGCGCGGGCGGCGGCCCACTCGGCGAGGGTGGCCGCCTGCGCCAGTCCGTGCCGTCTCGCCGTGGTCAGCGCGGCCGACACGTGTTCGACGACGGCGGCCGTGTCCCCCTCGATGGACGCGGCGAGGGCGAGGACGGCGTGGTGCTGCGCGGCGGTGTTGCGCTGGTCCGTGCGCTGCGCGGCGCGCAGGCCCTCCTCGGCGTGGGCGCGTGCCTGGGCGTGCCGCCCGGCGCGGAGTTCGGCGTAGGCGAGGTACTCCAGCGCCTGCGGTACGAACGCGGCGGGCCCGAGGTTCCGTGTCGCGGCGAGGGCGCGGGCGCCGGCCCGGCGGGCGGCGGCCACGTCGCCGAGCAGCAGCCCGGCGGCGGCCGACTTCAGCAGCGCCTGCGGCCGGACGTCGGCCCCGGCCTGGGCGACGACGCGCCGCAGCGGCTCGATCGCCTGGTCGAGCCGCGCTTCGAGCACGGCCCGCATGCCGAGCCGGTAGTCGGCGAGCAGGGCGCGTTCGCCGTCGGTCGCCTCGGACGCGGGCCACCGGGGGTCGCGCGCCCGCCCGGTCGCGGGGCCGGGTCTCGCGGTGTCCGCGGCACG
>NZ_JARVKW010000004.1 GCF_029813775.1 Streptomyces sp. DH24 | reverse complement strand
CGGGCTTCAGGCGGGCCAGCTTCTCCAGTGAGGTGTCCTCGCGGACGCACTCGTCGGCGTCGACGACCACGCCGTCCGGGCGGGTGACCGGCAGGATCTCGTGGTCGAAGTGGCCGTTCTTGCGGGCCTCGGCGGCCAGGCGGTGGCTGCGCAGCGCGAACTCGTCCTGCCGCTCGCGCGTGACGCCGTACCGCTCGGCGACCTCCTCGGCGGTCTCGCCCATGGACAGCAGGCCGTGCAGGTCCTTCATCGCCGGGTTGACCAGCCGCCAGCCGAGGCGGGTGTCGGCCGTCTCGATGCGGTGCGGCAGGGCCTCGTCGGGCCGGGGCAGCACGAAGGGCGCGCGGCTCATGGACTCGGAGCCGCCGGCCAGGACGATGTCGGCCTCGCCTGCGGCGATGGTGCGGGCGGCGGCGGTGACGGCCTCAAGACCTGAGGCGCACAGCCGGTTGACGGTGGCGCCGGGCACCGACTCGGGCAGACCGGCGAGGAGAGCGGCCATGCGGGCGACGTTGCGGTTGTCCTCGCCGGCCTGGTTGGCGGCGCCCCAGTAGACGTCGTCGACGCGGGCCGGATCGAGGGCCGGGACGTCGGCGACCAGGCCGCGGATCACGGCCGCCGCGAGGTCGTCGGGCCGCACGCCGGAGAGGGCGCCGCGGAGCTTGCCGATGGGGGTGCGGCGGGCGGCCGCGAAGTGGACGGGACGCACGGGATGACTCCTGACCGACGGCGCTGCGCCCGGCCGGCGACGCTGCCGGTCGAGCACTCCTGACAAGCACTACTTAATTAGCACTGCTAGTTTCGGACTATAGACCGCCGGGCGGCTCCCTGGGAAGATCCCCCCGGACCTTCACCGAAGCAGCCGGAGGAGACATGGCCGACCCGCGTGAGCACGTCCTGACCGGAACCCGGGGCGGGATCACCGTCCGCGAGTGGCCGCATCCGCGCCCCCGCTTCGTCGCCCTCCTGGCGCACGGCTACGGCGAGCACGTCGGCCGGTACGAGGAGGTGGCCGGCGTCCTCGGCGGGCTCGGCGCGGCCGTGTTCGGACCCGACCACATGGGCCATGGCAGGTCGGCGGGCGAGCGGGTGCTGATCGAGGACTTCGAGGACGTCGTCACCGACCTGCGCTCCGCGGCGGAGCCGGCCCGCGACGCGCACCCCGATCTCCCCGTCGTGCTGGTCGGACACTCCATGGGCGGCCTGATCAGCGCCCGCTACGCCCAGCGGTACGGCGCCGACCTCGCCGCGCTCGTGCTGTCCGGGCCGGTCATCGGCACCTGGGAGCTGCCCGGGCGGCTGCTCGCCCTGGACGAGATCCCGGACACCCCGATCAGCCCGGCCTCGCTGTCCCGGGACCCCGCGGTGGGCGAGGCGTACACGGCCGACCCGCTGGTGTGGCACGGGCCGATGAAGCGGCCGACGGTGGAGGCGTTCGCGCGCACCCTGGAGACCGTGAGCGGGAACGGCGACGTGGGACGGCTGCCGCTGCTGTGGCTGCACGGCGACGACGACCGCCTCGTACCGCTCGCCGGGAGCCGGACCGGGGTCGAGCGGCTGGGCGGCGCCTCGACGACCGTACGGATCTATCCCGGCGCCCGGCACGAGGTGTTCAACGAGACGAACCGGGCCGAGGTCTTCGCCGATCTGACGACGTTCCTGAACGAGGTCCTCGGGCTCGGCTGAGGGCACGCGGCCGAGGACACGCGGCCGAAGCCCTCCGCCCGTCCCGGCAGGCCGCCCGGGCCCCGGGACAGCGCGTTTGCCCCCGGACCCCATGGGCACCCGCGCCCGCATGGAATGGTTGCGGAGAGCGGCCTGCGTGGGCGAGGACCCCGAACTGTTCTTCCCCGTGGGCACATCAGGTCCGGCGCTGCGAGACGTCGACGCCGCCAAACGCGTGTGCGCCCGCTGCCCGGTGATCACCGAGTGTCTGACGTTCGCGCTCAACAGCGCTCAGAGCTCCGGTGTGTGGGGCGGCACCTGCGAGGAGGAACGCGCCGAACTGCTCCGCGCCTCCAGAGAACCGGACAAGGACGACGCGAGGAGGAGAAGCACCCTATGACGACGGCCGTGAAGAGCACCCTGCCCGAGGAGGCTCGCCGGGTCACCTGCGAGGCACTTCAGGAGACCTTGACCGACCTGCTCGGGCTGTCGCTGACCGGGAAACAGGCCCACTGGAACATCGTCGGGCCGCGGTTCCGCTCCGTCCACCTGCAACTGGACGAGCTGGTCACCGCCGTCCGGGGCTTCGCCGACACCGTCGCGGAACGCTCGGCCGCGCTCGGCGTCCCGCCGGACGGCCGGCCCGAGACCGTGGCGTCCGACTTCCGGCTGCCCTCCCCCAAGGAGGGGTGGCTGCGCGACTCGGACGTGGTCCAGCTGATGGTGGAGGCGCTGGAGAAGGCCGTCGGACGGCTGCGTGAGCGGATCGACGCGACGGAGAAGTCCGACCCGGTCACCCAGGACCTGCTCATCGGCATCACCGCCGAACTGGAGAAGCAGCGGTGGATGTTCGACGCCGAGAACTTCCCCCGCGACGCCTGACCGGCCCGGCCCGCACGCAGTACGGAAGGGGCACGCGATGACCGACGCCCTCGAACTCGACGCGCTGTGGGAGGACTTCCACCGCGTGGTGAACATGACCTCGCAGGAACTCTCGGCCTGGCTGCGCGTCCGCTACGCGGGCGAGGAGACCGAGCCGCTGCCGGAGGAGCCGGGCTCGCCCACCGGGCAGCACGTGCTGGCCATCCTGCAGAAACGGCGCACGGACCTGACCGAGGACGACATCCGCGTCATGCGCAGGGTCGTCGACACGGTCACGTCCGAGGCCGACCTGGAGAACGAGCCCGAGGCCGAGGACACCCGCCTCCGGCACCGGCTGATGACCCTCGGGCACGATCCGCTCAAGGCGTAGCCGTGCGCCGCGACGAACGGGTGGTGCGCGAACTCGTCGGCGCGCACGGGCAGACGTACGCCGAGGAGGTCGGCATCCGGCTGAGGGACACACCGCAGCCGCTGTACCGGCTGCTGGTGCTGTCCCACCTGCTCAGCGCCCGTATCCGCGGCTCGGTCGCGGTCGCCGCGGCACGGTCCCTGTACGGGGCCGGGCTGCGCGATCCGCGCCGGATGGCCTCCGCGTCCTGGCAGGACCGCGTGGACGCGCTGGGCCGGGGCGGCTACCGGCGTTACGACGAGCGCACCGCCACCCAGCTCGGCGAGGGCGCCGGGCTGCTGGGCGAACGCTGGGGCGGCGACCTGCGGCGGCTGCGGCGGGAGGCCGGCGGCGAGGTGTCCGAACTGCGGCGCCTGCTGCGGGAGTTCCCCGGCATCGGCCCGGCCGGTGCCGACATCTTCCTGCGCGAGGCACAGCGCGTCTGGCCCGAAGTCGCGCCCTACCTGGACGACAAGGCGCTCCAGGGCGCGGACCGGCTCGGCCTGCCCAAGGACCCCGAGCGGCTCACCGAGCTGGCCGGGGACACCGAACCGGCCGTGCTGGCCGCCGCGTTGGTGCGGGTGGCGGTGGACAAGGAGGTGGCCGAAGACAGTCTCCGCCGCGCTGAATGATCATGTCGGACTGCTCGCAGCATCAGGCGAGCGAAAGAGTCACCTCGTGCCCGGCACCCGACCGGCCGTCCGGCCGTCCGGATCGACACGACCGGACCGCATCCGGCCCGGTCTACGACCGGTTCGTGCGCGCACCGCACACGACCCCCGAACGGG
Source organism: Streptomyces sp. DH24 (assembly GCF_029813775.1). Lineage (GTDB taxonomy): Bacteria > Actinomycetota > Actinomycetes > Streptomycetales > Streptomycetaceae > Streptomyces. The sequence continues at coordinate 276,346 of NZ_JARVKW010000004.1, read as the reverse complement.
CGGGCCGCGTCCTGGACTTCGGGCGTCCCGTCGCGCTGTCCCTGATCGCGCTGCTGCACTTCGTCGCCGACGAGGACGGCGCCTACGAGCTGGTGGACACGCTGGTCGGCGCGCCGACGCCGGGCAGCTGCCTGGAGCTGTCCGCGCTCACCGTCGGACTGGCGTCCCGGCCCCGCCCCGGAGGACGAGGAAGCCGGCACGGACGGGGAGCCCGGCAAGGCTGAGAAGCCCGGCACGGACGGGGAACCGGCAAGGCGGAGGCGCCCGGCAAGGCGGAGAAGCCCGGCACCGACGACGCCGTGCCGGTGTCGCTGTACGGCGCCGTCGGAATCAAGTCCTGAGCCGGCGGCCGCGCAGCGCGGCAGGCGCCGCTTTCGCGGACCCGGTCCGGCGCCGCCACGCCCCCTGTTCCGATCCCCGGGACAACGCAATGGGCGGACGGCACAATGGGCCGGGACTGCTGATCTGCGCAAGGAGCTGAGACGTGAGCGAGAGCCACACACCGACGAGCGGGGCCGCGCGGCTGAACACCGGTGTGGCGCACAACGCGCGCGTGTGGAACTACTGGATCGGCGGCAAGGACAACTACGCGGTCGACCAGCAGGTCGGCGAGCACGTCGCCTCCATGTTCCCGGTGATCCGCGAGGTCGCCCGCGCCGACCGCGGCTTCCTGACCCGCGCGGTGCGGTTCCTGGCCGAGGAGCGCGGGATGCGGCAGTTCCTCGACATCGGCACCGGCCTGCCGACCGCCGAGAACACGCACGCGATCGCCCAGCGCATCGCGCCCGAGGCCCGGATCGTCTACGTCGACAACGACCCGATCGTGCTGATGCACGCCCGCACGATGCTGACCGGCACGCCCCAGGGCGCGACCGCCTACCTGGACGCCGACGTGCACGACCCGGACCTCATCCTCGAACGCGCCGCGGAGACCCTGGACTTCAAGCAGCCGGTCGCGGTGATGATGCTGGGCATCCTGAACTTCGTCCTGGACACCGACAAGGCGCGGGACATCGTGCGCCGGATCGTGGCCGCGGTGCCGTCCGGCAGCTACCTGGCCCTGACGCACCCGACCTTCGACACCGATCTCGGCGGCGAGGGCCAGATCCCGGCGATGAAGTTCTGGAACGAGAACGCCACACCGCCGATCACGGCACGCGGCCGGGCGGACATCGCCTCGTTCCTTGACGGACTGGACCTGGTCGAGCCGGGCCTGGTGTCGTGCTCGCAGTGGCGCCCCGACACCGAATCCCCCGCCGTCGTACCGCAGTTCGGCGCGGTGGCCGTCAAGCCCTGAGCCACCGACGCGCCGATGCCCGCCGTGTGTCCCGGCTCCGCGACGCCCGCCGGTCGAGGGGGTGAGCGGGGCCCGGCCGGTCACCCGTTCCGGAGCGGCTCTCCTGAAGCCGCATGCGCTGAAAGTATGATCAAGCAATGTCTGACATGACCGATACCACGCCCGGTTGGCTGTCCTCCGACGAGCTGGAACTGACGCGTGCCCGCATGCCGATCCTTTACGTCGAGGCCGTTCCGGTGCGTGTCGACGACAGCGGCGAAGTCACCAGCGTCGGCCTGCTGCTGCGCATCGGGCCCGACGGCACGGTCAGCCGGACCCTGGTCTCCGGCCGGGTGCTGCACCACGAACGGGTCCGTGACGCGCTGCTGCGGCATCTGGAGAAGGACCTCGGCCCGGTGGCACTGCCCCGCGTGCCGGCCTCGCTCCAGCCCTTCACCGTCGCCGAGTACTTCCCGACGCAGGGCGTCACGCCGTACCACGACCCGCGCCAGCACGCCGTGTCGCTCGCCTACGTGGTGCCGGTGACCGGTGACTGCCGTCCCCGGCAGGACGCGCTCGACCTGGTGTGGTTCAGCCCGCAGGAGGCGGTGTCACCGGCGGTGCAGAGCGAGATGCCGGGCGGGCACGGCGTCCTGCTGAAGCAGGCGCTGGCGCACGTGGGCTGCGCGGTCTGACGGTCACCGGCCCCCCGGCCGGCGTCGGCACCCGAGGTCCGCGGTCGGCGCGGGCACCACGTCGCCGCTGCCGAGGCCACAAGACGCGAACATGACGCGAACATGATGCGAAAAGGGTCTTCCCGGACTCTCGTCCGGGAAGACCCTTCGCCGCGTCGGGACGACAGGATTTGAACCTGCGACCCCTTGACCCCCAGTCAAGTGCGCTACCAAGCTGCGCCACGTCCCGTTGCCGTCTGACCTGGGGTTTCCCCCGGCCGAACGCGCAGGAAAACCATACCGCACTCGGGTCGGTGGTCGCGCACTCCTTTGTGCGAGCCGACACATTCCGGTCATCTCTCCCCGCCGTGATCCACCGCCCCCGCAACGCTTGACCTCAACTTTGCTTGAGGTTGCACGATCGTGGCATGACGATCACCGAACGACACGAGCGCACGTACACGTACCCGGACCTGTCCGGCCTGATGGGCCTGATGACGGGCGACGAGAAGCACGGCCCGGCCGCCACGTCCACGCTGGACGTGCTGTGGGTGCTCTACGACCGGGTACTGCGGGTCGGCCCGGACCGCACGGCCGACCCGGCACGGGACCGGTTCCTGCTGTCGAAGGGCCACGGCCCCATGGCGTACTACGCGGTACTGGCGGCCAAGGGCTTCTTCCCCGTCGACTGGCTGCGCGGCTTCGGCTCCTACGACTCCCCGCTGGGCCACCACCCGGACCGGACCCTGGTGCCGGGCGCCGAGATCGGCAGCGGGTCGCTCGGTCACGGGCTGCCCATCGCCGTCGGCACGGCGCTGGGGCTGCGCGCCCAGGGGCTGGACGAACCCGCGGTGTGGGCGCTGATCGGGGACGCCGAGCTGGACGAGGGCAGCAACCACGAGGCGATCGCCTTCGCCGGGCCCGCCGCACTGGACCGGCTGCACACCGTCGTGGTCGACAACTCCTCCGCCAGCCACGCCCGGCCCGGGGGCATCGCCGCCCGCTTCGAGGCCGCCGGCTGGTCGGCGGTCACCGTCGACGGACGCGACCACGAGGCGCTGTACGCCGCGTTCACCGCGCCGCATCCGGGCCGCCCGCACGTGGTCGTGGCCCGGGTCGAAGCGAAGAACAGCTGACGCGCCCCCTGCCCGTGACGCCCCGTCCCGCTCCGTCCCACCCCGTCCCACCCTCCGTCCCGTTGAGAGGAACCACCCCATGGACACCATGCGTGACCGTCTCGCCCCCGTCATGACCCGGCTGCTCGACCAGGATCCACGGGTCGCCGTGGTCCTCGCCGAGATCGGCAGGGACGGCTTCACGGAGGCCCTGCGCCGGCATCCCGACCGGGTGATCAACGTCGGCATCCGCGAGCAGCTCCTCGTCGGGGCCGCCGCCGGCCTGGCGCTGACCGGGCTGCGGCCCGTCGTGCACACCTTCGCCAGCTTCCTGGTCGAGCGGCCCTTCGAGCAGGTCAAGCTGGATCTCGGGCACCAGGACGCCGGCGCCGTGCTGGTCAGCGCCGCGGCGTCCTTCGACTGGCCGGCCGGCGGCTACACGCACATGGCGCCCGGCGACGTGGCGCTGCTCGACACGCTGGCCGGCTGGACCGTGCACGTGCCGGGGCATCCGGACGAGGCCGAGGCCCTGCTGCGGCACGCGGTCGCCGCCGGTGACGACAAGGTCTACGTCCGGCTGTCCGTGCTGTCGAACACCGACGGGCGTCCGGTGGACGGCGCGCGCTTCCTGACCGTCCGGGAGGGCCGCTCGGGCGTGGTGGTCGCCGTCGGGCCGACGCTCGACGCCGTACTCGCCGCCACGGAAGGGCTCGACGTCACCGTGCTGTACGCGACGACCGTGCGCCCCTTCGACGCGGCGGCACTGCGCCGGGCCACGGAGACCGCCGGGACGGACGTCGTCCTGGTCGAGCCGTACCTGGCGGGCACGTCGACGGCCGCCGCGAACGACGCGCTGTCCCACCTGCCGCACCGGGTGCTGGGCCTCGGCGTGGGCCGGCGCGAACTGCGCCGCTACGGCCGCGTCGAGGAACACGTCGCCGCGCACGGCCTGGACGCGCGGTCCCTGCGGGAGCGCATCGGCGGCTTCCTCGGGCGGACCGGCGACCGAGCGGTGACGGCCGGGGCGTGACCGGTGGCGTCAGGGCGGCCGGGGCCCGACCGGTGGCGTCAGGTCTTCTCCGCGCAGGGACGACCGTGTCCGTGGGCGGCGCTCACCTCACCGGTCGGGATCTCGCCCGCCGCGAGCCCGGTGTCCCTCGCGATTCCGTCGGCCGCGGGCGCGAGCCCTTAAGCGGTTCCGTCGGGCAGGGGACCGAATTCCCTTGCGCCTCCGTCCGCCGCGGGCCCGAGGCTCTAAGCGGTTCCGCCCGCCGCGGGCCCGCATTCCCTCGCGGCTCCGTCCGCCGCGGGCCCGAGGCTCTAAGCGGTTCCGCCCGCCGCGGGCCCGGATTCCCTCGCGGCTCCGTCCGCCGCGGGCGTGGTCCGGGCGCGAGTGGGCTCAGCGGTCCCGTCGGTGGCGGGCGCAGCCGGGGCGCGGGGCCCCTTCACCGTCCCGTCGGTCGCAGCGGTCGCCGTCATGTCGGTCGCCGTTGCGACGGCGGTGTCGACAACGCTCCCGTCGGCGCGTATCAGGTTCCGTATCGCCGGTGTCGCGAGCAGGATCGCCGGAACGACCAGGCTCGTGGCCGCCGCGACCAGCAGCACCTGGTCCGCGCCGAGCACCCCGGCGGCGGGGCCCGCGAGGGCCTGGCCGACCGGCATCATCGCGAGGGAACCGGCGACGTCGTAGGCGTGGACGCGGTTGAGGACGTCGGGCGGGACCTGGGTCTGCACGCTCGTCGCCCACATCACGCTCCAGAACGACAGCCCGGCACCGGCGACGGCCGCCCCGACCGCCATGGCCGGTACGCCGAGGCCGGCCCCGACGGTCGCCGGGAACGGCAGGAAGGCGAACAGGGCGACGGCACCGGCGCGCAGCATGCGCCGGGGACGCAGCCGCAGGGCGACGAGCCCGCCGACGACGGTGCCCGCGCCCAGCGCGGAGTTGACCAGGCCGTAGGCGCCGGGGCCGTGCTCCCGTACGACTTCCGTGGCGACCAGCGGGATCGTCGGGCCCCAGACGGCGATCATGTAGAGACACCACACGGCGATGACGCCCCACAGCCAGGTGCGGGAGCGGAACTCCCGCCAGCCGTCGGCCAGATCGGCCTTGAAGGCACCGCCCGCGCGTCCCGCGGGCCGGGTGCCGGGCGGCAGTGGCGGCAGCCGGAGCAGCAGCAGGCACAGTGCGCTGACCGCGTACGTCGCGGCGTGGGCGGCGAACACCCCGCCGGGTGAGGCGAGTCCGACGAGGACGCCCGCGACGGCCGGGCCCGCGAGGTGGGCGGCCGACTCGGCGATGCGTATCGCGCCGTTGGCGCCCTGGATGTCGGAGGCGAGCCGGGGCACGGTGCCGGCGACGCCGGGCTGGAAGACGGCGGCCGCCACGCCGTTGACCACGCCGATCGCGCAGATCTCCCAGAGCACGACGTGCCCCGAGAAGAACAGCGCGGCGGCGCCCGCCTGGGCCACCAGGCGGACCAGGTCGGCGCCGATCATCAGCCGCCGGGTGCTGAAGCGGTCGGCGATCACCCCGCCGAAGACGACGAGACCGGCGAAGGCTGCGGTCGTCGCGGCCATGGCGAGGCCGACCGCGCCCGCCCCGTACCCGTGCTGGAGCAGCCCGGCGGCGAGGGCCACGGGCAGCATGGTGTCGCCGAGCCGGGCGACGGCCCGCGCCACGAAGAACAGCGCGAAGTCCCGCGACCAGACGGGCCGCGCGCGCTCCTTGCCGTCGGCCGGCCCCGCGTCACCGCGCCGGCCGGCTCCCCCTGCGGCGCCCCCCGGCGCCGGCCTCCCCGACATCGACTGCGCTCCCCTCCCCGGCCTCCCAGGCCGCTCCCCCGGCCGGACCCGCCGGCCGCCGCGCACGCCGCACGGCGTGCCGGTGGCAGCCGGAGCCCCCTCCACCCCGGCTGCCACTCATGCCACCGGATCATGCCATGGGCCACTGACAACGCGCCGGGGCACGGTCAGTCCGCCACCGGCAGCCCCAACCGGGGGTGGGCGTCGAGCAGTCGGGTGGGCGCGGCCTGCCGCCAGGAGTCGGCGAGGATGTCGCGCAGTTCGTCCTCGTCCTCGACCGCCGCGAGGCGGACCCGTACCCACGCGAACTGTGACTCGTGGTCCGCGATCCAGAACTTCTCCGGTTCGGCCAGGACCAGTTCGTCGCGCTCCTCCTTGGGGCAGCGCACGGCCATGGAGGTCTCGTCCTCGGGGAGCGTGGCGAACATCTTCTGCGCGACCCGGAAGGTGGGCATGCTCCAGGCGATCTTCTCCGTCGTGTCCGGCAGGGACAGGGCGATTCGGCGTACGTCTTCGGCATCCTGCATGGCCCGCACCGTAGCGGCAGGCACTGACATTCGCCTGGTGGGAGCGGTCCGGTCACCCGGCGGGTGCCGCGGCTCCCAGGCGCTTGAAGTAGATCGTCGTGGGCCGCAGTCGCCCGTCGGGGCGCGCCGCGTAGTCGGGGATCGCACCGAGCCGGGTCCAGCCGGCGCCGGCGTAGAGGCGTTCGGCGGGGCTGCCGGTCTCGGTGTCGAGGTGGAGCAGGGTGATGCCGGCCTCGGCGGCGGCCTCCTCGGCGGTGGTCAGCAGGGTGCGGCCGAGGCCCCGGCCACGCGCGTGGCGGTGCACCATGAGCTTGACGACTTCGGCGCGGTGCCGGCTGTTGGGTTTGCCGGGCAGGTCGAGACCGACGGTGCCGGTCACGCGGTCCCCGTCGTGCGCCGCCCACACGGCGAGGCGTCCGGCGGCCACGGCGTCGGCGCGCTCCCGCCACCAGGCGGTGGCCTCCACGCGGTCGAGCGGTGCGAGGAATCCGACGGAGGCGCCGCCGTCCACGACGTCCTGCAGCAGGTCGGCCAACCGCGGCACCAGGTACAGCAGTCCGGCCGCGTCCAGGCGGCTGACGGTCACGGCAGCACCACCGCCAGCGCGTACCGCACGTCCGCGGGTCCGGGGCACCGGAAGCGGGTCGCTCCCCACACCCTGAGGCGCAGGCAGTCCCCGGTGGCGAGGCGGTGCTCGACGTCCTGCGCGGTCACCTCCAGGGCGCCGTCCAGGACCCAGATGTGCTGTTCGAGTCCGGCCACGGGCGGCCGGTCGTAGGCGATGTCGGCGCCGGCGGTGAGCCGTCCCTCGACGAGTTCGCCGCGCAGCCCGGGGTGCGGCGGGGACACCGACCGGCGTACGAAGCCGGAGGCGCGGTCCTCCCACACCTGCTGCTCGGCGGCCCGCACCAGTCGCGCGGGCTCGGCCTCGACCTCGCTGAGCAGCCGGGACATGGTGCGCCCGTAGACGGCGCACAGGCGGTTGAGGAGGGCGGCCGTGGGGCTGATCTCGGCGCGTTCGGCGCGGGACAGGGTGGACCGGCTCACGCCGCTGCGCTCGGCCACCTCGCCCAGGGACCAGCCGTGCTCGGCGCGCAGCTCGGCGAGGCGGGCGGCGAGCCGTGCGTCGACGGGGTCGGTGGCGGGGGCGGCGGGGGCGGCACCCTCCGTCTCGTTTCTCATATCCGGGACGCTATCCCGGATATGAGACGCCCGTGTTACGGAAGGCTCACTCCCGCGCCGCCGCCTCCCGCGCTGCCGCCTCCAGCGCGTCGAGCACCGGCCGGATCAGCGGATGTCCCTCGGCGCCCCGTCGCACGGCCGCGAAGACGCGGCGGGTGGGCGCCACCCCGTCGACCGGTCGGACGACGACGCCCGTGAGGTCCGTGCCGCGCAACGCCGAGCGGGGTACGAGGGCCACCCCGACGTCGGCCGAGGCGAGCGCCACGACCGCGCGGAAGTCGTCCGAGGAGTGCTCCAGGCGCGGCTGGAACCCGGCGTTCTCGCAGGCCAGCACCACCACGTCGTGGCACGGGTTGCCCGGGTACGGGCCGATCCAGGGGTCCTTGGCCAGCTCGGCGAGCGGCACCTCGGCGGCGTCGGCGAGCCGGTGCGCCACCGGCACGACGGCGTCGAACGGCTCGGCGTACAGGGGGACGTGGGTGAGCCGCGGGTCGTCGGCCGAGGGCGCGCCCCGGTACTCGACGGCCACGGCGATGTCGACCTGCCGGTCCAGCACCATCGGCAGGCTGGCGTCGCCCTCGGCGTCCTGGACGCGGAGCCTGATGCCGGGCGCGGTGGCGGCGAGCCGGGCCACGGCGGGCGCGACGACCTGCGCGATGCCGGTCGCGAAGGCGGCGACCGTGACCGTGCCGGCCGCGCCCGAGCTGTACGCGGCGAGTTCGGCCTCCGCGCGCTCCAGCTGCGCGAGGACCGCGTTGGTGTGGCTGAGCAGGATCTCGCCGGCCGGGGTGAGCCGTACGCCCTTGGCGCCGCGCTCGACCAGGCGGTGGCCGGTCTCCTGCTCCAGCGCGGTCAGCTGCTGGGAGACGGCCGACGGGGTCAGATAGAGCGCGGCGGCAGCCGCCGTCACCGTGCGGTGGTCGGCCACCGCACGGAGGATGTGGAGCCGCCGCGCCTCGATCATGCGGACGATTATCGCAATACGTCCGGGCTGCTCAGTCCCCCAGCTCGGCGCGCGCCGCGACGAACGCGTCCACCGCGCGGTTCACGTCGTCCGTGGAGTGCGCCGCGGACAGCTGGACGCGGATGCGGGCCTGGCCCTGCGGGACGACCGGGTAGGAGAAGCCGATCACGTACACCCCGCGCTCCAGGAGCAGTTCCGCCATGCGGCCAGCCCTGGCCGCGTCGCCGATCATGACGGGCGCGATGGCGTGGTCGCCGGGCAGGACGTCGAAGCCCTCGTCGGTCATCCGGCGCCGGAACAGGGCGGTGTTCTCGGCGAGGCGGACCCGCAGGTCGTCGGCCGCCTCCAGCAGGTCGAGGACCTTCAGCGACGCGGCGGCGATGACCGGCGCGAGCGTGTTCGAGAACAGGTACGGCCGGGAGCGCTGGCGCAGCAGGGCGACGATCTCGGCGCGGGCGGCGACGTAGCCGCCGGACGCGCCGCCGAGGGCCTTGCCGAGGGTGCCGGTGACGATGTCGACGCGGTCCATGACGCCGTGCAGCTCGGGGGTGCCGCGCCCGCCGGGGCCGACGAAGCCGACGGCGTGCGAGTCGTCGACCATGACCATCGCGTCGTAGCGGTCGGCGAGGTCGCAGATCTCGGCGAGCGGCGCCACGTAGCCGTCCATGGAGAACACGCCGTCGGTGACGATCAGCCGGCGGCGCGCGTCGGAGGCGTCCTTCAACTGCCGTTCGAGGTCGGCGAGGTCGCGGTTGGCGTAGCGGAAGCGGCGGGCCTTGGAGAGCCGGATGCCGTCGATGATCGAGGCGTGGTTGAGGGCGTCGGAGATCACCGCGTCCTCGGGGCCGAGGAGCGTTTCGAAGACGCCGCCGTTGGCGTCGAAGCAGGAGGAGTACAGGATCGTGTCCTCCTGGCCGAGGAACGCCGACAGGCGGGCCTCCAGCTCCTTGTGGACCTCCTGCGTGCCGCAGATGAAGCGGACGGAGGCCATGCCGTAGCCCCAGCGGTCGAGGGCCTCGTGGGCGGCGGCGATCACCTCGGGGTGGTCGGCGAGGCCGAGGTAGTTGTTGGCGCAGAAGTTGAGGACCTCGCCGGGCCGGCCGCCCGCCGTGACGTCGACGGTCGCGGACTGCGGGGTGCCGATGACCCGCTCGGGCTTGTGCAGTCCGGCGGCGCGGATCTCGTCGAGGGTGGCGCGCAGGTCGTCGCGCACGGAGTCGAACATGGGAAAGCTCCTGAGGAAGGCGGATGGGTTACGCGGTCCAGTCGAGGATGACCTTGCCGCCGCGGCCGCTCGCCGCGTCGGCGAACGCCGCCTCGAAGTCGCGGTAGCCGTACCGGCCGGTGATCACGGGGGCGAGGTCGAGGCCGCCCTCCAGCAGGACGGTCATCGCGTACCAGGTCTCGAACATCTCCCGGCCGTAGATGCCCTTGATCGTGATCATGGAGGTGACGATCCGGGACCAGTCGACCGGGAACTCCTCGGCGGGCAGCCCGAGCATCGCGATCCGGCCGCCGTGCGTCATGTTGGCGATCATGTCGCGCAGTGCCTCGGGGCGGCCGGACATCTCCAGGCCGATGTCGAAGCCCTCGCGCAGGCCGAGTTCGCGCTGCCCGTCGGCGATGGTCGCCCCGGCGACGTTGAGCGCGAGGCTCGCGCCGACCTTCCGGGCCAGCTCCAGGCGGTCCTCGCTGACGTCGGTGACGACGACGTTGCGCGCACCGGCGTGCCGGGCCACGGCCGCCGCCATCAGACCGATCGGGCCGGCGCCGGTGATCAGTACGTCCTCGCCGACCAGCGGGAACGACAGGGCGGTGTGCACGGCGTTGCCGAACGGGTCGAAGATCGCGGCGACGTCGAGGTCGACGGGCACGCGGTGCACCCAGACGTTGGCGGCGGGCAGCGCGACGTACTCGGCGAAGGCGCCGTCGCGTCCCACGCCCAGCCCGACCGTGGCCCGGCACAGGTGGCGGCGCCCGGCCAGGCAGTTGCGGCACTTGCCGCACACCAGGTGGCCCTCGCCGCTGACCAGGTCGCCGGCCGCGATGTCGGTGACGTCCCGGCCGGTGCCGACGACCTCGCCGACGAACTCGTGGCCCAGCACGAGCGGGGTGCGGATGGCCTGCTGCGCCCAGCCGTCCCAGGACCGGATGTGCAGGTCGGTGCCGCAGATGCCGGTGCGCAGCACCTTGATGAGCACGTCACCGGGTCCGACGGCGGGCTCGGGGACGTCCGTCAGCCAGAGCCCGGGCTCCGCCTTCTCCTTGACCAGTGCCTTCAACGCTGCGGCTCCTGTGGGTGAGTTCCCGGCCCGCGGGCATGCCGAGGCAGCCCGCGGGCCGGGAGAAGAGGGGAATCGCGTAGCAATCTGCCGTATGCCGCCGGTCGCGGTCCATCGAGGATTTCTTAACCGCCGCCGCAGCTTTCCTTCACGCCGGGCGGGGCACGCGGCCGGCGGTCAGAGCGGCAGCCCGCCCTCCGTGCCCCGCTCCAGGCGTACGACGAGTTCCCCGGCCGCCTGCTTGATGGTCTCCAGGCCGGACCGGCCCCACGTCCGGGGGGTGACGTCCGCGACGCTGACCGTACCGAGCGCCGTGCCCGTGGAGTCGATGAGCGGGGCGCCGAGGTAGGAGTGGATGCCGTACTCGTCGACGATGGCGTTGCCCGCGAACCGGGGGAAGTCCCGGACGTCCTCCAGTACCAGCGCCTTGCGCCGCGCGAGCACGTGCGGGCAGAACCCGTGGTCGCGGGGCAGCCGGCGGCCCACTCCGGGCCGGGTGCCGCCGTCGGGACGGGCGGGCGGCGCGGCGGGCGGCAGGTGCAGGCCCGCGTAGAACTGACCTTGTTCGTCGGGCAGGTTGACCATGGCGTACGGCGTCGCGGTGTGTTCGGCGAGGCGGCCGGCGAAGGCGTCGAGGGCGGGTTCCGGGCGTTTCCCCAGGCCCAGTCGCCGCAGCCGTTCGGTGCGGGCGGGTGCCTCCTTGTCGTCGGGGGTGAGCAGCAGACGACCTGCCGGGCGGCGCGGCGGGTCATGGCTCATGGCCGGGCTCCGTCGCGGGGGACGTACGTCATGGGGTCGGGCTCCGTGGCGGGTGCGGGCGGGATCACCTGTGGGCGCCGTGGCCGGTCGCCGGCTCCGGGGCGTGGGCGATGAGGTGGCGGACGAGGGTCAGCAGGGTCTGGACCCCGGAGCTGGAGATCCGGGCGTCGCAGCTCACGACGGGGATGTCCGGCGGGAGGTCGATGGCGGCGCGCACCTCCTCGGGGTCGTAGCGGAAGCCGCCGTCGAACTCGTTGACGGCGACGATGAAGGCGAGGCCGCGCTGCTCGAAGAAGTCGACGGCGGCGAAGCACTCCTCCAGGCGGCGGGTGTCGGCGAGGATCACCGCGCCGAGCGCGCCCTCGCACAGTTCGTCCCACATGAACCAGAACCGTTCCTGGCCGGGCGTGCCGAACAGGTACAGCACGTGGCGCGGGTCGAGGGTGAGGCGGCCGAAGTCCATGGCCACGGTCGTCTCGACCTTGTTCTCGATGCCTTCCAGGTCGTCGGTGGCGGCGCTGACCGTGGTGAGCAGTTCCTCCGTGCTGAGCGGCGCGATCTCGCTGACCGCGCCGACGAAGGTCGTCTTGCCCACGCCGAAGCCGCCCGCCACGAGGATCTTCAGCGCGGTCGGGAAGGGGTCGGTGCCGTCGTCGTGGGTCTCGTGGTCAGAGCTGTCGTCGTAGTCCATCGAGCACTGCCTCCAGAAGGGCCCGGTCCGTGGGGTGGTGGGGGAACGCGGGTGGTTTGGTGGTGAGCGCGCCGCAGTCCAGCAGGTCCGCCAGCAGCACCTTGGTGACGGCCGCCGGCAGCCTCAGATGTGCGGCGATCTCGGCGACCGGGACGGGCGTGCGGCACAGGGCGAGCGCCTGCGTGTGCTCCGGGCCGAGATGGCCGAGGGGGGTGGCCCCGGTGGCCGTCACCTGCGACAGCAGGTCGAGTGCGACGCTGGGCCGGGTCCGGCCGTTGCTGACCGTGAAGGGGCGCACCAGCCGTCCGGCCGCCTCGTCGAGCCAGGGCCCGTCGCCTGCCGCCGCCACGCTCAAGACCTCAGCGCCGGGGATTCGACGGCATGCTGCCGGGGAGCCGTCATGAGGTAGGGCCGCACGCTCTTGACGAGCATCGCCATCTCGTAGCCGAGCACGGCGGCGTCGGCCTCGCGGCCGGCGAGCACGGCGAGGCAGGTGCCGGAACCGGCGGTGGTGACGAACAGCAGTGTCGAGTCGAGTTCGACGACGACCTGCCGTACGTCGCCGCCGTCGCCGAAGCGGATTCCGGCGCTGCGGCCGAGGGAGTACAGGCCGGACGCCAGGGCGGCCATGTGGTCGGCGCTGTCGGGATCGAGGCCGTGCACGGACTTCACGAGCCCGTCGCAGGACAGCAGGACCGCGCTGGTGGTGTGCGGGACGCGCTGCACGAGGCCGCTCATCAGCCAGTCGAGATCGGATACCTGGCCGGTCGGCGCATCGCTCGCCATGGTGGATCGACTCCTTGGGGTACGAAGGTCTGCGGGCGCGCTGGTGGCGGACGGGGAAAGGGAAGTGCGGGGGTTCGGGCGGAACATGGCCGCTTCGGTGGGGCTGGTCATCCGGCTGGTGCGCTCCCGTCGTGCCGGGCGGTGTGGTCGGGGCGGGCCGTGGGTCCGCCGTCGTCGCGTGGGCCGTGCGCGTGGTGGTCGCCGGCCGGACGGGCTGTGCCCGCGGGCCGGACCGCCAGGGTCGTGGTGCCGGTCGGCGCGGCGGGGGGCGCCGGCTCCTCGCGGAACGGTTCCGGGCGGACCGTCGCCGTGCGGTCGGGGCCGGTGCCGTACGCGCCGGTGTCCAGGTGCTGCTGGGCCTCGGCGAGGCCGATGCCGCGCTGGAACGCGGCCATGAGTCCCGGGTCGTGGCCGGGAGCGTTGTCGTCGTCCTGCCGGGGCACCGGTCCGTCGCGCAGTTGGGGACCGAGGTGCTCCTGGGCGCGGCGCCTGGGCAGTTGGGGCTTGGCCATGGTGCCGCGCACGGTGCCGGCGCGCGGCAGGGGCGGCACGCCCTCGTGCTCGGCCAGGACGCGCCGGTCGTCGGGCCTGACGCCGGGGACGGCCTCGGCGGGGGTGGGTCGTTCGTGGTGGGCGCCGCGCACGGGCAGCGGCGGCGGCCCGCCGGGGGCGGCGGCGTGGCGCGCGGTGCGGCGCCGGGGCGGCAGCGGGGCGGCGGCGGGCGTGACGGCGGGTGTGAGGGTGCCGGGAAGGTGCGGCACGTCCGGTGCGTGCGGCGGGGCGGAGTCCGGCGGTACGTCGCGGGAGTCATGGGCGTCGTGGCCGTCGTGGCCGTCGTGGCCGTTGTGGCCGTCGTGGTGCGGTGGCGCGCCGGGGACGCCGTGCCGCGGTACGCCGGGTGGGCCCGGTACGGCCGATGCGCCCGGTGCCGTGTGCAGCGGTGCGCCGCCGGTGGCGTCGGGCGCGGCGTACCGCTGCCCGTGCGCCCCGGGCGGCTGCGTCCTCGGTACGGCCCCGGGGACGCCCGGCGCGGAGCCCAGGAGGGCCTGCGGCAGGACGAGGACGGCCTGGACGCCGCCGTAGATGTTGGACTGGAGGCGCACCGTGATGCCGTGCCGCCGGGCGAGCTGGGAGACGACGTGGAGGCCGATGCGGCCGTCGGCGAGGAGACCGGCGACGTTGACCTGGTCCGGGTCGGCCAGCAGGGCGTTCATCCGGTTCTGTTCCTCGGCGGGCATGCCGAGGCCGCGGTCCTCGACCTCGACGGCGAGTCCGGAGGTGACGAGGCCGGTGCGGAGCAGGACCTGGGTGTGCGGGGCGGAGAACACCGTGGCGTTCTCGACGAGTTCGGCCAGCAGGTGGATGACGTCGGCGACGGCGTGGCCGCGCAGTTCGCCGTCGACGGGCGGGACGAGTCTCACGCGGGAGTACTGCTCGACCTCGGCGATGGCCGAGCGCAGCACCTCGGTCATGGGGACGGGGTTGCTCCACTGCCGGCGGGACACGGCGCCGCCGAGCACGGCGAGGTTCTCGGCGTGGCGGCGGATGCGGGTGGCGAGGTGGTCGACGTGGAAGAGGCCCTTGAGGAGGTCCGGGTCCTCGATCTCGTTCTCCAGCTCGTCCAGCGTGGCGATCTCGCGGTGGACGAGGGACTGCAGGCGCCGGGCGAGGTTGACGAAGACCTCCAGCTTCTGTTCGCTGCCCGCCTGGCTGGAGAGCTGGGCCGCCTGGACGACGGCGGTGACGGCGCCGTCGTGCGCGCGGCCGAGATCGGCGGCGAGGAGCTCGAAGTCGTCGGCGTCCTCGGGCGGCCGGGCCTGGGGCGCCTGCCGGGGCGGCTTCTCGCCGCGCCTCAACTGCTCGACGAGGGCGCGCAGTTCGGCTTCACGACGTGCGGTGCCGCGGCGCAGGTCGGCGACGCGGTCGTGGACAAAGTGGGCGGCGCGGTTGGCGGCGACGGCGGCTATGACGATGCCGGCGACGGTCACCGAGAACGCGCCGGCGAGGACGGTCCACAGGGTGGGCGAGGGTCCGGCGCCGGTCGAGCGGACGGTGAACAGGACGGCGGCGCAGCCGCTGAGGGCCACCGCGACGGGCGGGAGCACGGCCATCCGCAGCAGTTGGGGCCGGATGCCGGCGTCGGGCAGCGCGGGGGCGGTGCGGGCGACCGGGCGACCGTGCCGCCCGCCCTCACGGCGGTCGGCGCGTCCGGCCGGTGCGCGGAGGTGAGACATCGGTGTCCTCGTACTGTCCGTCGGTCGGGGCCCGGTTGTCCGGGCCGCACGCGGTCTGCGCGATCCGCCGTGCGTCATCGCGGTGTCGGCGGGCAGACCCTCGGGATGCGGCCCTGCGTCGCCTGCCGGACACTCACAGTAGTCGCCAACGGTTCAGGTGCGGTGGGCAGTTGACAAACTCGTACGGCGAGCGTCCCGCTCTGGTATGAGGCTTCGGACGGCCGACCGATAAGCACGTCAGGCGCCCGCTCACGAACGGACAGGAACAATCCGACCTGGTCAACGGCGATCAGGGACGGTCGGTGGGCTTCGAGCGCCGTGGCCCCTCCCCCGCCCCGCCGCCCGCCGCCCCGGCTCTCGGACACCCCGGAGCGGCCTCGCCGGGGCCTTCCCCGCTCCGTCCCGACCGTCCGGCGAGGTCACGGGCAGTACACGGCGGGACCGGCCCTCGGCGACCGCCTCCCGCGCCGGCCGTCCCGCGAAGTTACCTGTGCGTTCCGCACGCCGGAGTGATGACAGCGGTGACTGTCCGGGGCCGTGGGCCGCGTGACAGCGTCTGTCCCATCGCCGACGCGTGGAGAGGAGAGAGCGTGAACAAGGGCTACGCCGTGTACTGCGATGCGGACCCGCACTTCTACGACGCTCCGCACCGCACGGTTCCCCGCCCCGGCACCGGGCGCGCCCGGTACGCCGCGGCCTCGCTGCCCGTCCCGGCGGGATGGCAGCAGAACGAGAGCGGGGACTGGCTCGCCCTCAGGCCGGTGGACGTCGACCTGCCCGACCAGGGCTGGAAGATCCACGTCTCCGCCTGCCTCGACAACGCCGAGTCCGTACTGGAGCGGGTGCGCCGGCACTGTCTCGCCGACGGCACCGCCTTCAAGTTCGTCCCGAGCCGCTATCTGCTGCACCAGCGCAACGCCAAGTACGCGGACCGGGCCGGAAGCGGCAAGTTCGTCACCGTGTACCCGGCGGACGAGGCGCAATTCGAACGGCTCACGGGTGAGCTCGCGGACCTGCTGGCCGGCGAGCCCGGGCCGCACATCCTGAGCGACCTGCGGATCGGCGACGGGCCCGTGCACGTCCGCTACGGCGGCTTCACCCGGCGCGACTGCTACGACGAGAACGGCGAACTGCGGCCGGCCGTGACCGGTCCCGGCGGAGTGCTGGTGCCCGACCTGCGCGGCCCCGTCTTCCGCGTGCCCGACTGGGTGAGCCCGCCCGCCTTCCTGCGCCCGCACCTGGACGCCCGCTCCGCGGTGACCGTCGCGGACCTTCCCTGCACGATCGAGTCGGCGCTGCACTTCTCCAACGGCGGGGGCGTCTACCTCGCCCGCGACAACCGGACCGGCCGGCAGGTCGTCCTGAAGGAGGCCCGCCCGTACGCCGGACTGGCGGCCGACGGCGCCGACGCCGTGACCCGGCTGCACCGTGAACGGCAGGCGCTGGAACGGCTGTCGGGTCTCGGCTGCACGCCCGAGGTGCTCGACCACCTGACGGTCGGGGAGCACCACTTCCTCGTCCTGGAACACATCGACGGCAAGCCGCTCAACACGTTCTTCGCACGCCGCCATCCGCTCATCGAGGCCGACCCGGGCGAGCAGCGGCTGGCCGAGTACACCGCCTGGGCCCTCGACATCCACGCGTGTGTCGAACGGGCCGTCGCGGAGGTGCATGCCCGGGGCGTGGTCTTCAACGACCTGCATCTGTTCAACATCATGGTCCGGGAGGACGGCAGCGTCGTCCTGCTGGACTTCGAGGCGGCCCACCACGTCGACGAACCCGGCCGGCAGACCGTCGCCAACCCGGGATTCGTGGCTCCCGCCGACCGGCGGGGCGTCGCGGTGGACCGGTACGCGCTGGCCTGTCTGCGGCTCGCGCTGTTCCTGCCGCTCACCAGCCTGCTGGCACTGGACCGGCGCAAGGCGGCGCATCTGGCGGACGTGGTGGCGAGTCAGTTCCCGGTCGAACGGGCCTTCCTGGACGCCGCGGTCGACGAGATCACGGCCGGGGCGGACACAGGACACGCGGCGCGGGGGACGGCCGACGGACACGCGCAGGAGGAGACGGCCGGCATGGTGGCCCCGGTCCGGCCGGGCGACTGGCCGCGCAGCCGGGAGTCGATGGCCGCGGCCGTCCGCGCGTCGGCGACACCGACGCGCACGGACCGGCTACACCCCGGCGACATCGCGCAGTTCGCCACGGCGGGCGGAGGGCTGGCGTTCGGCCACGGCGCGGCGGGAGTCCTGTACGCCCTGGCCGAGAGCGGGGCGGGCCGGGACGAGGACGGGGAGCAGTGGCTGCTGGAGCGGACCAAGCAACCGCCGTCGGGCATGCCGCCCGGTTTCCACGACGGACTCGCCGGGATCGCCTGGACGCTGGAGTACCTGGGCCATCGCGACCGCGCGCTCGACCTCGCCGAACAACTCCTCGACCAGTCCTTCGACCACCTCTCCCCGGACCTGCACAGCGGCACCGCCGGACTGGGCCTGGCCCTGGACTCGCTGGCCGCCGCCACCGGAGAGACCGCGCTGCGTACGGCGGCCCTGCGCTGCGCCGACCTGACCGCCCGCGGCACACCGGCCGGGAGCGGCAGGCCCGCCCGGCCCCGCGCGGGACTGCTGCACGGCGCGGCGGGAAGCGCCCTGTTCTTCCTGCGGCTGTACGAACGCACCCGGGACCCCGCTCTGCTCGACCTCGCGGGCGACGCGCTGCGCCGGGACCTCGCCCGCTGCGTGCGGGGAGCGGGCGGCGCGCTCCAGGTCGACGAGGGGTGGCGCACCATGCCCTACCTGGGAGCGGGCAGCGTGGGCATCGGAATGGTGCTCGACGACTACCTGGCGCACCGGGCCGACGAGGAGTTCGAACGGGCGCGGACCGAGATCGTGGCGGCGGCGCAGGCCATGTTCTACGCCCAGCCGGGTCTCTACCGGGGAGTGGCCGGGATGGTGCTGTACCTCGGCCGCACCACGGCCACGGCGCCGGGCACCGGGCCCGGGGCGGTCCGGCGCCAGCTCGACGCGTTGGCGTGGCACGCCATGTCCTACCGCGGCCGGCTCGCCTTCCCCGGTGAGCAGATGATGCGCCTCTCGATGGACCTCGCCACCGGTACGGCCGGATGCCTGCTGGCCGTCGCGTCGGTCCACGGCGACCCGCCCGCGGCCCTGCCGTTCCTTCCGCCGCTGCCCACGGAGCAGCGGCCCCAGAGCCGGCCCCACCAGGGGTCGTGAAAAAACGCAATCCGTTGCCGTACGAAGGGAAAAGTCATGAACCTTTTCGACCTGCAGTCGATGGAGACCCCGAAGGAAGAGGCCATCGGGGACGTCGAGTCGGGCAGCCGCGCGAGCCTGCGGCTCTGCGGCGACAGCAGCCTGAGCGTCACGACCTGCAACTGACGTCCGGGCGCCGCCGCGGCCACGCGGTGAGCCACGTTGCTCGGCACCGGCGTCCCGGGCTCAGGCCCGGGGCGCCGGTGCCCGCGTTCGCGGGCAGGGCGTGCGCCCCGCCGGGTTCGCCGCCGGTGGCCCGGCGCGCGGGGATGGACCGACGGAAGGGGTTCGGCCGGTGGTGACGACCAGGCCAGGGGCGCGGCCGTCGGCCGCGCGGCGGGACGGGGCGGCGGATGCGAGGCCGGGGCGGGCTCCCGAACTGCTGGTGCTGCTCTGCTCGACCTTGGCGTCGCTGGCGGCGGTGGCCCAGCCCCTCGTCCTCGGCCGCACACTGGACCTGCTGCTGCGCGGCGCGGACGCGGGGCGCTGGCTGGCCCTGAGCGCCGGGCTGCTCATCGGCGAAATACTGCTCGACAGTCTCACCTCGCTGTTCACCGGTCGCTGCACCGCCGGCTGGACGGCGTCCATCCGTTCCCGGGCCCTCACCGGGCTGCTGCGGAGCGCGCCGGAGCGGGCACGGCCCTTCTCCCCGGGGGACGTCGGGACCCGGCTGACCCTCAACGCCGCCGACGCGGGAGGCGCCCCCGCGGCCCGCGCGGCTTTGGCGGCCTCCCTCGTCACTCCCGTGGGCGCGCTCACGGCGCTGGCCGTCGTCGACCTGTGGGTGACGGCGTGCGTGCTGACCGGGCTGCCCGCCCTGGCCCTGGTGCTGCGGACGTTCGCCCGCGACAGCGGTGCGTCGGTGGCCGCCTACCAGCACACGCAGTCACAGATCGCGTCCCGGCTGCTGGAGGCCCTGGACGGCACGGCGACGATCGCCGCCGCGGGGACGGTCGACCGGGAACGCGCGCGCGTGCTGGCGCCGTTGGCGGAACTCGCCGTGCTCGGCCGGCGCATGTGGGCGCTGCACGGGCGGGCGCTGGCCAGGAGCGGGGTCCTGGTCCCGCTGCTGACCCTGGCCGCCACCGCCGTCGGCGGCCTGCGTCTGGCGTCGGGCGCCCTGAGCGTGGGCGACCTGCTCGCCGTCTGCCGGTCCGCCCAGCTCACGGCCGGCGTGGGCGGCGCCGCTTCCCTGCTGGGCGCGATCGTACGGGGCCGGAAGGCGCGGGAGCGGACCCTGGCTCTGGAGCGGATGCCCGCCCTGGAGTACGGAACGCGGAGCCTGCCGCCGGACGGCACGGGCGACCTCGAACTGCGCGGCGTGCGGGTGGTGCGCGACGGCCGGGACGTGCTGCGCGCCGACGGGGTGCGGGTGCCGGGCGGCAGCACCGCGGCCGTGGTCGGCCGCGGCGGGGCGGGCAAGTCCGTCCTGGCGGCGGTGGCGGGACGGCTGATCGACCCCGACGAGGGGCAGGTGCTGCTGGACGGCGTCCGCCTCGGCCGACTGACACGCCAGGCGCTGCGCACCGAGGTCGCCTTCGCCTTCGAGCGCCCGGCACTGGGCGACGGCTCGGTCGCCGACGCCGTCGCCGCCGGTCCCCGTCCGGTGTCGCGCGCGGACATCCGGGAAGCGGCCCGGGCCGCGGGTGCCGACGGCTTCGTACGGCGGCTGCCGCACGGTTACGACACCCCCCTGCCGGCGGCGCCGCTCTCGGGAGGCGAGCACCAGCGTCTCGGACTCGCGCGGGCGTTCGCGCACGCGGGCCGGCTTCTGATCATGGACGACGCGACGTCCAGCCTGGACACCGCCACCGAGCACGAGGTGGACCGGGCACTGCGCCGCTCGGTCCGGCCCGGGACCCGGCTGATCGTCGCGCACCGCCCCTCGGTCGCGGACCGCGCGGACCTGGTGATCTGGCTGGAGGACGGGCGGGTGCGGGCCGTCGGACCGCATCGCGAACTGTGGCGGCTGGCGGGCTACCGGGCGGTGTTCGGCGCCGCCGGAACCGGTACGGCGGCGCCGCGTGCCGGGTCCGCGCGGCTGCCCGAACCCGAAGAGGTACGGCCGTGACGTGTGCCGGGGACAGCCGTGTCCGCGGCCCGGACGACGGGTCCGGGGCGCTGCGCCGGCTCGCGCCGCCGGCCCGCCGCTTCCTCGCCCGCCGCAAGGGCGTGCTGGCGAGGCTGGCGCTCTGGTCAGTGGCCGAGTCGGGCCAGGCCTTCCTGGTGGGCTACTGCGTCGCCCACGCCGTCGACCGGGGATTCCTCGCCGGTGACACGCGCCGGGGGCTGCTGTGGCTCGGCTCGGCCCTGGTCGCCGTGCTGCTCGGCGCTCCGGTGATCCGGGGGGTGTTCGCCCAGCTGGCCGGACTGACGGAGCCGCTGCGTGACGCTCTGGTGCGGCGTGCGGTCGACCGGTCGATGGCCCGGGGGCTGTCCGGGGCCGGCGGGACGGACCGCGCGGCCGTCTCCCGGCTGACGAATCAGGTCGAGATCGCCCGGGACAGCTTCGCCGGTCTCGTCCTCACCCTCCGCTCGTTCGTCTTCACCGCCGCCGGGGCGCTGCTGGGGTTGTTCTCCCTGCACCCGGCCCTGCTCGTGGTGGTCCTGCCGCCGCTGCTCGGCGGCCTGGTCCTGTTCCTCGCGACGCTGCGCCCCATGGCAAGGGTCCAGCGGCGTGCCCTGGCAGCCGACGAGGCGCTGGGCGACCACGCGGCCCGGACCCGGGCGGCCCTGCGTGATCTGACGGCCTGCGGGACCGGGACCGAGGCGGCGCGGCACGGCACGGAACTGGTCACGAGTGCCGCCGCCGCGTCCCGCGCGCTGGCGGGCTGGTCGGCGGTACGGACGGCGGCACTCGGTGTCTCGGGCCAACTGCCCGTGCTGGCGCTGCTGCTGGCGGTGCCGTGGCTGCGCGGCCGAGGTGTGACGGCGGGCGGGCTGCTGGGCGCCTTCACCTACCTCGTCCACTCGCTGCTGCCCGCCCTGCACACCCTGATGACCGCGCTCGGCGCGGCGGGGGCCCGCCTGCTGGTCGTCCTGGACCGGATCGTGGGCCCGGACCCCGGCCCGACGGTCACCGATCCGGCGCGGCCGATACCGGCGTCCCCGGCCGACGCCGACCCCGCACAGCCGGAAGCAGCTCCCCCGTCCGACAGCAGCCCCCCACAACCGAAACCCCCGCCCCGGAACGGCACTTGCCCCGCGCGGCCCAAGCCCGCGCCTCCGGCCGACGCCCACCCCCCGCAGCCGAAACCCGCACCCCCGGCCGACAGCGACCCTCTACAACCGAAACCCCCGCCCACGGCCGGCGCCCTTCCCTCACAGCCGAAACCCGCACCCCCGGCCGGACCGCCGCCCCCGATCGGACCGCCGCCCCTGGCCGATGGTGCCGACAGCGACAGCACCGTCCGCTCACCGTTCCACCGCGACCACCCGGCACCGCCCCCGGCCGCCACCGGCCGCGGCCCGTCTCCCGCGGTGGCGGACCCTTCGCCGCGCGCCCCCGCGCGGCGCTCGCGGCCACCGGCGCGCGAGGAGCCGGCCGCTGCGGTGGAGCTGCGGTCCGTGACCCTGTCCTACGGCGCCCGCGCCGAACCGGTCCTCGACTCGCTCGACCTGCGCGTCGCCCCGGGCGAGCACCTGGCGGTCGTCGGACCGAGCGGCATCGGCAAGTCGACGCTCACCCGCCTGATCGCGGGGCGGCTCGCGCCGAGCGGCGGCGAAGTCCGGGTGGCCGGCCGGGCGGTCACCGGCCGTGCCGCCGCCGAACTCGCCGCGCTGCGCGTGCTGGTCCCGCAGGAGGCGTACGTCTTCTCCGGCACTGTCGGCGACAACCTCGCCTATCTGCGTCCGGACGCGAGCCGGGCCGGCCTCGACGCGGTGGTCCGGTTCCTCGGTCTCCAACCGCTCGTCGGGCGTCTGGGCGGCCTCGACGGGACGGTCCGGCCCGACGAACTGTCCCTGGGCGAGCGGCAGGTCGTCGCGCTGGCGCGCGCGTATCTGTCGCCCGCGCCGCTGCTGCTGCTCGACGAGGCCACCTGCCATCTGGACCCGGCGTCCGAGGCGCACGCGGAGGAGGCGCTCGCGCGCCGGCCGGGCACCCTCGTGGTGGTGGCGCACCGCCTGTCGTCGGCCGTCCGGGCCGACCGGGTGCTCCTCCTGGACGGTGTGGAGACGGTGTGCGGCACGCACGAGGAGGTGCTGGCCCGTTCCCCGCTCTACCGTGACCTGACGGGCCACTGGAACGGCGGTCCGCGGCAGGAGGGGTGACCCGCGCCGGTGCGTCCGGGGCGTCGGTCACCGCGGCGCCGCCCCGGTCACGTCCAGCCGGCGCTCTGGACGATGCGTATCGCGTCGACGCGGTTGCGGGCGCCCACCTTGCGAATCGCCGTGGCCATGTAATTGCGGACGGTGCCCCGGGACAGGTGCAGGCGGGCCGCGATCTCGGCCATCGGCGCACCCTCGGCGGCCAGGGACAGCACACTCAGCTCGCGGCTGGTCAGCGGCATCTCCGCCCCTTCGAGCAGGGCCACGGTGAGCGTCACGTCCAGGAAGCGCTCCCCGGTGGCGACGGTGTGCACCGCCGTGATCAGCCGCTCGGCCGGGGCGTTCTTGTCGACCAGCCCGAGCGCACCGCCCTCGAACGCCCGGCGCAGGACCCCCGGCCGCTCGGAGGTCGTCAGCACGACGAGCCGGTCTCCGCACCGTGCCCTCAAGCCGGCGTCCCGCACGTCCTCGTCCCCCGGCCCCTGCAGGCAGTCCCCGTCCACCACGCACACGTCCGCGGGCGGCACGTCGTCATCCGGCACGTCTGCGCACGGGGACATGGACGTGACGTCAAGCCGGTCGTCGGATCTGAGCAGTTGCACCAGTGCCGACCGAAGCAGCGCCTCGTCGTGCACCACGAGAACCCGAAGCATTCTCCCCACCCCTTGTCAGCGGCTGTCTCATCGGGCAACCGGCTGCCCTCCTGCCACGCCACCGGCCATGTGCCCCCATCAGCCCTGCCGGAACGCGACACTCGCAGCACGGGCGAGCGCACCGGAATCAACACGCCGTTTCCGGGGGCCCGCAGGAGGAGTGAACGTGCCGCCCGCCCCGGCGAAAACGGCGCAGAGTCACACGACAGACGGTCGGCGGCCCGCGACGCGTGACCGGTCGGCCGGCCGCCGCGCCCTCGTCGTCGGACCCGGCGCCCAGGCCACGGCGACGTACGCCTCGGGCCGGCCCGCACCGATGCCCGGCAAGGGGGACGGAACGGGTCGCGTGTCCCGCCGGGAAGGCGGCCGGAAACCGTCGCCGCCCAATCTGGCGCGAAACGCACCGTCCTCGTACGGACACGCACCACCGCTGTACCAACGGCGGCGCCTCCCCGGCCCGCGGGCCTGCCGCACCGGGCGGGTCCGGGCCGTACAGGGGCGGCAGTTCGGAAGGCAGACCGTTACCGGCCCTCGCACCACCGCGAAGAACTGCGCCGAGCAGGTCGGTGACCGTCGGTCCGTCGAGCGGCCGTTCACCGCGGGTCTCACCGCAGCGACCGGAGACCGTCCGTCCGTCGCCGGTGTCACCGTTCCCCGGTGCGGCGGGCACGGTGCGGACCGGGTTCCCGGGACCGTCGGGGCAACGTCCCGGACCCGGCCCGCGCGCCGGAAGGGCGCCCGCTGCGCGTTCCACGGTCTGCTCCGGAGCGGGCGGCCGGTCCCGTCAGCGCGGCCGGGAAATCGGCGTAGCCCGCGTGCTGTTCGCCGACCCCGTCGACGCGAGCTCGTTCCGCGCCTCGTCGATGGCGAACACCGCGCAAGGCAGGTTCTCGGCGCGTTCGACGCGCTGCGGGTCCGTAATCCCGTCCTCTTCGGCGACGACGATGTCGTCCTCGCCAGAGAACTGACCGCCAGATCGGCCGTGGCCATCGACAACGCCCGCCGGCACGAGAGCGTCCGCAACTCCGCCGGGACCCTGCAGCGCAGCCTGCTGCCGGGCCACCACCCGCCCCGGCTCGCCGGACTGGACGTCGCCTCGCGCTACGAGCCCGCCCAGGCTTCCAGCGACCGCCCTCCTGGACGCCCTCGACGGCCGCCGCGGAGCACTGGACGCGACCTGCGACTGGCTCCTCGGCACCCTGCGACACCCGTACGACCATGACGACGTGGCGCTCCTGATCGCAGAAGCCCGCCCGGCGGAGACCGGACGGGTGCACTCCTGATGTCAGCCGGTGAACCAGATCGTCGGAACGGACGGGCCGGCAACGCCCCAAGGCGAGCGGCGGCTGACTTCGCGTCAGCACGCGTGCCGTTCTTGCGGGTTGCGGGGGCTCCCCGGAAGCGGATCACCAACTCGGTCTGGTCACCGGGCGACCGGTTGCCCTCCCGTCACGAGCTCGGTGCCGAGTCGGCGTCGGCGAGCCACCGCCAGGGTCCCCGCGCCCTCTGATTGCAGCCGAGCGCTGCCCAGCCTGTCCCCCTGCTGCAAGCTCAGCGCTGCACAACGCGCGTGCGGACAACAACGCGAACGGGCCTTTCAGGGACGGCAAGGGCCTGAATCGCTGAGCAGCGACTTCTCGCTCTGCCCGGGGCGCCCCGCCAAGTCCAGCAGCGAACGGTCCAGTTGATCCGCCGGGAGACGCTCAAGCCTCCGGACCATCTCCCCAAGCTCATCCCCGGCCGACGTCACCGCTCACCGGCGAGGTCGAGATCAGTCCTGCTCGTACCGGCCACATCCTCAACACCCCGCGGACGCCGCCACAGGTGGTCGATCGGACCGGACACCGCCCGCCACCACGCCTCCACCGGCAGCTCCCCCGCCGGCTCGAACGGCTCACCCGGCCGCGGGAACGCCACCGTCTGGCCGACCTCCTCGGCCGCGTCCTTCGTCCACTCCCCCGGCTCCGCCCAGGCGTGCGTGGCGAGGTTGAAAGTGCCCCAGTGAATGGGCAGCAGCACCCCGGCCGGACCGCCGCCCTGAAGGTCCAGGTGGGAACGGACGCCCTCGTCGGGCGTCATGTGGATGTCCGGCCAGAACGCGCTGTACGCGCCGATCTGGATCATCGTCGCGTCGAACGGCCCGTGCGCGGCGCCGATGTCCTCGAAGCCCTCGAAGTAGCCGGTGTCGCCGCTGTGGTAGACGCGGTGCCGCTCACCGGCGACGACCCAGGACGCCCACAGGGTGTGCTGGGTGTTGCGGAGGCCGCGGCCGCAGAAGTGCCGGGCCGGGGTGGCCGTCAGGGTCAGCCCGCCGACCCGCGTCGACTCGTGCCAGTCCAGCTCGCGCAGCCGGTCCGGGGACACGCCCCACCGCTCCAGGTGGGCGCCGACGCCCAGCGGGACGGCGAACACGGTGTCCGTGCCGGCCAGCGCCTTGATCGTGGGCATGTCCAGGTGGTCGTAGTGGTCGTGGGAGATCACGACGACGTCGACCGGGCCGAGCGCGGTCAGCGGCAGGGGCACGGGGTGCAGCCGCCGGGGCCCGGCGAAGGGGAACGGGGAGCAGCGCTCGCCCCACACCGGGTCGAACAGCACCCGCTGCCCGTCGATCTCCGCGAGCACACTGGAGTGACCGATCCACGTCAGCCGCAGGCCGGTCGCCGGGGCTTTCGCGAGGTCGGCGGCCGTCGTGGGGTGCAGCGGCACCGCGGCGCGGGGGAAGCGGCGGGGGCGGGACTCCTTGTCGAAGTAGACCTTGGCGAATTCGCGTGTCGAACCGGACGGGCGGGTCCGGGCGAAGCCCCCGGGGTTCTGGAAGACACCGTCCTTGAAGTGCGGCGATCTACGGATGCGCGCCATGCGCTCGCCGCTCGGGTCCGCGCCGAACGCCGCCGGCCGCAGCGCGCGGAGCCCTGAGCCCGGGAAACGGAAACCGGCCACGCTACCTCCAGGTGGAGTCGGTCAGACATCCATTATGGGCGGCCCATCGACACCGCCGGTCCCGCCGTGTCCCATTCGGGCACCGGCCCTCCCCGGCGCCTCCGGAACCAGCCACGGCGGTGGGCCGGGAGGGGCGGCCTTCACGCGTCAACTCGGCGCGTTGACAGGGGCGCCGGTCCCGACGATGCTGACCCGCGGTTCAGTAGACCACCCCTTACCCCCGTGTCAGGAGACCCCGTGACCAGCCCTCTGCTGTCCCTCACCTGGACCGACCACGTCACCGGTCGCCGGGGCTTCCTGGTCGTGGACCGGCTGGTGCGCGGGGTGGCCAGCGGGGGACTGCGGATGCGCGAGGGCTGCACGGCCGAGGAGGTCGCCGGGCTGGCGCGAGGCATGTCCATGAAGGAGGCGCTGCACTACGACCCCGAGGCGCGGTACGTCCCGCTGGGTGGCGCCAAGGGCGGCATCGACTGCGACCCGCGGGACCCGGAGGCGTACGGGCTGCTGGTGCGCTACCTGCGCGCGGTGCGGCCGTACGTCGAGTGCTGCTGGACCACGGGTGAGGATCTGGGGCTCGACCAGGACACGGTGGACCGGGCGGCCGTCGAGGCGGGCCTCGTGTCGTCGGTCCAGGCGGTGTACCCGCTGCTCGGCGACGAGGCCGCCGCGCGGCGCCGGCTCGCGGACGCCTTCGCGGTCGAGGTGGACGGCATCGGCCTGGGCGAGCTGGCCGGCGGCTGCGGAGTCGCGGAGGCCACGCTGACGGCGCTGGACCGGGCGGGCGTGCCGCACGCCGGTACGCGGGTCGCGCTGCAGGGGCTCGGCACCATGGGCTGCGCCACGGCCCGATTCCTGGCGCGCGCGGGCCTGACGGTGGTGGCGGTGGCCGACGTCAAGGGCACGATCGTCAACCCGGACGGTCTCGACGTGGAGGCGCTGCTCGCCGCGCGGGACGCCCACGGCGCCGTGGACCGGGGGGCGCTGCGGCCCCGCGATCGCGAGCTGCCCCCGGACGCGTGGCTGTCCGCCGACGCGGAAGTGCTGGTGCCCGCGGCCGTGTCGTACGCCGTCGATGTCTCCAACCAGGCGCGGATCACCGCGCGTTGGGTGGTCGAGGCGGCCAACATGCCCGTCCTTCCCGAGGCGGAGGAGCTGCTGGCCGCGCGCGGCGTGACCGTGCTGCCGGACGTGGTCGTGAACTCGGCCACCAACGCCTGGTGGTGGTGGACGCTGTTCGGCGACATCGGCGCAAACCCGGACGAGGCGTTCGCCCACGTCCGCCGTTCGATGCGGGCTCTGGTGGACGGGGTGCTGAGTCGCGCGGCGGCCGACGGGACGACCCCGCGGGCGGCCGCGCACGCCGTCGCGGAGGAGCGCCTGGCGGAGATCGCGCGGCGGTTCGGCTGGTACCGCTTGTAGGGTGACGCCGTGGCGAGAGTGCGGTTGGGCGTCGCGGAGCGGCGTGCCGAGATGTTGCGGGCCGCCGTCGAGCAGATCGAGGTGCGGGGCGTGGTCGCCGTCCGGATCGCCGACGTGGCAGCCGCGCTCGGGGTGAGCAACGCGCTCGTGCTCTATCACTTCTCCTCGAAGGAGAAGCTGGTCGCCGCTGCCTTCGAGCATGCCGCCGAGGACGACCTCGCCCGGCTGCGCCGGCTGCTCGGCCGCCGCACGACGGCGCTGCGCAGGCTGCGGGCCGCCGTGCGCTGGTACGCCCCGACGGGCCAGGCCAAGGGCTGGCGGCTGTGGATCGAGGGCTGGGCGGCCGCGCTGCGCGAGCCCGTGCTGCGGGACGTGACGGGCGGCCTCGACCGGCAGTGGAAGGCGGCGATCGCCGAGGTCATCACGGAGGGCGTGGCCGCGGGCGAGTTCCGCTGCCCGACCCCGCCGACGCGGCGCTGCGCCTGACCGCCCTGCTCGACGGCCTCGCCGTCCAGCTGACGTCCTACCCGGGCACGCTGACACCGGCCCGGGCCCGGCAGTGGGCCGACGCGGCCCTCGCCCGCGAACTGGGCCTCACCCCCGAGGAGTTGACGGCGGCGGAGCGGTGAGAGGCGCGCCGACGCGACGCCGGTGAGTCACGCGCCGACGTACGCCGGGCGCCGGGCCGGTGAGACACTCCCCGACGCTACGCCCGCATACCGGGCCGGTGAGTCACGCGCCGACGCGACCTCCGAGGTGGCGAGCCGGTGAGACACGTGCCGACGCGGCACCCGCATACCGGGCCGGTGAGACGCACGCCAACGCGGCGCCCGATGCCGGGCCGATGAGGCACGCACGGCGGCGCTGCCGACGTCACCGGACGGCCGTCCCCCGCCGCACCTCCCGCCCCCTCACGCCCGCCCTCTCACGCCACCGGGGCGATCCGCATCTTGATGTCGTCCGGCGACAGCGCCCCCTTGGCCGTCACATGGTCCCCCGAGGACTCGCCGCGCAGCCGGCGCCCGATCCACGGCACCAGGTACTGGCGTGCCCAGTGCACGTCGTCGCGCCGCACCTCCAGCGTGCCGCGCGGCGGCAGTGGCGGCCAGGGCTGTTCCGGGTCGGCCGGGATCTCCAGGCCGAGGACCTGACCCGCGCGCAGCGCCACGCGTGTGTGCCCCTCCGGGGAGAGGTGCAGCCGGTCGGCGTCCCACGCCCTGCGGTCCTGGACGGATTTCAGGGACCACAGGTCGAGCACCGGGCAGCCGTACCGGTCGGCGACGGCCCGGACGTGACCGTTGTAGGTGGCGATCTTGCCGCGCAGGTGCTTGAGCACGGGCATGGTCCGGGTGTCGAAGCCGGTCGTCACCATCACGGTGCCCGCTACGGCCGCCAGCGCGGCGACCGCCCGCTCGAACCGCTCGGCCACCTCGTCGGGGTCGGTGCCGGGCCGCAGGATGTCGTTGCCCCCGGCGCAGAACGAGACCAGGTCCGGGGCGAGTTCGACGGCCCTGGGGAGCTGGTCCGCCACGATCTGGTCGAGCAGCTTTCCGCGCACGGCGAGGTTCGTGTACTGGAAGTCGCCCTCGGGCCGCCGGTCCGCGAGCAGTACCGCGAAGCGGTCCGCCCAGCCGACGAACGCCCCGTCGGGGCCGGGGTCGCCCACGCCCTCGGTGAAGCTGTCCCCCACCGCCACGTACGACCCGATCACTGATCTGCTGTCACTCTTCGAATCGTCTGCCACATCGATCCATGATTCACCCCCGAATGTGACCTACGCGACCGTAGGCAGGGGTTGACGGGCGGTGAGATAAGCCACGCCTGAAGTGTTGGCCAACTCAGGAATAGACAGGGCCGGTCCGCGCGCCCCATACCCGGGCATGCCGAAGGCCGGACCCGGGGATCGGGGTCCGGCCTTCGGCAGCGTGTCGGGCGGGTGGTCGCGCGAGGCGTCAGGCGCCGGAAGCTCCGTGCGAGCGCAGGTACGCCATCGGGTCCACGTCCGAGCCGTAGTCCGGCGTGGTGCGGATCTCGAAGTGCAGGTGCGGCCCGGTCGAGTTGCCGGTCGAGCCGGAGAGGCCGACCTGCTGGCCCGCGGTCACGGCCTGGCCGGCCGAGACGGACAGCGAGGACAGGTGGGCGTACTGGGCGTAGTAGCCGTCGCTCAGCTTGATGACGACCTGGTTGCCGTACGCGCCGGCCCAGCCCGCGGAGACGACGGTGCCGGCGCCGACGGCCTTCAGCGACGTGCCGGTCGGGACGACGAAGTCGACGCCGGTGTGGTAGCCGCTGGACCACATGCTGCCGGCGACCTTGTAGGCGGTGCCGACACCGGAGCCGGACACCGGCAGCGTGAAGCCGGAGCCGGAGGACTGCGCGGCCGTCGACGCGGTGTCGTCCGAGGAGGACGAAGACGACGAAGACGACGAAGACGAAGACGACGACTTCGAGGCCGGGGACTCCGACGCGGACGAACGGGATGAGTCGGACTTACCGGATGAGGAGGACTCCGTCGACGGCTTGGCGGTGCTCGTCGTGGCCTTCTTGCCGAGGGACAGCTTCAGGCCGGGGTGGATCAGCGACGGGTCGCTGCCGACGGCCTCGCGGTTGTCCTCGTACAGCTTCTTCCAGCCACCGCTGACATTCTGCTCGTCGGCGATCTTCGAGAGGTAGTCGCCGCCCTTCACGGTGTAGGTCCGCGGGGCCGAGTTCTTCGCGGCGCTCTTCTCGGGGGCCTTGTTCTGCGCCACCGGCAGGGACTGGACGGCCTTTTCCGAAACCGGCTGCGCGGGGGCGGCGTTGGCGCCGGTGGCCCCGAGAAGCGGAAGGGCGAGTGCGGCGCCGCCGGTTCCGGCGACGGCGATCGATCGGGTGAAACGCTGGGACTTCGTACGGCGGTGCTTACCCTTCGCGGGCATGGTGAATTCCTCTCCGGCGCCTACGAGGTGAGCTGTCGGGTTCGGACTGGAGATGCCCGGCCGCGTTGCTGCGCGGCTTCACCCCGAGCCTCTTCCGGAGACCGGAACAGGCGGTGTTACCTGTGGGTCCCCCGCTCCTGCCGTACACGGGTCAGAGTGTGTGCGGGCTTCCGGGCGGCGGCAGGATTAGGCGTCCGTCCGGATCGGTGGCGAACCTAAGCGACCGGGCGGCGCAGGGACAAGCCCGGGATTGCCTTCCCGCGCTTTTCCGGCGGGTGTTCGTGACTTTTCCGGTCACCGAGCGTGGATTAAGGATCTTTAGCCCTCCTGCAATTCCCTGGAAATGCGCCTGAATTACGTGAACATGGCGACAGCGGATCGTCACGAATATGACGCTGCTCACGCGTCGCACCCCATCTCCCTTGCTACCGGGGCGCGTTATACCTAAACGGTCGATTCGGACGAAAGGCCCACCGAACGACAAAGGGCGCCACCGAAAAAACAGCGCCCGTTTTCATCGCGTTTGCCGCTCACCGCGTGGATCCGTCCCTCTCATATCGCCTGGCAGGCGTGTCGTATCGTCGACCGTGTGCCCGTCGGTGAGCCGCGCCGGCGGGGCCGAGTGGGAGGAGCCCTCGTGACGCAGCAGGTCCCGTCGACCGAGCCCGAGCTGGCCGGAGTGCGCAACTTCCGTGACGTCGGTGGACTGCCGACCGTGGACGGCCGCCGGGTGCGCCACGGCGTGCTGTTCCGCAGCGGCCACCTCGCGCACGCGACGGAGGACGACGCCGCCTTCCTCTCTTCCCTCGGCCTGCACACGATCTTCGACTTCCGCAACGCGGCCGACCAGAAGCTGGAGGGCCCGGACGTCGAGCTGCCGGGCGTGCGCAATCTGAACCTGCCGCTGAGCGACCCGGCCGACGGCGCCGAGTTCTGGAAGATGGTGCGGGACGGCGACCTGGACCAGCTGCGCGCGATCCTCGCGGACGGCAAGGGCGCGAACCGGATGATCGCCTCGTACCGGATGATCATCAAGGAGCGCACCGCGGAGCACTCCCGGGTGCTGCGCTCGCTCGCCGAGGACAGCGTCCCGGCCCTGATGCACTGCGCGGCGGGCAAGGACCGCGCGGGCCTGTCCGTCGCGGTGACGCTGCTGGCCGTCGGCGTCGAGCGGGACGCGATCGTCGAGGACTACCTGAAGTCGAACGCCAAGCACCGCCGCTACAAGGTGCACCGCAGCAGCACGTCGGCCTCGGCCTACTCCCCCGAGGTCATGGAGCTGCTCGACCCCCTGTTCGACGCGCGCGCCGAGTACCTGGCCGCGGCCTTCGAGACCATCGACGAGACGTGGGGCGGCGTGCCGGCCTACCTGGAGCAGGGCCTCGGGATCACCCCCGAGACCCGGGAGCGCCTGCGGGAACGGCTGCTTGACTGACGTCCGCCCGGGGTCGGCGCCCCGGCGCCGCGCGCCCTACTTGGCGCCGACCTCGAAGAGGAGCCAGACGAACGCCGCGAAGACGTGTCCCACGGCGATGTAGATGATCAGCCGGACCCACAGGGCACGCGGGAACTTCTCCTCGATGTCGCTCATGAGCTGCCTCCGGTGATCGGGCCCAGGCACAGCGCGGCCGTGGGGCTCTGCAAAAGGGTGTGGACGAAGAGGAGCTCGACACCGTCGGGGCCGTCGGCGGCGATGCGGTGCGGGGTCAGCGAGTCGAAGTGCGCGCTGTCCCCCGGGTCGAGCCGGTGCAGGGTCTCCCCCAGGCGCAGCCGCAGCCGGCCCTTGAGCACGTGCAGCCATTCCTCGCCGGGGTGGACCCGCACGATGTCGCCCTGCGCCCCGTACGGCACGCTGACCCGCAGGGCCTGCATGCCGCGTCCGGGCGCACCGGCCTGCCAGTACGTCCAGCCACCCGCCGCCGTGGGTTCCATGTCGGCGGCACGCACGACGGCCTCCCGGTCGGCGGCCCGCTCGCCGAGCAGCTCGGAGACCGTCGTACCGTAGGTGCGGGCGAGAGCCAGCAGCATCGGCAGCGACGGCTGGCGCTGCCCGGTCTCCAGCCGGGACAGGTGGGCGGGCGACAGGGCGGCGGCGCGGGCCGCGGCCTCCAGGGTGAGGCCCGCGCGGCGGCGCAGGGCGCGGAGCCGGGGCGCGACGAGCGGCCCCGCCTCGGGCGGCCCGGCGGACGGGTCGGACTCGGGCGAGCTCATGGGCCCATTCAGCCCGACCGTTGCCTCACGGGCAAATTTCTTGCCTCCAAGGCAAAGACCCGGCTCGGCCGCCTGCCCAGGGCCGGCCGGCCCGGCGGCCTGCCCAGGGCCGCGGGAGAGCGCCGGCGTCGAGCGGCCGTCAGCGGTTGGCGATCGCCTGCTTCACCAGCGTCCTGCCGAAGTCCCAGATCAGCCCGCCACTGTGCGCGTCGTCCAGCACGGCGGTGAAGGCGTCGACGAAACGGTCCACCTCCCGCTCACCGATGATCAGCGGCGGGATCAGCTTGATGACCTCCATGTGGTCCCCGGAGACCTGGGTGAGGATGCGGTGCCGCTGGAGCAGCGGCACCACCACCATCTGCGCGAACAGTCCCCTGCGGGCGGCCTGGAGCATGGCCCACCGGCTGCGCAGCTTCAGCGACCGCGGCCTGCCGAACTCGATGCCGATCATCAGGCCCCGGCCGCGGACGTCGGCGAGCAGCTCGTACTGGCCGACGAGCGCGGCCAGCCGCGATCTCAGCAGCTCGCCGGTGCTGCGGACGCCCGCCACGATCTGTTCGTTCTCCAGCACGGACAGCACCGCGAGGCCCGCCGCCATGGCCTGCGCGTTGGCTCCGAAGCTCGCCGAGTGGACCAGCACGCGGTCCATCGAGGAGTAGACCTTCTTGAAGATCCAGTCCTTGCCGAGGGTGGCGCCGACGGGCACGTAGCCGCCGGACAGCGCCTTCGCCACGCACACCAGGTCCGGCTCGACGCCCGCCTCGTGCTGGTAGGCGTAGAAGTCGCCGGTGCGGCCGAGGCCGGTCTGCACCTCGTCGGCGATGAGGAGCGCCTTGTGCCGGTGCAGCAGTTCCTGCGCGGCGCGCAG
The DNA here is from genome assembly GCF_029813775.1 of Streptomyces sp. DH24. Lineage (GTDB taxonomy): Bacteria > Actinomycetota > Actinomycetes > Streptomycetales > Streptomycetaceae > Streptomyces. Next base: position 242,507 of record NZ_JARVKW010000004.1, on the reverse strand, counting down.
ATAGCCGGGCGGTGCCTCGTGCACGCCCTTGCCCTGGATCGGCTCCACGACCAGTGCGGCGACGTCTCCCTTGCGCAACTCCCGTGCCAGGGCGTCGAGATCGCCGAGGGGTACGGCCGTGTCGGGCAGCAGCGGGCCGAAGCCGTCCCGGAAGCCGTCCTCGCCGTTCACCGAGAGGGAGCCGGTGGTCAGGCCGTGGAAGGCGTGCTCGCAGTACAGGACGCGCGGCCTGCCGGTGGCACAGCGGGCGAACTTCAGCGCGCCCTCGACGGCCTCCGTGCCGCTGTTGCCGAAGAACACCCGGTCCAGGTGCGGGCTGTGCCTGAGCAGCCGTTCGGCCAGCAGTCCGGGCAGCGGCTGGCAGTCGAAGCGGGTGAGGTCGGCGAGGTCCAGGTCGAGGACGTCGTGCAGCGCCTTGCGGACCACGGGGTGGTGGCGGCCCAGGCCCATCACCCCGAACCCGGCGAGCATGTCCAGGTAGTCGTTGCCGTCGGCGTCCCAGAAGTAGGCGCCCTCGGCACGCTCGTAGACCTTGTCGAAGCCGATGGTGTGCAGCATGCGCGGGAGCTGGTGGTTGAGGTACCTGGTGTGCAGCTCGTAGCGCTCGGCTCCGCGTTCGGCCAGCAGCGCGCCGAGGTCGAACTCCCCGGCCTGCGGCGACGACGGCGACGCGGATTCCGCGGTTGTCATTCCGGTTGCTCCTTGGACAGCTCTTCCTTGGCGGCGAGGCTCGCGCTGATCCGCCCCGCGATCTCGACGGGCGTGAGTCCGATGTCGGCGAGCACCTCGGCACGTTTGGCGTGCGCGAGGAACTGCTCCGGGATGCCGAACCGCCGTACGGGGACGTCCACTTCGGCATCTCCCAGGGCCAGCGCCACCGCCGCGCCCACCCCGGCCGCCCGGCTGTTGTCCTCCACGACGGCCACCAGGCGGTGCGCGGCGGCCAGCGGGGGCAGCGCCGGGTCGACGGGCTTGACCCAGCGGGGGTCCACGACGGTGCAGCCGATGCCGCGGGCCCGCAGCAGCTCGGCGGCCCGCAGGCAGACGGGCGCCATCACGCCGACGGCGACCAGCAGCACCTCCGGCCGGTCCGGTGCGCGGTACAGCACGTCGAGGCCGCCCACCCGGTCGACCGCCGGGATCTCGGGGCCCACCGACTCCTTCGGGAAGCGGACCAGGGTCGGCGCGTCGTCGACGGCGACCGCCTCGCGCAGCTGGGCACGCAGCTGGGCCGCGTCGCGGGGTGCGGCGATCCTGAGGCCGGGGACGACCTGGAGGACCGACATGTCCCACATGCCGTTGTGGGAGGGCCCGTCGGTGCCGGTGACGCCGGCCCGGTCCAGGACGAAGGTGACGCCGCACTTGTGCAGGGCGACGTCCATCAGGAGCTGGTCGAAGGCGCGGTTGAGGAAGGTGGCGTAGACGGCGACGACGGGGTGCAGTCCACCGGTCGCCAGGCCCGCCGCGGACACGGCCGCGTGCTGCTCGGCGATGCCGACGTCCCACACCCGGTCCGGGAACCGCGCCGCGAAGGCGGTCAGGCCCACCGGGTGCAGCATGGCCGCCGTGATCGCCACGACGTCGTCGCGTTCCGCGCCGATGCGGACCATCTCGTCGCCGAACACCGCGGTCCAGGACGGCCCGCCGGACGGGGCGAGCGGCTCGCAGGTGAGCGGGTCCATCACGCCGACGGTGTGGAAGTGGTCCTCCTCGTGGGCGAGGGCGGGTTCGTAGCCGCGGCCCTTCTCCGTCAGGACGTGGACCAGCACGGGCCCGTGGAACCGTTTCGCGCGGCGCAGCGCGGACTCGACGGCCCGGATGTCGTGCCCGTCGATCGGGCCGACGTACTTCAGTCCCAGGTCCTCGAACAGGCCCTGCGGGGCGAAGGCGTCCTTGAAGCCCTTCTTCGCGCCGTGCAGCGCGTCGTAGACGGTGCTGCCCACCACGGGCGTGCGCTGGAGGACGTCCTTGCCCCAGGCGAGCACCCTCTCGTAGCCGTCGGTGGTGCGCAGCGCGGCGAGGTGGTGGGCGAGGCCGCCGATGGTGGGGGCGTAGGACCGCTCGTTGTCGTTGACGACGACGACCAGCGGCCGGTCCCTGGCGGCGGCGATGTTGTTCAGCGCCTCCCACGCCATGCCGCCGGTCAGCGCGCCGTCGCCGATCACCGCGACGACGTGCCCCTGACCGCCGCGCACCTGGCGGGCCTTGGCGAGCCCGTCGGCCCAGCCGAGGGCGGTCGAGGCGTGGCTGTTCTCGACGACGTCGTGCTCGGACTCCTCGCGGGACGGGTAGCCGGACAGGCCGCCCTTGCCGCGCAGCTTGGAGAAGTCCTGCCGCCCCGTCAGCAGCTTGTGCACATAGCTCTGGTGACCGGTGTCCCACACGATGCGGTCGGCCGGCGACTCGAAGACCCGGTGGAGGGCGACGGTGAGTTCCACCACCCCCAGATTGGGCCCGAGGTGACCGCCGGTCCTGGACACCGCGTGCACCAGGAACTCCCGGATCTCCTCGGACAGTTCGCCGAGTTCCGCCTCGGACAGCGCCTTCAGGTCGCGTGGTCCCCGGATGTTCTCCAGAATCGTCACGTTCGGGCCCCCTTCGGTCCGTGCTGTTCAGCTCCCGGTGGCGTCCGGCTCCCCCCGCCGCGACGCCGTCCTCGTCAGCCGCCGCTCGGCGCGACGGTCTCGCGCAGGGCGCGCAGCGACTCCTTCAGGGAGCCCATGGTGGCGAGGACGGCGGTCGGCTCGTATCCGCAGTGCGCCATGCAGTTGGCGCAGCGCGGGTCCTTGCCCCGGCCGTACTTGTCCCAGTCGGTCTCCTCGATCAGCTCCCGGTACGTCGGCACGTACCCGTCGCTCATCAGGTAGCAGGGCCGCTGCCAGCCGAACAGGGAGTAGTTCGGGATCGCCCACGCCGTGCACGGGAAGTCGACCTTGCCCTCCAGGAAGTCCAGGAACAGCGGGGAGTGGTTCAGCCGCCAGCGGCGCCGGTTGCCGCCCGCGAAGGCCTTCCTGAACAGTTCCCGGGTCTGCTCCACGCCCAGGAAGTGTTCCTGGTCGGGCGCCTTCTCGTAGGCGTAGGCGGGCGAGATCATCATCTCGTCGACCTTGAGGTCGTCGTTGAGGTAGTCGAGCACTTCGACGATGGTCTGCGGGGTGTCGGTGTTGAAGAAGGTCGAGTTGGTGGTGACCCGGAAGCCGCGCCGCTTGGCCTCCTTGATCGCCGCCACGGCCTCGTCGAACACGCCCTCCTTGGCGACCGATTCGTCGTGCCGCTCGCGCAGTCCGTCGATGTGCACGGCGAAGGCGAAGTACGGCGAGGGCGTGAACCTGTCCATCTTCTTGCGCAGCAGCATGGCGTTGGTGCACAGGAAGACGTATTTCCGCTTCGCCACCAACTGGCGCACGATCTCGTCGATCTGAGGGTGCATCAGCGGCTCGCCGCCGGCGATGGACACCATCGGCGCGCCGGACTCCAGCACCGCCCCCACGGCCTGGGCGACCGGCATGCGCTGCTTGAGCACCCCGGCCGGGTGCTGGATCTTGCCGCAGCCCTCACACTTCAGGTTGCACGCGAAAAGCGGTTCCAGCTCGACGATGAGCGGAAACTTGTCCCGCCTGCGGAGCTTCTGTTCGGCCAGGTAAGTAGCGACCTTGATGGACTGGCGCAGCGGCATGGCCATCTGGCTCACCTCCGGGGGAGCAGCAAAGAACGGTGCCATTCGAAGAAAGCGGGAAGTACCGAACGCAGAACACGGAAAGCCGATATTCCACCGCGCACTGTGCCGATCCGGACGAGTTCGTGTTCCGGGGCGTCCACGACCACTCGTACGGCGGCAACCGGACGCGCGCCGGTGCGCACCGCGCTCAGCAGCGTGGCCGCGGACTCCATGTCCACGGCGATCGCACCGGTGGCGAGCAGTTCGGCGCGCTCGGCGCCGCGGACGACGTGGCCGGAGCCGGTGAGCGGCCCGGTGTGCACGGTCCGGCCGGGCACCGTGCGCGCCAGCTCCTTCACCAGCAGGTCGGTTCCGACGCACGGGGTGGTGCCGCGCGGGTCCCGGGTCTCCTCGGCGACGACCAGGTCGCCGGGGTGCATGCCGGGCGCGAGCCCCGCGCAGAAGCCGGTCGCGAGCACGGCGGCGGCCTCCAGGGCCGGGTCGGCGAGCACCCGGCCGACGGACCGCTCGGCCGCCGCCGGCCCCATGCCCGTGCGGAGCACGGTGACCGGCCCGCCGGCCCCGGTGCGGTCGCCCGTGCGCAGCGCGAGGTGCTCGATGCCGAGCGCGCAGGCGATCAGCAGCGGGGCCGGGGCGGGCTGCGGGCTCATCAGCTCCCCTTGGCCTCGGCGTGGGCCTTCCCGGCCGAACCCGCGCGGTTCTTCACGGCGAAGGGCTCGCCGTGCACGTACCGGCCGAGCGCGGTGAGCGGGAAGACCTGCCGGTACAGGTGGTAGTTGATGGAGAAGTCCCAGGGGAAGCCGGTGCCGGTGAAGTACGGCTCGTCCCAGGAGCCGTCCTCCCGCTGGGTCGCGGCGAGCCAGGCGATGCCCCGCTCGACGGCCCTCGACTCCCGCTCCCCCGCCGCCAGCAGCGCCATCAGTGCCCAGGCGGTCTGCGAGGCGGTGGAGGCGCCGCGTCCGCTCCACTCCTTGACGTACTTGTAGGAGCGCAGGTCCTCGCCCCAGCCGCCGTCGTCGTTCTGCACGGACTCCAGCCAGGCCACGGCCCGCCGGATCGCCGGGTGCGAGCCGGGCAGCCCGGCGGCCGTCAGGGCGGGGACGACGGAGCCGGTGCCGTAGATGTAGTTGACGCCCCAGCGCCCGAACCACGAGCCGTCCGGCTCCTGTTCGGCGAGCAGCCACTCGATGCCGCGCCGGGTGCGCGGATCGTGGGTGAGCCCTTCCACGGCGAGCATCTCCACGACGTGCGCGGTGACGTCGGCGGACGGCGGGTCGATGACCTCGCCGAAGTCGCAGAACGGCAGCCGGTTCGGGAACGGGCTGGTGTTGTCGACGTCGAAGGCGCCCCACGCGCCGTTCTTCGACTGCATGCCGAGGTTCCAGCGCACCCCGCGCGCGATGGCCCGCTCCACGCGCTCCGGGTCGTGATGCTTGATGCGGCGCAGCGCGAGGACCACCTCGGCGGTGTCGTCGATGTCGGGGTAGTTGTCGTTGTGGAACTCGAACGCCCAGCCGCCCGGGGGGAGTTGGGGGCGCCGCACGGACCAGTCGCCGGGCCGCACGATCTGCTCGCCCAGCATCCAGTCGGCGGCCTTGACGAGCTGCGGGTGGTCGGCGGGCACGCCCGCGTCGGCGAGCGCGATGGTCGCCAGGCAGGTGTCCCACACCGGGGACTGGCAGGCCTCGATCATCCGGGCGCCGTCCTCGCGCCACACGGCGAAGCGGTCCAGGGACTCCAGACCCGCGCGCATCACGGGGTGCTGCAGGTCGTAGCCCAGCAGGTGCAGGGCGATGATCGAGTACACGGCCGGGGGCTGGATGCCGCCCCAGCAGCCGTCGTTCTCCTGCCGCTCGATGATCCAGCGGGCCGCGGTGTTCATGGCCGCCCTGCGCAGCCGGCGCGGCGCGATCCGGCGCAGGGCGTGCAGGCCCTTGTCGAGCCGCTGGAAGGCGCCGTCCCAACTCGCCGCGGGCCTCAGGGGCTTGGCGGGGTTGGGGTCGGCGGGGTCGGTGTGCAGCTCGTCGAGCGGGAAGGGCGCGGGGCGCACGGGCCGCTTCGCGGAGACGATCGTGAGCGGCACGATGGTCTGCCGGGCCCAGCAGCCGAAGTCGTAGATGTTGAGCGGCGCCCACGAGGGGAAGTAGATGAGCTCCGGTGGGAGTTCGGGCAGGTCCTCCCACTTCCACCAGCCGAACAGGGCGAGCCAGATCCGGGTGAAGACCCGGGAGGCGGCGATGCCGCCCCGCTCGCGGACCCAGGCCGACGCCCTGGCCATGTGCGGCGCGTCGGGCGCGTCGCCGGCCAGCCGCAGCGCGACGTAGGCCTCGATGGTGGTGGAGAGTTCGCCGGGCCCGCCGTGGAAGGTGGCCCAGGTGCCGTCCTCGCGCTGTTCGCCGCGGATGAAGAGGGCGGCGGCGCGGGTGGTGTCCTCGTCGCGGATGCCCAGGAACTGGCGCAGCAGCAGGTCCTCGGCGTCCATCGTGACGTTCGTCTCGAGGTCGCCCTTCCACCACCCCTGGGTGTCCTGCAGGGAGAGCAGGTGGTCGGTGGCGCGTCGCATGGCGCGCGCGGCGGCTTCGGGTCCCCCGGCCGCCTCGGGGATCCGGATGTCGATGTCGGTTTCGCTGGCCGCGGCAGCGCGGGCCGGCAGGGCGGCCCCGGTGCTTCCGTCGGTCGTCGCTGTCATGGCTTCCCCTTCGTGCAGTGCTGCAAGTCGTGCGTCTGCTGTGGGTCCGCCGTCGGCCGGTGCCGCTCTCCTCGCAACACCGGCCGGCGACTACGCGAGGGCTATTCGACCGATAGTGATCATCTCTTTCGTACGACGACGAAGTCGGCGAGCGCCGTGAACTGCTCCCGGACCGGGTCGGGCATGTCGACGGCGTCGAGTGCTTCGATGGCGATGGTGTGCTGACGACGGGCTTCCTCGGCCGTCCACTCACGGCCGCCGGCCCGCTCGATGAGGTCGGCGCGGGCTGCGAACTCCTCCTCGGAGAAGTTCGCGAAGTCGCTGCTCTTGGCGTCGGCGGCGAGCATCTCGCCGAGCTGCTCGGCGGCGGCGCCGTCCGCCTCCAGCGCGGCGACCACGGGCAGGGACTTCTTGCGCTGGCGCAGGTCGCTCCAGGCCTGCTTGCCGGTGGTAACCGGGTCGCCCCAGATGCCGAGGAGGTCGTCGATCGCCTGGAAGGCGAGACCCAGGTGGTAGCCGTACCTCTCCAGGGCGTCGGCGGTGCGGTCGTCCGCGCCGCCGAGCACGGCGCCGACGGAGCTGGCGCAGGCGAGCAGGGCGCCGGTCTTGTTGCCCTCCATCTCCAGGCACTCCTCGACGCTGACCCGGTCGCGGTGCTCGTAGGAGATGTCCTGCGCCTGACCGTCGATCAGGGCGCGGGTGGCGGCGGCCAGGCGCCGTGCGGCGCGGCCGGCCTCGACGGTGCCGACCTCCAGCAGCACCTCGTTGGCCAGGGCGAACAGGGCGTCGCCGACCAGGATGGCCTGGGCGGGGCCGTGCACCTTCCACACGGTGTCGCGGTGCCGGCGCTGTTCGTCGCCGTCCATCAGGTCGTCGTGCAGCAGCGAGAAGTTGTGGATCAGTTCCACGGCGACGGCGCCGGGCACGCCCGTCTGCGGCGGGGCGCCGGTGACCTCGGCGGAGAGCACCGCGAGGGCGGGGCGCACGGCCTTGCCGCCGTCGCCGTCCGCGGGCCTGCCCTCGGCGTCGATCCAGCCGAAATGGTAGGCCGCGACCGTGTCCATGGGCGGCGCCAGCCGGTCGACGGCGGCCCGCAGCACCGGTGTGGCCAGGGTCCGGCCGCGCTCCAGGAGCGCGGTCACGTCCACCGTGGTCCGTCGGGCGGCCGTGGAGGCCGGGGGCGCTGTGGGCACTGTCTCTCCTCTTGTTGCGGTACCGGGGGTGCGGGGTCCCGCCGTGCCGTGCCTGCCGGGCATCAGGCCGCCTCCTCGAACGCGAAGAGACGACGCGGGCGGGGCCGTCCCAGGGCGCGCAGCGCGGCGTCCGCCGCGCCCACTCCGCTGCGGACCGCACTCTCCATGGTCGCGGGCCACCCAGTGGCGGTCCACGCTCCGGCCAGGTACAGGCCGGGTGACTTGGTGCGGGCGCCGGGCCGCAGACGTCCGACGCCGGGGGTGGGAGCGAAGGTGGCGGTGCGCTCCCGGGTGACGAAGAAGTCCCGCACGCGGGCGCCGCGCGCGAGGGGCAGCAGCCGCTCCAGCTCGGGCAGGTAGCGCTCGCGCAGCACCGCCACGGGCTGGTCGATCTCGTCCTGCGCGGCGGACTGGGACACCGCCAGGTACTGGCCGTCCTTCAGCCCGGACGCGTCGGTGCGGTCGAAGACCCACTGCACGGGGGTGCCGAGCGCCGCGAAGAACGGACTGGTGAGGACCTGCCGGTCGTAGACGACGTGCACGTTGAGGATCGGCGCCGTGCCGATGTCCAGCAGCCGTTCGGGGGCGTCGAGCGCGCCCGCGGGCAGCAGGTCGTACGCCTCGCGCTGCGGTACGGCGAGCACGACGGCGTCCGCCTCGACGGTCTCGCCGGGAACCCGGACGTCCCAGCCGCCGTCGCCGTTCGCCGAGACGGAGGTGACGCGGGTACGGGTCTCGGTGCGGACGCCCGCGGAGTCGAGGGCCCTGCGGGCCAGCCGGTCGTGCAGTTCGCCCAGCGGGACGCGGGCCCAGCCGATGTCGGCGGCGCCCGGGTCGGACAGCAGGCCGGTCTTGAACACCATCGCGGCGAGCCCCAGCGAGGCGTCGGCCGCGACCGCGTTGAGGGTGGCGACGCCGACCAGGTCCCACAGGGCCTCGACGGCGCGCGCCGACTGGCCGTGCGCGGTCAGCCAGCTGCCGAAGTCCTGGGAGTCCAGGGCCGGATCGGCGGGGTCGAGTCCCTTGAGCGCGAGGGCGGCCCGGCCCACGCGGGCGCGGTCGGCGAGCGACAGGTGCGGGAACGTGGTGAGGCTGCGCCCCAGGTGGAGCGGGACGGGCAGCACGTCGCGGCGCAGTCTGCCGAGCCGCCGCCCCGCGGGCTTCGCGACGTCGAGGACGGGCACGTCCAGGCGGTCCTGCAGCGGGGCGAGCGCCGCCGCGTCGATCCGGTCGAGGAACCAGCGGTAGGCGGTGCAGCAGCGCAGGTACACGTGCTGGCCGTTGTCGACGGTCAGCTCTCCGCGCCGGAAGGAGAAGGCGAGCCCGCCCAGCCGCGGCCTGCCCTCCAGCAGGGTGACGCGCACGCCCGCGTCGGCGAGCGCGAGCGCGGCGGTGACGCCGGCCAGCCCTCCGCCGACCACGACGGCGTGGCCCCCGGCGCGGGCCGGGGTCTGCGCGTGCGGTGCGTGAGGCCGGGTGCCGTCGGTCATCGTGCAGCCTCCCCTGCGCGGCGGCCGTGCTGGAACGGTGCACGACCGACCGTCTCAGTCAGGGACGCGGACCGCCACCGGAGGGTTGCCCGCCGTTTTCGCCCGGTGGGGCCTGCGGTGACCGGTTCCTTCCCTGCGCCCATCAGACGCGCCTCCTGACGGTCTGCCGGGACACGTGGCGGGCGTCGAGCCCGGACAGTCCGCGCACGGCGACGTACGCCTTCTCGCGGCCGGGCAGCGAGACCCGGCCGCGCAGCACGGCCTCCGGGTCGCGCTCGATGCGGTCCAGCAGCCGGCGGTAGATGCCGGCCATGGCGGCGACGCAGGCGCCGCTGCGCCGGTCGAGCATCGGCAGCAGGCGGTAGCCCTCGGCGAACAGGGCGCGGGCGCGCCGCACTTCGAAGTGCACGAGGCCCGCGAAGTCGGAACCCTTCGGCGGCGTCGGGCCGCTGAACCCGGCCGAGCAGCCGAACTTGGCGAGGTCGTCGGCGGGCAGATAGGTGCGTCCGCCCTCGGCGTCCTCGCGGACGTCCCGGAGGATGTTGGTGAGCTGCAGCGCGAGGCCGAGCGTGTCGGCGTACTCGGGTGCGCGCTCGGCGCCGCGCGCGCCCGGTTCGGTGCCGAACACGCCGAGCGAGAGGCGTCCGATGGCGCCCGCCACGCAGCGGCAGTAGACCTTCAGGTCGTCCCAGGTCTCGTAGGTCTCGCCGCGCACGTCCATCAGGACGCCGTCGATGAGCTCGTCCAGGCCGCCGAGCGGGATCGGGAACTGCTCGGCCGCGTGGGTGAGGGCGACCGCGACCGGGTCGGTGTCGTCCTCGTCGACCCGGCCCTCGCGGACCCGGGTGAGCAGGGCCCGGGTGTCCTCCAGCCGGGCGATCTTCACGTCGCCGTCGAGCGCCCCGTCGCCGATGTCGTCCACCCGGCGCGAGAACGCGTACAGCGCCGACATCGCGCGGCGCTGCGGCGTCGGCAGGAGCCGGATGCCGTAGGCGAAGTTACGGGCCTGCTGCCCGGTGACGGCCTCGCAGTAGCGGTAGGCGGCGAGTACCGGTGCGGACACGTGCGGTGCGGCCTCCACGGTCCGGATCACCCCTCTCCTCGCAGGGTCAGCCCCACCTCGCGCAGCAACCGGAGCTTGCCGGACTTGGGCGGGCCGGGAAGTACGTCGTGGTCGGCGGCGGCGATCGCCTTCAGGGCCGCGCGTCCTCCCGCCACGAATCCGGCGAGCAGCAGCCTCAGCCTGCCGTGGACGCTGCCCACCAGGGGCATGCCCTCGTCCAGGAGGGCGCGGGCGCGCGCTGCCTCGTGGGCGACCAGGGCGCGCACCGACGCACTCGCGGTCCTCGCGGCGAGGTCCGTCTCCTGGACGTGGAAGCGCTTCATGTCCGAGGCGGGCAGATAGACGCGGTCGCGCCCGAGGTCCTCGGCGACGTCCTGGAGGTGCTCCACGACCTGCAGGGCCGTGCAGATGGCGTCGGAGCGGCGGATCCGCTCGGGTGTCGCGGTGCCGGTGACGGCGAGGACCAGCCGGCCGACCGGGTTGGCCGACAGTTCGCAGTAGGCGAGGAGGTCGTCGTAGGTCTCGTAGCGCTTGACGAGCTGGTCCTGCCGGTTGGCGGCGATCAGGCCGAGGAACGGCTCGGGGGTGAGCGCGTGGCGAAGGACCGTCGGCCGGAGGCGGCGCAGCAGCGGGTGACGGGGCGTCGACTCGAACACCCGGTGAAGGTCGGCCTCGAAGGCGTCGAGCAGCAGCAGCCGGTCCTCGGCCTGCTCCGGGCCGACGCCGAGGAGGCGGGCGTCGGCGCCGCCGGGGGCGAGGTCGCCGTCACCGATGTCGTCGACCAGGCGGGCGAATCCGTAGACGGCCATGAGGTCGGTGCGCCAGGCCCGGGGCAGGAAGAAGGGGGCGACGGGGAAGTTCTCACCCGCGGCCTTGTCGAGCGTGCCGCGCTCCGGGTCGCGGACGCGCGCCGCACCGGTCACCGTCACCGCCGGACGCCCTGGGCGCGGACGGCACACGCGTCCCGGAGCTGGGGAGTTTCCGTAACCATTGCCGTCACATCTCCCGTTCTACACTGCCGACCTAATACACACTATTTCGGACACGCCGCCCGGACTCCCGCACGGTGGCCCTTACGGAAGGTGTCGGGCGTTATCGCCCCACTTGCCGCGTTTAGGGGACCGGTACAGCTTACGTTGTACAGCGCACAGCGGCCCGCGGGGGTGTCCGGCGCATCACAACAACACACCGATTGGCCCCAAGCTTCCTCGGTGCAGCCGGAGTTGACGCTTCCTTTGCAGACGCGGGGCCCCGCCGGACGGTTCCGGCAGGGCCCGCCGGGAGCCGGCTACTTGCCGGTGAACTTCTCGTACTCCTTGAGGACCTCGTCCGTAGGGCCGTCCATGCGCAGTTCGCCGCGCTCCAGCCACAGGACGCGGTCGCAGGTGTCCCGGATCGACTTGTTGTTGTGGCTGACCAGGAACACCGTGCCGGCTTCCTTGCGCAGCTCGCGGATGCGCGCCTCGGAGCGCTTCTGGAACTTGCGGTCGCCGGTGGCCAGCGCCTCGTCGATCATCAGGACGTCGTGGTCCTTCGCGGCGGCGATGGAGAAGCGGAGCCGGGCGGCCATGCCGGAGGAGTAGGTGCGCATCGGCAGGGTGATGAAGTCGCCCTTCTCGTTGATGCCCGAGAAGTCGACGATCTCCTGGTAGCGCTCCTTGATCTCCTCGCGGGACATCCCCATGGCGAGCCCGCCCAATATGACGTTCCGTTCGCCCGTCAGGTCGTTCATCAGGGCCGCGTTCACACCGAGCAGCGAGGGCTGGCCGTCGGTGTAGACCTTGCCCGCCTCGGCGGGGAGCAGACCGGCGATGGCGCGCAGCAGCGTCGACTTGCCGGAGCCGTTGGAGCCGATCAGGCCGATGGCCTCGCCCCGGTAGGCGACGAAGGAGACGCCCCGCACGGCGTGCACCTTGCGCACGCCCCGTTCCTCGCCCTTCTTCAGGATGCGGCTGAGAGCGGCGGTGGCACTGCCCTTGCCGGACTTGGTGCCGTTGACGCGGTAGACGATGTGCAGGTCGTCCGCGATGACGGTCGGGACCCGCGCCTCGGTGTGCTGATCAGCCACGGCCGTACCTCTCCTCCGCCTTCCAGAAGTACACGAAGCCGAAGACACCGGCCAGCAGCGCCCAGCCCGCCGCGAACGCCCACACGTGCGGGGGCAGGTACGAGGAGCCGTAGCCGTCGATCATCGCGAAGCGGACCAGGTCCATGTAGATCGCGGCCGGGTTCCACTGCAGGACGTCGGAGACCCAGCTCGGCACGTCCTTGTCGGCGAGCATCGCCGGGATGCTGAACATCACGCCCGAGGCGTACATCCAGGTACGCAGCACGAACGGCATCAGCTGGGCCAGATCGGGCGTCTTGCTGCCCATCCGCGCGAACAGCAGCGCGAGCCCGGTGTTGAAGACGAACTGCAGCAGCAGCGCGGGCACGACCAGCAGCCAGGACAGGTCGGGCAGGCTGCCGAACGCCACCATGATCACGACGAGCACGATCATCGAGAAGAGCAGCTGCTGGAGCTGCTGCAGCGCGAAGGAGATGGGCAGCGAGGCCCTCGGGAAGTGCAGGGCCCGCACCAGTCCCAGGTTGCCGGAGATGGCGCGCACGCCCGCGAGGACCGAGCTCTGCGTGAACGTGAACACGAACACGCCCGTCACCAGGAACGGGACGTAGATGTCGTGCGGGATGCCCCGGCGGGCGCCGAGCAGCAGACCGAAGATGAAGAAGTACACGGCCGCGTTCAGCAGCGGGGTCGCCACCTGCCAGAGCTGACCCAGCCTGGCCTGGCTGTACTGGGCGGTCAGCTTCGCCTGGGAGAAAGCGAGGATGAAGTGCCGCCGCCCCCAGAGCTGACGGACGTACTCGCGCAGGGAAGGCCGGGCGCCGCTCACGGTCAGCCCGTACTTCGCGGCGAGCTGCGCCGCCGGGAGGCCCTCGTCGGGCGACGGAGGCGCGCTCACCGCGATTCCGCCGTCGTGCGTTGTCTCACTCACTAGTGGAAACTTTCGTCTTCGAGATGCGCAGCCTGTGCGGGCATGGCATGGCTCCGGGGCCTCGGTGCGGCCCGGATGCCCTCAGGAACGAGCTTGTCAGATCACAGGAGGCCGGCCCAGTCGGGTCAGCCGCCACACCGTACGCCACTTCATGGGACGGCGGGGCCCGCACGGGGTCGACCAGCCTTCCCGGAATCCACCGAACCACGCCCTCAGGGCCGGGCGCGAGGGCCGGCGCAGCAGGGTGAGCAGCAGCCAGGCGCCGAGGTAGACGGGGACGAGGAGCGCGGGAAGGTTCCGGCGGGCCAGCCAGACGCGGTTGCGGGCGACCATGCGGTGGTAGACCGCGTGCCGGGAGGGCGCGGTCGTGGGGTGGTACAGCACCATGTCGGACCGGTAGTCGATCATCCAGCCCGCGTCGAGGGCCCGCCATGCCAGGTCGGTTTCCTCGTGCGCGTAGAAGAATGCGTCCGGCAGGGCGCCGACGTCGGCGAACACCCGGGTGCGGACCGCGTTCGCGCCGCCGAGGAAGGTGGTCACCCGGGAGGAGCGCATCGGGTCGGAGGCGCGCAGCCGGGGCACGTGGCGGCGCTGGGTGACGCCGGTGTCCGGGTCGGCGATGCGGAAGCTGATGATGCCGAGCTCGGGGTCGGCGGCGAACGCCTCCCGGCACAGCTCGGCGGTGTCGGTCCTGGCGAGCAGGCCGTCGTCGTCCAGGAAGAGCAGGATGTCGACGTCCCGGCCGCCCGCGCCGAAGGCCTCGATGCCGACGTTGCGGCCGCCGGGGATGCCGAGGTTCTCGGGCAGTTCGATCGTGCGGACGTCGCCCGGGACGTCGGGCACCGGTGAGCCGTTGCCGACGACGACCACCTGGACCGGGTCGCCGTCCTGCTTGGCGACCGAGTCGAGGAGGGCACGGAGCTCGTCGGGGCGGTTGCCCATGGTGATGATGACCGCGCCGACCTTCATGCCGCTCACTTCAGCCTGCTCGACGCGAGGATGGAGACGAGGTGCAGCAGGGTCTGCAGCAGCGCGACGGCGGCCAGCACCGCGACGCCGAGCCGGGTGAAGAACAGGTCGCCGCGGGCCTGGTCGACGATCGCCAGGACCAGGATCAGCAGGGACGCCTCGATGCCGAGGATCAGCCGGTGGAACTTGAGCGCGGCGGCGGCCCGGCGGGCCAGCGCCATGCCGGAGGACCGCATCTCGGCAGCGGCCTCCTGGACCGGCGGCTTCCCGGCCTGGTGGCGGGCGACGCCGACCAGGTCGGTCTCGGCCTTGATCAGGATGGCGCCGAGGGCGGCCAGGGTGCCGAGGAACGCCCACAGCCAGTCGACACGGCCGCTGCCCCACAGGTCGGCGGCGCGCAGGCCGAGGCCGACGAGGACCGCGGCGTCGGTGAGGTAGGCGCCGACGCGGTCCAGGTAGACGCCGCTGAGCGAGTACTGCTTCTTCCAGCGGGCGACCTCGCCGTCGACGCAGTCCAGCAGCAGGTAGAGCTGGACGCAGACGACGCCGAGGACGGCGCCCGCGATCCCCGGCACCAGCAGGGCCGGGGCCGCGAGCACGCCGAAGACGGTCATCAGGTACGTGAGCTGGTTGGGCGTGACCCTGGTGTTCACCAGGTAGCGGTCCACCCGCAGGGACACCTCGCGCATGTAGAGGCGTCCCATCCAGTGCTCACCGCTGCGCCGGTCCTTCACCCCCGCGGGGTGCACGACCGGACGGAGTTCAGCTACCGATGGCCTTGACATAGTCGGCGTAGATGTCCTTGATCTGGTCGGTTTGCAGGTCGAGGTGTTCGAGGATGGTGAAGCGGCCGGGCCGGGTCTGCGGTGCGAACTCCACGACCTGGACGAACTCGTCCGTCGTGAAGCCGATCTCGTCCGGCAGCACCGGCAGTCCGTGCCGGCGCAGCACCTCGGCCATGTGCGCCGACTCCTCGTGCGCGCCCCGCAGGTACATCGCGAAGGCGGCGCCCAGTCCGCACTGCTCGCCGTGGGCGGCGGCACGCTTGGGGAACAGCAGGTCGAAGGCGTGGTTGATCTCGTGGCAGGCCCCGGAGGACGGGCGGGAGTCGCCCGACACGGACATGGCGATGCCGCTGAGCACCAGCGCCTCGGCCAGCACCTGGAGGAAGTCGTTCTCCCCGATGCCGCCGGGGTGCCGCAGCACCGCCTCGCCGGCCTGGCGGGCCATCGCGGCGGCGAGACCGTCGATCTTCTCGCCGTTGACGCGGTTGGCGAGCTCCCAGTCCGCGATCGCGGAGACGTTGGAGATCGCGTCGCCGATGCCGGCGCGCACGTAGCGGACCGGGGCCTCGCGGATGACGTCGAGGTCGATGACGACCGCGATCGGGTTCGGCACGCCGTACGAGCCGCGGCCTGCGTCGTTGTCGAGGGTGGCGACCGGGGAGCACAGGCCGTCGTGCGCGAGGTTGGTCGGCACGGCGACCAGCGGCAGGCCGACGCGGGCCGCGGCGAACTTGGCGCAGTCGATGATCTTGCCGCCGCCGAGTCCGACGACCGCGTCGTAGTGGCCGGCCTTCATGTCGCCGGCCAGCCGGATCGCGTCGTCCAGCGTGCCGCCGCCGACCTCGTACCAGGTGGCGCCGGGCAGCAGCGGGGAGATCCGCTCGCGCAGCCGCGCGCCGGAGCCGCCGCTGACGGCCACGGCCAGCTTGCCGGAGTGCGAGACGCGCTCGTCGGCCAGCACGCAGCCGAGGTCGTCGAGGGCACCCGGGCGGATGTCGACGACGACCGGGGCCGGGATGAGGCGGGTCAGTAGAGGCACGCGATCTCCCGTCCCCGGGCGAGGTCGTCGTGGTTGTCGATCTCGACCCACTCGACGTCGCCGATCGGCGCCACGTCGATGCGGAAGCCGCGGTTGACGAGCTCCTGGTAGCCGTGCTCGTAGAACTGCTGCGGGTCCTTCTCCCAGACGGTGCGCAGCGCGTCGGCGAGCTCGGGGGCCGCGTCGCCCTCGATGAGGGTGACGCCGATGTACTCACCGGTGGCCTCGGCCGGGTCCATCAGCTTGGTGATCTTCGTCATGCCCTTGGCGGGGTCGACGACGACCTTCATCTCCTCGTCGGCCAGCGACTTCACCGTGTCGAGGGCGAGGATGATCTTCTTGCCGTCGCCGCGGGCGGCGAGCAGCGTCTTCTCGACGGAGACCGGGTGGACGGTGTCGCCGTTGGCGAGGATCACGCCGTCCTTGAGGGCGTCACGGCCGCACCACAGGGAGTAGGCGTTGTTCCACTCCTCGGCCTTGTCGTTGTCGATGAGGGTGAGCTTGAGGCCGTACTTCTGCTCCAGGGCCTCCTTGCGCGCGTACACGGCCTCCTTGCGGTAGCCGACGATGATCGCGACCTCGGTCAGGCCGATCTCGGCGAAGTTTCCGAGGGTCAGGTCCAGGACCGTGGGCTCACCCTCTATGCCCGCGGGCCCCACCGGCACCAGTGCCTTGGGAAGGCTGTCGGTGTAGGGGCGCAGACGCCGTCCGGCGCCTGCCGCCAGCACGAGGCCGATCATGCGGGTTCTCCTTCGTCGTGTACGGCGGGTGCGCCCCCGAGGTGGGAGGCGACCCAGAAGCGGATGCTCTCGACGAGCACCACGAGGGCCACGGCCACGGCGAGCACCGTGAGCGCGACCGTGAACTGGGAGGCGGTGAGCAGGGCCGCCAGGACGGCGACGGCCGACGTGCGGCCCTCGTGCCCCCCGATGACCCGCACCAGCAGGCGCGGAGGTGCCCCCGCGTCGCCGCGGATGCGGTACACCGTGTCGTAGTGATGGTAGGCGACGGCCGCCACCAGCCCGAAAGCCGCAGGAAGGGCTCCGTTCACCTCCGCGCGCGCGGCGAGCGCCAGCACCGTGCCGTACTCGGCGGCGCGGAAGACCGGGGGGACGAGCCAGTCGAGGGCGCCCTTGAGGGGGCGGGCCACGGCGAGCGCCGAGGTCACGACGTACACGAGGGCGCCGGCGACGGGCCACGGCCCGCCGAAGTCGGTGAACAGGGCCGTGGCGGTCACCGCGAGGCCGCCGAGCAGGGCGAGCGCCGGGGCGGCGAAGCCGGGCAGGCGGGCGGCGGGGCCGCGCAGCGCGTGCGCGAGCCCTTCGCCGAGCGGTCCGGTGTCGGCGAGGTCGGCCAGTGCCCGGGCGGCGCGGTCGGTGCGGCGGGCCCGGCGCGTGACGGAGCGCAGCACGCGGCCCGCCGTGGTGTACGCCGCCGCGAAGGCGCAGCCGAGGAGCAGCACGCAGAGGGTGATGCGCGGGGTGGTGACGGCCGTGAGGACGGCGATCAGCGCCCAGCGCTCGCCGATGGGCAGCACGATCATGCGGCGCAGCCAGACCGTCCAGCCGATGCTGTCGAGCTTGTCGGAGAGGGCGGCGGTGGGGCTGGTGTTGGCGGTGGCGTCAGTGCCTACGACGTGCGCCTCGTGGAAGGCGAAGTCCACGATGTGCCGGCAGGTCTGCAGGACCATCGCGCCGAGGGCGAGGGCCCACACGTCGTCGCCGCCGCGGGCCGCGCCGAGGGCGAGGCCGGCGTAGTAGGCGTACTCCTTGGCGCGGTCGAAGGTCGCGTCGAGCCAGGCGCCGAGCGTGGAGTACTGGAGGGAGTAGCGG
Organism: Streptomyces sp. DH24; assembly: GCF_029813775.1. Classification (GTDB taxonomy): domain Bacteria; phylum Actinomycetota; class Actinomycetes; order Streptomycetales; family Streptomycetaceae; genus Streptomyces. The sequence continues at coordinate 224,772 of NZ_JARVKW010000004.1, read as the reverse complement.
GCGAGCTGGCCGTCGGTGCAGTCAAGCACGAACGAGGCGATGAGCAGCACGCCGGCGGCGACGAAGCCGCCGCGGGTGCCGGTCGCCGCGCAGGCCGCCGCGATCAGCGCGGTGAGCAGCGAGGCGGTGGTGACCTGGTTGGGGGTCAGCCCGCGGCGCGCGCACCAGCGGGCGAGGTAGCGGGAGTACGGGCTGATGCAGAAGGTGGTGAAGAAGCCGTCCCGGGCCTTGACGGCCGACTTCAGGCGGACGGCCTCGTCGTCGACGGCGGCGACGGCCTGCCGGGTCTCCTCGCGGGCCTGCGGGTCGGCCGGGACGGCGGCGACGAGGCTGCCGAGTTCGGGGCGGTGCACGGCGGCGCCGTCGGCCTCCAGGGCGGCGGCGACGCGGTCGGCGAGGCTGCCGACGAGGGTGGGGCCGCCGTCCGCGGAGTTCTCCCGGGCCATCGCGCGGGTCAGCGCCTGGCGGCCGGCCGGCTGGGCGGCGACGGCGCCGGGAATCGCGGCGAGCGGGAAGCGGGGGTCGGTCAGGCCGAGGCGCAGGGCGTGCTCGTGTCCTATGAAGCGGGTGTCGACCACGGCGACGCGTTCGTCACCGGGCACCTGGGCGAGCAGGGTCTCGGCGGTAGCGGCGTCGGCAGCGGTCCGGACGTCGAAGCCGAGGGACCGCAGGTCGGCCTCGATCGACGACCCGGGTACCGGCCGGCCGGTGAGGATGGCGGTCGACAACCGTTACTCACTCCCTGGATGCCGGCACGTCCGCGCCGGTGGTGTGCATGATGGGGGCGCCCGTGCCGGTGGCTCCCGGGCGGCATGTCGGCAGAGGCTATCGGATGACCGGAAGCCCGTGTTCACCGGCCGTTAACGGTTCGGTCGACACGGTCTGCTCGCCTCCGCGGCGATCATCATCGGTGATCCGGCGCCCGCCCCACAAACCACGGACCCCAGACCCGGGCATCGAGGACATTGCGCCGCGGTGGGGCCGGAAGGCGCCCGTCACGGGCATCCGGGGCCCGCGCCACCGCGTGCCGCCGACGGCCCCCAGCGGTCTGACCTGCGCACCGTTTACGCAGGTCAGGGCACATGACAACGGTGTTCAGTGCCGCGTTGCCCGATACCCCCCGCCCGTTGTTCACTGTGAGCCGGGCGGAACACAGGAGGACTGCTGCCATGGGGGCTGGGCACGATCACGGGCACGCGCACGGGGTACCGGCGGGCGCCACGGCGACCGCGGCGTACCGCGGGAGGCTGCGCGTCGCGCTGGCGATCACGCTCGGCGTGATGGTCGTGGAGATCGTCGGCGGGGTGCTCGCCGACTCGCTCGCCCTGGTCGCGGACGCGGCGCACATGGCGACGGACGCCGTGGGCCTCGGCATGGCGCTGCTGGCGGTGCACTTCGCGAACCGGCCGCCGACCGGCAACCGCACCTTCGGGTACGCGCGTGCCGAGATCCTCGCCGCGCTCGCCAACTGCCTGCTGCTGCTCGGCGTCGGCGGTTACGTCCTGTACGAGGCGATCGAACGGTTCGTCACACCGGCCGGCACCGAGGGCGGGCTGACCGTGGTGTTCGGTCTGATCGGCCTGGCGGCGAACTCGGTGTCGCTGGTGCTGCTGATGCGGGGCCAGAAGGAGAGCCTGAACGTACGGGGCGCCTTCCTTGAAGTGGCGGCGGACGCGCTGGGCTCGGTCGCGGTGATCGTCTCGGCGCTGGTGATCCTGACCACCGGCTGGCAGGCCGCCGACCCGATCGCCTCGCTGGTGATCGGGCTGATGATCGTGCCGCGCACCTGGAAGCTGCTGCGGGAGACCGTGGACATCCTGCTGGAGGCGGCGCCGAAGGGGGTCGACATGGCGGACGTGCGGGCCCACATCCTGGCGCTGGACGGTGTCGAGGACGTCCACGACCTGCACGCCTGGACGATCACCTCGGGGATGCCGGTGCTGTCGGCGCACGTGGTGGTGCGCGGGGACGTCCTGACCGCGCTGGGCCACGAGAAGATGCTGCACGAACTGCAGGGCTGCCTGGGCGACCACTTCGACGTGGAGCACTGCACCTTCCAGCTGGAGCCGAGCGGGCACGCCGAGCACGAGGCGCGGCTCTGCCACTAGGCCGTGTCCGGGGCGGGCGCTCCGGTAGCGCACTCGTGGCGCCCGGGGGCGTCAGGGGGTGGCACTCGCGTCGGGCGCGCGCCGGTGGCGTTCACCCCGCGACCCCGGTCCGGACGCATTTCCGCGAGGCATCCCGGGCATGATCGTCGACTGGCGCTCGGGACTCGCGGGCGCCGTCAGGAATTGCCGGGAGTGCCGGATGCGTACGGCACACTGGGCGCGACGACCGATGTGAAGGATGGGTATGCCGACCACACCTGCCACCGCGACGCACAGCACGTCGAACGGCACCGCTGACGCGATTCTGCTGGAACTGGTCGACGAGAACGGTGTGACGATCGGCACCGCCGAGAAGCTCGACGCCCACCGGGCGCCGGGGCGGCTGCACCGCGCGTTCTCGGTGTTCCTGTTCGACGAGCGCGGCCGGCTGCTGCTCCAGCAGCGGGCGCTCGGCAAGTACCACTCCCCCGGCGTGTGGTCGAACACCTGCTGCGGCCACCCCTACCCGGGCGAGGCCCCCTTCGCGGCGGCGGCGCGGCGCACGTTCGAGGAGCTCGGCGTCTCCCCGTCGCTGCTCGCGGAGGCCGGCACGGTCCGCTACAACCACCCGGACCCCGCCTCGGGCCTGGTGGAGCAGGAGTACAACCACCTGTTCGTCGGTCTGGTGCAGTCCCCGCTGCGTCCGGACGCGGAGGAGATCGGCGACACCGCCTTCGTCACCCCGGCCGAGCTGATGGACCGGCACGCGAAGGACACGTTCTCCGCCTGGTTCATGACGGTGCTGGACGCCGCCCGCCCCGCGATCAGGGAGCTGACGGGCCCGTCCGCCGGCTGGTGAGGCCCGTTACGGCAGTCGCTCGGGCTTGAGCGGCAGGGCGGCCCAGATCACCTTGCCGCCGCTCGCCGTGTGCTCGACGTCGCACACCCCGCCCGCCTCCCTGGTGATCTCGCGCACCAGCAGAAGCCCGCGGCCGCCGGTCCGGCCGTGGTCGGCCTCCAGGGCCGTGGGACGGTAGGGGTGGTTGTCCTCCACGGACACCCTGATCCACTCCGCGCCGACGGCGACCTCCACGGCGAGCATCGGCGACAGCAGCGCCGCGTGCCTGACGGCGTTCGTGACCAGCTCCGAGACGATCAGCAGCAGGCCCTGGACGACGTCGTCCGCCACGGGCACCCCCTGACGCTGGAGCAGGTCGCGCACGGCGTGCCGGGCCTGCGGGACCGAGGCGTCGACGGCCGGAGCGGTGAACCGCCAGACCCCTTCGTACGGCAGTGGGCCGGGGGGTCTCCCGTCGACCGGTACGCCTGTGCCCTCTGGGCGTGGACCGGGCCCGCGCCCGTGGTTCTCCATCGTCCGGTCGCCACCCTCGCGCTCGATTGTCACCACATGTCGAGTGTTGGTAACGACCCGCTCCGCCCCGTATACCTGACCAGAAGTCAGCGACTATCGGACACTTCCGACCGTCTTTGTCCGACCGGGCCGGACCGATGACCGGTCTCTTCCCGGTTGTGCCGTGTTGGCGAACTATTCGGGTTGTACGGGTTTGGCTGTGGACTCACCCGTTTCGTTCCGCGTCCCGTGGGCACGCCCACGCGCCGCCTCCTCGTCGGCCAGCCGGCCGGAGACCATGCCCACGATCCGGCGCCCGCCGTACCCGGTGGCGATCAGGCCCAGGCCGTCGAAGAGCAGGCCGAGCGAGAAGAACGTGCCGATGACGTACTGGCTGCTGCTCGGCCAGTCGACCAGCACCAGGATGCCCAGCAGCAGGCCGAAGGCGCCCTGCACGAGCGTCCAGCCGAACTGCGGGCCGCGCACCACCAGGCTGCCGGCCAGCCGGAACACCCCACCGGTGAGGAACAGCAGCGCCGCGAACATGGTCAGCGCCTCGGCCGCCGCCTCCGGCCTGCGGAGGATCACGACGCCGGCCGCGATGTTGAGCGCGGCGACCACCACGCCGAGCCAGAAGAAGTTGGTGCCGCGCGCCTGCACCGCGTGCAGCAGGCCGACGAGTCCGCCGATCAGCAGCAGCCAGCCGAACAGCAGCATGGACGTCAGTGTGGCGACGCCGGTGTAGACGAGACCGACCAGACCCGCGAGGACCAGGACCACACCGAGCGCGGCGAGCCAGCCGAAGCCCCGGCTCAGTTTCGCCGCCTCGCCCGTGGACCTCCTGGACTGCACCATCTGCGCCTCCTCGGTTCGGCCCCCTTCGGCCCCCTCCCCCTTGAGTCCCCGTTGCCCGGCGGTGCGTAACAGTCACGTCCGCTCAGTGCGGCGCACTTGCCGCTTCTGCCCGGCATGACGTGCGACCGTCCGCGTTCGCCCGGCCGCGCGGGGCCCGCGGCCGGCGCCGCCTCGCGGACACGGCCCAGCCACCACCCCTTCTTGATCGGCCGTCCGGACGGGCCGGATAGCATCCGGCGCATGGAGCCGCAGCTGCACCACGGCGTCACCGACTCGGTGGCCACGGTCGTCATCTCCCACCCCGCGAAGCGGAACGCCATGACGGCCGCGATGTGGCGGGCGCTGCCACCGCTGCTCGACAGGCTCGCCGCCGATCCCGCCGTGCGGGCGCTGGTGCTCACGGGCGACGGCGGCACGTTCTGCGCGGGCGCCGACATCTCGACGCTGCGGAACTCGCCGGAGGAGGCGCAGGGGCTCGCCGTGCGGGCCGAGGAGGCGCTCGCCGCGTTCCCGAAGCCGACGCTGGCCGCGATCCGCGGGCACTGCGTGGGCGGCGGGTCCCAGCTGGCGGCGGCCTGCGACCTGCGGTTCGCCGCGCAGGACGCGCTGTTCGGGGTGACGCCCGCCAAGCTGGGCATCGTCTATCCGGCGTCGTCCACCCGCCGGCTGGTCTCCCTGGTCGGGCCGGCCACGGCGAAGTACCTGCTGTTCTCGGGTGAGTTGATCGACGCCGGGCGGGCGCTGCGCACGGGTCTGGTGGACGAGGTGCTGCCGGGCGGGGAACTCGACGCGCGCGTGGACGAGTTCACCCGGACCCTCGTCTCGCGCTCGCAGCTGACCCAGGCCGCGGCGAAGGAGTTCGCGGACGGCCGCACCGACCGGGACGCCCACTGGGCGGAGCAGGCGCGCGGCGGCAAGGACACCGCGGAGGGGGTCGCCGCGTTCCTGGAGCGCAGGCAGCCGAACTTCACGTGGACCGTGTCCTGAGGGACGTCCCGTCTCCGGTCGGCTGGTCGAGCACCATCCCCGGGGTCGCGCGGAACATCTCCACCAGGTGCGCGGGCGCCTTTCGCGGGGAACCGGCGTCGTGCGGCGGCTGCGGGTCGTACTCCGTGGCCAGCTGGACGGCCTGGGCGTAGTCGTCGCCGGCGATCCGGCCCAGCAGGGCGAGGCCCATGTCGATGCCGGAGGAGACGCCCGCCGCGGTGACGTACTTGCCGTCGAAGACGACCCGCTCCCCCGTGGCCTCGGCGCCGAACGGGCCTAGTTGCTCGGTGGCCAGCCAGTGGGACGTGGCCCGGCGGCCCCGCAGCAGTCCCGCGGCGGCCAGCAGCAGCGAGCCGGTGCACACGGAGGTCGTCCAGGTGCTGGTGGCGTCGGCGGCGCGCAGCCAGTCCAGCAGGACCTCGTTCTCCATCTGGGCCTGCTGGCCGGGCCCGCCGGGGACCACCACGACGTCGGGGCCCGGCACGTCGGCGAGGCTCCGGTCGGCGGTGAGGGCGAGGCTGCCCATGTCGGTGCGGACCGGGCCGGGCCGTTCGGCGACGCAGACGGTCTCGGCGTCCAGGAGGCGGCCGAGGGTCTCGTAGGGGCCGACGGCGTCGAGGGCGGTGAAGCGGTCGTAGAGGACGACGGCGATCTGCACGGCGTTTCCTTTCGAGGGGGCCGCTCAGGGCGTGGGTGCGGGGCGGAAGCGCCGCCGGTACTCGGCGGGTGCCGTCCCGAGGGTGCGGACGAAGGCGCGGCGCATGGCTTCCGGGGTGCCGTAGCCGGCGGCGCGGGAGATCTCCTCGACGCCGTCGGCCGTGTCCTCCAGCAGGCGGCGGGCGTGTTCGAGCCGGACCCGGTCGACGTAGCGGCCGGGGGTCATGCCGGTCTCGGCCTGGAAGGCGCGGGCGAAGTGGCGCGGGGAGAGCCGGGCGCGGGCGGCGAGCGCGTCGATGCTCAGGTCGGCGTCCGGGTGTTCGGTGATCCACTGCTGGACCTCGCGCAGCGGTTCGCGCTGTGCCGTCTGGGCGGCGAGCTGGGCGCTGAACTGGGCCTGGTTGCCGGGCCGGCGCAGGAAGACCACGAGGTGGCGGGCGATGGTGAGGGCGGCCTCGCGGCCCAGGTCCTCCTCGACGAGGGCGAGCGCCAGGTCGATGCCCGCGGTGACCCCGGCGGAGGTGGACACCGAGCCGTCGCGCACGTACACGGGGTCGGGGTCGACGTCGATGGCCGGGTGGTCGCGGGCGAGTTTGCCGCTGTACGCCCAGTGGGTCGTCGCCCGGCGCCCGTCCAGGAGCCCGGCGCGGGCCAGCAGGATCGCCCCGGTGCAGACCGACACCAGGCGCGTCGCACGCGGCCCGCGCTCGCGCAGCCAGTCCGTCAGACGCGGGTCGGGGTCCCGGGTGCCCTGGCCGCCGGGGACGACGAGGGTGTGCGGGTCGTCCGCCTCGGCGAAGGTCTGGTCCGGTACGAGCGTCAGGCCGCCGGAGGTGCGCACGGGGCCGCCGTCCAGGGACGCCGTGCGGATGCGGTAGGTGCCCGGGACGCCCTTCTCCGCGCCCGCGAAGACTTCGAGCGGGCCGGTGACGTCGAGGCTCTGCACGTCGTCGAAGAGGAGGAAGAGCACGGTTCGGCGGGTCATGTCACCGATTGTTGGCAGCCCCGGCGACGGCCGCAACGACGAGCTTCCCACCTTTTCTGCCATCGACCGACAGGCCCTCACCACCGGGCCCCACCCAGACTCCCGCCGCCACCGAGTCCCGCCAGGCACCTCGGGTGCCACCGCCCCACCCGGCACCTCCCGCGCCACCGGCCCCACCGGGCACATCGGCGCAGCCGGGGCCCTTCTGCACCTACCGACCAGTCGGTAACCTGCGGCCATGACTTCCTCTCTGCCGCCCCGCGCGGGACGCCGCTGCCACAACGTCCTCAACCCGCTGCACTCCGCCCACTACTTCTCGCCCGACCTCGGCACGGAGCTCGCCGCGATCGGCGTGACCGACGCGCGTGCCGCGTACTTCGCGGTGCGCGCGGCGGCGATGGGGGCGGTGGGCGCCGGGACGGTGACGGCGACCTTCTACAACTTCAGCCACGAACTCGTCGCCCGGCACGTGCCGGAGGTGTGGCGTACCGCGTCCCCCGAGGACGTACTCGCCGCACGCACGCGTGCCGTCGACGCGACGCTGCGCCGGCTGCTCGGCGCCGACACGCTCGGCTCCAAGGACGTGGCGGAGGCCGCCGAACTCGCCCTGCGGGCCACCGAGGCGTGTGTGCGCACGGCGCGCCCGCTGTACGCCGCGCACGCCGACCTGCCGGTGCCCGGCGAACCGCACCTCGCCCTGTGGCACGCGGCGACGCTGCTGCGCGAACACCGCGGCGACGGCCACCTCGCGGTGCTGCTGGACGCCGAACTCGACCCGCTGGAGGCGCTGGTCAGTCACACCGCCACCGGCAAGGGCATGGCCCCCAAGTGGGCCCTCGGCACGCGCGGATGGCGCCGGGAGGACTGGTCGGCCGCCTGCGACCGGCTGCGCGAGCGCGGACTGCTGACCGCCGACGGGGAGCTGACCGAGGCGGGCACCGCGCTGCGCCGGGACATCGAGGAGGAGACCGACCGGCTCGACCGAGCGCCCTACGAGCACCTGGGCGCCGCGGGTGTGGCCCGGCTGACGGAGCTCGCGACCGGGCTGCTGACGACGGCGCTCGCCGCGGGCGCCTTCCCGGAAGGCATGACCGGCAAGGGCTGAGGTACCCGGTCCCTCCCGGCCGGAGCGGCCGGGAGAGGAAAGGGGAAACTCGTGCTGCGAGCCATAGCGGACGTCCTGCGCCAGATCGGCGGCGCCATCGCGACCGTCGTCACGCTGCCCTTCCGGGCCCTGGCCCGGCTGTTCGGCGGCGCCTCCTCCTCGACGAGGAGCCGCCGGGCCTGACGCCGGCACCCGCCTCGCCGGATGCCGCCTGGTCCCCCCGCTGTCGGTGTCACCTGCCACAATTGCCGCGCAACCTCAGTGAGAAGGCGGTACGGGATCGTGACGACACCCGGGTCCATCGGATCCACGGCAGCAGCGTCCATCGAAGGCAGGATCGCCGAGGAACTCGGCGTACGGGAGCGGCAGGTCAGGGCCGCCGTCGAACTGCTCGACGGCGGTTCGACGGTGCCCTTCGTCGCCCGCTACCGCAAGGAAGCGACCGAGATGCTCGACGATGCGCAGCTGCGCACGATCGAGGAGCGGCTGCGCTATCTGCGGGAGCTGGAGGAGCGCCGGACGGCGATCCTGGAGTCGGTGCGCGAGCAGGGCAAGCTCACCGAGGACCTGGAGGCCCGCATCCGGGGCGCGGAGACCAAGGCGCGCCTGGAGGACATCTATCTGCCGTTCAAGCCGAAGCGGCGGACGAAGGCACAGATCGCCCGCGAGGCCGGGCTCGAACCGCTCGCCGAGGGCCTGCTGGCCGACCCCACGGTCGACCCGCAGGCCGCGGCGGCGGCGTTCGTCGACGCCGGCAAGGGCGTCGCGGACGCGCAGGCCGCGCTCGACGGGGCCCGCGCGATCCTCACCGAGAAGTTCTCGGAGGACGCCGACCTGATCGGTGAACTGCGTGAGCGGATGTGGGTGCGCGGGCGGCTGGCCGCCAAGGTGCGGGAGGGCAAGGAGGAGGCGGGCGCGAAGTTCGCCGACTACTTCGACTTCGCCGAGCCGTTCACCGAGCTGCCCTCGCACCGGGTCCTCGCGATGCTGCGCGGCGAGAAGGAGGAGGTCCTCGACCTCGTCCTGGAGCCCGAGGAGCCCACCGACGGCCCGTCGTCGTACGAGGGGATGATCGCGCACCGCTTCGGGATCGCCGACCGCGGCCGGCCGGGCGACAAGTGGCTCAAGGACACGGTCCGCTGGGCCTGGCGCACCCGCGTCCTGGTGCACCTCGGCATCGACCTGCGCCTCAGGCTGCGCACCGCCGCCGAGGACGAGGCGGTGAACGTGTTCGCGGCGAACCTGCGCGACCTGCTGCTCGCCGCCCCGGCGGGCACCCGCGCGACGCTCGGCCTGGACCCGGGCTTCCGTACGGGCGTGAAGGTCGCCGTGGTCGACGCGACCGGCAAGGTCGTGGCCACGGACGTGATCCACCCGCACGTCCCGACGAACCGGTGGGACGAGGCGATCGCCAAGCTCGCGCGGCTGGCCAGGGAACACGCGGTCGAGCTGATCGCGATCGGCAACGGCACGGCCTCCCGCGAGACCGACAAGCTCGCCGGTGAACTCATCGCGAAGCACCCGGAGTTGAAGCTCACCAAGGTGATGGTGTCCGAGGCCGGCGCCTCGGTGTACTCGGCGTCCGCGTTCGCCTCGCAGGAGCTGCCCGACATGGACGTCTCGCTGCGCGGCGCCGTGTCGATCGCCCGCCGGCTCCAGGACCCGCTGGCCGAACTGGTGAAGATCGACCCGAAGTCGATCGGCGTCGGCCAGTACCAGCACGACCTGTCCGAGGTGAAGCTGTCGCGCTCGCTGGACGCGGTGGTGGAGGACTGCGTGAACGGCGTGGGCGTGGACGTCAACACGGCGTCGGCGCCGCTGCTGTCCCGCGTCTCCGGCATCACCTCCGGCCTCGCCGAGAACATCGTGGCGCACCGGGACGCCAACGGCCCCTTCACGTCCCGCGCCGAGCTGAAGAAGGTGCCGCGGCTCGGCCCCAAGGCGTACGAGCAGTGCGCGGGCTTCCTGCGCATCCGCGGCGGCACCGACCCGCTCGACGCGTCCAGCGTGCACCCCGAGGCGTACCCCGTCGTGCGGCGCATGGTGAAGACCAGCGGGCAGGAGGTCGCGGCCCTCATCGGCAACACGGCGGTGCTGCGCTCGCTGCGCCCGCAGGACTTCGTGGACGAGACGTTCGGTCTGCCGACGGTCACCGACATCCTCAAGGAGCTGGAGAAGCCGGGCCGCGACCCGCGTCCGGCGTTCCGGACGGCCACCTTCAAGGAGGGCGTCGAGAAGATCTCCGACCTGTCCGCCGGGATGATCCTGGAGGGCGTCGTGACGAACGTGGCGGCGTTCGGCGCGTTCGTGGACGTCGGCGTCCACCAGGACGGTCTGGTGCACGTCTCCGCGATGTCGAAGACGTTCGTGAAGGACCCGCGCGACGTGGTGAAGCCCGGTGACATCGTCAAGGTGAAGGTCCTCGACGTGGACATCCCGCGCAAGCGGATCTCGCTGACGCTGCGGCTGGACGACGAGGCCGCGCCGCAGGAGCGGCAGGGCGGCGGCGGGCGTCAGCAGCAGCGGGGCGGCAGGCCGCCGCAGCAGCGTCAGGGCCGCGGCGGAGGAGGCGGTGGCGGTGGCGGCGGGTCGCGTCAGGCGGCGCCGCCCGCCAACAGCGCGATGGCGGACGCGCTGCGTCGCCGCGGGCCGCAGCACATGGTCCGTCTTCAGGCCGAACTTGGCGAGCAGCGTGCGGACCTCGACCGGTTCGGTGTCCGGGACCGCCGCGCGGAACGCGTCGAGCAGCGCCTCGTGGCCGTGGAACAGCTTGCGGGCCTGGTCGACCTCCCCGACCAGGACCCCGGAGCCGAGCGCGGCGTGCCCGGCGTCCAGCGGCACGCGGCCGAGCAGCGCGGCGAGCAGCGTCGACTTCCCGGCGCCGTTCGCCCCGGTGACGGCCACCCGGTCCGCCCAGTCGATCTGCAGCGTCACCGGGCCGAGGGTGAACGCGCCGCGGCGCACCTCGGCGTCGCGCAGGGAGGCCACGACGGCGCCGGAGCGCGGGGCCGCCGCGATCTCCATGCGCAGCTCCCACTCCTTGCGCGGTTCCTCCACGGCGTCCAGCCGCTCGATCATGCGCTGGGTCTGCCGGGCCTTCGCGGCCTGCTTCTCACTGGCCTCGCTGCGGAACTTGCGGCCGATCTTGTCGTTGTCGTTGCCGGCCTTGCGGCGGGCGTTCTTCACGCCCTTGTCCATCCAGGAGCGCTGCATCTGCGCCCGGTCCTGGAGGGCCGCCTTCTTGTCGGCGTACTCCTCGAACTCCTCCCGGGCGTGCCGGCGGGCCACCTCCCGCTCCTCCAGGTAGGCCTCGTAGCCGCCGCCGTAGAGGGTGATCCGCTGCTGGGCGAGGTCGAGTTCGAGGACCTTGGTGGTGGTGCGGGCGAGGAACTCGCGGTCGTGGCTGACGACGACGGTGCCCGCGCGCAGGCCGCGGACGAAGCGCTCCAGGCGTTCCAGGCCTTCCAGGTCGAGGTCGTTGGTGGGCTCGTCCAGCAGGAAGACGTCGTAGCGGGACAGCAGCAGGGACGCGAGCGAGGCGCGGGCCGCCTGTCCGCCGGACAGGGACGTCATCGGCTGGTCCAGGTCGACGGCGAGGCCGAGCGAGCCGGCGACCTCCTCGGCGCGTTCGTCGAGGTCGGCGCCGCCGAGGGCCAGCCAGCGCTCCAGGGCGGTCGCGTACGCGTCGTCGGCGCCGGGCGCCCCGTCGACCAGGGCCTGCGTCGCCTCGTCCATGGTGCGCTGGGCCTCGGCGACTCCGGTGCGGCGGGCCAGGAACTCCCGGATCGTCTCGCCGGGCCTGCGCTCCGGTTCCTGCGGCAGGTGTCCCACGCTCGCGGCCGGCGGGGACAGCCGCAGCTCGCCCTGCTCGGGCGCGGTGAGCCCGGCGAGCATGCTGAGCAGGGTGGACTTGCCCGCGCCGTTGGCCCCGACGAGTCCGATCACGTCGCCCGGGGCGACGACGAGGTCGAGGCCGGTGAACAGGGAGCGGTCGCCGTGGCCGGCGGCGAGGTTCTTCGCGACGAGGGTGGCAGTCATCAGACCGCAGATCCTAGCCTCCGGGGCCCGCCGCCCGCGTCCCGGTTTTCCGGCCCTCCGCCGTGGGCGTCACCGCTTCCACCAGCACGGTTCCCCACGTGCGCGCCACGACGAAGGACGTGCCCCGCTCCGCCTTCGCGGGCCGGACGAGCGGATGCCGGCCGGTCCCCGGGGCGCCGTCGAAGACCTCGTGGGTGTGGCTGCGGTACAGGCGGTGGAGGCGGTACGCGGTGAGCGTGCCCCAGCAGGGCGAGGTGCTCGGCAGACGTGCTGGGAGTGTCCCCGGCTCGGGGGCGACGTGAGCACGGCGCGGCGCTTCCGCTACCGTCCCCGCGTGGCATACGAACAGGATGGCGACGTCGTCGTGGTCGGCGGCGGGGTGATCGGTCTGACGACGGCCGTGGTCCTCGCCGAGCGGGGCGGGCGGGTGCGGGTGTGGACGCGGGAGCCGGCCGAGCTGACCACCTCGGCGGTCGCGGGCGCCCTGTGGTGGCCCTACCGGATCGAGCCGCTGGCGCGGGCACGCGCGTGGGCGCTGCGTTCCCTGGACGTGTACGAGGAGTTGGCGGCCGACCCGGCGTCGACCGGCGTACGGATGGCCGAAGGCGTACTGGGCGAGACCGGCCTGGACGAGGTCGGCGCGTGGGCCGCGGCCCGGCTGCCGGGGCTGCGTGCGGCGACGCCCGGGGAGTACGGCGGTCACGGGCTGTGGGCGCGGCTGCCGCTTGTCGACATGTCGGTTCATCTCCCCTATCTGCGGGAGCGGTTGGTGAAGGCCGGCGGGATCGTCGAGGAGCGCGCGGTGTCGGACCTCGCTCAGGCCGACGCGCCGGTCGTGGTCAACTGCACGGGCCTCGGCGCCCGCGAGCTGGTGCCGGACCCGTCGGTGCGTCCGGTGCGCGGGCAGTTGGTCGTGGTGGAGAACCCCGGGATCCGCACCTGGCTGGTGTCCACGGGCCCGGACGGGGCGATGGCGTACTTCTTCCCGCAGCCGGGCCGGCTGGTGCTGGGCGGCACGGCCGAGGAGGACGCCTGGTCACGGGAGCCCGACCCGGCGGTGGCCGAGGCGATCGTGCGGCGGTGCGCGGCGCTGCGACCGGAGATCGCCGGCGCCCGGGTGCTGGAGCACCGGGTGGGGCTCCGGCCGGCCCGTGACGCGGTCCGGCTGGCCCGCGAACCGCTGCCGGACGGGCGGGTGCTGGTGCACAACTACGGCCACGGCGGCGCGGGCGTCACCGTGGCCTGGGGCTGCGCGCGGGAGGCGGCGGACCTGGCCGCCTCCCGCAGAACAGCCGTACGGCGCCGAGCGGTCAGTGCTTGCCGATCGGGTCGCCCTCCACGTCCGTGCCGGGGCCCGGTCCGACCCGGATCTGGAACTCGCCGTCATACTTCGTGTGACCCTCGATGACGGCCATCTCGACGGCCTCGCCCGCCATTTCGCCGCGCACGATGAGCGGGTCCCGGCGCAGGTCCCGCATCAGCGCGACGCACATCAGGATCATCACCACGACGAACGGCGCCGCCGCGAGGATGGTCAGGTTCTGCAGGCCTTGCAGCGCGTCGCCCTGGCCGCTGCCGACCAGCAGCATGATGGCCGCCACGGCACCGGTGACCACACCCCAGAACACCACGACCAGACGGCCCGGTTCGAGCGCGCCCTTCTGCGACAGGCTGCCCATCACGATGGACGCGGCATCGGCGCCCGAGACGAAGAAGATGCCGACCAGGATCATCACCAGCAGGCTCGTGGCGGTGGCGACGGGGTAGTCGCGCAGCACGGCGAACAGCTGCCCCTCGGGCGTGGCCTCCTCGCCGAGCCTGCCCTGTTCCTGGAGCCTCATCGCCGAGCCGCCGAAGACCGCGAACCAGACCAGGCTGACCGTGCTGGGCACGAGGATGACGCCGCCGATGAACTGCCGGATCGTACGGCCCCGGCTGATGCGGGCGATGAACATGCCGACGAAGGGCGTCCAGGAGATCCACCACGCCCAGTAGAAGACCGTCCAACTGCTCAGCCAGGTGGCGACGCCCTCACCGCCGCTGGCCTCGGTGCGCCCGGCGAGGTCCGGCAGTTCGCCGAGGTAGGCGAAGACGGACGACGGCAGCAGGTCCAGGACGATGATGGTCGGACCGGCCACGAACACGAACAGGGCGAGGATCAGCGCCAGCACCATGTTGATGTTGGACAGCCACTGGATGCCCCTCTCCACACCGGAGACGGCCGACGCCACGAACGCCAGGGTCAGCACCGCGATGATGGTGACGAGCAGCCCGGTGCTGACCTTGTCCATCCAGTCCAGCTCCTGCACACCGGAGCCGATCTGCAGCGCGCCGAGCCCCAGGGAGGCCGCCGAGCCGAAGACGGTCGCGACGATCGCCAGGATGTCGATGACCCGGCCGCCGACGCCGCCCGCGTGCCGCTTGCCGATGAGCGGCGTGAAGACGGCGCTGATGGTCTGGCGGCGCCGCCGGCGGAAGGTGCTGTACGCGATGGCGAGTCCGACCACCGCGTAGATCGCCCACGGGTGCAGCGTCCAGTGGAACAGGGTGGTGGCCATGGCCACCTCCATGCGGTCACCGGAGTCGGCCGGGTCGGTGCCCGGCGGCGGGGTCGTGTAGTGCGACAGCGGTTCGCTCACGCCGTAGAACATCAGGCCGATGCCCATGCCGGCGCTGAACATCATCGCGACCCACGACACGGTGCGGAACTCGGGCTTCTCGCCCTCGGCGCCGAGGTGGATGCGGCCGTAGCGGCTGGCCGCGAGCCACAGCGCGAAGACGACGAATCCGGAGGCGGCCAGCATGAACGCCCAGCCGCCGTTGTGCATCAGGCCGCCGAGCATGCTGCTGGAGACGTCTTCGAGGGAGTCGGTGGCCGCGGCGCCCCAGGTCACGAACGCCAGGGTGAGAACGGCGGTGACGCCGAACACGATCCGGTCGGTGCTGGGCCGCCCCCGGCCGGGGAGGCCCGCTTCCGATCCGGGTAGCGAACCTCCCTCGTCTCGTTCCTTGTCGCTTGCCTGGTCGTGCGTCACAGGCGGCACCTTTCACCGAGTCAGTGGGACGGAGGGTGGCGGAAGCAAATCCGCCGACGCGCTCGATACGCTGCTACCACATGCGACGCCGTTCTCACCTCTTCAGCAGGTCGTGTCCGGTTCACCCGTGGTCAAGTGATACGCCGCCCTCCCGTCCAGCAGCAAGGGGACGAGCGCGCGCATCTGCTGGCGCAGGGGGACGCGGGCGCCGTCGCCGTCCGGTGTCACGCGCACGCCGTGAAGCGCCAGCTCGTCGCCGAACTCCGCGTACTGGGCGGCGTCGAGGCGGTAGGCGCAGGGCGGGTCCTGGATCACCTCGGCCGGTTCGGCGGGGTCGTTGTCGGCGCCGCCGAGGTACACCGGCCCGGTGTCCGCGAGGCCGGCCGTCCGGGCCGCCGCGGTGGCCGCCTCGACACGGCCGCGCCGTTCGTTCGCGAACCCGAACAAGCCGTCCAGGGCGGCTAGCTGGGAGGTCACGCGGCGCCGGTTGTTGAGCGCCTCGTCGGCCTTCTCGGCGTCCGTGAGGGCGTCGACGCGGCTCTCGATGAGCAGGCCCACCGCATGCTTGATGCCGGACATGTTCCGCAAAATCCGCTCTTGTCCGTCACCGGCGACCTGCCGGACCGGGTCGCCCGTGACGGGGTCGGTCCAGATGCCGTAGGTGCCGGTCGAGTGGCCGGCGGCCCCGGCCGCGGGACGGACGTACGCCCCGGAGAGGGTGGTGGCCTCGTCGTGGACGGCCGCGTCCGTGTTGAGGTTGCGCGGCCACAGGTCGAAGAGATCCTTGTCGTAGTACGGGGGTGTGGCGCCGTACTCGTGCAGGTCGTAGACGATGTCGGGCCGGTGGTCCCGGACGAGCGCGGCCAGCGCCCGGCCCTCGGCCGTCTTCAGCGCGACGTGGTCGCGGTTGACGTCCACGCCGTCGCCGTTGCCCCGGGTGCCGGCGGCGCGGCCGTCGGGGTTGGCGGTCGGCACGACCAGCACGGTGGTGCGCTCCAGGAAGCGGCGGGTCGGGGTGTCCCGCGCGAACGCCAGGTCGCGGACGGTGGTCAGGCACGCCTCGCGGCCGGCCGGCTCGTCGCCGTGCTGGCTGCACACGAGCAGCACGGTGTTCGGCGCGCGGCCCGTGCCGACCCGGACGAGCTGGAGCGGGCGGCCCTCCTCGGTGGTGCCGACGCGGTCGACGGACACCCGGTCGCTCGCCCGGTCGACGGCCGCGAGGAAGCCCCATTCCTCGGGCTGGGTCGTCCAGCGGGCACCGGCGGTGCGCTCGAAACCGGTACGGGGCGGGGCGTCGTGCGCGCTCGCCGGCGTCGCCGCCAGGGACGCGGCCAGGGCCGCCGTGGTCAGGGTCAGGGCGCGGAGACGGTTCACCGGGCTCCCTCCGGGACGCGGTGGGTGGTGCGGGGTTCCGGCACGCCGTCCAGGACGGTGGGCGTGGGCGCGGCGGGCGGCTGCCCGGCGGTGGCGCGGGCGAAGGCCGCCGTGCCGCCGGTGACCGGGACGTGCGCCGAGGTGCGGGACAGGTCCACGGTCAGCGTCGGGGTGTCGGCGGGCGGGTCGATGAGGCCCTGGTCCGTGCCGCCGACGATCAGCGCGAGGCGGTGGCCCCGGGGCACGACGTGGTCGGTGGCGGCCAGGTCGAGGGTGATGGTGTACGCGCGACCCGGGGTGAGCGGGGCGCCCCGGTCGGAGGCGTGGTTGCCGAGGTCGGCCCAACCGCGGCTGACGATCGTGTGGTCGACGTCGGTGGTGTCCGCCCGGGTCTCCTTGAAGCAGGAGCTGTCGCCGGTGGTGCTCGCGCCCCAGCAGGTGCGGTCGGTGAGCGTGGTGATGCCCTCCCCCGATGCGGCGTAGTCGCGGACGGTGTCCGGGCCGAGGTCCACGAGGACGGCGGACAGATGGGCCGTCGGCGTGGTCGGGGTCACGGTGACGGTGAGCCGGGAGGAGCCCGCGAGCCGCAGGTCGCGGGCGAGCGGCGCGGTGGTGAAGCCGGCCTTGTCCGGTGTCGGCCGGTCGATGTGCGCGGCCCAGTCGGTCTCGCCGTGCTCGGGGTTGTCGGTGAAGGTCTCGGTGCCGGTGCCGGGGCGGAGGCCGAGGGTGCCGACGCCGGGCCGGTCGCCCGCGGCGGGGCGCAGCGTCACGGCGTGGGTGGCGCGCGGGGGCCAGACAGGGGAGGTGACCCACTGGTCGGGGCTGCGTTCGACGTCGGCCATCGGCTCGCGGTCGATGCCGTTGTCGTAGCCGAGGAGTTCGTGGTCGAACCAGCGGTGCAGGGTTTTGACCCAGGTGGCGCGGCGGAAGTCGAACGGGTCGACGTGGCCGGTCTGGGAGAGCCAGATCTTGCGCTCGACGCCGTGCCGCGCGAGGGCGTCCCACCACTGGCCGACGTGCTGCATACGGACGTTGAGGTCCTGCATACCGTGGACCAGGAAGACGCTGGCCTTCACCTTGCTCGCCGCCCGCACGTAGTCGCGTTCGGTCCACAGCGGTGTCCAGTCGCCGGTGCGGGGCGCGCCCTCGACGAGTTCGCGCTGCACGGCGGCGCACCTGGCGCGTGCGTCGGGGCTGTTGACGTAGTTCGACAGCCAGTCGGGGCCGGAGTCGTACAGCGGGGCGCCCTTGGCGAAGTAGTAGTCGTACCAGGAGGAGATCGCGCTGATCGGGACGATCGTCTCCAGGCCCTCGACGCCGGTCGCGGCGACGCCGTTGGCGATCGTGCCGTCCCAGCTCTTGCCGATCATGCCGGTGCGGCCGTTGGTCCAGGTGGCTTCGGCGCGTTCGGTGCCGGTGCGGGTGGTGTACGCCCTGCCGCGGCCGTTGAGCCAGTCGACGACCGCCTTCGCGGACCGGACGTCGGAGCGGCCGCCGACGTCGACGCAGCCGTCGGAGCGGTTGGTGCCGGCGAGGTCGACGCCGACGAAGGCGTAGCCGCGCGGCACGAAGTAGTTGTCGTAGTACAGCGGCATCTGTACGACGTCGCCGTCCGCGTCGTACGTCTTCTTCTGGCTCTCGTTGCCGCGCCCGCAGCAGGAGTAGTACGGGCTGGCGTCCATCACGACGGGGATCCGGCGGCCCTGCCGGGCCGGTTCGCGGGGCCGGACGATGTCGACGGCGACCCGGTCGCCGCGTCCGTCGCCGTCGCCGTCGAGGCCGGTGTCCACCCAGACGGCCTCGCGGACGGCGTTGTCGTACGAGTACACGGGGAGGCTCTCCCGCGCAGTGGCGGGCGCCGCCGAG
Source organism: Streptomyces sp. DH24 (assembly GCF_029813775.1). Lineage (GTDB taxonomy): Bacteria > Actinomycetota > Actinomycetes > Streptomycetales > Streptomycetaceae > Streptomyces. The sequence goes on along the minus strand of NZ_JARVKW010000004.1, from coordinate 206,432 downwards.
GCGGGGGTGGTCAGGGCGGTGGCCAGCAGAGCGGCCGTGGCCGCCGTCGCGAGCGGTCTCCAGATCGTGAAGCGCGTGCGTATCGGCATGCGCGGACGGTACATCGGTCAACTGCTGCGCAGAAGAGGGCCGGTGGGGTGCCGGGGACCGGGGCGCCTGACGGGGTGCCCACCGTGTGGATCAACGTCCTTGTACGGGCGGGACCTTGACGGCGTGCCCGGGTCGGTCGCCGTGGCCGTTCGCCGCGCGGGTGCGGTACCCGGTCCGGTGGGCCCGCTCCGGTTCCGGCCGGCGGCGGGAGAGGGCCGGCACGAAGCCCTTGCCCCGGCCGCCGTTGTCGTCGCAGACATGGGCGATCGGTTCGACGCCCTGGGCGGCGGGGGCGGTGGCGGTGGCGTCACCGCGGACGTACGCGATCTCCGGATGACGCCACCGTACGGCCCCCACTGACGACCTCTCGGACCTAGTGGCCCTTGGTGAGGTCCGTCAGTTCGCGGTCCGCGGTCCGTGCGACGCGGCGGCGGACTCCGAACCAGCCCGCCACCAGCATCAGCGCGATCACGGGGACGAGCAGCAGCGTCTTGCGGCCGACCTCGGGGTCGTTCCCCATCAGGCCGAGGACCGCCACGAGGAAGGCGATCGTCGCGATCTCCGTGACCGGGCTGCCGGGGAGGCGGAAACCCGGCCGGGTGAGCTCGCCGGCCCTGGCCCGGCGGACGAAGACCAGGTGGCAGATCATGATGATCACCCACGTGCTGATGATGCCGAGGGAGGCCACGTTCAGCACGATCTCGAAGGCCTGGCTCGGCACGAGGTAGTTGAGGCCGACGCCCAGTACGCACACGGCGCAGGTGAGCAGGATGCCGCCGTAGGGGACCTGGCTGCGGTTCATCACGGCGGTGAACTTCGGGGCCGAGCCCGCCATCGCCATGGAGCGCAGGATGCGGCCCGTGGAGTACAGGCCGGAGTTCAGCGACGACATCGCGGCCGTGAGGACCACCAGGTTCATCACGTCGTCGGCCGCCGGGACGCCGATCTTCGACAGGACCGTCACGAACGGGCTCTGGTCGGCCGAGTAGACCGAACCCGGGAGCAGGAGCGCGAGGAGGACGACCGAGCCCACGTAGAACAGGCCCACGCGCCACATGATCGAGTTCACCGCGCGCGGGACGACCTTCTCCGGCTCGGCGGTCTCGCCCGCCGCGACGCCGACCAGCTCCAGCGCGGCGTACGCGAAGATCACGCCCTGCATGACGAGGACGACCGGCATCACGCCGTGCGGGAAGACCCCGCCGTTGTCGGTGATCACGCTCAGGCCGGGCGTTCCGCCGCCCACCTCGTGCCGGGTCGCCAGCAGGAAGATGCCGATCAGCATGAACGCGACGAGCGTGGCCACCTTGATGATCGCGAACCAGAACTCCAGCTCGCCGAAGATCTTCACCGAGATCAGGTTCACCGCGAGCACGACCGCGAGCGCGGCCAGCGCCAGCACCCACTGCGGGATGTCGGTGAACAGGCTCCAGTAGTGCGTGTACAGCGCGATCGCGGTGATGTCGGCGATACCGGTCGTCGACCAGTTCAGGAAGTACATCCAGCCGGCGACGTACGCGCCCTTCTCGCCGAGGAACTCCCGCGCGTACGACACGAAGGAGCCGGAGGACGGCCGGTACAGGACCAGCTCGCCCAGGGCGCGGACGACGAAGAACGCGAACACGCCGCACACGAGGTAGGCCAGCGCGAGCGCCGGGCCGGCGGAGTGCAGGCGTCCTCCGGCGCCCAGGAAGAGTCCGGTGCCGATCGCGCCGCCGATGGCGATCATGTTGACGTGGCGGGCCTTGAGGTCCTTGCTGTAACCGGCGTCGCCCGCGTCCGCGGGCTTCTGGGCCGCCCCGGTGCGGGGCACGGCCTGTGCCGTGTCCACGGCGTCCTTGCTCACGGGTCGTTCTACTCTCTGGTGCCGCCCGGGTGGGTCTCCCCCGGGTGTCCGGATGTGCCATGGCCGGCGCTCCTGGATGCGGGCACAGACCACAGGCCCACCTTCCCCGACAAACGCCCTGGTAGGCGGTGGGGTACGTCACAGAGCGGGACATCTCACACGGCGCCGGAGGGTTTCACACTTCTGGTGAGACAGTGATACTGCTGCACATGACGACGGACACCGAGCAGCCGACCCTCACGATCGACGAGCTGGCCGCGCGGTCCGGCGTCACGGTCCGCACGATCCGCTTCTACAGCACCCGGGGCCTGCTGCCGCCGCCGGTGCTCGGACCGCGCCGCGTGGGCCGCTACGGCCGGGAGCACCTGGCCCGGCTCGCGCTGATCGAGGAGCTCCAGCGGCAGGGCATGACCCTGGCCGGCATCGAACGGTATCTGGAGCGGCTGCCGGCGGACCTGAGCGCCGACGACCTGGCCATCCACCGGGCGGTCGTGGCCTCCTGGGCGCCCGACTCCGTGGCGACCGTGTCCCTGGAGGAGCTGCGGCGGCGGGCCGGGCGGGCGCTGGACGACGGTGACGTGGAGCGGCTGGTGGCGATGGACGTCGTCACGCGCGAGGGCGACGACTTCCGCGTGGACTCCGGTCTGCTGCGGCTCGGTGTGCAGTTGCTGGACGTGCCGCTGTCGCAGGAGTCGATCCTCGCCGCCCGGACGGTTCTGACCGGGCACGCGCGTGCCGCCGCGCACGAGCTGTCTCAGCTGCTGCGCGGCGAGACGTCGGAGCGGGCCGCTCAGGACGTGCGGTCGCTGTCGGCGCACATGCAGCCCATCGTGGTGCAGGCGCTGCTGACCGCGTTCCAGCGGTCGCTGCGGGAGGAACTGCGGGCCTGGGTGGACCGCTGACGGCACGCCCGCGGTCCCGCCTCCGACGGGGCCCGCGCGGGACGGTGGGTCCGCACGCGTGCGGACCCACCGTTCGTACGACGTCTTCCGCGCCCCCCGGGCGGGTCAGGCGGCGTCGGTGAAGGTCTCGCCCTTCTCCGCCTTCTCCACCAGCAGCGCGGGCGGCGTGAACCGCTCGCCGTAGCGGTCGGCGAGCTCACGCGCGCGTGCCACGAAGCCCGGCAGACCGCCCTGGTAGCCGTTGATGTACTGCAGGACGCCGCCGGTCCAGCCGGGGAAGCCGATGCCGAGGATGGAGCCGATGTTGGCGTCGGCGACCGACGTCAGCACGCCCTCCTCCAGCAGCCGCACGGTGTCCAGCGCCTCCGAGAACAGCATGCGCTCCTGCATGTCCTCGAACGGGATGCGGTGTCCCGGCTTCGTGAAGTGCTCGCGCAGACCCGGCCACAGGCCTGTGCGCCCGCCGTTGTCGTCGTAGTCGTAGAAGCCCGCGCCGCCGCTGCGGCCGGTGCGGCCGAACTCGTCGACCATGCGGTCCACGACCGCCTCCGCCGGGTGCGTCTGCCAGGTGCCGCCCGCCTCCTCGACGGCCCGCTTCGACTCGGCGCGGATCTTGCGCGGCAGGGTCAGCGTCAGCTCGTCCATGAGGGAGAGCACCTTGGCCGGGTAGCCCGCCTGCGCGGCGGCCTGCTCCACGGACGCGGGCTCGATGCCCTCGCCGACCATCGCGACGCCCTCGTTGATGAAGTGCCCGATGACGCGCGAGGTGAAGAAGCCGCGCGAGTCGTTGACGACGATCGGCGTCTTGTTGATCTGCCGGACCAGGTCGAAGGCGCGGGCCAGCGCCTCGTCGCCGGTGCGCCCACCCTTGATGATCTCGACCAGCGGCATCTTGTCGACCGGTGAGAAGAAGTGCAGCCCGATGAAGTCGGTCTGCCGCTCGACGCCCTCGGCGAGGACGGTGATGGGCAGCGTCGAGGTGTTGGAGCACAGCAGCGCGTCGGGCGCGACGACGTGCTGGATCTCCTGGAACACCTTGTGCTTGAGGGCGGTGTCCTCGAAGACGGCCTCGATGACGGCGTCGCAGCCGGCGAGGTCCTGCGGGTCCGCGGTGGGCGTGATGCGGGCGAGCAGCGCGTCGGCCTTCTCCCGCGTGGTGCGGCCCTTGGCGACGGCCTTGGCGCACAGCTTCTCCGAGTAGCCCTTGCCCTTGGCGGCGGCCTCGGGGGAAACGTCCTTGAGGACGACGTCGATGCCCGCGCGGGCGCACGAGTAGGCGATGCCGGCGCCCATCATCCCGGCGCCGAGGACGGCGACCTTCGTGACCTTGCGGGGCTCGATGCCCTGGGGGCGGTTGGCGCCGGAGTTGACGGCCTGGAGGTCGAAGAAGAACGCCTGGATCATGTTCTTCGAGGTCTGCCCGGCGGCCAGTTCCACGAAGTAGCGTGCCTCGATGACCTGGGCGGTCTCGAAGTCGACCTGGGCGCCCTCGACGGCGGCGGCCATGATGTTGCGCGGCGCCGGGTAGGGCGCGCCGTTCGTCTGCTTGCGCAGGTTGGCCGGGAACGCGGGCAGGTTGGCGGCGAACTTGGGGTGGGACGGCGTTCCGCCGGGGATGCGGTAGCCGGGCCGGTCCCAGGGCTGCTGCGACTCGGGGTGGGCGTCGATGAACGCGCGCGCCCTGGCGAGGAGTTCGTCCCGCGTCTCGGCGACCTCGTCCACCAGGCCGTTGTCCAGGGCGCGCCGCGGGTTGTACTGGGTGCCCTGCAGGAGCACCTTCAGCAGGGCGTCGGTGATGCCGAGCATGCGGACGGTGCGGACGACGCCGCCTCCGCCGGGCAGCAGGCCGAGGGTGACCTCGGGGCAGCCGATCTTGGAGCCGGGGGCGTCGAGGGCGACGCGGTGGTGGCAGGCGAGGGCGATCTCGTAACCGCCGCCGAGGGCCGCGCCGTTGATGGCGGCGACGACGGGCTTGCCGAGGGTCTCGATGCGGCGCAGGTTGCGCTTGATGGCCATGCCGCCGTCGAAGAGGTCCTGGGCGGTCTCGGGGGTGACGCGGATCAGGTCGCGCAGGTCGCCGCCGGCGAAGAAGGTCTTCTTGGCGGACGTGACGATGACGCCGCGGATGGAGTCCTTCTCGGCCTCCAGGCGGTCGGTGATCGCGGCGAGCGACTCCCGGAACGCCTGGTTCATGGTGTTGGCGGACTGGCCCGGGTCGTCGAGGACGAGGGTGACGACACCGGTGTCGTCCTGTTCCCAGCGGATGGTGGTGCTCTCGGTCATGACAGGGGTCTCCGTAGAGGTCTCGGAAGTCTCGTGGTCCGCGGGGAGGTTCAGACGCGCTCGACGACGGTGGCGATGCCCATGCCGCCGCCGACGCACAGCGTGGCGAGGCCGTACCGCTTGTCCTGGCGCTCCAGTTCGTCCACGAGCGTGCCGAGGATCATGGCGCCGGTCGCGCCGAGCGGGTGGCCGAGCGCGATGGCGCCGCCGTTGACGTTGACCTTGTCCAGGGACAGGCCCATGTCCTTCGCGAACCGCAGCACGACCGCGGCGAACGCCTCGTTGATCTCCACGAGGTCGATGTCGTCGATGGTCAGGCCGGCCTTGGCGAGCGCCTTGCGGGCGGCGGGCGCGGGCCCGGTGAGCATGATGGTGGGCTCCGAGCCGGACACGGCGGCGGAGACGATCCGGGCGCGCGGCCGGAGACCGCCCCGCTCACCGGCCTCCTTGGAGCCGATCGCGACGAGGGCGGCGCCGTCCACGATGCCGGAGGAGTTGCCCGCGTGGTGGACGTGGTCGATCTTCTCGACCCAGTGGTACTTCTGCAGCGCGACGGCGTCGAAGCCGCCGAGTTCGCCGATGTCGGCGAAGGACGGCTTGAGCTTGGCGAGGGAGTCGGCGGTGGTGCCGGGGCGCATGTGCTCGTCGTGGTCGAGGACGACGAGGCCGCTGCGGTCCTTCACCGGGACGACGGACCGCTCGAAGCGGTTCTCCTTCCAGGCGGTGGCCGCGCGCTCCTGCGACAGGGCCGCGTACTCGTCCACGTCGCGCCGGGAGAAGCCCTCGATGGTGGCGATCAGGTCGGCGCCGATGCCCTGCGGTACGAAGTTGGTGGCGAGGTTCGTCATCGGGTCGTTGAACCAGGCGCCGCCGTCGGAGGCCATCGGCACGCGCGACATCGACTCGACGCCGCCCGCGAGGACGAGGTCCTCCCAGCCCGAACGGACCTTGGCGGCGGCCATGTTGACGGCCTCCAGGCCCGACGCGCAGAAGCGGTTCTCCTGCACGCCGGCGACCGTGTCCGGCAGTCCGGCGGCGATGGCGGCGATGCGGGCGATGTCGGAGCCCTGGTCGCCCACGGGTCCCACGACGCCGAGCACGACGTCGTCGATGTCGGCCGGGTCCAGGCCCGGGAAGCGGGCGCGGATCTCGTGCATGAGTCCGACGACCAGGTCGACGGGCTTCGTGCCGTGCAGGGCGCCGTTCGCCTTGCCGCGACCGCGCGGGGTGCGGATCGCGTCGTACACGTACGCTTCGGTGCTCACAGGTACGCCTTTCAGGAGGGTTCGGCCGGGCGGGTCAGGGGCTGTCCGGCAGGGAGTCCGGGGTGTTCGGTGTGTTCGGGGTGCTCGGGGCCGCCTCGTCGGGCAGCAGGGCGGGCACGTCCCACTCGCGGGCCACGTCCGCCGCGCCGTCGCCGGGCCGGGCGGGGCCGGTGCGGACGGTGGTGGGGGTCGCGGAGAAGCGGGGCGCGGGGGCGGGCTGGGTGATGCCGCCGTGGTCGGTGAAGGTGCCGCGGGCCGCCAGGTGCGGGTGGCGCGGCGCCTCGCGCAGTGACAGGACGGGCGCCACGCACGCGTCGGAGCCCTCGAAGACGGCCGTCCACTCGTCCCGGGTACGGCTCTTGAAGCGGGCCGCGACCGCCTCGCGCAGCTCGCCCCAGCGGGCGGCGTCCGCGCGGTCCGGGGCGGTGTCCGGCAGGCCGAGCAGCTCGGTGAACTCGCCGTAGAACCGCTCCTCCAGGGCGCCGACCGCCATGTACTGCCCGTCGGCCGTCTCGTAGGTGCCGTAGAACGGGGCGCCGCCGTCGAGGAGGTTCGCCGAGCGGCGGTCCTGCCAGGCGCCGGCGGCGAGCATGCCGTGGATCATCGTGGACAGGTGGGCGGTGCCGTCCACGATGGCGGCGTCGACGACCTGCCCGGCCCCGGTCGCGCGCGCGTGGTGCAGCGCGGCGAGGACACCGACGACGAGGTAGAGGCTGCCGCCCGCGTAGTCCCCGAGCAGGTTGGCCGGGGCGGGCGGCGGGGTGCCGGGGGCGCCGGTCATGCCGAGGGCGCCGGTGAGCGCGATGTACCCGATGTCGTGCCCGGCGCGGTGCGCGAGGGGGCCCTGCTGGCCCCAGCCGGTCATCCGGCCGTAGACCAGCGCCGGGTTGCGGGCGTGGCAGTCGGCGGGGCCGACACCGAGGCGTTCGGCGACGCCGGGGCGGTAGCCCTCGATGAGGATGTCGGCGCGCTCGGCGAGGTCGAGGACGCGGGCCGGCCCGTCGGGTGCCTTCAGGTCGACGACGACCGAGCGCTTGTTGCGGTTGGTGACGTCGTGGCCGGGGTCCAGGGCGAGTCCGGGCCCGCCGGGGCGGTCCACGCGTACGACGTCGGCGCCGAGGTCGCCGAGGAGCATCGCGGCGAACGGGCCGGGGCCGATGCCGGCCAGCTCGACCACGCGCACGCCGGTGAGCGGGCCGTGCGCGGGTGGTGGTGCCGCTGTCATCGCGCCCCCTGCTGGACTGTGACACAACTGATGTAACACCGGCGATGCTATGGACGTCCGACGGCCGGCACAAGGGGTTGGCAAGCGAGCGCTTAGTTTTCCACCGGGCGGTGTCGTGGTGAACGCCCGGAGGGCTTTGCCCCCGGACCCCCGGTCGGTGCTCCGCGCCTCCTCCTCAGGCGCCGGACGGGCCGGTGCCGTCCAACCGGGCCGTCAGTCTCTTCGGCGCTGTCGCCCGGTAGCTCTCCTCCACCCACTCGCACAGGAGCTCCGCCGGCGGGGCGCCGTCCTCGGCCAGGGGGACGCGGACCCAGCCGGATCTGCCGAGGCCGTAGCCGGCCGGTTCGGCGCCGGGGCAGGACAGGGCGTGGGCGTGGCTCGTCTCGTCCTTGAGCTTCAGCGTCACCCCCAGGGGGTAGCTGCCGTCCTGGACTCCGAGGAAGACGAACACCTTCTTGTTGACCTTCGCGACCGACTCGCCCCACGGGAACTCCTCGGCCGCGTCCGGCAGGCCGAGGGCGAACTCGCGTACTTTCTGCCACTTCTTCCGGGCGTTTCTGGGCACTGTCACCGTCGGCCTCCGGGCTCGTCGTCGGGCTCCGCACCCCTCACGCTAGCCTCGGCCACCGACAACGGCGCGTGCTGCGGAGCGAGGGGTGTCATGAGCAGGCTGGACAGGGCGGACCGCCCGTACGACATCGTCCTCTTCGGAGCCACCGGCTTCGTCGGGACGCTCACCGCGGAGTACCTCGCCGCGCACGCGCCCGCAGGGCTGCGCTGGGCGATCGCCGGGCGCGACGAGGAGAAGCTGCGGCGGCTGCGGGAGCGGATGCCCGGCGGCGCGGAGCCCGGGGTGCTGCGCGCCGACGTGTCGGACCCGGGCTCGCTGCGCCGGCTCGCGGAGCACGCGCGCGTGCTGGCGACGACCGTGGGCCCCTATGTGACGTACGGCGAGGAACTCGTCGCCGCCTGCGCGGACACCGGCACCGACTACCTGGACCTCACGGGTGAGCCGGAGTTCGTGGACCTGATGTACGTCCGGCACGACGCACGCGCGCGTGAGACCGGCGCGCGGCTGGTGCACGCCTGCGGGTTCGACTCCGTGCCGCACGACCTGGGCGTGTACTTCACGGTGCGGCAGCTGCCGGAGGGCGTGCCGCTGGCCGTGGAGGGTTTCGTGACCGCCGACGCGGCCTTCTCGGGCGGGACGTTCGCCTCCGCCCTCAACCAGTTCGCGCGCGTGCGCGGCATGCGCGCCGCCGCGCTGGAGCGGCGCCGGCACGAGCCGCGGCTGGTGGGGCGGCGGGCGGTGGCCCCGACGGGAGCGCCGCACTTCGCCAGGGCGGTCGGTGCGTGGGCGCTGCCGCTGCCGACCATCGACCCGCAGATCGTGCGGCGCTCCGCGAAGGCCCTGGACCGCTACGGCCCGGACTTCCGCTACCGGCACTACGCGGCGGTGCGGCGCCTGCCCGTCGCGGTGGGCGGCGTGGCCGCCCTGGGCGGGCGGGTCGCGGCGGCCCAACTGCCGCCCGCCCGGCGCTGGTTGTCCGCCCGGCTCAGGCCCGGTGAGGGCCCGGGGCCGGAGAAGCGCGCCAGGAGCTGGTTCTCCGTCCGCTTCGTCGGCGAGGGCGGCGGCCGGCGGGTGTACACGGAGGTGGCGGGCGGTGACCCCGGCTACGGGGAGACCGCGAAGATGTTCGCCGAGTCGGCGCTGTCCCTGGCCTTCGACGACCTGCCGCCGACCGCGGGTCAGGTCACCACGGCGGTGGCGATGGGCGACGCGCTGACCGAGCGGCTGCGCGCGGCCGGGATCCGCTTCCGGGTCGCCGCCCGGCACTGACCGGCCCGTGGACGGCCGGGCCCGCCCTCCCCCTCGCCCGCAGCGGCTACAGCGGCCACTCGGCGACCGTGTAGATCATCCCGGCGATCCAGGCGAGTCCGGCCAGCACGGCGAGCACGAGCGCGACGGTCACGGCACGCTCGGCCGGCCTGCTCGGGTGGGCAAGGGGCTTGGGGGCACGGTGCGATGTCATGGCGCCCAGCCTGCCGGGCGGGCCTTGGGCGCCGTATCCGCGCGCGTACTCAGAGGGCGTACTCAGATACCGGTCGCCCGGCGCAGTGCCGCGCGGCACAGGCCGTCCGCCCTGCGGGTGGTCTCCGGGATCCGGTAGGCCGGGGTGAGGGCCAGGGTGTGGGCGCAGGCGTTGTCGAGGCTGGTGCGGTGGCCGACGGAGACGAAGACCGGCTTGACGCCGTCTTGGGTGCGCAGCGCGCTGCCGACCTCCTCGGTGCCCGCGAGCAGCGCGGACCGGCTGCCGCGCAGGGCGTCCGGGTCGTCGTACGTGAAGGTGAAGGGGTTCTTGGCGACGCCGATGGTGGGCAGGCCGGTCAGGACGCCGAGGTGGCTCGCCAGGCCGAAGCGGCGCGGGTGGGCGAGCCCGTAGCCGTCGCAGACGACCAGGCCGGGCGGGCGGGGCAGGGCGTCGAGGGCGGCCAGCACGGTGGGGATCTCACGGAAGGCGAGCAGGCCGGGCACGTACGGGAAGGAGATCCGGCCGACGGCGGTGGCCTCGCCGACGACCTCCAGGGTCGCCGCGTCCAGCACGACGGCCGCGGCGGCGACCACGTCCCGTTCGTCGTCGTAGGCCACGTCGACCCCGGTGACGTGGCCCGTCCCGGGCGGCAGGCCCGGCTCGTCGAGCACCACGCGGCCGCGCAGTTCGTCCTGCACGGCGCGGGCCTGTTCCTCGGTCGCGGGCCAGCCCGCGGGAATGCGTACGGTCGTCATGGTGACGACGAGCGTACGGGCCGGTCGGCGCCGGGGCGCAACTGCCGTGCGCCCGGGGCGAGAAGACGGCGCGGGGTGTCACGCATGAAGGCGGTGACAGAGGTCACTCGCCCACGGTGTGCACGGAGCGGCGCATTCCGTCGTCTCATCCAGTGCACGGCCCGTCCGCCCGGGAGTCCTGCCAGCCGTCCCAAGGAGCAAGGCGTTGTCCATCGTCATCGAGCAGCTCGTGGAGGCCCGTCTCGTGGCCGACGCGCCCCGCATGCCGAGCATCCCCGCCACGCTGCACTACGACCGGCGCGACCCGTTCGCCGTCCGCATGACGTTCCCGGCCCCGGCCACCCTGGAGGGCGTGGACGTCTGCTGGACGTTCGCCCGCGAGCTGCTCGCCGCCGGGCTGGACGCGCCCGAGGGCCACGGCGACGTGCGGGTGCGCCCCTACGGACCCGACCGCACGGTGCTGGAGTTCCACGCCCCCGAGGGGACCGCCGTCGTGCACGTCCGCTCGGGCGACGTACGGCGCTTCCTGGACGCGACGGGCGAACTCGTGCCCGCCGGCCTGGAGCACCGCCACCTCGACCTGGACCATGACCTCGCGGAGCTGATACGGGACGCCTGCTGAGGCCGCCTCCTTCCCGGCGGTCCCCCGGCGGTCCCGGCGGTCGCGGCGCTCTCCCGGCGGTTCAGCGCACCGACGGCACCGGCAGCGACGACAGCGCCGCGCACAGCTCGGGCAGCACCCGCCCGAGGCCCGGTGCCGCCGCGGCGCGCCCGGTCAGTTCCTGGACCCGCCCTGCGTGGCGGGCGCGGTCCCGGTCCGGCACCAGCGTGCGCGGTTCGGCGGACGCGGCGAGGGCGACGAGTGCCGCGTCCGCCTCGGAGACGTCCGCGGCCGGCAGCGGACCGTCGAGGACGTCCCGGGCGTGGTCGCGCAGCGCGGCCACGTCGGCGGCCCGGGCGGGCACGTACTCGACGGACGGGAACAGCCCCAGCACCCGGCGGCGTTCCGCCCGCACGTACCCCGGCGCGACCAGTTGTTCGCGTACGGCGTCCGAGGTGACCCGGGCGTACGGCGTCACCCAGGCGTCCCACCGGTGCGGCAGGGACTCGCGCACGAGTTCCAGCAGCCCGTCGAGGACGGCGTCCCCGGTGGCGGAGTCCAGGTCGGCCGGGGTGGCGATGCCGTCGTCGTCGACGAGCAGCCCGCGCCGGGCCAGTTCGGTGAGGGCGCCGGCCCGCACCAGGTGCCGCGCCGGCCGCGGTTCCATGGCGTCGCGCGCCAGCAGCTGGAGCCGGGCGGGCAGGGCGAGCGAACCGTGGAACACGGGGCCTCCTCGGGACGTGCGGCCGGCGGCGCCCAAACGCGTTGACACCCCGATCGCCTCCTCATACGCTGTATGGCGGTCCTGTTGCCGTCGATTGGAGAAGGACGTTGCTCGTCTGAGGTCCTGAGACACCCGTGTCACACCCGGTAGGGGTGTGCGTCGTGTGCGACCTCGGCGTTCGAGCCGTCCTTGCGGGACAGGGCTTTTCTCATGCCCTCGCTCTCCCTCCCGGCTGTCGGTCGTGCCTCGCGGTGTCTCGATACGCGATTGCCCCTGACCGCACCGAGCAACCGCGAGGCCGCATGTCCACTTTCGTCACCTGTACCTCCCTGTCCTTCGCCTGGCCCGACGGGACGCCCGTCTTCGACGGCCTCGACGTGGCGTTCGGCTCCGGCCGCACCGGCCTCGTCGGCGTCAACGGCTCGGGGAAATCAACCCTGTTGAAGCTGATCGCCGGGGAGCTCGTCCCGGCCGACGGCGCCGTCCGCGTCACCGGCGAGGTCGGGTACCTGCCGCAGAACGTCACCCTCGACACCGCGCTGCGCGTCGACGAGACCCTCGGCATCGCCGCCAAACGGGCCGCGCTGCACGCCATCGAGGCGGGCGACGTCGCCGAGGAGCACTTCGAGACCGTCGGCGACGACTGGGACGTCGAGGAACGCGCCCTGGCCACGCTCGGCGAGCTCGGCCTCGGCCGCATCGGGCTCGACCGCACCATCGGCGAGGTCTCCGGCGGCGAGTCCGTGCTGCTCAGGCTGGCCGCGCTGCTGCTGCGCAGGCCGGACGTGCTGCTGCTGGACGAGCCCACCAACAACCTCGACCTGTACGCGCGCCGGCGGCTGTACGCGGCCGTCGCGTCCTGGCCGGGCGTACTGATCGTGGTCAGCCACGACCGGGAACTGCTGGAACTCGTCGACCAGATCGCCGACCTGCGCGGCGGGGAGGTCACCTGGTACGGCGGGAACTTCTCGGCGTACGAGGAGGCCCTCGCCGTCGAGCAGGACGCGGCCGAGCGCATGGTGCGCGTCGCCGAGGCCGATCTGCGCAAACAGAAGCGCGAACTGGCCGACGCCCAGGTCAAACTGGCCCGCCGCAAGCGGTACGGGCAGAAGATGTGGGACCAGAAACGTGAGCCGAAGATCGTCATGGGGGCGCGCAGGCGCGCGGCACAGGAGTCCGCGGGCAAGCACCGCATCCTGCACGAGGAGAAACTCGCCGAGGCCAAGGAGCGGCTCGACGAGGCGGCGGAGGCCGTGCGGGACGACGAGGAGGTCCGTATCGACCTGCCGTACACGGCCGTGCCGCCGGGCCGCGACGTCCTCACGCTGAAGGACCTGGAGCTGGTGTACGGGGCCCGAGTGGACGGCGCCTTCGAACTGCGCGGTCCGGAGCGGGTCGCGCTGATCGGGCGCAACGGCGCGGGCAAGACCACGCTGCTGCGCACGATCGCCGGGGACCTCCAGCCGGTGTCGGGCGAGGCGACGGCGCACGTCCCGCTGCGGTTCCTGCCGCAGCGCCTGGACGTGCTCGACGCCGGTCTGACGGTCGCGGAGAACGTGGCCCGGTTCGCGCCGGGCGCCACCAACAACCGGATCAGGGCGCGGCTCGCCCGCTTCCTGTTCCGGGGCTCCCGCGCCGACCAGCAGGCCGGCACGCTGTCCGGCGGCGAACGCTTCCGGGCGGCGCTGGCCGCGCTGATGCTGGCCGAGCCCGCGCCGCAGCTGCTGATGCTGGACGAGCCGACGAACAACCTCGACATGGCGAGCGTCCGGCAGCTCACCACGGCCCTGGAGTCGTACGAGGGCGCGCTGGTGGTGGCCGGCCACGACCTGCCGTTCCTGGCGTCGATCGGCATCACGCGCTGGCTGGAACTGGACGGCGAACTGAAGGAGACCACGCCGGAGGCTGTCGGGTATTCCGCCTAGCGGCCACGGCACGCGCGAGTTCGTCACCGTCACCGTCACCGTCACCGGAGCCCGGAAAGAACAACCTCCCGGAGGTCCCCCTGCGTATCCCGAAGCGCCGGCTGCCCGTGTGCACCGGCGTTTCGGGACCGGAGGAGTCCTCGGCCGTGTTCGCCACGGTCTCGGGGCGCTCGACGTCCTGGACGACCGGGGCGTACGCCGCCGGCCGGGCGCGCTGTGCGGCGCCGGCACCACCGTCGTGGTCGTCGAGCAGGACCTCGGCGTCGTCGCGCACGCCGACCACGTGGTCCGCCCGGGCTCGGACGGCGGGCGGGACGGCGGGCGGGTGATCTTCGAGGGGACGACCCGGCAGCTGCTCGCCGCCCGGAACTCGTACACGGCGGAGCATTTCGGGAGGACCACAGGCCGGTCCTGAGGGTTTTGCCCGCCCGGACCGGCGGGGCATGATGGCCGCCAATGGCGCACGGGGCGCACCGGCGGCGCACGACGGCCGGTGGGCGCCCCCGTGATCGCCGCCGGCGCACGACGGCAGGCCGGGTGCGCCCCGTCGCCGCCGGTGCCGCATGATGGCCCCATCAGCAAGTCCCCGATCCGGAGATTTCCCCGTGTCCAGCAAGAAGGCCCTCGTCCGCCGCCCCGGTCCACGCCTCGCCGAAGGGCTGGTGACGCACATCGACCGGGCGAAGGTCGACGTCGACCTCGCGGTCGAGCAATGGGAGGGATACGCGCGGGCACTGCGCGACAACGGCTGGGAGACGATCGAGATCGACCCGGCCGACGACTGCCCCGACGCCGTGTTCGTCGAGGACACGGTCGTCATGTACAAGAACGTCGCGCTGATCGCCCGGTCCGGTGCCGAGTCCCGGCGCGCCGAGACCGCCGGCGTCGAGGAGGCCGTGGCCCGCCTCGGCTGCTCGGTGAACTGGATCTGGGAGCCGGGCACGCTGGACGGCGGCGACGTCCTGAAGATCGGCGACACGATCTACGTCGGCCGCGGCGGGCGCACCAACGCGGCCGGGGTCCAGCAGTTGCGGGCCGCCTTCGAACCGCTGGGCGCGCAGGTGGTCGCCGTGCCCGTGAGCAAGGTGCTGCACCTGAAGTCGGCGGTCACGGCGCTGCCGGACGGGACGGTCGTCGGGCACATCCCGAAGATGGACGTGCCGTCGCTGTTCCCGCGTTTCCTGCCGGTGCCCGAGGAGTCCGGCGCGCACGTCGTCCTGCTCGGCGGCAGCAGGGTGCTGATGGCCGCGAGCGCCCCGAAGACGGCGGAACTGTTCAGCGACCTCGGCCACGAGCCGGTCGTGGTGGACATCAGCGAGTTCGAGAAGCTGGAGGGCTGTGTGACATGTCTCTCGGTGCGCCTGCGGGAGCTGTACGCCTGAGCCCTTGAGCGGAACGCCTCATTCGGCCCCCGGCCTGCGGGTCGGGGGCCGAGTCGTTCCCCGGCACGACCCGAACCGGCCGCCCACGACGTGACCCGGTTGATCAGCGGTCCTTACGCCACACTTAACCTACGGCGTCGTAACCTACGGGAACGTAGCCTACGATGGCGTAGGTTTCCGCTATTCCGCTCAGCAGTCCCCATGGAGCCTTAATGACGATCACCACTCCCCACCTCGGCAGCCCTGCCGGCGCCTGGACCGACGCCCAGCTGTTGTACGCACTGGAGGAAGTGGTCGAGAAGGAACTCAACCGGCATCTCCAGGTCGCCAAGGACTGGATGCCGCACGAGTACGTCCCGTGGACCGACGGCCGGAACTTCCCGGGCCTCTTCGAGGACGGCGAAGCCTGGGAGAAGGAGCAGTCGAAGGTCACCGAGATCGGCCGCATCGCCCTCGTGGTCAACCTGCTCACCGAGGACAACCTGCCCAGCTACCACCACGAGATCGCCTCGCTGTTCGGCCGCGACGGCGCCTGGGGCACCTGGGTGCACCGCTGGACCGCCGAGGAGGGCCGGCACGGCATCGTGATGCGGGACTACCTGCTCACCTCGCGTGCCGTGGACCCGGACAAGCTGGAGCAGTTCCGCATGGCGCACATGAGCGAGGGCTTCGAGTCGGACAACCGCCACTCGATGCTGCACTCGGTCGCCTACGTCGCCTTCCAGGAACTCGCGACCCGCATCTCGCACCGCAACACCGGCCACCAGTCCGGCGACCCGGTCTGCGACCGCATGCTGGCCCGCATCGCGACCGACGAGAACCTGCACATGGTCTTCTACCGCAACCTGCTGAAGGCCGCCTTCGAGCTCGCCCCCGACCTGACGATGCAGGCCGTGCGGGACGTCGTCGTCAACTTCCGCATGCCCGGCCACGGCATGCCCGGCTTCGAGCGGGCCGCGGCGCAGATGGCGATCGGCGAGGTCTACAACCTGCGGATCCACCACGACGACGTGCTCCAGCCCGTGCTGCGCTTTCTGAAGATCATGGAGATCGACGGCCTCGGCCCCGAGGGCGTGAAGGCGCAGGAGGAACTGGGCCTGTACATGGACGGCCTGGACTCCGAGGCGGCCAAGTTCGACGAGAAGCTGGCGGCGCGCAAGGCACGCATGGCGGCCCGCGGGAAGGCCTGACGACGCCGTCGGCCCGGCCCGGGCGTCCCGGGCCGGGACCGCCGCGCGGCCCGGCCGGTCAGCGGCCGGTGCGCCTGAGCTCCAGCCGCTCCTTCTCCGACAGGCCGCCCCACACACCGAAGCGCTCGTCGTTGTTCATCGCGTAGTCCAGACAGGCGGAGCGCATCTCGCACATGCCGCAGATGCGCTTCGCCTCGCGCACGGAACTGCCCGGCTCGGGGAAGAAGAAGTCGGCCCCGGTCTGCGCGCACAGGGCACGCTCCTGCCAGGCGGTGTCGGCCGGGGTGATCGTCTCGAAGTGCATGAACGCGATCGTGCCGCGCGGCGAAAAACGTTCCATCAACGCCCGATCAACGCCCCCGGACAGGGCCCCCGGCCGCACCGATGGTGGCGCGGCGCACGGCCCGACGCACGGCGGCGCGCGGAACCGGAGGAAAACCCGGACGACTTCCTCCGTCACCGCCGGTGAGCACCCGGCCGCCGCGCCGGGTCGGCCGCTTCCCGGCGGCGATCGCCAGTGGGCGGGTGCCGGACTCGGCAGAGGCAGACCCCGGGCCCTCTGCCGAGGAGGGCGACGATCCCCAACCGGTTTCGTCACCGGCTGGGCTCTCCCCCCACTGGATGGACATCGGCACGTCCGGCATCGAGGGCGCCGAGTCCCTCTGCCACGGCCTCTTCGGCCGGCGCTTCCGGTCGGCCGGGCCCGAGGCCGGCGGTTACGGCTTCTTCCAACTGGACGGCAAGACCGTCGCCGGCGGCAAGCGGACCACGCCCCGGCAGGGCTGAGCACGCCCCGCCCGCAGCGACGCCGGCCCAGACCGGTGCCGGGACCGTACGCCTAGGCGGAAGCGCGGCGCACCAGCGTCGTCGGCAGGATCACGCTGGACGGCGCGCCGCCCACGGTCCCGGCCGACTCGTCGCGGTCCAGGCCGCGCAGCAGCAGCCGGGCCATCAACCGGCCCATCTCCTCTATGTCCTGCCGGACCGTGGTGAGCGCCGGTTCGGTCTGCTCGGCGACGGCCAGCATGTCGTCGAAACCGATCACGGCCACGTCGTCGGGCACCCTGCGCCCGTGCTCGCGCAGCACCCGCAGGGCACCGGCGGCGGTCAGGTCGTTCGCGGCGAACACGGCGTCCAGGTCCGGGCAGCGGTCGAGCAGCTCGCGCATGGCCCGCTCACCGCCCGCAGCGGTGAAGTCGGCCTCGGCGACCAGCCGCGGGTCGGCGTCGACCATGACGTCCCGGAAGCCGTCGAGCCGGTCGACCGCCGACGTC
Organism: Streptomyces sp. DH24; assembly: GCF_029813775.1. Classification (GTDB taxonomy): domain Bacteria; phylum Actinomycetota; class Actinomycetes; order Streptomycetales; family Streptomycetaceae; genus Streptomyces. Next base: position 188,937 of record NZ_JARVKW010000004.1, on the reverse strand, counting down.
TGGTCGAGCGGGCCCGTGATGTGGGCGACGCGGCCGCGGCCCAGCCCGACGAGATGACGCACGGCCTCCCGGGCGCCGCCCCGGTTGTCGCTGTCGACGTACGCCACGCCGCCCCGGCCGTCGCTCCAGCCGGGCCGGCCGCCGAACACGGTCGGTATCCCGGCGCTTTGGATCAGCCCCGGCAGGGGGTCGTCGAGGTGCAGCGAGAACACCAGCGCCCCGTCGACGTGCCCGCCGGAGAGGTAGCGGGCGACCCTGGCGTGGTCGTCGCGGCCCTCGGTCAGCAGCAGCACGAGCTGGTTGTCCTGGGCCGTCAACTCCTTGCTGATCCCGCGCAGTTGGTGGGCGAAGTAGGGGTCCGCGAAGACCCGGGCCTCGGGTTCGGCGATGACGACGGCGACGGCGTCGTGCCGCCGGGTCACCAGACTGCGGGCCGCCTGGTTCGGAACGTATCCCAGCTCCTCCACGGCCCGCCGGACCCGCTCCACCAGGCTTTCCCGCACCCCGGCCGCACCGTTCACCACCCGGGACACGGTGGCCCGTGAGACCCCGGCCCGCGCGGCCACGGCCTCCAGCGTGGGACGCGGCGCTGTCTCGGTCACTTTCGGGCTCCTGCTCATCCTCGGCGGCTGCCGCTCAGGATAGCGCCGACACGCGCCGGGGTTGAGAGCGCTCTCCGATCCGTGAAAAGGGCTTGCGCGCGCCGCACCCCGGCACCGAGGATCGGCCGCATGACGACGAGAAAGGCCCATGCCGGGTAGCCGGCCCGAGACGCGGCTGGTCCCCCATGCCGGACTCCCGCGCGCCCACCGGCGACCGCACGTCCTGCACAGCACGGTCGACGCCCACGGGCGCGCCCACTGGCTCCTGTCCGAGCGGGCACCCGACCGGGCGCGCGAGGGCCCCGTCGACGCCCTGGTGGTCACCGTCGAGGACGGCTCCCCGTACGAGACGCGGCTGAGCGCCGTGCTGCCGCAGTGCACCCGCGTCGAGGCGCTGCCCGACGGCGGGTTCGTGCTGTACGCCTCCCGCACCGGCGGGGGCGAGCCGCAGGTGCAGGTCTTCGACGCGCTCGGGCGGCCCACGTGGACGTTCCGCGTCGGTGACGCCGTGCAGCACCTACTGGCCGACGAGGCGGGCGACCTCTGGGTCGGCCACTTCGACGAAGGCATCTACGGCGACGACCTGAGCGGGCCGGGCCTGCGCCGCTGGAGTTCCACGGGCGAACCGCTGTGGGCCCACGCCCCCGGCTCGAAACGCGAGTTCATCGACGACTGCTACGCCCTCAACGTGACCGGCCGGACCGCCTGGACGTGCCCGTACCGGGATTTCCCGCTGATCGGCGTACAGCGGGACGGCACGGTGCGTGTGTGGGAGAACCCGGTGCGGGGCGCGAGCGGGCTCGCCGTGCGCGGCCCGCGCGTCGCCTTCTTCGGCGGCCACGGGGACGACCACGACCGGCTCGTCGTCGCGGACCTCGGCGGTGACGCCGTCACGCCCGTGGCGCAGGGGCGGCTCGTACGTCCCGACGGCGGCACGATCGGCGGACGCCGCGTCGTCGGCCGGGGCTTCCGGCTCTACGTGCAGGAGAAGCCCTGGGCCGAATGGGCGGTGTTCGACCTCGGCGACGCCCCCGGCTGACCCGGCCCCCGCCGGCGGAAAGGGCCGGGCGCTTCGGCACCGGGTCAGTGCTCGTGCGGCTCGTGTCCCGGTATGGTCCCGTCCGGCTTCTTCACCAGGAACAGGCCGACCATGCCCATGTCCGAGTGGCTCTGCACATGGCAGTGGTACATCCACGCCCCGGCTCCGACGCCCTCCCCCGCGATCACCTGGAAGCCGAACGAGTCCGCCGGGCCGCAGATCTTGTTGTCGATCACCTGACTCGGGTCCTCGGGCCCGGTGAGCATGCCCGTCCGGTTGTCGGCCCAGCGGTGACCGTGCATGTGGAAGGTGTGGTAGTACTCGCCGTGCGTGATCACCACGAACTCGACGCGGTCCCCCACGGTGGCCTCGAAGTCCGGACCGCTGTGCGCGGGCTTGTTGTTGATGGTCATGTCGTTGAAGACGACCGTGTACGTCATGTCGGGCAGTACGTCGCCCTTGCGGCGGACGATCACCGGCCCGTACAGCCCTTTACGGATGCCGCCCGTGCCGTGCTCGGTGCCCACCACGTGGTCGTGGTAGTGCCAGTAACCCGCGCTGCCCGCCCGCCAGGTGCCGTCCTTGCGGCGGCCGGGTGCGTGGGTGCGCCAGGTGTAGGTGCGGGTGCCGCCGGGCTCCACGTCGCTCTTGTTCATCCTGGTGCCGTCGCTGGAGATCTCGTAGTCCAGCCCGTGGACGTGCAGGCTCACCGGCACGTCCATCGTGTTCTCGAACTCGACGTGCAGCGTGTCGCCCTCGTTGAGCTCGATGAGCGGGCCGGGGATCGTCGCCTTGCCCTTCTCCAGGCCGTAGCCCATCTGCCCGCCGGCGAGCTTCTCCGCGTACAGCTTGATGCGCCTCACCTCGCCTCCGGCCGGTGCGGTGCCGGCCGGGGCCTCAGCCGTGCCGGCGGCGGACTCGGGGGTGAGAGACAACGATGTCGCGACGGCCGCGCCGCCCAGCAGCACACGCCGGTTGAAGGTGCGTCTGTCCATGCCGAACTCCCCATCCGGATGCGGAACGTGACGGTCTGTGAGGGGACGTAGCTGTGAGGAACCTGTGCGACGGTACCGACCCGGCGCCTGTTTATCCACACTCGGGACAAAGTTCGTTGAATCCCGGTCATACCTATTGGCGAACTGTGCAAAGAGGTCTAGCTTCCTTGGCGCTGTTGCCGCGACCGAGAAGGGGTGGGTGAGCACATGCGATTCGCTTCGCATCAACGGCCCATGCACTTGCGAGGATTGAGCGCGAGAAGCACCAGACGGAGAGTCCGGGTCGCGTCCCTGACCGCCGGATTCGTCGCCGCCGGACTGCTGTCGGCACCCGTCGCCGACGCGGGTCCGCTGCCGGAACCGTCCGTGACAACGATGTCCGTGAAGTCACCGCCCGGTGGCGCGAATGTGCGGGTGCTGCTGTTCCACGGTTCCGCCGCCGGGGAGGAGTCCCCGGTCGTGAACGCCGGCATCGAGACCATCGAGCGGATCGGCCTGTCCGGCCCGGCGGGCGAACGCTTCCGGGTCGAGGCGACGGACGACGCCTCCGTCTTCACCGACGAGACCCGGCTGGGGCGTTACAACGCGATCGTGTTCCTCACCGGCGGCGGCGACGTCCTCGACCCGGACCAGGAGGCGGGCCTCGAGGCCTACATGGAGGCCGGCGGCGGTTTCGTCGGCATCCACGACGCGGCTCGCGCGGAACCGTACTCGGACTGGTTCACCGGTCTCATCGGCGCCCGCCCGGCCGCGTCCTCGCCCACGACCACGCAGCGGGCCACCGTTGAGGTCGGCGACCGGCGGCATCCGGCCACCAAGGGCCTGCCGGTGGAGTGGAAGCGGCCGGACCGGTGGCTGAACTGGGTGAAGAACCCGTCCGGTGCGGTGCATACAGTCGCCCGCGTACGGGAGTCCACCTACCAGCCGGGGTCGAGCGCGAACGGCTGGGACCACCCCGTCAGCTGGTGCCGGGACTACGACGGCGGACGGTCGTTCTACACCGGCATGGGCGGCACGGTCTCCTCCTACGACGAGACCGACTTCCGCGCCCATCTGCGCGGCGCCCTGCTGTGGACGACCCGCATCGCGCAGGCCGACTGCAAGGCCACCATCAACGCCAACTACAAGGCCGAACGCCTCACCCGGCCCAACCAGCCCGGCCAGAACGACCAGATCGGCGAACCGCACGGCCTGGTCACCGCACCCGACGGCCGGGTGTTCTACATCGGCCGGGGCGGCGCCGACGCCTCCCGGCCCGTGATCACCGACTGGAACGACCCCGACATCGGCAAGGGCAAGGGCGAGATCCACGTCTACGACCCGAAGACCAAGCAGGTCACCCTGGCCGGCGAGCTGACCGTGTTCGGCAACAAGGGCGGCGGCGACGAACTCGTCAAGGTCGAGGAAGGGCTGCTCGGCATCGAGCTCGACCCGGACTTCGCGCGCAACGGCTGGGTGTACCTGCACTACACCCCGCACTCGGAGATCAACCGCGAGACGCGCATGGCCGAGCGGCGCGTCTCCCGGTTCACCTTCGACGAGGCCACCGGCAGGCTCGACCTCGGCAGCGAGAAGGTGCTGCTGAAGTGGCCGGTGCAGATCCACAGCTGCTGCCACGCGGGCGGCGGGATGGCCTGGGACTCCAACGGCAACCTGTACATCGCCACCGGTGACAACAACTCCAGCGGCTTCAGCGGCGGTTACTCGGGCAACAACCCCGAGCCCGACTTCAAGGGCGTGTCCTTCGCCGACGCCCGCCGCACCGCCGGCAACACCAACAACCTCAACGGCAAAATCCTGCGCATCCACCCGGAGCCGGACGGGACGTACACCCTCCCCGACGGCAACCTCTTCACCGGCAAGGAGACCGCCGAGGGCGGCGGCAAGACGCGCGGCGAGATCTACGTGATGGGCGTGCGCAACCCGGCGCGCATCTTCGTCGACAAGTCCACCGACACGCTCTACGCGGGCTGGGTCGGGCCCGACGCCGGTCAGCCGTCCCCGACCTGGGGGCCGGCGAAGTACGACACGTTCGCCGTGATCACCGAGGCGGGCAACCGCGGCTGGCCGTACTGCATGGGCAACAAGCAGCCCTACCGGGACCGCAATCTGCCGGACCCGTCCAAGCCGCTGGGCTGGTACGACTGCGACCACCCGAAGAACGAGTCGCCGAACAACGACGGCCTGGTCAACCTGCCGCCGGTGACCGGCAACAACATCTGGTACTCGCCGCAGGGCGGCGCGCCGGACTTCCCGCGTGACGCCGACGGCGTGCCCTCCTACAAGGCGGAGGAGGCCACCTACCGGCTGCCCTGGCTCAAGGGCGGCGGGCAGGCCGCGATGAACGGCCCGGTCTACCGCTACGACGCCGGCAGCACCAGCGAGACCAAGTGGCCGTCGTACTGGGACGGCAAGTGGTTCGTCGGCGACTTCTACGACTCCGACCAGCCACGCAACGCCGTGCTCATGGACCCGCGGACGCAGGGCGACGGCGGGCTGCCGGTGCACTCGGAGTCGCTGAAGAAGATCGTGCCGATCGGCAACGACGGCATCAAGAACCTCATGGACTGGAAGTTCGGCCCGGACGGCGCGCTGTACGTCCTCGACTACGGGCGGGGCTTCTTCACCTCGGACGCCAAGTCGGCGCTGTGGCGGGTCACCTACATAGGCGGCGGGCCGACGCCCGCGGCCGACCAGCTGGCGAGGAGGAGCCGGTGACACCCATGACACTCCTGATACGGCAACGAAGAGTCTGGGCCGCCCTGCTGGCCGGTCTGCTGATGACGCTGGGGCTGCAGACGACGGCCGCCGGGCAGGACACCCCGTCCGTGCGGGCCGCGCAGGTCCTCACCTGGACGGCGGACGACGACATCACCAAGTACGCGTCCGCGCCCGCCACGGCGGTGGCGGGCCCGGCGACGATCGTCTTCGAGAACAGCGCGGCGACCGGCAACACCACCGGCATGCCGCACACGCTGACGTTCGTCACCAGCGACCCCGAGTACAACAGCGACGTGCAGCTGAACATCCTGGCCAGTCCGAACGACGACCAGGACGGCCGGCACACCGCCGAGGTCACCCTGACGCCCGGCCGGTACCTGTACCACTGCACGATCCCCGGCCACGGGGAGATGCGGGGCGTCCTCGTGGTGAGCGACGCGGGCGGGGACGACACCACGGCGCCCGAGGCGACGGCGGAGGTGCGCGGCACGCAGAACGCCCAGGGCCAGTACGTGGGTTCGGCGAGCGTGGCGATCAGCGCCACGGACGCGGGCGGTTCCGGCGTGGACCGGATCGAGTACGCGGTCGGGGCCGACGGCGCCTGGCAGCCGTACACGGCGCCGGTCGTGGTCGACCGGGTCGGCGACCACACGGTCCGCTACCGGGCGCTGGACAAGGCGGGCAACGTGTCGGCGGAGAAGAGCGTCACGTTCACCGTCGTCGCCCCGCCGTCGGACGACAGCACGCCGCCGGACACCTCGGCGACGGTCAGCGGTGAACGGAATCCCGACGGGACCTATGTCGACATGGCGACGGTCACCGTCACCGCGTCCGACACCGGGTCGGGCGTCAACAGTATTGAGTATGCGATCGGCAGCGAGGGCGCCTGGCAGGCGTACACCGCGCCCGTGATGGTGCACGAGGCCGGCACGCACACCGTGCGGTACCGCGCCACCGACAAGGCGGGCAACGCGGCGGCCGAGAAGAGCGTCGAGTTCACGATCGTCTCGGCGCCTCCGCAGGACACCACGCCGCCGGTGACGGGTGTGACCGTGGAGGGCACCAAGAACTCCGACGGGGCGTACGTCGGCAGCGCGCGGGTGACGATCGGGGCGACGGACGAGGGCGGTTCCGGTGTCGCCGGTATCGAGTATTCCCTCGACGGCGGACCGTACATCGCATACACCGCACCGCTGACGGTCGACCGCGCAGGCGCCCACACCGTCGCCTACCGTGCGACCGACAAGGCCGGCAACACCTCCGAGCCGCGCACCGTGAGCTTCACGGTGGTGGCCGGCGGCGGGGTGCCCGCGCCGGACTGCCCCGAGTACGACGAGCGGTTGACGGTGATCGTCGGCACGGTCGACTCGGGCGTCCCGAACCGGGTCACGAACAACCGGTGCCGGATCAACGAGTTGATCGAGGACGAGAAGGAGTGGACGTCCCACGCCCTGTTCCTCAAGCACGTGAAGTCCGTGCTGGACGCGCTGCTGAAGGAAGGCGTCGTCGACCAGCGCGAGTACAACGCCATCACGCGGGCCGCCCGGCAGTCCGGGATCGGCAAGCCCGGGCAGACCGAGGGCTACCGCAAGATCCTGGACGGCAGCGCGGAGTCGTTCGCGCGGTGGGAGCAGGTGGGCGGCGGTTCGTTCGCGCTGAACGCGGACGGGTCGATCACCTCGGGCACCACGAAGCCGGGCCTGGGCATGCTGTGGTTCCCGGAGCGCAAGTACGGCGACTTCTCGCTGCGTCTGCAGTGGCGTGACGACGCGCCGGGCACGGGCAACGCCAACTCCGGTGTGTTCGTGCGGTTCCCGTGGGTCCACGAGCACCCGGAGGAGTCGCGGCCGGAGTGGGTGGCCATCAAGTACGGGCACGAGGTGCAGGTGTTCGACCGGCCCGACGGCGACATGTACAAGACGGGGTCGGTCTACGGCTTCGACCGCGTGGGGCTGTCCGGCGCGGGCGTGACTCCGAAGGGCACCTGGAACGACTACGAGATCCGGGTGGTCGACCAGCGCTACTCGGTCTACCGCAACGGCGTGCTGATCAACGAGTTCGACAACACCGGCGGCCAGGTCTTCGAGCCGCCGCGCCCGGACGACCCGGGCACGGACGGCCGGCGCTTCGCCTCCGGCTACGTCGGGCTCCAGGTGCACGGCACGACGGACGTGGTCTCGTACCGGGACGTGCGCATCCGGGAGTTGTAGGACACCGGGCCCACCGGGCCACCGGTCCACCGGCCCACCGGCCCACCGGGCACCTGACCGGCCGGTTGCCGGGCCGGTCAGGGAGCCGGGCCGGGGTTCAGGAGGCGGCCGGGGGACGGTCCTTCCTGGCCCGACTCGGCTGGACCCGCGTGGGCTCGCCCGGCATCTTCGGGTACTCGGGCGGGTACGGCAGATCGCCGAGCCCGTGGTCGTGTTCGTCCTTCGTCGCCAGTTCCAGCAGGGCGTCGAGGGAGTAGGCGTGATCGTCCATGTCCGCGTGCACGTCGCCGAGTTCGGCGAAGCGCGCGGGCATGGTCGCGATGTCGAAGTCCCGCGGGTGGGCCTGCCCGACCTCCTCCCAGCGCAGCGGCGCGGAGACGGGGGCGTGCGGGCGGGGCCGTACGGAATAGGCGGAGGCGATGGTGCGGTCGCGGGCGGTCTGGTTGTAGTCGATGAAGATCCGCTCGCCGCGTTCCTCCTTCCACCACTTGATCGTCACGCGGTCCGGCATGCGGCGTTCCATCTCGCGGCCGACGGCGATGGCGGCGCGCCGCACCTGGGTGAAGGTCCAGCGGGGCTCGATGGGCACGAAGACGTGCAGTCCCCGGCCGCCGGAGGTCTTGGGCCAGCCGCGCAGGCCGCCGAACTCGTCCAGGACGGCGCGCAGTTCGTGCGCGGCGCGGACGGCGTCGTCGTAGTCGGTGCCGGGCTGCGGGTCGAGGTCGATGCGGAGTTCGTCGGGGCGGTCGACGTCGCCGCGGCGCACCGGCCAGGGGTGGAAGGTGAGGGTGCCGTACTGGGCGGCCCACAGCACGGCCGCCTCCTCGGTGGGGCACATCTCGTCGGCGCTGCGGCCGCTGGGGAAGGTGATGTGGGCGGTCGGGATCCAGTCGGGCATGTTCTTGGGGGCCCGTTTCTGGAAGAACGACTCGCCGGTCACCCCGTCGGGGTAGCGCTCCAGGGTGGTGGGGCGGTCGCGCAGGGCGCGCAGGATGCCGGGGCCGACGGCCACGTAGTACCGGGCGAGGTCCAGCTTGGTGAAGCCGCGCTCCGGGAAGAACACCTTGTCGGGGCTGGACAGGCGTACTGTCCGCCCGCCCGCTTCGAGTTCCACCGCGTCACCCATGCGGCCACGGTAGGCGTGGCGGACGGACCTCGCACACCGGGCGGACCGGATGTTCCGGGCGCAGAATCGGACCATGGATCTCCCGGTCATGCCGCCCGTGAAGCCGATGCTCGCCAAGTCCGTGGCGAGTATCCCGCCGGACATGCACTATGAGGCGAAGTGGGACGGGTTCCGCGCGATCGTGTTCCGCGACGGCCCCGAGCTGGAGCTGGGCAGCCGCACCACCAAGCCGCTGACGAGGTACTTCCCGGAGCTGGTCGCGGCGCTGAAGGAGCGGGTGCCCGAGCGGTGCGTGCTGGACGGGGAGATCGTGATCGCCCACGAGGGGCGGCTCGACTTCGACGCGCTGACCGAGCGCATCCATCCGGCGGACTCGCGGGTGCGCACGCTGGCCGAGCGGACGCCCGCCTCGTTCGTCGCCTTCGACCTGCTGGCCCTGGACGACGAGTCCCTGCTCGACGTGCCCCTCACGGACCGTCGCGCGCTGCTGGTACGGGCCCTGTCCGGGGTCACGGCACCGGTGCACGTGGCGCCCGCGACGACGGACGTCGAGGTGGCCCGGCAGTGGTTCGAGCAGTACGAGGGCGCCGGTCTGGACGGGGTGGTGGCGAAGCCGCCGGGGGTGCGGTACCTCCAGGACGAGCGCGCCATGTACAAGGTCAAGCACGAGCGGACGGCGGACGTGGTCGTGGCGGGCTACCGGCTGCACAAGAGCGGCCCGGTCGTCGGTTCGCTGCTGCTCGGTCTGTACGACGACCGGGGCGCCCTCCAGCACGTGGGGGTGTCGGCCGCGTTCCCGATGAAGCGCCGGGCGGAGCTGGTGGCGGAGCTGGAGCCGCTGCGCATGGACGACGTGTCCGGGCATCCGTGGGCGGCGTGGGCGGACGAGGCGGCCCACGAGACGGCGCGGTTGCCGGGGGCGCCGAGCCGCTGGTCCGGGAAGAAGGACCTGTCGTGGGTGCCGCTGCGGCCGGAGCGGGTGGCCGAGGTGGCGTACGACCACATGGAGAACGGGGCGCGTTTCCGGCACACGGCCCGTTTCCGCCGCTGGCGCCCGGACCGCACGCCGGAGAGCTGTACGTACGGGCAGCTGGAGGAGCCGGTGCGTTACGACCTCGCGGAGATCTTCGCGCCGCCGGAAGCGCGGTAGCGGCCGGCGTCCGAGGACCGCCGCCGACCGCCGTCCGGGACCGCGCGGTCGGCTGCCGCGCGAAGCCGGTGAGGAACCTGCCCGGAACCCGGCCGGGAGCCGGCCGGGACTGCCGCCCCGAACCCGGCGGGGGCCGGCCCCCGAGGGGCGTGACATCCGACCGGGACCGTCACCGGACCGGAAACCCCGGCGGCGAGTGCCGCCGAAGAGGCTGCGGACTTCCGTACCGCCGCAGAGTTCCGCACAGCCCGCAGGTTTCCGTACCGCCGCGGACTTCCGTGCCGCCCGCCGGTTTCCGTACCGCCGCGGACTTCCGTGCCGCCCGCAGGTTTCCGTGCCGCCGCGGACTTCCGTACCGCCCGCGGATTCCCCGTCACCCGACGGTTCCGTGCGGAGTCGGCGGGGCGCCCGAGGGAGCCGTCGGCCGGCCGTCAGGGTTCCATCAGGACCTTCACCGCGCCGTCCTGCTTGCGCTGGAACATCTCGTACGCGTGCGGCGCGTCCGCCAGCGGCAGCCGGTGGGTGGCGAAGTCGTCGACGCCGAGGGGGTCCTCGTCCGTCAGGTAGGGCAGGATCTCGTCGGTCCAGCGGCGCACGTTGGCCTGGCCCATGCGGATCTGGAGCTGCTTGTCGAACATCGTGAGCATCGGCATCGGGTCGGCCATGCCGCCGTACACGCCGACGAGGGAGAGGGTGCCGCCGCGCCGGACGAGTTCGATGGCGGTGTGCAGGGCGGCGAGCCGGTCGACGCTGAAGCGCTCGGCGAGCGGGCCGCTCAGGCGGCGGGGCATCATCGCCGAGGCCTGCTGGACAAGGCGGGCGGCGACGCTGCCGTGGGCCTCGGTGCCGACGGCGTCGATCACGGCGTCGGGGCCGCGGCCGTCGGTCTCGTCCTGGATGGCGGCCACGAGTTCCTTCTCGTTGTCGAAGGCCCGCAGGTTGTACGTCTCCACGCCCCGTGAGCGCGCCCGGCGCAGCCGTTCCGGTACGAGGTCGACGCCGAACACCCGCCCGGCGCCGCGTACCTGGGCGACCCGGCAGGCCATGTCGCCGATGGGTCCGAGGCCGAGGACGGCGACGGTGCCGCCCTGGGGGACGTCGGCGTAGGCGACGGCCTGCCAGGCGGTGGGCAGGACGTCGGAGAGGTAGACGAAGCGGTCGTCGGCCGGGCCCTCGGGGACCTTGATCGGGCCGAAGTGGGCCTGTGGGACGCGCAGGTACTCGGCCTGGGCGCCGGGGACGGCGCCGTACAGGCGGGTGTAGCCGAACAGCGCGGCTCCCATGCCCTCGCTGGTGACCTGGGTGGTCTCGCACTGGGTGGGCAGCCCGGTGGAGCACATGAAGCAGTGCCCGCAGGCGATCTGGAAGGGGACGACCACCCGGTCGCCGGGCTTGAGGTCGGTGACCTCGGCGCCGACCTCCTCGACGATGCCCATCGGCTCGTGTCCGAGGATGTCGCCGGGTGTCATGAACGGGGTGAGCACCTCGTACAGATGCAGGTCGGAGCCGCACAGGCCGGTGGACGTGACGCGGATGACCGCGTCCGTCGGCTCCTGGATCTTCGGATCGGGCACGTTCTCCACGCGCACGTCCCGCTTGCCCTGCCACGTCACTGCCCTCATCGCGCCCGCTCCCTCCGTCAGCGTTCGGTCGTGGCCCTCCGGTCCCACGGTGGCGCCCGGGTACCCGGCGCCCCTGTGCCGAACCTTGGCGTGGGCCGGTCGGCCCATTCACCGCGCGCGACCGGAATCGATCGGGTATGGCCAGCTTCGACTGGAAAAGCGCACAATCAAGTGAACAGGACAGGGTGGGCGACGGTGGCCATGGCACGAGGGGCGCGCGTCGGGCGCGCCACGACGACAGCGGCGGTACTGGCCGCGGCGGTGACGGCCGCGCTCGCGGCGGGCTGCACGACGGGGCCGGGACCGGGACCGGACGACGGCCGGGCGGCGAGCCGGGAGCCGTCGCGCGGCACGGCGGACACCACCGCCTCCGTCCTCGCGGTGAAGATCGACAACGCCCGTGCCGCCCGGCCCCACGCGGGTCTGGACGCCGCGGACGTGGTGTACGTGGAGCAGGTCGAGGGCGGGCTGAGCCGGCTGATGGCCGTCTACGCGACGAAGCTCCCGGAAACCGTCGGGCCGGTGCGCAGTGCCCGCGAGTCCGATCTGGAGCTGCTGGCCCAGTTCCGGCGCCCGACGCTCGCCTACTCGGGGGCGCAGGGCAAGCTGAAGCCGCTGATCGACGACGCCCCGCTGCGGGCCGCGCCGCCGGAGAAGGAACGGGACGGCTACTTCCGGGAGCCCGGGCGGGCCGCGCCGCACAACCTCTACGTGCGCGCGGACGCGGTGCCGTACGGCGTCGGGGCCGGCCGGAGCCCATGCCCGCCGACGGGGCCGTGCCGGCCGGAGGGCCGGAGGGGTCCGTTCCGGCCGAGGAGCCCGACGGGTCCGTGCCGGGCGAGGAGCCCCTGCCGGCCGGAGCGGGCCGATGAGTCCGGCGGCGCTGGTCGCCGTCGCCCTCTCCCTCGTCTCCGCCGTCGCCTACGCGGCCGCCGCCGTCGCCCAGGAGCGGCTGGCGGCGCGCAGTCCCGGCACCGGTGCGCCGCGGCTGCTCGGCAGCGGCGCGTGGTGGGGGTCGGTCGCGCTGAACGCGGCGGCGGCGCTGCTGCACGTGGTGGCTCTCAGGTACGGTCCGCTGACCCTGGTGCAGCCGCTGGGCGCGCTGACCCTCGTCGCGGCGGTGCCGCTGGGGGCGCGGCTGGCGGGGCGGCGGGTCACCGGCGTGGAGTGGCGCGGCACGGCGTGGACGCTGGCCGGTCTGGCCGCGCTGCTCGTCGTGGCGTCGGGTCCGGCGCCGGACGACGTGCTGAGCGTGCCCGAGGCGCTGGCGGTCGCGGCGGTGACGGCGGCGCTGATCGGGGCGCTGGCCCGGCCGGGCGCGCGGCCGGGGCTGCGGCACGCGACGGCGTCCGGTGTGGCGTCCGGGGTCGCGTCGGCGCTGACCCAGACGGTGACGGTGGCGGTGACGGACCGTTCCGGGCCGCTGCTCGGCGCGCAGGTGGTGGGCGTGGCTCTGCTGGTGGCCGTGTTCGCCGCGGGCGGGCTGCTGCTGGCGCAGACGGCGTACCGGGGCGGACTGGGCGCGCCGCTGGCGACGGTGACCCTGGCGAACCCGGTGGCCGCCGCCGTGATCGGCCTGTCCCTCCTCGGTGAGCGCCTGCGGGGCGGCCCGGCGGGCGCGCTGCCGGCCGTGGCGGGCGCTGTCCTGGCGGCCCGGGGTGTCGTCCTGCTGACCCGGGCGGTCCCGCGCCCGGCGGGCGCCGCCGGGGCCGGTCCTCACCCGGTCGCCGCCGTCCCGGCCCCGCTAAGCGCGCCGCCCGCCCCACAACCGCCGCTGGTGCCCCGGCAGCCGGAGCCGGGGCACCTCGCACGCTGCGGCGTCGGGGGCACGGCCCTGGCGCCGGGTGTCACTCGGTGGCGATCGCCGGGTCGCTCACGCCCGGTCGGCCGTTCTCGACGTGGCCGGCGAACCGGCGCAGGAAGGCGGGGTCGGAGTCCGACGTGACCGTGAGGTCGTACCAGCGGCGGCTGCGGGTGAGGTCGACGGTGTGCCGCACGGTGGCGCCGGGTCGCACCGTGACGGTCGCCGGCGCTCCCCCGTAGCCGTTGGTGACGGTCAGGCGGACCGTGCCGGAGCCCGCGTTCGTGAAGGTCAGCCGGATGTCGTCGCCGCTGTGCCGGGCGGTCGCCTCGGGGCCCGCCGCGCCGCCCCGGCCCCGGAAGGCGCGCAGGAAGCCGTTCGGGCCGTGCACGGTGAGGTCGTGGGACCCCTCGGAGTACGCGGCGTTCCAGGTGTCGGAGACGGTCCGGCCGGCGTCGGTGGTGTACGTCCAGGGGCCGTCGGCGCGGTTGCCGGACGTCACGAGGAACGCGGCACCCGCCTCGGCGCCGGAGGCGAAGGTGAGCGTGAGCGTCCCGGCGCCGGGGTCCGCGGAACCGTCCACGTGCGGCGCGTACTTCAGCGGGCGGGCGGGGCGCAGGCCGGGTTCCTGCCCGGGCAGCGCCGGGTCGGCCGGCGGCGTGGGGCGGTAGTCGGGGTGGCGTTCGCGGTCCGGCGGCTCGTAGGCGTCGGTGTCCGGCAGCGCGGCCGGCCTGCTGTCCTTGCGGGAGAAGTCGAACGCGGACGTCAGGTCGCCGCAGATGGCGCGCCGCCACGGGGAGATGTTCGGCTCGCGGACGCCGAAGCGGCGCTCCATGAACCTCAGGATCGAGGTGTGGTCGAAGGTCTCGGAGCACACGAACCCGCCCTTGCTCCACGGCGACACGACGAGCATCGGCACGCGCGGTCCGAGCCCGTAGAAGCCCTCCACGTGGGTCTTGTCGCCGGGGAAGACGTCCAGGGAGACGTCGGCGGTGGACCGGCCCTGCGCGTCGGACTTCGGCGGCAGCGGCGGCACGACGTGGTCGAAGAAGCCGTCGTTCTCGTCGTAGGTGATGAACAGGGCGGTCTTCGCCCACACCGCCGGGTTGGAGGTGAGCGCGTCGAGGACCTGCGCGATGTACCAGGCGCCGTAGTTGGAGGGCCAGTTGGAGTGCTCGGAGAACGCCTCGGGGGCGGCGATCCAGGAGATCTGCGGCAGCGTCCCGGCCCGCACGTCCGCGCGCAGCCGGTCGAACCAGCCGTCGCCGTTCTTCACGTCGGTGCCGGTGCGGGCCTTGTCGTACAGCGGGTCGCCGGGCTTCGCGTCGCGGTACTTGGTGAAGTACAGCAGGGAGTTGTCGCCGTAGTTGCCGCGGTAGGCGTCCTCGATCCAGCCCCAGTGGCCGGCGGCGTCCAGGCCGTCGCCGATGTCCTGGTAGATCTTCCAGGAGACGCCGGCCCGCTCCAGGCGCTCGGGGTAGGTCGTCCAGTCGTAGCCGAGTTCGTCGTTGCCGAGGACCGGGCCGCCGCCCTTGCCGTCGTTGCCGGTGTGGCCGGACCACATGTAGTAGCGGTTCGGGTCGGTGGAGCCGATGAACGAGCAGTGGTAGGCGTCGCAGACGGTGAACGCGTCGGCGAGGGCGTAGTGGAAGGGGATGTCCTCGCGCGTCAGGTACGCCATGGTCGTGGTGCCCTTGGCGGGCAGCCATCCGTCGTACCTGCCGTCGCGGTAGGCGGCCTGGCCGTCGGACCAGCCGTGCGGGAGCCCTTCCAGGAACTGCATGCCGAGGTCGTCGGCGTCCGGGTGGAAGGGCAGCACCTCCGTGCCGTCCTTCTCCTGGTGCCACACCGACTTGCCGTTGCCGAGCCGCACCGGGCGGGGGTCGCCGAAGCCGCGGACGCCCCGCAGCGTGCCGAAGTAGTGGTCGAAGGACCGGTTCTCCTGCATGAGGACGACGATGTGCTCGACGTCCTCGATCGTCCCCGAGCGGTGGTTCGCCGGGAGCGCGGCGGCCCGCTGGATGCTGGCGGACAGCGCGGTGAACGCCGTGGTGGTGCCCGCGAGTTGGAGGAAGCGGCGCCGGTTGACTTCGGGCATGACGGGGGGACCTCTCGCCGGGAAACGGGGGGGGTGGAGCGGCCGGGTGTGACGGAACGCGCGCGAAAGGAGTGTTCCAGGAGCACCAAACGTCAGGAAAGGGTCCGATGGCGCCCATGTGAAAGTCGCCCGTACGACGTGTGCCGCATCGGCCGCCCGGGGATGGTCGCGGTCATGACTCGTATGCACACGGCATCCATTCCGACGCGACGGCCCGTACGCCAGCTCCTCGCCGCCTCCGTGGGCAACGCCGTGGAGTGGTACGACTGGTACGCGTACACGTTCCTGGCGACGTACATCGCCGCCGAGGTGTTCCCCGAGAGCGCCGACGACTCGCTCGTGCCGCTGCTGTCGACGTTCGCGGTGTTCGCGGTCGGGTTCTTCATGCGGCCGCTGGGCGGGCTGCTGATGGGCGCGGTCGCGGACCGGCGCGGCAGACGGGCCGCGCTCACGGTCACCATCCTGCTGATGGGCGGCAGCAGCCTGCTGGTCGGCCTGACCCCGTCGTACGACACGGCGGGTGTGCTCGCCCCGGTCCTGCTGGTGCTGGCGCGGCTGCTGCAAGGGCTGTCGGTGGGCGGCGAGTTCGCGGCGTCGACGACGTTCCTCGTGGAGTCGGCCGGGCCGGGCCGCCGGGGCCTGTTCTCCAGCTTCCAGTACGTGTCGACGACCGCCGGCCAGCTGCTCGCGTCCGGCATCGCGGCGCTGCTGGTGGCGGCGCTGTCCGACGGGCGGTTGCACGACTGGGGCTGGCGGGTGCCGTTCGTGCTCGGGGCGCTGTTCAGCCTGGTCGGGTTCTGGATCCGGCGGGGCGCCGAGGAGACCCGCAGCGCCGAGCAGCGGCGGGCGCCGCGCCCCGGCCTGCTGGAGGCGCTGCGGCGTCATCCGCGCGAGTCCCTGCTGATCGGCGGGATCACCGCGGGCGGCACGATCGCCTACTACACGTGGACGTCGTACCTGCCGACGTACGCCGAACTCAACGCCGGTCTCGCCAAGTCGGACGCGCTCCTCGCGGGCACGCTCTCGCTGGCCTTCTTCGGCCTGCTCCAGCCGCTCGGCGGGCTGCTCTCGGACCGCTTCGGACGGCGTCCGCTGCTGCTGTTCTTCGGCCTGGGCTTCGCCCTGCTGTGCGTGCCGCTGCTGCACCTGCTCAGCGACTCGTTCGTGGTGATGCTGCTGGTGAGCTGCGCGGGCATGATCCTGCTGACCGGGTTCACGTCGATCAGCGCGGCCGTGAACGCGGAGGTGTTCCCGCCGCGGGTGCGCGCGGCCGGCATCGGCTTCCCGTACTCCCTCACGGTCGCCCTGTTCGGCGGCACCGCCCCGTATGTGGGCACCCTCTTCAAGGAGTTGGACCACTCCGGGCTGTTCCCGTGGTACGTCGCCGTGCTGTGCCTGCTGTCGTCGCTGGTGTACCTGCGGCTGCCGGAGACGGCGCACAAGGAACTGGAACGCTGACGCCTTCCGCCTGACGGAAGTGGCCTTGCCGGGGCGTGGCGGGCGTCACGAATCTGATGCCCACCACGGCACGCGGGGCGGCACGGCCCCGCTTCTCAGGGACGGGAGCCGCTCCATGCCGCACATCACCGCCTTCGCCAGGAACCAGTGGTACGTCGCCGCCCACAGTCACGAGGTCGGCCGCGAGCTGCTCGGCCGGACGGTTCTCGGCGAGCAGCTCGTCCTGTACCGGACGGAGCGGGACGGCACGCCGGTCGTCCTCAACGACCGCTGTGTGCACCGCCGTTATCCGCTGTCCGAGGCGCCGACCCGGCTCGACGGCGACCGGATCGTCTGCGGCTACCACGGCTTCACGTACGACACGACGGGCACGTGCGTGTACGTGCCCGGCCAGAAACGCGTGCCCCGCACCGCGCGGGTCGCCTCCTACCCGGTGGCCGAAAGGGACTCGCTGGTGTGGGTGTGGATCGGCGACCCGGCGCTCGCCGACCCCGAGACCGTTCCGCGCGCCCGGCACCTGGACTCCCCCGGCTGGGTGACCGTGCGCGGCATGGAGCCGATCGACGCCGACTACGGGCTCCTCGTCGACAACCTCCTCGACCTGTCCCACGAGACCTATCTGCACGGCGGCTACATCGGCACGCCCGAGGTCGCCGAGACCCCGATCACCACGGAGGTCGACGAGGGCGCCGGGACCGTCAGGGTCGGCCGGCACATGGACGACGCCGAGTGCCCGCCGTTCTACGCCCGTTCGACCGGCATCGAGGGCCGCATCATGCGGTGCCAGGACATCGAGTACCACGCGCCCTGCCTGTATCTGCTGCACAGCCGCGTCGCCCCGGTCGGCGTGCTGCCCGAGCCGGACGGCAGCGACCCGAACGGCTTCCACACCGAGATCACCTACGCGATCACGCCGTCCGCCGAGGGCAGGGTGTACGACTTCTGGGCGGTGTCCCGGGACTGGGCGCTCGACGACCCGGAGGTCACCGAGTTCCTGCGGGCCAACAACCACACCGTCGTCATGCAGGACGTCGACGCGCTCAACCTGCTGCAGCGGACGCTCGGCAGCGAGCGCGCCGGCTACCAGGAGCTCAGCATCAACATCGACACCGGCGGCCTGGCCGCCCGCCGCATCCTCGCCCGGCTCGTCGAGGAGGGCGCCAAGCCCGTGGAGGGGGTCCGGTGACGCCGTCCACCGGCGAGGTCTACCGCGTCGACTGGCTGCCCGGCACCGACGTCCTGCACGGCACCTGCCACTGCGGCGCCGAGCACCGCGCCGAGGACCCGGTCGCCATGTGGGAGTGGATGCTCGCCCACCCGCGGGGGCACCGGCCCACCGGCACCGAAGAACCGGCAGGAGACGCCTCGTGACCGAGTACGAGACCGAACTCGTCGTGTCCGGGCGGGAGTTCGCGGCCGACGGCGTGGCCGTCCTCACCCTGTGCCACCCGGTCGGTGAACCGCTGCCGCGCTGGACACCGGGCGCCCACATCGACGTCGTGCTCGGTCCGGAGCTGCAGCGGCAGTACTCGCTGTGCGGCGATCCGGCCGACCGGGACACCTGGCGGATCGCCGTGCTGCGCGAGCCGGACGGGCGCGGCGGATCGGCGTACGTGCACGAGCGGTTGGGGCGCGGCGACAGGGTGCGGGTGCGCGGGCCGCGCAACCACTTCGCGCTTCAGCCCGCGCCCCGCTACCGGTTCGTCGCCGGTGGCATCGGCATCACCCCGATCCTGCCGATGCTGGCCGCCGCGCAGGCGGCGGGCGCCGAGTGGACGCTGCTGTACGGCGGGCGCACGCGGGCCTCCATGGCGTTCGCCGAGGAGCTGGGCCGTTACGGAGACCGGGTCACGCTCGCGCCGCAGGACGAGTGCGGGCTTCTCGACCTGGACGCGGTCGTGGCCGCACCGCCCGACGGCACGCTCGTCTACTGCTGCGGCCCGGGGCCGCTGCTCGACGCCGTCGAGGAGCGCTGCCCGCCGGGGGTGCTGCGCGTCGAACGGTTTCGGCCCAGGCGGCAACCCGCGGGGAACGACGGGGAGTTCGAGGTGGTGCTGGAGCGCAGCGGACTCGCGGTCACCGTCCGGCCCGGCGTGTCCGTGCTGGACAGCGTGCGCGCCGCGGGCGTCGAGGTCCTCTACTCCTGCGCCGAGGGCACGTGCGGAACCTGCGAGACGGACGTCCTGGACGGCACTCCGGACCACCGGGACTCGGTGCTCACCGAGGAGCAACGCGCGGCCGGCGAGACCATGCTCATCTGTGTGTCGCGCTGCCGGGGGAAGCGGCTCGTGCTGGACCTGTGATCCGCAGGTCCTGGCCGGGCAGGAGCCGCGCGTTGGCGGGAGCGGCGGACGCCGCACACTCAAGCGACGCACAACATCTACCCTCAAGACGTCGCACAGAGTAAGGAATGCTGCCGCCAGGCCTGCTCGACCGCGACGGCGTCGTCGCAGGAGACGCCCGGGAGACCGAGGTCGCCGATGGCCGCGTTGACGAGGACGACCGGGATGTTGCGGTCGGCGAGCCGCCGGTAGTGGTCGTGGGGCGCGTCGGCCTGCGCGGACAGGCCGACGGCGAAGACGACGCCGGAGACCTGCTGCTGGAGCAGCAGCTCCACGTAGTCGGCCCGGCACCCCGCCCTTGAGCTGCGTGCACAGCACCGGGGTCAGTCCGAGCTGCGCGAGCGCACCGCCGATGACCTCGGCGAAGGCCGGGAAGATGGGGTTCTGGAGCTCGGGCGGGCCGAGGAAACCACGAGCGGACCGGCAGCCGCAGGAGCGGGCCGGCGGCCGTCACTCCGGGGCGGTGACCACCCTCAGATGGGCGGCGGTGCGACGCACGCCGCGTTCGCGGGCGGCCGGGGCCCGGCGGGCCTCGCGCAGGGCCAGCGTCAGGCGCGTGTACCCCATGTCCCGCAGCGTCTTCGGGGTCTCGACGACGATCCGGCACTCGGTGCTGCCCCAGCGCGGGTCGGGGTGCAACAGCGGGCGCACCGCCCCGTCGTGCTCGACGGCGCCCTTGCCCACGGCGCGGATCCAGTGCGGCAGGCCCTGTCGGTAGGCGGCCTCCATGATCGGGTCCTGAGCGATGTCCCGGCGCACGGCCTGCAGCGCGTGATCGTGCCCGTGCCGTTCTATGGCGTCCGCGAACTGCGCCAGCATCGGCAGGCACCAGCTCGACTCGTGCTCGCCGAGGACCGTGCCCGCGTCCGGGTGGAAGAGGACGAACCGCAGGAAGTTGTCCCCCGGCATGGCCGTGGGATGCGGGCCGACCTCGCGGAACAGCGACCGGAACGCGCTGTTGGCCAGGACGACGTCCCAGCGGTGGTCGACGACGAGGGAGGGGAAGGGCACGGCTTCCAGATAGCTGGCGTAGTCCCGCACGTACGCCTGGTCCTCAAAACCTTCGGGGACGGGCCGCGGCGCCGACCGCTGCCCTCCTGCCTGAAACGCCATCGGGAGGTCACCCCTCTTGCCTATGCGGCCTTCACGCGGCGCCCCGATCCTGCTGCCCAGAAGCTTGCCATGTCAACTATCGTGGCATTTCATGCCTGTTCACGGCTGAAATTGGCCACAGTTGTGGCGAGACCTGGATGTGAGTTCGAGACACGGGCTACTCTCCGGGAAGTTCACGGCAACCGCTTGTGAGAAGCCTGTGAGAGACGTAGGAGATCTGGCGGTGACGGATGGCTTCGAGGGTCCGGGCGTCACGCCTTCGGCCGAGCTGACGGCCGTCGTCACCCGCGTCACCGCACTCGCCGACCGGCTCGGAGTGCCGCACGCCGAAGTCTTCGACACCGGCCGTCTGTCCGTCGCCTCCGGCGTCCCGGAGTCCGTGGTCAAAGCCCTGCTGAGCGGCCGTGAGGCGGGCGAACCCGATGTGCAGGCCCGCTTCCTCCAGCGCCTCGACCTGCTGCGCCGCACCCGGCTGAAGCCGAACGGCCGCAAGTACACCCAGCAGGAGATAGCCGACGGCGCCGGCATGTCGCGGCAGCAGGCGGGCGCCCTCATCAACGGCGACCGGCGCCCCACGATGGAGCACTGCGACGCCATCCAGCGTTTCTTCCGGGTGCACGCCGGTTTCCTCACGGCCGAGGACCCCGAGGCGCTCACGAGCGCCCTGCAGCGCACCGAGCAGGAGCTGCTGCAGAAGCTCGCCGACACCGAGCGCCGTGCCGCCGCGGCGGCCGACGACCCGCTGGAGCGGCTGTTGCAGGACCACGGCGTCCGCGGGATCGCCTGGCGGGCCGCGCAGCTGCCCACCGACCAGCACCGCGACAAGGTCGCGGAGTGGCTGGACATGCTGTTGGAGAGCGTCAAGCGGCCCGAGTCCTGACCGTGGGGAGAAGTGTGGGAACCGCAAGGGAAATGCGCCGCCTGTGCGGCGAGTTGGTCGCGGAGCTGACGCTTCCCGCACCGGCGCGGCCCGCCGACCTGTACGGGGCGCTGTGCGACGCGATGAGCAGACGCCGCGGTCGTCCCGTCCTCTTCCGTACGGCCGCCTTCCCGCCCGGCACGGCGAGCGGGCTGTGGCTCGACATGGCGGAGCAGGACCTCGTCGTGATCGAGGAACGCACCGCGCCGGACCACCAGTTGGTCATCCTCGGGCACGAGCTGTGGCACATGAAGGCCGGGCACTGCGCGCACCACGTGGAGGGCGCGGCGGTCGCGGCCCGGCTGCTCGACGACGACGCCGATCTGCACGCGACGGTCCTGAAGGTGGCGGCGCGCACCCGGTTCGACCTCGCGGACGAGCAGGAGGCCGAGAGCTTCGGCCTGCTGCTGGCGAGCAAGTGCCGTACGTGGCTGGCCGGTTCGTCGCTGCGCGGCCCGGTACAGCGCGACCGGCTGGCCGGCCGCATCGAGGCGTCCCTGGGCTACCTGGGCCGTCAGCAGGGCTGAGCGGGGGGCACGGCGTTCTTCAACCTGGCGGCCGTCGGGCAGCCGGGCTCTTTCGCGCGCCGCCGGGTCGGCGCGGGCACCCCGGGGACGCCACGGTGCCGGTCGGCCGGCCCCGGACCGGCCGGGGGCGCACCCGGTGCGGCCGTGAGCCGCGCCGCACTGCCGTGAGCCGCACCGCTGCCGCACGGTGCACCGCCACCGCCGCCGCGAGGTGCCCCGGGCCGATCCGTCCGGCACCGGAATACCGTTCCACCGGGGGTTTCCGGGACGTCCCGCCTCCGCCGAGCGGGCGAACCCACGTCCGGCGCGGCCGGATTGTCAGTGGCGGGCGGCAAGCTGGGACCGCGCCGCCGTACGGGGGCGCACGCGCCACGGCGCGGGACACGACGACGCCGACCCGGGGAGAGCCGACCGATGCCCACTGCCGTACTGACCGACCGCGAGCGCACCGCCGTCCAGGCCTACCTCCGGCTGCTGCACACGGTGCGGGCCTCGCTCGACACGGCGTCGGGTCCGCCGGACCCCCGCCGGGAGCCCGGCGCACGGCCCGCCGCCCCGCCCGTCGTCCCGCCGTCCGTCCTCGCGGAGGCCGAACTGGCGCTGTCGGAGGCGGGCCTGAACGGAAACGAGGAGGCGTTCTTCCGGCTCCTGCGCGACTGGTGCCCGCAGGCCTGACGGGCGCAGGGACGGGGCGGGTGGGCCCTGAACTCCGAGACCGGGCCCCCCGCCCGTCCGCCCCCCGCCCGCCCGTCCGTTCGTCCGCCCGTTCGTCCGTTTCAGGCGGGCGTGATCGACACCGCGGTGGCCAGCAGCCCGCCTTGGGCGGTCCAGCGTCCGTCGAAGTGGTCGACGCGGCGGTCCCCGACCCGCGGGCCGGGGACGAGGAGCGCGGCGCGGAAGGTGCCGCCGGGCCGGTCGCCCGGGTCGGCGAAGATCTCGATGTCGGCCTCGCTGAAGTCCAGCCACTTGCCGGTCAGCGGGAACCACGCCTTGTAGACGGACTCCTTGGCGCTGAACAGCAGCCGGTCCCAGTGCACCTCCGGCCGCTCGGCGGCCAGCCGGGCCAGCCGCTCCGCCTCGGCAGGCAGCGCCACGGCGGTCAGGACACCCTGCGGCAGCGGCCCGGCGGGCTCGGCGTCGATGCCCACGGACGCCAGGTCGCCGGCGCGGGCCAGGGCCGCGCCGCAGAAGCCCGCGCAGTGGGTCATGCTGCCGACGACACCGTCCGGCCAGCGCGGGGCGCCGCGTTCGCCGACCAGTACCGGCTGCGGGGGCACGCCGAGCTTCTCCATGGCGCGGCGCGCGCAGGAGCGTACGCCGGCGAACTCCCGGCGGCGCTTGGCGACGGCCCGCGCGACGAGCGCCTCCTCCTCGGGATACAGCCGGGCCTCGTCGGCGTCCTCGCCGCCGTGGGACTCCACGACGACGGCGGTGTCCGGCAGCAACTCCTCGATCACGGCGTCTCGTCCTCTCCGGGCAGGATGCGCTTGAGCCGTCCCGGCGGCTGGGGCCGCTTGCGCCACTCGCGGGGGTATCCCACCGACACCTCCTCGAAGCGGACCCCGTCGCGCCAGGTGGTGCGCGGGATGTGGAGGTGCCCGTAGACCATGGTGTGGACGCGGAAGCGGCGGTGCCAGTCCGCGGTCAGCCGGGTCCCGCACCACATGGCGAACTCCGGGTACCAGAGCACGTCCGTCGGATGCCGGTCCAGCGGGTAGTGGTTGACGAGCACGGTCGGCAGGTCGTCCGGCAGTTCGGCGAGCCGGCGTTCCGTCGCGGCGACCCGCGCCCGGCACCAGTCCTCCCGGGTGGGGTACGGGTCGGGGTGCAGCAGGTACTCGTCGTTGCACACGATGCCGGTGCCGTGCGCGTAGGCGAGCCCTTCCTCCTTGGTCGCGGACCCGGCCGGCAGGAACGTGTAGTCGTACAGCAGGAACAGCGGCGCGACGGCGACCGGGCCGCCGGGGCCCTCCCAGACGGGGTACGGGTCCTCGGGGGTGGTCACGCCGAGGTCGCGGCACAGCTCGACCAGATGGTCGTAGCGCTCGACGCCGCGCAGGGTGACGGAGTCGCCGGGGTGGGTCCACAGTTCGTGGTTGCCGGGCGCCCAGACGACCTTGCGGAACCGGCCGGCCAGCGTCTTCAGCGCCCAGCGGATGTCCGCCACCTTCTCGGAGACGTCACCGGCGACGAGGAGCCAGTCGTCGTCCGAGGCGGGCCGCATCCGCTCGACGAGCTCACGGTTCTCCGGATAGCCGATGTGCAGGTCGCTGACGGCCCACACCTGTCCCCGACCGTCGGTTGTCGACGTCACGTCCCCGCCCCCTCCGAGCACACGTTCGGCCTTACGAGATCACATCCCGCGCGCCCGGACAAGGCCGGTCCGCACCCTTGGCCGCGACGCGCCGCAACACTGCGGAAACCACTGGAGAAGACCTCGGACAAGCCCCTGGGGACGGGCCCGGAGAAGGCCCCGGGCGACAGCGCGGGGGCGGCCCGTCGCACTGGCCGGAATCCTTGACACGCGCGTTGCACGCGGCACCCCGCGAACCCCTATGATCGCCCCAACACCACCGCCTCGATTTGCCATCGCGCAGGGCGGTTCGGTGTACCTCCATTCGTTCTGCCCGGGCACGGGACGCTCAGCCCTGCCCGCGAACCGTGAAAGGCGGCCTGCATGGTCTCTCGCGTACGCGTCTGGCTCAACCGCACGTACGCGGAGAACGTGTTCTTCATGGATCAGCTGCGGAGAAATCCCAGCGACCGGGCCGTCGAGATCCATGCCACGCACGGCGACGCCGACTCGCCCGTACTGGCCGCCGCCGACACCGCCGAACTGGAGCCGGAGGGCCTGTCCCCGGCCGCGTACGTGGAGTTCGCGCTCGACCAGTGCGCGCGGCGCGGCATCGACGTGTTCGTGCCCCGGCTGCACCAGGCGGCGGTCGTCGCGCACCGCGCGGAGTTCGAGGCGGCCGGTACGGCGCTGCTGGCACCGCCCCCCGAGGCGGTGGCGGTCTTCCAGGACAAGGTGGTCGCCTACGAGGCCGTGCAGGCGATCGGGGTGCCGGTGCCGCCGTGGTGGCGGGTCCGCTCGGTCGACGAACTGCTCGCGGCTGTCGAGGAGTTGGAGGCGCACGGGCACCGGGCCTGCTTCAAGCCGGCGTCCGGGGCGGGCGGCGTGGGCTTCCGCATGATCACGCGCGCCCCCTTCTCCCTCTCCCACCTGAACGGTTTCCCCAGCCCGTACGTGCCGCTGGACCTGGTCGTCGAGGCGCTGCGGGCGGCCGACGAACCGGTGGACTGGCTGGTGATGCCGCGGCTGGAGCAGCCGGAGGTGTCGGTGGACTGCCTGACCGGACCCGACAACCGCGTCCGGATGGCCGTGGGCCGCACCAAGAACGGCCGGCGCCGCGGCTTCACGCTGCACGAGCAGTGGCTGGAACCGGCCCGGCGCATCGCGGAGGGCTTCGGCCTGCACCACCTGTCCAACATCCAGTTCCGGATGTACGGCGACAGGCCGGTGCTCATGGACGTCAACACCCGCCCGGCCGGCGGGCTGCACCAGCTGTCGCTGTGCGGGATCAACGCGCCCTGGGCGGCGGTGCGGCTGGCGCTGGGCGAAGACCCCGGCGAGGTGGTGCCGCCGTTCCTCGGGCAGGACTACACGGTGGTGTCCGGGCCGCGGCCCCTGCGTCCCGTGTCGCTGCCGCAGCAGCAGCGCGAGGAGGACACGGGCCCGCTGCTGCCGGCCCTCCCCGCGCCGGCCGGGCCCGTCGAGACGAACACGGCACAGGCACTGCCCCTGTAGCCGGCGCGGCGGCACGCCGGGCGTGGGGCCGGGTCCGGGCTACTCCGGGTACCCCCACGCCCGCGCGAGCTCCGTCAGACGCGGCGGGAGGCCGACGGCCGGGTCGGCGGTGCGGGCGGCCTGAATACGGCCGGATTTGATGGTGCTGGACCAGTCGCCGAGCTGCGGGCGGAAGGTGCCGTGGTCCTTGCTGCCGTAGTCGAGCATGCCGGCCTCCCAGGGGACGCCCAGGTAGTCGCAGATGCCCCGGGTGACCCGTTCCGGCTCGGCGGTGAGGTCCTCGTACGTGACGACGTGCGGGTTCAGGTTCACGCGGGCCTCCTCCAGTTTCTCGCTGTAGCGCAGCACCTCGTCGCGGATGGCCGCGTGGTCGGGGTCGGCGCGGCGGTCGGTGAGGGAGGCGACGACGGCGGCCGGGTGGCGCAGCAGGAGGATGTGGCGCGCCTCGGGCCAGCATCGCCGCAGCCGGGGCCAGATCAGGGTGTTCGGCGGCGTCTTGTCGACGATGACGTCCTTGCCGCTGCGAGTGAGTTCCAGGTGCAGCACCCGGTCCCACAGCACGTGTTCCAGCTCGTCCTTGTCGAGTGCGAGGGCCTTCATGGCGTCCGCGGTGAAGTCCCGGGACAGGTGGACGTGCACGGTGCGCAAGTGCATCTCGTGCGGGGCGCGGATGCGGCTGTGGCTGTTGAGCAGGACGCGCAGCAGGGTCGACCCCGAGCGCACCGAGGACAGCACGAACACCGGGGACCGGACCAGGCGCGGGGCCGGGGGCGCGGTGTAGCCGTCGTCGGCGGGGCGGGGTCCGGGGATCGCGTCGAGGGCGCGGCGCGGCGGGCTGACCGCCTGCATCATGAGCCTCCCCCGCCGCTTCAGGCCCTTGCCGATCGCAGACATACGCGGGTCTCGCACCGTGCCACCTCTCTCTCGCGCCTTGCCTCCGCATCCCAGGCGCGCCGGGCGAACCGCAGGTGTCGAGGAGGCGAACGAAAAGCGCCACGGCAGCCGGGAGATGCCCCGTGACCTGGCCACTTGCCGCTTCCTTAATTCTTCGTGGGAATGCCGGTCACAGCTTCTGCACAACCCGCGCCCGGATTCCG
Organism: Streptomyces sp. DH24; assembly: GCF_029813775.1. GTDB lineage: Bacteria > Actinomycetota > Actinomycetes > Streptomycetales > Streptomycetaceae > Streptomyces. Next base: position 162,309 of record NZ_JARVKW010000004.1, on the reverse strand, counting down.
GATACGGCCACCGCGCGACGCCGGCGAGGCGGTCACGCGCGCGTGCGCACGCGTCGCCCCGGACGGGCACACCCGGCGTTCCGAGCGTCCGCGGCGCCGGCGGATCGACGCCGGGCACGGGCTGACGCAGCGGGCGGCCGGGAGCTACGGTGACCCCGTGACCGGTGAAGACGCCCCGCGCCCGCAGCCCTTCGTGCGGTCGTTCCCGGGCGACCGGACCCTCGGGCGGGCGTGCCCCGGCACACTCGTGGCGCAGCTGGAGAGCGAGGGCGTCGCCAAGTTCGCGCTGGCGTGGCAGGAGCTGCTGGACGCGGTCACGAAGTCCCTCAACAGCAAGGGAGTTGACGCGGAATGAGCAAGAAGTCCACCGGGTCCGGGGCCGCGCGGGCCGCCGGCACCGCCAAGGCCGCGCGGAGCCGGCGGGCCGGGTCCGCCGCCGAGCGGCCCGCCGCCGCACGTTCGGCCGCGCCGCAGCCCGCCGCAGGGCAGCCCGCCGCGGCCGGGGGGACGGCCGGCGCCGTCCGGGCGCCGGGCTGGGTGAACCCGCTGCGCGACCCGCGCGACCGGCGGCTGCCGCGGATCGCGGGTCCGTCCGGGCTCGTGATCTTCGGCGTCACCGGCGACCTGTCCCGCAAGAAGCTGATGCCGGCCGTGTACGACCTGGCCAACCGGGGCCTGCTGCCGCCGGGCTTCTCCCTCGTCGGGTTCGCCCGCCGGGACTGGGAGAACCAGGACTTCGCGCAGGTCGTGCACGACGCGGTCCGCGAGCACGCCCGTACGCCGTTCCGCGAGGAGGTGTGGCAGCAGCTCGCTGAGGGCATGCGGTTCATCCCCGGCGACTTCGACGACGACACGGCGTTCAAGCAGCTGCGGTCCGCCGTCGAGGAACTGGACGCCTCGCGCGGCACCAGCGGCAACTACGCCTTCTACCTGTCGGTGCCGCCGAAGTTCTTCCCGAAGGTCGTCCAGCAGCTCAAGAAGCACGGGCTGGCGGACACGCCCGAGGGTGCCTGGCGGCGGGCGGTCATCGAGAAGCCGTTCGGGCACGACCTGGACAGCGCCTGCGAGCTGAACGCGATCGTGCACGAGGTGTTCGAGCCGGACCAGGTGTTCCGCATCGACCACTACCTCGGCAAGGAGACCGTCCAGAACATCCTGGCGCTGCGCTTCGCGAACCAGATGTTCGAGCCGATCTGGAACCGGTCGTACGTCGACCACGTGCAGATCACCATGGCCGAGGACATCGGCATCGGCGGCCGGGCCGGCTACTACGACGGCATCGGCGCCGCCCGCGACGTCATCCAGAACCACCTGCTGCAGCTGATGGCGCTCACCGCGATGGAGGAGCCCGCCTCCTTCGACGCGGCGTCGCTGCTCACCGAGAAGCTGAAGGTGTTCCGGGCCGTGAAGCTGCCGGACGACCTGGGACTGCATACCGTCCGCGGACAGTATGCGCCGGCCTGGCAGGGCGGCGAGCAGGTGCGCGGCTATCTGGAGGAGGAGGGCATCGACCCGGCCTCCACGACGGACACGTACGCGGCGATCAAGCTGCACGTCGACAACCGCCGCTGGGCGGGCGTCCCGTTCTACCTGCGCACCGGCAAGCGGCTGGGCCGCCGGGTCACCGAGATCGCGGTGGTGTTCCAGCGGGCGCCGCACTCCCCGTTCGACTCGACGGCGACGGAGGAGCTCGGACAGAACGCGGTCGTCATCCGCGTCCAGCCCGACGAGGGCATGACGGTGCGGTTCGGGTCGAAGGTGCCGGGCACCTCCATGGAGATCCGGGACGTGACGATGGACTTCGCCTACGGCGAGTCGTTCACGGAGTCCAGCCCGGAGGCGTACGAGCGGCTCATCCTGGACGTCCTCCTCGGCGACGCCAACCTGTTCCCGCGTCACCAGGAAGTGGAAGAGTCCTGGAGGATCCTCGACCCGGTCGAGGAGTACTGGGCCGCGCACGGCAGGCCCGCGCAGTACACCTCGGGCACCTGGGGTCCCCGGGAAGCCGACGAGATGCTCGCACGAGACGGACGGAGCTGGCGCAGGCCATGAAGATCGATCTGACCGACACCACGTCAAGCAAGATCAACAAGGCTCTGGTGCAGGGCCGCCGCGCCATCGGCACGCCCGCCGTGGGCATGGTCCTGACGATGGTGATCGTCACGGACGAGGAGAACGCCTACGACTCGATCAGGGCGGCGGAGGAGGCCTCGCACGAGCACCCCTCGCGCACCCTGGTCGTCATCAAGCGGCACGCCCGCACCCCGCGCGACCGCACCCGCTCCCACCTGGACGCCGAGGTGCGGGTGGGCTCGGAGGCGGGCACCGGCGAGACGGTCGTGCTGCGCATGTACGGCGAGGTGTCGGAGCACGCCGACTCGGTGGTGCTGCCGCTGCTGCTGCCGGACGCGCCGGTCGTCGTGTGGTGGCCGGTGGACGCGCCGGAGAACCCCGCCAAGGACCCGCTGGGCGCCCTCGCGCAGCGCCGCATCACCGACATGTACGCCGTCGAACGCCCGCTGGACGCCCTGGAGGCCCGGGTCCGCTCGTACGCGCCCGGTGACACCGACCTCGCCTGGACCCGGCTGACGCCGTGGCGGTCGATGCTGGCCGCCGCCCTCGACCAGGCCCGGATGAGGATCACCTCGGCGGCCGTGGAGAGCGAGGCGGACAACCCGAGCGCCGAACTGCTGGCCCGGTGGCTGGAGGCCCGGCTGAACGTGCCGGTGGACCGGGTCGAGACCGCGGGACCGGTGGTCACCGCCGTCCGGCTGGGCACCGCGAACGGCGAGATCATCATCGACCGCCCCGAGGGCCCGCTGGCCACGCTGACGCTGCCCGGCCAGCCCTCGCGCACCCTCGCCCTGAAGGTCCGCCCCACCTCCGAACTCATCGCCGAGGAGCTGCGGCGCCTCGACGCGGACGAGATGTACGCCGTCGCCCTGCGGGGCGAGGCCACCAAGGAGACTCCCGCCCATGTCTGACTCCCCCAAGCTCACCCGGCGCCCCGAGTGGACGGCCCTGGAGGACCACCGCGCCGGGCCGCTGCTCCACCCGGACCTGCGTGAGCTGTTCGCGGCGGACCCCTCCCGCGCGGAGCGGTACGTCGTGCACGTCGGCGACCTGCGCATCGACTACTCGAAGAACCTCGTCACCGACGAGACGCTGCGCCTGCTGCGTGAACTGGCCGCCGCGACCGACGTGTTCGGGCTGCGCGACGCCATGTTCCGCGGCGAGCGGATCAACACCACCGAGGACCGCGCCGTGCTGCACACCGCGCTGCGCGCCCCGGCGGGCGCCGTGATCGAGGCCGACGGCGAGAACGTCGTGCCCAAGGTCCACGCCGTCCTCGACAGGATGACCGACTTCGCGAACCGGGTCCGCTCCGGCGAGTGGACCGGCCACACCGGTCGGCCGATCAAGAACGTCGTCAACATCGGCATCGGCGGCTCCGACCTCGGTCCCGCGATGGCGTACGAGGCGCTGCGGGCCTACACGGCACGGGACTTGACGTTCCGCTTCGTGTCGAACGTGGACGGGGCCGACCTGCACGAGGCGGTCCGGGACCTGGACCCGGCACAGACGCTGTTCGTCGTGGCGTCCAAGACGTTCACGACGATCGAGACGATCACCAACGCCACGTCGGCCCGCTCCTGGCTGCTCGCCGGTCTCGGCGGCGAGGAGAAGGCGGTGGCGAAGCACTTCGTCGCCCTGTCGACCAACGCGGAGAAGGTCGCCGGCTTCGGCATCGACACGGCGAACATGTTCGAGTTCTGGGACTGGGTCGGCGGACGCTACTCCTTCGACTCCGCGATCGGCCTGTCCCTGATGATCGCGATCGGCCCGGACCGGTTCCGGGAGTTGCTCGACGGTTTCCGCATCGTCGACGAGCACTTCACGACCGCCCCGGCGGAGGCCAACGCCCCGCTGATCCTCGGCCTGCTGGGCGTCTGGTACGGCAACTTCCTGGGCGCCCAGTCGCACGCGGTGCTGCCCTACAGCCACTACCTGTCCAGGTTCACCGCCTACCTCCAGCAGCTCGACATGGAGTCCAACGGCAAGTCGGTGGACCGCGAGGGCCGGCCCGTGGAGTGGCAGACCGGCCCGGTGGTGTGGGGCACACCCGGCACCAACGGGCAGCACGCCTACTACCAGTTGATCCACCAGGGCACGAAGCTGATCCCGGCCGACCTGATCGGCTTCGCCCGCCCCGTCGCCGAGCTGGACGACGAACTCAAGGCGCAGCACGACCTGTTGATGGCGAACCTGTTCGCGCAGGGGCAGGCGCTCGCCTTCGGCAAGACCGCCGACGAGGTGCGCGCCGAGGGGGTGCCCGAGGAGCAGGTGCCGCACCGCACGTTCCGGGGCAACCACCCGACGACGACGATCCTGGCCCGCGAGCTGACGCCGTCCGTCCTCGGCCAGCTGATCGCGCTGTACGAGCACAAGGTGTTCGTACAGGGCGCGATCTGGAACATCGACTCCTTCGACCAGTGGGGCGTCGAACTCGGCAAGGTCCTCGCCAAGCGCGTCGAACCGGCCCTCACCGGGGGCGCCGACGTCCCCGGCCTCGACCCGTCCACCGCCGCCCTCGTGGCCGCGTACCGCACGCTCAAGGAAGTGAACTGACATGCAGCTGGGTCTGATCGGTCTGGGCAAGATGGGTGGCAACATGCGCGAGCGGATCCGCCGCGCCGGCCACACCGTCGTCGGCTACGACCGCAACCCCGACCTCTCCGACGTGGGCAGCGTCGCCGAACTGGTCGAACGGCTCGACGCGCCGCGCGTGGTCTGGGTGATGGTCCCCGCCGGCGAGGCCACCCAGTCCACGATCGACGAGCTCGCGGAGCTGCTGGAGCCCGGCGACGTGGTCGTGGACGGCGGCAACTCCCGCTGGACCGACGACGAGAAGCACGCCGGGGAGCTGGCCGCCAAGGGCATCGGCTTCGTCGACTGCGGCGTCTCCGGCGGCGTCTGGGGCCTGGAGAACGGCTACGCGCTGATGTACGGCGGCGACGCGGAGAACGTCGCCAAGGTGCAGCCGGTCTTCGACGCGCTCAAGCCGGAGGGCGACTTCGGCTCGGTGCACGCCGGCAAGGTCGGCGCCGGGCACTTCGCCAAGATGGTCCACAACGGCATCGAGTACGCCATGATGCAGGCCTACGCCGAGGGCTGGGAACTGCTGGAGAAGGTCGACTCCGTGACCGACGTCCGGGAGGTCTTCCGCTCCTGGCAGGAGGGCACCGTCATCCGCTCCTGGCTGCTCGACCTCGCGGTCAACGCCCTCGACGAGGACGAGCACCTCGACAAGCTCCGGGGCTACGCACAGGACTCCGGCGAGGGACGCTGGACCGTGGAGGCCGCGATCGACAACGCGGTGCCGCTGCCCGCGATCACCGCGTCGCTGTTCGCGCGGTTCGCCTCCCGGCAGGACGACTCGCCGCAGATGAAGATGATCGCGGCGCTGCGCAACCAGTTCGGCGGCCACGCCGTCGAGTCGGCGAAGTAGGCCGCCGTGGGGGACCTTGTCCTGGTCCGCCACGGTGAGACGGAGTGGAGCAGGTCGGGCCGGCACACCGGCTGGACCGACCTGCCCCTGACCCCGGGCGGCGAGGACCAGGCGACGTCACTCGCCCCGCTGCTCACCGGGCGGCCCTTCTCGCTCGTCCTCACCAGCCCGCTCGCCCGCGCCCGGCGCACCGCCGAACTCGCGGGCGTGACCGGGGCCGTGGTCGACCGGGACCTGCACGAGTGGGACTACGGCGCCTACGAGGGCATCACCACCGCCGACATCCGCCGCGACCGGCCCGGCTGGGACCTGTGGACCGACGGCGTGCCGCCCGGCCCCGAGGACCGGCCCGGCGAGTCGCCCGAGCAGGTCGGTCGGCGTGCCGACCGGGTCCTGTCCCGGGCGGTGCCCGCGCTGGACGACGGCGACGTGCTCCTCGTGGCGCACTCGCACTTCCTGCGGGTCCTCACCGCCCGCCGTCTCGGCCTGCCGCCCGCGCTGGGCCGGCTGTTCCGCATCGAGACGGGCACCCTGAACCGGCTGTCGACGGAGCACGGCAGGCCCGTCGTGGTGGAGTGGAACATCAGGCCGCAGGCGTAAAACCGCAGTTGACACCCGTGGTGCGGCCGGGTCAGAGTCGCCGACGATGGAGACCGACGATCTGACACCGGCCGAACTGCGGGTGTGGCGGGCCTTTCCGCGCGGCGAGTTCGTGGACTTCCGTGACCCCGCCCACGACGACGACGCAGCCGACGGCGCCGGCTGGGGCCCGCAACGGACCGTGCGCACCTCGGTACTGAGGTACCTCCTCGTCAACTGCCCCCGAGAGGACGGGGAGATACCGTCGCTGAGCCTGGCCGGGGCCCGCGTCACCGGCGTGCTCGACCTGCAGTACGCGACCGTCGACCAGCCCGTGCGCATCAGGCACTGCTACTTCGACGAGGCTCCCCGCTGCTACGGCGGCCGGTTCCGTGAGCTCAACCTCAGCGAGTCCGTCCTGCCCGGCCTCGTCGCCCACGCCGTGACGGTGGACGGCGTCCTGCGGCTGACCCGCTGCCGGTTCCTCGGCCAGGTGCGGCTGGGCGGGGCGCAGATCTCCGGCAGCCTGTACCTGGAGAGCGCGGCGTTCGGCGACCCGGACACCTCGCAGCCGGTACTCCAGCTCAACCAGGCCGTCGTCGGCGCCGATCTGTGGGCACCCGGGCTGCGCGCCGAAGGGCCGCTCCGGCTCAACGGCGCCAAGATCACCGGCTCGGTGAACCTCAACGACGCGGAGCTGAGCAACCCGGGGCGCTGCGCCGTCGACGCCGAGACGCTCGCCGTCGAGGGCGACCTGCTGATGCGGAAGGCGGACGTGCGCGGCTGGGTCGGCCTGCGCGGCACCCGCGTCACCGGCCGGCTGGACCTGTCGTACACCCGGCTGTCCAACCCGGGCGGCACGGCGCTGCGGGCCTCCAGTGCCACCATCGGCGAACTGTGGCTGCGCCGGGGCCCCGCCGTCGAGGGAGCCCTCAACCTGCGCCGCTCACAGGTCGACGTGCTGTTCCTTGACCCCGACACGGCACCCGACCAGGTGCTGCTCAACGGCCTCGGCTACACCACGCTCACCCCGCACGAGCCGGCCGCGCGCCGCCTGCCGATGCTGGAACGGGACCGCGACGGCTACGTCCCGCACGCCTACGAGCAGTTGGCCGCCGCCTACCGCCGCATCGGGGACGACGACGCGGCCCGCCTGGTGCAGCTGGCCAAGCAGCGCCGGCACCGCCGCACCCTGCCGTGGTACGCGCGGCTGTGGGGAGTCGTGCAGGACGCCACCGTCGGCTACGGCTTCCGGCCGCTGCGCGCCGCCGGCTGGCTGCTGTCCCTGCTGACCGCGGGCTCCGTCGCCTACGCCCTCGACCACCCGAGGGCCCTGAAGGCGTCCGAGGCGCCGGACTTCCACCCGGTGTTCTACACGCTCGACCTGCTGCTGCCGGTGATCTCCTTCGGCCAGGAGGCGGCGTTCGCACCCGACGGCTGGCGCCAGGTCCTGTCGTACGTCCTCGTCATCACGGGCTGGATCCTCGCCACCGCGGTCCTCGCGGGCGTGACGCGCACCGTCAGCCGCTCGTGACGGCCCGCACCGCGTGCTGGGCGGCCAGCCGCACCGGCGCGTTCGGGGCGCCGTAGCCGCGGTATCCGGTGTCGCGCTGGACGAGTTCGAAGAAGACGCGGCCCACGGTGTGGGTGTAGCAGTGCCGGAAGGCACCGTGGGCGTCCCGGTCGTAGAGGATGCCCAGCTCGCGGTACGTCCGCAGCTCCTGTTCGGGCAGGTCGAAGCGGGCGGCGAGGTCGTCGTAGTAGTTCGCGGGGATGGGCAGCAGCCGGCCGCCGGCCGCCCGGAAGCGGCGGGCCGCGGCCACGACGTCGCCGGTCGCCAGCGCGATGTGCTGGGCGTGCACGGTGTCGTCGGTGGGTGCGGCGCCGACGGTGAGGGCGATGCGGACACCGCCGCCGGGGCCGGTGACGGCGCGGCTGCGCAGCAGGCCGTAGGGGTCGGCGACGTCGACGCTCTGCTGGGCGCGCAGACCGAGGACCCCGCGGTGGAAGAGGGCCGCCTCGTCGAACTGGTGCCAGGGCTGGGTGAGGGACAGATGGTCGATGCCGGTCACGTCCGGTGCGGCCGGGTCGTGCTCGACGGCGGCGAAGTCGGCGCGCCAGCCGGGCAGTTCGGGGCTGCTCGGCGCGCAGAAGAACAGCTCGGTGCCGTCGGGGGCGGCGACCGCGTCGAGCGGAGCGTCGCGCGGGCCGCGGCGGCGCGGCAGGACGGGGGCGTGCAGGGCCTCGGCGCGGCGGGCGGCGCCGGCCGGGTCGGGCGACTCCAGGCCGATCGCGGCGAGCCTGCTGCCGCCGCGGCGCACGGCCGGGCCGGTGTTGACGAGGATGCGGCCCTCGCCCTGCTCCCACAGGTCGACGGGTTTGCCGCGGTGCCGTGCGGTGCGGGCGAAGCCCAGGGCGCGCAGCAGCGCGGTCAGGGGTGCGGTGTCGGGCGTGACGAGTTCGGCGAAGGCGACGCCGGTGGGGACGACCGGCACGGGCAGGTCCGCCGTGCCGACGGCCTCCTGCAGGACGAGGAGCGAGCGGTGGGCGTCGACGGCGGTCGGGCCGGCCTCGGCCTGCCGGAAGACGTCGTTGAAGACCTCCAGCGAGAGCGGGCCGTCGTATCCGGTATGCAGTACACGGCGGACGAGATCCGGTATGTCGAATTCGCCCTGTCCGGGGAAGCAGCGGTAGTGCCGGCTCCACTGCAGGACGTCCATCGCGAGCAGCGGGGCGTCGGCCAGCTGGAGGAAGAAGATCTTGTCGCCGGGGATCTCCTCGATGCCCCTGGGGTCGGAGCCCCGGGACAGGATGTGGAAGCTGTCCAGGCAGGTGCCGAGCGCGGGATGCCCGGCGTCCGCCACGATGCGCCAGGCGTGGTCGTAGGTGGAGACGTGCCGTCCCCAGGCGAGCGCCTCGTAGGCGACCCGGACGCCGTGGTCCTGGGCCAGGTCGGCGAGCCGGCTCAGCTGCTCGGCGGCGAGCGCGTCGTCGTCCACGGCGAGCGGGGAGACGCTGGAGCACACCAGCACGGTGCCGGTGCCGAGCCGGCGCATCAGCTCGAACTTGTGTCGGGCGCGCCTGAGGTTGTCCGCGAACACGTCCTCGGGCACGGCCTCGACGTCCCGCACCGGCTGGTAAAGGTCGACGGTCAGGCCGAGGTCGGCGCAGCGGTCGCGGACCTCCTCGGGGGTGAGCGGGCTGGCCAGCAGGTCGTTCTCGAAGATCTCCACGCCGTCGAAGCCGGCCCGGGCGGCGGCGGTGAGCTTCTCGGTGAGCGATCCGCTGAGGGAGACGGTGGCGATGGACGTACGCACGGCGGTACCTCTCTCTACCGCAGGGCCCGGGCGGGGCCCGCGAGTTCCGCGAAGTCGGCGAGCATGCGGGCGCTGTCGGGCTCCCGGCCGGTGAACAGGCGGAAGGCGTCCGCGGCCTGGAAGACGGCCATGCCGCCGCCGTCGAGCACGGCGCAGCCGGCGGCGCGGGCGGTGCGCAGCAGTTCGGTCTCCAGCGGCCGGTAGACCACCTCGGCGACCCACAGCCCGGGGTGGAGCAGTTCGGCGGGCAGCGGCAGGCCGGGGTGGGCGGCCATGCCGGTGGGGGTGGCGTGCACGAGGCCGCCGACGCCGTCGGCCTTCGCGAGCAGGTCGGCCAGCAGCTCGGGGCCGGCCGGACCGGCGCGGCCCGGGCCGAAGTGGGCGTTCAGCGCGTCGGCGAGGGCAGTGGCCCGCTCGGGCAGCGCGTCCACGACGGTGACCCGGCCGGCGCCCAGGGTGAGCACGGCGTGCGCGACGGCCGCGCCCGCGCCGCCCGCGCCGAGCTGCACGACCCGGTCCAGCGGCACGTCGGGCAGACCGCGCGCGAAGGAGGCGGCGAACCCGGTGACGTCGGTGTTGTGGCCGACCGCCCGGCCGTCCTCGAAGACGACGGTGTTGACCGCGCCGAGCGCCTCGGCCTGCGGGGCGAGGGCGTCCAGGTGCTCGATGACGAGCTGCTTGCACGGGTGGGTGATGTTCAGCCCGTCGAAGCCGAGGTCCCGGGCGGCGCGCACCAGGTCGCCGACGGCCTCGGGCGGCACGCCGAGCGTGTCGATGTCGATGATCCGGTACAGGTAGCGCAGGCCCTGCCGGCCGGCCTCCCGGTGGTGCAGCGCCGGGCTGAGCGACGGGCCGATGCCGGAGCCGATCAGTCCGACGAGATACGAGTCCTTGCCCACCGGGCGCCTCCTGAGCAGCTCACTAATGTACGAACCAGTACGTTAGTGATAGCAGCAGGACCCGGCGGTTGGGAAGACCTCTCCGGCACCGGCCCGCCCCCCGGGCTTCTACAATCACCGGCACTGGCCCCCGCCCGCAGCCGAAGGAACCCGATGACCAGCGTCGACGAACCGGCACGACAAGGCGGACGCATCCGTGACGCCGCCCGCACCAGGGCCGAGATCCTCGACGTCGCGACGCAGGAGTTCGCCCGGGCCGGCTACGACGGGGCCCGCGTGGACGAGATCGCCGCCCGCACCCGCACCACGAAGCGGATGATCTACTACTACTTCGGCGGCAAGGAGCAGTTGTTCACGGCCGTCCTGGAGCGGGCGTACGGCGTGATCCGGGAGGCCGAGCAGCAGCTCGACGTGGACCACCTGGACCCGGTCGCGGCGATCCGGCGGCTCGCGGAGGTGACCTTCGACCACCACGAGCAGCACCCGGACTTCATCCGCCTGGTCAGCATCGAGAACATCCACGGCGCCGCGCACATCGCCGGCTCGGAGGAGCTCGGCCGCATCGGCTCGCCGGCCCTCGACGTGATCCGCCGCATCCTGGCGTCGGGGCAGGAGTCCGGCCTGTTCACGGCGGACGTGGACGCCGTCGACCTGCACGCGATGATCAGCGCGTTCTGCTTCTTCCGGGTCTCCAACCGGCACACCTTCGGCGCGCTGTTCGGCCGCGACCTGGTCGACCCCGCCCAGCGGGAGCACTACCGCGCCATGCTCGGCGACATGGTGATCGCCTACCTGACCGCGCCGCGCGCCGCGGACTGAGCGCCTCCGGCCGACTCCGGCACGACCCCTTGACAGGCGGGAAACACGGGCGCAACATCCCTACCCAACCACTAGTAACTACCCAGTGGGTTCATTAGCCGGGTCGCGCCCGGCGCGGCCGACCCAGCACCCCAGGGATCCGGCACTTCTCCCCTCCGCGCCCTTCCGCCTACGGTGGAGTCCCCCGAAGGAGCAAAGCCGTGTCCGTCCCCGCCCCCGCCGCCCCGCCCGGGCAGCCGAGGAAAGCCGCCACCGCCGCGTGGATCGGCAGCGCCCTGGAGTACTACGACTTCTTCATCTACGGCAGCGCCGCGGCGCTGATCTTCCCCGAGGTCTTCTTCGACGAGTCCGACCCGGCCACCGCGACCCTGCTGTCGCTGGCCACGTTCGGTGTCGCCTACGCGGCCCGCCCGCTCGGCGCGTTGTTCCTGGGGCACGTCGGCGACCGGCTCGGCCGCAAGAAGATCATGGTGTTCACGCTGATCCTCATGGGCCTGTCGACGTTCCTGATCGGCTGTCTGCCGACCCGGTCGCAGGTCGGCACGCTCGCCCCGGTCCTGCTGGTGCTGTGCCGCGTGCTGCAGGGCATCTCGGCGGCCGGTGAGCAGGCCAGCGCCAACTCCATGACCCTCGAACACGCGCCACCGGGCAGGCGGGGCTTCTTCACCAGCTTCACCCTCAGCGGCACCCAGGGCGGCCAGCTGCTCGCCACGCTCGTGTTCATCCCCGTCGCCGCGCTGCCCGAGGAGCACCTGCTGTCCTGGGGCTGGCGGATCCCGTTCTGGATGAGCGTCGCGGTCGCCGTCGTCGGCTACGTCATCCGCCGCACACTGGACGAGACGCCCGCGTTCGAGCAGCAGGCGGCCACCGGGAACGTGCCGAAGATGCCGCTGGTGGTGCTGATGCGCGAGCACTGGGCCGACGTGCTGCGGGTGGTCGCGGGCGCGCTGATCGCCTCGGTCAGCACGATCTTCACGGTGTGGGCGCTGGCGTACGCGACGAGCGACTCGGTGGGCATGTCCCGCTCCGCGATGCTGTGGGTGGGCGCGCTGGCCAACCTGGTCGCGCTGGCCGCGATCCCGCTGTGGGCGACGCTGTCCGACCGCGTCGGGCGGCGGCCGGTGTTCCTGATCGGCGCGGTGGGCAGCGCGGTGACGATGTTCCTGTACCTGTGGGCGATCTCGACCGGCTCGTATCCGCTGACGTTCCTGCTCGGCATCGTGACGTTCGGTGTCGTCTACAGCGCCGCGAACGGTGTGTGGCCCGCCTTCTACGGCGAGATGTTCTCCACCCGGGTCCGGCTGTCCGGCATGGCGATCGGCACGCAGATCGGTTTCGCGGTGGCCGGGTTCGCGGTCACGTTCGCCGCGCGGATCGCCGGTCCGGACGGCGACGACTGGTCGGCGGTCGCCCTGTTCACGGCGGCGCTGTGCGTCCCGCCGGTCGTCGCGGCCCTGACGGCGCGGGAGACCCACCGGATCCCGACGGAGCGGCTCGGCGAGCGGGCGCCGCGCGAGGTGTCCCGGCCGGAGAAGGTCACCGTCTGACGTCCGGGCCCGACGGCCGCGCGCGCACCGGAGCCCCTGGAGGCGATCACGGCCTCCAGGGGCTCCCGTCTGCCGTTTCTGCCGTTTCCTGCGCGACGATGAGGTCTGAGGGCGCCCGCGCGCGGGTATGCCGGAGCGCACCTCGAGATGGTGACGGAGGAGAGCGATGGCACAGCTGCGACAACAGGTGGACCCGGATGAGGTGGGTCTCGACGCGAAGGCGCTGGACCGCCTGGACCGGCATTTCGCCCAGGCGGTGGACGAGGGCCGCCTGCCCGGCTTCCTGGTGGCCGTGGCCCGCGGCGGCCGGGTCGCCCACCTCACGACGCACGGCCGCCGCGACCTCGCGGCCGGGCTGCCCGTCGAGCCGGACACGCTGTGGCGGATCTACTCCATGACCAAGCCGGTCACCGCGGTCGCCGCGCTGACGCTGATCGAGGAGGGCCGGCTCTCGCTCGACGACCCGCTCGCCCGGCACCTGCCGGTCTTCGCCGACGCCCGGGTGTACGAGGACGGGTCCGGCCCGGACGTCAGGACCCGGCCCGCCGCAGGGCCCATCCTGATACGCCACCTGATGACCCACACCGCGGGCCTGACCTTCGGCTTCTACCACACCCACCCGGTCGACGCGCTCTACCGCGCGGCGGGCCTGGAGTCGTCGGTGCCGCCGGGCAAGGACCTGGCCCGGACGATGGAGGTGTACGCGAGCCTGCCCCTGCAGTTCGACCCCGGCACCCAGTGGAACTACTCGGTGGCCAGCAACGTCCTCGGCCGGGTGATCGAGGTGGTCTCCGGGCAGCCCCTCGACGTGTTCCTCGCGGAGCGGGTCTTCGGGCCGCTGGGCATGCCGGACGCCGGTTTCCACGTCACCGACGAACAGGCCGCACGGCTGGGCGAGTTGTACGGGGAGACCGACGGCGGCGGCATCATGCCGGTCCCGGGGCTGCCGCTGCACGGCCGGCCGCGGTTCCTGTCCGGCAGCGGCGGCATGGTGGCCTCCGCGTACGACATGCACCGCTTCATGGAGATGCTGCGCCGCCGCGGCGAACTCGACGGCGTGCGTCTCCTCGCGCCGGGCACCGTGGACCTGATGACGTCCAACCACCTGCCCGGCGGCGCCGATCTGCGCGCGGTCGGCAGCCGCCCCGCGCACGACGAACCCGGCAACGAGGGCGTCGGCTTCGGTCTCGGCGTCTCCGTGGTGATCGACCCCTCCCGCACCCAGGAACCGTCCGGCCTCGGCACGTACGGCTGGAGCGGCGTGGCGACGACGACCTTCTGGGTCGACCCGGGCCGCGACCTCACCGTGCAGTTCATGACGCAGGTCCGCCCGAAGTCCTCGCACACGGTCTTCCGCGACCTGAAACGCCTGGTGCACGAGGCGGTCACGGGCTGACCGGGAGGCGCACGGGCCGCGCGGGCCCGTGCGGCCCGGTCCGGTGTCACGACCAGTGGGCCACCGCGTCCAGATGGGGCAGGTGGTGGTCCAGGCGTTCCCGTTTGGTGCGCAGGTAGGTGATGTTGTTCTCGCACGGCGGGATCAGCAGGGGCACCTGTTCGGCGACCTGGATGCCGTGGCGGACCAGCGCCTCGCGTTTGCGCGGGTTGTTGGACATCAGGCGGACGGACCGCACGCCCAGGTCGTCGAGGATGCGGGCGGCGACGCCGTAGTCGCGGGCGTCCACCGGCAGGCCGAGGGCGAGGTTCGCCTCCACGGTGTCCAGGCCCTCCGCCTGCAGCGCCATCGCGCGCAGCTTGGCCAGCAGGCCGATGCCGCGGCCCTCGTGCCCCCTCAAGTAGACGACGACGCCGCTGCCTTCGGCGACGACGGCGCGCAGCGCCGAGGAGAGCTGGTCGCCGCACTCGCAGTGCCGCGAGCCGAACGCGTCTCCCGTCAGGCACTCCGAATGCAGCCGGGTCAGCACGTCACCCGATATGTTCCCGTGCACCAGCGCGACTTGCTCGTCACCGCGGTCGTGGTCGAGGTAACCGACCGCCTGGAATTCTCCGAACACCGTGGGCAACGGGGCGTTCACGACGCGCTCGACGCCCGAGCGCGGTGCTGACTTCTTGCCGATGACACCAAGGTTTTCTGTCATGATCCGAGTTCCTCAACAGAGACGAAAGGCCGTGAAAAGATGACTGGTTCGGGAACGCGGCCGGCGACGCAGGGTCCGGCGCACGGTCCGGTGCCGGCGGACACCACCGAAGACGTCCGGGCGCGGGGCGCCGGCGTCCGCACGCAGGTCGCGGTCCTGCCGGTGGGGAGCTTCGAGCAGCACGGCCCGTACCTGCCGCTGGCGACGGACACGCTCGTGGCCTGCGCGATAGCGAGGGAGATCGCCGCCGCGTACCCGGTGCACCTCCTTCCTCCGGTGACGGTCTCCTGCTCGCACGAACACGCCGCCTGGCCGGGGACCGTCAGCATCTCCTCGGTGACCCTTCACGCGGTGATACGGGACATGGGGGCCTCACTGCGCCGGTCCGGCGTCGACGTGCTGGTGCTGGTCAACGGGCACGGCGGCAACTACGTACTGGGCAACGTCGTTCAGGAGTCCGGCGCGCGCGGCGAGCGGATGGCGCTGTTCCCGGCCGCGGAGGACTGGGAGGCGGCGCGGCGGCGGGCCCGGGTGGCCACGTCGCTGCTCACCGACATGCACGCGGGGGAAATCGAGACCTCCATCCTTCTGCACGCTCATCCGGAATTCGTCCGGCCCGGTTACGAGACCTCCGATTTCGTCGCCGACGACCGGCGTCATCTCCTCACCCTCGGTATGTCGGCCTATACCGATTCGGGTGTCATAGGCCGTCCTTCACTGGGCTCCGCGGAAAAGGGCAGGAAACTCCTGGCGAGCCTCGCGGATTCCTTCGGCGCGTATTTCTCGCTGTTGACGTCCTCAGGTGATGCGGCTCCGGCCGGCCCGTGACCGTCGGCGCGGCGCAGGCCCTCGTACCAGCGGGCGGCGAGTACGGGGAGGCCGGGCAGCCCCGCCACGAAGCTCAGCACCCCGTACACGACGGCGACCGTGAGGCCGCTGCCCGCGCCGAGCCCGGCCGCGCCGAACGCCCAGGCGGTGACGCCCTCCCGGGGGCCCCAGCCGCCGGCGTTCAGCGGCAGCCCCATCGCCAGCAGCGCCAGCACCGCGATCGGCAGCAGCACGGCGACGGGCGCGGACGAGCCGGCGACGCGGGCCGCGACCACGAACATCGCCAGGTGTCCGGCCAGCACGACGACGGACGACACGACGACGCCGGGCCAGTTGCGGCGCGACAGCAGTGCCTCGCGGGCCTCGCCGAGCGTGCTGCGCGGGGTGGCGCGGGCGCGGCGGGCCGGCGCCCGGTTCCTGCGGACAGCGAGGACGACGGCGAGCGCGCCCAGTGTCCCGAGCGCCACGAGCGGGGCGGCGTGCCGGGCGCCGGCCAGGACGGGTGAGGGCATGGTCAGCAGCACCACGGCGCCGACGGCGCCCAGCGCGAGCTGTCCGGCGGCCCGTTCGAGGACGACGGCGCGCACGCCGCGGCCCAGGTCACCGGCGCTGCGGCCGTGACGCACCGCCCGGTGGACGTCGCCGAGGACACCGCCGGGCAGGGCGGCGTTGAGGAAGAGGGAGCGGTAGTAGTCGGCGACGGCCCGGCCGAGCGGCAGCCGGATGCGCAGACCCCGCGCCACGAGGGTCCACCGCCAGGCACTGCACACCGTGGTGACGACCCCGATCCCGAGCGCCACGGACACCGTCACCGCGTCGATCCGCCGCAGCCCGTCCAGGAACACACCGGTACCGAGCCGCCGGCACAACACGCCGAGGATGACGACACCGGCGAGGGTGCCGAGGTGGGTGCGCAGACGTCGCGCGGTGGGACGCGTGCGGGCCGTCCCGGCCGGTGCCGCCGCCCGGCGTGGCACGCACACGCCGCCCCCGCCCCGGTCCCGGTCCGTCGCGCGGTCGACCGCCCGGCAGGCCGCCCCTGCCGCCGCTTCCGCCCGGTCGGCGGGGTGGAGTGGGCGTGTCACGGGCGGGGCGTACTCGCCCGGCGTGCGGACGGCCTGCCCGTTCACGGCGTTCCGCCCGTCGGACGGCACAGGGCCAGCAGGTCGGTGTGGTGGACGACGACGCTCAACTCCCCCGCCTCGCACGCCGCGAGCCGGCGTGCGAGGTAGGAGTCGGCAGGTGCCCGGAGGTCCGGGCGCTGTTCGACGGCGGCGGCGACCCAGCCGCGCAGCCACTGCCCGGTCAGGGCCCGTTCGCCGGGGCCGAGCCGCCAAGGGCTCGGCCGCAGCCGCACCGTGGCACCGTGCGCGGTGAACGCGTCGCGGGCCGCCGTGACCGCGTCGGGCCCGAGCAGGCCCGACCGCCGCTGGTGGGCGTTGAACGCCTCGGTCAGCCGCGCGTCCAGCGGGTCGGACGGGGTGAGGTCGACCCGTCCGGCGACGGAGAGCGTGAGCAGCGCGGGGCAGCCGGCTCCCGCGCAGGCCGCGGCGAGGGTGCCGGTCTCCTCGCGGGTGAGGACGTCGAGCAGCGCGGACGCCGTCACGAGGGAGGCGCCGGCCAGGGCGCCGGGGGTGAGGCGGGCGATGTCGCCGTGGCGGGTCTCGACGGTGACGCGGCGGCCGTCGGCGGCGGCGCGCGGTGCGGCGGCGGCCGCGAAGTGCAGGAGGTGGGGGTCGCGGTCGTGCAGGACCCAGTGCTGGGCGCCGTCCAGGCGGGGTGCGAGCCAGCGGCCCATGGAGCCGGTGCCGCAGCCGAGGTCGTGGACGATCAGACCGCTGCCGCGGCCGGGTGGGCCGGCGAGCCGGCTCCGCAACGGGTCGAGCAGGTCCTGCGACCGCGCCGCCGCGTCCGGCCCCTCCCGCAGCCGAAGCCACTCGGGCGCGTAACGGGGGGCGTCGCCTGGACCGTCCTCCCGCAGCCGCACGGTGGGCCGCTCACCGGGCCGGGTGACGGGCCCGGCGCCGGGGACGACGGCCGTGGACCCGGCGCCGGGGACGACGGCCGCGGGTCCCGGCGAGCGGTCCCGTTCCTCGTCCCGGGTTTCCTCCCGGGGGCCCGTCGGTGGTGCGGGGACCGTGTCACCGTCCCGCTGTGCGGGCGCCGCTCTCCTCATGCCGCCCTCCCGGGATCGGCCGGCAGCCTGCGCAGTACTCCGGCCAGGTTCCGCGCCGTCGTCGCCCAGCCGTGCAGGGCGGCGCGCCTGCCGCGGGCGGCGGCCTTGAGCCGGCGCCGTACGTCCGTCTCCCCGAACCAGCCGCGCAGTTCGGCCGCGAGGGCCGCGGGGTCCTCCGGCGGGACGAGGATGCCGGGCACCCCGCCGTCGGGCGCGCGGCCGAGCGCCTCGGGCAGGCCCCCGACGTCGGTGGCCAGCACGGGGATGCCGCGTGCGAGTGCTTCGGTGACCGCCATGCCGTACGTCTCGGCGTACGAGGCGAGGACCATGAGGTCGGCGGCGGCGTAACTGGCGTCGAGCGCGGCACCGGTGCGAGGTCCGGCCAGCTCGAACCGGCCGGTCAGGCCGTGCCGTTCGACGAGCGTGCGCAGGTGGGCGACGTACTCGGGGTCCTGGCCGAGCCCGCCGACGCAGACGCACGTCCAGGGCAGGTCGGCCACCGCGGCCAGCGCCCGCAGCAGCCGGTGCTGTCCCTTGCGGGGCGTCACCGCGGCCACGCACAGCAGCCGCGACACCCCGTCGGTGCCGGGCGCCAGGGGCGCGATGTCGGCGCCGGGCGCGGCGACGTGGACGCGGTCGGGGTCCAGGCCGTGGTGGGCGACGAGGCGGCGTACGGCCCAGTCGCTGGTGGCGACGACGGCCGGGACCGTCCGCAGCACGGCGCGTTCCCGGGCGTCGAGTCCCGCCGCCACGGACGGCAGGAGTCCGGTCTCGTCGCCGAGCGGCAGGTGCACGAGCACCGCGACGCGCAGCCGCCCCGTCTCGGGGACGACGATCTCGGGGACGCCGCAGGCCACCAGGCCGTCCAGCAGCACGACGGCACCGTCCGGCAACTCCCGCAGGGTGCGGGCGAGTTCGGTGCGGGCGGCCGGTGCCGGGCGTGGCCAGTCGCCGGGCACGGGGTGCGCCCGCGGCTGCCAGCCGAAGCCGGGCAGGTCGAGGCAGACGCGCCGGTCGTAGGCGTTGCCGCCGCTGGGCGCGGCCGGGTCGTCGACGCCGCCCGGCATCACGAAGTGCACGGTGCGCAGGGACATGGGGATGATGCCGCCGTTCCCCGGACCGGTCGCCCGCGCCGGGGCGCGGGTGGGCCCGGCCCGGTCGATGGTCGCGCCGGTCACAGGGCACGCTCGTAACTCGCCCAGGCGATGTGCGACTCGTGCAGGGTGACGGTGAGACCGGCGATGCCCCTGGCGCCTTCGCCCAGGGCGCCCTTGTGGATGCGTTCGGCGAGCCGGTCGGCGATCACCTTCGCCAGGTACTCGGTGGAGGTGTTGACGCCGGCGAAGTCGGGCTCGTTGTCGAGGTTGCGGTAGTTCAGCTCACCGACGACCGCGCCGAGTTCCCGGGTGGCGAGGCCGATGTCGACGACGATGTTGTCCTCGTCCAGCTGCTCGCGCCGGAACGTGGCGTCGACCAGGAAAGTGGCTCCGTGCAGCCGCTGCGCGGGGCCGAAGACCTCGCCGTGGAAGCTGTGGGCGATCATGATGTGATCGCGGACGGTGATGCTGAACAACGGACGACCCTCCAGGTGCGGCGCGTCTGGCCCCCCACTGATCACCACGGGGGATGCCGAGTAGTACGGCTGGCTTCCTTCCCTTGTTCAGCGCCCGCCACGTCTTCCGCCCGGTCGGACCACTCGGCCCCCGCCCGAACACCTCAGCCCCGGTAACGGACCCGGTGGCACAGGGCGGGGATCTCCCCGGCGGCGAGCCTCGGCAGCAGCTCCGGCAGGTCCTCGAACGCCGACTCCCCCGTCACCAGCGCGTCGAGGGCCGGGTCGGTGAGCAGGTCGAGGGCGAGCGCGAGCCGGTCGCCGTAACTCCGGTTCGCGCGGGCCGGGGAGACCGTGCCGACCTGGCTGCCGCGGATGACGAGCCGCCGGGAGTGGAAGGCCTCGCCGAGCGGGAGGGTCACCTTCCGGTCGCCGTACCAGCTCAGTTCCACGACGGTGCCCTCGGCGGTGAGCAGTTCCAGACTGCGGGCGAGGCCCCGTTCGGTGGCGCTGGCGTGGACGACGAGGTCGCAGTCGCCGAGGGCGTCCTCGGGGGACGCGAAGCCGACACCGAGGGCCGCGGCCACGTCGGCGCGGGCCGGCTCGGGGTCCACGAGTTGGACGCGTACGCCGGGGAAACGGGCGAGCAGCGCGGCGACCGAGCAGCCGACCATGCCGCCGCCGACCACGGCGATCCGGTCGCCGACCAGGGGCGCCGCGTCCCACAGGGCGTTGACGGCGGTCTCCACGGTGCCGGCGAGCACGGCCCGCGCGGCGGGCACCGTGTCCGGCACGGGGGTGACGGCGGCGGCCGGGACGACGTACCGGGTCTGGTGCGGATACAGGCAGAAGACCGTACGGCCGACGAGGTCCGCCGGTCCCCGCTCCACCTCGCCGACGCTGAGGTAGCCGTACTTCACCGGGCCGGGGAAATCACCCTCCTGGAACGGCGCCCGCATCGCCGCGTACTGGCTCACGGGGACGCCGCCACGGAAGACGAGGGTCTCCGTGCCGCGGCTCACTCCGGAGTACAGGGCGCGCACCTGCACCTCGCCGGCGGCGGGTTCCGGCAGGTCCACGTCCCGGATCACGCCTCGGCCGGGCGAGTCGAGCCAGAAGGCGCGTGCGGTGCGGCTCATCGGATTCCTCCTGAACGATCGGGAAGGTGCTCACGTACCGAGAGGGTGCACAGGCCGCTCACGAGGCAGCGGCGCTGATCGACTCTGTCACACGGCCGGAGGGTGTTCGGTGGCCCTGAACAACACGTACGACGCGAGGCTCGTCCAGCAGGAGACCGCCGTGGGGGCGGGTGTACAGGTCCTGCTGCTGGCCCTGATCGGCACGGCGATCGGGATGGGCCCGGCGGGCTGGCTGACCGGTCTCGCGTTCGCGTTCGCCACCTGGGCGGTGCTCTCGCGGGCCCTGCGCCGTTCCCGGCCGCGCTCGTTCGGCCCGGCCAACCGGGTCACGCTGGGGCGGGCCACGCTGGTCGGCGGTGTGACGGCGCTGGTCGCGGACTCCTTCCAGGACTCGCCGCCGGTGTCCCTGTTCGTCGGTCTGACGGCGGTGGCGCTGGTCCTCGACGGCGTGGACGGCAAGGTGGCGCGCCGCACGGGCACGTCGACGCCGCTGGGCGCCCGCTTCGACATGGAGGTCGACGCGTTCCTGATCCTGGTGCTCAGTGTGTACGTGGCCATGGAGCTGGGGCCGTGGGTGTTGCTGATCGGCGGTATGCGGTATGCGTTCGTCGCGGCGGCCCTGGTGTGGCCGTGGCTGACCGCCCCGCTGCCACCGAGCACGGCCCGCAAGACGGTGGCCGCGCTGCAGGGCGTACTCCTGCTGCTGGCGGGCGCGCGACTGCTGCCGCACGCCGTGAACGGCACGGTCGCGGCGCTGGCGCTGGCGCTGCTGGTGTGGTCGTTCGGCCGTGACGTGCTGTGGCTGCGGCGGGCGTCGCGGACCGCGCGGACGCCGGGGGGCGCGGCCGTGGCAGAGCGGCCCCAACCGGCCGCCCCTTGACCGACGTTGCGGACATGAACGGGGCGGGGCGCGTCAGGTGCGCCGGGGCAGCAGCGCCACCGCCGCCAGCGGCACGGCCGCCAGCACCAGCCAGGGAACCGCGGGCGGCAGACCGAGGTCCAGCAGGGTGCCCGTGGCGGAACTGCCCGCCAGCACGATCAGGCCGGACACCGAGGACAGTGCGCCGGTGTAGAGCCCGAGCCGGCCGTCCTCGGCGAGGTCGGGGACCCAGGCGCGGGCGACGGGCGCGACGAGCATCTGCCCGACGGTGAGCAGCACGACGAACCCGGCGGCGGGCAGCAGCCCCGCCGTCCCGGTCCACCCGGCGGGACGGGCCGCCGCCACGACGGCGAACCCGGCGGCGATGAGCACGAGCCCGGCCGCCATGGACCGGCGCGCCGCGAGCCGCCGGCCCGCCCAGCGGGTGACCGGCAGTTGCGCGGCCACCACCAGCAGCGAGGACAGCGCGAACAGCCAGGCCAGCGCCGCCTGCGAACCGGTGGCGCGCTCCACCTCGTCCGGGAGCGCCAGGTAGAGCTGGTTGTAGGCGAGGAGGTAGGCGCCGTAGGCGCAACACAGTGCCAGGAAGGGGCGGTTGCGCAGCAGCAGCCGCGGCCCGCCCGCCATGCGGGTGCGGGGGCGGCCGGGGATGTGCTGCGGCAGCAGCAGCGCGTGCCCGGCGAGGACGAGCACGAAGACGCCCGCGCCGGCGAGGCAGGCGGTGCGGAAGTCGACGGACAGCAGCAGCGCGCCGAGCAGCGGCCCGACGAAGGCGCCCGCCTGCCCGGCGACGGTGAACAGCGCCAGCACCCGGGTGCGCGGGCCGCCTCCCGACTCCTCCCACAGCACGGCCTGCCGGGCGACCTCGGACTCGACGGCGGGCGAGAACAGCGCGGCGGCGAACCCGATGAGCAGCACCGCGCCGATCACCGCCCAGGTCCGCCCGGCGAACCCGAGCCAGGCGAAGCCGGCGATCCGGAGCACGCAGCCGGCCAGGACGACGGGCCGTACGCCGTACCGGTCGGCGAGCGCGCCGCCCACCACGAACAGCCCCTGCTGGCTGAAGGTCCGCAGCCCGAGCACGAACCCGACGAGCCAGCCCGCCATGCCCATCGCCCCGCCCAGGTGCTCGGCCAGGAACGGCAGTACGGCGAAGAAGCCGATGTTGAAGGCGAGTTGGGTGAGGATCAGCAGACGCAGCAGGGGCGAGAGCCGGGCCTTCGGCGGGTTTTCGGCCCGCGGGGCGGGTGTCGAGGAGGTCATACGGCGCGCACCGGTTCTCCCCGCCGCTCGCGGGCCGCGGCGTTCGCGCGGATGGGGCGCGGCAGCCGTGTCCCGCCCGCCGCCGTGACGGCGAGCGCGCCGAGGAGGGCGAGGACGGCGGCGGGGGCGAGGACCGCCCAGGGGGCGCGTTCGGCGTAGGGCTGGTTCTCGGCGAGCAGCAGGCCCCACTCCGGGGCGGGCGGGCGCGCGCCGAGGCCGAGGAAGCCGAGCGAGGCGAGGGCGAGCGCGATGCCGGGCAGCCGCAGCAGGGCGTGGCGGGTGACGGACGGCAGGACCGCGGGCAGGAGTTCGTACCGCAGGAGGTGGCTGCGGCTCGCGCCGAGGGCGCGGGTGGCCGTCAGGTGCAGGGTGGCGCGTTCCTGCCGCAGCAGCGCGGCGGTGTGGGCGGCCAGCGGCGCCCAGGCGACGGCGGTGACGGCGAGCGCGGGAGTGGCGGGCCCGCCCCCGGCGACGGCGGTGACGAGGAGCGCGCCGAGCACGGGCGGCACGGCGTTGACGGTGTCGACCAGCGGCGTGGACAGCCGGGGCAGGAAGCCGAGCAGGAGGCCGAGGCACAGGCAGGCGGCGCCGATGCCGGTGGCGAGCAGCAGGGTGTCGAGGGCGCCGTGGCCGATCCGGGCGAGCAGGTCGCGGCCGAGGGCGTCGGTGCCGAACGGGTGCTGCGGGGAGGGCGGTCGGAGCCTGTCGCCGGTGTCGAGGGCGAGCGGGTCGCGGGGCAGTCCGGCGGCGACGACCGCGAGGAGGACCGCGCCGAGGAGCAGGGGCCGGCCGCTGGGGGCGGAGGGCGGGTGCCGGTGGAGGGTGGGCAGCGCGCCGTCGCGCAGCGCGGGCCCGGCGAGCAGCCGGGCGGCGGCGCGGCACAGGCCGGTGGAGGCGGCGGCCAGCAGCAGCATCGCGAGGGTGCCCGCCTGGAGGACGGGCAGGTCCTGGGCGAGGGCGGCCTGGAGGGTGGTGCGGCCGAGGCCGGGGATGTCGTGGATCTGCTCGACGGCGACGGCGCCGCCGGTGAGGCCGACGGCGAACAGGCCGAGGTTCGGCAGGAGTCCGGGCAGGCAGCGGCGCACCGCCTGCCGGGCGACACGGCGGCCGGGCACTCCGCGCGCGGCGGCGGCCCGCGCCCACGGTTCGGCGAAGGCGCCGGGCAGCAGGTCGTCGAGGAGCCGCCCGAGGACGGCGCCGGCGGGCAGGCCGAGGGCGAGCGCGGGCAGCACCGTCCACCGCGGCCCGTACCAGCCGAGGGCGGGCAGCCAGCCGAGGTGCACGCCGACGACGGTGGCGAGGACGGACGCGGTGAGGAACTCCGGGAGTGCGGCGAGCACCGCCGACGCGGCGCCGCCCGCGGGCCGCCCGTCGAGCGCGCGGCGCGCCCCCAGCCGCAGCGTCCGGGCGCACACGACGGCCGCGGTGGCGGCGGCGACCGCAAGGGCGACCGCCATGAGCAGCAGGGACACCCCCAGAGCCCGGAGCACGTCGGGCAGGACCGGCGCCCCGGAGATCCAGGAGTGCCCGGCGTCCCCGCGCACCAGACCCGCGAACCACCGCCCCAACAGCGTCAACGGGCCGTCGTCGAGGCCGAGTTGATCGCGGACGTCGGCCAGCGCCTCGGGGGTCGGGTCCCGGTCGGCGGAACGGGCCTTGAGGACCGTGCGCGCCGGGTCGGTGTGCGCGAGCCACGGCAACAGGCCGATCCCGCACACGAGGCCGCCCGCGAGCACGGCCCGCCACACGAGCCCGGCAGCACCACGTCGCATGGGTCAGCGCCGCGTCCCCGTACCGACGAGGGTCCGCTCGTAGGGGTCGAGCAGCACGCCGCGCACGGAGGCGGCGACGCCGGTGACGACCCGCTGGTGGACCAGCGGGACGACCGCGTCGGTGCCGAGGATCGCGGCCTCGGCGGCCATGGCGGCGTCCTGCCGCCGCGCTGTGTCGGCGGTCGCCTCGGCCTTGGCGACGGCCCGGTCGACCCGCTCGTCGCACAGCCGGGCGAGGTTGTAGCCGCCGTCGCAGGTGTAGTCGCCGGCGAGGACGGCGACGGGGTCACCGGTGTCGACGAGCGTGTTGCGGGCGAGGACCACGGCGTCGAACTTCCCGGCGAGCGCGTCGCCCTCCATCCGCGAGTACTCCCGCACGTCGAGCCTCACCTTGAACCCGGCCTTCTCCAGCTGCTGCTTCAACACCTGGGCGACCTCCAGCAGTTCGGGCCGGTTGTCGTAGGTGGCGAGGGTGACGGTCCGCCCGGCGGGCGCGGCGGGCTTCGCGCGCCCGGCCGGCTCGACCCGCTTGCCCTCGGCCCAGGTCACGGCGGGCCCGTAGATCCCGGCGCCGGGATCGGCGTGCCCCTCGTACACGCCGTCGGCGAGCGCGGCCGGGTCGACCGCGGCACGGGCGGCGGCCCGCAGCGCCGGGTCCTCGAAGGCGCCGGACGAGGCGTTGAGGAGGAGGCTGGTGGTCCGCGTGGTGGCGGTCTCGCGCCGGGTGTCCTTGCCGAGGGAAGCGGCCTGGGCGACGGGCACGGCCTCGGCGATGTCGGTCTGCCCGGTGCGCAGGGCGTTGGTGCGGGCGGTGCCGTCCGCGATGAACCGGGCGTCGATCCCGGAGGCCTGGGCGCGTCCGCCCCAGTAGTCGTCGAACCGGTCCAGGGTCGCGGAGGTGGTGCCGTTCACCTCGGTGAGCTCGAACGGCCCGGTGCCGGTGCCGACGACGTCGACCCGGCCGCCGTCGCCGTACGCCTTCGGGGCGAGGATCGCGAGGCTGGGTCCGGCGAGCCGCAGCGGCAGTACGGGATCGGGGGCGGCGGTGCTGACGCGCACCCGCCGGTCGCCGTCGGGGCGGGCGGTGAGCGTGACGCCGGACAGGGCGGCGGGCACGGGCTTCGCCCCGGCGGCTCGGGTGAGGGAGCCGGCCACGGCGGCGGGCGTCACGTCGGTGCCGTCCTGGAAGACGGCGTCGCGCAGGGTGAACTCCCAGGTGCGGTCGCCGGTCCGCCGCCAGGACTGGGCGAGCGCGGGCGCGGCGGCACCGTTGGCGTCGAGCGCGGTCAGCCCCTCGGTGACGCCGAGCCGGCTGAGGATCGTGGCGTCGGCGCCGTACGGGGAGAGCCGCTCGGCGGGCGGGAAGGCGAGGGCGACGCGCAGCCGGGAGCCGTCACCGCCGCCGTCGTCGGGGGTCGTGCCGCCACCGGAGGAGAAGCAGCCGGCGAGCAGGGGCGTGAGGAGGAGCGCGGCGAGGAGGCGCGGGGCGCGCGGGGTGCGGACGGGCATCACCGGCCGACCGCCTCGAGAGCGGTGTGCGCGCCGTCGCGCACCATGGGCAGTTCGAAGTGCATGACGCCGTTCCCGCCTCCGGGGTCGGTCCGCTCGTCGTGGACCAGGTGGCCGAGGGACCGCCAGAAGGCCTCGGCGCCGGGGACGGCGGGGTCGGTGTGCAGATACACGGCGCGGTAACCGCCGTCGGCGGCGGCGAAGTCGAGCAGCGCGCCGACGAGCCGGCGGGCGATGCCGTGCCGCCGGTGCTCGGGCCGGACGTAGATCCGCCGCAGCTGGGCGGTCACCCCGGAGGGGAAACGCTCGGCGACCGCCAGGGGGTTCGGCGGATGCGCCGGGCCGCGCGAGTCGAGCGCGCCGGTGCCGACGACGGCCCCGTCCCGTTCGTCGACGGCGACGAGCAGGGTGTGCCGCGCCGGCGCGAGATAGGCGGAACCGGGGTCGATGATGTCGCCGTGCCAGCGGGGCACGTATCCGGTGCCGAAGTCGCGGTAGACGGTGTCGAGCATGACGGCTCGGGCGCCGTCGAGGTCGTCCGGGGTCGCCGGCCTGATGCAGTAGTCGCGCACTTGCACATCATATGCATTAAGGAGGAGTGGCAAGATCACCCCCTTCTCGCACAAGTTCCCGCCAGGCGATTTGACACCCCACCCGCCACCCCCTAGACCTACCCACATGACATTCATTTTCACATGCGGGGAGCGGTAGTGCGCGTCGCGTTCGTCGGCAAGGGCGGCAGCGGCAAGACCACGCTGTCGGCCCTCTTCTCCCGCCATCTGGCAGCCTCCGGCGCACCGGTCCTGGCCGTCGACGGCGACATCAACCAGCACCTCGCCGAAGCACTGGCCCCGGACGAGGAACCCGCGCAGCCCGCGCCCCTGGGCGCACACCTGGGCGAGATCAAGGACTTCCTGCGCGGCACCAACCCGCGCATCGCCTCGCGCGAGGCGATGACCAAGACGACTCCCCCGGGCCGCGGCTCACGCCTGCTGCGCCTGCTGGGCGACGACGAACTGCACGCCCGGCACGTCGGCAACGCGGGCGGCGTCCCGCTGATGGTGACGGGCGAGTTCGAGGAGAGCGACCTCGGCGTGGCCTGCTACCACTCCAAGCTCGGCGGGGTGGAGCTGTACCTGAGCCATCTGGTCGACGGCCCCGGCGAGTACGTCGTCGTCGACATGACGGCGGGCGCGGACGCGTTCGCCTCCGGCCTGTTCACGCGGTTCGACATCACGTTCCTGGTGGCGGAACCGACCCGCAAGGGCGTGTCCGTCTACCGCCAGTACCGTGACCACGCACGGGAGTTCGGCGTCCGGATCGCGGTCGTCGGCAACAAGGTCACCTGTGAGGACGACCTGCTGTTCCTCAAGGAGGAGGTGGGCGACGACCTCCTCACCCACCTCGTGCACTCCCCCTGGGTGCGCGCCGCGGAACGGGGCCGCCCGCAGGACGGCGGCCTCGCCTCCCTCGAAGCGCACAACCGCCACGCCCTCAACGTCCTGCGCGAGACCGTCGACTCCCGCCCCCGCGACTGGGAACGGCTGCACCGCCACGCGGTCGAGTTCCACCTCCGCAACGCCCGGGCCTGGGCGAACGAGGCGACCGGGCTGGATCTGGCGGAGCAGGTGGATCCGGGGTTTGTGCCGGGGGTGACGGGGGTGGGGGACTGAGGTCGGGTGGCTGTACTCGGGTGGCTGTACGTCGGCTGGCGGTGACTGCGTGCGGGCGGCTGCATACTGGTCGCGGGCGACGGGCGACGGGCGACGGGCGACGGGCGACGGGCGACTGCATACCAGCCGTGCGAACGACTGTATGCAGGTGACCGTATGCGGGTCGCCGACGACTGACGTCGGGTGACTGCGTACCCGCCGCAGGCGACTGCCTACAGACGAACGCCTTCACGCATCCGACGCCATCTTCGTGAGCCGGTCCCGCGTCCCGTCCTTCCACACGATGGACAGCGTGTCCTTGCCGTCGAAGGGGTTGCGGAGCAGGGCCGCCCTCCCCTCGAACACGTCGGTCTTCGGGCGTCCGGGCTTGAGTTCAGCGGTGTTGACGCACTTGATTCTCACCTTGTAGGCGCTCGGCGGCCGGCCCGTCAGATTGCCGAAGCAGATGTCGGTGCCCCCACCGGCCGTCCCGCCTCCCGGACGGCCGAGGGTGCTGATCTTCCCGTTCTTCCGCACGGTCAGGACGTAGAAGCCGTAGCCGGAACCGCTGGAGGTCAGGCTCCAGCTGCCGACGGGGCTCGCCACCGAGGTGCCGGTCGGCCGGGGACTCGGGCCCGAAGGGCTGGGCGAAGGGCCGGTCGTGCGGGGCGGGGAGCTCGGCGCGGAGGGCGCCGGTTTCGTCGTACCGTCCGGGCCGCCCGGCCCGGACGGTCCGCCACCACAGCCCGCGACGGTGATCAGCGCGGCGGCGAGGAGAGGGCCGAGGAACCTCCCGGACGGTGTGCGCATGGGTTCCCTCCTCATCGGCGGACGACCGGCGAGAACGCGTCGCGCACGTCGGAGCCGGACGGCTTGACGTACTGGTCGGACGGGGCGACGCCGTAGTAGGTGATGAAGTACGGGCAGCTCGTGCCGCTGATCTCCACCTTCCGGTCGGCCACGAGCTTGCCGGTGCGCAGTTCGTACACCTTCACCGGGATACGGACCTTGTGGAAGGTGACGTATGTGAGGCCTCCTCCGGAGCCCGACGACGGGCGGTAGGGGCACGTCTGCACGGCGGAGCCGTGACCGGCGGAACCCGCGCAGACCACGAGCGCGGCCTCGGCCGGGTTCCGGGTGCGCCAACGGTCGGGCAGCTTCGCGGTGTACTCGGTGTCGCCCAGGAACAGGGCGCGGTTGGTTCCCTTGCGGCGGGCGGGGGCGCCGCCGTACTTCGCCGGGTCGGCGCAGTATCCGGTCTTCGAGCTGTGCGTCGCGGTCACCAGGTCCTGGACGTGGTCGAGTTCGATGGCCAGGCCGACCTTCTTGAGACCGCTGCGGGCCTTGGTCGTACGGTCGTCGCCGGGGTACTGGTCGAGCAACTGCCGGTAGTGCGAGCGTGCCTTCGTCCACTCCCGGCGGGTCATGAGGTCGTCGCCGCATTCCAGGAGCGCGGCCGGTGCGGTACGGGCGGCGGTGGCCGACGACCGGTCCAGGACGCCGTGTCCCGCCTTCCTGGCGCGGAGCCAGTCGGTGACGGTCACGGTCTCGCAGGGGTCACTGGTGGGCAGCCGGCCGAGGAATCCGTCCAGGGCCGCCGCGACGGCCGGCTCGTTGGCCGGGTCCTTCAGGAGCGCGGCCAGTGTCCCGTAGCCGGACTTCAACGCGTCGACCTCGCCGTCCAGTCCGTGGGACAGGTCGGCGCGGGCGGTGTCCAGCCGCTCGCAGGCGTCCACGGCCGTGTCACCCCGCGCGGCGACCGACGCGCCGGCGAGCCGGTGGCCGAACCCGATGGTCTCCTGCGCGTCCACGACGCCCGCGCAGTCGCCGTTCTCCCGGGCCTCCGTGACGCGGTCCTCGATGCCGTGGGTGTCCAGCCGGAGCCACCCGGTGGCCAGCAGCACCGGGACCGTGACGCCGAGCGCGACGAGGCGCTGGCCGCGCGGCCCGCGCCGGGCGCCGTCGGGGCGGCCACGCGCCAGCAGCCACCCGTGGGCGACGAGCAGCAGCCACCACAGCAGCAGGACGACCTCGCTCCACGCCCCGGCGGTCGACGCGACCGTCCACACCAGGGTCACGGTGACGGCGCCGGACGCGGCGAACAGTGCGCGGCGCCCCATCAGCAGGTAACCCGCGCCGAGCAGTGAGGCGTTGCCGACGGCCACGGCCAGGGGATCGGGCGCGGCGTCGCGGACGACGGGCGGCCGGGAGGGCTCCGCCGGTTCGGGAAAGTCGGCGTGATCCGGGTGGTTCGGGTGGCCCGGGTAGTCGGGGTGCTCCGGGTGGTCGGGACGGTCCGGGTAGTCGGGGTGGTCCGGGTAGTTCATGGTGTGGCCCCTCGCGCCTCGGTGCGGTTCATGGTCCGGCCCCTCACGCCTCGGTCGTCGGCCGGTCGGCGTGCGGCAGGGGCGTTCTGGCCCGGACGTACGCCTCGGCGCCGGGCCGGTACAGCAGGACCACCCCCGGGACGGCGAGCGCGCAGGCGAGGAGCAGCGTCGAGCCGCCGTACAGCGGGTCGGCGAGCGCGAACGGCGCGGCGACCAGCAGGATCACCGCCGTCAGGCACGTGACCGTGGTCCGGGCGACCCGCCGTCCGCGGCCGGCCCGCACCGCGAACCAGGTGCAGGCGAGGAACAGCACGGTCATCAGGTTCTGTGCCTGCAACGCGGGGTCGGACATCGCCGCCACGGCCGCCATCAGCGCCCCCAGGATCAGCAGGATCACGGCGAGGGTCACGCTCCGCGGCCGGCGGGCCTCGTCGGGGTTCACCGGTGTCCTCCTTGTGCGGGTGGGTGTGTACAGAAGATGCGGGTGTGTATGCACGAGACGGCACATCGTGTGCACGCACGGGGGCGGCACACGCGGGTGCGCACACGGGCGCACATGCGGGTGGACGTACGGACGGCACACACGGGTGGACGCACGGGACGGCGCGGGCCATGACCGGCATGGCGTTCGCGCCGTCCCTTGCTCCCCCGTGAGGTGATTCCACCGCCCGGGACGGTTGTTCAGCAGCCCGTGCGCCGCGCTGAACAATGCGGTGTCCGGCCCGAACAACGCGCCGGCCCGTCCCGGACGCCGCGAGGGGCGTGAAGGGTGAAGACACCGTGAACCCGCCGTGTCCGCACCGGCGTCGGGCCCCTCGCCGCTTGCGGCCGCTCGCCGCCGCTCCCTACCGTGGGCGCCCGTACGAACACCGAGCGCATACGACGTAGCGCTCACCGGATGCACACAACGGGGCGGCACGTGGCGGGACATGGGGTGGGACGCCGGGAACGGGGACTGGACCCGGGGGCCGGGCCGGTGCAGCGGTTCGCCGCGGAACTGCGCGCCCTGCGGGAGTCCGCGGGCCGGCCGACGTACCGGGCCATGGCGCAGAAGGTGCCGTTCTCGGTGACGGCGCTGTCGCAGGCGGCGGCGGGACGGCAACTGCCCAGCCTGCCGGTGACGCTCGCCTACGTGGACGCCTGCGGCGGCGACCCGGAGGAATGGCGCCGCCGCTGGGAGGAGACGTCGGCGGAAGCCACCGCACCGGGCCCCGACGGGGACGACGCGCCACCGCCGTACCGCGGTCTGGCCCGCTACGAACCGGACGACGCAGCCCTGTTCTTCGGCCGCGACCGGCTCGTGGACCGGCTGTGCGAACTGACCCGGCGGCACCGCTTCACCGCCGTCTTCGGCCCGTCCGGAAGCGGCAAGTCCTCCCTGCTGCGGGCCGGTCTGATCCCCCGGCTCCGCGACACGGCCGGCGGCGCCGCCGACGCCCCCGCGGCCGTACGCGTCCTCACCCCCGGCCCGGACCCGCTGCGCACGCACGCGGACCGGCTGACGCCCGTGCCGGACACCGACGCGGACACCTGGCTGATCGTCGACCAGTTCGAGGAGCTGTACACGCTGTGCGCCGACCCGGCGGCGCGGGACGGCTTCGTGGACCGTCTGCTGGCGGCCACCGAGCCGGACAGCGGGCTGCGCGTGGTGATCGCCGTACGCGCCGACTTCCTCGGCCGCTGCGCCGAACACCCGTTGCTCACCGCCGCGTTGCAGGACGCCACGCTGCTCGTCGGGCCGATGACCCGGGAGGAGTTGCGGGAGGCGGTCGTGCGTCCGGCCACCGCGGCGGGGCTGATCGTGGAGCGTTCCCTGACCCGGCGGCTGCTCACGGAGGTGGCGGACGCCCCGGGCGGCCTGCCGCTGATGTCGCACGCGCTGCTGGAGACCTGGCGGCACCGCACCGGCCGGACCCTGACGGAGGCGACGTACGAGGCGGCGGGCGGCCTGCACGGCGCCGTGGTACGCACCGCGGAGCACGTCTACGCCGAACTCACCGACGACCAGGCGGACCTGGCGCGCCGCATCCTGCTGCGTCTGGTCGCGCCGGGCGACGGCACACCGGACACCAGACGCCCGGCGGAGCGCGCGGAACTCGCCCTCGGTGACCCCGACGACACCCGCGCGGTACTGGACCGGCTCGTCCGCGCCCGGCTCCTCACCCTCGACGACAACACCGTCGACCTCGCCCACGAGGCCCTCATCACGGCCTGGCCGCGACTGCGCGGCTGGATCGACGCCGAACGCGACCGTCTGCGCGTGCACCGCTCCCTCTCCGCGGCGGCCCGCACCTGGCAGGAGCTGGGCCGGGAGAGCGCGGCCCTGTACGCGGGCTCACGTCTGGCGGCGGCCCGCGAGGCGTTCCCCGCGGACCGCCACGACGACGAACTGACGCGGGCGGAACAGGAGTTCCTGACGGCGTCGGAACGCCGTCGCCGCCGGGGGCTGTGGCGGCGTCGGGCGGTGTCGGCGGTGCTCGCCGTGCTGGTGCTGGTCGCGTCGGGCACCGCGGTCGTCGCGCTGCGGCTCAGCGCCACGGCACAGGCGGAACGGGACGACGCGGTCTTCGGCCGGATCACTGCGGAGGCGGACCGCCTGCGCGACACGAGCGCGTCACTCGCCGCCGGCCTTGATGTCGCCGCATACAAAATGCGGTCGACGGCAGACCTGCGAACGCGGCTCATCACGGACGCGGGCCGAGTGCTGTCCACGCGGCTCCCGGGGCACGCGGGGGTGGGCAGCTCCGTGGCGTTCACACCGGACGGCCGCACGCTGGCGAGCGGCGGACACGACGGAACCGTACGGCTGTGGGACGTGGCGGGCCGGACCGACGCCGACGGTAAAGACGCGCTCCCGGGCGCCCCCCTCGGCAAGCCGCTGCGTTTCCCGGCCGACGCGGTGGGCGCCGTGGCCTTCTCCCCGGACGGCACGCTGCTGGCGGCGACGGGCCGCGGCGGCGGCATCCGCCTGTGGGACATGACGGACCGCACGGCACCGCGCCCTGTGGGCACCCCGCCGGCCAGTCACGACAAGGAGAACATCGTCTCCGTCGCGTTCGCCCCGGACGGCCGGACCCTGGCCACCGCCGGCGACGACGGCACCGTACGCCGGTGGGACCTGACCGACCCGGCACACCCCGCCCCGCTCGGCGCCCCGGCCCGGGCGGACGAACGCAGCGTCCGGGCGGTCGCGTTCACACCGGACGGCCGCACCCTGGCCACCGCCGGCTACACGGGAACGGTACGGCTGTGGCGGGTGGCGGGCCGGGACGGCCTCGAACCGCTCGGCAAGCCGCTGCGCGGGCACGAGGCGTCGGTGTGGACGGTGGCGTTCTCCCCCGACGGCCGCACCCTCGCCACCGGCGGCTTCGACGAGACGGTCAGGCTGTACGACACCACCGACCCGGCGCGACCGGCCCCGCTCGGCGACCCGCTCACGGTGCACTCGGCACCCGTGTGGTCCGTCACGTTCTCCCCCGACGGCCGCACGCTGGCCGGCGCCGGACAGGACGACACGGTGGTGCTGTGGAACGTGGCCAACCCGAAGTACCCGCAGCAGCTGGGCGAACCGCTCACCGGCCACACGGAGGGCGTGTGGGAGGTGGCGTTCGCCCCGGACGGCCGCACCCTGGCCAGCACGGGCGCGGACCGCAGCGTCCGCCTCTGGCACCTGCCGCGCACGGTCCTCACCGACTTCACGAACCCGCTCACGTCCGTGGCGTACAGCCCGGACGGCAGGCTGCTGGCCGCGGCGAGCACGGACGACGCGCTGATCCGCCTGTGGGACGTACGGCGCCCCGGGCACCCGCGCCGCCTCCCCCGGCCCTTGGCGGGACACGAGGAGGCGGTGCTGACGGTGGCGTTCGCGCCGAACGGCCGTACGCTGGCGAGCGGTTCGGAGGACGGCACGGTGCGCGTGTGGGACGTGACGAACCCGTCCCTCCCGGAGCCTTCCGAGACCCTGCGCTCGGCGCACCCGGGCGGCGTGTCGTCGGTGGCCTACTCCCCCGACGGCCGCACCCTCGCCACGGCGGGCCTGAACGGCAAGGTCCGCCTCTGGAGCACGGCAGGCACCCCGCGCCCGCTCGGTGACGCCTTCCTCGCCCACGAGGACTGGGCCACGTCGCTCGCGTTCTCCCCGGACGGCCGCACGCTCGCGACGGCCGGGGACGACAGGACGACCGGCCTGTGGGACGTGACCGACCGCGACACACCCCGCCGGATCGGCCGCCCCCTGCGGGGCCACACGGACGCGGTGACGTCGGTGGCCTTCTCACCGGACGGCCGCACGCTGGCAACGGCGAGCCTGGACCGCACGGTCCGCCTGTGGAACGTCAACTCTCCCAGGACGCCCCGCCCCTCTGCCGAACCCCTGACGGGCCACCGCGGCGGCGTCACCTCGGTGGCCTTCTCCCCGGACGGCCTGACCCTGGCAACGGCCGCGGCGGACCACACGGTACGCCTGTGGAACACGGCGAGCGCCGACCCCCACGGCGAGGAACTCACCGGCCACCTCGAAACAGTCACCTCGGTCGCCTTCAGCCCCGACGGCCACACCCTCACCTCGGCGAGCAACGACCTGACGGCACGGGTGTGGACCCTGGACGCGGACAGCTCGGCCCGCCACGTGTGCGCGCACACCGGGGGCGACCTCACGAGGGCGGCTTGGGGGGAGTTGCTGCCGGGGGTGGAGTGGCGGGGTGGGTGCGGGGAGTAGAGGTGCCACACGTTCCCGGCTGTCCCGCACGGCGGCCGCTCGCTCGCGCCAGGGGCCCCATTTCCGGCAATCAGCGCTTCTTGAAGCGTTGGGCCACGTTCGCGGAGGGAAGCGAGGCGAAGCGGCAACGGGGCGCATACGGGTACCCACAGCGCAAGGAGTGGTACGTCGACGCCACGACGGTGAGCCGCGAGCAGGCGGCGCGGGGGGCTGTCACAGGGCCGGTGCCCGCGTGCCCGCCGACGGCCGAAAATGAACGACCGCAACACGGTGCTGCACTAACGTTGTTCACCGCTGCGCACCTTCCCGGAGGGTACGTCGGCGGTGTTCATGTGCCGGTCCTCGGTCGTGACTGACGAGTGGTTTCCCTGCGTGTTCTCACGCGGTGCGACTGCGGATGCCCGGAAGGGCGGTCCCGCCATTCCCAGCTCACGCCAAGGAGTGGACACCTATGAACCCCGTTGAGTACAAGCCTGCACGTCGTCACCGGCTTCGCGAGATCCTGGTCGACGTCGCCGCGGGTGTCGCCACCCAGCTCGTGGTGGCGGCCGTGACGGCGGCAGCCCGCCTGCTCTTCTGACGCAGGCCTGTGGCGGGCCCGGAGAGCCCGCCACTCCGCATGTCCGGCGGCGTACGTCAGAACAGTCGCGGATCGGACGACTGCGGGCGCGCGCTCTGGCGCCTTCTGCGGGAGCGGCCACCCCGGCGGGGCCGGGGCAGGTGCGGTACGCGCGCTTCCTCCGGCAGGTTCTCCCAGGTGGGGCGCAGCCCGTGGACCTGCACCTCACCCACCAAGCCCTTGAGGTAGCTCCGGGTCTCCTCGTCCGTGGAGTAGAGCACGGTCGCACGGCTCGCCCGGGTCATCAGCACGTGGTAGGCGTGGCGCACCAGCCGGGCGAACTCCTGATCGTCGACGCTGCCGGCTCTCACCTTGGGGTCGAAAGAGCCCGGGACGGCGACGCGCTTGACGCCGGTTTCCGGGTCCTTCCGTTCCTTGCCACGGCGGAACACCCACCGGTCGTCCCGGCGCACCATGTCCTCGCCCATGATCACACCGCACCAGTCCCATTCGAGCCCTTGGGCCGTGTACACACAGCCGATCTGATCAAGACCCTTCTCGTGAACGGACCAGATCCTGCAGGGTGGCGCTCCGTCTTCACAGAACGCGTCGCTGTCCGCGTTCCACGGTCTGTGCCAGTCACCGATGCGTACGTCGTTCTCCAGGCGCCTCTCCTTGCCGAGCGGCTTGGTCCACGGCCAGCAGTACCCCGCGACAAGACGGGCGGACGCCCCGGCGAGCGCTTCGGTGCGGATGATCCGTTCGAGTTCTTCCGGGCTGTCCGCCACCTCGACGTGCATCAGTCCGTCCGGCGTCCACTGCTCCGGCTCCTCGTCCGTTACCCCGAGCACGGAGCGCACCCAGCGGATGTAGGCGTCGCTGCCGCCGCAGCGGAACTGTTCCCGGAGTTCGTACCGGAGGAGACTGGCGCCGTACCGCTGCGCCGCGTCCTCGATCAGTTCGACCGTTCCGACCTCGTTCGGTCGCACGCACTGACCCTCGTCGAGGAAGAACACGGTCAGACGGGACGCGTCGAGGAGTTCGTCGACCTGGGGCTTGGTGCCCTGCTGCTCGGGCTTCCAGAGCCGGTTGGTCGAGCGGTCCCGCAAGCGGTGCGCCTCGTCGCAGATCAGCACGTCGAGGGGTGGCTCCGGCGGGGTGACAAAGTTACTGAAGTAGGTGAACGTCTCCTTGAACTGGCGGTCTCCGTAGCCGACGTGTTCCTGGATCGCGCCGTTGAAGGCTCTGCTGCCGCTGGCGTACTTGACCGTGTGGCCGCCTGCCTCCAGCTCCGCCTTGAGCTGGAGACCGATGGCGCTTTTCCCGGTGCCGGCACCGCCTGTGACCAGGAAGACCACACGCCGCTCGTCCGGCACGAGGGCCGGACGCCGGGGGTCCGGGAGGACCTTGGCGGCAGTGTCGAGAATCTGGTCGGCGACCTTCTTCTGCCGGCCGCGCAGGGTGAAAACCGTGTCTTCTCCGCGGGAGCGAATCATGGCGTCCAGCAGGGGTGTGTTGCGCAAGCCCATGTTCTGCAGCAGCAGCTCGGCCGCGGAGGCGCCGCCGTCGGCGGCGAAGTGCCTGCGGAGGTCGGACAGCAGTTGTTCACGCCGGTCACTTGTGTAGACGTGGGCGTAGGTGCCGGTGGGTGCGCCCACGTCGACCAAGGGCTGCACAGAGGCGTCGGTCGCGTTGTGCAGGTAGGCGAAACCGCCGCATTCGAAGCTCAGTCCGTGCAGCGGACCCCTGCCGCCCGTGAACGCCTCGTAATACTCGCGCAACTGCAGAGCTGGATGCTTCTTCGTTCCCATTCCCGGTACATGAATCATGTCCGCCGTGGCTCGCTCCACCTTGGTCACCATCGACCAACGCTTCAACTCGACCAGTTGAACGGACAGCCTCCTCTCCTCAGGATGGTGACCCACGAGGACGACATCAATGAGCCTCGGGTCACCGGAGCGGCGGTCGGCCTCGTCGATGGTGGCAGCACACTCGACGATCATCTCCACGTTCCCGCGTCCGGCGGCAACCAGATCTTCGGCAAGGCTCACGAGACTCTCGGCCCACGCGGAACGTTCCGTCAGCGAAGCGTCGGCACCTCTGAAGTGCCGCCATCTGGCGGCCAGGTGAGGCACCATACGGCGCCTCGAGTCCAGGGTCAGCAGATCCTGTGCTGCCAGCCTCAGCAGGAGCATGGACACGAGGTAGTCCCCCAGAGCACGAGTGACTCGTGCGGGTGGGGGCATGTCCTCGTGAGGAAGCCCGTCGGGCCGCGATCAGTACTCGTGATCTTAAGGAGACGGCCGTCCCGGGGAATGCGGCGACGCCGTTGTCGGCCCGAAGCGCGACCATCATGGCTGGAACAAGTGCCTCGCGGCGAGGATCTGTCCTGATCCCGGATCAAACCGTGGAAGGCTGCCGGTCCAGTCGGCCGCCCGTCAGTTCCCGCAGTTTCTCCCGCGTCTCCCGGTCCGTCGAGTACACGATCGTGCCGACCATGCCGCGGGTCAGGAGGACCTTGTAGGTGTTGCGGATCAGGCGGTCCACATCGCTGTCGGGTGTGGACTTCTTGAACACCGGGTCCTTGGAGGCCGTGCGGTCCGTGACCCAGCGGTCACCGCGCCAGAGCAGGTCGGGGCCGATGATGACGCCGGACCAGTCGTACTCGAAGCCCTGGGCGGTGTAGACGCAGCCGACCTGACCGAAGCCGGCCGGGTCGGTGGCCCACAGGGCGGCCGGGGGCGCGCCCGAGACGGAGCGGTCGCCGCGCAGGTTCCAGGGGCGCGCCCAGTCCCCGATCACGACGTCGGGCGGCAGCGGCTCGCCGGGCTTGGGCTCCGGGGACCAGCGCCAGCAGTAGCCGGCGGACATGCGGGCGCCGTAGCCCCGGGCACGGCGGGCGTCGAGGAACGCCTCCATCTCCTGCGGGCTGTCGGCGACCAGAAGCTGCATGCGGTCGTCGGGTTCCCAGATCACCGGTCCGCCGGGCTCCAGGCCCAGGAGCCGGACCACCCAGCGCAGGTAGGCGTCACTGCCACCGCAGCGGAACTGGCTGTCCAGCGGGACGACGTGGCAGGGGATGCCACGCTTCGCCGCTGCCGCCTTGATGTCGGCCACGGTTCCCATCTCGCCCGGGCGCACGACCTGGTGCTCGTCGAGGAAGAAGACGGGCACGTAGGCGGCGTCGATGAGTTCGTCGATCTGGGCCCTGCCGGTCCGGTGCTCCGCGCGGGTGTAGCGGTTGGCCGAGGTCTCCCGGATGCGATGGGCCTCGTCGCAGATCAGCGCGCCCAGGCTGTTCTTCTCGGCGGTCATGAAGCTGTTGAAGTACTTGAACAGGTCCTGGACCTCCCGCTTACGGGAGCCCGCGACCTTCCGCATCGTCTTGGTGAACGACTGCGAGCCAGTGGCGTGCAACGCCGGGACTCCACGGCGGTACAGCTCACCGAGCAACTGCAGGGCGATCACGCTCTTGCCGGTGCCGGGACCGCCGGTGACGATAACGACTTCCTTGCCATCGGCGTGCTTGGCCTTCTCCACCGCGTTGAGCACCATGCGGTACGCGACCTGCTGTTCGTCGAGGAGTACGAACTGCTGGCGTTCCCGTACCTCCTCGGCGGCCACGGACATCAACTGCTTGGACGGGACCGTGGCGCCCGCGAGCAGTTCGTCCGCCGCCTTGGCACCGGGGTGCTCGTCGCTCAGCCGGGAGCGGAGATGGTCGAGGAAGGCGCCACGGCGTTCCCCGGTGAAGAGCAGACCGCGACCGTCGCGCTCGATCT
Organism: Streptomyces sp. DH24; assembly: GCF_029813775.1. GTDB lineage: Bacteria > Actinomycetota > Actinomycetes > Streptomycetales > Streptomycetaceae > Streptomyces. The sequence goes on along the minus strand of NZ_JARVKW010000004.1, from coordinate 123,384 downwards.
CCCGCAGGCCGGTCACGCCGAACTCGGTGGCGTTGTGCAGGAAGGCCACTCCGCTGACCCGCTCCGCGTGTTCGGCCACCGCGCCGTTGAAGTTGACCAGGTAGTCGCAGTAGCGGCGTACCTGTTCGATGGGGTTGAGAACAGGGTGGGTGTAGGCCTCGACGTGGCAGAGGGAGAGGTCGTCCTCGTGAGGCAGTGCCTGGCTCCACTGCTTCAGTTCCACCACGACGTACGACGGCTCCCCGGTGGCGGGGTGGACACCGGCGAGGACGACATCGGCGCGCTTGCTGTTCAGCGGGAGCGCGTACTCCAGCATGACCTCCACATCGCCCAGCCCCGCGTCGTTCAGCACTGCGGCCAGGACCGGAAGGCTGCGCTCCCAGGAGCGCACTTCCGAGGTGCCGGGCCGGTAGCCGTGCATATGGGCGAACTGGTCGGTGAGGTGAAGGAACAGCGAACGGTCGAGCGCCATGACGGCGACCGTTTTCGCGGACGCGCGGAACAGCAAGGACTTCCCCCAGGCAGCACGAAACAACTCGTGCGGGTGGGGGCATGTCCTCGAACTCCATTAGGGAGCGGAAGCCCGTCGGGCCGCGTCGACTAACACTTCGAGATTACCGGGTGGCTCCGACAGTGAGTGCGCGGTCAACCATCGCGGCTCAGGTGTACGGATACTCCTCCGCCCCCACCTCGACAACCCCCTCCACCTTGAGAAACGCGCAACTCACCTTTCCCGACCGCACGATCAGCATGTCCGGGACGTGTGACTCGTAGAAGCGCAGGTAGCCGATCGGGCCCACGGTGGTGGTCCGCGCGCCGAGCCACTGGAGGAGCGTGCGCAGGTCGGAGAAACCGTCGGGGTGCGTCTCCTGGCGGACGGTCAGGGACCAGCCTCCGTCGATCGGGCGCAGCTCGGCCACGTGGAGGCCTCCGATGCGCCGTGCCCAGCCCCGGCCGTCCCACAGGGGGTACTCGTACGTCCCGTCCTGCCGGCCGCCCGGCTCGCCCAGGTGCCAGCGCAGCAGGTCGAGTTCCCGCTGCGAGAGGGTGTCGGGCAGGTCGAGCGTGAGCTGGAGTTCGTAGGTGTCGGCCATGGCCGCAAGGTTATGCGGGGCCTGAGCCGACGGGCTCCGGGGGTGACGCTCCCGTGGGTCAGTGCGCCGTTGGAGCGCCGGCGCTCAGAGTCCCGCCCGCTTCAGCAGCACCGGCAGCGCCTCCGGTTTCACCTTCTGGACCGACCGCACCTGCCCGAGGCCCAGTTCGCCGCGGGTCACCGGTTCGCGGGACAGCGCCTTCGTCGCCTCGGACAGCAGGGTCGCGGCGACCAGATACGTGACGTCGGGGTCGTCCTGGTCCTCCCAGGGCTCCTCGTCCACCTCGGCCACCGCGGTGACGGCCGCGTCGGGGCTGGTGAAGAAGAACCAGAGGCGGTCGCCCGGGCGCATACGGTTGCGGCGGCTGAGCCAGAGCTCCAGTTCCGGTTCCTCCTCCGCCAGCCGGCGGACGGTGTCCTTGTCGAGCGGCTCGCTGTCCAGCGTGTCCCTGTGCGGATTGAGAATGTAGATCCAGTCCGCCACGGTTTCCCCCTCGGTCAGGACACACGGCCCACGGCAACGCGGCACACAGCGGTGCGGCGCTCCATGGTGCCAGGAACCCGGCCCGCGCGCGTATGCATTTTCGAGGCGGGGCCGGAACGTGTGCCGCCGCCTTCCGGGAAGACGGCGGCACACTCAAGCGGCCCGTGCGGACTCTCACTGCTTCTGTTCGACCCGCACCCAGTCCACCTCCGCCTGCACTCCCCCGCCGGCGATCCGGTCCACGCTGGACTGCGGCAGGCCCCAGTACGGGGTCGTGACCTTGTTCCAGCCGGCCGGGTACGCGCCGCCCAGGGCCAGGTTCAGGATCACGTACTGGTTGTGGTCGAAGACCCACTCGCCCCGCGTCGACTCCAGCTTGTTGCGGGTCGTCTCCTGGACGAGGCGGTCGTCGACGAAGAAGCGCATGGTCGTCGGTGTCCATTCGACCGCATACGTGTGCCACTGGTCGGCGCGCCCGCCGTTCGGGTAGGTCTGGCGCGCGCCGATGTTGCCGTCCGCCGAGTAGCCGGGGCCGTGCAGGGCGGTGCTGGTCCAGTCGCCGTAGCCGATGTTCTCCATGATGTCGGTCTCGCCCGAGGCCGGCCAGGACACCGACGGGTCGTCGACGTCGCTGCCCAGCATCCAGAACGCCGGCCAGAAGCCGTCGCCGACGGGGAGCTTCATGCGGGCGCTCACCTTGCCGTACGTGAAGTCGAATTTGGTGTTGGTGTCGATGCGGCCCGACGTGAAGTCGTACGTGCCGCCGCCCGCGCGGGTGCAGCCCTTGCAGTACTTGGCGCGCAGGATCAGATTGCCGTTCTCGGTGCGGATGTTGTCGGCCGAGTCGACGTACGCCTGTGCCTCGCCGTTGACCGGACCCATCTCCGTGCCGGTGCGCACCACCCGCCACCTGCCCCGGTCCAGCGCGGGTGCGGTGAAGTCGTCGAAGAACGTGGTCCGGTACGTGCCCTGCTGCTCGCCCGGGAGTGCCGGGTACGCGGCCGTCGCGCTGCCTCCCGTGCCCCACACCTGGAACTCGTAGAGGGAGTAGCCGAACTGGGCGGTGGACGGCGCCGGGTTGTGGAACGAGCGGCGTTCCTTGCCGAGCATGCGGACGTAGCGGCCGCGGGCGGGCTGCGGGAGTTTCACCGAGTCGTGGAGGCCGACCGCTTCCGCCGGGGACTTGACGTTCGCACGGCGTGCGGCGACTTCGGTCGACGACGGACGGTAGACGGTATGCCATGTGCGGTTGTCGTCCGACACCTGCAGTTCGTAGTCGACCGCATACGCCGCTTCCCAGTAGAGATCCACCGTGTCGATCGTGGACGTGGCGCCCAGGTCCACCGACACCCAACGGTCCGCGTTCCAGTCGCTCGCCCAGCGAGTGGCGTCGTCCTTGAGGTTGGCGGGCCAGCCGCCGTCCGTGACGAACGCCGGGGAGGTGCCCGCGTGCTGGTAGAAGTTCGCGTACGCCGGGTGGTTCAGTGCCAGGTTGGTGCGGGTCGTGGACGCCGGGGCGGGTTCGCCGCCGTAGACGCGGAAGGAGTAGAGGGAGTAGCCGTACGGGGTCGCGCGCTGCACGCCGCGCATGCGGACGTAGCGGCCGGTCACCTCCTGCGGGTAGGTGTGGGCCGTGACGGTGCCGCCCGTGCCGTCGGTCTCCGTGTAGAACGGCGTCCAGTCGGTGCCGTTCTTCGACACTTCCAGGACGTACTTCTTCCCGTACGCCGCCTCCCAGTTCAGGACGACGCGGTCGACGCGGAGGGTCGAGCCGAGGTCGACGCGGATCCAGGCGTCGTCGGCGAAGTTGCTGGACCAGCGGGTGCTGTTGTCGCCGTCGAAGGCCAGGCCGGCGGACAGGCCGGCGTTCTCGCTGCCGGAGGCGGTGACCGCGGCCGGGTTCGCCGCGTGGGCGGCGGCGGCCCGGTCGGTGTCCCAGGCCGCTGCCGCCGCCGAGGGTGCCGCGGTGGCCGGTGCCGTGAACGCCGTGCCCGCCGACAGCACGGCCAGCGCCGTGAGGGCGGTCAGCAGTCTGCGACGTGTGCGAGGGGGTGTGGGGGACATGCGGCTTCTCCAGTCTCGACGTTGTGTCGTGCACCTGACATGCGCCACTGCGGGAGGCCGTGGCAGGCGCGGACTCCCGCATCCGCGCCCGCCACGGGGTTTCGGGGAGGTGTGCCGGCTCAGGCCGCCCTGCGCGCGGACGACCGATGCGCGCGGACGATGTCCGCGTACCGGTGGCCCGTGCCCTTGATCGTGCGGACCTGTGTCTTGTAGTCGACGTGGACCAGGCCGAAGCGCTTGTCGTAGCCGTACGCCCACTCGAAGTTGTCCAGCAGCGACCAGGCGAAGTAGCCCGCCAGCGGAGCGCCCTTGCGGGCCGCCGAGGCGCACGCCGCGAGGTGCCCGACGAGGTAGTCCTGGCGCTCGGGGTCGTCGACCGTGCCGTCGGGGCGGACCGTGTCGGGGAACGCCGAGCCGTTCTCCGTGACGTACAGCTTGCGGGCGCCGTAGTCCTCGGTCAGGCGCAGCAGGAGGGTCTCGATGCCGCTCGCGTCGATCTCCCAGTCCATGCCGGTGCGCGGCACGCCGAGGCGCCGCACCGTGCGGACGCGGGGTGCCGGGCCCGTGGGGTCGTCGGCGACCGTCTGCGGGAAGTAGTAGTTCAGGCCCAGCCAGTCCAGGGGCGCGGCGATGGTCTCCATGTCGCCGGGCTTCTCGGGCAGTTCGACGCCGTAGTGTTCGCGCATGTCGGCCGGGAAGCCGCGGCCGTGCACCGGGTCGAGCCACCAGCGGTTGGTGTGGCCGTCCATGCGGCGGGCCGCCGCCTCGTCCTCGGGACGGTCGGTCGCGGCGTGGATCGTGGACAGGTTGTTGACGATGCCGACTTCGGCGTTCGGGGCCGCCGCGCGGATCACCTGCGCCCCGAGGCCGTGCGCGAGGAGCAGGTGGTACGACGCCCGGACCGCGGCCGTCAGGTCGGTCCAGCCGGGGGCCATCTTGCCCTCCAGGTGGCCGATCCACGCCGAGCACAGCGGCTCGTTGAGGGTGGCCCAGTGGGTGACGCGGTCGCCGAGGCGCTCGGCGACGACCGACGCGTACGCGGCGAAGTGCTCGGCCGTCTCGCGCTCGGGCCAGCCGCCGCGGTCCTGGAGCGCCTGCGGCAGGTCCCAGTGGTAGAGGGTGACGGACGGGGTGATGCCCGCCTCCAGCAGCCCGTCGACCAGCTCGTCGTAGAACGCGAGGCCCTTGGCGTTGACGGGTCCGTCGCCGCCGGGCACGACGCGCGGCCACGCGATGGACAGGCGGTAGGCGTTGGTGCCGAGCCGGCGCATCAGGGCGATGTCCTCGCGCCAGCGGTGGTAGTGGTCGCAGGCCACGTCGCCGTTGTCGTTGCCGTCGATCTTTCCGGGGGTGTGCGAGAAGGTGTCCCAGATCGACGGCGCGCGGCCGTCCTCCGCCACGGCTCCCTCGATCTGGTAGGCCGATGTGGCCGTGCCCCACAGGAAGTCCTGCGGGAGTGCGGCGAAGTCGATGGTCACGGAAGTCCCTTCGTCATCATGCAGGTTGGTCACTTGACGGCTCCGGCCGTCAGCCCGGCGACGAGGTAGCGCTGGAGCAGCAGGAAACCCGCGACCACGGGAACGCTCACCACGAGCGAGGCGGCCATGATCTGGTTCCAGTACACGTCGTTGAGCGTGGAGTAGCCCTGGAGTCCGACGGCGAGCGTGCGCGTGGTGTCGTTGGTCATCACCGACGCGAACAGCACCTCGCCCCAGGCGGTCATGAAGGCGTACACGGACACCGCGACGATGCCGGGGATCGCGGCCGGCACGACCACCCGGAACAGGGCGCCGAGCGGGCCGCAGCCGTCGACCATCGCGGCCTCGTCCAGGTCGCGCGGCACCGAGTCGAAGTACCCGATCAGCATCCAGATCGAGAACGGCAGGGAGAAGGTGAGATACGTCAGGATCAGGCCGCCGCGGGAGCCGAACAGGGCGAGGCCCGTGGCGTTGCCGATGTTGACGTAGATGAGGAACAGCGGGAGCAGGAAGAGGATGCCCGGGAACATCTGCGTCGACAGCACGGTGACCGTGAAGACGCGTTTGCCGCGGAAGTTGTAGCGGCTGACGGCGTACGCCGAGAAGACGGCGATCACCACCGAGCAGACCGTCGCCGCGCCCGCCACGATCAGCGAGTTCACGAAGTACTTCGCGAGCGGCACCGTGGACCAGATGTCGATGTACGGCCGGATCGTGACGCTGCTCGGCAGCCAGCGGAACGTGCCCGTGACGTCGGCCAGCGGCTTCAGCGAGCTGGAGATCATCACGTAGACCGGCACCAGGACGAAGCCGGTGAGCAGGGTCAGGAAGATCCGCCGGGACCACAGGAACGAGCGGGGCGGGGCCGTCGGGGACGCGGTTGCCGCGGTCCGGGACGCGGGTGACAGGGTCCGGCTAGACATCGGCCGTCCTCCTTCCGCGCGAGGTGAGGAACAGGTACACGCCGGTCACGACCAGCAGGAACAGCAGGAGGAGGACGGACATCGCGGACCCGGCTCCGAAATTCCAGTTGGTGAAGGACGCCTGGTAGATGTGCACCGAGACGAGGTCGGCGGCCGGCGGCGCGGTCTTGCCGAACAGCACGTACGGGGTGTTGAAGTCGTTGAACGTCCACAGGAACAGCACCAGGACCAGTACCTGGTTGACGGGGCGCAGCGACGGCAGGGTGATGCGGCGGATCTGCTGCCACAGCCCGGCGCCGTCGAGCGCGGCGGCCTCGTACAGCTCCTTGGGGATGTTCTGCAGGCCGGCCATCACGATGAGGAAGGCGAACGGCCAGCCCTTCCACACCGACACGGTGAGCAGGGCGTAGAAGCTGTTGTCGCCGATGAGCCAGAAGGACGGCTTGTCGGTGATGCCGAGCTGGTCGTGCAGGACGTGGTTCACCAGGCCGTTGTCGTGCTGGAACATGAACACCCAGGTGATGACGGCCGCGTAGACCGGCAGCGCGTACGGCACCAGGAACAGGGCGCGCAGCAGGCCACGGCCGCGGAAGGTGTCCTGCATGTAGACCGCGGCGGCCGTGCCGATCAGCCAGCACAGGCCGACCGACAGGACCGTGAAGCCGACGGTGACGAAGAAGGACCGCAGCAGGGCCTCGCCGACCGGGGCGTTGAAGTCGACGGACAGCTCGTAGTTGTCGAGGCCCGACCAGGGGGCGCTGCCCCAGTCCCGGAGGGTGAACTGCGTGAGCTCCTTGAAGCTCATCACGATGCCCATGACCATCGGCACCAGGTGGACCAGCAGTTCGAGGAGCAGGGCGGGCAGCAAAAGCAGGTAGGGCAGGGAGACGCGGCGGACCCGCCCGGGGCGGCGGCGTGGGCCGCGCGCCGTCCCGGGGGAGCTCTTGCCCACTGCGGGCTCCGTGGCGACTGTGGTCGTCATGGCGGTGTCGGTGCTCACTTCTTCGGCATCTGCTGCTGGGCCTTCTCGAGCTTCGCCTTCACCGACGCGGTGGTCACGGAGCGTCCGGCGGCGGCGTCGGCGAACAGCTCCTTGACGGCGGTGCCGACGGCCGTCTCGAACTGGGACTCGTCGGGCACCTGCGGCAGGGCGACCGCGCTCTTGGCGAGGGTCTCCTTCAGGACGGCCGTGGCCGGGGTGTTGAAGGCGGGGTCGGACTGCGCGTTCCTGACCGGCGGAATGGAACTGTATGCAGTGTTCAGGATTTTCTGTTCCGCGTCGCTGGTCATGAACTTCACGAACTCGGTGGCGCCGTCGAGGTTGTCGGTGTTCTTGAAGACGGCCAGGTTGATGCCGGCGACCATCGAGTTGACGTTGGTGCCGGATCCGGGGGCGCCGGACTGCACGGGCACCGGTGCGATGCCGTAGTCCTCCTCGCTCATGCCCTGCGACTTGAGGTTGGCGGACGCGGACTGCCACAGCAGCATCGCGGTCTTGCCCTTGGCGAAGTCGCTGACGGACTGGTTCTGCGCGTACTCGGCGTTGCCCGGCGCGATGACCTTGTCCTTGGCCATCAGGTCGACGTACTGCTTGACGGCCTTGACGGCGCCGTCGTTGGTGAAGTCGGCCCTGCCGTCGGCGGTGAAGAAGTCGGCGCCGTGCTGCTTGGCGAAGACGAAGACGTGGTGGATGTTCTCCGCCGGGTTCGAACCCTCGGCGCCCAGGCCCCACTTGCCGTCCTTGGAGACCTTCTTGCCGGCCTCGACCAGCTCGTCCCAGGTGGCCGGCGGCTTGGTGATGCCGACGTCGGCGAACATCTTCTTGTTGTAGTAGAGCGCGTACGCCATCGAGTACAGCGGGACCGCCGCCGGGTCCTTGCCCTCGGCGCCGGTGGAGCCGAGCGCGGAGTCGACGAAGCGGTCCCTGCCGCCGATCCTGTCGAAGTTCTTCGCGTCCCAGGGCAGCAGGGCGCCGGTGGACTGCAGGGAGGCGCTCCAGGTGTTGCCGATGTTGAGGACGTCGGGGCCCTGTCCGGAGGTGGTGGCGGTGAGGATCCGGTTCAGCAGGTCGGACCAGGGCACGACCTCCAGCTTGACCTTGATGCCGGTCTGCTTCTCGAACTTGTCGAGTTCGGGCCGGAGGACCTTCTTGTCGACCTCGATGCCGGCGCCCTGGTTGGAGGCCCAGTACGTGAGTTCCTTCGGCGAGTCCTCTGATCCGCCGCCGGTCGGCGAACCGCCGCCGCAGGCCGAGACGGCGAGGGCGAGAGACAGGATGACGGCGCCTGTGGCCGCGGCTCGGATACTGCGCATGGCTCCGGTGTCCCTTTCCGGGAGTGCGAGTCACGGGGCTGCGGGTGGACACCGCGAACGGCGACCTGCCCGTTCGAGTCCCGAAGCCCTCATGGCTTAATTTAGGACGTGAGTTAATCCGCGTCGGTGCCGCCCGTCAAGACTTCCGGCACGGATCGGCACGCCGCTTTCCGAGCGACGCCGGACCACGGCCCGAAGGGGCGCCCCGAGCACACCGGAATCGGTCGCACCCCTTGACTCATGCTTCTCGCGGATGAAGCATGCACGCCGAGAGAGCGCTCCCAAACCCCCCACCACGTTCACTTCCTGAACCAGGAGAGCCGCCACGATGCCCGCTTCCTCCCCGTCCTCCCGGTTGCCCTCGATCGGCCGCCGCACCGTCCTGGGCGCCGCCGCGGCGACCGCTCCCGCCGTGCTCGGCCTGTCCGGATCCGCCTCGGCCTCCCCCGCCGCCGGGCGGAAGAAGCCGCGCAAGCTCCAGGGCGGCGGCGACCTCGGCCCGAACGTCATCGTCTTCGACCCCGCCACCCCCGGCATCCAGGCGAAACTCGACGAGATCTTCAAGCAGCAGGAGTCCGCCCAGTTCGGCCCAGGCCGCTACGCGCTGCTGTTCAAGCCGGGCACGTACCACGGCCTCAACGCCCAGATCGGCTTCTACACCTCGATCATGGGCCTCGGCCTGTCCCCCGACGACACCACCATCAACGGCGACGTCACCGTCGACGCCGGCTGGTTCCAGGGCAACGCCACCCAGAACTTCTGGCGTTCGGCGGAGAACCTCGCGCTCGTCCCCGTCAACGGCACCAACCGGTGGGCGGTCGCCCAGGCCGCCCCGTTCCGCCGCATGCACGTGCGCGGCAGCCTCAACCTCGCCCCCGACGGCTACGGCTGGGCCAGCGGCGGCTACATCGCGGACAGCCGCATCGACGGCCAGGTCGGCCCGTACTCCCAGCAGCAGTGGTACACCCGGGACAGCGCGGTCGGCGGCTGGACCAACGCCGTGTGGAACATGGTGTTCTCCGGCGTCGAGGGCGCCCCCGCGCAGGGCTTCCCGAACCCGCCGTACACCACGCTCGACACCACCCCCGTCTCCCGCGAGAAGCCCTTCCTCTACCTCGACGGCGCGGAGTACAAGGTCTTCCTGCCCGAGAAGCGGACCGACTCCCGCGGCGTCACCTGGGGCAACGGCACCCCGCGCGGCACCTCCGTCCCGCTCACCCGGTTCTACGTCGCCAAGCCCGGCGACTCGGCCGCCACCCTCAACCAGGCGCTCGCACAGGGCCTGCACCTGCTGCTGACACCCGGCATCTACCACGTCGACCAGCCGCTGCAGGTCGACCGGCCCGACACCGTGGTGCTCGGCCTGGGTTACGCCACCCTCATCCCGGACAACGGCGCCACCGCCATGAAGGTCGCCGACGTCGACGGCGTACGGCTCGCCGGATTCCTCATCGACGCCGGCACCGTCAACTCCGAGACCCTGCTGGAAGTCGGACCGCAGGGCGCCTCCAAGGACCACTCCGCGAACCCGGTCACCGTCCAGGACGTGTTCGTCCGCGTCGGCGGAGCCGGCGCCGGCAAGGCCACCACGTGCATCGTCGTCAACAGCCGGCACACGATCGTCGACCACACCTGGGTCTGGCGCGCCGACCACGGCGAGGGCGTCGGCTGGGACACCAACCGCTGCGACTACGGCGTCGTCGTCAACGGCGACGACGTCCTGGCGACCGGCCTGTTCGTCGAACACTTCAACAAGTACGACGTGCAGTGGTTCGGCGAGCGCGGCCGCACCATCTTCTTCCAGAACGAGAAGGCGTACGACGCCCCGAACCAGGCCGCCATCCAGAACGGCTCAACGAAGGGCTACGCGGCCTACCGCGTCGGCGACGACGTCACCACGCACGAGGCCTGGGGCATGGGCAGCTACTGCTACTACAACGTCGACCCGACCATCGTCCAGCACCACGGCTTCGCCGCCCCCGACACACCCGGGGTGCGCTTCCACAGCCTGAGCGTCGTGTCCCTCAGCGGGAACGGACAGTACGAGTGCGTCATCAACGACACGGGCTCGCCCACGTCCGGCACGAACACCGTGCCGTCGACGGTGGTCTCCTACCCGTGAGACGAGGCGGCTCCTGCTCGGGTGCGGGCAGGGGGCGCCTGGTGGGTGGGCGGCGGTTGCCTGTCCGGGCGGCGGGCGCCTGTGTTCGGGCGGCAGTCGTCGGTCGACGGGGGACGGTCGACGGCCGGTCGTCTGGCGACGGTCGGTCGACGGTGACGGTCGCTTGTCGGCGGGCGGCAGGCGCCGGTCGGCAGATGGCGGCATGCTGCATACAGTCGCCGCCATCCTGTGAACGGTCGGCGCCATCATGTCAGGGATGGCGCCGACCGTTCGTCACCGGCCGGCCGCCGCGTCCGCGGTGGCGGCCGGTGCCGGGGCGTAGCCGGTGGGCCGGGCCGTGAAGGTGCCGCGGCCCTGGGTCCGGCTGCGCAACCGGGTCGCGTAGCCGAAGAGTTCGGCCAGCGGCACGGTGGCCGTGACCACCGCCGCGCCCGCCCGGGTGACCGAGCCCGTGACCCGGCCGCGCCGGGCCGCGAGGTCGCCGAGCGCGGCGCCGACCGCGTCCTCGGGTACGGTCACCGTGACGTCGGCGACCGGTTCCAGCAGGACCACGGCGCAGGCCCGCAGGGCGTCGCGGAGTCCGAGGCGGCCCGCCGTGCGGAACGCCGTTTCCGACGAGTCCTTCACATGGGTCGCCCCGTCGGTGAGCGTGACGCGCAGCCCGGTCACCGGGTGACCGCCGGCCGGCCCTTCGGCGAGGGCGTCACGGCAGCCGGCCTCGACGGCCCGGACGTACTCCTGCGGCACCCGGCCGCCGACGACCGTGGAACGGAACTCGAAGCCGGTGGCGCCCGGTTCGGGCGACAGCGGCTCGACGTCCAGGACGACGTGGGCGAACTGTCCCGCCCCGCCGTCCTGTTTGACGTGCCGGAAGACCGCGCCGGACACGCCCCGGACGACCGTCTCGCGGTGGGCGACGCGCGGTCTGCCGACGCCGGTCTCGATGCCGTGGTCGCGCCGGATCCGCTCGACCGCGACTTCCAGGTGCAGTTCGCCCATGCCCGACAGGACCGTCTGCCCGGTCTCCGCGTCGGTCCGCACGACCAGTGAGGGGTCCTCCTCGGCGAGCCGTGCGAGCGCGGTGGCCAGGCGGTCGGTGTCGACGGACCTGCGTGCCTCGACGGCCACCGAGACGACGGGTTCGGCGGTGCCGGGCGGTTCGAGGACAAGCGGTGCTTGCCGCGCGCACAGGGTCGTGCCGGCGCGGGCGGACTTCAGGCCGACCACGGCCACGATGTCTCCGGCCACCGCCTGTTCCAGCGGGGCGTGCCGGTCGGCCATGACGCGCAGGATGCGGCCGATCCGCTCGGTGCGGTGCTCGGTGGCGTCCCACACGGTGTCCCCCTTCCCGATGGTTCCCGAGTAGATCCGTACGAAGGTCAGCCGGCCGGTCGGTGTGGCGCTGACCTTGAACGCCAGGGCGGCGAGCGGTTCGGCGGGGTCGGCCGACCGACTGCGCTCGACACCATCCTGCATACCGTGTACAGGCGGCACGTCGAGGGGCGAGGGCAGATAGTCCACGACCGCGTCGAGCAGTGGCTCGATGCCGCGGTTGCGGTATGCCGAGCCGCACAGCACCACGACGCCGTCCCCGCTGCGGGTCAGGTCGCGCAGTGCCGTGGTGAGGGTGTCCGCGGAGAGGGTTTCCCGGTCGCAGAACTCCTCAAGGGCGGCCGGGTGGCGTTCCGCCACCGCCTCCTCCAGCAGCCTGCGCCGCCGGTCCGCCTCCGTCCGCAGACCGTCCGGCACCGGCCCCTCCTCGGCGGTGTCGCCGGTCCACGTCAGCGCCCGCATGCGCACGAGGTCGACGACGCCGGTGAAGGTGTCCTCCGCGCCGATCGGCAGCTGGACGACGAGCGGCGCCGGGTGCAGGCGTTCCCGGATCGACGCCACGGCCGCGTCCAGGTCGGCCCCGGCCCGGTCGAGTTTGTTGACGAAGGCGATGCGCGGGACGCCGTGCCGGTCGGCCTGGCGCCACACGGACTCGCTCTGCGGTTCCACGCCGGCGACGGCGTCGAACACGGCGACCGCCCCGTCGAGGACGCGCAGGGAGCGCTCCACCTCGTCGGCGAAGTCGACGTGGCCGGGTGTGTCGATGAGGTTGACGCGGTGCCCGTTCCAGGCGCAGCTCACGGCCGCGGCGAAGATGGTGATGCCGCGGTCGCGTTCCTGCGGGTCGAAGTCGGTGACGGTGGTGCCGTCGTGGACCTCGCCGCGTTTGTGTGTGGTGCCTGTCGCATACAGGATCCGTTCGGTGACGGTGGTCTTGCCGGCGTCGACGTGGGCGAGGATGCCGAGGTTGCGGACGACGGCGAGAGGGTTGCGGTTGGTGCGCACGGCCCTTGGCCTTTCGGGGTGTTCCTGACTGACTGGGGCGGCGCGATTGCCGTGAGAGAGCGAACCCGGCGGTGCTGTGGCGGGCGCACCTGCCGCCGACGGGTGTGCCGTCGGTGGTGGATCGCCGACGGGCGCTTCGCCGGGGGTCGTTCAGGCGTGGGTCACGGCCGTCCGGTGCCGGGCGCGCAGCGGGCACCGGGCGGTGGGAGACACCAGGATCACCTCGTACCGGGAGCGGGGAGCGACGCCGGCGGTGCGGTCACGCACGGCTCTCTCCCCTCGTTGAAGACACTCGGCACGACGACGCGCCGCCGGTTCGGTGGGCGGCGTGCTGTGCGGTGAGTGTAGGGAGGCCCGACCCGGGAGCGCACCGGCTTTTCCGGCGCTCCCCAACCCCGGTACGGAGCAGGGAGTTTCACAACGGTCTGTTCGCAACGCCGCCCGTCTCCCGGGGCCGTGTGAGAACCGACACGCCCCGTCGGACGCGGGTGCTGGTGTGAGGCGGGAGCCGTACGGGCAGGCAATGCACGTTCGAGAGGATGGTGTCGGTCTTGTGGGAGTATCCGTGCGAGTGTGTGTGATCGGTGCAGGCCTGTCGGGACTGGCGACGGCGCACGCGCTCGACGCCAGGGGGATCGACTTCGTCTGTCTGGAGAAGGCACCGGACGTCGGCGGCATCTGGCGTCAGCCGGGGGCCGGCGAGCGCGGTCCGGCCTACCGGGCGCTGCATCTCAACAGCGCCAAGCAGCTCACGGGTTTCGCGGACTTCCCGATGCCGTCCGAACTGCCCCTGTATCCCAGCCACAGTGACGTGGCCGCGTATCTGCGGTCCTTCGCGAAGTGGGCGGGGCTGCTGTCCCGGATCGAGCTGCGCACCGAGGTGCGGTCGGTGCGGCAGGAGGCCGACGGGGCGTGGACGGTGGTCAGCCGGGACGCTCGGGGCGTTGAGTCGGCGCGGCGTTTCGACCGGGTGGTCGTCGCCTCGGGGCACAACACGGAGCCGGCGATGCCGGATCCGCTGCCGCCGGGTGCCGACACGTTCGCGGGAACGATTCTCCACTCGATGGACTACCGCACCGGCGAGGACTTCACGGGCAGGCGCGTGGTCGTCGTGGGCCTCGGCGCGTCCGCCGTCGACATCGCCGCGGACCTCTCCCGGCACGCGGCGCGGACGCTGCTCTCCGTCCGCCGGGGGCTGCACATCATCCCGAAGCAGCTCTACGGCATGCCGGTCGACCTGATCGCCGAGGCGCCGTGGTTCACGGCGATGTCGTTGGCGGAGCAGCGGCAGTTCGTGGAGGAGGCGCTGCGGGTGGCGCGGGGCAGGCTGTCCGACTACGGGCTGCCCGAGCCCGACCACCCCATCTTCTCCTCGGCCGTGACCATCTCGGACGAGATCCTCAGCCGTATCCGGCACGGCGCGGTGATCCCGAGGCCGGCCGTCGCCTCCTTCGAGCGCCGTCGCGTCGTGTTCGTCGACGGGACGTCAGAGGAGGCCGACGCGGTCGTGTACTGCACGGGATTCAGGATGGCGTTCCCGTTCCTGCCGCCGGGCTGCCCGGCGGGCCCGCGGGGGACGGTGGAGCTGTACCGGCGCATCGTGTCGCCGGACCGTCCCGGTCTGTACTTCGTCGGGCTGATCCGGCCCGTGGGTTCGATCACCCGTCTCGTCGAGGCGCAGGCGCAGTGGGTGGCGCGGATCGTGGCCGGTGAGGTCCCGCTGCCGTCCGCGGCCGGGATGCGCGAGGAGATCGGCGCGTACCTGACCGGCGTCGAGCAGCGCTACGGCCGTACCGAGGGCGCGTCGATCCAGGTGGATGTCGGGACGTATCTGCGGCAGCTGCGGGAGTTGCAGGACGCGTAGACGCGGGGGCGGCCCGCGCGGGTGCGGGAACGCGTACGCGTGCCGGAGCCGGGGCGGGACCGGCCGGTCCCGTCGGCCGGGCGAAGCTCCCGGGGTGTCCGCCCACGGGGAGCTTCCGCCGGCCGGGTCGGTCGTCTCAGTGCACGGCCTCGGGCTGCGGGGCCGGGAGGTTGGGCGGTCTGACCCGGTAGGCCTCGGCGGAGACGTAGACGGTCACGCGGGGCGGCCTGCCCTGCTGGTGGGCGAGCGACACGTAGGCGACGAGTCCGACGCCGTCGGTGAGCCGCCGCCCGGTGACCGCGGGGACGGCTCGGATCAGCGGGCCGGGGTCCATGCCGTGGTGTTCGAGCACGGTCACCGCCCGTTCCAGGGCCTCCCCGTCGTGCCGGGCGTGGTCGCGGACCGGGACGTAGAGGGTGAAGCCGCTCGGCAGCCCGCTCGCGGTCTCGGTGAAGGCGTGGCAGGACTGGAAGGGCCGCCGGAAGAGTGCCGCGTCACCGTCCGGGCCGTCGTGCGTGACGCCGGTGACGGTGCGGAAGAACGTGCGGAACTCGGCGTGCCGGGCGTGGTCGGCCGTGCGGGACAGTGCGGCGGCGTCGCCGGCGGACACGTCCTGGTGGGCGAGGTAGACCTTCGCCCGGGGTTCGTCCCAGTCGCCCAGGTCGAGTGCGAAGAACAGGAAGCGGTCGGCCGGGGGGAGGGTGTCGAAGGCGTGCCGGTGGCCGAGCCGGCGCAGCGCCTCCCGCACGGTCTCAGCGGAACGTTTCGCCCCCCGCGCCGCCGGGTTGAGGTACACCTTCACCTTCGGTGTGCCGCCGGGTCGCAGCTCCAGCGCGCACCACAGGGCCAGCGGGCCGTGCGGGTCGGGCGGCAGGAACAGGTCGGCCAGTTCGTCGAGCCGGTCGGTGGAGAAGTTCCAGCGGCGGGCCATCCGGCGGACGGCGTCCAGGCCGACGCGGCCGCCGCGAGCCAGGCTGTCTGCGCCGCAGCCGGGATCCAGCAGCACGCGCAGCACGGGTGCCTCGCCCGGTGTGAAGGACAGCGAGTACTCCACCGGCGTGTGGTCGTCGGACAGGAAGGTGGCGGTGGCGGGCGGCAGGTCGAGGGGCCGCCCGGCCACGCCGCCCAGGGCCGAGACGACCGCGTCGACGTAGCCGCGCGTGTCGCCCGGGTCCAGGCCCGCGACGTCGCACAGCCGGCTCAGCTGACCTGCCGTGAGTCCGCCGAGCGTCCCGTCGGGCACCTTGCGGGGCGCAAGAAGACACCCGCCTGTCGGGGCGGGTGTCCGGTCCCACTCGATGGGGTCGTGCATGAAAGCGGCGTCGGTGGATATGTGGTCCACGACACCTCCTTTGCCTCGTTAGCATCACGGTCGTACCGCGTTGCTCACTACCCGTGAGGCCAAACCATCATGCTCTGGTGAAGAGTTGGCGGGTGTTGTGTGAATCACCTCGTGAGCCAGTTGAGGAACTGGCTCCAGCGTCCGCCGCGTTCGGCCCTGCGCTCCTCCGCGTCGTGGCCGGCGGGTTCCGTGGTCCGGGGCCTGGCCTCGGGGGCGGGCCGCAGGACGGGTTCCACGGGGGTGAAGCGGGCGGGCAGCGTGGCCAGTCCGCGGTTGAAGGGGCCGGGACGCCAGCTCAGGCTGTCCTCGGGCACGGCGAGTTCCACGTCGGGCAGCCGGGTGAGCAGGTTCTCCAGGGCGGTGACGGTGATCTGCCGCGCG
This sequence comes from Streptomyces sp. DH24, assembly GCF_029813775.1. GTDB lineage: Bacteria > Actinomycetota > Actinomycetes > Streptomycetales > Streptomycetaceae > Streptomyces. Next base: position 106,983 of record NZ_JARVKW010000004.1, on the reverse strand, counting down.
GGCTCCTTCGACGGGCAGGCGTGCGGGCCCGCGCTCCACGCCAGGTGGGCGCGGTTGCTGCCGGCCTCCCGGGCCGCCGACAGCGCCGGGCCGGTGTTGGCGGCGGCGAAACTGACGAGGACCAGGTCGCCCGCCTGAAGGTGCCGGCCCGCGAACTCCATGTCCGTGGCGGGGTAGTGCGGCGCGAGGTTCGCGATCGGCGGGTTCTCCCACAGGGTGTCGTCGACGGCCTCGTCGAGGAGTCCGCCCTTGTGGGCGTACGCGTCGTGGGTGAGGAGCCGGTGCAGGGTGTTGCCGATGAGGTTGCGCAGCGGTTCGGTGCCGGCGGCGAGCAGCAGCGCGAGCTGGTGCACCATCTCGTCGTCGGTCAGCCGGGTCTCGTGCTGCATCAGCCAGGAGGTGACGTCGTCGCCGGGCCGGTCCCGCTTGAGCGCGACGAGTTCGCCGACGGCCTCGAACAGCACCTCGGCGGCCTTCTCTGCGTTGACGCCGTCGAACATGCCGGATATGCCGAACAGCACGCGGTCGCCGATGCCGGCGGGGCAGCCGAACAGCTCGTTGAACACGAACAGCGGGAGCTGCTTGGCGTAGTCGCCGAGCAGGTCGGCGGAGCCGCGGGCGGAGAACTGCGCCATCAGGTAGTCGGAGACCTGCTCGGTGCTCCGGCTCAGGCGGCGCGTGTCGACGCGGGCCATGCTGTCGGTGACGGCCTGACGCAGCCTCAGGTGCTCGGCGCCGTCGGCGAACATGCAGTTCTTGCGGTACGCCAGCAGCGGCACGACCGGGCTGTCGGGGGCGACCTTGCCCTCGTTGAAGGCCCGCCAGCGGCGCGAGTCCTTGCGGAAGGACCCGGAGTCCTGCAGGAGTTGCAGCGCCGCCGCGTAGTCGGTGACGAGGGTGGCCTCCACACCCGGCGCGAGCTCCACGGGCGCGGCGGGACCGTAGTGCCGCAGGTAGGCGTAGTAGGCCTGGGGGTCGGCCGCGAAGTCCGGGCCGTGCAGCGGCACTCGGGCGCCGGAGCCGTGGGCCGGGCACCCGGGCGGGGGCACCGGGGCGGTGGGATGAGCGTCCATGTGTGCTCTCAGCTTCCGATGGGGCACGGTCCAGCAAGTAGCGGACGAGAGTGGTCAGTGCGGCGGCCGACGACTTCTCGTCGCGGGCGTCGCAGGTGACGACGGGGGTGTCGTCGAGCAGGTCCAGTGCCTCGCGCAGCGCCCGCTCGTCGCGCGGGGGCGCTCCGTCGAAGTGGTTGACGGCGATGGCGTAGTCGAGTCCGTAGTGCTCGATGAGGTCGATGACGGGGAAGGAGTCCGCCAGCCGCTCGGGGTCGACGAGCACCAGGGCGCCGAGCGCGCCGCGCGCCATGTCCTCCCACATCTGGACGAAGCGCTGCTGGCCGGGCGTTCCGAACAGGTAGAGCACGACGCGGTCGCTGATGGTGAGCCGGCCGAAGTCCATGGCGACGGTGGTGGTGGTCTTGCCTTCGACGCCCTTGAGGTCGTCGACGGACTCGGCCGCCCGGGTCATGGTTTCCTCGGTGGTCAGCGGTTCGATCTCGGAGATCGCCCCGATGAACGTCGTCTTGCCGACCGCGAAGTGCCCGACCACGAGGATTTTGACGGCCGTCTGCGACGCCCCGCCGCGGACGTAGTCCTGCTCATCCAAACTTGGCGCGGAGACCATCCAGCACCTCTTCCAGGATCTGCCTGTCGGCGATGGGGGCCCGCCGTACCGGCGGGCGGGTGATGACGAATCCGCCCTCGGTGAGCGAGGCCAGGAGGATCTTCACCACGCCCAGCGGGAGCCGGGTGTGCCCGGCGATCTCGGCGACCGAGAGGTAGCCGGCGGAGCAGATGTCCAGCAGGCTCTGCTCCTCCGGGGACAGCCGGGTGGGCCGGCGCGCGTGCTCGGGTGCGGCGGTGACCAGGGTGATCAGGGAGAGCTGTTCCTCGTCGGGTAAGCCGCGCCCCTTGGTGATGACGTACGGCCGTACCAGCTCCGCCGCCTCCGGCTCCCAGCCGTCGGGGCCGGTCATGAGCGGGTACCGGGGTTCTCGCGCGGCGGCGTCGTCAGCTCCTTGCCGAGCTGGGCGACGAGCTGCTGCATGCGGAAGGTGATGTCCGCCATGTCGACGTCCGGGGTGGCGGAGACTCCCAGGTAGGCGCCCTCACCGGCGGAGATCAGGAAGACCCAGCCGCCGTCGAACTCGACCAGCGTCTGCCGCCACTGCTGGGCGGGGTCCTCGCAGAAGAAGCCGAGGGACCGGCTGAGCGACTGGACGCCGCTCATGGCGGCGGCGACCCGGTCGGCGTCGTCCTTGTCGAAGTCCTTGGTCCTGGCCATCAGCAGACCGTCGGCGGATATCAGGACCGCGTGCAGGGCCCCTGGAATCTCCAGGGCGCTGTCGAGCATCCAGGACAGATCGTGCTTCACGAAACCTCATCACCTTCGCTGCTTGCACCACGGGGTCTGCTCGCCCGGTCCGCGGAGTCGGGCTGCGCGGCGCGGCCGGACTGCGTGCCGCGCTGGAAGGCGCCCATGATCGCCGCCTTCTCCGCGCCGGAGCGGGCCGGTGCGCCGGTGGCCGGGGCGCTGCCCGGCACGATGGCCATCGGCCGCTTGCGGCGCCGCCGGGGCAGGCCGTCCACGGTCGGGGTCACGGCCTGTGCGGGTTCGGGTCCGCCGTTGTGGCCGGTGCCGGCGGCCGCGGGGGCGACCGGGGCGGGGGTCTTCCTCTCCGGCATGGCGGTGAGCAGGTCGTGCGGGAGCAGGAGCACCGCGCGCACTCCGCCGTAGGGGGAGCTGGAGTCCACGGACACCTCGAAGCCGAAGCGTTCGCAGAGCACGCCGATGACGGCGAAGCCGAACTGCGGCGGGTTGCCGAGCCCGGCGACGCCGGTGGCGATCTCGCTGGAGAGGAGCTTCTCGGCGCGGGCGCGTTCCTCGTCGCTCATGCCGACACCGGCGTCGTCGACGACGATGCAGATGCCCTTGGGCACGGTGCGGATGTTGATCTCGACGACCGTGTCGGGGCTGGAGTAGCTGGTGGCGTTGTCCAGGAGCTCGGCGAGGGCCAGCGCGACCGGTTCGACGGCGCGGCTGGTGATGCCGAAGTCGACCTGGGAGAGGATGTCCACCCGGCGGTAGTGCCGGATCCTGCCCTGCGCGCTGCGGACCACGTCGTACACGGAGGCCACGTCGCGCTGGCGGCCGAGCCAGCCGTCGCACAGTACGGCGATGGACTGGGCGCGCCGGCCGAACTGCGAGTTGGTGTGGTCGATTTCCAGCAGGTCCTGCAGCATGACCGAGTCACCGTATTTGGACTGCAGCCGGGAAACGACCAGTTGCTGTTCGGCGGCAAGGCCCTGAAGTGTCCGCATCGCGGACTTCAGGACGGTTTTCGTGGCTTCTTCGGCCTCTTCCTGAGCCGCCCGGACGGACTGTGCGTAGTCGTTCTCCAGCCGGGCGTAATGGGACGTGAGCCCCTCGATCTCCTGTCGCAGTGCACGCGCCACCCTGCGCTGACGAACGATGAGGGCGACGGCGGCGACGATGGCGACGAGAAGAGCCCAGAGCACCGGGTTCTGTATGTATTCCGTCATAAGACTCTCTTCAGGCGACCGACGGCCGGCTTGCTGAATATCCCCGTCATTGCGGTGGGCCGGCTGACCGCCTCCGCCCGGGTTGCCGCCCGGACGTTCCTGAAGGCCAGAAGGTGTCGTTTACCCATCCACCCGCTCCGCAAAACTCGGTGATCGTACCACCGGACAAAGTACTGAACGGACGTCAAGAACCGGGCTCAGACCGCCTGTTGAGGGTAAATCGGCACACCTTGGACGCGGCTTTCCCGCCCGGTATCCGCAAAGAGGGGAACCGCCACGTGCGGGTTACACCGAGCTGTACGGAGTGTTTCGCCCGGGAGGCGGTCCGATCCGGAACGACAAAAGGTGGCCGGAAATGATCCCGGCCACCTTGTCGTGAAACGCCGATTCCGTCGGTTACGCGACGTCCTCGTCGTCGTCGAGTTCCCCGACGATCCGCTGCTCGATCGCCTCGACGTCGTAGCGGGCGTCGGCGTCGCCGCCGCGGGCCCGGACGGCGCCCCGCACCAGGGCGAGGTAGAACAGGGCCGGGGCGCAGGGCGTCCAGGCGTCCTCGGGCTGATCACGGACGAACCTCAGGACCGACTCCGGGTCCGCCGGGACGAAGGCGTGGTCGTCGTGCTCCCACTTGTCCTCCACGCCCCGGCTCCAGCGGGTGCGGAGGTCGTTTTCGGAGAGGTCGGTGAGCACGGCCCGGAAGAACGCCGCCCACTGGTTGTTGCGCAGGTCGAAGCCGAAGCCGAGGAGTTCGAGGTCGACGTCGTCGGAGTCCAGGACGGCGAGTTCCTCGCGCAGGGCCCGCCGGGCCACGGCGTGCAGGCTGACCCTGCCGTCGGCGGACAGGTCGTGGTTGCGGGCCAGGCCCTCGTTGGCGGACGAGTTCCACTTGGACTTGTTGGGGCCGACGACCCGGGCGCTGCGGTGGGAGAACAGCATCTTGCCGTCCCGGCCCGTCTCGACCGCGACGTTGACGCCGAAGCTGCAGTACATGAAGTCGGGCGCGTCGAGCGGGTCCTTGCCGTCCATGTACCGCTGACGCAGCGTCAGGCCGTTGCGCTGGGTGCGGTCCAGGTTGATGGACGTGGTGAGGAAGTCGAAGTAGTCGGCGTCGCACAACGTGAGGGTGACGACGGGTTCCTCCGCCGTGTGGGTGCGCGTGACGACCAGGCGCCGTACCGCGAACCGGGGGTTGTTCCAGCGGTGCGGTTCGCCGGCCGCCTCCTTGCGGGCCTCCTCCGCCTCGATCTCGCGGCGCCACTCCGCGATCTCCTCCGGAAGTCCGACACGCTCGGGCACGTACTTCACCCGCATGTTCGCCTCGGCGATCGGCCGGGTCCCGTCCCCTTCGAACACATGGCAGTCGGTCTGGCGTCCGGCGACGGTGAACCGGTCCCACGAAGTCATCAACACGCCCTTCCGGCGGCCTTGTTGGCGATCAGGTGACACGCGCCACGCTGGTCGATCAGTATAGGTGCGCGGGAGGTGGGGCATGTCGGACGGATCCGAGATCCGGCGCGAGGCGCTTCGGTCGTCCGGCCTGGTTGGCACGGTGGCCATCGCCGAGTACGGGGACCGCAAGGGGCTCAGGGACCGCAAGCACGTCCTGAGTGCCCGCTCCCGGTTCACCGAGCTGTGCGACCGGCTCGGGTTCGCGAGGGCCGAGGAACTGGAGGGCGACGGCACCCAGCGGGACGTGCTGGCGGGCATCGACCGGTTCGTCGCGGACGAGGCGACCCGCAAGATCCTGTACTGGACCGGCCACGGCCACGCCACGAAGGACGACGGATACCTCCTCGCCTGCCGGGACAGCTACGAACCGGGGCGGCCTCTGCCCCACCGCCGCCGGTCCGTGGAGTTCGCCGAACTCCTCAGGGACCTGACCAGGGCCCGCCACGCCGAACTCCTGGTGATCATCGACGCGTGCGAGTCGCAGCACCCGCTGCCCGGCAGCCGTGGACTGCACCAGGCGATGCGGCAGTACCTCGACGGGGAGTCGGGCCCCGGCGGCGTGCCCGGCGCGGGCTTCGGCATCCTGGCCACGGCGGGTGCCGACCGCCAGATGGAGGAGAGCCTCTGGGTCGACTGGCTTCAGGAGGCGCTCGCCGACCCCGGCGCCGAACTGGACGGCACGGTGCGGCCGTTCGAACCGACCGCGCCCTTCCTGCTCGTGCCGGACCTGCTGGAGGCCGTCGACCGCCGCGCCGAGGCGGCCGGCTTCGAGGACCCGGCGCAGCGACCCGCGTACGTCGAGATCCAGTCACTGGGCCGCCGGTTCCTCCACAACCCGTACTACGAGGCGGGCAAGGCCGTCTACCGGGCCGCCGCGGTGCCCCCCGGCCACGAACCGTGGCTCACCCCGGACCGGTTCGGGCCCGCCCCGGACGGCGACGAGCCGCACCGGTTCGCCGGCCGGGTGCGACCGCTCGGCCGGCTGGCCACCTGGATCGCCTCCCAGAGCCACGGCATGATCGTGGTCACCGGCCCCGCCGGGACGGGCAAGACCGCGCTCCTCGCCCGGTTGGCGCTGCTGTCCGTGCCGAGCCTGCGCGACGCGCTGAACCCCCCGCCACCGCCGCAGACCGTCCCGGGACCCGGTTCCGTCCACGCCGCCGTCTCCTGCCACGGCGCGTCCCTGCACTCCCTGTCCCGCACCCTCCTCGAAGGGCTGGCGCGCCTCGGTGCCGACGTGCCGGACTCCGAGGTGAGCGGTCCTCAGGAGGCCGTGGACCGCATCAGCCGGTCGGTGCCCCGCATCGGCGCGATCACGGTGATCGTGGACGGTCTCGACGAGGCCATGCCCGGCCAGGCCCACGAGATCGCCCGCAGGCTCCTGAACCCCCTCGCCCGGTGCGCCGGTGTGAAGCTGATCGTCGGCACCCGCCCCCACCCGCGCCGGACGGTGGACCCGGGGACCCGGGAGTCGCTGCTCGACGCCCTCGACCGGTCCTCCCCCGACCTGGAACTCGACCGCGACCGGGAAACCGAGCGGGACATCTCCGCACTCGTGGCGTCCCTCCTCGCCCACACACCCGGCTCCCCGTACGCCGGACCGGACACCGAGGCGCTGCGGTCCGAGACGGCCCACCGGGTGGCGCGCACCTGCGGCCGCAGGTTCCTGGTGGCCCGGCTGGTCGGCCGGGAACTCGCCCGGCAGCCCGCACCGCTGTCGGCCGGGGAACTCGACTCCTTCATCCGGCACGGCGGAACCGAACTGCGCACCCGCATGACCGACGAACTGACCGTCCTCGACCCCGGCGGCCGCCACCGCCTCGCCGAACTGCTCCTGCCGCTCGCGGTCGTCCAGGGCCCCGGCCTGGCCGACCCCGAGCTGTGGCTCAAGCTCGCCAACAAGCTGCGCGCGGGCCCCCGGGAACTGACGCGGGACATGCTCGACACCATGCTGCGACGCCTCAAGGGCGTCCTGGTGACCGCGGAACGACGACAGGGCCGGCGCCCGCTGTACCGGCTCGACCACACCAGTTACGGCACCGCCCTGCTGGCACGCTTCCGCATGACCGAGGGCGTCGCGCACCGGCGGGTGTACGACGCCCTGCACCGGCCGGCGGGCGACTGGGACCGCGCCGACGACTACACGGTCACGTATCTGGCGGCGCACGCGGCGCAGGCCACCGCGGACACCGAGGAGACCTTGGACGAACAGCGCCCGCTGGAGCAGTTGTTCCTCGACCCGGCGTTCCTGGTCGCCACCGAGCCGGACGTCATGCTGCCCCTGACCGGGCAGTTGATCAACACGTGCGAGGGCGCCGCCCTGTACCGGCGGGTGGGCGCCGTGTTCCGCGACCACGCCGCACCCGGGGAACGCCGGGCCGTGCTGCGCGCCGAGGCGTTCGTGGGGCACCCCGAGATCCACCGGGAGCTGTGGCGCCGGCCGGGTTTCGCGGAGCAGGCGTGGGAGGAGGTGTGGACCGACGCCGTCGCCCGGCCACCGGAGCTGACGCTGCCCGCGCCGCTCGGCGGTGCCATCGCCCTGAGCTGGACCCCGACGGGCGGGGGCACGCTCTCCATCGCCGGCCGGGGCGAGATCGTCGGCAGACGGGCGGACACCGGCGCGTACGTCCTCACCAGACGCGCCCACGACAGCCGGGGCACGTCCTCCGTCTTCGCCGAGGTCCGCGAGGTGACGGTGCGGGGCACCCGCGTCACCGCCTCCCACGACGGCCGGTCGCTGCACCTGTGGTGGGGCGACGAACGCCGGCCGCACCGGAGTTACACGTGGGACGGCCGGATCGGGGCGCTGGACGTGACCCGCTGCGGCGACGGTTTCCAGGTCGTCGCCGCGGACGGGAAGTGTGTGTGGGCGTGGCGCTGGACCGTCACCGCCGGGCGCACCCTCTTGGACGGCGACGTACGCCACGACATCCTTCCCGTCCCCGCCGAGCGCCTGGCCCTGCTGAGCCTGCCGGGCCACTGCTTCCTCCTCACCGCCGGGGACTCGGTGGCGCTGCACGAACTGCGCGGCAAGCTCTACGCGGACCGTTCCCTGGTGCAGGACAGCTGGGAACTGCCCGCCGCGCCCGGCCGGCGCTACGCCGCGGCGGCCCTGCCCGAGAACGCCGACGGCGGATTCCTCGCGCTGGCCGAGGGGGGTGCCGACGGCGAACGGGTCGTCGTCCGGCGGGTGACGGCGACCGGGCGCACGGCCCCCCGCGTCACCCCGGTGCTCGAAGTCGCCTCCCCCGCGCGGGAGATCGCCCTGGGCCGCTGCGGCGATCTGCCGCTGCTCGCGCTGCACGAGGGCCACCGGGTCCGCCTGGTGAGCCCCGTGGACGCCACGGTGAACGCGGTGATCGAACCGGCCGGCGAGCGGCGCGGGCTGGCCTTCGACCCCAGGGGCACCGGCCGGCTCGCCGTGGGCGACGGCGACGAGGTCCGCGTCGTCGACACCTCGGCGCTGATCCGCACCGTCTCCCGCCCTCGGCCCGCCGGCGGCGAGGCGCTGCCGAGGGTGGCCGTGGCACCGGGCGGTCCCGGCGCGCCCGCGCTCGTGGCGCGGACGGCGGGCGATCGGGTACTGCTCGCCCTGCACACCCCGCTGCACGGCCGTACCGGCTCCGAGGTGGTGCTGACCTGCGCGCAGCACGTCACCGCCGTGGCCGCGTCGCGGCATGCCGAGGGCTGGACCGTGGCCGCCGCCGCGGGCCGCCGCGTGACCCTGTGGCGGCTGAACGACGACCTGTCCGGGCACGCCGAGGACGGCCGCGTCGAGCTGAGCGGCGACGCCGGTGACACGACGACCGGCCTCGCCCTGGTGCGGGGGCCGGAGGGGTCGCCGTGGCTGTTCGTGCCCGACGGCCCCGAGGTCACCGTCCGCACCCGGGAGGCGGGCACGTGGGTGACGCGCCGTCCCGTCGCCGCCGCGCAGATCAAGGTGTGCGACGTGGCCGCGTACACGGCGGCGGGACGCACGTGGCTGGCCGTGGACAGCGGAGAGCATCTGACGCTCTGGGAGAGCACCGCGGACGGTTTCGCCCCGCGCGGGAGGCGTACGGCGAAGGCGGACGGCCGCGTCGGCCTCGCCCTGACGGTCCGTCACGGCCCGGACGGGTCACGGCCGTTGCTCGCCTGGAGTGAGGCGGGCACGGTACGACTCGCCGAGTGCGAGGACGGCCGCTGGTCGACGCGCCGGTTCACCGCCCCGCACGGCGCGCCCGCCGCGCTGGCGTTCGCCGGACCGGCCGGACGCCCCCTGCTGCTGGCGTGCGGGGGGACGGGCACCGTGGCCGTCCGGGACGTGGTGGGCGACGAATGGGTGCCCGAACTGCGCATCCCGTACCGCGGCGGGAAGGTGCACGCCGCGGGCGCCGCGCACGACCCGCGGCACGGTCTGACGCTGTTCGTCCAGGATTGCGGGCGCTGCGACCAGCTGAGGATTCCCCAGGACCGGATCACGGCCGCCGTACGACGGGCGTGATCCCGTGAACCGGGGACGAAAGACGGGCCGGGGCCCGTCGGAACGAAAAGAAGGCGGAGTACGCAAGCATGAACCACGACCTGGTCGTCTTCGTGCCGGGAATCCTCGGCACGCGTCTGACCCGCGAGGGCAAGGACGTCTGGAACCAGTCGAAACAGGCGCTGCTGAGTCTGCGCAGGCCGGGCAGGGCCGTCGAGGGCCTGATGCTGCCGCCGGGCATCGGCGACGAGGAACCGGAGGGCCCCTACGCCCTGGAGGCCGCGGGGCTGCTCAAAGGACCGGAGGCGTTCCCCGGTCTGCTGGCGTGCCTGGGGTATCCCGACGTACGGGCCGCCCTGGGCTGGGACGACACCGGCCCGGCCGGGCAGCACCTGCATCCCCTGCAGTACTTGGTCTTCCCCTACGACTGGCGGCTGTCGAACCGCCTCACCGCGCGGCGCCTCAAGGCACGCGTGCAGATGGCTCTGGGCGCCTGGCGGGAGGTCGCCCCCTCCGTCCACCCCGAAGCACACGACGACCCGCCCCGGGTCGTCCTCATGTGCCACTCCATGGGCGGCCTGGTCGCCCGCTACTACCTGGAGTGCCTCGGCGGCCGGGAAACCACCCGGACGCTGGTCACGCTGGGCACACCCTTCGAAGGCGCCGCCAAGGCCATTCGCGTCCTCACCGGGCACGCCCTGGACACCGGGACCCTGGCCACCAGGGTCCTCGACCGTGTGCTGTCGGTCAACGAACGGCTGGCCGGACTCGCCCGCACCTTCCCCTCGGTCGCCCAGCTGCTGCCCGTCTACCGGGCGGCCCTGGAGGAGGGCGACCGGGCCCGGCGCCTGCTGACCGGCATGCCGGTGCCCGACCTTCCGACGGATCTCGTCGACGAGGCGTTCGCCTTCCACCGGGACATCGACGACGCCTGGGAGCACCACCAGGCCGGCCTCGCCGAACCCCCCTACCGCGTCCACTGCTTCGCCGGCCGGGCCCATCCCACCGTGCACGGAGTGAAGGTCGGCGTGGACGGCTCCCTGGAGTTCCCCACGCACTTCGACAACCACCAGGAGTGGAGCGGCGACGGCACGGTGCCCAGCGGTTCGGCCGCCGCCCGCTGGGTGCTGGACAGCGAGGACCAGGCGCTGTGGAACGGTGAACGTCACACCGGGATGGCCGGCGCGGAGTCCCTGCGGCACCAGCTCGCCGCGATCCGCCGGAACAGGCCGATGCGCGGCATGCTGTCGGGCGACACGGCGTTCGGCGTCGAGGTGCCCGAGATCGCGCCGGCCGGCGAACCGTTCGAGGTGCGGGCGACCGGCCCGACGGTCACCGGGACCACGCTGCGGGCCCGACTCCTCCCGCCCGGCCGCACCGCCGCGGAGATCAAGCCGGTGACCCTGGTGCCCGACGGCACGGGTGACGTGATCGCCGAGCTCACGGCGGCGGAGGGAACCTGGGTCCTGCAGGTCGAGGCGGAACGCCCGTACACGGTGTGCCACGAGGTGGTCACGGTGGTCGGCATGTGAGACCCGGCCCCTCCTGGGCCCCACGCAAAAGGTCCCGACCTCGCGGTCGGGACCCTTGTGTTACTGAGAGTGAGTGGGACGTTCACGAGTTCCCTTGACCAGGCACAACAGGACCAATTGATGTTGAGGTTCCCGCGGCCCGCAAGATCACTCCCCGAGAGCATGCATATGCATTTATTAACCCGCACCTACGCCCCTGAGGTAGTAGGGCCTTACCCGCTGAGGAGACGAGGGGTGAGACTCCCTCGACTCCTCAGCGGGAAGCTTCATTCGTCGTCATCCCCGTCACCGAGGTCGAAGTCGAAGGCCAGCTGGCCCGACAGAGCGTCGTCCGGCGCGGCCGCAGCCTGGGGCTCCGTCGGGTCCAAAGCCTCCTCGATCTCGTGAGGCAGAGCGTAATCGTCCGCGAGTCGCGCGAGATGGAGGATCAAGGGCAGAGCCAACCCCTCGCGACCAGCACGGTAGTCCTCGCTGAAACGCTGCTGGTGGACGAATGCGGCCCATGCCTCCGCATCGTCACCGGGCTGAAGGCACGCAACGGTCAGTTCGAGGAGGTCCGGATTCCAGGCGTTCGCCGTCGGCCGGTAGGCGTTGTTGCCCGAGGCGTTGGTGTGCGGAGTGAGTTTGGCGTCGTCGTTGGTGAGATTTGGCTGCGAGCCGGACTTGCCGGTCGTGCTGTAGAAGACGCGGTCCGAGTCACCCCGCACTCCGGGCCGCCACAGCCCCATCGCGATGCCCCCACGTTGCTGGCCCTCCAACTTGGGAGAGAGTTCCTCCGCCTCGGCCCAGCACTGTGCCGTTTCGTCCCGGCTGCCATCGGCGATCCGAACGATACGAAGCTGCTTGCCGTACAGACCGATCCGCTGAAGGGGACCCCCGTCGAGGCCGAGCCTGTCCCGTTCCAGCCCGTCGTTCCTCAGCCATGGCCAGCGCTTCCGGACGTCCTGGGCGTGGGTCAGAACGAGCGTCGGGGTACTGCGCAGCTGCGCGAGGGTCTTCTTGACGAAGGCCGCCATGAGGGCCGACTGCTCCGCGCTGTTCTTCCTGCCTTCGACCCTTCCCGTCAATGACTTGAGGAGTTCGGGGTACGGCACCCATGCGTGCATGTCGGCCGACTTGCCCAGCACGCATTTCGCGCCTGGTCGGATGAGCACCGCGATCGGCGTGAACTGCTGCTTGCCCGTGGGCCCGTCAAGGCGGCGTTCCACGAGGTGGAAGGCCACCTGGTTCAGGTTTGCGGGGATGAGCGTGTCACCGAGCGTGTGCTGAGGCACCAGCCGCATGCCAGTCTGGCGCAGGCCGTCCGACCAGGCCGCGGCGGCACGCAGACCTGCATCGGCGAGAGCCTCCTCCGTCTCCGCTTCCGGTTCCGGTGGACGGATGAATTGGGTCACCAGGCCTGCGTCCGCGCAGCCGAGGCGGATCGCGTGCTTGGGGTCGGTCCGTCGCTTGGCGTGGCGGAAGGCATCCTGCCCGTCGAGCTCCACGAAGGCCACCCGCACCCCGGGGACGGCTTCCCGCAGGGCGGCCATGGCACGCGCGACACCGATACGGCGCTCCTCGATGGCCTTGTCGTGTTCCTGCCCCCGGCGCGGCACGCCGTCGCCTCCCAGCGGTGCACCGAGAGCGCCCAGTGGCCGCGCGTGCAGCCGGACGGTCAGCTCCTTCGCCTCCCACACCCAGGTATCGGGACCCTGCTCACGCCGGTGCCCGGCCAGCCCCAGCCCAGTCTCCGCCGCTGCGATCATCTGATCGCGGATGGCGTCGTTCTGGTGGAGCACGACCGCGGTGAGGTCTTCCCCTTCGAGAGCTTCGGCCAGGCGTGCCCGCAGAACCTGAGCGTTGTGAGCCGCGTTCAGCTCACGCTGGTCCAGGATGACCGCGCGCTCTTCGGGATCCTTCTCTTCCATGTTCTTGGGAATGGACGGCAGCTTCTTGAGCTGCTTCTTGGGCGGCCGCGCGTACGCGCTGCGCTCGAGCTTCGGAACGGAGACGAACTCGGGAGCGATCGCCTGCTCCGCCCACTCGATCAGCCGTCGGCGTTCACTGGGCATCAGTCCGGTGCCGATCGTGTGCCTGCCCATGGCCGCCTGGTGCCCGATCGCGATCCGGATGCCGTCCCGGCCGTGGATCCAGTGGTCGGCCTCCTTCACCAGCCGGTCCGGGGACGGCAGTGCGTCGAGTGCGCTGATCCCGGCGAGCATTCCTTCTGCTCCGCCCTGACGCCAGTCCGTGGTGCCGTTCTTCCACTCCAGCATGGCGACGGCGAAACGCTGCGGCTGCGGGCCGTCGTGGACGAGGGAGTCGTCCGGGAGCAGGTACGCGGACACGCCCTTGCCGTACGGCATGTAGACCTTGCCGGTGACGAACCGACGCACGCCGGCGGCCACGTGGACGCGCGGGACGGGTGAGAAGGGAACGGTGCGCACGGTGATGCGGAGGGTCGCCGCGTAATAGGCCGACTTGCCGTCGCCGCCACCGCGCCGCCCGGGTACGTACTCGATCACGTTCGACATCAGCTCGGCGCCCCCGCTTCCCTGCCCCCTGGCCCCCGTGCGGCCGGCGACCTGTCGGAACGACAGCTGCTGTCCGTGGTGTTCGTACGGTCCCTGGCGCGCGATCCTTTCGGCGAGGACGTCGGGAAGCAACCGGTACACGTGGGGCGCGGGCAGAGCGGTTCCTCCAGGCGACACCTTCTGCTCGAGGAGGTCGACCCTGCCGGGCCGCCAGCTGAGAGCCGCGGTGTCGAGGTCACGAAAGCAGTTCATCAGCAGGGGCGCGGTCTCAGGATCGCCGGCATCGCGCGGGAGGCTCTTGAGCCAGGTGGCGATGTAGAGGTTCGTCACCGCCATCGGGTACGCGTCCTGGCAGTACAGCCAGGGGTTCTCCGAACCGAACCGTGCCGTGGAGTCGACCGTGACGATGTCCGGCGCGGTGGCGCGCATCAGCTGGTTGACAGCCGCTGTGGGTACGCGGCGCCGTCGCTCGGCCTGCCCCTCGGTCATTCCGCCGTGGTAGAGGCGCAGGAGTGGTTCCTCCCAGTGAGCAGGCAGGGAGAGAGTGTGCATCGGGACGACGAAGGGTCCCTGTGCCGGGTCGGGCAGGTACGCCGCCGGACGGTTGTACCGGTAGGCCATGGTGCCGTTTCTCCTCGGGGCAAGGCGTGAAGTGTTCGGACGCGACGCGGACACGTCGCGGATGCGGTGCGGTGACGGAGGCCGTCAGCCCATGTCCACCAGGGCGCGGTAGAGCGGTTCGTACAGCTCACGCACCAGGGACTTGTCAATCGGGGCAAGGTGCCGCTCCGCCGTGTTCCCGTCCTCGAAGAAGGGGGCGAGCACCTCACGCATGCTCGCCAGCAGGCTGGTGTCGGGGGTGTCCGTGTCCTCGAATCCGGCTTCTCTGGGAGAGAAAGCCGCGTCGACAAAGACCACCCGGGCCGGCACGCCGCCGCGCACCAGACGACCGATGACCTGCCACATGACGACGAGCTGGTCCCAGGTGAACGCCGTCTTCTCCTCGTCCCGCAGGCTGGACCAGGCCAGCCGCCGAGTGAGGAAGCGGTTCCACTGACGGCGTGCGCGGCTGCGGAACGCCACAGCCGCCTGGTCGGGGGTGGCGGCGGCGAGCGCGTTCTGCCTGAAGGATCCCTCAGCATCACGGAGTTGGCGTACTGCCCAGTCGTTGATGGACTGGATGGCAAGCGCGATGTCATCGGGCCGAGGGTGTGGGCGTGCCAGGAAGTAGACCGTGCCGATGGCCGCCTTGCCATCGCGCAGGACGATGTTGTGTCCCCGCTCCACGGCGAGCAGCGGCGCGACGAGAATGTCGCCGCCGACCGAGGGGAAAGCCTTCACGTCACCGCGGGGCAGTGTCCATGCGGCGGCGTCCTCCGGCAGCCGGCTCCAGGCGGTGTCGGAGTCCGCGTCGTCGGACACGAGTCGGGTGACGCGGCCGTTCCACTCGGGGATCTGGTTGAGGTACTCGGCGGCACGACGTGCCTCGTCGTAGCTGCCGACGAGCAACAGGATGCGGCGGCGGTCCGGATCGTCGATCTCCTTCAGCTCGGCGTCCAGCATGCTCTCGGCGTCTGGCAGACTCCGGTCGGGCACCGCGAGCTGGTGCAGCATGTGCAGAAGGGCCTGTGGCCGTTCTTCGGGGTCGCAGCCGGACAGGCGCAGCGGCTTGGGCCGGTCGTTTCCGGGCCAGTACAAGAACTCCTTGCGGAACTCGCTGCCCAGGACGGCTTCGACTTCCTCGTCGTGAGGACGCAGAACGGCACCGACGTCGGCGTGCACGTGGTACCTGCTCGACGTGCCCGCCCAGCTCGTTGCGGACATGAGCAGGACGTGCGGGCCCGGGCGGCCGTCCACGGCGCACAGGTCACCGAGCCGCATGAGCAGTTCGCGGCCCACGCCGTTGCAGTGGAAGAAGCGGAGTTCACCACTTCGGTCACCATCGCGCTCACGGTCGTCGTGGCGGAACTGGAAGCCGAGCACGTTACCCATGGGCGACTCGGGGATGACCGCCTCGTAGTCCTTGGGGGGCCTGCGGGAGAGCACGTTCGAGGCGCTCTCGAGATTGAGGGCGGCCTCGACGCGCGGCCACAGCGTGGTCATGAAGTCGAGGCGGCTGTGCAGAGCGGAAAGGAGCAAGGTGAACTCGAAGCGCCGGGCCTGGAGGTCGGCGTCCGCGAGCACCGTGCTGTCGTCTCCGACGATGTCGGTGAGGGTGTCGCGCAGCCTCTCACGCGTCCGTGCTCCCTGGGGCGCGTGGAGGAGTTCCAGGGCGAGGTGGACGAAGGTGTTCACCAAGGGTGTCACTTCATCGTCGTCTCCCGTGCTCTGTTGCTCGTGCAGCGGGTCGTCGCGGAACCGGCCGAGCGCACCGTCCAGCGTCCGGGCCGCCGCAGGCGGGCGTTCGCCCTCCTTCCGCCCCGGGAACCAGCTGTCCAGCAGCAGGTTGTGGAGGGTGAAGGCACTGAAGTAGTCGACGCTGATCCACCTCCTGAGCTTGTCGTCCTTGACGAGCAGGGCGAAGAGGCGGTCGGTGGCGGCGCTGACCGTGTTGACGGCGTTGGTCCAGTCGTCGACGTCACGGGCGGACAGCTGGAGCCGGCCGTCCCGGGCCATCTGCTGGAACTTGTGGACGGCGACCTCGTCGAACCAGGAGTTCGGGGCCTTGCCCACCAGAGTGCTGGCCGGCGCGAAGGCCGTGTCGAGCTGCATCTGGACCCGGTCTGCCTCGTCGACGATGATCAGGTCGCTGAGTCGGCACGCGAGTTCGAGGTACCGGAGCTGCTCCTGGTGCTGGTGCAGCGGGACGGAGCTGTGCACGAGACCGGCCGGGGTGGCGACCCACACCTGTGCGTCGACCAGATCACGAGCCCCGCGGTGGCGCGGACAGCGGTTCCACAACGGGCACAGTCTCCGCTGCGGCTTCGGGCCTTGTGCGTCACGCTGCGTGCTGTACCGCTCGTCGAGGAGGGGATCGCCGTCCGTGGCCTCCTGCTCGGGGACGGTGTACAGCGTGATGCACGGTGCTTCACGGACGCCGAGCGGGTGGCGGGCCTCCAGGCCGCGCAGCACGTCGACGGGACAGGCGCTGCTGAGGTAGGCGAAGCCCGCGTGGTCGTGCCCGAGCATGGTGGCGGCGCCGGCCATGGCGGTGCGGCGGTGCAGCCGGTTGATGTTGCGCTCCCTGGTGGAGTGCCCGAGGATCGGCGCCGCCCGCACACCGAGCCGGTCGAACTGCTCCACCACGGCGAGCGTCTCGGCCACGTCGCCGACGACGATGGTGACCCGGCGGGGTGTCCGGGTCACGAGGTGGTAGGTCAGGATGTCCCGGAGGGTGGACTTGCCGGCTCCCACCATCCCCACGAGGTGCAGCAGCCGGTCGATCCTCAGCCGTCCCTGCTCGGTGAAGCGGCCGAGTTCCGCGTCGCGCACGAGCAGTTTCACCCGCCGGAGCCGCCCGGCCCAGCCGCCCCGCGCCCCCTCCGGTGCCGTCGCCTCGACGGCGTCCATCGCGTCGGCGGCCTTCTCGAGCTCTTCCCAGGTGACGTCGACGGGCTCTCCACGCCCGGCCGGTGGTGCGTCAAGCGCGTGGGCGCGCGGCAGGGTGTCCGTCAGCAGTTCCTCGTCGAACACCACGGAGTGGGTACGGTCCTGCACCCGGAAGGTGTGCTCTCCCTCCTCGGCGAACGGAATGGACCGCGTCGCGAACCGCGGAGGGGTGCAGAGCAGTTCTTCGAAGATCTCGAAACGGCGTGCGGCGCGCGACGGCTCCCGACGGCGCGGTACGGAGCCGGGTCCGTCGATGTCGTATCCGCGCAGGTGCTGGGGGACCTCAAGGTAGTCGGTCAGCGCCTCCGACCAGGCGTGCCGTCGCCGCATGTCCCACAGATAGTGGCGGGCGCGCAGAACGCGCAGCCGCTGTTCGTCGGTGCGGACGTCTCCGAACACCTCGCTGTACGGGTAACCGCCCAGCAGCGGCCAGACATCGGCGGCCGTGCGGGTGGGCGTCACGTCCTCCAGGAGGTACAGGCCCAGTTCGACGTCGAGAAGGTCACCGGGGCGGAAGCTGCCGAGGTTCGCCGGCCACACCTCGGTGAGCTGCTGCGGCGAGCAGCGCCGGTGCCATCCTCTGCGGTCACGCACGGCGTCCTCCTTCGGTACGCGGGTCCCCCGCCTTGTCACGTGGGGTGGAGATCTCATCGGCGACCAGCCGCAGGAAGGCCCGGTCGTCCAGCAGGGTGACCCGATCGGCCAGGTCCTCCGGCAGGTTGCGGCGGAACTGCCGCCCGTACGCCTCGTTGTCACGGAAGCGGTAGCGGGGCACGACGAGGAAGGCCCGGTCGTACGGCGGCTCGTTCCTGAACGGCGTGAGGGAGCGCGCCAGGAGAACGGGGTTCACCCGGTCCTTGACGTCCACCGCCCAGTGCCGTCGCCCCGGCAGGGGGACGCGCAGGTCGTACGCGTCGTAGTTGGGCCACATCTCGGCGGTGATTCCGAACTTCTTCTCCAGGGCGGTTTGCAGATCGGTCTCCGCGAGCCCGGGGCTGGTGATGAACATCCGCAGGGGGCGGCTGAGCTGGAAGACTCCGCCCTTGTCGGCACGGAGCGGCGTGCCGTCGTCCGAAGTGCCGTCGCGGCGGCACCGGTCCAGTTCGCAGCGGTGGCCGCCGTGCAGCAGCGGCACCATCAGGCAGCGGCAGCGAGCGCACTGCCGGTATGTGCCGCGCCGCAGGTACGAGGCGGGTACGGGCTCGTAGCAGCGCTTGATCACGTCGTGCAGCAGCATTCCGCAGTCGGGATCGCCGCCGAGCAGTGCCAGCTCGGCGCCGGTCAGCACGGGCCTGGAGGTGAGCAGGGCCCGGAACGCGGTGTAGGTCTGCGGGGCCTTGGCCGCACGGCACACGGCGAGTGCTTCCCGGATGCGTTCGTTCTCGAAGAGCTCGGCGGCAGGGTCGGCCGCGCTCACCTCCCACTCCAGGCACAGCTGGTGCGGCAGCCGGGTCTCCGGATCGACGAGCAGGGCCGTGCCCGGAAAGTTCTCGGGCGGCAGCTCCAACGGCCACTCGATCAGCGGCCGTTCACAAGCCCAGCGGACCATCTGCGGCACGCTGCCCGGCGGTTCGTCGCCCCGGCGCAGGCAGTGCAGGACGAGGCGGTTGTACGCGTTCTGCACCTTCGCCGGGTAGACCGGGTTGGGTACCGTCCTCTGCCGGGACAGGCACGCCAGGGCGCTGGCGATCTGTCGGAGCAGCCCCTCGTCCGTGCCGACGGCGTCCTCGGACCGTGCATCCCTCATGTCGGTCGTGGTCACGCCTCCCCCTCTCTCGCGACGGCGCCGTCGGGCGCGGCAGCGGCGCTCGGACACCACCGGGACACCGGGCAGAACCGGCAATGCGGGCCGGGGCGGGCGTCCCATGTCTCGTCCTCCCGCCACGGTCCTGCGTACCGCCGCAGAACCGACAGCGCCTTCCGCTTCTGGCCGGGGTCCGTCGGGTCGATCACGTGCGGATCGGAACCGTCCGGCCGGAGGATCTCCACCTCGACACGCGAGCCGTCCGGATCGCCGCCCAGCGCGCCCTGAGCCAGGAGCGTGACCGCCAGGGCGAGTTGGGGGTAGGTGTCAAGAGGGTCCTCGTGGTGGCGGCGCCGTTTCCGTGTCGTCTTGAGCTCCCGCCACACCCACGAGCCGTCCTCCTGGTAGAGCAGGTCGGGTTTGGCGATGACGACGGCCTGCGCCGCGGTGTCGTGGACGACCCGGAGGGCTTCGGGCTCGACCCGCTGGATGAGGGCGGCGTCCTGGAAGGGACAGGCGTCGACGTGGTGGAGCAGCATGTCCCGACCGGCCGCGGCGTCCTCGTCGGAGACCCGCCAGCGGCCTTCTGTCCAGTTCTCGCCCTCCGGGGGCATGTCGCCGGCCGCGCACGGCGGCCATCCCGGGCGCCGGTGCAGCTTTTCGATCCAGCCGTGCACCGCCTGGCCGAGCCTGGCCGCGCTGCCGTACTCGTCAGACTTGGGCAGGTGCAGAGAACGGAGGAATCCCTGTGCGGGGCAGGCCGCGTGATAGCGCAGATCGCTGACCGACACCTTTCTCAGCGGTGCCACCCTCGCGGGAAGGCCGAGGACACCCGGCCTGCGCGGCACGGCCTCGCAGCCCGTGAACTGCTTGCAGTCGACGCAGGATGAGCCGGGTACCGGCCTGCCGCCCGCCACGATACGGGCCACGTGCGCGTGCCCGTGCTCGGCGTAGTAGGCCTCGGCTTCCTCGGCCGTCCCGTCGAACTGCACGCGCGGCCGTCCGTCGGCGAGCCCGACTTCGACGACACGCACCCGCTCGGGCCGGGCGGCGGGTCCATACGGCTGGAACGCGCGCGCCCACTTCCGAGGCCAAGCCGCCTGGCGCCCGTGAACCGCCACGTACACGGCGATGGCGATCTCGCCGGGCTCGGAGTCCTTGGCCTCGCCGTGCCGCAGCCGCCGGTACTCGCGCAGTCGTCCGTCGGCCGACTCGTACCTGCGCCACCAGGCGTACATCTCCCAGAACTTGCCGTTCTCCCGCTGGGCCACCCAGTACGGGCGGACCGGCTGCAGCCGCTGCTCACCGTTGCCAGTGCACGCTTCTGTGTACGTACGGAGGGCGTGCTCGGCATACGTCAGGTGACCGGGGTGGAGGGCGGGGGTGCGGGAGCGCAGCCCCGCCAGGGCCTGGTCGGGTGTCTCACCGTGGAACTCGACCCGGTCGACGGCGTCCATCACCGGCCCGAGGGTGAACGTCTCGAGTTCCGGCTTCGGAAGCCGGAGAGGCCGGGCCGGCCGCAGACCGGGCCGGGCC
Source organism: Streptomyces sp. DH24 (assembly GCF_029813775.1). GTDB lineage: Bacteria > Actinomycetota > Actinomycetes > Streptomycetales > Streptomycetaceae > Streptomyces. Next base: position 86,593 of record NZ_JARVKW010000004.1, on the reverse strand, counting down.
TTGGCAGCGGCGTGCGAGGGGCAGGTGTGCTCCTCGCTCCCGCCCGTACCGGGCCCCACGCGCACGAGGCCGTCGTTCCCGGTCAGCCAGTGCGGCTTGTGCCATGCCGTCGTGTCGTGGCTCATTGCCTCCCCCTTGTCTCAGAACAGACGGCACCCTTCGGTCGGGCCGGGTGCGCCGCCGCATTCGACCGTAGCAGGTAATCTTGGAACTCATTGGAAGTTCTTGGTACAGGTTGGTTGCTGCGCTAAGCTGCCCCGCATGGCGGCATCACTGGAGGAACTCGAGCAGCGCCTGTCCCACCTGCGCACCGAGCTGCGCGGTGCCGTGCGTGCACGGGACAAGGCCGAAACCGCGCGCATCCGTCGCGCGCTGCGCGAAGCCGAGGCCGCCTGGGAGCACGCCCTCGAGACCGAGGCGGAAGCGGACGGCGAGGCACTCCCGGCCGAGCCCCCGGCCTCGCAGACGTCGGCAACCACAGGCGCACCACGCCGCACGGAGCGCCCGACGCACGGCTCCATCCCGATCCGCGAACAGGTCCACCAGGCACTCACCCTGCTGGGTGCCCCTGCCTCCCCGAAGCTCATCTCGTCCACGTACGAGGCGTTCTTCACCGAGTCGCTGGTCGCCACCAAACTCGCGTCCCTCCGCCGCGACGAGGAGCGCTCCTTCACCGCACAGGGCTATGCCCGCCCGTACTACATCTGCGCGGCACTGACCCACGACCGCCTGGTCCCCGCACGCGGACTCCTGGCCCTGTCCACCTGGCCCGTGGAGCGGCGGATCATCGGCCCGCTCAGCCCGCGTGCCGACTTCCTCACCCACGCGGTGGGAACCGCCGAGCAGATCCAGCGACTCACCACCGCGGGGCATCCGGCCCCCGACGCGGCCTGGCGGCTGCTGCGCCGTTTCGCCCTCACGATCCCGGGCGCCTACGACGCCGCGGCCCCGGAACCCGACCCCGCCCGCGTGATCGCGGCCGCCCACGCCGAAGCGGCCGTCCACCAGCAGGAGGACGACCAGCAGCGGCAAGCGGCCACGCAGCGCGCCCGTACCCAACTCTCCGACGTACAGCAGCTGTTCGGTGCGGCACCGATGCGTGACGCCCTGCGCGACGCGAGTGGGACCCTGTCCTGACGACCCCTTCACGACGGCGATGACGTCAGACGCCTCGCACGCCGGTGAGCTCCCGAAGACGTACCCGAAGACGTTCCCGAAGTAGAGACGATGCCCTCGCAGCAGTCCGAACCTCCCGACAACCGACTCGCGCGGCTGCGCGGACCGCAGCCCCCTCAGCCGTACACCGCCCGTAAGATCACCGCCCTGACCGCCAATCCCGCCTGCGCCCGCCGCGCCGTCCTCGACGCCGCCGGTGTGGACAAGGCGCTGCTGGCCCAGCAGGTCGGATACGAGCCGCGCTTCGGCCAGTCCCCCTTCGCTCTCGCCCGCGAACAGGCGTTCCACGGCCTCGTGAAGTGGGGCAGCTACGCCGAGCTCATCCGGCTGCTGCGCGAGCAGCTCTCCGTCCCCGTGGCGGAGGCCCATGTCACCGACCTCAACGAGGTAGGGAGCAACACGGCCCTGCACCTGCGCGAGCGGGAGACCCGCCGCCTCATCGCGCACGTGGCCTCCGGCCAGGACGTACGGCTCATCCTCGACCGTCCCGTGCTCACCCTCGAAGTCGCCGGTCAGACGGCGTACTTGGAGCCGGACGCACTCACCCACCGCATCGGGGGGAAGTTCCACGTCGTCCTCATCCGCTCGTTCGCGGCGATCGACGGCCAGGCCAATCCGACCGCCGTCGCCGAGACGGCCAAGCAGGCCGCGGTGTACGTCCTCGCGCTGCACCGCGCCTTCGAGACGGCCGGCCTGCCCACCGAGCAGATCTCCCACGAGTTCCTGCTCGTCTGCCCCAAGGACTTCTCCAACCGCCCCTACGGCCGCCTGATCGACCTCCGGCAGGAACTCGACGCCCTCCAGTTCCAGCTCTCGCGGCTGCGGCGCGCCGAGGACCTCGCGGCCCGGCTCCCCGAGACGGCGACCCTGGACACGACCCGAAGCGCGGACGAACTCTCCTCTTCCATAGAGGCGTTGGACGCGTCGTACACACCCTCCTGCCTGTCCTTCTGCGAAATGGCGCGGTATTGCCGCGACGAGGCCGCCGGATGCGCCTCACCGGCCCGCCTGGGCAGCGGCGTGCGCAACGACCTGCCGGGCATCGACTCCACCCGCACCGCGCTCGACTACCTGGACGGCGTCGCCGCCCCTGGAGAGGCCGAGGCGGAAGCCGCCGACCTGCTGCGCGCCGCCGCCCGGCTGCGCCGACTCCGCCGGGGGGCCGCATGAGCGTTCTGTCCACCGTCGCGACGCTCACGGCCTCCCGCACCGGCCGTGCCGAACCGCTGACGACCGTCCGCCACCAGCACCTGGACGAGAAGCCGTTCGTCCTGGTGCCGCTCACCCTCGCCGGCGAGGCGTGCGCGCCCCTGGCCGCGCTCGCGGGTACGAACCCCGAGCACCCGACCCTGCTGACCGTCCACCAGCCGCGCAACCGCGCCGAACGCTTCCGGTTCGCCGAGCGCCTTGCCGCCCTCCTCCTCGCGTACATCGACGGGTGCCGGACGGAGACGGAGCCCTACACCGTCGGCCGCGGCAAGGAGAAGGAGGAACGCCTGCGCTACCGGCGGGCCCCGCAGCTCCTCGTCCCGAACGGCGAGGGCATCGCGTACGTGCGCCTGCTCGGTCGGCTAACCAGACTGCGCGCCACCGAGGGGCCGTACGCGGTCGACCCGTCCGTGCCGACCCTCGGCAAGTGGCTGACCTGGTTCGCGGACCTGGCCGAGTTCCCGGACTCCGGTGTGATGCTCGCGATGACCCGGCTGCTCGCCGCCAACTGGGCCACGGGTCAGAGTTCTTCCGAGGACTCCCACCTCGCGTCCCTGCTCGCGTGGATCGATCCACCGGCGGGCAGCGACGGCGCGCGGGCGGCGCGTGAGGCGGAGGACCCCGCCGTGTGGCCGCCGGCCGGTCCGTCCACGGACCCGGTCTTCGACCGGACCCTGCACGAGTTGATGACGCGCTACGACGAGGCGTCCGACGACCGCGGACGCGAGGCGGTCGGCCGCCAGATCGACCGTGAGCTGAGCAGCCAGATGATGCCCACCTGGCATCTGATGTGGCGCGGCGTGGAGCTGCTCCGCGAGCTGCCGGAGGGCGCCCACGTCCCCGGCCGCTGGGTCCTCGACCGGCGCTGGTTCTCCGAGTACGCCGAGTACCTGGACGCCGACGGCCGCCCGCAGGCCCGCCGCGACCAGGCCGTCCGAGCCGCCCGCCGCCTGGCCCGGCTGGAGGACGCGGTCACCCGCTACGAGGCGCAGCGCGCGTACGACGACCCGCTGGTGATGGCGGAGTACGAGCTGACCGGCGAGGCGTTCACGGGCACGGTCACGGCCAGGGACGAGGACCGCTTCGTCCCCGGCGACCGTCCCGGCTCCCAGGTGTGGCGTCCGACGATCACCCTCCGGACCGGCACCGACACCCGCGTCGGCCTCGCGGTCGGCACGGAGGTGAAGTCCCCCGCTCGGCCCGGCCAGGGAGCCCGGATCCTCGACGTACGACAAGAGGACGACGGCAGCCACACCGTGGTGCTCCAGCTCGAGGGCGGCTTCGCGAGGAAGCGCAAGCCCCCGGCGCCGTCCGGCACCCTCGCGGAGGCCGGCGAGGAGCTGACGTACACCACGCTCAACCCCACGGCCATGCCGTCCGCCCTGCCCGACGAGGAGAACACCCCCTGGACCCACGGCGGTCCGCCGCAGCCGTACGAGCCCACCGACGAGGACGCAGAGGAGACCTGGGAGTGACCGCCCTCCTTCCCGACACCGGGGAGCCCGACGCCCTCACCCCCGGCGAACGCGCGGACCGGGCGGTCGCGGGGATCCTGACCAGCCTCGACACCGCGCCCGGCCGGGGCGTCGTCGTGGACTCCCCGCCCGGAGCCGGAAAGTCCACGCTGGTGGTGAAGGCCACCGGGCACCTGACGTCCGCCGGCCACCAGCTCATGATCGTCGCGCAGACCAACGAGCAGGTCGACGACCTGGTGGACCGCATCGCGCGGGAGCACCCCGGTCTGGCACTCGGCCGTCTCCATGCCAGTGGCCACGTCCTCCCGCCCCGCGTCATCCGGCACCCCAACGTGATCGGGAGCAACCAGGTGACGGACCTGCGTGACCTGCCCGTCGTGGTGTCCACCGCGAAGAAGTGGTCGTTCGTCACCCCGGACAAGTGCGCGCCGTGGCGGTGGGCCATCGTCGACGAGGCGTACCAGATGCGCTCGGACGGGCTGCTCGCGACGGCCCCGCTGTTCGCCCAGGACGACTCGCAGGTCCTGTTCGTCGGCGACCCCGGCCAGCTCGACCCCTTCGCCACCGTGGAGACCGACCGCTGGCACGGCCTGACCTGGGACCCCCTGCGCAACGCGGTCGACGTCACCCTCGCCCACAACCCCGACCTCCTCCGCCACCAGCTCCCCGTCTCCTGGCGCCTCCCGGAGACGGCGGCACCCCTGGTCGAGCGAGCCTTCTACCCCTTCTACCGGTTCGTCCCCGGTACGACGGCACCGGAGCGCGTCCTGTCGTACGCCAGCCTGTCCCACGGCTCCACCCCACTGGACGACGTCCTTGCCCGGGCCGCCGACTCCGGCTGGGGCCACCTGGAACTCCCCGCCCGCCACACCCTGGACCAGGACCCGGAGGTGGCGGACGCCCTCGCGGCGACGGCGGCCCGGCTGCTGGAGCGCGGCGCGCTGGTCAACGGGGAGCCCCTGACCGCGTCGCGCATCGCGATCGGCACGGCACGCACCGTGCAGGCGGACGCGGTCCGCTCCCGCCTCGCCGCCCGCGGCCTGACCGACATCACCGTGGACACCGCCAACCGCCTCCAGGGCCGCGAGTTCGACGTCACCCTCGTCTGGCACCCACTGTCCGGCCGCCAGGACGCCTCCGCCTTCCACCTGGAGACGGGCCGCCTGTGCGTTCTGCTGTCCCGACACCGTTTCGCGTGCATCGTGGTGGCCCGCGCCGGCATCCGGGACCTGTTGGACCGGCATCCGCGGAGCAGTCCTGTGTACCTGGATGTGCCGCCCAAGTTTCCGGATGGGTGGCGGGCACACCAGGTGGTTATGGGGCATTTGGAGCGGGGGGAGCACCGGGTGCGGGCGACGTGATCATGGGACGAATGGGGTCATTGTCGGTGGCAGACTGTACGGTCCACGCAGACGTGGCGTGAGGGAGATATCCAGAACATGGCAGCAGTGATCGAGAACCCGATCATCAATTCGCCGTACGCTGAACCGGCCTGGCACTGGGAGCTGGACCAGCGCGGCCAGCCGACCGGCGAGCGGGTTGCCGGGCGCCGCCCGAGCGAGACCTGGATGCCCGTACCGCGTGCCAGGAAGGGACGCAAGACCGGCGCCGGCGTCCAGCACGAGCTGTTTCTCGACGGCATCCTGGAGGAGCGCAAAGGCCAGGACGTCATCGGCAACATCCGAGCCGAGGTCTCCCGCTGGCGCCAGGCCGGGTATCCGAACATCACGCCCACGACGCGTCGTCTTCTGGAGTACTGGACGGACGGTACCCGTGAGCGGAAGCTGTTCTTCGCCCAGGTGGAAGCCGTGGAGACCGCCATCTACCTGACCGAGGTGGGCACGAAGCTCGGCAAGACGTGGATCGGTGCCCACCTGGACGAGGCCAATCAGGAGCACAACGCCGGCCTGCCCAGAGTCGCCCTGAAGATGGCGACGGGCGCGGGCAAGACCGTGGTGATGGCGATGCTGATCGCCTGGAACACCCTCAACAAGGTCGCCGGCCCGCAGGACCGCCGGTTCGCCAAGCGCTTCCTCCTGGTGGCGCCCGGTGTGACCATCCGGGACCGGCTGCGCGTGCTGATGCCCTCCGACCCGAACAACTACTACAAGGAGCGGGACATCGTCCCCGCAGACCTGTGGGGTGCGCTCGGTCAGGCACAGGTGGCGATCACCAACTACCACACGTTCATGCTCCGGACGACGCGGGAGGGTCAGGGACTCGCGTCCAAGACCAAGAAGCTGCTCCTGGCCAAGTCCAAGGACGACCCCTTCGTCGAGACGCCCCCCATGATGGTCAACCGGGTCCTGCGCGATCTTGGCGGGAGCAAGGGCGAGATCATCGTCTTCAACGACGAGGCTCACCACTGCTACCAGACTCGCGGGGCCGCCCTGGAGGGTGCCGTCACCCTGGACGAGCTGAAGGGGGAGGAGAAGAAGCAGGCCGAGGAGGAGAACAAGCACGCTCGTCAGTGGTTCGACGGACTGAACCACATCATGCGCAAGACCGGCATCAAGACCGTCTACGACCTCTCCGCGACCCCCTTCTACCTGAACGGCTCGGGCTACCCGGAGGGCACCCTCTTCCCGTGGGTGGTCAGCGACTTCGGACTCCTGGACGCCATCGAGTCGGGCCTCGTCAAGATCCCGCGTGTACCGGTGGACGACGACGCTGAACACAAGGACGTCTCGTACCTGAACCTGTGGGAGCACATCAGGGACAAGATGCCGACGCGCGCCCAGAAGCCGGAGACGCTTGCGGACAAGACGCTCCCCCCGGTATTGGAAGGTGCCGCCCACAGCCTGTACCGGAACTACGCGCAGGCGTTCGCGCGGTGGGAGGAGGAGACCCGGGGCACCGGATCCACGCCCCCGGTGTTCATCATCGTCTGCAACAACACGACGGTCTCGAAGTGGGTGTACGACCAGATCGCCGGACGTGAGCTCCCGGACGCCGACGGACTCGGCAAGCCGGGCATGCTGGAACACTTCTCCAACTACGACGCCCAGGGCCGCCGCTATGCCGTCCCGCGCACCATCCTGGTCGACTCGGCGCAGCTGGAGTCCGACAACCCCCAGCTCGACGCCCAGTTCAAGGCAGCGGCGGCCGAGGAACTGGAGGCGTTCAAGGAGGAGTACCGCACCCGGTTCCCGGACCGCGACGTGGAGGCTCTGAAGGACGCCGACCTGCTGCGCGAGGTCCTGAACACCGTCGGCAAGAAGGGCAAGCTCGGGCAGGACGTGCGCTGCGTGGTGTCCGTGTCCATGCTGACGGAGGGCTGGGACGCCAACACCGTCACGCACATCCTGGGCGTGCGTGCCTTCGGAAGCCACCTGCTGTGCGAGCAGGTGGTGGGCCGCGGCCTGCGCCGCATCTCGTACGCGGTCAACGAGGAGGGGCTGCTTGAGCCGGAGTACGCGGACGTGTACGGCATCCCGTTCCAGTTCATCCAGACCGATCCGAACCGGGAGCTGAAGTCCAAGCCTCGACCGGAGCCGAAGCACGTCCGGGCCATGAGGGACCGGGAGGACCTGCGCATCACTTTCCCTTGCCTAGAGGGATACCGGGTGGAGGTGGAGGAGGCGCAGTTCTACGCGGACTTCACCGAGGCGGAGCCGTTCAAGGTCGACGAGGGCGTCGCCACGCGGGCCGATGTGGAAGGAATCGTCGGAGAGCAGGCCCGGCACACGCTGGTCGACGGCCGCGACATCCGTGTGCAGCAGGTCTCCTTCCAACTGGCCAAACTGGCACTGGACTTGCTGGAGGACCCGAAACGAGGACGCAAGCCGTGGATGTTCCCGAATCTGGTACGGCTCGCCAAGGACTGGATCACACACTGCGTCGGCACGGACAACCAGCGTGCCCTGGCGATCATCTCCCAGGTCTCCGAGGAACGGCAGCGGGCCGCTGAGTTGTTCTTCGCCGCGCTGAACCGCCAGGAAGGCGACAACACGTCCAAGGTGCTGCCCATCTTCGCGCGCTATGCGCCGGAAGGCTCCACGGACAACGTGGACTTCTACACCACCAAAGCGGTCTACGAGGCCGACGAGGACAAGTCGCCGGTCAACTACGTCGTGCTCGACGGGATAGACGGCAACACGTGGGAGCAGATTTTGGCCACGCTGCTCGACGGCAACAAGAACGTGCAGTCGTACGTCAAGAACGACCACCTGGAGTTCGCGATCCCCTACCTCTTCGCGGGACGTACGCACCGGTACCTGCCCGACTTCATCGTCCGGCTGAAGCCCCGGGACGAGGACGACGAGCAGCGCCACCTGATCGTGGAGGTCTCGGGCTCGCGCAAGTCTGCCGGCAAGCGGGCGGTGAAGGCGGAGACCGCGCGGATGTGGTGCGCGGCCGTGAACAATCACGGCGGCTTCGGCAAGTGGGGCTATGTCGAGCTGTCTCAGAACCCGACCACGTTCAAGTCCGGCCTGGCGGCCGCGATCGAGTCACTCTACGGCGACGGGGCGTTGACGGGTCTGTGCGAGGAAGGGCTCAAGAGCGTGGACAGGCTCAAGAGCGACGATGACGAAGCGGACTGGGGCGACGACGACTACCCCTGGGACGACGACCTGTTCAGCGCGGCGCGCGAGGCCGAGGGCGAATCCCGGCAGCGGCGGCAGCACGACGGCGACAACGACGAGGAAGGGAAGTAAGCACGATGGCCGCTCCCCGGAAGCGCAGTGCGAGGACCGCCGCGAACAGCACCAAGGCCGTGCAGGCCATAAAGCATGAGGAAACACGAGTGAACAACCCGACGGCGGACGCGTTCGACCTGGTCACGGAAGCGGTCGAGGCTGCCATGACCTGGCGCGGCAAGCGGGACTTCGCCAAGGACCCCCAGCTTGTCTGGAAGGGCAAGGACGAGCAGGACCGCGAGTACCTGGAGGTCCCGGCCCCTCCGATCTTCCGCCAGGAGCGGATCGAGCCGCGCTATCTCGTCAAGCAGCTGATGGACGAGACGAAGAGGCGGCGGGAGAGCGAGGGAGGTGAGAGCGCCGGGGAGGAACTCTCGCTCTTCGGTACCGAGTTCTTCGACGACGGTATCCCGGACGAGCTGGACAAGGTCGACTGGTACAACCACCAGATGAACTGGACCAACCGCATGATCCTGGGCGACTCGCTCCAGGTGATGGCGAGCCTTGCGGAGCGGGAGAATCTGCGGGGCAAGGTTCAGATGGTGTATATCGATCCGCCATACGGCATCAAGTTCGGGTCGAATTGGCAGGCTCGGGCGGACAACTCTCGGGTGCGCGACGGAAAGCTCGAAGATGCGACACGAGAAGTCGAACAGATTAAGGCTTTTCGTGACACTTGGGAGCTGGGCATCAGTTCCTACCTCACCTACCTCCGCGATCGCCTCACATCAGCCCGCGACCTGCTTGCCGAGTCCGGCTCCATTTTCATCCAGATCGGTGACGAAAATGTACATCTGGTTCGCTCAATACTGGATGAAGTATTCGGATCTGAGAACTTCGTTTCACTGATTGCCTTCAAGACGACATCTGGGGCGGGAAGCTTCGCAGGCGGCACTAACGTGCTCGCCTCCGTTGCCGACTATGTCATCTGGTATGCACGGAACATCGACACCGTCAAGTACCGCCAGCTCTACGTACTTAAGCAGCTCGGAGAATCAGGCGCCAGCGGATACAACTTCGCGGAGACACCTGACGGCACCCGCGCAAGATTCACTTCTACCCCGCCCGAAGGAAGTCGAGTTTTCACGGCTGATAATCTTACAAGCCAAACAACTCGTGTAGGGCAAACGACGGTATTTCCGGTAACGGTCGACGATGTCATCTACCGCCCGGCGAAGGGCGGATGGAAGACCAATCGCGAAGGGATGGAGCGCCTCAAAAACGCCAAGCGACTGCTGGGGCTGGGTCGAACCTTGCGCTATGTAAGGTACTTCGATGATTTTCCAGCCTTCCCCCGCAATAACCTTTGGGATGACACCACAACCGCAGGTTTCGGAGCAGACAAGATCTACGTAGTCCAGACAAACACGAAGGTCATCGAACGCTGCATGCTCATGGCCACAGACCCCGGCGACCTCGTTCTTGACCCCACCTGCGGCTCAGGCACCACCGCTTACGTCGCCGAGCAGTGGGGCCGCCGCTGGATCACTGTCGACACCTCCCGCGTAGCCATCGCACTCGCCCGGCACCGCATCATGGGCGCCAAGTACCCCGCCTACCTCCTCGCCGACTCCCCCGAAGGAAAGTCCAAGGAAGCCGAACTCAGCCAGCAGCCGCTCGACCGCTCGCCCTCGAAGCACGACATCCGCCGTGGCTTCGTCTACGAGCGCGTTCCGCACATCACCCTGAAGTCCATCGCGAACAACCCCGACATCAAGGAGGGAATGACCCGCGACCAGATCGACAAGGCGATCAAGAAGCACGCCGAGTTCGAGACGCTGTACGACCGCCCCTACGAGAACAAGAAGGCCGTCCGCGTCGCCGGCCCCTTCACCGTCGAGTCCCTCTCGCCGCACCGCTCCGTCTCCTTCGACCAAGATGTCCCCGCCTCCGAGAAGGCCGCCGAGATGATGCCGTCCGGCGCCTCGTACGAGGAGACGATCCTGGAGCACGTCAAGAAGGCGGGCGTGCAGAACGGCTACCGGAACGAGCGGCTGGAGTTCGAGTCGGTCGAGCCGGTGTCCGGGCGGATACTGACCGCTGTCGGCATCCGCAAGGACGCCGAGGAGGGGACACCGGCCCGCGTCGGTATCGCGCTTGGTCCCGAGTACGGAACCGTCGACTCCCTCTTCATCAAGAACGCGGCCCGTGAAGCCCTCCGGTTCGGCGAGATCGATCTTCTGCTCATCCTCGGTTTCGCCTTCGACGCGACCGCGACCGAGGCGACCAACGAGATCAACCAGGAGCGAGGCGAGTTCTCCGTCATCCAGCAGCGTCAGGTCGGCAAGATGGCCGTGCTCAACGTCCGTATGAACCCGGACCTCGCCATGGGCGACGAACTCGCCAACACAGGCGCCGGAAACCTGTTCACGGTCTTCGGCGAGCCCGATATCGAGCTGACGGAGACGAGCGACGGCCAGCTCGTCGCCGAGATCAAGGGACTCGACATCTACAACCCGACGACGGGTGACGTTCGCGCCGAGGGTCCTGACGACATCATGATGTGGTCCATCGACACGGACTACGACGCCGAGGCCTTCATCGTTCGCCACGTCTACTTCTCGGGCGAGAACGGGAAGTCCACGGGGCTCAACCCGTACGAGCGGCTCGGTAAGGCGCTCAAGGGACAGATCGACGACGAGGCACTGTCCACCCTCTTCACCACGAAGTCCCGCCCCTTCCCCAAGCCCGAGTCCGGCCGCATCGCCGTCAAGGTCGTCAACTACTACGGCGACGAAGTCCTCAAGGCCATCGACATCTGACACCACCACCGGCTGGGGTGCGTACCGCCACGGCACGCACCCCACCCACCACCGACCACGCCACACGAAAGCACCACGTCACCGCACCAGCACAACAGCCAGCTTCGGGGGGAACAGTGCAGTTCACGGACGCCCAGCGCACCGCCATCGACACCCACGACGACAACCTCCTCATCGTCGCCTGCGCCGGTTCCGGCAAGACGGAGGTGATCTCGCAGCGGATCGCCCGCCTGATCGGGCGGCCCGGTGTCCAGCCCAGGAACATCGTCGCCTTCACCTTCACCGAGAAGGCCGCAGGCGAGTTGAAGGAACGTGTGCACAAGCGGATCCGTGAACTCCACGGCGAGGTGCACGGCCTCGCCGAGATGTACATCGGCACCATGCACGGCTACGCCCTCGACCTGCTGCACAGCCACGTGCCCGAGGCGTTCAAGTACAACGTCCTCAACGACGTGCAGACCCGCCTGATCATCGACAAGTACAGTACCCAGTCAGGGCTGACCACGACGAACGCGATCGTCCAGGGAACCCCGAAGCCCCTGCGGCGCTGGGTCAACTCCAAGCTGTACCAGCAGGTCATGTCGATCCTCCGGGAGGACGACGTGGATCTGGACGGGCTCCGCTCCGACGTGGCGGACGGGCTCGACAAATACATGCAACTGCTCAGCGACCGCGCGTACTTCGACTACACAGCCATCCTCCACAACACCGCGGTCCTACTCAACGACGACAACGACGAGGGCGACGAGTCCGTCCTGAGCCTCCAGCGGCATGTCAAGGAGACCGTCAGGTACGTCGTCGTCGACGAGTACCAGGACACCAACCCGGTCCAGGAGCAGCTGATCCGCGGACTCACCCGCCACGGGGCGAACCTCTGCGTGGTCGGTGACGACGACCAGACGATCTACCAGTGGCGCGGCAGTGCCGTCGAGAACATCCTCACGATCGAGAACCGCTACCCGGGCGTCCGCCGAGCCACGCTGAATGAGAACTTCCGCTCCAGCCCCGCCATCGTCGACCTCGCACGCCGAGTCGTCGAGCAGATTCCGCCTGGCGAACGCCTCAACAAGGCGATGACGGCGGCGGGCCACCAGACCTTCGAGCGCGGCGACCTGCTGGCACTCGAATTCCCGGACACGGAGGCGGAGGCCGGCTGGCTCGTAGACCGCATGGAGCGGCTGCGCGGCGTCCCGTTCCAGGACCGGGAGGGAAGTGAGCCGCGTGGACTCGACTGGTCCGACTTCGCCGTCCTGTTCCGCTCCGTCAAGGCCGACGCCGGCCCGCTCGTCGAAGAGCTCCGACGCCGCGACATCCCGTATGTCATCAAGGGCCTGACCAAGCTTTTCGAGACACCGGAAGTCCAAGCGGCCGTCAGCTGCTTCCGGTTCGTCGCGGGGGAGGCCGACGAGCAGGACGTGATCGACGCATGGGTCGACGCCGGCGTCGGGCTCACGGAGGGCGATGTCCGCGCCGGACTTCCCGTGCTCACCGCGGCCATGCGGTGGGACGCGTCCAAGCCCTGGGACTCCACCACGCTCCAAGGCGTCTTCCTTGATTTCCTCGAAGCCGTCGAGCTGCGCGAGGAGCGTGTTCCGCGCGAGCGGGGCGAACTCGTCTACTACAACCTCGGTCGCTTCTCCACCGCGATCGGGGACTTCGAGCGCATCCACCTCACCAGCGAGCCCCAGCAGCGGTTCGACGCGTTCGCCAAGTGGGTCGAGTACCAGGCCCCCGACTACTACGAGGAGTCCGACGGGGACAACGGCTACGCCCAGCCCAACGCCGTCGTCATCGCCACCGTCCACCAGGCCAAGGGCATGCAGTGGCCCGCCGTCTTCCTTCCTGCCCTGCGCCAGAACACCTTCCCCGCCTCCCGCCGGGGCGGTACCAACGTCTTCCATGTGGTGGAGGCGGACCTCGTTCCCGGTGCCGACCGTTACCGAGGCACCAAGGCCGACGAGCGACGCCTCTTCTACGTCGCCGTCACCCGCGCCCAGAAGTACCTGGCACTCTCCTTCGCCCCCACGGAGAAGCGCACAGGCAAGAAGCGTTCGGACTTCTTCAACGAGGCCACGCAGGTGCACACCGTCCTGACCCGCGAGGTCCGCCCTTCCTCCGACGGACGGCTCACACCAACCGCCATGCGCGGTATCCCCGAGGTCGTCATGTCCTTCTCGGACCTGAAGTACCTCTTCGAGTGCCCGTATTCCTTCAAGCTCCGTCTTCTGTACGGCTTCGACTCGCCTCTGCAGAAAGAACTCGGCTTCGGCAAGTCGCTCCACGACGTCATGGCGGAGATCCACAAACGGGCCATCGAGGGCGACATCGCCGCCCCCGAGGAGGCGGAGGACCTGGTGGACCGTCACCTCAACCTCCCGTTCGCTAACAAGGCTGCGGCAGACCAGCTCCGCCCCGCCGCCGAGACGGCCGTGCGGCGCTACCTGGAACGTCACGGCGCGACCCTGCACCAGACGAGATACTCCGAGCAGCCCGTCGAGATCCACCCGGTCCCCGGCGTCACCGTCACCGGCCGCGTCGACCTGATCAAGCGACTGGACACGAACGAGACGTCGGTCGTCGACTTCAAGTCGAGCGAGCGCGCTCAGGCCGAAAACCTCACCCGTGACCAACTGCACCTGTACGTACTCGGATACCGGGAGCTGACGGGCCAGAACGCGGATGTCGTTGAGGTCCTCAACCTTGATAAGGCGGGACGTGACACGCGCGAAATGGTGGACCCCGAGGTCATGACCGACCTCTGCAAGCGGGTCACGGAGGCTGCGGACTCCTTGCGCACCAACCGGCTACCCCGCCTGGACAGTTGGTGTTCGTCCTGCGCCGGCTGCGACTTCGCTGGCATCTGCCGAAGTCGCGAAAGCTGACGGAACTCTGCCATCCCACCTGAGAGCCCGTTCCCGGCCTGTGCCAGGGCACGGGAAGGGCCCCGGCCCCAGTTGGGCGTACGCAGTTCGGTACGCGGCATTGCCGCCGGTGTGATGCGGGATCGGGCGGCACCGCTCCCGCATCACCGGTCATCGTTCGTCGACGCCTACGCCGCTCAAACCTCCGTCACGAACCCCACAAACCGCGACCACCCCTCACGCCCCACCGCGAAGTGAGGGCGCGCCACGTCCTTGGAGTCCCGTACACAGATGGCCTGTTCGGTGAGGGCGACCTCGACGCAGTCGTCACCCTGACTGCCGCTGTAGCTCGACTTGAACCACGCCAGTTCCGGCCTCGTGCTCATAGCTCTCCTCGGAGTCGCTCCAGCAGACCCCGCGAGTCCTTGGCGTTCAGGGCCTGCGAGCGCAGTGTGTCATAGCGCTGGTACAGCAGGCTCACCTCTTTCGGGTCAGAGATCAGGCGGCCGTTCTGCTGCCCTTCGGAGTACGCGAGCCGCTGGCCCTTCGGGGTCTCCACAAGCCGCACGGGACCGTCCAGGCAGGCGTGGAGCTCGGCCTCCAACGGCACGATCTGAAGCGTCACGTTGCGTGGTGCGCTCCGCTCCAGCACATGGTCGAACAGCTCCAGCATCTGCCCCCTGTCCCCGAACCGACGCCGGAAGACGTGTTCTTCGACGATGAAGCTGAACGGCGTGGTCGGCCGCTCGAACAGCATCCGCTGCCGCTCCATCCGCCTCGCCATGAAGTCCTCCAACTGGTTGTCCGGCGCCACCGGAACGGTCCCCTCGAACACCGCCCGCGCGTACCCCTCCGACTGCAACAACCCCGGCACCAGCCTGCACTCATACGTACACAGGCTCACTGCCACCCGCTCCAGCCGGGCCCACTCCCGGAACCACGCCGCGAGTCCCACATCCCCCCGCCCCCGCGTCACGTACTTCGACGACTTCCGCAGCGCCCCGGTGTTCCCGAGGAGTTCCTCCGACCGCACCACGTACGACTCGTCGGGCATCCGCCGCCCCAACTCCACCGACTCCACGGTGTGCTTGGAGAAGCGCACCAGGTCCGCGAACTCGGCCCTGCTGTACCCCGCGTGCTCGCGCAGCGCCTGCTGGACGGCACCCCAGGTACGCAGACTGTCCGAGGGGTCGGGCTCCCGGTCCGGCTCACAGGCGGCCAGGTCGTCGCCGTCAGGACCACCGGCATGACTGCCGTCGCGGCCGTTGCCGCCGCCGTGGTTGCTGCCTACGCTGTCGATGTCGATGCCGCCCGTCGTCCGCGGCCACCTCCGGTTCCGTACCCGTACTGTCCGTCGTCCCTGCACCCGACGGCACCCAGAGTGAAGGACCGCGCCGCGTACCGTCCACGGAGTGTGCCCGTACGCTGACGTACCGTACGGGCCGGGCGCCTGGAACACGCCCCCGCGCGCCCGTCACCGTGGCCTCATGAAGGCAACCACACCCCAACTCCTCGCAACTGTACGCACGTTCTCCCAGCTCCTGTCGTCCACCCGCCGCGGAGCCCGCCTCGCCCGTCTGCTCACCGTCGAACAGCTCCGCACCTGGGAAGTGTCACCCGGCGTCACCGAGCGCGCCGGACAGATCGTGGCGGAACTCGCCAGCAACGCCACCCTGCACGGCCGCGTCCAGGGACGCGACTTCCGCCTCGTCCTCACCCTCGACACCAGCACCCTCCGCATCGCCGTCACCGACGCCCGTGGCGATCGACTCCCGCCCCTGTCGGCCTCGGCAGACGTCGGCCCCCTCCCCGACGCCAAGTCGGGTCGAGGCCTCCTCCTGGTCGCCGCCTTGGCCGACCGTTGGGGCACGGACCCGTATCCGCCCGGCGGCAAGACGGTCTGGGCCGAATGCGCCCGTGAGCCCCACGGCCCGGACACGCACAGCGGGCGTACCTGACCGCGACGGCCGGGCGCGGTTCACCCGCTACGCGGCACGCGTCTGAGCACAACTCTCGGCCATGACTGAGGAGTTCAAGCCAGACGTCTGGGTGAACCGCCACCGCAACGGCTCCAAGCTTGAAACCGGTGGGTGCTGTTGGGGGAAACCGTCCCAGAACCGGCAGCCTGAGTGGGAAACTTGAGGTCTAACGACCCGAGGAGTTCAAAGCATGGCAACAGATGCCCACGGCGGACCCGTTCCGGCAGCAGACGGACGTGGGCAGCGAGTCCTCGACCTCCTGGACAAGGCGATCGACAGCCAGAGCCTACTGGTGCGCAAGAACATAGCGCGGGCCCGCCAACGGACCCCAGAGGCGACACCGGCACAGGTGATACGCAATCTGGAGCGGATGTACGTCAGCGCCTTGACCGGGACCGGTGCTGCAGTTGGAGGAACCGCAGCCGCGCCCGGCGTCGGCACGGGAGTCGCGCTGGCACTCTCGGCAGGCGAGGCTCTCTCGTCCCTTGAACTGAGCGCCCTCTTCGCACTCTCGCTCGCCGAGGTCCACGGAGTCCCCATCGACGAGATCGAGCGCCGCCGAACGATCGTGATGGGAATCATGCTCGGTGGGAGTGGCTCCACCACCATTACCAAGGTCGCCGAGCGTACGGGGCAACACTGGGGACGTCAGGTTGTCGCCAAGGTGCCCGTCGAGACGTTGCGTCAGATCAACAAGATCCTGGGAAAGAACTTCATCACGAAGTACGGGACCAAGCAGGGGATCATCGTTCTCGGTCGGGTGGCACCGTTCGGTATCGGCGCTGTGATCGGTGGTGGTGCCAACGCCGCCATGGCCACTCTGGCTGTGAGGGCCGGTCGTCGCGCCTTTGGCCCGCCCCCGACGTCGTGGCCAGGGCTGACGTCCAACACGCCGCCATCGTCCGAGAACTCGCCTGGCTGACCCTCGGTGCACTGACGTACGTCGAGCACCCCGCCTCCGCCATCGCAGTCGATTACGGCGCGTCCAGCGCCTACGTGGTTGCCGCGAGGCCGCTCGCTCCGGGCCATCGGGGCGAGTTCACGCGGAACGTCCCGTCCGCGATATCCCACGTGATGCGAGCCGAGACCGGCAGGACACGGCAGCAGGCACGGTAGACATCAGCTCAACCAAGGGGGTGCTTGTGGGCGACGGAGGGTTCAACCGCACGTGCTTGAAGTGCCGCAACTCCATCGAAATCGACCAGGACGGCCACGTGGTAGCCCATGACAGGCCGATAAGTCGTCTCCCCTGCCATGCCTCCGGTCAGCTCGCCACACTCGTGTCGGTCGAGTGGGGGCCCGGGCCTCGACGCAGCCGGCGGACTACGGGCAGGGACAAAGGGCGCGGGCGTGCCTTGCGGGACAAGACCGAGTACCTCAAGCCCCCTGAGTGGCTGCCGAATTATCGAGGTGAGCACCTGCCGACAATCGGCCTGCCCGCCAAAGGGTGGTTCGGTGTCTGGTTCCCGGCTCACACGATGTGGGAGCACGAGCGGAAACTGTCCGGCTGGGTCGGAAGCGATAGATCGTTCCGGTGGGACAGCCGCGAGGGGTGCTGGACGGTGGCCAGCGCTCACTTCCCCCACATCAGCCGGGAGCTGCTCCGCAGGTATCCGAGCGTCCTCATCGGCCGTGAGTACAACCCACGTGAAAGGTGCAACTCGTCCTGCCAGAACGCCCAGGGCTTCCTGTGCACCTGCTCCTGCCGTGCCAAGTACCACGGCCGTGGTAAATGGCGAAGCGGGTGGAGGACTCTTGGCGAGTTCAGCGGTCGGCGCGCGGGGAGGCCGTGGCACTGGATGGCCGTTGCCGTTGATGGCTGATCACCTCGGCACCCGCTCGCGGAGCGAGTCCGCGCAGGGCCGAACTCCGTGCCCCGCTCCTGCCGACGGCTCGTTCACCGCCTGGGCGACGCCTGGACGGGGCCGAGCGTGGCTCCCGGTCATCAGACAGCGACCACGTGCACGTCCGACGGCGCGAGAATCGTGAGGTAGGCGTGGATGTCCCCCGGGTCGGTGGTGAAGATCACCGAGCTGCCGTGCCGGGCCGCTGCCAGGGCCACCCAGGCGTCCACCGCGTCCGGCCGCTTCTTCGCCGGCAGGGCCGCCCGCCCCAGAGCGGTCCCGATGCGCCGCCAGTCCGCGAGGTCCGGGCCCGTCGCACAGGCCAGACACTCCGGACGGCCCGCCTTCGTCTCACGCATGGGCGGCTCGGACGTACGGGCCTGAGGGACCGTGCAGTCCTTCAGGACGCCGGACAGGGCGTGCACCAGCGCTGGCTGGGGGCGCCACACCTGGGCGAGGACCGGCCCGAGCACCAGCGCCCGGTGCGGGACCGTGCGCAGTCCCTCATGGAGGGCCACCGCCTTCGCCTTGCGGTCGGCCAGCGCGATGAGCATGCCGGTGTCGTAGACCGGCACCCGTGCGCTCACGCGGCGTGTCCCGGACGGCGGCCTTGCCGGTCGCGACCGTGGACGAGCCCCAGGGCCTCCTCCACATCGCGGCGTTCCTGCTCCGTCAGCTCCGCGGTCGGTTCCGGGGCGGGTTCTGCGGGCAGCCCGTCCGCCGCTCGCTCCGCCCGGGCGATGAGTGCGTCCACCTCGGCGAACTGTTCCTCTATGGCATCGCTCTCGGCCATCTGGCGCGTTGCGGCATGCACCAGATAGGCCGAGACGTCCATGCCCGCCCGTTCCGCGTGCTGCCTGATGCGTTCGGCCTGCTCCTGCTCCAAGCTGATGCTGATGCGTGTCTTCGCCACGAAGACATCGTAATACGCGTATGACGACGGTGCGAGTGCGGCTGGTCGAGGTGGGCAACCGGGCAGCCCCCTCCCCGGCGCCCCGTTCCGTGCCGCCCCCGCCCACCGGCCGACGTCCGCCGCCTGCCCCGCGCGACGGGCCTGCGGTCCGACGGCGATCCGTCACCGCGTCCGGAGCGTCAACGCCCCGATCACCCGATCTACGTCGTCCCGCCACGCCCACAGCTCCCCCTGCGTGGGAGCCAGCTCGTACCCGTGGTAGTGGCAGGCCCGGCTGAGGCCGGCCCAGGTCGCCGACCAGCGGCGGGCCGTGTCGGGGTCGGCGTAGGACTCCAGGCACAGGGCCTGGGCGTGCGGCGGGCAGTGGGCCAGCTGCGGTTTGCGTGCTTGCCAGTAGCGGCGCAGGGCCTCTTCGAGGGCGTGGCGCAGCAGCAGTGCCACGGCGCGTGGCCAGACGCCCGTGGTGGAGGCGGTGGCAGTGCCGAGCAACCGGTCCGCACCCGCGAGCAGTTCCTCGGGGGTCGAGATGGACGGCGGCGGAGGCGGGAGGGTCACGGGGAGTCGGGGCGGGCGCGCGGGCGGGATGGGCGTGGCCGGACGGATCGTGGTCACAGGGATCGCACCGCCTTCGCGAGGTCCGCGGTGCGGCGGATGATCTCCTCCGCGTCGTCGACGGGCACGGCTTCGTGGGAGCCCTTGTTGCACCACCGGATGTGGTCGGTGGCCTGCTGGCCGTAGGCCCGGGTGAGGTCGGTCATGGCCTCGCCCACCCGGTCCATCTCCCCGTAGAGGGCGAGGGAGGCCAGTTCGGTGAGTTTGTGGGCCTTGGCGATGCGCTGCTCGATCTCGGCGTGCGGCAGGCCCGTGCCGAGGAGCCGGCGTCGGGCCGGTTCGAGGAGGGCGGCTTCCAGGGCGGTGCGGCACAGGCCGGGCAGGACCCGGGCGACGACGTCGCCGGGCAGGTCGCGGGTCCTGGCGAGCGCCTTCGCGTCGTACAGGGCCTGCTTGACGGGGTCGTCGCCGGAGCGGACGCGTACGGCGGAGCGCTCACGGCGGTCGACGGTGAGGACGGTGGCGGGCAGCCGCAGGTACTTGAGGGCCTGCGGCAGGCGGGTGTCATGGGTGAAGACGACGACCTGACGGTGCTCGGCGAGGAGTGCGAGGACGCGGGCGAGGCCGTCCACCTTGGCGGGGTCCATGGACTGCACCGGGTCGTCGATGACGAGGAACCGGAAGGGGTTCTCCGGGAGGAAGGTGCGCGGGAGGAAGAGAGACAGGGCGAGGGAGTGGAGTTCTCCCTGACTCATCACGCCGAGCGCGGGGGCGTCGATGTCGTCGACGGTCACCTCGAGGGCGACCTTGCGCTGGGTTGCGGAGCCGCTCAGACGGATCGGGCCGAGGGCGACGTTGCTCTGCTGGCGCAGGTTGGACCAGATGCGCTGGGCGTCCTCGGCGATGGGACGCATCCTGTCGGCGCGGATCTCGTCGTGGGTGGTCCTGAGCCATTTCTGGGCGGCCTTGACGCGGGCCAGGTGCGGGGCCGCCTGCTCGGCTGCGTGGGCCTTGTCCAACCAGGCAGCGAGCGCCCGCGCGGCGTCGCGCCAGGTGTCGTCCTGGTCAGCGAGGCGTGCCGCGGCCTCCTGGCGGGTGACCCGTGCGGCGTCGGCGGCGATCCGTGCGGCGTTCTCGGCGGCGGTCGCCAGCGCGGCCGGGTCGGAGACGGTGCGGCATCGCATCCAGTCGTCCCAGGCGGCGGCGATCTCGGACGGCAGCCAGTCGGGGGGCGGGACGGCCAGGTCGCGGACGGCCTGCGCGGCCGCGTCGAGTTCCCTGCGGACGGTGAGCACCTGCTCGGCCTCGGCGCGCAGCAGGCGTTCCTGCTCGGCGGCGTCCCGTGCCCATTCCTCGTCGAGGCGGGCCGTGCCGCCGCACACCGGGCAGGTGTCAAGGGCGGGGTGGGCGCGGTGATGGGCGAGCGCGCGGGCGAGGAGTTCGGCGCGGCGCAGCGCGTCCTCGGCGGACGTGCCCCGAAGGTCCTCGGCGGAGGCGATGGCTTCACGCAGCCGGGTCACCGCCGTGGCGACCGCCTCGGTGTCGGGTCCGGTCAGGGTGGAGCGGCGGCGCAGGTCCAACAGGAGGGCCTCGTCCACCGGGCCGGTCCCGGCGGCCAGTTCGGCCGCCGACGCGAGGTCCGGGCGCCGCCCGCTCAGTGCGGTGCGGGCTGCCCGGGCGCGGGGGTCGTCGGTGCCGTCCAGGAGGGTGAGCAGGGTGGGGAGTTCGGCCTTCGCCTCCTTGGCGGGCGCGTCGTACTCGCGGGTCAGGTCGCGCAACCACTTGTCGGCGGCGGCGAGTTGCTCCAGACCGAGGATGGAGGCGACGGCGTCGTACATCTCGCTGGGCCTGCCGCCGATCACCTGGCCGAGCTCGGAGTACGACAGGAAGGGGCGGTAGGTCGCCAGGTCCTCTTGCCAGCCGAGGCCCGAGATGGGGACGGGGTCGTGGCCGGGCCGGTCGAGTTCGGCGGTGGAGTCGGCGACGTCGTCCCCGTGCCAGGTGCGCAGCACGGTGGCCGGCTCCGGATCGCCGTCGAGGCGCAACCCCACGGCGACCTGGGGTTCCTGGCCGTGGTGGAGGTTGCGCCAGCTCTTGCGCCAGATGTCGCTGCGGCCGCGCCAGCGGGCGTTGTCGCCGGTCAGCGCGATCTCGACGGCCTCCGCGAAGCTCGACTTGCCGGAGCCGTTGCGGCCGGTAACCAGGGTGAGTCCCGGGCCGGGGGTGAGGGGGAGACGTGCGGTACGGCCGATGCCGCGGAAGCCGCTAACCGTGACGGACTGCAGGTAGGCGCCCGGCATCCGGCCGCGCGCCCCGCCGTCGTTCTGGAAGGCGGTGAGCAGGAGGGCTCGGGTGTCCTCGTCGAGGTCCGAGCCGGCGAGCCGCCCGGAGATGAGACTGGCAAGGGTGCCGGCGGTCGGATCCTGGGCGGGCGGCCCTGCTGGAGACGGGTCCGGGGCGGGATCGGTGGGTACGGGCATGACGGGACTCCCGTGGAGGCGACGACTGCGGAGCGTACGGCCGGACAGGCCGACGGCAACTGAACGACAGGGGACACACGGGAGCAGCGTGGTAACGCGGGGCCGTGAGACCTGAGTTGTGGACGACCATAGCCCACACAGACCCAACAATGGAACTCTTTGGAACTTCATGGAGATCATTGGACTCGGGGCCGGGGTATGACGCCCCGGCCCCCGCGCTCACAAACGCCACTCCTCGAAGAGCACCCCCAGCAGCTCCTCCTGCCTGGCCTTCAGCACGTCGGGGGTCCACTCGACGTGCTGGAGCACCTGGCTGGTCAGCGCGAAGGGGACCACTCCCCCGCGGCCGGTGAAGTACTTGGCCTTCTTGGCGGCGAAGTCGTAATTCTGGGCCGCCGAGTTCTTGGCGCGGTTCAGCAGCACCAGGTTTCCCAGGCGGTGTGTCCACTGGGCACGCTGCTCCTCGTCGAACAGCCCGACCCACTGCGAATCGGCCTTCGGGTTCTGCGGCAGCACGTGCTCCACGGTGATGAGCGGGTGGTCGTACGTCACCCCCTGGCCGCGGGCCAGCAGTTCGTCGAGCCGGAGCAGCACATACTTGCGGATCTTGCCGACCAGATAGAGATCGCCGTCGAGCCTGGCCCGGGTCTCGGCCTTCTCGTCGTCCCTCAGTTCGAGGGCCGGGGAGGCAAGGCCCTGTCCTTCGTCAAGCTGCCGAAGCAACTCGGCGTACCGCGTGACGCGGGGAGTCGTGTAGACGCGGCGGACGAACATGCTGGCCGACAGCCGCTCCAAGGCCCGCATGAACGTGTCGAGCCATGCCGGGTCGTCCTCGTGGTGACGCAGCGCCCAGAGAGCGGCGGGCCGCCAGTCGTAGTTGTCGACCTGCTGGAGCCTCCTGAACCAGGCGTTGACCGCCTCCGCACCCGAAGCGGACTCATAACGTGCTTCACGGATCTGGGCATAAGCCTCGGCATACGGCCGGACGACGTCATGGACGAAGACCTCGCCCCTGCCGGGGAGGTAGCGTTTGAGTACTTGCTCAGGGAACTCCTTGAGCAGCTCCTGTTCCGCCCGCTTCTTGGCAAAGATCATCCGCAGGTGGAGGAAGAGTTCCGCGAAGTCGTCGCGCCCCAGCATCTCCTCGGCGTCCTCCCAGGTGGTGGCGCACGCCTCAGACGCCTCCGCCCCGAGATCCCCGATTATTTGCGACTTGAAGATGTCGGTGGGAGACAAGTCCAGGCCGCGGGAATTCATCACGCTGAAGATCCGGTGTGCGCTGTCGAGGTCAGGAGTGCTGACGACGACAAGGAACGTCCGCTCGGCGAGCATCTGAGCCAGTTCCAGCCGGCGTTCCTCGGTCAACGCGGTGAGGCTGCGGTGGAGGACTGTCGCGTTGCGGAGGACGGCCTTCTGCGCGTCGGTACGCAGGGCTTCCTCCTTGAGCGTCAGAAGAGTGCCCACTGCGCCCTTCCTCTGGACGTACTTCTCGAAGAAGTCCGCGTCACGGCTTCGCAGAGTGAGCCGCGGCCTCGGGGCGAGCCCACGGATCTTGGCACCCGGCTCCATGACCAGCCGGTCGAGGTCGCCACGCAGCTCCGGATCCTCGGTGAGGTCGCGCAGGACCGACAGGAGGATGGTCAGGGTCGTGAGGCGCTGCTGGCCGTCGATGACGTCCGCCTTCGGGACCGCGCTGTTCTTGACGAGCACAACGGATCCGAGGAAGTACGGCTCATCCGTCCCGCGGACCAGGGCTTCCTGCAGGTCCATCAGCAGTTGAGCCGCCTGCTCCTCCTGCCAGGCATAGGGGCGCTGGTAGTCAGGTATCTGGAAGTCGTAGTCGCTGCTGAACACCTTGTGCAAGGGCATCTCGTGCGCCTCGAGCTTCTGCATGCCCCGATGACGTCGGAAAAATAGATCTCTGCGGCACTAATCCGACGCAACTTCTTCCTCTGGCAGCGATTCCACGGGAGCCGGGGACACCCACGCCTGGACGAGGGCTTCACCATCTACTGTTGTATCGACGACAGGGTGAGCACCCGCCACGTCCGGCATGAGGGTCGACAGGGACCGGAAGTTTTGTCATCCCTCTCATTCAGGGCTCAGCGACACCCGTATCCGTTGCCCCGCGCGTCTGCGTGCCACGTCAACGTCCTGCGCACCAAGGTCACACCGAGCTGGACGACCTGCTCGATCGTCAGGTCCGGCGTGGGGATGCTCCGGTAGACGAAGTCGGGCGCGAACCCGTTGAATGCCAACGGAGCATGCGGGGCAGTTGCAGGTCGCTCGGGACCCATGTCGTCCAGCAGGGTACGTGCCCGGGCAAAGCAGAAGTAGTCGCCGTAGGCGCGGGCCTCCTGTTCGCGGACTGCCCGCCGTGTCGGGCCGGGCCGGCCAGGTGGACCAGCCAGAACTGGCCTTCCTGGATCTGCCAACCGGACAGGGTGTCGTCTCCGCGGTGAACATCTCCACGATGCCCTGGTCTCGGTTCATTGCGGTCCGCACGATGACGCCGACCTGTTCCATCTCCTGCGCCAGCTCTGGCCGGACGAGGCTGTGCAGACAAGGCATCTTCTGCACGGTCGCGTCCAGTCGAGCGTTCTTGAGGATTGCGACTACTTCCTCTGGCACCAGCAACGGTTCGGCCCCCGCGGGGGTGCCGACCTCGGCGGCCAGTCGCACGAGATTGTCGATCAGGTCGAGCCAGTGCTCGAACACATCGGCGCCAACCCGTCCGCCCGCCGGAGATCGGGCAGACAGGACCGCAGCGCGGCACACAGGTTCTCGTAGCTGCGGTACCGCCAGGTCAGACCGTTCGGGGTCGTCCATGAGCCGTCCGGCCAGCCGGGAGCGACCAGGCTGAGCAGTACCAGGACGGGATGGTCCAGGCCGTGGAGGTTGCCCGATGCGTACACGTTCGACTGGCCACTGTCCGAGAGCGAGACCCCCCCCAGCCTTCGGGCCATCGAAATCTCTTGCGGAACTCGAGACCATCCGGCCGCTCCTGCTCGGCGCCTACTCAATCTAGATTCGGCATACCGGAGCCCACAAGCCGACCAGGTTCGCCAGCTCATCTCCGCGATAAGACCCTCGTCGGCGCGGTACAACTGGCCGGTTAAGCGGCCGCATGTCAGGATCGGACCGTGCCTGTTTTCCTGGACGCTACCGAGAGTTCGGGGCGCCCTGCCGTGCCGCCTCCCAGGATGCGGCGGGTGGTGTTCGTCGCGTTGCTGAGCTCGGACGGGCGGCTTGCCCTGGTGACAGACGACCTGCCTGGAGCTGGTCCCCGATGGGTACTCCCTTCAGGATCCGCCCGAGCCGCAGAACCCTACCGTGAAGCGGCAGTGCGCGTTCTCCGCGAAGCGGTCGGCGCGATGCCAGTGCGCGGGGGCACTGTTGAAGGATGCCGCTGGGCTCAGGTGCCTGTGCCCGTAGGCCGGAGCCGTCGAGAGGCGCACGTGTTCATCTTTCGTCTCCCTGAAGCTGGTGATCCGCCGGAGCCTCTGTCCTGGAGGGGAGCGACACGCTGGGCGGGGCCTGAGCAGTGGCAGGAGTTGTGCACACGGTGTGATCTGCCATATGTAGATGTGCTGTTGACGGGATACCTGGAGGGGTGGATCCCGGACGGGCGGATCACATTGGGGCCTTGAGCCCCGGTACCTCGGCGCCCGCTGTCACTCTGCCCTGGCGATCGTGGTGGCGGTCTCCTGCAAGGCCGTGGCAATCGCTGGCATGTCCTGTTCACGCAGACGTACGGCGGGTGCGTACACGGAGATCGCGGCGAGCGGTTCCCCGATGCGGTTGCGGATGGCCACGCCTACGCCGTGCAGGTCGTGTGCACTTTCCTCGAGGTCTGCCGCCCATCCCCGGGCTCTAACTTCCTCCAACTCCACCTCAAGCAGTGGCCACTCAGTGATGCTTCCTGCCGCCGTGGCAGGGAGCGCGGCCGGGAGTGTCGCGCGTACATCTGCCGGGTCGCGCAGTGCGAGCAAAGCCTTGCCCGCCGCTGTTACGTGGGCGGGGAGCTCCTGTCCGAGCGGAACGCTGACGCGCAGGACATGCCGGCACTCGACTCCGTCGAGCAGGCGGACGACGGCCGCATCCAGGGAGTACAGGCACACCGTCTCCTGCAGCTTCTCGGAGAGCTCCTCCAGGGGTCTGCGCGCCTGTCGTCGGACGTCCAGCTTGGCGATCGCGGCCAGTCCCATGCGCACAAGCTGCGGACCCGCTGAGTATCCGTGCTGGCCAGGATCGTGACGCAGGAAACCTGTGCGCTGCAGGGTGACCAGGATGCGGTGTGCGGTGGAACGTGAGATACCGAGCTCCCGGGCGGTTTCGGTAACACCAACTTCCCCCCGGTCATACGCCAGAACTAGAACATCCAGGGCCTTCGTCACCGACGCCAAGGCCTCCGTCGCCGACAGATGCTTGCCATCCACCATGAAGGAACCGTAACGCTCAAACGTTCCCGGAGACCGGGAGCTTCGACAGAATCCACAGGTCAGAATTCTGCGATGGCACGTCTCATGCGGCATCGCTCGAACCCGGCGAGCCAACTCTTCGTCAAGACAGGTCGATTCCTGCGATAACCCCGACCGGACTTGCCGTGCTTGAGCGCACTGCTGACCGTTTGATAGCGCCTCACAGGAATGGCGTGCGTGCCACAGTGTACGGTCCCTACACTGGCAGCGGCCTTCCTTAGGAGTTCGCTATGGCGGGATACCAGACCAGCGCACCTGCGTCAGACAAGGGTGTCTACATCGGCCAGGCCCGGCATACCGTGAAGGAGCTGATCACTTCACTGCGCGGCGAGTTGGCGACATTGGAAGCTGCGTACGCGATGATGTGCGAGGGTGCCGAATCCACCGATGTCCGCGAAGAGCCACCGGACACTGGCGAGGACGCGGGAACCGCCCAACCCTCCCGGGAGGGTCCGCCTGAAGTTTCTGTCGCCGACGAGGATCCTTCGTCCGAAGATGCGCGCCCGGGCATGGGCACTCGGACCCTGGGGCCACCGCGTAACGGAAGCATGCGCGATGCGATCCTCACACTCCTGTGCGCCGCCCAAGAGGCAATGTCCATCACCGATATCGCGGCGGCGGTGCGCCCGGGAGCGGACGCGACGGTCCGCTCATCCGTAGGAAAAACCCTCAACCGTATGAAGCAACTTGGCGAGGTGGAAAACGTGGCACCGGGAATGTTCCGGGCCGTGCTGTCATCCCGGGCCGCTTGATCCACCCGAGGACGACCCTAACCCAACAAGCAGGCCTCCCTCGATTAGCGGTCGAGGGAGGCCGCCAAACACGCGAACGGACGCTTCTCCTAGCAGGGTTCCGGTCCGTCGCGCACGTTCACTCTAGCGCCCCCACGGGTGGCACTATAGGGCGTCTGCGCCATTCCGCACTTGAGCGTGCACGACTGACCTCAAAGAGACAATTGGGGATCAGTCATGAGCACATTGGGTCGCATTCGATCCGGGCCAGAGCGCCAGGCCCAGGGCGCGCTCCAGTCGGCAGACCGTCAGCACATCCGGCCAGGTGGCGCCCGCCAGCAGATCGCCGATGGTCTGTCTGCCGACGTTGCTCTGGGCGGCCAGGGCACGCAGCGAGAGCTCCGGCCTCTCACGCAGGGCGGCGGCGAGGCGGCGGGCAATCGTCTGGACCACCGCCGCGGCGGGCTCCCCGACGATCCGGGCATCCGGCCACTCCTCCGGATCGACGGCGTAGCTCCATGGCGGCGCCGTGCGCGCTCGGCCTCCGGTCATAAAGATGCGTTCCTTCAGATCGTGATCGACACTGGCACCAGCGGCCGGTTAACCGGCCAGCTGTCATGGGCCTTGCGCCTGGAGGTCGCTGTGTCGAATCGCCTGCTGACCTACGCACCGAAGGCGGAGACGGTGCCACCCGCCCAGTGGCGCCGCATCGCTCCGGTCGTCCGCTCGCTGGGATTCATGGCCGCCGCAGCGGGACCCTACGGCCCAGACGTGGTCATGACACCGCTCGCACGGCTGGTCGCCTGGGTCGAGGCCCAGGGCCTCCCGCTCGAACCCTCGGTGATCCTTGACCAGAGCACCGTCGAACGGTTCATCCTCGTCGGCTGCCGCGACATGGCCGCCAACAGCCGCCGAACCTGCAGTAGCCAGCTGCGCCGGGCCTCCGAAGCACTCCTGCTGGACCAGCTCGGACAGCATCCGCCGATCCGGCTGAAGGCCACCGCCGCCCCAGTGGCCCCCTACCCGCCGGCAGAAATCGCCTACTGGCTGATCTGGGCGCAGAGCCTGCCCACCCCCGCCCAGCGGCGCAACGCCTGTCTTCTGTTCTGTCTTGGCGTTGGCTGCGGGCTCGCCGTTGAGGATCTTGTGTACGTTCAGGGGCGGGACATCCTCGCGGGCCCCACCGGCCGGGCACTGGTCAAGGTGCACGGGCGCCGTCCGCGCACTGTCGTATGCCGGTACGCCTACGAGGAACTGCTGCTGGCGGAAGCCGCCCACATCCCGGCAGACGCGTACGCCTTCCGACCGGACTGGCAGGACCGCACCAGCAAGCACATCGCATCGGACTGGCTGGCCAGGTACCCGCGGATCATCGGCCGTTGTGACGGTGCAGTGCTGCAGACCCAGCGGCTGCGCACAACCTGGCTCGTCGAACTGCTGAATGCAGGTATTCCGCTGAAGGTGATCCTCAAAGCGTCGGGGCTCGGGACCCTGCACAGCCTCTCGCGCTACCTCGTCTTCCTCCACGACGTGCCCGAAGCGGAGGCATCCGATCTGTTGCGGGGGGCGGCATGAGCAGGAAGAACCCGGAGGACAAACCCTGCCGGCGTACCGGCCTAGCCCTACGCCCTGCACCGCAGGCCCCCGGCCGGACCCTCAACGACCGCGTTGTGAGGCAGGTCTTCGACCTCGTGCGACACAGCGGAGTACTGGAACGCCTTCCCTCCAACGAGCTCCGGCCAGGCCCGAAGGGCTTCCCGTTCCGCACAGTGCTGATCGGCCTGATCTTGTCGCAGTACATGGGCAAGAGCGCGAACATCAACGACGCATGGGAGACGCTCTTCTTCGCCCTGTCTCCAGGGTCCAAAGCCCTCCTTGACGTCCCCGACGTCGACCTGCACATCCGCGAGGGCGCAACCCGAGAAGAAATCGACCGCGTCGCGCACCACCAGTACGCGACGTCGAAGCGCGTCTACCGGTCCTGGGCCTCGATGACCCGGCGCCTCGACCCGGCACCACACGACCGCCGCAAGCGACTGTCGCTCAGCGAGGCCAAGAAGATCCGACGGAAGTGGAATGCCCTCGCCAACCAGGAGACCGTGCGCAACCTGGAGGCCATCGCCCAGGATCTGATTCTCGCTCCGGTGATGGCTTCCTACCGGCGCGGCGACTTCGCTCGGTGGCCTGGCCACATCTCGGTCGACGACACTCCGGTTCCGGTCTGGGGCAAAGAGCCGGACTACCACCAGGACCGGGCCTCGCTTGAGATCACCGCCGGGATGTACGTGAAGGGAGGAACGCAGAAAAAGTCGGGGCCCAGCGGCAAAGCTGCGGCCTCCACGAACACTGGCACCCGGCGCGGCACGGCAAACAAGCCAGTGCCTCGCAAGACCAAGTCGGGACAGGAGAAGAAAGCCAAGGCGCCGGAGAAGAGAGAGTTCCGCTACGCCATGATGGCCGCGTTCCCGGGCCATGGCCATGGCGACCTCGCCGGCGCCTACCCCGCGGTCTGCCTCGGCATGATCCTTCACACCCCGGGCACCGAACCCGGCCCGGCCGCCCTGCGCGCCATCCAGCCGGCCTTCGAACGAGGCCTGGTCAAAGACCTGTTCTGCGCCGACCGGGGCATCACCCAGGCCAAGCCTCACAACCTGCATCTGCAGCTGCTCAAACTCGGCCTCAACGCGGTGAAGCACTACAACGACGACAAGGTCGACCGGCAGGGAGAGTTCCGCGGCATGCAGCTGGTCGGTGGCGAGTTCTACTGCCCGCTGATGCCCACCCCGCTCATCACTGCGGGCGCCACGTACATCGACAGCCGCACGGACGAGGACCGCGCCCACGCACTCAACCTGGTCCAGTCCCGGAAGGACTACCAGACCAAGATCAAGGAGTACGGGCCCGCAGGGGACCAGCGTCGGCAGTGCCCCGCCCTCGGGCCGCACGCCACGGTCACCTGCTATCGCCGGCCCCAGCCACGCCCGTCCACCGTCGTCGACCTCAACGCCCCCACCGTGCGTACCCCGGCAGCCCTGCCCACCATCCCCAAGCCCAAGCGGGACACCCCCGTCTACCCCGACATCTGCAGGGGGAAGAGCATTACCGTCCCGGGCACCGTGTTGGCCAAGTGGCGGCAGAAATACCCCCTGTTCACCCCTCTGTGGCAGGAAGCCTGGTCCGGACTGCGCAGTCAGAACGAGGGCGGCAACGGCAACCTGAAGAAGTCCGCCCTCGACAGCATCGACAATCCCCAGCTCCGCCTGCCGCACGGACGCGTCGCACAGACCCTGCTCAATGCCGTCATCATCTTCGTGGCGAACCTCAGAGCCATCCGACGGTTCCTCCGCAACCAGGGCATCCAGCCCCGCAAAGCCAGCACGCAGAGCGCCACAACCCAACCCAGTGAGCCTTCCGCCCCGCTCCAGGCGCGACCGCTTCCGGCCGAGCAGGTCGAGCCTCCGCCACGCGAGTGACACACCTCCGCCGCGCTCCGCCCCCTGAAAACCCCACATGCCTGCGTCACGGCTACCAGCCGTCACGCAGGCATGTCCTGTTTCCGCAGGTGAGAGGTGCAGTGCTTGGACCGCCACCGCCTCACCCCCTCATCGGGCCGATCACGAGGCTCGAGGCCCCAGAAACGACGAAATACCGGCGAGTAACATGACTCGACCGGTAATTCGTGAACGCTTCGGGACGATCTCGTGAACGTCCCAGTGAGTGTCCGAGGGGGGACTTGAACCCCCACGCCCGATAAAGGGCACTAGCACCTCAAGCTAGCGCGTCTGCCATTCCGCCACCCGGACAAGGTGTCTGCCGCTCGGCGGGGGCTTCTCCCCGCGGCGACGAGACAACAATACCAAGGTTTCGGAGTGCCTTTCACCTGCGTTTCCGCCCGCCGGGGCCCCTGCGGGCGCGCCGCCAGGCACCCTTCACCGATCGGCCCCGGTCAACCACTCTCCGTATATGCGTGCAAGGTCAGAGCGCCGCGGCCGGGCCTGGCACGGCATGAGGTGGCGGTCCGGGACGTTGCCCGGCAGCCGCTCCCCCGCCGGGCCCCGGGTGACGGCGCGGACGAGCAGCTCGCCACCGACGAACGCGCCGCGCCGGGACCCGCCGAAGCCGCCGATACATGAACCTCACCGACTTCCGCTGGGGCTGGTCTCGGTGGGGGTGTGCCTCGCCTCGGTGGTGGCGGTGGCGGGTTGGGTGAGAACAACTACGCCTCGGACTACGGTCTCGTCTACTCCTCGAAGCTCGTCTCCGGTCTGCTCGGGTCCGGCATGGGCGCCGTGGTCGTGGGCGCGTGGGACTACGCGGGGGCGTTCGTCCTGGCGGGTTCGATCTCGCTGTTCGCGGGCTTCATGGCACTGTTCCGGCATCCGCCGGGACGGCCCAGGCCCGGGCGCATGGCGCCCAATCCCCAGCCGCTCGGTGAGGAGGCGGTGTGAGGGCATGACGGTGGTGCCCGACGAGGAGGCCCTCCCCGGTTCGCGGGGAGGGCCTCCTCGGGTGTCCGCCTGGTGAGTGCCGGGGTGTCAGCAGTCCTCACGCAGGGAGTGCAGGTGCTCGCTTGAGCGGCGGGCGAAGGTGAGGGAGTCGGCCGGGTTGTCGTGTTCGGCCTGCCAGTGGTGGGCGAGGCGTTCGCCGCGCAGCCGGGTCACGCCGGAGATGAACCGCTGGTAGTCGATGTCGCCGTCACCGACGTCCGTCATGCGGTAGCCGTACGGGTTCGACGGGTCGCTCTCGCCGTCCTTGACGTGGAACAGCGGGAAGCGGTGCGGCTGCTTGAGGACGTAGTCGAGCGGCTCGAACGGCGCGGCCGTGCCGTCGGGGCGCTTGGAGAAGCGGAACTGGCCGACGTATGCCCAGTAGATGTCCATCTCCAGGTAGACGAGATCGGGGTCGGTCTCGGCGAGCAGGACGTCGTACAGCCGCACCTTGGGGTCGTCGGTGGCGAAGGAGAACTCCTCGGAGTGGTTGTGCTGGTAGAACTTCATGCCGCGTGCCTTCGCCGCCGCGCCGTAGGTGTTGAACTCCTCGGCGGCGCGCTTCCAGGCGTCCACGGTCGAGCCGTAGCGGAACGGGCCGGAGGCGGTGCCGATGTGCTTGAGTCCGAGGGCCTCGGCGTCGTCGAGGACCTTGGTGAGGTTCTGCGCGAAGGTGTACGCGTTCGGGTCGCTGGAGTAGTAGCCGACGTGGCTGCCGATCGGGTTCAGGCCGTGGTCCCTGGCCAGGCGCTTGAGCTGCGCGAGCGTGATGGGGCCCGCCGAGCCCTGGGTGTAGCCGGCGAACTCGACCTCGTCGTAGCCGTACCTGGCGAGTTCGGCGAAGACGGGTGCGAAGCCGAGGGTGGAGACCTTGTCGCGCAGGCTGTACAGCTGGATGCCGAGCCGTCCGGGCGGCAGGACGGGACGGCCGCGGCGGGCGGCGTCGGTGGCGGGGGCGGGGGCGGGGGCGGCGGTCGCGGGGGACGCGGCGCCGAGCAGGGCGGCGGCGGTGGCGCCCGCGGCCACGCCGAGCATGCCTCGTCTGCTGAGGCGGTGGGTGAGCTCGGGGTCGGTGTGGGACAAGCGGCTCATGCCTGGAACTCCTCGGACTCGATGGGCGTTGTCAGTGGCGAGTGCTTCACTTGTGACCAGTGGGGGACGGGTCGGTCGCCGGCCCGTCGGCGAGACCGGCGAAGTGAAGCAGCAGTGACTTCACGTCGGTGGCCGCGACGCGGTCGCCGACTGCATGGGGGGTGGAGCAGATGAGGAGCGGACCGTCGTCGTCGCTCTGCGGAAGGCGGCCGTGGCTGCCGCGAACAGGTGAGGGGTCCAGGGGCACGACCGCCATGCGGTAGCGCATGCCGAGCTTCTTGCGGAGCAGGGCGGTGGCCGCCTTGGCCTTCACATAGGGGTCGAGCGGGTCCATGAACAGCTCGACCGGGTCGTAGCCGGGTTTGCGGTGGATCTCCACGAGCTGCGCGAAGTCGGGCGCGCGGGCGTCGTCGAGCCAGTAGTAGTACGTGAACCAGGCGTCCGGCTCCGCCACGGCGACCAGTTCGCCGGAGCGCGGATGGTCGAGGTGGTGGGCCTCCTTGCCCTCGTCGTCGAGGAGCATGTCGATGCCGGGCAGGCCGTCGAGTGCGGCGCGGGTGGCCGCGAGGTCCTCGGGCCGGCGGACGTAGACGTGGGCGATCTGGTGGTCGGCGACGGCGAAGGCGCGGGACGCCATCGCGTCGAGATACTCCATGCCGTCCTGCGTGTGCACCTCCAGCAGTCCGGCGCGGCGCAGGGCCCGGTTGATGTCGACCGGGCGGCTGACGGGTGTGATGCCGTACTCGGACAGGGCGACGACGGTGCGGCCCTCGGCGCGGGCGTCGTCCAGGAGCGGGGCGAGCGCGGCGTCCAGGTCGGCGGCCGCCTTCAGGGAGCGCGGGTCGTCGGGGCCGAAGCGCTGCAGGTCGTAGTCGAGGTGCGGGAGGTAGCACAGAGTCAGGTCGGGGTGCCGGGTGGCCGTGATGTGGCGGGTGGCGTCGATGATCCACTGGCTGGAGACGAGGTCGGCGCCGGGGCCCCAGAAGTGGAACAGGGGGAACGTGCCGAATTTCTCGGTGAGTTCGTCGTGCAGGGCCGGGGGCCGGGTGTAGCAGTCGGGTTCCTTGCGGCCGTCGGCGTAGTAGACGGGACGGGGGGTGACGGTGATGTCGGT
This sequence comes from Streptomyces sp. DH24, assembly GCF_029813775.1. Lineage (GTDB taxonomy): Bacteria > Actinomycetota > Actinomycetes > Streptomycetales > Streptomycetaceae > Streptomyces. The sequence goes on along the minus strand of NZ_JARVKW010000004.1, from coordinate 52,797 downwards.
GTCGGCGCCCATGGCGTACCACCAGCAGATGTTGGCGACGGTGTAGCCGGGGTGGACGCGGCGGGCGGCGTCCCAGAGTTTGTCGCCGGCGACGAGTCCGTTGTGCTGGCGCCACAGCAGTACGTCGCCGAGTTCGCGGAAGTACCAGCCGTTGCCGACGATGCCGTGCTCGGCGGGGTGGGCTCCGGTGAGGAAGGTGGACTGGGCGGCGCAGGTGACGGCGGGCAGGACGGTGCCGAGCGGGGCGCGGGAGCCGGACTGGCCGAGCCGTTTGAGGTGGGGCATGTGGTCGAGGAGACGGGGGGTGAGGCCGACCACGTCGAGGACGAGAAGCGGGGTGGCGCCGGTGCTCATGGCAGCTCCTTGAGGCCGAGGTCGGTCAGCAGGTCGCGGGCCAGGGTGAGTTCGGCGGCGATGCCGTCGGCGAGCTGGGCCCGGCCGCGGGGCCGCAGCTCGGGCGGGAGGGCCTGCCAGGTGTAGGTCTCGACCTCCAGGTGGCGGGTGAGCGGGTGCGGGCCGCCGACGAGCCGGATCAGCGCGGCCTTCAGTACGGGGAGCGTGGAGGTGAGGGGCGCGGCGGGGGCCGCGTGCAGGGGGACGTGGAAGTGGGCGCGCCAGGGTCCCGCGTCGGGCAGGGCCTCGCCGGCGAGTGCCTCGTCGAGGTCGTCGGTGCCGCACAGGCCGGCGTTGCCCGTGGTGCGGGTCTGGTGCAGGAAGCGGGGTTCGGCGAAGGCGGCGAGCGCTTCGCGGACCTCCGGCAGGTGGGGCTGGTCGGCGTGCAGGGCGGCGGACAGCTGGGACTTGACGACGGGTACGCGGGCCGCGGAGAGGGCGTCGAGCGCGGTGTTCGGGTCTTCGAAGGAGGTGGCGAGGTGGCAGGTGTCGACGCAGATGCCGATGCGGTCGTGGCCGATCGCGGTGAGCGGGACGATGGCGTCGCCGGTGGTCTCGACGACGCAGCCCGGTTCGGGTTCCAGGCCGACGCGGACGGACCGGCCGGTGAGCTCCTGGAGTGCGTCGAGGCGTTCGGCGAGGGTGCGCAGGGCGGTGCGGGCGGCCTCGGTACGGTCGTCGCCGGCGGCGGTGCGCCAGGCGATCGGCAGGGTGGAGATGCTGCCCTCGGTGACGTCGTCGGGGAGCAGCCCGGCGAGGACCCGGGCGAGGGCGGTGGTGTGGTCGAGGCGTTCCGGGTCGGCCCAGTCGGGCTTGTACACGCGGTACTTGACCTCGTCGGCGCCGAACCCCTCATAGGGGAAGCCGTTGAGGGTGACGACCTCCAGGCCGCGCCGGTCGAGTTCGCAGCGCAGGCCGCGCAGCGCGGACGGGTCGGAGACGAGGGCGTGCGCGGCGTCGCGGGCCAGCCACAGGCCGATGCCGAGGCGGTCCCTGCCGAGGCGGCGGCGGACGGGCTCGCAGTGGTCGCGGAGCTGGGCGAGGACACCGTCGAGGGTTTCGGCGGGGTGCACGTTGGTGCAGTAGGCGAGCTGGACGGTGGAGCCGTCGGGGTGGCGGAAGCGCATGGCTCACTCCCCGCCGCGCAGGATGGAGTTGCCCTCGTGCAGCGCCTCCGGCTCCGGGACGTCGAGGCTCAGGCGCCCGCTGAGGCCGTAGAAGGCGACGGGGTTGCGCCACAGGACCCGGTCGACGTCGTCCTCGGTGAAGCCCTCGGCGAGCATCAGGTCGCCGACCTTGCGGGTCTTCAGCGGATCGCTTCGGCCCCAGTCGGCGGCGGAGTTCACCAGGACCTGGTCCAGGCCGTGGCTGCGGAGGATCCCGACCATGCGGGCCTCGTCCATCTTGGTGTCGGGATAGACGGAGAAGCCGAGCCAGGCGCCGCTGTCCTTGGCCTCCTTGACGGTGGTCTCGTTGAGGTGGTCGACCAGGACCCGGTCGGTGGGCAGCGCCGACTCGCGGACCACGTCGAGGGTGCGGCGCAGTCCGGCGAGCTTGTCGCGGTGCGGGGTGTGCACGAGAGCGGGCAGGCCGTGGTCGGCGGCGAGCTGGAGCTGCGCGGCCAGGGCGGTGTCCTCGGCGGGCGTCATCGAGTCGTAGCCGATCTCGCCGACGGCGACGACGCCGTCCTTCACGAGATACCGGGGCAGTTCGTCCAGGACGGGCCGGCAGCGCGGGTCGTTGGCCTCCTTCGGGTTGAGGGCGATCGTGCAGTGGTGGGCGATGCCGTACTGGGCCGCGCGGAAGGGTTCCCAGCCGAGGAGGGAGTCGAAGTAGTCGCGGAAGGAGGCGGGCGAGGTGCGGGGCTGGCCGAGCCAGAACGACGGTTCCACCACGGCGCGGACGCCCGCGGCGTACATGGCCTCGTAGTCGTCGGTGGTGCGGGACGTCATGTGGATGTGGGGGTCGAAGATGCGCATCAGGACTCCTTGCCGTGGGGGTCGTCCGTGCGGTGCGGCGGCTCGGTCGCGCACCCGGTCAGGGCCAGCACCCGGTACAGGTCCTCGGGGACGGTGCGGCCGGCGGCCTCGCGTTCGGCGGCGTAGTCGCCGAGCATCCGGGCGAGTTCGGCGTCCTGGTGGGCACGGCGCGGCAGGTCCGCGACGCCGGCCACGGGCACGCCGGTGAACAGGCACTTCAGTACGGCGTGCCGCCACTGGTGGGCGTCGAGGTGCCGGGCGGCGTACGGGCCGACGGCGGCGGCGAGGAGCCGGGTGTCGTTGGTGCGCAGGGCGTCCTCGACGAGCGGCAGGGCGTCGGGGCCGGGGACGAGGTGCGGCAGGGCGTGCAGCACGGCGCGGCGTTCGTCGGCGGTGCCCTGGGCGTACACGCGGCCGAGCGCCTCGGGGTCGGCGCGGGCCGCGAGGAGGATGAGGATGCGCGCGGCGTCGGCGTGCGCGGTGCCGCAGCGGCGGCCGGCCTCGGCGAGGCGGAGTTCCCACACGGAGATCGGCCCGCGGATGCCGGGATGGGTGGCGGCCTCGTCGAGGGCCTGGCCGAGCCAGGCGCGGGCGGACTCGTCGAGGTTCGCGTCGAGGAAGTGGTGCAGTTCGGCGACGGGGACGGGGGTGGCGGGTGTGGTGGTGCCGGGGGTGTCGCCGGGGCCTGTCGCCGGGATGCCCGGTGTGCCGGGGGTGGTGTGCGACCGGGTCATGGGGTGCTGCTCCCTTCGGGGGTGGCGGAGGGATCGCCGGGAGGCGGGCCCGCGGCTGGTGCGGGCGGCGTGGTGGCCGCGAGGTGTGCGGCGGCGCGGAGGAAGGGCAGGGAGCGGGTGGCGTGGTGCGGGCCGGCGTGGGAGTGCCGCGGGAGTTCGACGACCGTGAGGCCCTGGTAGCCGGCTGCGGAGAGGGCGGCGAGGACGGGCGGGAAGTCGATCTCGCCGTCGCCGAGCGGGAGATGGTCGTGGACGCCGCGCCGCATGTCCTCGATCTGGACGTGCCGCAGCCAGGGGGCGGCGGCGCGGACGCAGTCGGCGGGAGGGAGGGGTTCGAGGCACTGGCAGTGGCCGATGTCCAGGGTGAGTCCGAGGTTCTCGGGGTCGCCGAGGGCGCGGCGCAGGTGGTGGAAGTCGGCGAGTGTGGCGAGGAGGTGTCCGGGCTCCGGTTCGACGGCGAGGGGGACACCGGCGCTGTCGGCGGCGTTCAGCACGGGGGCGAGGGTTTCCGCGAGGCGTTTCCAGGCCGTGTCCTCGTCCGTGCCGTCGGGACGTGTGCCGCTGAAGCAGTGCACGGCGTGGGCACCGAGGTCGGCGGCGACCCGCACGGCGCGGACCAGCAGGTCGACTCGGCGGGCCCGGTCCTCGGGGTCGGGGTCCAGCAGGGACGGGCCGTGCTTGCGGCGCGGGTCCAGCACATAGCGGGCGCCCGTCTCCACGGTGACGCCGAGACCGAGCGCGTCGAGCCGGCGGGCGACCTGGCGGGTGCGGGCGGCGAGGTCCGGGGCGAGCGGGTCGAGGTGCATGTGGTCGAGGGTCAGGCCGACGCCGTCGTAGCCGAGGTCGGCGAGGAGGGCGAGGGCGTCGTCGAGGCGGAGGTCGGCCAGACCGTTGGTGCCGTAGCCGAAGCGGAGAGGGGCGGGGGCGGGTGGGGGGGCCCGCAGGGGTGTGGGAGCGGGGTCCGGCGCGGGCGCCGGGGCGCCGACCGCCGCGGGGGCCGGTGCGGGGGCCGGTGCGGGGTGGCCGTCGTCGGGTGTGGTGTGCGGGGATCGCCGTGGCTGCGGGCTCATGTGACGCTCACCTTCCTCGCGAACTTCCGTCCGGCCGGGGCCAGCGCGGCGACGAGCAGGGCGACGGCGCCCGCGCGGGAGCGGGCGGCGAGCGCGGCCTGGAGGGGGATCGTGGCGCGGATGCCCGCGCCGACGGCGCGCTGGGTGAGAGGGGGTGACGGGTTGAGGGCGGCGTGGAAGTAGGGACGCGCGGCCGTGACGGCGTAGGCGGCGCCGAGCGCGGTGGTGAGGCGGGGGAGGGCGGTGCCCGGCCCTGCGCCGGAGCCCGGCAGGCCGGGGGCGGCTGCTGCCCGTCGGCCTGCCGGGGGCTGGGGGGTGCGGCGGGTCACCAGATGGGCCAGGAGGCCGGTCGTGGCGAGGGCCACCAGCGGTGCCAGGGGCGAACCGTGCCGGGTCTCCTGGCGGGAGAGGGCCGTGACCGCGAGGGTGTGCGAGCCCAGGAGGGCGGCGGAGGGCAGCGCCGCGCCGGTGCGGCCGGTGGTGGCGGCCGCGCCGAGGAGCAGGTCGAGGCCGCGGGCCGCCGCCATGGCGAGGGGTCCGGCCGGGGTGCGCTTCAGGGCGAGGTCGTAGGACCAGACGGTGGCCGCGAGGGGTGCGGCGACCGCGAGGGCGGGGCGTCCGGCGCGGGCGGCGAGGGCCAGCCCGGCGCCGGTGAGGGCGCAGGCCGCGGTGAGGGCGGCGGCGGGCCGGACGCGGCCGGAGGGCAGCGGCCGGTGCGGGCGTTCGGCGGCGTCCTCGGCGCGGTCGGCCCAGTCGTTGAGGGCCATGCCGGCCTCGTACAGGCACAGGGAGGAACCGATGGCGAGCAGCAGGCGCGGGCCGGGGCGCGCACCGGCCGCGGCCGCACCGGCGAGGGCGTCGCCGGGGACGGTGAACAGGGCGGGCAGCCGCAGCAGTTCGGCCCAGGCCCGGCGGCGGTCGGCGGCGCTGGGCGGCTTGGTGGCGGCGGTGTCCGGGGCGCACGCCGCCGCCGGCCGGTGCGCCGTCGCCTCGTCCCGGCTCATCGGCTCTCCCCGGCGTCGTCCGCGCCGTGGGCGCCGCCCGCCGTGGGGCGCGGGCCCTCGGTGGCCGGGGCGCGCAGCCGTGCGGCCAGGCCCGTGAGCGCCGCGTACTGTTCCGACAGGCCCGCCGGGGACTCGCCCATCGGGTCCTTGAAGTAGAAGCCGAGTTCGCCGACGGGGCCGGACAGGCCGGCCTCGTGGGCGCGGGCCAGGATCCGGGCGAGGTCGAGGACCAGGGGGGCGGCCAGGGCGGAGTCGCAGCCCTGCCAGATGGTCTGGAGGATCATGCGCGCGCCGAGGAAGCCGTCGAAGGCGATGTGGTCCCAGGCGGTCTTCCAGTCGCCGAGCGCGGGGACGTCGTCGATGTGCACCTCGCCCTCGGGGACGGTGCCGAGGGTGTCGGCGAGGACGCGTTCCTTGCCGGCGTTCTTCGCGGCCGCGGCGGCCGGGTCGGCGAGGGCGGCGCCGTCGCCGCCGCCGAGCAGGTTCGTCCCGGACCAGGCGCGGACGGCCAGGGCCCGCTGGGTGAACATCGGTCCGAGGACCGCGCGCAGCAGCGTCTGCCCGGTCTTGCCGTCGCGGCCCGCGTACGGCAGCCCGGACGACTGCGCCGCCGGGGCGAGCGCCGGGTGGTGCAGGCCCGTGGAGGGGGTGAAGTTGACGTAGGGGCAGCCGGCGCGCAGGGCGGCGGCCGCGTAGAGGGAGCTGGCCGGGAGGCCGGGGCCGGTCGGGGCGGGTTCCGTCGAGGCGACGTTCACCACGACCGCGCGGGCGAGCCGGTTCCGTCGTACGAAGTCGTGGATGTCCGCGGCGAACGCGGAGACCAGTTCGTCGGTGTCGCGGGAGTCGCCGGGCAGGGGGCCGCCGGGGCGGATCTCCCCGTCGGCGGCGGCCAGTTCGGTCTCCACGGCCGCGGGCAGGCCGGGCGGGAGCACGCCCTGGGCGGCGAGTGTCTCGGCGCGTTTGGGCAGGGGGCAGTCGACGGTGTCGTGGCCGCCGAAGACGAGGGCGGACAGGGCGGGCAGGCCGCTGCCGGCGAACAAGGGCGTCTCGGTCACCAGCCCGGTCGGCGGGTGCAGCCCCGCGGTCAGTGCGGCACAGCCCGCCACGACGGTCGTGGCGACGGAGCCGCGGGCCCCGATCAGCCAGACGCCGACACGGGCTTCGGAACGGGACGCGGACATGGGCAGCCTCCTTGTCGTACGCGAACCCTGAAGGGGGCCCGGGGTGCGCTCGGACGCGCGCACCCCGGGCACGGGGTCGAGACGGCGGGCGGGAGTCCGGCGTCTTCCGCCCGCCGCCGCTCAGTCGCCCTGTGCGGGCAGTTCCTTGATCCGGACGTCCCGGAAGGACACCTGGTCGTCGGCTCCGTGGTTCTGGATGCCGATGTGGCCGTCGGTCAGGGAGCGGACCGGATCGGTGTTGGTGAAATCGTTGATCTTCACGCCGTTGAGCCAGATGCGGAGGCGTTCGCCCTCCACGCGGATCTCGTACGTGTTCCACTCCCCCGGCGGGTTCAGCGCGCGGTCGCGCTTCTTGAGGTCGGCGGAGCGGAAGCCGTAGACGGACCCGGTCGTCTTCTCGGGCACGTCGCTGGCGTCGATCTGGATCTCGTATCCGTTGTTCACGGCCGACCACGGGTCGTCGGAGGGCGGGAAGCCCACGAAGACACCGGAGTTGTCGTCGCCGGCCATCTTCCAGTCGAGCTTCAGCGAGTACGAGCCGAAGCTCTCGGCGGCGTACCAGAGCATGCCCATGCCGCCGGTGGTGGTGAGGGTGCCGTCGTCGGCCAGGTCGAAGGAGCCCGGCCCGGCCTGCCGCCAGCCGTCGAGGGAGGTGCCGTCGAACAGTGGACGGTATCCGTTCTCCGGTCGGCAGTCGGCCTGTACATCGCCGATCGCATACCGGATGCCGCCGAGCAGGTGCTGACGGAATTCCGGTTCGGCGTAGGACTCCTTGGTGTGGCCGCCGCCGGTGTAGAAGGCCCGGCCGCCCCGGTACTCCTGGCACCAGGCGATCGGATGGTCGCCGTGCATGGTGCCGCCGGTGTACGACGCCTCGTCGAGGGAGGCCAGGACGTGGGCCCTCTCGCGCGGGTTGGAGCGGTAGTTGTACCACTCGTCGGTGCGGTTCCAGGCCTTCTCCAGCCCGGACGTCGCCGGGTGGGCCCGGTCCTCGACGTCCACGGTTGCGGGCTGGATCGCCGGGTGCGACTGGAAGTAGGCGCCGGCGAGACCGCCGTAGAACTCCCAGTCGTACTCGGTGTCGGCGGCCGCGTGGACGCCGACGTAGCCGCCGCCCTGGCGGACGTAGCCCTCGAAGGCGCTCTGCTGGGCGGCGTCGAGGACGTCGCCCGTGGTCGACAGGAAGACGACCGCGTCGTAGCGCCGCAGGTTGGCCGCGGTGAAGGCGCCGGCGTCCTCGGTGGCGTCGACCGTGAAGCCGCCCGTCGCGCCGAGCTGTTTCACCGTCGCGACGCCCTCGGGGATGGAGTCGTGCCGGAAACCGGCCGTCTTGGAGAAGACCAGCACCCGCTTGTCCGCCTTGGCCTCGCCGGCGGTGCCGGCGGCGGCGCGGTCCGGCTGTGAGGCGGCCGGTCCGGAGACACAGCCCAGCAGGAGGGCGGCGCCCAGGACGGCGGTCGTCGTTCGTACGCGTACACGCATGGTGTGTGTCCTCCCCTCAGCCGGTCGTGAACGTGAAGTCGTCCACGTCGTACAGGGTTCCGGTGCCGCTCCCCTTGAACACCAGGTAGAGCGTGGTCGTGCCGCGCGGGGCGCGGGACAGGTCGGCCTGGACGTCCTGGAAGGTCTCCCAGCCGCCGGTGACGGGCACGGTCGCGGTGCCGAGCAGGGTGCCCGTGGCGGAGCCCGCGCGGATTTCGAGGGTGCCGCCGCTGCCGCCGGACGAGACGCGGGCGGTGATCTTCGTGGCGTCGCTCAGCGCGTACGGCTTGAAGGAGATCCAGTCGCCGTCGTGGATCTCGCCGACGGTCCGGCCGCCGTGCGCGGTGTCCCTGCTGAGGACGGAGATGCCGGACGCGTCGCCGTGGTGCTCGGCCTGCCGGTGCCTGGGCTGGGTGACGTTCTGGTCGTGGGTGGTCAGCGGGGCCTGGCCGCCGCCTCCGCCGTCGGTGTACTCGGCGTCGAAGACCCCGAAGATGTTGGCGTCGTCGTCGTGTCCGCCGTCGGCGCTGGTCTGGATGGTGCCGGAGCAGCCGTTGGCGGAGGTCAGCGGGTGGCCGTGGGTGTCGTGGCCGAGGATGAAGCTGACCTTGACCTTGGAGCAGTCGACCGCCGTGCCGTCCTCGGGGTCGGTGACCTTCACCTTGAACGGGACCGCGTCGCCGAAGCTGAACAGCTGCCCGTCCTGCGGCAGTTCGAGCGTCACCTTGGGCGCGGTGTTGCCGACGACCACCTGGACACTGGCGCTTCCGGTGCGCCCGGAGGCGTCCTTGACGGTCAGCGTCGCGGTGTAGGTGCCGTTCTTCCGGTACTTGTGCGTCGGGTTCGCCTCGGTCGAGGTGCCGCCGTCGCCGAAGTCCCAGCTGTGGGTGAGCGCGTCGCCGTCCTGGTCACTGCTGCCGGCGGAGGAGAACCGCACCTTCAGCGGGGCCTGTCCGGAGGTGCGGTCGGCCGCGGCCTGGGCGACCGGCGAGTGGCCGTCGGTGGCGTTCTCGATGCGGTACAGGGCGGAGTGCTCGTCGCCGCCGAACCAGGCGGTGCCGTAGTCGAGGACGTACAGCGCGCCGTCCGGGCCGAAGGCCATGTCCATGACCTGCGTGCCGGTCCACGGCACGTCGTTGATCGACTGCACGGTGCCGTCGGCGTCGCTCGTGATCCGCTTGATCCAGCGGCGGCCGAACTCCCCGGCGAAGAAGTCGCCGTCGTAGGCCTCCGGGAACTTCACGGGCGAGTCGAGATCGGCGTCGTAGTGGTAGACCGGGCCGCCCATCGGGGACTCGGAGCCGCTGCCGAACTCCGGTACGGAGCCGCCGTCGTAGGGGATCCAGGCGGGCTGCGCCGGGGGCAGGTCGGTCAGGCCGGTGTTGTTCGGCGAGGTGTTCTTCGGGGCGGAGCAGTCGAAGGACCCGCCGGAGGCGCCGGTCGCGAAGTCGTAGTCGACGTAGGCGTCGTTGTCGCCGGTGCAGTACGGCCAGCCGAAGTTGCCGGGGCCGGTGACACGGGCGAACTCGACCTGGCCGGCCGGGCCGCGCTTCGGGTCGGCGGCGCCTGCATCCGGTCCGTAGTCGCCCACATACAGAATCCCGGTCTTCTTGTCGACGCTGAACCGGAACGGGTTGCGGAAGCCCATCGCGTAGATCTCGGGCCGCGTCTTGTCGGTGCCGGGCGCGAAGAGGTTGCCCTCGGGGACCGAGTAGGAGCCGTCGGCGTTGACCTTGATGCGCAGGATCTTGCCGCGCAGGTCGTTGGTGTTGCCGGAGGAACGCTGGGCGTCGAAGGCCGGGTTGCGGTTCGCGCGCTCGTCGATCGGGGTGAAGCCGTCCGACTGGAAGGGGTTCGAGTCGTCGCCCGTCGACAGGTACAGGTTGCCCGCCGCGTCGAAGTCGATGTCGCCGCCGACGTGGCAGCAGATGCCGCGGGAGGCCGGCACGTCGAGGATCTTCTTCTCGCTGGCGACGTCGAGGGTGCCGTCGGTCCTCAGGACGAACCGGGAGAGCCGGTTGACGCCGTCGTACGGCGCGAAGTCGGCCGCGGTGCCGGTCTCGGGGGCGTCGCCCGCCGGGGTGTTCATCGGGGGTGCGTAGTACAGGTAGATGAAACGGTTCTCTTCGAAGCCGGGGTCGACGCCGATGCCCTGCAGGCCCTCCTCGTCGTGGGAGTACACGTCGAGCTTGCCGGCCAGTCTCGTGTTGCCGGCGGCGTCGGTGACGCGGAGTTCGCCGTCGCGGGAGGTGTGCAGGACCGAGCGGTCCGGCAGCACGGCGAGCGACATCGGTTCACCGACCTCCGGCTCACCCTTGGCGAGGGTGACCTGCTGGAAGTCCTCGGCGGCGGCCGGCGCCGCGGCCGGACCGGTGACGGCCGCGCCGGCCTGCGGCGCGGTGAGGGTGAGAGAGGCTCCCGCGAGCAGTGCGCCGCTGAGCAGCGCCACCGCCTTGCGGAAGTGCGGGCGTCGTAGGGGGACGGTGGTTCTGGTGGTGCGGTCGTTCCCGTGCACGGGTGCCTCCAGAAAGGGGCGGGTTGTACGGGTCGGTGGTGTGCGCCGGGATGCGCCGTCATCCCGGGGACGGTGGGGACGTGGGGGGGTGGTCAGTTGCCGAACGCCGCGTCGAAGGAGGCCGTCGGCGGTTCGAAGTCGTAGGCCTTGAGGCGGGTGAGGGCCTCGGGGGCGCCCTGGAGCCGGTCCATGCCGGCGTCCTCCCACTCGACGGACACCGGGCCCTGGTAGCCGATGGAGCGGAGCATCCGGAAGACGTCCTCCCAGGGCACGTCGCCGTGGCCGGCGGACACGAAGTCCCAGCCGCGGCGCGGGTCGCCCCAGGGCAGGTGGGAGCCGAGGCGGCCGTTGCGGCCGTCGAGGCGCTTGCGGGCCTCCTTGCAGTCCACGTGGTAGATGCGGTCGCGGAAGTCCCACAGGAAGCCGACCGGGTCGAGGTCCTGCCACACGAAGTGGGAGGGGTCGAAGTTGAGGCCGAAAGCCGGTCGACGGTCGACCGCATCCAGTGTGCGTACGGTCGTCCAGTAGTCGTATGCGATCTCGCTGGGGTGGACCTCGTGCGCGAACCGGACGCCCTCCGCGTCGAAGACGTCGAGGATCGGGTTCCACCGCTCGGCGAAGTCCTCGTAGCCGCGGTCGATCATCGACGCGGGCGCGGGCGGGAACATGGCGACCAGGTGCCAGATGGCGGAGCCGGTGAACCCGATGACGGTGTCGACGCCGAGGCGGGCCGCGGCGCGCGCGGTGTCCTGCATCTCGGCGGCGGCCCGCTGCCGTACGCCCTCGGCGTCGCCGTCGCCCCAGATGCGGGCGGGCAGGATCGCCTGGTGGCGCTCGTCGATGATGGCGTCGCACACCGCCTGGCCGACCAGGTGGTTGGAGACGGCCCAGCACTTCAGGCCGTACTTGTCGAGGAGCTGGTGGCGGGAGGCGACGTAGGAGGGGTCGGCGAGTGCCTTGTCGACCTCGAAGTGGTCGCCCCAGCAGGCGAGTTCGAGGCCGTCGTAGCCGAAGTCGCGGGCCAGGCGGCAGACCTCCTCCAGGGGCAGGTCCGCCCACTGGCCGGTGAACAGCGTGAAGTTGCGCGGCATCCGTGGGGCCTCCTCAGAGTGCGACGGGCGTGTAGACGGAGTTCTTCTCGGCGCTCTCCTCGACCGCGGCCAGCACGCGCTGCACCTGCAGCCCGTCGGCGAAGGAGGGCTCGGCCCGGCCGCCCTCGGCGACGGCGTGCACCAGGTCGCGGGCCTGGTGGACGAAGGTGTGCTCGTAGCCGAGGCCGTGGCCGGGCGGCCACCAGGCCGCCAGGTAGGGGTGGTCGGGTTCGGTGACCAGGATGCGGCGGAAGCCGGCGTGCGTGCCGGGCTCCCTGCCGTCGTGGTACGACAGCTCGTTGAGGCGTTCCAGGTCGAAGGCGAGCGAGCCGTGGGAGCCGTTGAGTTCGATGCGCAGGGCGTTCTTGCGGCCGGTGGCGTAGCGGGTGGCCTCGAAGGAGGCGAGGGCGCCGGAGGTGAAGCGGCCGGTGAACACGGCGGCGTCGTCGACGGTGACCCGTCCGGTGCCGCCGGCCGACTCGGCGGTCAGGCCCTGCGGGGCGCCGCCGGGCAGCGGGCGTTCGCGGACGAACGTCTCGGTGAGGGCGGAGACGCCGGCGAGGTGCTCGCCCGCCAGGTACTGCGCGAGGTCCACGATGTGCGCGCCGAGGTCGCCGAGCGATCCGGAGCCTGCCTGGTCCTTGCGCAGCCGCCAGGTCAGCGGGAACTGCGGGTCGACCAGCCAGTCCTGCAGGTAGGCCACCCGTACGTGGCGCAGTGCGCCGAGCCTGCCCTCGGCGACCATCTTCCGGGCCAGGGCCATGGCGGGCACCCGGCGGTAGTTGAAGCCGACCATGGCCACCTGGCCGTGCCGTGCGGCCTCGTCGGCGGCCCGGGTCATGGCCGCCGCCTCCTCGACCGTGTTGGCGAGGGGCTTCTCGCACAGAACGTGCTTCCCGGCGGCCAGGGCGGCCAGCGCGATCTCGGCGTGGCTGTCGCCGGGGGTGCAGATGTCGACGAGGTCGACGTCGTCCCGTTCGACCAGGGCGCGCCAGTCGGTCTCGGTCGCCTCCCAGCCGTGCCGGTCGGCCGCCGCGCGCACGGCGGCGGCGTCGCGGCCGCAGATCGCGGCGAGCACCGGGCGGCGCGGCAGGTCGAAGACGCGGCCCGCTGTGCGCCAGCCCTGGGAGTGGGCGGCGCCCATGAAGGCGTAGCCGACCATGCCGACCCTGAGCGGCGGCTTGCCGGTCTCCGTCCCTTCTTGCTGCTGCGGCTGTCCCATGCGGAAGGTCCTCCTCGTCGTCACGGCGCGGTGGGGGGTGGGCCCGGCCCTCCTCGCGCGGGTCGGGCCCGGTGTGCGGGCGCCTCTACTTGAAGCCGGTGGGCATGTACTGGTCGACGTTGGTCTTGTCGACGACGGCCGAGTAGAGGGTGAGGGACGCCGGGATCTCGAACTCGGCGAGGCCGCCGACGCCCTTGCCCTGGCCGAGGGCGCGGGCCAGGTCGATGGCGGACGCGGCCATGGTCGGCGGGTACAGGACGGTCGCCTTGAGGACCCCGTTGTCCTGCTTGATGGCCTGGAACGCGGAGAGCGCGCCGGCGCCGCCGACCATCAGGAAGTCGTCGCGGCCCGCCTGCTCGATGGCGCGCAGGGCGCCCACGCCCTGGTCGTCGTCGTGGTTCCACAACGCGTCGAACTTCGACTGGGCCTGCAGGAGCTGGGCCATCTTGGCCTGGCCTGACTCGACGGTGAAGTCGGCTGCCTGGCGGGCGACCTTCTTGATGTTCGGGTAGTTCTTCAGGGCGTCGTCGAAGCCCTGGGTGCGCTGCTTGGTCAGTTCCAGGTTGTCGAGGCCGGCGAGTTCGATGACGCGGGCGTTCGGCTTGTCCTTGAGCTTCTCGCCGATGTAGTGGCCGGCGTTGAGGCCCATGCCGTAGTTGTCGCCGCCGATCCAGCAGCGGTACGCCTGCGGGGAGTTGAAGATCCGGTCGAGGTTGACGACGGGGATGCCCGCGCGCATCGCCTTCAGTCCGACCTGGGTGAGTGCCTTGCCGTCGGCGGGCAGCACCACCAGCACGTCGACCTTCTTGTTGATGAGGGTCTCGATCTGGCCGATCTGCTGGGCGGTGTCGTTGGAGCCCTCGGTGATCTCCAGGGTGACGTCCTGGTACTTCTCGGCGCGGCTCTTGGCGTTCTCGTTGATGGCGTTGAGCCAGCCGTGGTCGGCCTGCGGGCCGGCGAAGCCGATGGTGACCTGCTTGCCGGGCTGGTCGTCGGCGGCGGGCTGGTTGCTCGCGGCCTTGTCGTCGTCCTTGTCCGACGGTTCGTTACTCGTGCAACCCGCGAGGAGGGCACCGGCCGACACGGCGGCGGTCCCGAAGAGCAGTCCTCTGCGACTGGTGAGTTGAGACATGGCGGTGAACCCTTTCCTCAGGTCGTGCTCGCGGTACGGCGCTGGACCAGCACGGCGGCGACGATGATCGCGCCCTTGGCGATCTGCTGGACGTCGCTCTGCAGGTTGTTCAGGGCGAAGATGTTGGTGATCGTGGTGAAGATCAGGACGCCGAGCACGGAGCCGGTGATGGTGCCCCGGCCGCCGCTGAGCAGCGTGCCGCCGATGATCGCGGCGGCGATGGCGTCGAGTTCGTAGAGGTTGCCGTTGGTGTTCTGGCCGGAACCGGACAGGACGATCAGCAGGAAGGCGGCGATGCCGCAGCACAGCCCGGACAGCAGGTAGAGGTACAGGCGCTGGCGGCGGACGTCGATGCCGGCGAGCCGGGCGGCCTCGCTGTTGCCGCCGACGGCGACGGTGCGGCGGCCGAAGGTGGTGCGGTTGAGCACCAGCCAGCCGATGACCGTGACCACGGCGAAGACGAGGACCAGCGGCGGTATACCGAGTACATACGCATCGCGTTCGCCGAGATCCAGTACACCGTCGACGGTGACGATCTGTGTCCTGCCGTCGGTGATCTGCAGGGCGAGGCCGCGGGCCGAGGCGAGCATGGCGAGGGTGGCGATGAACGGGACCATCGCCCCGTAGGCGATGAGCACGCCGTTGACGAGACCGCAGCCCACGCCGACCACGATCGCGGTGAACAGGATGCCGAGGAATCCGTATTCCTGGGTGGCGACGGTGGTCGCCCACACGGAGGCGAGGGCGACGATCGCGCCGACGGACAGGTCGATGCCGCCGGAGATGATGACGAAGGTCATGCCGACGGTGACGACACCGATCACGGAGGCCTGCGTGAGGACGAGTTGCAGGTTGCGGGTGTCGAGGAACTCGTCGGGCTTGGTGATGCCGCCGATGAGGACCAGCGCGGCGAGCACGCCGAGCAGGGACAGGGTGCGGACGTCGGCGCGGGCGAGCCTGCCGCGCCAGGCGGGCGGCCCTTCCACCGGGGCCGTCTTGCCGGTGCCGCCCCGGGGCGGGGACACGTGCTGCGTCATGACGCCGGACTTCCTTCCATGACGAGATCGAGTACGCGGTGTTCGTCGAGTTCGCGGGCCGGCGCCGTGTGGACGACGCTGCCCTCGCGCAGGACCAGGACGCGGTCGGCGAGGCCGAGGACCTCGGGCACTTCACTGGAGACCAGCAGCACGGCGAGGCCTTCGTCCGCCAGTCGACGGATGACTGCATACAGTTCGGCGCGGGCGCCGACGTCGACGCCGCGGGTGGGTTCGTCCAGCAGCAGCACGCGGCAGCCGCGCAGCAGCCAGCGGGCGAGGACGGCCTTCTGCTGGTTGCCGCCGGACAGGGTGCGCACCGGGACGGACGGGTTGTCGGGCCGCAGCGACAGTTCGCGGGTGGCGGCCCGGGCGGCGCCCAGTTCGGCGCCGCGGTCGATCCAGCCGGCGCGTGAGAAGCGGGACATGGAGGAAACCGACACGTTGCGGGTGACGGACTCCAGCATGAGCAGGGCCTGCGCCTTGCGTTCCTCGGGGGCGAGTCCGAGTCCGGCGCGGACGGCGGCGCGGACGCTGCCGGGCCTGAGCGGTCGGCCGTCGACGACCACCTGACCGGCCGTCGGCTTCCGCGCACCGTATACGGTCTCCAGTATTTCGGATCGTCCGGAGCCGACGAGCCCGGCGAGGCCGACGATCTCCCCGGCGTGCACGGTCAGGTCCAGGGGCGCGAACTCGCCCTCCCGGGCCAGTCCCCGTACCTCCAGGACCGGTGTGCCCGCGGTCGTGTCCCGCGCGGGCCGCTCCGGGAAGACGTACTCCACGTTGCGTCCCGTCATCAGCGCGACCACCTCCCGGGTGGGCGTCGACTTCGCGGGCAGTCCGACGGCGACGGCGCGGCCGTCCTTCAGGACGGTGACCCGGTCGCCGATGCGCCGGATCTCCTCCAGGCGGTGGGAGATGTAGACGACGGCGACGCCGTCGGCCGTGAGGTCGCCGACGATGCGGAAGAGGTTGTCGACCTCGTCCGGGTCGAGGGCGGCGGACGGCTCGTCCATGACGATGAGCCGTACGTCGTGGGACAGGGCCCGCGCCATGGACACGATCTGCTGCTGCGCCGCCGACAGGTCCCCGACCAGGCGGCCGGGTTCGATCTCGGGGTGGCCGAGGCGCCGCAGCAGCGCGGCGGTCGAGGCGCGGGCGGCCTTGCCGCGCACGACGAAACCGGCGGTGGTGGGCTCGTGGCCGAGGTGGACGTTCTCGGCGACGGACAGGTGCTCCACCAGGTCGAGTTCCTGGTAGATGGTGGCGATGCCGAGGCGCATGGCGGCGATGGGCGAGCGCAGGGTGACCTGCTCGCCGCGCCACCGGATGGTGCCGGTGTCGGGCTGGTGGGCGCCGGCGAGCACCTTGATGAGGGTGGATTTCCCGGCGCCGTTCTGGCCGAGCAGGCAGTGCACCTCGCCGGCCTGGACTTCCAGGTCGACGCCGTCGAGGGCCCGGACTCCGGGGAAGGACTTGGTGATGCCGGTCATGCTGAGCAGCGGTGGTTCTGGTGCCATGCGAATTCCCCTCGGCGGGCGTGCGGGCCGGTTCCAGGGCGCTTGTCGAGCGGGCCTTCTCGGGGGCGAGCGGGCCGTGCGGGCCTGCGCGGGGCAGGCCGTTTCCGGGCAGGGCGGAGCAGGGGCGTGGTGCGGGTCGGCGGTGGTGCGGGCGGGTCGTGCCGGCGGTGCAGGTGAGCTGTGGCTCGGGGTGCGGGTGAGCCGTACTCCTGGTGCGAGCGAGCTGTACTGCGGTGCGGGTGAGCCGTGTTGGGGTGCCGGTGAGCCGTGTTGCGGGTGCAGTGAGCCGTGTTGCGGTGCGGGTCTACGCGGGTGAGAACAGGTGGTCGCTGATGAGCCGGGCCGCGCCGGTGACTCCGGCGGTGGGTCCCAACTCGCCCAGGACGATGGGCAGGTTGCCGGTCGCCAGGGGCAGCGACTGGCGGTAGACCTGGGTGCGGATCGCGGCGAGCAGGGTGTGGCCGAGGCCGGTCACTCCGCCGCAGATCACCACCAGGCCGGGGTTGAAGAAGCTGACCAGGCCGGCGATGACCTGGCCGGTGCGGTTGCCGCCCTCGCGGATCAGGTCGAGGGCGGTGGCGTCACCGGCGGCGGCCGCGGCGGCGACGTCGATCGCGCTCAGGGTGCCGCCCCCCTCAAGCCGGCCGGCGAGTTCCACCGACAGGCCCTGCTGGGCCGCCTCGGTGGCGTCCCGGGCGAGGGCCGCCCCGCTGAAGTGGGCTTCCAGACAGCCCCGGTTGCCGCAGGCGCAGGGGCGGCCGTCGGGCACCGCCTGGATGTGCCCGATGTCGCCGGCGCTGCCCGTCGTACCGCGGTAGACCTCACCGCCGACGACGATGCCGCAGCCTATGCCGGTACCGATCTTGACGCAGAGGAAGTCGGCCACGCTGCGGGCGACGCCGGCGTGCTGCTCCCCCATCGCCATGAGGTTCACGTCGTTGTCGACCATGACCGGGCAGCCGAGTTCCTGGCTGAGCGCCTCCCGTACGGGGAAGCCGTCCCAGCCGGGCATGATCGGCGGCGCGACCGGCACGCCCTCGGGGAAGCGGACGGGGCCGGGGACGCCGATGCCGGCGCCGTCGAACCCTTCCGCGAGTCCGGAGGCCTTCAGCTTCGCGGCCATGGCGAGGACCTGCTCGAAGACCGCGACGGGGCCCTCGCGCACGTCCATCGGATGGTTGATGTGGCCGAGGACCTCCAGTTCGGCGTTGGTGACGGCGACGTCGACCGAGGTCGCGCCGATGTCGACGCCGAGGAACCTCAGTCCGGGCGCGAGGCGGATGTTGTGGGAACGGCGTCCGCCGCGGGAGGCGGCGAGTCCGTCGGCCACGACCAGCCCCGTCTCCAGCAGGCGGTCCACCTCCACGGCCAGCTTGGACCGGGACAGGTCGACCTGGTCGCCGAGCTGGGCGCGGGAGTTGGGGCCGCCGTCGCGCAACAGCTTGAGCAGTCGGGCCTGGTGAGCGTTCGCGGGTCGCGCGGTCATGCGTCTCACTAGCCCCTCCCCGCCTCAATAGGCCTGTGCGCGCCGGTTTCCGGCCACATCGTCGGCTCGCTTCGTAGGGGAAAGTAGCAGTGGCTGCCGGGACTGGGAAGAAGTCGCGCACGAATTACTGCCGACTTTCTCCACTCTCAGGACAAAGCCCGGTCGGAGGCGGGGATTTGGGGCCACTTGGTACGGATACGACCGACCCTCCGCCGGGGACGCGGCCCGGCCCGGAGACGCGCATGCCCGCCCCTGTCCAGGAAGGTCACGGGGCGGGCGGGCGTCGTGCGCGTGCGCCGGCGCGCGGGCGCACGCGAGGGTGCGCAGGCGCGAGGGCCTACGAGCGGTCGCGGGCGTGGTACGAGCGGCGAGTGTGCTCGGTGTGCTCACGCATGAGCCGCACGGCCTCCTGCTCGTCGCGGTTCAGGATGGCGGTGACCAGCTCCTGGTGCTCGATCCAGGACTGCCGCCCGCGCTGCCGGGCGACGGGGGTGTGGTACCAGCGCACCCGCCGGTCCACCTGCGCGGCGAGTTCGGCGAGGACGGCGTTGCCCGCGAGTTCCATGATCTTGGCGTGGAAGCGGGCATTGAGGGCGAAGGCGGCGTCCACGTCGTCGGACTCGACGGCCAGCAGTCCCTGCTCCACGATCTGGTCCAGGGCGTGGATGCCCTCCTCGTCGGCGTTCCGGGCGGCGAGGCGGGCGGCCTCGGCCTCCAGAAGCGTACGGACCGTCAGGAGCTGGTCGGCCTCTTCGTCGGTCGGTTCGCGCACGAACGCGCCCTGGGCCGGGCGGAGATCGACCCAGCCCTCGGTGTTGAGCCGCTGGAGCGCCTCGCGCACGGGCTGCCGCGACACACCCAGGTGACCGGCGAGTTCGCTCTCCACGAGGTGCTGGCCCGGCCGGAGGGCGCGTGTCGTGATGAGTTCGAGCAGGGCCTCGTAGACGCGGTCGCGCAGCGGCCCGGGCCGTTCGAGTTTGGGCACCGCTCCCTGTGGCAGTCCTGTCGACAACATCGCGATTCCCCCTCCTCGGCACGGCCGGTCCGTCCGCGCCGAAATCCGCCATCGATTGTCTTTCGTCTACAGTCTACGGCGCACAAAGGTCAGGGCGGCAGGGAGTTCGGCTCGTCATACCCGATCGTGTGAGCAGGTCACGGGCACCTGACGACCTGTCCCGCGTAGGAGAGGTTGCCCCCGAACCCGAACAGCAGAACGGCGTCGCCGGTGCTGATCGCGCCCTGCTCGACCAGCTTGGAGAACGCGAGCGGGATGCTCGCGGCCGAGGTGTTGCCGGACTCGGTGACGTCGCGGGCGACGACGGCGTTCACGGCGCCGATCTTCTCGGCGAGCGGCTCGATGATGCGCAGGTTGGCCTGGTGCGTGATGACCGCCGCGAGGTCCGCCGGGGCGAGGCCGGCCCGCTCGCAGGCGGCGCGGGCGACGGGCGGCAGTTGCGTGGTCGCCCAGCGGTAGACGCTCTGGCCCTCCTGGGCGAAACGCGGCGGGCTGCCCTCGATGCGCACCGCCCGCCCCATCCCGGGCACCGAACCCCACAGCACGGGCCCTATGCCGGGTTCCTCGGCGGCCTCGACGACCGCGGCGCCCGCGCCGTCGCCGACGAGCACGCAGGTGCTGCGGTCGGTCCAGTCGGCGACGTCGGACATCTTGTCGGCGCCGACGACCAGCGCCCGGGTCGCGGCGCCCGCCCGCACCGTGTGGTCGGCGGTGGCCAGGGCGTGAGTGAAGCCGGCGCACACCACGTTGATGTCCATCGCGGCCGGCGACGGCACACCGAGGCGGTCGGCGACGCGTGCGGCCATGTTCGGGGAGCGGTCGATGGCGGTCGAGGTGGCGACCAGGATCAGGTCGATGTCGCCGGGCAGCAGGCCGGCGGCGGCGAGCGCCTTGGCGGCGGCATGGGCGGCGAGCTCGTCGACGGGTTCGTCGGGACCGGCGATGTGGCGGGTACGGATGCCCACCCGGCTCGTGATCCACTCGTCACTGGTGTCCACCATGCCCGCCAGATCCCGGTTCGTCAGGATACGGGCGGGCTGGTAATGGCCGACGGCAGCGATCCGCGAGCCGTGCATGGCGTCCCCCTTGGTGCGTGTGTAACGGGATTCACCAGTCTGATCAGTGACTCGCGGGTAGCGCGGCGGGCGAAGCGACAGGAAAGCGGAGCGCGGCTTGTCGGCTTCTGTCAGACCCTCGGACGCCCGGGCATCGCCCGATGCATCACCCGCGGGGCCCGGGGGCGGGGCGCCCGGGAACTCCCCGGGACGGCTCTCTACCCGGTGAACAATTGGGTGGCTTTGCGGACGAGTTCGTACAGGCCGTAGGCAAGCGGTGCGCCCACCCACAGCCAGGCGAAGGCGATCAGGCCCCGCCGGCTAGGCGGACTCTGGCTGCTGTCGCCGGTCATCGGCGGCCTCCTGGGGTGCGGGGACGTGGTGGCGGGGGTGCACGGGCCGGACGAGTTCGTTGGCGGCGAACCCGACGACGAGCAGCCCGATCATGATCACGAAGGACATCCCGTACAGGGCCGGACCGCTCCGGCCGGCCTCCTCCTGACGGTCGGCGATCCAGTTGACGATCAGCGGTCCGAGGACACCGGCCGTGGACCATGCGGTGAGCAGCCGGCCGTGGATGGCGCCGACCTGGTAGGTGCCGAAGAGGTCCTTCAGGTAGGCGGGGATCGTCGCGAAGCCGCCGCCGTAGAAGGAGAGGATCACCAGCGCGCCCAGCACGAACAGCGGCTTGGACGAGTCGCCGAACAGCGCGATCAGCCCGTACGTCAGGGCGCCGACGCCGAGGTAGACGCGGTAGATGTTCTTGCGTCCGATGAGGTCGGAGGCCGACGACCAGCCGATGCGGCCGGCCATGTTGGCCGCCGACAGCAGCGCGACGAAGCACGCGGCGGCCGTCGCCGAGACCGGCGCCGAGGTGTCCGCGAAGAAGTCGGTGATCATCGGGGCGGCCTTCTCCAGGATGCCGATGCCGGCGGTGACGTTCGTGCAGAGCACGATCCACAGGCACCAGAACTGCGGGGTGCGCATCGCGCCGCGGGCGGAGACCTGCGGCCCGTCGAGCGCACTCGGACCGCTGTCGACGGGCCGTGCGCTGCGCGGCACCCGCACCAGCAGCACGCCGAGCGCCATGAAGACCGCATACGAAAGCCCGTGTACGACAAACGCGAGGGCGATGCCGGAACTGTCGGTGCCGAACGACTCCAGCATCTGCGCCGACCACGGCGAGGCGATGAGCGCGCCGCCGCCGAAGCCCATGATTGCGATGCCGGTGGCCATGCCGGGCCGGTCGGGGAACCACTTGATCAGGGTCGAGACGGGCGAGATGTAGCCGATGCCGAGGCCGATCCCGCCGACGAAGCCGTAGCCGAGGACGATCAGCCAGTACTGCTCGGTGGCCGCGCCGAGTGCGGAGAGCAGGAACCCGGAGGAGAAGCAGACCAGGGCGACGGTCATCGCCCAGCGGGGCCCGTTGCGTTCGACGAGGGTGCCGCCGAACGCGGCGGACAGGCCGAGCATGACGATGCCGAGCTGGAAGGGCAGCGCGCTCTGGGTGCCGCTGAGACCGAGCGCGGACTCGAGAGGCGGCTTGAACACGCTCCAGGCGTAGGCCTGTCCGATGGAGAGGTGGACGGAGAGGGCGGCGGGCGGAACGAGCCAGCGGCTCCAGCCCGCGGGTGCGACCGGTGGACTCATGATCCGGAACGGTAGGAACCGGTCGGTGAGTTGAGAAGACGGCAGGTCGACCGTATGCGATGAGCGGTATGCAGCATGCGACGAACGGTCGCCCACCGATCACATACAGGCTTCGGTCGCCAACAGACCCGTACTCAGACCCTTGCCGCCCCAACTTCCATACTGTGGAAAATGTTTCGTCGACACCATCGAGGCTGGCCCCACAAGCCGGTCGGTCGGCCGACACGATGCCCCCACGCAGTCTCCGCCACCCGGCTCACCCCACGGCCCCTCCCGGCCACCTCCGGCCATCCTCGCGGCCACCCCCGGCCACCTCCGCGGTATCCCTCGAACCGAACGGAGCGTTCCCGTGAAAGTCGCAGTTCTCGGCGCCGGTGCGATCGGCGCCTATGTCGGAGTTCGACCGAGTCGGAGTTCGACATGCGGGCGGCCGGGACGTGGGACGAGTCGCGGCAGACCGGGACGACGACGGTGTGCGCGTACTGCGGCGTGGGCTGCAACCTGACGCTGCACGTGCAGGACAATGAGATCGTGAAGGTCACCTCGCCGCACGACAACCCGGTGACCCACGGCAACCTCTGCATCAAGGGCCGTTTCGGCTACCAGCACGTACAGAACCGGGGCTGATCAGGACATGGGACGAGTCACGGAACGACGCAAGGTGCTCCGCATCCGGGACGGTGCCGTCTCGTCCCGCCCGGACACCCTGGTCGCCGAGGAGCCGCTGGAGATCCGGCTGAACGGCAGGCCGCTCGCGATCACCATGCGCACGCCGGGCGACGACTTCGCGCTCGCCGCCGGTTTCCTGGTCAGCGAGGGTGTACTGGCTGCCGTATCCGATCTGCAGAACATCGTCTACTGCGCGGGGGCGACGGTCGACGGCTCCAACACGTACAACGTCGTCGACGTGAAGACGTCCCCCGGCGTGGCGATGCCCGACATCACCCTCGAGCGCAACGTGTACACGACCTCGTCCTGCGGTCTGTGCGGCAAGGCGAGCCTGGACGCGGTCCGTACGACGGCACGCTGGCCCATCGCCGACACTCCCCCGGTCCGTGTCACGCCCGAGCTGCTCGCCGGACTCCCCGACCGGCTGCGGGCGGCTCAGCGGGTGTTCGACCGGACCGGGGGTCTGCACGCGGCGGCGCTGTTCTCCGAGGACGGCGAGCTGCTGGACGTGCGGGAGGACGTGGGCCGGCACAACGCGGTCGACAAGCTGGTCGGCCGCGCCCTGCGCAGCGGCGGCCTGCCGCTGTCCCGGGCGATCCTGCTGGTGTCGGGCCGGGCGTCGTTCGAGCTGGCGCAGAAGGCGGTCATGGCGGGCATCCCGGTGCTGGCGGCGGTGTCCGCGCCGTCGTCCCTGGCGGTGGACCTGGCCGCGGAGACGGGCCTGACCCTGGTGGGCTTTCTGCGGGGCAGTTCCATGAACGTGTACGCGGGTGAGGACCGGGTCGCCCTGCGAGCCGCGGCCCCCCAGGGCTGACAGCCCGGTTCCCGCGGCACGGCGGCGGAGCCCCGACCGGCGGGGAACGCCCCCTGCGCCGCTGGCGCCCCGGCTCGGCCAACGGCCGGTGGCCACCATGCGGGTGACGGGGCTTCAGGTCGCGGCATGGTTCGCGCGGCGACACGTGCACGGTTCTTGCGGGGCGGGCGGCGGCCCAACTAACGTCGGCCGCCCGCCCTCTGGACATGGGATGTCCTGATGTTCAGATGTCTGGGCCAATGACCGGACCGCACGACCAGACCTATGAAGGGCAGGTCGCACCATGCCGGCACGTCTTCGTACCCGTCTGAGATACCCGCTCGTCGCCCTGATCGCCCTCGCGGCGACAGCCGCACTGCCCGCGCCCGCCCAGGCCGAATCCGCCTCCGCCGCCCCGCACTTCGAACAGCAGACCCTCTTCAAGGCGTCCCAGGACCCCGGTTACGCCTGCTTCCGCATCCCGGCGATCGTGCGGACCACGAACGGCACGCTGCTCGCCTTCGCCGAGGGCCGTGTCCTCAACTGCGGGGACGCGGCCGACATCGACATCGTCCTCAAACGGTCCACCGACGGCGGCCGCACCTGGGGCCCGCTCCAGGTCGTCAACGAGGGCGCCGGCGACACGCACGGCAACCCGGCGCCGCTGGTCGACCGCGACACGGGCCGGATCCTGCTCGCCGAGACGTACAACACGGGCCGCACCGACAGCGGCAACTGCGCGGTGCCCTGCGACCGCACCCCTCATCTGCAGTACAGCGACGACGACGGCCGCACCTGGTCGAAGCCGCGCGACCTGAGCGACCAGATCCTGCCGGCGCACTGGAACTCCTGGTACGCGACCGGCCCCGTGCACGGCATCCAGCTCACCCGCGGCCGGCACGCCGGGCGGCTGGTGTTCGGCGTCAACACCGAGACGTGGAGCGGCGGCCGGGTGACCGCCAACCACGCGGCGCTCGTCGTCAGCGACGACGGCGGCGACTCCTGGCGGATCGGCGCCACCGACAGCTGGCCGGTCGCCGCGGACGGCACCTTCCGGCAGAAGCCCTCCGAGGTGACCCTCACCGAACGCGCCGACGGCACGATCCTGGTCAGCGGCAGGGAACAGGAGGGCACCGACCTCGGCCACCGCTCCCAGACCGTCAGCCGGGACGGCGGCGACAGCTTCGCCGGGCCCTTCCGGGCCGTCCCCGACCTGTACACACCGCAGGTGCAGGGTGCCGTACTGCGGCGCGGCGACCGTATCCTGCTGTCCGCGCCGGCCGACCCCGACCGCCGTCGCACGATGATGATCCGCTCCTCCTACGACGGTGGCCGCACCTGGGACAGCGTGGACCGCGGCACGGTCGTCACGCGGGACTGGTCCGGCTACTCCGATCTGGTCGACGTCGACCGGGACACGGTGGGGCTGATGTACGAGGGCGGCGCCGTCGACGCCCGGGACGAGATCCGCTTCGCCCGTTTCACGGACAACTGGCTGGCACCGCGCCGCGGCCCCGACCCGACGACCGCGGACGTCGCCGCGCACGGCAGGCCCGCGGCCGTTCTCGGCGGCGCCCGGGCGACGGACGGGGTGCGGGGCGGCGCGCTCGGCTTCGACGGCGCCGACGACGCCGTGCGTCTCCCCTACCGTGAACAACTCCGTCTCGGCGAAGGGGACTTCACGGCGTCGTTGTGGTTCCGGTACACGGCCGCCTCGGGTGAGCAGCCGCTGCTGTGGATGGGCGGCATCGGCACCGGTCAGCCCCAGGTCTGGCTGCGCGGCGAGCCCGCGAACAACCGCGTCCAGGGCCTGATGACCGTCCGCGACGGAGCCGCCGCCCCTCGCTCGGCGTCCGTGCGCACCACGGGCGCGTACAACGACGGCCAGTGGCACCAGCTGGCGCTGCGCCGTGCCGGCGGCGAACTCACGATGTTCCTGGACGGTGCGCCGGTCGGCTCCGTGGCCGCGCCGGCCGGATCGGTCAGCCGGAACTCGCCGTTCGGTGTGCACGTCGGCCAGCGCATGGACAGCCGGGCGTTCTTCACCGGCGCGATCGACGACGTCCGGGTGTGGAACCGGGCGCTCACCGACGAGGAACTCACCACCGGGCGGACGGCTCCGGCCACCCGGGGCACGGTCGCGTGGCTGCCCATGGACCGGGTGGGCGGCAGCAGCTAGCGCCCCGGTGGGTGCGGCGAGGACGCGGCACGCGCCCGCCGGCGCGCGGGAATCGGGGTCGGCCTGGTTGCCGGCCCCGGTTCTCGCGGCGGTGCTGCTCGCCGCCCGCCGACCACCGACGGACAACGGGCGACCGCCGACCGCCGACGGACGACGGACGACGGACGACTGCAGGGCGGCGACTGTATACCGCGTACGGTCGCGTCCTGGTCGACCGACGACACCCCTCACCACCGGGTCCGCCCGCCGCTCGTCCCGAGCGACCCGCCGCTCGTCCCGAGCCACGACGCCGACCGGCTGGACACGCGGGCGCGGCCGACCGGCTCAGCCGGGACGTGTCCCGGTACCGACCGCGGTTCGTGACGCCGCGGTTCCTGCCGGTGAGGTGGCGTCCTCGCGGGGGTCGCGCGAGCGGCGCTTGGCGATCACGGCGCACACCATCAGCTGCATCTGGTGGAACAGCATCAGCGGGAGCACGGCCAGGGAGGCGTGGGCGCCGAACAGGACGCTCGCCATGGGCAGTCCGGCGGCGAGGGACTTCTTGGAGCCGGCGAACTGGATGGCGATCCGGTCCGCGCGTCCGAAGCCGAGTGCCCTGGCGCCGTACCAGGTCAGGGCCAGCATCAGGGCGAGCAGCACGACCTCGACGGCGAGCAGTCCGGCCAGCCGGGCGGGGCTCACCCGGTGCCAGATGCCCTGCACCATGCCGGCGCTGAACGCGGTGTAGACGACGAGGAGGATCGATCCGCGGTCGACGAGGCCGAGGGCCTTGCGGTGCCGGGCGACGAAGGCGCCGATCCAGCGGCGCAGCAGTTGTCCGGCGACGAACGGCACGAGCAGTTGCAGCACGATCTTCACGACGGAGTCGGCGGAGAAGCCGCCGACGGCGCCGCCGAGCAGGGCGGCGGCGAGCAGTGGGGTGAGGACGATGCCGACGAGGGAGGAGAAGGAGCCGGCGCAGATCGCGGCGGGCACGTTGCCGCGGGCGATGGAGGTGAAGGCGATCGACGACTGGATGGTCGACGGGACGAGGGTGAGGAAGAGCAGGCCCTGGTAGAGGGGGTCGGTCAGGAGGACCGGGACGAGTCCGCGGGCGGCGAGGCCGAGCAGCGGGAACACCACGAAGGTGCAGGCGAGGACGGTGATGTGGAGGCGCCAGTGCTTGAGGCCGTCGAGGGCCTCGCGGGTGGACAGGCGGGCGCCGTAGAGGAAGAAGAGGAAGGCGATCGCGGCGGTGGAGGCGCCGGAGGCGACGTCGGCCGTCGTCCCGCGGGCCGGTAGGAGCGCCGCGAGGCCCACCGTCCCGAGGAGCAGCAGGATGTAGGGGTCGACCGGCATCCAGCTCGGCCAGCGCAGGTGTTTCACGGTGCTCCACTTGCTCGGTGACGTGCTCGGGGTCACGGGTTCCCCGTTCCATCGTGATCCCCTCTTCGGCGATCGGGAATCCCGTACACCGTTCTCACTGTCATCGCGTCGCGTGATGGGCGGCCGTAGGCTGTGCGGTGTGTACGAGCCTTCCCAGCTGCGGACCTTTCTGGCGGTGGCGCAGACGCTGAGCTTCACGCAGGCCGCGCGGCGGCTCGGGCTGCGTCAGTCGACCGTGAGCCAGCACGTGCGGCGGCTGGAGGACGCGACCGGCCGGCAGTTGTTCACGCGGGACACGCACTCGGTGGAGCTGACCGAGGACGGCGAGGCGATGCTGGGTTTCGCGCGCCGGATTCTGGCGGTGCACGAGCAGGCGGCGGCGTTCTTCACGGGGACGCGGCTGCGGGGGCGGCTGCGGTTCGGCGCGTCGGAGGACTTCGTGCTGACCCGGCTGCCGGAGATCCTGGAGGGTTTCCGGCACGAGCATCCCGAGGTCGATCTGGAGCTGACGGTGGAGCTGTCGGGCACGCTGCACGAGCAGCTGGCGGCCGGGAAGCTGGATCTGGTGCTGGCGAAGCGGCGGCCGGAGGACCCGCGCGGTGAGCCGGTGTGGCAGGACCGGCTGGTGTGGATCGGCGCGGAGCGGCTGCGGCTGGACCCGGAGCGTCCGGTGCCGCTGATCGTGTATCCGCCGCCCGGCATCACCCGGGCGCTGGCTCTGGAGGCGCTGCAGCGGCAGGGGCGCGAGTGGCGGATCGCGTGCACGAGCGGCAGCCTGAACGGTCTGATCGCGGCAGCGCGGGCCGGGCTGGGGGTGATGGCGCACTCGCGGGGTCTGATCCCGCCGGGTCTGGTGCGGGTGCCGGAGCGTTCGGGGCTGCCGGAGCTGGGGCGGGTGGACTTCGTGCTGGTGCACGGGCGGCGCCGCACCACGGCGCAGGACGCGGCGGACGCGCTGGCGGCGAAGATCCTGGCGGGCGGTGACCGGCTGCAGCAGCGTCGCCGCGAGGGCCCGTGACGGCTGCCGCGGAGAGGTTCGCCGGAGCGGCGGTGACGAATTCGGCGGCTTCGGCGCTGGTCTGATCAGAAGGGCGGTGCGCCGTGGGCGGCGGCCGCCGGCGAGGAGGACCTCGACGCGGGCCGGTGGGGCCGCCGGTCGGGGCCCGGGCATCGGTCGCGCTCCGGAGCGGAGGGCGGCGGTCGGATCGTACAGATTCGGTGGAGATTGCGGCACCGAAACTTACTCAACCGTCAGGAATGTGTCCGGCACTTCCCCATGTGAGCGCATTTTCCCCGTTGACCAGGGCAGACGGGAGTGACCGCGGGCGCCGGATCCCCTCCCGGCCGGTTGGTGGGTGGGGTAGCTTTCACCGCGCTGTGCGGGGCGTCACCAGCCGTGTCGCGCACGGTGTCACCCAACGGGTGCCACGAGCCGTGTCACAGGCAGACCGAGGGCCGAGAAGCGGGGAGCGGGTTTGCGCGAGTTCACCAACCCTCCGTTGGCGCTGGCACCGCCGGTGGGCGGTCTGGCCGACGTCGTCTTCGAGCATGCCCGCCGAGACCCGCTGCGCATCGCGCTGGGCCGCAAGGACGACGCGGGCCAGTGGCGTGACGTGACGTCCGCCGAGTTCCGCGACGAGGTGATGGCGCTCGCCAAGGGGCTGCTGGCGCGCGGGGTCCGGTTCGGGGACCGGGTCGCGATCATGTCCCGTACCCGCTACGAGTGGACGCTGTTCGACTTCGCGCTGTGGACGATCGGCGCGCAGGTGGTGCCGGTGTACCCGACGTCGTCGGCGGAGCAGTGCTTCTGGATGCTGTACGACGCGGAGGTGTCGGCGGCGGTCGTGGAGCACGAGGACCACGCGATGACGATCGCCACGGTCATCGACCGGTTGCCGCGGCTGCGGCAGCTGTGGCAGCTGGACGCGGGCGCGGTGCGGGAGTTGTACGACGCGGGCGCGCACCTCGACGACGAGGTGGTGCACCGGCACCGGCAGGCGGTCACGCCGGACTCGGTCGCGACGATCATCTACACGTCCGGCACGACGGGCCGCCCGAAGGGCTGTGTGATCTCGCACGGCAACTTCATGTACGAGTCGGACACCATGGTCGAGCGGTGGGAGCCGGTGTTCCACTCCAAGCGCGGCGACGAGGCGGCGACGCTGCTGTTCCTGCCGCTCGCGCACGTCTTCGGGCGGATGGTGGAGGTCGCGGCGATCCGGGGCCGGGTGAAGTTCGGGCACCAGCCGCAGCTGAACGCGGCGGCGCTGCTGCCGGACCTGCAGGCGTTCCGGCCGACGTTCATCCTGGCGGTGCCGTACATCTTCGAGAAGGTGTTCAACTCCGCGCGCCGCAAGGCGGAGAAGGAGGGGCGGGCGGGGCCGTTCGAGAGGGCCGTCGACGTCGCGGTGCGGTACGCGGACGCCGTGGAGGCGAAGGCGTGGGGCGTCGGGCCGGGGCCGTCGGCGGGGCTGCGCATGCAGCACCAGCTGTTCGACAAGCTGGTGTACGCCAAGGTGCGGGCGGCGATGGGCGGGCGGATCCGGCACGCGATGTCGGGCGGTTCGGCCATGGACCGGCGGCTGGGGCTGTTCTTCGCGGGCGCGGGCGTGCACATCTACGAGGGCTACGGCCTGACCGAGTCGACGGCGGCGGCGACCGCGAACCCGCCCGGACGGACCCGGTACGGCACGGTCGGGCAGCCCATTCCGGGTGTCACCGTGCACATCGCGGACGACAACGAGGTGTGGCTGCACGGCGCCAACATCTTCCAGGGCTATCTGAACAACCCGAAGGCCACCGACCAGGCCCTGCAGGACGGCTGGCTCGCGACGGGCGACCTCGGTTCCCTCGACGAGGACGGCTACCTCACGATCACCGGCCGCAAGAAGGAGATCCTGGTCACCTCGGGCGGCAAGAGTGTCTCGCCGGGGGTGCTGGAGGAGCGGGTGCGGGACCATCCGCTGGTCAACCAGTGCATCCTGGTCGGCAACGACCGCCCGTACATCGCGGCGCTGGTCACGCTGGACACCGAGGCGGTCGAGCACTGGCTGGCGATGCGCGGCAAGCCGCGGCTGGCGCCGGCGGAGCTGGTGCGCGACCCGGACCTGGAGACGGAGGTGCGGCGCGCGGTGGTGGCGGCGAACACGCTGGTCTCGCAGGCCGAGTCGATCCGGACGTTCCGCATCCTGGCGCAGCCGTTCACCGAGGAGCACGGGCTGCTGACGCCGTCGCTGAAGCTGAAGCGCAAGGCGATCGAGAAGGCGTACGCCGGTGAGGTCGACGCGTTGTACCGGGCGTGAACGTTGTACCGGGCGTGAACGCTGCGGCGGGTGCGCGCGCGGTGGCCGGTGCGACCGGAAATCCGCGGTCAGGAATGCGTTGCCGCCCGTGATCGTTGACGATGGAAGCACCATCTGACCACAACCGAAGGATCAAGAGCTCGTGAGCAAGGTCCCCCCGATCACCCTGAACAACGGCGTCGAGATGCCCCAGCTGGGCTTCGGCGTGTGGCAGGTGCCGGACGACGAGGCCGAGACGGCCGTGTCGACGGCGCTGGAGGCCGGGTACCGCAGCATCGACACAGCGGCGATCTACGGCAACGAGGAGGGCACCGGCAAGGCCATCGCCGCCTCGGGCATCGCGCGCGAGGAGCTCTTCGTCACCACCAAGCTCTGGAACAGCGACCAGGGGTACGACTCGACGCTGCGCGCGTTCGACACGTCGCTGGACAAGCTCGGCCTGGACTACGTGGACCTGTACCTGATCCACTGGCCGCTGCCGTCGCGGGGCCGGTACGTCGACACGTACAAGGCGTTCGAGAAGCTGCACGCCGACGGCCGGGTCCGGTCGATCGGCGTGTCCAACTTCCTGCCGGAGCACCTGGAGCGGCTGATCGGCGAGACGTCGGTCGTCCCCGCGGTGAACCAGATCGAGCTGCACCCGCACCTGCAGCAGCGCGCCGCCCGTGAGTACCACGCGGAGCACGGCATCGCCACGGAGGCCTGGTCGCCGCTCGGCCAGGGCAAGGGCCTGCTGGAGGTTCCGGCGATCGTGGCGATCGCGCGGAAGCACGACCGCACCCCGGCCCAGGTCGTGCTGCGCTGGCACCTGCAGCTCGGCAACGTCGTGATCCCGAAGTCGGTGACGCCGTCCCGGATCCGGGAGAACATCGCGGTGTTCGACTTCAGCCTGGACGACGAGGACCTGGCGGCGATCAGCGCGCTGAACGAGGACCGCCGGCTGGGCCCGGACCCGGCCGAGTTCGACATGGCCTGAGCCGCTTCCCGGCTCACTTGACGTGCCGTCCCGTACGGACGGTGACGCGGCTCGTGTGGCCCCGGACCCGTGTGGTCCGGGGCCACACGCCGGTCGGGGGCCTTCCTTGACCGGCCCCGGCCGACGGTTCAGTGTGGACCGCACCGTTGCCCCGGCCCGATCCCGGCCGGTAAGGAAGCTTTCCTGACAGGAAGGGTCCCGCAGTGCGCGTCCGCTCCCTCCCCCTCGCAGCGGCCGCCGGGGCCGCCCTCCTCACCGCGGGACTGCTCCCCGCGACCGCCGCCGGCACCCCCGGGCCCGCACTGGTGCGCAGGAGCGCGGTCGGCGCGGCGGACCTGCTCGCCGAGGTGCGCGACTGCGTCCGCGTCTCCCGGGGCGAGTACCGCACCGACGCGCACACCCGGCCGTCCGTGCCCGTGTGCGGCACGGACGACATCGTGTTCTGGAAGGCCGACATGGACATCGACTGCGACGGCCGCCGCACCTCCAGATGCAACCCGACGACGGACCCCTGGTTCCTGCCCGACACCGCGTTCCGCCAGTCGGACGGCAGGGCCCTGCGCTCCGACCGGCTCCCCCACGTCGTCGTCCCCGCCCCCAGCCGCCTGTGGGACCACGCCCGGTCGGGCATCGGGGGCGGCACGGTGGCCGCGGTGATCCACGACGGCAGGGTGCGGTACGGGGTCGTCGGCGACGCCGGCCCGGCCGGCGTCATCGGCGAGGCGTCGTACGCCATGGCGAAGTCGCTCGGCATCGATCCCGACCCGCGCACCGGCGGCGCCGCCTCCGGGGTGACGTACATCCTGTTCCGGGACGCGCGCGTGAAGCCGATCGAGGACCGCAGCGCGGCGGTGTCGCTGGGCGAGCGGCTGGCCCGGGAGCTGGTCGCGGACGACTAGGCCGTGTCCGCGAAGCGGCGTCGCCGCCCGGAGGGCGGCCGCGCGGCGTCCGGTGCGTGCTCCGGGGGTCCCCCGGCCGGAGACCGGGGGGAGTTCCGCCCGGAAGGCCTCGTACTGGGCGTACTCGGGCTTCGGGCGGTGGGGCAGGCGTGACTTAGCGGACCCGGCCCAGTTCCCGCGCGCGTCAGTTGGGCTGCCCCACGGGCCGTACGACGACGGTGTTGACGTCGACGCCGTCCGGCTGCCGGACCGCCCAGGCGACCGAGTCGGCGAGCTGTTCGGCGGTGAGCAGGTGGCCGGGCGGCAGGCTGCCGTAGGAGTCCCAGAACGGGGTCTCCACCCGGCCGGGCGCGACGAGGGTCACGCCGACGCCCCACTCGGTGACCTGGCGCCGGGTGTTCTCGGCGAGGCCGGTCACCGCCCACTTGGTCGCCCCGTAGATGTTGCCCGGCGTCGGCACGAACCCGGCGACGCTGCCGACCAGCACGATCCGCCCGCGCGTCGCCCTGAGCGCGTCGACGGACGCCCGGATCAGCAGCGCGGGCCCGAGGACGTTGGTCAGCACCATCTCCGTCCAGCCGGCCGGATCGCCCTCGGCGACGGTGTCGTGCGTGGCGAACCCGGCGTTGGCGACGGCCACGTCCAGCCGCCCGAACGCGGCCACGGTGGCGTCGACGGCGGCCCGTACCCGCGCGTAGTCGGCGGCGTGCCCGGTGATCGTCAGCAGCCTGTCCGGCTCGGCCACCTCCTTCGCGAACGCCCGCAGCCGTTCCTCCCCGCGCCCGGTGACGGCGACCCGGTGGCCGTCCGCCAGCAGTCGCCGTGCCACGGCGGCGCCGATGCCGCTGCCGCCGCCCGTGACGAGCGCGACCGGAGAGTCGGTCATGATTGCCCCCTGTGTTTCGGTGAATGCCGGGGAGTCCATCAGCTGGAGCGCTCTCCAAGTCAAGCCCGCCGCGGGTCGATGGGCGCCTACACCGGCCGTACCGCCGTGTGGACCGTGTGGGCGGCGAGGAGGAAGACGTCGCGGCGGCGGTGGACGCTCGCCGGGTCGTCGGGGTCGAGCAGCCGGTCCAGGGTGGCGCGGTCGGTGTCGTCGAGGCCGTCGGCGACGAGGTCGCGGATGCGGGAGAGGGTGGCGACGACGTAGTCGCGGACGCGGTCGGTGGCCGGGGCGGGCAGGTCGAGGAGGAAGCTGCGCGTCCTGGTGTGCTTCAGGCCCGCGGCCGTGAGCAGCGCCGGCCAGTCCTCGGTCTCCGCGACGGAGCCCGGGAGCTCGGCCCGCATCCGGGCGAACCGCTCCTCCTCCAGCACGTCGATGCGGGCCTGCAGGCCGGGGCGGCCGAAGCCGATGTCGCGCGGCAGGTAGCGCGGGGGCAGGCCGCCCTCCAGGACGGCCAGGGTGCCGCCGGGTGCGAGGCGCTCGGCGAACGCGGTGAGCGCGGCGCGCTGGTCGCCGAGGTGGTGGATGCTGCGGCTCGCCCACAGCAGATCGGCCGGGTAGTCCAACTCCTGGAGGACGTCGGGCAGTTCGCCGAGCAGGGTGCCGAAGCGGTCGGCGCTGCCCTCGCGGTCGGCGCGGGCCCTGGCCCGGTCCAGCAGGGGCTGCGAACCGTCGACGGCGACGATTCGGGCGCCCGGGAACGTCTCGGCGAACAGGCAGGACAGGACGCCGGGGCCGCTGCCCGCGTCGACGATCAGGCCCGGCTCGGTCACTTCCTTCGCCAGCCAGGCGAGGGCCTTCTCGTACAGGGGCGTGAAGAGTTCGGCCTGCGACTCCAGCAGGGGGGCCATCTCGGCCCAGTCGTGGTCGGTGTGCGTGTGCTGGTGGGAGGAGGAGGGGGCGTGCGTGTGGTCGTGGTCGTGCGCCATGGGATCAGCCTCTCGTCCGGTGTGACGTCAGAGTGCGACGGCACACCGGACGGAGGCCACTGCTGTTGCCGTTACCGCAAAACGCTCACCCCGTGCCGGGGCCCGGACGACCGGGCCCCGGCGGGGGCGCCGTCAGGACAGCGGCGGGTAGGCGTTCTTGATGAGCTCCTGGAACTGGGCCGAGAACCACTGCCCGGCGATCGGGGCCTTCGCGAGCGCACCGGTCGGGTTGTTGCCGTTGCGGGGGTTGCCCCCGTACGTGGGGTCGCACATGCGGTCGAAGCGCTTGCCCTCGTCGTTCGGGATCTCCTCGCTGGCGCCGTCGGACTCACCCGGGGGCTTCACCCACACGTAGGCGTCGATCCCGGCGGCAGGCGCGGCCTTGGGTCGTTCACCGATGCCGGCACCGCTCTGGTTGCACCAGTTGCCGGCGTGGATGCGCCGGTCGGTGCGGCCGCCGTCCACGTAGGCGTCGACGGAGGTCTGCGGGCCGGGGCCGGCGGGCCGGGCCGTGCCGCCCCAGCCGTTGCGCGAGGTGTCGATCAGCATGCCGAGGCTCGACTGGAAGCCGGCCGCGACGAGCTTGGTGCGCAGCGCCTGGGCGAAGGACTGCTCGTCCGCGTAGTTGTTCCAGTCGATCCACTTCGACTGGCGCACCGTCTGCCCGTTCACCGAGTCGGTGATCTTGAAGTTGGGCTCCACCGTGGCGCTGTAGTTGGCCGTGTTGGTGACGAAGCCGTGGACGTCGCTCACGCTCGCGCCGTTGGTGGTGGCCACCTTCTTGAACAGCTGGACGGCGGGGTCGAGGTTGGTGTCCCAGCCGAGCCAGCCGTGGTGGGCGGCGTCGATGTAGTTGTAGACGTTCCCGATGGCGCCGAGCTTGTCGAGGGCGTAGCTGACGCCCTTCTCGTAGTTGCCGTTGGCCTTCATGGTCACGCAGGCTTCGGTGGTGGTGTTGGTGCCGCCGGCGTTGGTGACCAGGTTGGGCAGGGAGTCGGGCTCGATGACGGTGGCGATGCGCAGACCCGCGTACTTCGGGTCGGACATGATCGCCGCGATCGGGTCGATGTACTGGGTCTTGTACTTGTCGATCTCCGTCGGGCCGAGCTCGCCGTTGGAGGCCAGTGCCGCGCAGTCACGGCCGGGCAGGTCGTAGATGACGACCTTGACGACCAGTTGGCCGGTGCCCTTCTGCTTCAGGGCCTCGTCGAGGTGCTCGCGCAGGCCCATGGCCTCGCCGACGCCCTCGATGGCGGCGATGCGGTCCATCCACACGGCGGTGGGCTGGTTGGCGATGCGGCTGCCGCCCGGTTCGGCCGCGGCCTTCGCCGACCAGTCCGGGTTGACGTACATCTTGGCGCCGGTGAACGGGTTGTCGACCTTGTCGGTCGGGCCGGGCGGGTCGGTCGGCGGGTCGGTGGGCGGGTCGGTCGGCGGGTTGGTGGGGCCGCCGCCGGAGTCGACGTTGCAGGTGACGCCGTCGAGGGTGAAGGTGGCCGGGATCGCGTTGGTGCCGCTGTAGCTGCCCTGGAACCCGAAGCTGACCGAACCGCCGCTCGACAGCGTCGCGTTGTACGACTCGTTGGACGCGGTGACGGCCGCGCCGCTCTGGCTGACCTTGGCGTTCCAGCCGCTGGTGATCTTCTGGTTGCCGGCGTAGGTCCACTTCAGCGACCAGGAGCTCTTGGCGGTGCTGTTGTTGGTGAGGGTGACGGCGGCGGTGAAACCGGTGGCCCACTGGTTCTGCACCTTGTAGTCCACGGTGCAGGGGACGGCGGCGGTGCCGACGCCCCCGGACGTCGCGGCGAGCGCGGTCCCGGATGCCCCGGCGACCAGCGCCAGCGCGGCGATCATCGCTGTTCTGCTACGGCTCATGAGTGCGGGTTCCCTTGTCCGTTGAGCGGGTGTTGGCGGTGCGGCGTCGGTCGGTGCCGGGGCGGACGGCTGGTCGTGCCGTCGGTGCCCGCGGGTCCGTTGCCGGTCACGCATGGCGCGGGAGCGCTCCCATCGGCCGGCGGCTCGGGAGATCCGTCGGCCGGAACGGGGGCTCGGCGCCGACCTTGCCGGTCGTGCCGTGGAACTCGACGCGGGCGGGGCGGACGTGCTCCCCGTCCGGGTGGTGGCGACGGTCCCCGCGCCGGGACGCCGGACGCACGGGGCGGCCGGGTCGCCGGAATCCCTCGGGGCATGCCGGACGCCGGCGGTGAGACAGCGGCGCACCGGGCAGGCGAGTGCGGCCCGTGAGGAACGGAGGAGCTGAACGCGGGGGGTGTCGCATGAGCGACTCCTTGCAGCTCGGGCGCGCCGTGACAGGCGTGCCGACTGATGGAATCGCTCCCACTGGTGCATCGAAGCTAGCGCCAAGTGACGGCAAAAGACAGGGGAGTTGCAGAAATTCCTGGCTGCGGGCAGTCGAATCTTTTCGACTCTTCAAGCGTCTTGACCCCTCCGGCCCCCGTCCCCACTATGGGAGCGCTCCCACTGGTTCAAGGCTTGTTGCTCCTCCCCCACTTCTCCGAGCCGCAAGGAGGAACCAGCACATGCATCCCAGACGCAGACGCCGCGTCACGCGGCGGCTGTGGACCGCCGTCGTGGCGGCCCTCGCACT
This sequence comes from Streptomyces sp. DH24, assembly GCF_029813775.1. Lineage (GTDB taxonomy): Bacteria > Actinomycetota > Actinomycetes > Streptomycetales > Streptomycetaceae > Streptomyces. The sequence goes on along the minus strand of NZ_JARVKW010000004.1, from coordinate 16,568 downwards.
TCCGCTGACCATGCTGGCGACCGGCTCGACGACCGCTCAGGCGGCGGCCGTCCAGTGCAGCGTCGACTACAAGACCAACGACTGGGGCTCCGGCTTCACCGCGGACCTGACCATCACCAACCGCGGCACGGACGCCCTCGACGGCTGGACCCTGACCTACGCCTACGCCGGCAACCAGAAGCTGACCAACGGCTGGAACGGCACCTGGTCGCAGTCGGGGCAGTCGGTCACCGTGAAGAGCGCCTCGTACAACGCGCGGATCGCGGCGGGCGCCGCCGTCTCCACGGGCGCGCAGTTCACCTACAGCGGCACCAACACCGCGCCGACGTCGTTCACGGTCAACGGCACCGCCTGCAACGGCGCGCACCAGCCGCCCATCGCGGTGCTCACCAGCCCCAAGGCCGGCGCCGTGTACACGCAGGGGGAGGCGGTCGGGCTCGCGGCGACCGCGGCCGCCGCGGACAACGCGACGATCAGCAAGGTCGAGTTCTACGACGACACCACGCTGCTCGGCACGGACACCAGCTCGCCGTACGCGCTGTCCGTCTCGACGCTGTCGGCGGGCAGCCACTCGCTGGTGGTCAAGGCGTACGACAGCCTCGGCGCGTCCGCGAGCTCCACCCCGGTGGGCATCACCGTCACCTCGGGCCCGACCGTGGTCGCCACGCCCGGCCAACTGGCCGTGCAGCAGGGCAAGACGGGCACCTTCGAGGTGAAGCTGTCCAAGCAGCCCACCGCGAACGTCACCGTCACCACGGCCCGTGCGAGCGGCAACTCGGGGCTGTCGGTCACCGGCGGCGCGTCGCTGACCTTCACGCCGTCGAACTGGAACACCGCGCAGAAGGTGACCGTCACCGCCGACTCCTCCGGGACCGGTGCGGCCGTCTTCGAGTCGACGGCGCCGGGCCACGGCAAGGCGTCGGTCACCGTGACGCAGATCGGGGCGACGAAGGCCTACGAGGCCCGCTTCCTCGACCTGTACGGGAAGATCACCAACCCGGCGAACGGCTACTTCTCCCCCGAGGGCATTCCGTACCACTCGGTCGAGACGCTGATCGTCGAGGCACCGGACCACGGCCACGAGACCACCTCGGAGGCGTACAGCTATCTGCTGTGGCTGCAGGCCATGTACGGCAAGGTGACCGGCGACTGGACCAAGTTCAACGGGGCCTGGGAGATCATGGAGAAGTACATGATCCCGACCCACGCGGACCAGCCGACCAACTCCTTCTACAACGCGTCGAAGCCGGCGACGTACGCGCCGGAGTACGACAACGTGAACCAGTACCCGTCCGCGCTCGACACGGGTGTGTCGGTGGGGCCGGATCCGATCGCCGGTGAACTGAAGACCACATACGGTACGGACGACGTCTACGGTATGCACTGGATCCAGGACGTCGACAACATCTACGGCTTCGGCAACGAGCCCGGCAAGTGCGAGGCCGGCCCGTCCGCGACCGGACCGTCGTACATCAACACCTTCCAGCGCGGCCCGCAGGAGTCGGTGTGGGAGACGATCCCGCAGCCGACCTGCGACGCGTTCAAGTACGGCGGCAGGAACGGCTATCTGGACCTGTTCACCAAGGACGCGTCCTACGCCAAGCAGTGGAAGTTCACCAACGCCCCGGACGCCGACGCGCGGGCCGTGCAGGCCGCGTACTGGGCGGACATCTGGGCGAAGGAGCAGGGCAAGGGCTCCCAGGTCTCGGCGACCGTCGCCAAGGCCGCGAAGATGGGTGACTACCTGCGCTACGCCATGTTCGACAAGTACTTCAAGAAGATCGGCAACTGCACCAGCCCGTCCTGCCCGGCGGGCACCGGCAAGGACTCCTCGCACTACCTGCTGTCCTGGTACTACGCCTGGGGCGGCGCCACCGACACCTCGGCGGGCTGGGCCTGGCGCATCGGCTCCAGCCACGCGCACGGCGGCTACCAGAACCCGCTCGCGGCGTACGCGCTGAGCAACTACCCCGACCTGAAGCCGAAGTCGGCGACGGGCGCGGCGGACTGGGCCAAGTCGCTGCAGCGGCAGGTGGAGTTCTACCGCTGGCTGCAGGCCGACGAGGGCGCGATCGCGGGCGGCGCGACCAACAGCTGGGCGGGCCGGTACGCTTCGCCGCCGGCCGGTGTGTCGACGTTCTACGGCATGTACTACGACGAGAAGCCCGTCTACCACGACCCGCCGTCCAACCAGTGGTTCGGCTTCCAGGCGTGGTCGATGGAGCGGGTCGCCGAGTACTACCAGCAGTCGGGCAACGCGCTGGCGAAGTCGGTCCTCGACAAGTGGGTCGACTGGGCGCTGTCGGAGACCACGGTCAACCCGGACGGCACCTTCCGGATCCCGTCGACGCTCAAGTGGTCGGGCCAGCCCGACACCTGGAACGCCGCGAACCCGGGCGCCAACAGCAACCTGCACGTCACGGTCGCCGACTACACCAACGACGTCGGTGTGGCGGCGGCGTACGCCAAGACCCTGACGTACTACGCCGACCGCTCCGGTGACACCGAGGCCGCCGCCACGGCGAAGGCCCTGCTCGACGGCATGTGGGCGAACCACCAGGACGACCTCGGCATCGCCGTCGAGGAGACCCGCGCCGACTACAACCGCTTCGACGACGGCCTGTACGTCCCGAGCGGCTGGACCGGCACCATGCCGAACGGCGACGTGATCAACTCGTCGTCGACCTTCGAGTCGATCCGCTCGTTCTACGAGGACGACCCGTCCTGGTCGAAGATCGAGGGCTATCTCGCGGGCGGTGCCGCGCCGACGTTCACCTACCACCGGTTCTGGGCCCAGGCGGACATCGCACTCGCCATGGGCTCGTACGCGGAGCTTCTCGAATAGTCCCCGCTCTCCGCGTACCGCGCGCCGGGCGGCCCCACCCGCACAGGGGCCGCCCGGTCGTCGCGTCGCTCCCGCGGGGAGCAGAGGCAGGCCCCCTCCTCCTCACTGGAAGGATCCCCACACGCATGCGGAGAAAGCGCATTCTGTCGGCCGTGTCGGTGCTCGCCGCCGGCCTGCTGTTCGCGGGCTCCCCGCCCGCCCCTGCCGCCGACGGTCCCAAGACGGCTGTGGCGGCCGACAGTTACACCTGGAAGAACGCCCGGATCGACGGTGGCGGCTTCGTGCCGGGCATCGTCTTCAACCGCACGGAGAAGAACCTCGCCTACGCCCGCACCGACATCGGCGGCGCCTACCGCTGGCAGGAGGCGACGAAGACGTGGACGCCACTGCTGGACTCGGTCGGCTGGGACGACTGGAGTCACACCGGTGTCGTCTCCCTGGCCTCCGACCCGGTCGACCCGGACCGGGTGTACGCGGCGGTCGGCACGTACACCAACGACTGGGACCCCACGAACGGTGCCGTGCTGCGGTCCTCGGACCGGGGCGCGAGCTGGCAGAAGGCGGACCTGCCGTTCAAGCTGGGCGGCAACATGCCCGGCCGGGGCATGGGTGAACGCCTCGCGGTCGACCCGAACCGCAACAGCGTGCTGTATCTCGGCGCGCCCAGCGGCAAGGGCCTGTGGCGGTCGACGGACTCGGGGGCCACCTGGTCGCAGGTGGGGAACTTCCCCAACGCCGGGAACTACGTGCAGGACCCGAGCGACACGAGCGGCTACGCGAGCGACAACCAGGGCATCGTCTGGGTCACGTTCGACGAGTCCACGGGCACGGCGGGAAGCGCCACGAAGACGATCTACGTCGGGGTGGCCGACAAGGACAACGCGGTGTACCGGTCGACGGACGCGGGCGCGACGTGGCAGCGGCTGGCCGGTCAGCCGACGGGATACCTCGCGCACAAGGGCGTACTGGATACGGAAAACGGCCACCTGTACATCGCATACAGCGATTCGGGGGGTCCCTACGACGGCGGGAAGGGCCGCCTGTACCGGTACGCGACGGGTCCGGGCACCTGGACGGACATCAGCCCGGTCGCGGAGGCCGACACCTACTTCGGGTTCAGCGGACTGACCGTCGACCGGCAGGATCCGGGCACGGTGATGGCGACGGCGTACAGCTCCTGGTGGCCGGACACGCAGATGTTCCGGTCCACGGACAGCGGCGCGACCTGGACGAAGGCGTGGGACTACACGTCGTATCCGACGCGCGAGAACCGCTACACGATGGACGTGTCGTCGGCGCCGTGGCTGACGTGGGGCGCGAACCCGTCGCCTCCCGAGCAGAGTCCCAAGCTGGGCTGGATGACGGAGTCGCTGGAGATCGACCCGTTCGACTCCGACCGCATGATGTACGGGACGGGCGCGACGGTCTACGGCACCGAGAACCTCACGAACTGGGACTCCGGCTCGAAGTTCACCATCACGCCGATGGTGCGGGGCCTGGAGGAGACCGCGGTCAACGACATCGCCTCTCCCCCGTCCGGCGCCCCGCTGCTCAGCGCGCTCGGGGACATCGGCGGCTTCCGGCACACGGACCTGACCCGGGTGCCGGCGATGATGTACACCCAGCCGAACTTCACCTCCACGACCAGCCTGGACTACGCCGAGAGCAACCCGGACACGGTCGTGCGGGTCGGCAACCTGGACTCGGGGCCGCACATCGCGTTCTCCACGGACAACGGCGCCAACTGGTTCGGCGGGACCGACCCGTCGGGCGTGAGCGGCGGCGGCACGGTCGCGGCGGCGGCCGACGGCAGCCGGTTCGTGTGGAGCCCGCAGGGCGCGGGTGTGCACCACACCACCGGCTTCGGCACGTCCTGGTCGGCGTCCACCGGCATCCCGGCGGGCGCGGTCGTGGAGTCCGACCGGGTCGACCCGAAGGTGTTCTACGGCTTCAAGTCCGGGAAGTTCTACGTGAGTACGGACGGCGGCGCCACGTTCTCGGCGTCCGCGGCGACGGGGCTGCCCTCCGGTGACAGCGTGCGCTTCAAGGCGCTGCCGGGCACGAAGGGCGACGTGTGGCTGGCGGGCGGTGCGAGCGACGGCGCGTACGGTCTGTGGCACTCCACGGACGGCGGCGCGAGCTTCACGAAGCTGCCGAACGTCGAGCAGGCCGACACGGTCGGGTTCGGCAAGGCGGCACCGGGCGCCTCGTACCAGACGCTGTTCACCAGTGCCAAGATCGGCGGGGTGCGCGGCATCTTCCGCTCCACGGACCGGGGCGCGACCTGGACCCGCGCCAACGACGACGCGCACCAGTGGGGTTGGACGGGCGCGGCGATCACGGGCGATCCCCGGGTGTACGGCCGGGTGTACGTGGCGACGAACGGGCGTGGTGTCGTCTACGGCGACCCGGCGGACGTCGGGACCGACCCGGGCCCCGGTCCCGGCCCGGACCCGGAGCCGGCCGGGGACTGCGCGGTGACGTACAAGGTCACGAACCAGTGGTCGGGCGGCTTCCAGGCGGACGTGCGGCTCAGCAACACGGGCCCGAGCGCCTGGAACGGCTGGTCGCTGACCTGGTCGTTCGCGGACGGGCAGAAGGTCACGCAGATGTGGAACGCGCGGCACACGCAGTCGGGTTCGGCGGTGACGGCGAAGGACGCCGGCTGGAACGGGAAGGTGGCGGCGGGTTCGTCGGTGAGCTTCGGCTTCACGGGCGACTGGTCGGGCACGAACGCGAAACCGACAGCCTTCAGGCTGGGTGACAGGAGCTGCGCGGTCGGCTGACCGCGCGGTCGCGGGGGGGGAGCGGGCGTCCGAGGTGTTCGGACGACCGCTCCGACGGGGGTTCGGCGGCTCCGGTTCACCTGGTCACGGCGTGTACACCGTGGGCCGCGGCGCCGTCGGCATCCTGTCGCCGATGAAGAAGCTGGGGTGCGGGGGCTGGTTGTAGCCCGTGTTCTGCCAGGCCAGGGCGGTGCGGTACTGGGTGTCGTGCAGCAGGGTGGTGATGCGGGTGGTGGTCTGGTGGGGGGTGGCGTAGATCCGCAGGGCGGTGTTGGTGCTGGTGCGCCAGACGACCTCCTCGCGCCAGTCGCCCAGGATGTCCCCGGACAGCACCGGTGTGGACTTGGTGCCGTTGTTCGCGGACACGCCGGAGCCGGTCAGCAGGCGGGTGTCGGACGACGTGCCGTACTTGTCGACGCGGGTGCCGTCGAGGAGTTCGCGTACGGGGTCGCCGTCCCACCAGGACAGGAAGTTGCTGCTGGAGGGCTTCCGGCCGAGGGAGGCGCCGGTGGCCGAGCGCAGGGTGGTGTCGGAGGCGGACCAGGCCTCGGCGCCCGCGCTGCCGGCGTAGACGTCGGCGGCGACACCGCGCCCGTTGTCGGCGCCCGAGGCGGTCTGCCACAGGACGGAGCCGGTGCGGGCGTCGGCCATCCAGGAGCCGGGCTTGGAGGAGTCCTCGGAGACCTTGAAGTACTCCAGTCCGGCGCGGGACGGGTCGAGGTCGCCGACGTGGCCGGCGTCGCCGTGGCCGAGCCGGGTGGTCCACAGGCCGGAGCCGTTGTCGTCGACGGTCATCGCGCCGTACACGATCTCGTCTCGCCCGTCGGCGTCGACGTCGGCGACGGACAGGCTGTGGTTGCCCTGCCCGTCGTAGCCCTTGCCCGCGTTGGTGGAGGAGTTGGTGTCGAAGGTCCAGCGGCGGGTGAAGGCGCCGCCCCGCCAGTCCCAGGCGGCGATGACGCTGCGCGTGTAGTAGCCGCGGGCCATGATCAGTGAGGGGCGGCTGCCGTCGAGGTAGGCGGTGCCGGCGAGGAAGCGGTCGACGCGGTTGCCGTAGGAGTCGCCCCAGGAGGAGACGGTGCCGCGGGCCGGGACGTAGTCGACGGTGCCCATCGCCTTGCCGGTCCGGCCGTTGAACATGGTCAGGTACTCGGGGCCGGACAGCACGTAGCCGCTGGAGTTGCGGTGGTCGGCGGAGGCGCTGCCGATGACCGCGCCGGTGCCGTCCTTCGTGCCGTCGGCGGTCTTCATGGCGACCTCGGCCTGGCCGTCGCCGTCGTAGTCGTACGCCTGGAACTGCGTGTAGTGGGCGCCGGAGCGGATGTTGCGGCCGAGATCGATGCGCCACAGCCGGGTGCCGTCGAGGGTGATGCCGTCGACGATCGTGTTGCCGGTGTAGCCGGACTGGGAGTTGTCCTTGGCGTTGGTGGGCTGCCACTTGAGGACGAAGTCGAGGGCGCCGTCGCCGTCGAGGTCGGCGACGGACGCGTCGTTGGCCTCGTAGGTGTAGGAGACGCCGTCGGGGGTGGTGCCGCCGGCGGGCGGGGTGAGGGGGACGTCCTTGTAGCCGGTGCGGAGCTGGACGGCGTGCACCGAGTCGCCCTGTTCCGTGCCGCCGACGACGGCGCGGACCGTGTAGTCGGCGTGGGAGGGCGCGCCCTCGTGGAAGTAGTTGGTGGAGCCGGTGATGGGCGTGGCGTTGACCTTGGTGCCGGCGCGGTAGACGTTGAAGGCGACGCCGTCGGGGTCGGTGGCGAGCCAGCGCCAGCTGATCAGGTTGCCGCTGCCGGTGTGGACGCTGGCGACGCCCCGGTCGAGCGCTTCGACCTGGCGGGCGGTGGCGGCCTCGGCGTTGTCCGCGGCGAGGGTGGTGAGACCGGCGCCGGCCAGCGCCACCGCGGCGGTCACGGCGGAGAGCAGGGCGCGGCGTCTGCGGTGCCTGTGCGGGTGCTTCATGCGGACGGACCTCCTGGGAGACGGGGTGTTCCGCCTCTCGGTCGCCGCCGGGGGCCGGAGGGTTGCCGCCGGTGCGGCTTTTATCGCCCGGGGTTCTTGGTGAACGCGCGGAGGGTGAAGACGGGGTCCGGGCGGGGGCGGTCCTGGTCCGGGAGGGCGGCCAGGCGAGCGGCGAACCGGTCGCTGAGCGGGTCGCCCGGGGGCAGCGTGACGAACCAGCCGCGCCGCAGGTCGGCGATGGTGCGGCGAGGGCTGCGGCCCTGTCCGTGGCCCCGGAAGCGGGCCTGTCCGGCCGGGACGAGGCCGTGTCCGGCGGCGCATGCCTCGACGGTGGCGGCGGCGTCGCGGGCCCGGCGGGGCGGGCGGGAGGACAGGACGGCGTCGATGTCGCTGCCGACGTTGTGGGCGGCTGCCTTGTCGACGGTGGTGACGTACACGCCGCCGGCCCGCAGGACGCGGGCGCATTCGCCGACGATGCGCCCGACGTCCTCGGCGTGTTCGGCGAGGTGCAGCAGCCATACGCTGCTGACGGCGTCGAACTCGCCGTCCCTGAAGGGCAGTCGGCGGCTGTCGGCGAGGACGACGGCGCCGGGCAGCCGGGCGGCGGCCCGCCGCGCCATGGCCGGGGTGAGGTCGACGCCGGTCACGCGCAGCGCGGGCCTGGCGGCGGCGAGCCGGCGGGTGACGATGCCGGTGCCGCAGGCCACGTCGAGGAGGCTGCGGGCGCCCGGCGGCAGGAGGCCGAGGACGGCTCCGGCCGCGGCGGCGGCCCGGGGTTCCCCGCCGCGTGAGGCGTCGTAGCGTTCGGCTTCGCTCTCGTAGTCGAGCACACCCCTCAGTGTGCCCGGTGGCCCGGGGCGAGGTCTTCCACCCTGCGGGCGAGCTCGAAGTCCTTCTCGGTGACGGCCCCGCCGGCGCTGTGGGTGTGCACGGCGAGGGTCACGGTGTTGTAGCCGAGGGTGAGGTCGCTGTGGTGGTCGAGTTCTTCCTGCACCTGCGCGATGTGGACGACCATGGCCGTGGCCGCGAAGTGGGTGCCGAGCCGGTAGGAGCGGGTGAGGCGGCCGTCCTCGTGGGACCAGCCCGGCAGCTCGCCGAGGCGTTCCTCGATCTCGTCCTGCGACAGCGGTTCGACGGGCATGGGCCGTGTTCCTTCCGTGGTGGCGGGCTGTGTTTTCAGCCTCCCACAGGCCGTCCGCCGGGGCCCCGCGTGCGCGCCGTACGCGGTGCGCGCTCGCGTACGGCGCCGAGGGCGCCCGTGCGCCCCCGGGAGCGGGGCCGGTCGACTACCGTCGTGCCATGACCACGACGCCCGTGTCCAGCGCCGCCGCGTCCGCCGCCCCCGCCGCCGACCGGGGTGTGGGACCGCTGCTGCGGGCCTGGCGGGAGCAGCGCAGGATCAGCCAGCTGGAGCTGGCGCTGCGTGCCGACTCCTCCGCCCGGCACATCAGCTTCGTCGAGACGGGCCGGTCGCGGCCCAGCGAGGAGATGGTGCTGCGGCTGGCCGAGCACCTGGACGTTCCGGTGCGGGAGCGCAACGCGCTGCTGCTCGCGGCCGGCTACGCCCCGCGCTTCCCGGAGACCCCGCTGGACGATCCGGCCCTGGGCGCGGTGCGCGAGGGCATCGAGCGGCTCATCCAGGGCTACGAGCCCTATCCGGCGCTGGTGGTCGACGCGACGTACCAGGTGGTGGCGGCCAATCAGGGGATCCTGATGCTCCTGGAGGGTGTTCCGGACCATCTGCTCCGGCCGCCGCTGAACGCGATGCGGCTGACCCTGCACCCGGAGGGCATGGCGCCCCGCATCCGCAATCTGCGCGAGTGGCGCGGACACCTGCTCGGGCAGATGGAGCGGCAGATCGCGCTGCGCCGCTCGGACGCGCTGCGTGCGCTGTACGAGGAGGTCGCCGCGTATCCGCTGCCGGACACGGCGGGGCCGGAGGGGGCGACGGACGCGGCGGAGGTGCCGTATCCGTACTTCGCGCTGCCGATGCTGATCGAGCACGAGGGGCGGACGCTGTCGTTCGTGTCGTCGATCTCCACGTTCAACACGCCGATGGACGTGACGGTCGCCGAGCTGGCCATCGAGACGTTCCTCCCGGCCGACCCGGCGACGGTCAAGTACCTTCAGGGGCTGATGGACTGACGGGCCTTCAGCGCCGCGTGCTGCAGTCCGGCGAAGCCCGCCACGGTCACCGCCTGGAGCAGCGTCCACACCGCGCCCGCCGTGGACGGCGTGAGCCACAGCCCGAGGGCGAGGCAACTGAGCACCGCCCAGGCGAGGTTGGCCTCGACGACGGCCCGTACGCCGGGGGTGGGCGGATGCGGCCGGGAGGCGGTCAGGCCCACGGCTGCCGCGTACACGGCGAGGAACGCGCCGAGGGCCAGCAGCAGCCCGGGGCGGACGCCGAGGACATCGCCGAGCGGGCCGGGGGCGGCCAGGTAGGCGACGGCGTTGGCGCCGGTCACCGCCGCGTCGAGCGCCAGGAAGCGGCGCAGCATCCGCTGCGGCTCCGGGGTGCGGGCGAGCGCGGCAAGCTGGGTCGCGGTCATGGCGAATCACCCTCCGTCGGGTTCGAGTCGTCGCTGGTGCCCGGGTCCCGGGCCGGAGTGCGCCGGCCCGGAACCCGGTGCGTCCACGATCGCCGCCGCGGCGCGTGGGGTCGATTACCCCGGAGGTCATGCGCCCGGTGCGGGTGCGCCGCCCGGCTCAACGCGCCTTCGGCTGCGGCAGGTTGATGCCGGTCGCTGTGAGGTGCTGGGAGAGCCGGGGCGGGGCGTGTCACACTGCACGCGTGTTTCCGGCGCGCAGGGGAGGCGTGGCGTGAGTGAGCGGCGGCCCGCGCCCACTGTGGGACAGGTGGTGCTCGGCAGGCGTCTGCAGGAGCTGCGGGAGGCGGCCGGGCTCAGGCGTGAGGAGGCGGCCCGTGTGCTGCGGGTGGCGCCCGCGACCGTGCGGCGGATGGAGACGGCCGAGGTCACGCTGAAAATCCCGTACGTGCAGGTGCTGTTGACGACGTACGGGGTGCCCGACCAGGAGGTCGCGGCGTTCGTCGCGCTGGCCGAGGAGGCCAACCGGCCCGGCTGGTGGCAGCGCTACCACGACGTGCTGCCGGACTGGTTCAGCATGTACGTGAGCCTGGAGGGGGCCGCGCGCGTCATCCGCTGCTACGAGCCCCACTTCGTGCCCGGGTTGCTGCAGACCGAGGACTACGCGCGTGACGTCATGCGGACCGGGACGATAGGGCAGGGCCCGTCCAGCCCGGCCGTGGTCGAACGGCACGTGGCGCTGCGCATGGAGCGGCAGCGGCTGCTGGAGCGGCCGGACCCGCCGCATCTGTGGGTGGTCATGGACGAGACGGTGCTCAGGCGTCCGGTGGGCGAGGACGGCACGGTCATGCGGGACCAGTTGGACCGGCTGCTGGAGTTCGCCGAGCGGGACCGGGTGACGCTGCAGGTCGCCGAGTTCACGAGCGGTCCGCATCCGGGGACGTACGCGCCGTTCACGCTGTTCCGGTTCGGGGAGCCGGAGCTGCCCGACATGGTCTTCACGGAGTATCTGACCGGCGCCCTGTACCTGGACTCCCGTACGGAGGTGTCCGCGCACCTGGAGGTCCTGGACCACATGACGGCGCGTGCCGCGTCGACGCGGCGCACCCGGAAGATCCTGCGGGAGTACCGCGAGGCCTGCTGAGCGACCGCGACGGCCCTCTCCGCCCGATGAGTCGAGCACCGCGAGCACCTGTACCGAACCTCCGGGAGCACACCGCATGACCGGATCGGACGCCGCGCCCACGCACCTCGACACCGGCCGCCCGCACCCGGCCCGCGTGTACGACGGGGCCGGCCGGCGCGGACGGCGGGGCGGTCGGCGGGGCGGTCGGCGGGGCGGTCGGCGGGGCGGTCGGCGGGGCGGTCGGCGGGGCGGTCGGCGGCGGTTTCCGTGCCGCCGCGACGGGGCGTGCGCGAAATCAGGCCAATGGTGCGGCGGCACCCCTTCTGCCCTTGCCAGCACTTGCGGCTGCGGATATTCATGAGCCCCCGAAGCCACAGGACCGTCGGGCGCACCGGGCTCGGGGGACCGTGAGGACGGGGGAACCAGTTGGAGCACGAGCGTCTTCTTGCCCGCATCATCTCGGGACTGGTGATGGAGCCGCGGAACCGGCCGAGCGCGGGAAGCAGGCTGCGGCGCAAGGGCGGACCTCCGGTCATCGAGGTGGTGGGACTCGGCCGGTCACAGCAGAACGCCCTCCTGGAGGGTCTGCGTCACAAGTACGCGGAGCGGCTGCCGGTGAACGTGCCCGAGGTCCCGCTGGCGCGCGGAGTGGTGGATTCCTTCTGGTATCTGTCGACCCGGATGACCGGTCTCAACGGTCCCGCCGGCCGCCGCGCCCCGGCGTTCGCGCGATTCCATCTCGGGCTGCTCGCCCACGCGTGGGCCGCCGACCACGCGGATCTCAGTCTGGACCGGCTGCAGTACGCGCACCGGGCCCTGGTGCGCGATCTGGGCCGCAGACGGCAGGGGACGCCACCCCCTCACGCGGAACTGCTGCGCGACCTGGAGCAGCCGATGGCAGGGGCCGGCACGGTGGGCGCCCTGCTGGCGTCGCTGTCCACCGTGGCGCGGTTCGTGACCGGGCGTCCGCGGCCCGACCGCGTGGCCCTGCGCTGGTGGGGCCGGGCCCTGAAGGTGCCGAGGGGTGGTGCGTTCTCCAGCCGCGAGGCGATCGCCATCAGGATGTTCCACTTCTTCCGGCCGCGCCTCCCGCAGCCGGGCGACCCGGAGGAGGTGCGCGAGAAGGCGGCCCGGCAGGAGGAGGCCCGGGTCGCCAACCGGAACGCGTTCCTCGTCGCCGCGTTCCTCGCGGACATCGACGCGCACTACGGGCTGCTGCGCCGGCTGAACAGGAACCAGCCACCGCTGATGCTGCTCCAGGTGCAGGACGCCGCGGGACGGGCCGTCCTCGACGCGTACCTGGACGCCCACCGCGTGATGCGCAACGTGGTGCGGCAGCGAACGATCACCCACCCGGTGGTCCTGGTGGTCAGTGACCACGCAGCGGGCGCGGGGCTCACGGCGGAGCCCTTCGAGCAGTTGGAAGCCCTCCTCGACGCCTGGACCCTGCGTCTGGAGGACGGCAAGCGCGAGCGCAGGCTCCTGCGGGTGACGGTGGGCGGGACGGCACCGCCGGAGGCACCGGCGACCTCAGAGGAAACGGCACGTGCAGAGGCATCGGCCGCCTCGGGGGAAACGGCACGGGCAGACGCACCGGCCGCCTCGGGGGAAGCGGCACCGGCACGGACATCGGCCACTTCGGGGGAGGCACAGTGACGGACGCTCCGGACCACCCCGGGCACGGCCCGGTCTTCATGGCGGCGGTCGCCCTGGGCGTGGTCATGGCGCTGCTGGCCGCGTGGTTCGCGTGGGAGGAGTTCGGGCCCGAGAACCCCGATCCGTGCGGCCCGGGTCTGCGGACCACCAACGGCGAGTGCATCGGCGTCAGCGACGGCGGCGGCAAGCCCTTCATGGCCGAACTCACCGACGTCATGAAGCGCATCAAGGAGGAGAACGACCGCATCGACGACCAGCCGCACGTCACCATCGCCCTGATGATCCCGATGACGTCGGACCACGGAGAGGTCAGGAAGCAGATCCTGCACGAGGTCCAGGGCGCCTACATCGCGCAGTACTTCGCCAACGGCACCACCAAAGCCGAGAAGCAGAACGGCGGTGAGCACCCCAAGATCCGTATGGTGCTCGCCAACGTGGGCAAGAACCGCGATCAGTGGCGGCCGGTGGCCGACCGGCTCGCCCGCCTCGCCAAGGACGAGAAGCACAACCTCCGTACCGTCTTCGGCTTCGACCTCAGCGTGCGGCCGACCGCCCAGGCCATCGCGTATCTGACGAAGAAGAAGCAGATCCCCGTCGTCGGCGGCCCCATCACCGGCGACGAGTTCACCGGCTATCCCATGTTCGCCCGGATCGCGCCCACCAACAGCGACCAGGCCGACGCGCTGGTGCACTTCGACAAGACGCTGGATCTCCAGCACGCCATCCTGGTCAAGGACACCAGGCCGGACCCGTACAACGAGTCGCTCCTGCACGCGTACGACCGCAAGCTGAAGAGGTCGCCGCACGAGCCGATGCCCTTCGACTCCGAGGGGCCGGACACCGAGGGCGGTCTGTCCGGCGAGTTCAAGCGCATGGCCACGGACATCTGCGTACTGCGGCCGAAGGTCAACACCGTCTACTTCGCCGGCCGTCCCACCCATCTGCGGCAGTTCCTCAACGAACTGGCCAGGAACCGCCCGTGCAAGGAGGAGTCCTTCACGGTGGTCAGCGGGTCCGGCGCGTCCACGCTGTACGCCGACGGCAAGCTCGACTGGAACGCGCTGCGCGGTCTGCGCGGCGACGGCGGCAGGTGGAAGGGCAAGGTGACCGTCCTGTACACCTCCATCTCGCACCCCGACGGGTGGCTCAGCAAGCGGCCCCGGCCGCCCGAGACCGGTGGCTCACCGGCTGCCGTACGCGAGTTGATGCAGCGGCTGGCGGCGCCGTCCCCCGTCGGGCCGATCGGCCCCGCCGACATCTACGACTCGCGCACCGTCTCCGTGCACGACTCCGCCAAGACCGCCATCGCGGGAATCCGGCTGCACGCCGAGAGCCGCAGGAGCGGCTACATCCCGACGCTTCGGGAGATCGGCACCGACTGGAACGCCCTGCGGGGAGTGCACAAGGTCGACGGGGCCAGCGGATGGATCTGCATCGACAACAAGGGCAACGCCTACAACAAGGCCGTCGCCGTGGTCCGGCTCGACCCGGAAGTCAGAGGCGAACGGCCGACCTTCGTGGGCCTCGCCTGGCCGGAGAGGTTCCCGCCGCCCAAGGGCCAGGAAGGCAGCGGTTCCTGCCAGATCCCCCGCACCTAGGGATGCCGCGCGTCCTGCCGGGCAGCCGTCCGTCACGCTCGCATCGCCGCTGATGTGAGCGTGACGGACGCCGGCTGCTCCTAGGCCGCGCCGTCCTTCTCTCCCGCCGTGCCGGTGTCCTTGTCGTCGTCGACGATCTCCGCGTCGACCACGCCCTCCTCGTCGGGCGCGCGGTCCTCACCGGTCGCATCGGCTTCGGCTTCGGCGGGCCGGGCCTGTTCGTACATGGCGCGGCCCATGCGCTGGCTGACGGTGGCGAGTTTCTCGACGCCGGTGCGCAACTCCTCGGTGCTCGCCTGCCGTTCGAGCAGGCCCTTGAGGCCGGTGACGGCCGACTCGACGTCCGTCCTCGTCTCCGCGTCGACGCGGTCGCCGTTCTCGCGGAGGAAGTTCTCGGTCTGGTACACGAGTTGTTCGGCCTGGTTGCGGGTCTCGGCGGCCTCGCGGCGGGCGCGGTCCTCCTCGGCGTACTGCTCGGCCTCCCGCATCATGCGGTCGATGTCGTCCTTCGGCAGCGCCGAGCCGCCGGTGACGGTCATCTTCTGCTCGCGGCCGGTCGCCAGGTCCTTGGCGGAGACGTGCATGATGCCGTTGGCGTCGATGTCGAAGGCGACCTCGATCTGCGGGACGCCGCGCGGCGCGGGCGGCAGGCCGGTGAGGTCGAAGACGCCCAGCTTCTTGTTGTAGGCGGCGATCTCCCGCTCGCCCTGGTAGACCTGGATGCCGACCGAGGGCTGGTTGTCGGCGGCGGTCGTGAAGATCTCCGAACGGCGGGTGGGGATCGTGGTGTTGCGTTCGATGAGCTTCGTCATGATGCCGCCCTTGGTCTCGATGCCGAGGGACAGCGGGGTGACGTCGAGGAGCAGGACGTCCTTGACGTCGCCGCGGATCACGCCCGCCTGGAGGGCGGCGCCGAGGGCCACGACCTCGTCGGGGTTGACGCCCTTGTGCGGGTCCTTGCCGGTGAGTTCCCTGACCAGTTCGGTGACGGCGGGCATCCGGGTGGAGCCGCCGACGAGGATCACGTGGTCGACGGCGGCGAGTTTGATGCCGGCGTCCTTGACCGCCTGGTGGAAGGGGGCCCGGCAGCGGTCGAGGAGATCGGCGGTGAGCTCCTGGAAGCGGGTGCGGGTGAGTTTCTCGTCCAGGTGCAGCGGGCCTTCGGCGGAGGCCGTGACGTAGGGCAGGTTGATGGTGGTCTCGGTGGAGCTGGACAGTTCCGTCTTGGCCTTCTCGGCGCCCTCGCGCAGCCGTTGCAGGGCCATCTTGTCCTTCCCCAGGTCGATGCCGTACCGGCCCTTGAACTGCTTGACGAGGTACTCGACGACCCGCTGGTCCCAGTCGTCGCCGCCCAGGTGCGTGTCGCCGTTGGTGGCCTTGACCTCGATGACGCCGTCGCCGATCTCCAGCAGTGACACGTCGAAGGTGCCGCCGCCGAGGTCGAAGACGAGCACGGTCTGCTCCTCGCCCCGGTCGAGTCCGTAGGCGAGGGCGGCGGCGGTCGGCTCGTTGATGATGCGCAGGACCTTAAGGCCCGCGATCTCCCCGGCCTCCTTGGTGGCCTGCCGCTGCGCGTCGTCGAAGTAGGCGGGCACGGTGATCACGGCGTCGGTGACGTCCTCGCCGAGGTAGGACTCGGCGTCCCGCTTGAGTTTCTGCAGCACACGAGCGGACAGCTCCTGTGCCCGGTAGCGGTTGCCGTCGATGTCGCCCTGGTCGGGAAACCGCCAGCCGGCGTCGCCCATGTGGCGTTTCACGGAGCGCGCGGTGCGCTCGACGTTGGTCACGGCCTGCCGCTTGGCGACCTCGCCGACCAGTACCTCGCCGTGCTTGGCGAACGCCACCACGGACGGCGTGGTCCTCGCGCCCTCCGCGTTGCCGATGACGGTGGGCTCGCCGCCCTCCAGGACGGCCACCACGGAGTTCGTGGTCCCGAGATCGATCCCGACCGCGCGTCCCATCGCTGTCCCCTTCCGCCGCTCCTGAACCCACTCGTCCACAATCCAGCACAAATCTTGAGTGGGCCGTTGTCAATGCCACGGGGTGCGGACA
>NZ_JARVKW010000049.1 GCF_029813775.1 Streptomyces sp. DH24 | reverse complement strand
CTGGAGCGGGAGTCGGATGCGCTTCGGAACGGGCATCGGGTTCTTGCGGTGGTGCGTGGCAGTGCGGTGAATCAGGACGGTGCGTCGAATGGTTTGACGGCGCCGAATGGTCCGTCTCAGCAGCGCGTGATCAGGCAGGCCCTCGCCAGTGCCGGTTTGCGGGCCGCTGACGTGGACGTCGTGGAGGCGCACGGCACGGGTACGACCCTCGGGGACCCGATTGAGGCCCAGGCCCTCCTCGCCACCTACGGGCAGGACCGTGAGCGTCCTCTGTTGCTGGGGTCGGTGAAGTCGAATCTGGGGCATACGCAGGCCGCTGCCGGTGTGGCGGGTGTGATCAAGAGTGTGATGGCGATGCGGCACGGGGTGGTGCCGCCGAGTCTGCACGTCGATGCGCCGTCGTCGCATGTCGACTGGTCCGCCGGGGCTGTGGAGTTGGTGCGGGAGGAGACTCTCTGGCCGGAGACGGGCCGGGTCCGTCGGGTGGGTGTGTCGTCGTTCGGGCTGAGCGGGACGAACGCGCACGTGATCCTGGAAGCCGGTCCGGAACCCGGTCCGGAGCCCGGGCCGGTCGACGATCGGCCCGACGGGGTGCTTGTCCCTCTGGTGGTGTCGGCCCGTTCCGAGCAGGCCCTGGACGAGCAGATCGAGCAGATGCAGGGTTGTGACCCTTCGGTGGACGTCGGCTTCTCGCTGGCGGTCGGGCGGGCGCGGTTCCCGCATCGGGCCGTGCTGCTCGCGTCCGGCGACGGCGTCACGGAGGTCGCCCGTGGTATGGCGGGTGAGGGTCCGCTGGCGTTCGTCTTCTCGGGGCAGGGCTCGCAGCGGCTCGGTATGGGCCGTGACCTGTACGAGCGGTTCCCCGTGTTCGCGCGGGCGCTGGACGCTGTCCTCGCCGAACTCGACCTCGGTCTGCGGGACATCATGTGGGGCGACGACGAAGAGGCCCTGAACCGGACCGAGTTCGCCCAACCGGCGCTGCTCGCGGTCCAGGTCGCCCTGTTCAGGCTGGCGGAGTCGCTGGGCCTGCGGCCGGAGTACCTGGCCGGGCATTCCGTCGGTGAGATCGCCGCCGCTCATGTGGCGGGTGTGTTGTCGCTGGCGGATGCGTGTGCGCTGGTGTCGGCTCGGGCTCGGCTGATGCAGGCGTTGCCCGAGGGCGGGTTGATGCTGGCCGTGGAGGCCGCAGAGGACGAAGCCACGCAGCTGCTGGGCGAGGGTGTGTCGATCGCGGCGATCAACGGGCCGTCGTCGTTGGTGTTGTCGGGGTCCGAAGAAGCCGTGCTGGCGGTGGTGGCCGGGCTGCCCGGCCGTCGTACGACGCGGCTGCGGGTCTCGCACGCCTTCCACTCGCCTCTGATGGACCCGATGCTGGAGGACTTCCGGGCCGCGCTGTCCGCGCTGGAGTTCCACGAGCCGCGCATCCCCGTCGTCTGCACGGGCGATCCGGGCGACCCCGAGTACTGGGTCCGCCACGTCCGGGAGACCGTCCGTTTCGCCGACGGCATCCGCACCCTCAGCGAGCGCGGCGTCACGCGTTTCCTCGAACTCGGCCCCGACGGCACCCTCACCGCCCTCATCGAGCAGTCCGCCCCCGGGGACAGCACGGTCGTTCCCGCGCTGCGCAGGGACAGGCCGGAGGAGGAGGCGTTCGCGGCGGCGTTGGGCCGGCTGTTCGCGCACGGTGTGTCGGTCGGCTGGGCGGAGTACTTCGCCGGCACGGGCGCCCGACTGGTCGACGTACCCACGTACCCCTTCCAGCGACGGCGCTATTGGCCTGCCGTCACCGCAGGTGTGCGGGATGCCGTCGCTCTCGGTCTGGAACCGGCCGGACATCCGCTGCTGGGGGCGGCCGTGCCGCTCGCGGAGTCCGACGGTGTCGTGCTCGCCGGGCGGCTCTCGGCGGGCACCCAGACCTGGCTCACCGACCACGAGGTGTACGGCCGGGTCCTGCTTCCGGGCACGGCGTTCCTCGAACTGGCGGTGCGGGCCGGTGACGAGGTGGGATGCGGGCGCGTCGAGGAGTTGACGCTCGGCGCGCCGCTCGTCCTGGACCGGCGTGACGCCGTGCGCATCCAGATCGTCGTCGGTACGCCCGACGAGGCGGGACGGCGCTCGCTGAGCGTCTACTCGCGCCCCGACGTGTCCGACGAGGAACTGCCCTGGACGCGGCACGCCTCGGGAACGCTCGTCGAGGACGGCGCCGTGGCAGGGGCACGGCAGGTGTCCGAGTGGCCGCCCGCGGACGCCCGGGTCGTGGACCTGGACGGTTTCTACGACGAACGGGCCGGTGCCGGGTTCGTCTACGGGCCGGTGTTCCAAGGGCTGCGCGCCGTGTGGCGCCGTGGCGGCGAGGTGTACGTCGACGCCGAACTGCCCGAGCACGTCCCGACCGCCGGGTTCGGCCTGCACCCGGCCCTCCTGGACGCGGTCCTCCAGGCCGCCGCCTTCGCGGGTGAGGGTGAGGCGCCCGAGGGCGGCCTGCTGCCGTTCGCCTGGGAGGGTGTGTCCCTGCACGCGTCCGGGGCCTCCCCGCCGTCCGGGCCGTGCTGCGGCGGACCGGGAGCGGTGGCATCGCCGTCACGGTGGTCGGCCAGGACGGCAACCCGGTCGCCACGGTCGACCGGCTCACCGTCAGGCCGGCCGACGACCGTCTGCCGACCGGTGTTCGGCGCGCGAACGACCTGTACCGGGTCGAGTGGACGCCCGTCGCCTCGTCCGGCACGTACGACGCCCCGTTCGCGCTCGTCGAGGACCGCGACGGGGGCATGGGCGAGACGCTGGGCGTTACCGCGTTCCCCGACCTGGACGGCGTCGGCGACGACGTGCCGGACGTCGTACTCGCCGTCGTCACCGGTGGCGGGACGGAGCCCGCCGACGTTGTCGGCGACCTGCACGCCGTGACGGGGCGCGTTCTGCGGCTCGTTCAGGCGTGGCTGGAGGACGGGCGGTTCACCGCGGCCCGGCTTGTTCTGCTGGTGCGGGACGACCTGCCGGAACCCGTGCTGGGCGCGGTACGGGGTCTGCTCCGCGCGGTGCACAACGAGTGTCCCGGCCGCGTCGGCCTGATCGCGTCGGCCGGTGAGCCCTTCGACCGGAACGCGGTCGTACGGGCCCTCGCGCTCGCCGACGAGCCGGAAGTGGCCGTCCAGGACGGTCGGTTGGTGGTGCCTCGTCTGGTCCGGGCCGCGCTGCCCGATGCCGCTTCCGACGTGTGGACGGGCATCGAATCGGTGCTGGTGACCGGCGGTACGGGTGGCCTGGGTGCACTGGTGGCCCGGCATCTCGTCCGCGCGCACGGAGTGCGGGAACTGCTGCTCGTCTCGCGTCGCGGAGCCCAGGCGCCCGGCGCCGGAGAACTCGTCGCGGACCTCGAAGCGCTGGGTGCCCGGGTCGACGTGGCCGCCTGCGACGTGGCGGACCGGCAGTCCCTGGCCACCGCCGTCGCCGGGCGGTCGATCCACGCCGTCGTCCACGCCGCGGGCGTCCTGGACGACGGGCTCGTGGGCGGTCTGACCGCCGAGCGCCTTGACGCCGTGCTCGCGCCGAAGGCCGACGCGGCATGGCATCTGCACGAACTGCTCCCCGACGTACGCGCCTTCGTGCTGTTCTCGTCGGCGGCCGGCACCTTCGGCGGCACCGGCCAAGCCAACTACGCCGCCGCAAACGCGTTTCTCGACGCCCTCGCGAGCCACCGGCACTCCCTCGGCCTGCCCGCCACCTCGCTCGTCTGGGGCCCCTGGGACCTCGACGGCACCGGCATGACCGGCGAACTCTCCGCCGCAGAGCAGGAACGCATGTCCCGCACCGGCTTCCCCGCCGTGACCGCGGAACAGGGCCTCGCTCTCTTCGACGCCGCCCTCACCACCGGACAGGACGTCGTCGCCCCGTTGCCCCTCGACCTGCGCGCCGTCCGCGCCCACGGCGAAGCTCCCGCCGTGCTGCGGGGCTTGGTGCGGTCGCGTCGTCGGGTGGTGGCGGCTGCGGGGAGCCTGGTGCAGCGGTTGGTGCCGTTGGATGTGGTGGAGCGGGGTGAGGTGCTGCTTGATCTGGTGCGGGGTCAGGTGGCGTTGGTGTTGGGGTATGAGGGTGTGTCGGGGGTGGATGCGTCTCGGTCGTTCCGGGATTTGGGTTTTGATTCGTTGCTCGCGGTTGAGTTGCGTAATGGGTTGCAGGCGGTGACGGGTCTGCGGCTTCCGGCGACGCTGGTTTTTGATTATCCGACGGTGGATCGGCTGGCGGAGTTTTTGCTGGGAGAGGTGCTGGGGGCCAACGCTGAGGCGGCGCCGCCGTCTGTCGCCGAGCGTCTGCCGTCCGTCGCGGATGATCCGGTCGTGATTGTCGGGATGGCGTGCCGTTTCCCGGGTGGGGTGGCTTCGCCCGAGGATTTGTGGCGGCTGGTGTCCGAAGGCGCCGATGCGGTGTCCGAGTTCCCGTCGGACCGTGGCTGGGATCTGGAGCGGCTGTATCACCCGGACCCGGATCACCCCGGAACGTCCTCCGCACGCGAAGGCGGATTCCTCACCGACGCCGGCGCATTCGATCCCGAGTTCTTCGGGATGAGTCCGCGTGAGGCGTTGGCGACGGATGCTCAGCAGCGGTTGCTGCTGGAGTCGTCGTGGGAGGCGATCGAGCGGGCCGGAATCGACCCGAGCTCGCTGCGCGGCAGCCAAACGGGTGTCTTCGCCGGCGTCATGTACAACGACTACGCCAATCTGCTCACTGGGCAGGAGTTCGAGGGCTTCCGGGGCAACGCCAGTTCACCCAGCGTCGCTTCGGGCCGCGTGGCCTACACGCTTGGCTTGGAGGGGCCGACGGTGTCGATTGACACGGCGTGTTCGTCGTCGTTGGTGGCGGTGCATTTGGCTGCGCAGGCGTTGAGGTCGGGGGAGTGCGGTCTGGCGTTGGCCGGTGGTGTGACGGTGATGTCGACGCCGACGACGTTTGTGGAGTTCTCTCGGCAGGGTGGGTTGGCGCCGGACGGCCGGTGCAAGGCGTTTTCGAATGCGGCTGATGGGGTGGGCTGGGCCGAGGGTGTCGGTGTTCTGGTGCTGGAGCGGCAGTCGGATGCGCTTCGGAACGGGCATCGGGTTCTTGCGGTGGTGCGTGGCAGTGCTGTGAACCAGGACGGGGCCTCCAATGGTCTTACCGCGCCCAACGGGCCCTCTCAGCAGCGGGTGATCCGGCAGGCTCTCGCCAGTGCCGGTTTGCGGGCCGCTGACGTGGACGTCGTGGAGGCGCACGGCACGGGTACGACCCTCGGGGACCCGATTGAGGCGCAGGCTCTCCTTGCGACGTACGGGCAGGACCGTGAGCGGCCTCTGTTGCTGGGGTCGGTGAAGTCGAATCTGGGGCATACGCAGGCCGCTGCCGGTGTGGCGGGTGTGATCAAGAGTGTGATGGCGATGCGGCACGGGGTGGTGCCGCCGAGTCTGCATGTCGATGCGCCGTCGTCGCACGTGGACTGGTCTGCCGGGGCTGTGGAGTTGGTGCGGGAGGAGACTCTCTGGCCGGAGACGGGCCGTAGCCGTCGGGTGGGTGTGTCGTCGTTCGGGCTGAGCGGGACGAACGCGCACGTGATCCTGGAAGCCGGTCCGGAGCCCGGTCCGGAGCCCGGGCCGGTCGACGAGCGGCCCGACGGGGTGCTTGTCCCGCTGGTGGTGTCGGCCCGTTCCGAGCAGGCCCTGGACGAGCAGATCGCGCGACTGCGTGCCTACGAGCCCACGGCGGACGTCGGCTACTCACTGGCCGTCGGCCGGACGCAGTTCACGCACCGCGCCGTTCTGGCCGGCTCCGCCGATGGTGTCGCGGAAGTCGCCCGGGGCGTCGTCAGCGAGGGTCTGTCGGCGTTCGTCTTCTCGGGGCAGGGCTCGCAGCGGCTCGGTATGGGCAGGGACTTGTACGAGCGCTTTCCCGTCTTCGCCGAGGCCTTGGACACCGTGCTCGCGGAGCTTGATCCCGCTCTGCTAGGGGTGATGTGGGGCGAGGACGAAGAGGCCCTGAACCGGACGGGGTTCGCGCAGCCCGCTCTCTTCGCCGTGGAGGTCGCCCTCTTCCGGCTCGTCACCTCTCTCGGCGTCACTGCGAAGTACCTGGCCGGGCATTCCGTCGGTGAGATCGCCGCCGCTCATGTGGCGGGTGTGTTGTCGCTGGCGGATGCGTGTGCGCTGGTGTCGGCTCGGGCTCGGCTGATGCAGGCGTTGCCCGAGGGCGGGTTGATGCTGGCCGTGGAGGCCGCAGAGGACGAAGTCACGCCGCTGGTGGGCGAGGGTGTGTCGATCGCGGCGATCAACGGGCCGTCGTCGTTGGTGTTGTCGGGGTCCGAAGAAGCCGTGCTGGCGGTGGTGGCCGGGTTGCCCGGCCGTCGTACGACGCGGCTGCGGGTCTCGCACGCCTTCCACTCGCCTCTGATGGACCCGATGCTGGAGGACTTCCGGGCCGCGCTGTCCGCGCTGGAGTTCCACGAGCCGCGCATCCCCGTCGTCTGCACGGGCGATCCGGGCGACCCCGAGTACTGGGTCCGCCACGTCCGGGAGACCGTCCGTTTCGCCGACGGCATCCGCACCCTCAGCGAGCGCGGCGTCACGCGTTTCCTCGAACTCGGCCCCGACGGCACCCTCACCGCCCTCATCGAGCAGTCCGCCCCCGGGGACAGCACGGTCGTTCCCGTCCTCCGCAAGAACCGGGACGAGGAGACCGCCGTTCTCACGGCGCTCGGCCGGCTGTTCGTGGCGGGCGTGTCCGTGGACTGGCCCGCGCTGTTCACCGGCAGCGGTGCGCGGCTGGTCGACGTACCTACGTATCCCTTCCAACGGCAGCGCTACTGGCCCGAGGTCCAGGCGACGGCCCGCGCGGCGGACCCCGCCGACGCCGAGTTCTGGGACGCGGTGGACCGTACCGACCTGGACGGCCTGGCGGGTCGGCTCGGCCTCGACACCGGGGTGCTGAGCGACGTCGTCCCCGCGCTGTCGGCATGGCGGAGTCGGCGGCGGGCGCGTTCCGTCGTGGACGCCCGGCGCTTCCGTGAGACGTGGCGGTCGCTCGGTGATCCGGTCTCGGCTGAGCGGTCCGGCGGTGTCTGGCTGGCCGTCGTGCCCGAAGGACGGGCTGACGAGCCGTGGGTGCGGTCCGTGTGCGACGGGCTCGGCGCCGCGACGCTCCTGGTGGAGGTCGGTCCGGGTGACGACCGGGAGGCAATGGGCCCACAACTGCTGCGCGCCACAGAGCAGTTGTCGGAAGGAGTGGCGCCGGCCGGTGTTGTCTCGCTGCTCGCGGCGGACACGCAGGTCACGGCCTCCGGGGTGCCGGTTGCCGTCACCGCAACGACCGCCCTGGTGCAGGCCATGGAGGACGTGCGGCTCGACACGCGTCTGTGGGTGGTGACGTGCGGTGCCGTGGCCGTACCGGGGTCCGGGGAGCGCGTCGAGCCCGCTGCCGCCGCCGTCTGGGGGCTCGGGCGGGTCGCCGCACTGGAGTACCCGGAGCGGTGGGGCGGCCTGCTCGACCTGCCCGCGGAACTGGACGGGCAGGCCCTGCGGCGGTTCCTCGTCGGACTGACGCGCGCCGACGGCGAGGACCAGATCGCCGTGCGGTCCGACGGGACGTACGGCCGGCGCATCGTCGCCGCGCCCGCCCCCGCCCCGACACCCGCTGCCCCTTGGCAACCGTCCGGCACCGTCCTCGTCACCGGCGGCACCGGCGCCCTGGGTGCCCACGTCGCCCGGTGGCTGGCCGCACGCGGGGCCCAGCACCTGCTGCTGGTCGGCCGACGCGGCCCCGACGCGCCCGGCGCTGCCGAGCTCAAGGACGAACTCACCGCGCTCGGTGCCCGCGTGACCCTCGCCGCGTGTGACGCCGCCGACCGGGACCGGCTCGCCGGACTGCTCGCCGCGCTCGACGCCGGGCAGCCGCTGACCGCCGTCGTGCACACCGCCGGTGTGCTGGACGACGGGACGCTGCACAGCCTGACGGCGGACCGCTTCGAGAACGTCTTCCGCGCCAAGGTCGCCGCCGCGGACGCGCTGGACGAGCTGACGCGCGGCCACGACCTCGACGCCTTCGTGCTGTTCTCCTCCCTCGCCGGTTCCGTCGGCAACCCGGGACAGGCCAACTACGCTGCGGCCAACGCCGCGTTGGACGCCATCGCCCGCCGTCGCCGGGCCGCCGGACTGCCCGCCACGTCCGTCGCCTGGGGCGCCTGGAGCGGCGCCGGCATGGCCGCCGACGGGCGGCTCGGACGGCATGCCGCGGGAACGGCGCTGGAGCCGCACCTCGCCCTCGAGGCGATGGCCGAACTGGTCGGCGAGGGCGTGGCGGACACGGTCGTCGCCGACCTGGCCGCGCCCGAGCTGCTGGAGAACATGTTCGCGCTGCGGCACACCGCGTCCCTCACCGCGCTGCCCGGCGCCCGGCAGATCGCCACCGCCGCGCAGCAGGCACGGCGGGAACGCGCCGGCGCGGCGGCCGAATTGCGCGACCGGCTGGCCGCCGCCCGCGAGGCCGACCGGCTGCCGCTCCTGCTCGACGTGGTCCGCACCCACGCCGCCGCCGTGCTCGGTCACCCCGGCCCCGACGCCGTCAAGCCCGAACGTGCCTTCCAGGAGGCCGGGTTCGACTCGCTCATGGCAGTCGAGCTGCGCAAACGGCTCACCGTGGCCTGCGGGCTCACTCTGCCCGCGACCATGGTGTTCGACCACCCGACACCGGTCGCCCTCGCGCGGCACCTGCTCGGCGAACTTCTCGCCGACGCGGGCGCCGGGGCCACCGAGGCCGTCGTCGCCGACGTGTCCGAGGAGCCCATCGCCGTCATCGGCATGAGCTGCCGCTTCCCCGGCGGCGCCGACTCCCCGGAGGCGTTCTGGGAGCTGATCGCCTCGGGCACGGACGCCATCGGGGAGTTCCCCGGCAACCGCGGCTGGGACGTCGCCGGCCTGTACGACGCCGACCCCGACCGCAGCGGCACGACATACTCGACGCAGGGCGGATTCCTGGAGCGGGCCGGGGAGTTCGACCCCGTCTTCTTCGGGATCTCGCCGCGCGAGGCGCTGGTGATGGACCCGCAGCAGCGGCTGCTGCTGGAGACCGCCTGGGAGGCGATCGAGCGCGCCGGCATCGACCCGGCCGCGCTGCGCGCCAGCCGCACCGGCGCGTTCGTCGGCTCCAGCTACCAGGACTACGGGCGTGGCGCGGGCGAGGGCAGCGAGGGCCACATGGTCACCGGCTCCAGCCCGAGCGTGCTGTCCGGGCGGCTGTCGTACGTCCTCGGCCTGGAAGGACCCGCCGTCACCGTCGACACCGCCTGCTCGTCCTCGCTCGTCGCGCTGCACCTGGCCTGCCAGTCGCTGCGCAACGGGGAGAGCACGCTGGCGCTGGCCGGCGGTGCGACCGTGATGACGACGCCGGACTCGTTCGTGGCGTTCAGCCGGCAGCGGGCGCTGGCCGCCGACGGCCGGTGCAAGGCGTTCGGGGACGGCGCCGACGGCATGACCCTCGGCGAGGGCGTCGGGCTGCTGCTCGTGGAACGCCTCTCCGACGCCCGCCGCAACGGGCACCCCGTCCTCGCCGTCATCCGGGGCTCCGCCGTCAACCAGGACGGCGCCTCCAACGGCCTCACCGCGCCCAACGGCCCCGCGCAGCAGCGCGTCATCCGGCAGGCCCTCGCCAACGCCCGCGCCGTGCCGGACGACATCGACGCCGTCGAGGCCCACGGCACCGGCACCGCGCTCGGCGACCCCATCGAGGCTCAGGCGCTGGTGGCGACGTACGGGCGCGACCGTGACCCGGAGCGGCCGGTGTGGCTCGGGTCGGTGAAGTCCAACATCGGGCACGCCCAGTCCGCCGCCGGTGTCGCCGGGGTCATGAAAATGGTGCTGGCGCTGCGTCACGGCGTGCTGCCGCCGACGCTGCACGCCGAGACGCCGTCCCGGCACATCGACTGGACGTCGGGCGCACTGCGGCTGCTGGCCGAGGAACGGCCCTGGACCACGAACGGACGGCCGCGCCGCTGCGCCGTCTCCTCGTTCGGCATCAGCGGCACCAACGCGCACGCCGTCCTGGAGGAGGCACCCGCCGAGGCCCCTGTCGCGGCGCCCGTGCGGGACGTGGGACCCGCCGAGGCCGCAGCCGCGACGCCCGTTCGGGACGTGGGGGCCACCGAACTGCCGGCCGCGGCACCGGCGCCGGAAGGGGCACCGGCCGAGACACCAGCCGAGTCGCCCGCCGAGGCACCCGTGCGGGAAGCGGCGCCCGTCGGGCGGCAGGTCCCGGGCGTCGCCACGGCCGCCGTCCCGGTGTCCGGCGCGCTGCCGTGGGTGCTGTCCGCCCGTGGCCGGGCCGCCCTGCGCGACCAGGCCGCCGCGCTCGCCCCGCACCCCACGGCCACCGGCGCCGACCCCGCCGACGTCGGATTCGCCCTCGTCACCACCCGCTCCCTGTTCGAGCACCGCGCGGTCGCCCTCGGTGCCGACAGCGCCGAACTCATCGCCGCGCTCCACGCGTTCGCCGGGCAGGAACCGGGCGCCCGCGTCGTGCACGGCGAGGCGGACGTCGACGGGCGGACCGTGTTCGTGTTCCCCGGCCAGGGCACCCAGTGGGCCGGCATGGGCGCCCGGCTCCTGGACTGCTCCCCGGTGTTCGCCGAACGCGTCACCGCGTGCGCCGCCGCCCTCGCCCCCTTCGTCGACTGGTCGCTCACCGCCGTACTCCGCGAGGAACCCGGCGCGCCCGGCCTCGACCGGGTCGACGTCGTGCAGCCGGTGACCTGGGCCGTGATGGTGTCCCTGGCCGCCGTGTGGGAGGCGTACGGCGTGCGGCCCGACGCCGTCGTCGGCCACTCCCAGGGCGAGATCGCCGCCGCCGTCGTCGCGGGCGCGCTGTCCGTCGAGGACGGCGCACGGGTCGTCGCCCTGCGCAGCCAGGCCATCGGCCGCACCCTCGCCGGGCGTGGCGGCATGATGTCCGTGCCGCTGCCCGCCGAGGAGGCCGCCGCCCGGCTGGAGGCGTGGGACGGCAGGCTGTCCGTCGCTGCCGTCAACGGGCCCGGCACCGTCGTCGTCTGCGGCGACCCCGAGGCACTGGACGCCCTCCACGGCGAACTCACCGCCGAGGGAGTGCGCGCCCGGAAGATCCCCGTGGACTACGCCTCGCACTCCGTCCACGTGGAGGACCTGCGCGACGAACTCCTCGACGTCCTCGCCCCCCTCACCCCGCGCGAGCCCCGCGTCCCCATGCTGTCCACGGTGACCGGCGCATGGCTGGGCGACCCCGCCCGCACCGGCGGCACGGACGCCGACTACTGGTACCGCAACCTGCGGCAGACCGTCCGCTTCGGGCCCGCCGTCGACGATCTGCTGGCCGCGCAGCACCGGGTGTTCATCGAGGTCAGTGCCCACCCCGTGCTCACCATGGGCATCCAGGCCGCGATCGACGGGGCCGGGGTTGCCGCGTTCGCAGGCGGCACCCTGCGGCGCGGTCAGGACGACGCGCGGCGCGTACTGACGTCCGCGGCCGAGGCGTTCGTACGGGGTGTACGGGTGGACTGGACGGCGGCGCTCGGCGGGAGCGACGCGCCACGGCCCCGAGTCGACCTGCCGACCTACCGCTTCCAGCACCAGCAGCTGTGGGTGCCGCCGGTGACACCGGGCGCCGGGAGCGGCGCGGGCGAGGCGGACGACGCGGCGTTCTGGAGCGCCGTCGAGGAAGCGGACCTGACCGGCCTCGCCCGGGACCTGGACGTCGCCGAGGACGCGCTGGCCGCCGTACTGCCGGGGCTGACCGCGTGGCGGCGGCGCCGCAGCGAGCAGTCGACGCTGGACGACTGGCGGTACAAGGTCCGCTGGGTGCCGCTGTCCGGGCCGCCCGCCGCCACCGCCACGGGCCGCTGGCTCGTCCTCACGGCCGACGGCGTGGACGACGCCGACGTGATCGCCGCGCTCGGCGCGCACGGCGCCGCCGCCGAGCGGCTGCTCCTGGACCCCACGCACCTCGACCGCGCGGCGCTGGCCGCGTTGCTCACGCAAGCGGGCGTCCCGTCGGGCGCCACGTCGGGCGCCACGGCGAGTGCCACGGCGAGTGCCACATCGGGCGTCCCGTCGGGCGTTACGGCTGGCGTCACGTCGGGCGAAGACGGCACCGAGCCGTCCGTGGCCGTCGCCGCGCCGCCCGTCGCCGTCACCAGCTCCGCGCCGCCGGTCGCCGGCATGGAGCCGCCGGTCGCCAACCCCGCGCCGTCGGTCGTCGACCCCGCGCCGCCCGTCGTCGGTGTCGTGTCCCTCCTGGCCGGCGCCGAGCAGGACTGCCCCGGGCACCCGGGCGCGGCCCTCGGCACCGCCCTGAACGTCGTCCTCGTCCAGGCCCTCGCCGACCTCGGCGCCGACCGGCCGCTGTGGTTCCTCACCCGGGGTGCCGTGGCGACCGGACGCGCCGACCGGGTCACCCGGCCCACGCAGGCGCAGTCGCTCGGCATCGGCTGGACCGCGGCCCTGGAACACCCCCGCTTCTGGGGCGGCGCCGTCGATCTGCCCGACACCCTGGACGAACGGGCCGCCCGGCGCCTGTCCGGCCTCCTCGCGGGCGGCGACCACACCGCCGAGGACCAGCTCGCGCTGCGCCCCTCCGGCGTCTTCGCCCGCCGCGTCGTCCGCGACCGCACCGGTGACCGGCCGGCGAGCGGTACGTGGACGCCGCGCGGCACCGTCCTCGTCACCGGCGGCACCGGCACCCTCGGCCCCCACGTCGCCCGCTGGCTCGCGGCACAGGGCGCGCGGCGCGTCGTCCTGGTCAGCAGGCGCGGCCCGGACGCGCCCGGCGCGGCCGGACTCGTCGCGGAACTCGGCGAGTCCGGCACCGAGGTCACCGTCGCCGCCTGCGACATCACCGACCGGGCCGCGCTCGGCGGCCTCCTCGACGGGCTGCGCGCCGCCGGGCACGAACTGCGCACCGTCATCCACGCCGCCGCCGTCATCGAACTGCACACTCTCGCCGCCACCGACCTGGCCGCCATCTCCCGCGTCCTGCACGCCAAGGTCGAGGGCGCCAGGAACCTCGACGCGCTCCTCGGCGACGCCGAGCTCGACGCGTTCGTGCTGTTCTCGTCCGTGGCCGGACTGTGGGGCAGCGGACAGCACGCCGCCTACGTCGCAGGCAACGCCCACCTCGGCGCGCTCGCCGCCGAACGCCGTGCCCGGGGCCTGGCCGCCACCTCCGTGCACTGGGGCATCTGGGCCAACGAACTCGGCGTCGGCCGCGTCGCCCCCGACCACGTGCGCCGCACCGGCCTCGTCTTCATGAACGCCGACCTGGCTCTCGCCGGGATGCGGCGCGCCCTGGACGACGGCGAGTCGGTGATCGCCGTCGCCGACGTCGACTGGGACCGCTACTACCCGGTGTTCGGCTCGGTCCGCGAAACCCGCCTGTTCGACGAGATCCCCGAGATCCGGCGGGCGGCCCGGGCCGACGAGAGCAAGTCGCGGGACGGCGCCGGGGAGTTCGCGACCCGGCTGGCCGCACTGCCGGCCGCCGAGCGGGACCGGCTGCTCCTCGACACCGTGCGCGGACAGGCCGCCGCCGTCCTCGGCCTCGCCGGACCCGACGACCTGTCCGAGCGGCGCGCCTTCCGCGACGCCGGCTTCGACTCGCTGACCGCCGTCGACCTGCGCAACCGGCTCGCCCAGGCCACCGGGCTCACCCTGCCCGCCACGCTGGTGTTCGACCACCCGACCCCGGCCGCGCTCGCCGCACACCTGCGCGGCAGGCTCGGTGACCGCCGCGCCCTGCCATCCGGACCCGCCGCGCCCGTCGCCGTCGGCCTCGACGAACCGGTCGCCGTCATCGGCATGGCCTGCCGCTACCCCGGCGGAGTCGACTCGCCCGAGGCCCTGTGGGACCTCGTCATGGCCGGCACGGACGCCATCACCGGCTTCCCCGCCGACCGCGGGTGGCCCCTGGACTCCCTCTACGACCCCGACCCGGACACCCCCGGCCGCACCTACGCCGTCCAGGGCGGCTTCCTGGACGACGCCGCCGGCTTCGACCCGCGGTTCTTCGGCATCTCGCCGCGCGAGGCACTCGCCATGGACCCGCAGCAGCGGCTGCTGCTGGAAACCTCCTGGGAGGCGTTCGAACGGGCCGGCATCGTGCCCGAGCGGATCCGGGGCAGCCGCACCGGCGCGTTCATCGGCGCCAGCTACCACGACTACCCGGTGGCGGGCGGCGACGGCGCCGACGGACACGCCGTGACCGGCTCCCTCACCAGCGTCCTGTCCGGCCGCGTCTCCTACCTGCTCGGCCTGGAGGGCCCGGCCGTCACCCTGGACACCGCCTGCTCCTCCTCCCTGACCGCCCTCCACCTCGCCTGCCAGTCGCTGCGCAACGGCGAGAGCGACCTGGCGCTCGCCGGCGGCGTCAGCCTCATGGCCACGCCCAACACCTTCATCGGCTTCAGCGGCCAGCGCGCCCTCGCCCCCGACGGCCGCTGCAAGGCGTACGGCGACGGCGCCGACGGCATGGCGCTCGCCGAAGGCGTCGGCATCGTCCTGGTGGAACGGCTCTCCGACGCCGTACGCAACGGGCATCCGGTCCTCGCGGTCGTGCGCGGCTCCGCCGTCAACCAGGACGGCGCGTCCAACGGCCTCACCGCGCCCAACGGTCCCGCACAGCAGCGCGTCATCCGGCAGGCCCTCGCCGGCGCCCGCCTGGAACCCGGTGACGTGGACGCCGTGGAGGGCCACGGCACCGGCACCGCGCTCGGCGACCCGATCGAGGCGCAGGCCCTCCTCGCCACGTACGGGCAGGACCGGGAGCGGCCGCTGCTGCTGGGCTCGGTGAAGTCCAACATCGGTCACACGCAGGCCGCTTCGGGTGTCGCCGGGGTCATCAAGACGGTGCTGGCACTGCGGCACGGCATCCTCCCGCCCACCCTGCACGCCGAGCGGCCGTCGCGGCACGTGGACTGGTCGGTGGGTGAGGTGCGGCTGCTCGCCGAGGCCGTTCCGTGGCCCGAGACGGGCCGGCCCCGGCGGGCCGCCGTGTCGTCGTTCGGGATCAGCGGGACCAACGTGCACACGGTGCTGGAACAGGCGCCTGAGACGTACGGGACGCCGGTACCCGCAGAGCTTTCGAAGCCGTCCGAGCCGTCCGAGCGCCGCGGTCCGTCCCAGCCGTCCGAGCCCCGCGATCCCTCCGAGCCCCGCGAGCCGTCCGAGCAGTCGGAGCAGACGGAGGCAGTCGGGCCCTCCGCCGGGGCCGAGCCGCCCGGGACCGTGGGTTCGCACGGCGCGGCACCGGGGCAGCCGGGGCCGGGCCGGCCCGTCGGGCCGCTGCCCGTGCTGGTTTCCGCCCGTGGTGACGACGCCCTGCGGGCCCAGGCCGCCCGCCTGCTGGACTTCGCCGAGGACCGGCCCGAGCTGCCCGTGGCGCACCTCGCCGGCGCCCTCGCCCTGCACCGCTCCGCCTTCGAGCGGCGCGCCGCCGTCGTCGCGCACGACCGGGACGAGCTCCTGCGCGGGCTGCGTGCCGTCCGGGACGGGCAGCCCGACCCGGCGGTGGTCCGCCCGTCGGCGCCCGGCGCCGGCCGGGGCAGGCAGGCGTTCCTCTTCACGGGGCAGGGCGGCCAGCGCCCCGGCACGGGACGTGAACTGTACGACCGTTTCCCGGTGTTCGCCGACGCGCTGGACGCCGTCCTCGCGCATCTCGACACCGGGCTGGACGTCCCGCTGCGCGAGGTGATGTTCGCGCCCGAGGGCAGCCCCGAGGCGGCCCTGCTGGACCGCACCGGCTACACCCAGCCCGCTCTGTTCGCCCTCGAAGTGGCCCTGTTCCGGCTGGTCGAGTCGTGGGGGATCACCCCGGATCACGTAGCCGGACACTCCGTCGGCGAGATCGCCGCCGCGCATGCCGCGGGCATCCTCAGCCTGCCCGACGCCTGCGCCCTGGTGTCCGCCCGGGCCCGCCTCATGGCGGAACTGCCCGAGGGCGGCGCGATGGTGTCCGTGGCGGCCGGCGAGGACGAAGTCACGCCGCTGCTCGGCGAGCGGGTGTCCGTGGCCGCCGTCAACGGCCCGGCGTCACTCGTGATCGCGGGCGACGACGACGCCGTCGAGGCCGTCGCCGCCACCCTCGCCGGACGCGGTCACCGCACGCGCCGGCTGCGCGTCAGCCACGCCTTCCACTCGCCCCGCATGGACGCCATGCTGGACGCCTTCGCCGAGGCCGTGGCCGGAATCCGGACCCACCGGGCCGCGCTGCCCCTGGTGTCCACGCTCACCGGCGACGTCGTCACCGGCGAACAGCTCGCCGACCCCGCGCACTGGGTGCGGCACGTCCGGGACACGGTCCGGTTCGCCGATGCCGTCGGCACCCTCACCGGGCGCGGCGTGCGGACCTTCGTCGAGATCGGACCCGACGCCGTGCTCAGCGGCATGACCCGCGCGATCCTCGACTCCGCACCGGGCGGCGACGCGGCGCCGGCGGCCGTACTGCCGCTGCTGCGCCGCGACCGGGACGAGGTCACGCACCTCACCACCGCCCTCGCGGGCGTCCACGTGCACGGCGCGGCCGTCGACTGGGCCGCCTTCCTCGCCGCCGTCGGCGTCCAGGACCGTCACGTCGACCTGCCCACCTACGCGTTCCAGCGGCAGCGGTACTGGCCGTCGGCACCGGACACCGGGGCTCACCGGGCCGCCGACCCCGCCGACGCCGCGTTCTGGGCCGCCGTCGAGCGGCAGGACGGCGCGGCCCTGGCCGCGCAGCTCGGTCTCGACCCGGACACGGCCGACGCGCTCGCGCCCGCCCTGTCCGCCTGGCGCCGGCGCCGCCACGACCGCGCCCGGCTCGACGCCCTGCGCCACCGGGTCGTCTGGCGGCCCGTCGCCTCTCCCGCCGCCCCGGGCACGCTCGGCGGACGCCGACTGGTCCTGCTGCCCGCCGAGGCCGACGGGGACGCGTGGGCGGAGGCGGTCGTCGCCGCCCTCGGCACCGACGTGGAGCGTGTCACCGTCACCGGCGACCGCGAGGAGACCGCCGAGCGGCTCCGGGCGGCGGGGGGCGGCTTCACGGGTGTGCTGTCGCTGCTCGCGCTCGCCGGTGAGGGCGCCGCCGCGCTCACCGCCACCGCCTTCCAGGCGCTCGGGGACGCGGAGGTCGACGCCCCGCTGTGGTGCCTCACCCGGGGCGCCGTCTCCGTGCTCGGTGAGACGGAGCCGGTCGACCCCGAGCAGGCCGCCGTGTGGGGCCTCGGCCGGGTCGTCGCCCTCGAACACCCCGGCCGGTGGGGCGGCTTGGCCGACCTGCCCGCCCGGGTCGACGCCCAGGTGACGCGCAGGCTGCGCGCCGTCCTGGCGGGCGACGAGACCGAGACCGCCGTACGCGACTCCGGCGTGTACGTCCGCAGGCTCGTCCCCAGCCCCCGAGAGGCGGCGGGGGAGGCCCGCCCGCACGGGCTCGCCGACCCGCACGGCACCGTCCTCGTCACCGGCGGCACCGGCGCCCTCGGTGCCCACGCGGCCCGCCGCCTCGCCCGCGAAGGCGTCGGCCACCTGCTGCTGCTCAGCCGCCGCGGGCCCGACGCGCCCGGCGCGGACGAGCTGCGCCGCGAACTCACCGGGCTCGGCGCCCGGGTGACCGTCGCCGCCTGCGACGCCGCCGACCGGGACGCGCTCGCCGCCGTGCTGGCCGCGCTGCCCGCCGACGCGCCGCTGACCGCCGTCCTGCACACGGCCGGCGTCGTCGAGGACCGCGTCGTCGACGCCCTCACCCCCGACGCCTTCACCGCCGTCCTGCGCGCCAAGGCGACCGCGGCCCGCAACCTGGACGAACTCACCCGGGACCTGCCGCTGACCGCGTTCGTGCTGTACTCCTCCACCGCCGGCGTGATCGGCGCCGCCGGGCAGGGCAACTACGCGGCCGCCAACGCCTGGCTGGACGCCTTCGCCGCCCGGCGCCGCGCCGAGGGCCGGCCCGCGACCGCTCTCGCCTGGGGCCCCTGGGCGGGCAGCGGCATGGCCGGCGGCGAGGACATCGACCGACGGCTGCGCCGCGCCGGGTTCACCCCGCTCGACCCCGAACTCGCCGTGGACGCCCTGCTGGACGCCGTCGCCCACGACGACACCGCCGTCACCGTCGCCGACGTCGACCGGCAGCGGCTCGCCGGTCTGCAGCCCGGCTCCGCCGCGTTCCTCGGGGAATTGGCCACCGCCCCGACCACGCGGGAAAGCGCACAGCCCGCCGCCGCCGACGACCTGCGGGCCCGGCTTTCCGCACTGCCCGCCGCCGAACGCGGCCGGTACCTGCTGAACCTGCTGCTCACGCAGGTCGCGGCCGTCCTCGGGCACAGCGACCGGCGGACCGTCGAGGCCGACCGGACCTTCCGCGACCTCGGCTTCGACTCCCTGACCACGCTCGAACTGCGCAACGGCATCTCCGCCGCCACCGGCCTCACCCTGCCC
The DNA here is from genome assembly GCF_029813775.1 of Streptomyces sp. DH24. Lineage (GTDB taxonomy): Bacteria > Actinomycetota > Actinomycetes > Streptomycetales > Streptomycetaceae > Streptomyces. The sequence continues at coordinate 33,165 of NZ_JARVKW010000049.1, read as the reverse complement.
GCGTCCCTCGTCTACGACCACCCGACCCCGCAGGACCTGGCCGCCTTCCTGCTCACCCGACTCTTCGGCGAGACGGGCGGCGAGCCCGCTCCCCAGGCCCCGGCGGCCCGGCGGGCGGGCGCGGAGACGGCTGACGACCCGATCGCGGTCGTCGGCATCGGCTGCCGCTTCCCCGGCGGCGTCACCGGCCCCGACGACCTGTGGCGGCTCCTCGCCGACGGGCGGGACGCCGTCGGACCGTTCCCGGCCGATCGCGGCTGGGACCTGGCGAGCCTCACCGCCACGGGCGGCGGCGGATTCCTCGACGCAGTCGCCGACTTCGACGCCGACTTCTTCGGCATCAGCCCCCGCGAGGCCCTCGCCATGGACCCGCAGCAGCGGCTCCTGCTGGAGACCTCGTGGGAGGCACTCGAACGCGCCGGCATCGACCCGAGCGCCCTGCGCGGCAGCCCCACCGGCGTCTTCGTCGGCACCAACGGCCAGGACTACGCCACCGTGCTGCGGCGCGGCACCGAGGACGTCCAGGGCTACGCCGCCACCGGCAACACCGCCGGCGTCCTGTCCGGCCGCCTCTCCTACGTCCTCGGCCTGGAGGGCCCCGCCGTCACCGTCGACACCGCCTGCTCGGCCTCGCTCGTCGCCCTGCACTGGGCCACGCGTGCGCTGCGCGACGGGGACTGCGAACTCGCCCTCGCCAGCGGCGTCTCGGTGATGTCGGCACCGGACGCGTTCGTGGAGTTCGGCGCGCAGGGCGGGCTCGCCGCCGACGGCCGCTGCAAGGCGTTCTCCGCCGACGCCGACGGCACGTCCTGGTCCGAGGGCGTCGGCGTCCTGGTCCTCGAACGGCTCTCCGACGCCCGCCGCAACGGCCACCCCGTGCACGGGCTGATCCGCGGCTCCGCGATCAACCAGGACGGCGCGTCCAACGGCCTCACCGCCCCCAACGGCCCCGCCCAGCAGCGCGTCATCCGCCACGCCCTCGCCGACGCCGGACTCACGCCCGCCGACGTCCACGCCGTCGAGGCGCACGGCACCGGCACGCGGCTCGGCGACCCGATCGAGGCGGAGGCCCTGCTCGCCGCCTACGGCCGGGACCGCGAACGGCCGCTGCTGCTCGGCACGGTGAAGTCCAACCTCGGGCACACGCAGGCCGCCGCCGGTGTCGCCGGCGTCATCAAGATGCTCCTGGCCATGCGGCACGGAGTCCTGCCGCGCACCCTCCACGCCGAGGAACCCTCCCCGCACATCGGCTGGACGGCCGGCGGCCTCGCGCTGCTGACCGAGCCCGCCGACTGGCCCACGGCGGCGGGACCGTACCGGGCCGGAGTGTCGGCGTTCGGCATGAGCGGCACCAACGCGCACGTCATCGTGGAACAGGCCCCCGAGACAGCCGGGGCGCCCGAGCCGGCGACGGACGGCGCGGCCCCGCCTACCGAAGAACCCGCACCGCACTCGGTGCCCTGGCCCTGGATCGTCTCCGCCCGCACGGCCGCCGCCCTCGACGCCCAGGTGGACCGGCTGCTCGCCCACACCGCGAACCGTCCCGACCTGCCCGCGCCCGACGTGGCCCGCACCCTCGCCACCGCCCGCGCCGCCTTCCCGCACCGCGCGGTACTGCTCGCCACGCCGGACGGCGTCACGGAGGTGGCACGCGGCCGGGCACGCGGCACACGCGGCCCGCTCGCCGTGATCTTCTCCGGCCAGGGCAGCCAGCGCCTCGGCACGGGCCGTGAACTGTACGGCCGCTTCCCGGTGTTCGCGGACGCCCTGGACGCCGTGCTGGCGCGGCTCGACGTCGGACTCGGCCGCTCCCTGCGCGCGGTGATGTGGGGCGAGGACGCCACCGCCCTCGACCGCACCGGCAACGCGCAGCCCGCCCTGTTCGCCGTCGAGGTGGCCCTGTTCCGGCTGCTGGAGTCGTGGGGGATCACCCCCGAATACGTCGTCGGCCACTCGGTCGGCGAGATCGCCGCCGCCCATGTCGCGGGCGTGCTCGGCCTCGACGACGCGTGCGCCCTGGTGGCCGCGCGGGCCCGGCTGATGGACGCCCTGCCCGCCGGCGGCGCCATGGCCGCCGTACGGGCCACCGAGGACGAGGTGCGGCCGCTGCTCGCCGACGGTGTCGCCGTGGCCGCCGTCAACGCGCCCGACGCGGTGGTCCTGTCCGGCGAGGAGACCGCCCTGGACGCCACGCTGGCCCGGCTCGACGCCGCACGCGTCACCCGCCTGCGCGTCAGCCACGCCTTCCACTCGCCGCTCATGGACCCGATGCTCGACGCCTTCCGGGCGGCCATCGCCGGACTGGACTTCCGCCCGCCGGCCCTCACGGTCGTCTCCGACCTCACCGGTCGGCCCGCCACCGACGCCGAACTGCGCACCCCGGACTACTGGGTGCGGCACGTCCGCGAGACCGTGCGGTTCGCCGACGGCATCGCCGCCCTGCGGGACGCCGGGGTCAGCACTTTCCTGGAGATCGGCCCGGACGCGGTCCTCTCCGGAGCCGTACGGGCCTGCCTCGCCGACGACGGGACGGACGCGGCCGTGGTGCCACTGCTGCGCCGGGACCGGGACGAGCAGACCGCCGCGCTCACCGCGCTGGCCCGGTTCCACACCGACGGAGTCCCCCTCGACTGGGCCGGCTTCTTCACCGGAACCGGCGCCCACGTCGTCGACCTGCCGACGTACGCCTTCCAACGCCGCCGGTACTGGCCCGAGGCCGCGCCCGTGACGGCCACCGACCCTCTGGAGGCCGAGTTCTGGCAGGCCGTCGAGGCGGCCGACCCGGAGGCGCTCGCCGCGGCGCTCGGCACCGACCTGGGCACCGAGGCGACGGCCGCGCTGGCCGCCTGGCGACGCCGGCACCGCGCCCGTGCCGCCGCCGACGACCGGCTGTACCGCGCGGAGTGGGTGCCCGTGCCCCTGCCCGACGCGCCCGCTCCCGGGCGCTGGCTGCTGCTGGCCACCGCCGGGGACGAGGCGTGGGCCGAGGCGGTGGCCGCCGCGCTGGGCACGGAACGCCTGCTGAGTACGGGCGTTGCGGGCTTCGACGTGGATGCCGTCGCGGGCGCCGCCGCCGGTGGCGAGGTGACCGGTGTGCTGGCCCTGCCCGGCGCGGTGCGTGCCCACGGGCCGGGCGGGCTGCTGGACGCGCTGGAGCGAGGCGGTGTGACGGCGCGGCTGTGGTGCGTGACCCGCCTCGGTGTGTCGGCCGGGTCCGGCGATCCGGCGCCGGACGCCGAGTCGGCCGCGGTCTGGGGCGCCGGACGGGTCGCCGCCGTGGAAGCGGCGGACAGGTGGGGCGGGCTGCTCGACCTGGCGGACACCCCCGACGAACGGCTGGGCCGGCTGCTCGCCCTCGCGGCGCGCGGCGGACACACCCGCGAAGGCGAACTCGCCCTGCGCGACGGGGGAGCCCTGGCCCGCCGGATCGTCCGCGCACGGCCCGCCCCGGACGCCGTCGGCTGGTCGCCGCGCGGCACCGTACTGGTCGTCGGCACGGGCCCGATGGGCGTCGCGGTCGCGCGCCGGGCGGCCGTCGGCGGCGCCGAGCACGTCGTACTGGTCGGTCGCGCGCCCGCGCCGGACACCGCGGACCGGGTCCTCGCCGGGGTGCCCGGCACCGCCTGCCCGGTCACCGTCCAGGCCTGCGACACCGCCGACCGCGCCGAACTCGCGGACCTCCTCGCGGCACTGGACGGGGACACGCTGACAGCCGTCGTCCACGCGGAGGAGGCCGCCGGAGAGGCGGCCGAGGGCTCGACGGGGGACTGCGCAGGGGATCGCTCACGGGCGTCCGGCGGGGAGTCCCCGGCGGAGGCCGCCGCGGTATCCGCCGGGGAACCCGCGCGGGCGACTGTCCGGGAGCCGAGGGAGGCCGGTGTCGAGGTGTCCGCGGGGGAAGCCGCGCGGGCCACTGTCCGGGAATCGGCGGAGGCCGCCGCGGTACCCGCCGGGGAACCCGCACGGGCCACTGTCCGGGAGTCGGCGGAGGCCGGTGTCGAGGTGTCTGCGGGGGAAGCCGCGCGGGCGACTGTCCGGGAGCCGGGGGAGGCCGGTGTCGAGGTGTCCGCCGGGGTGACCACCACCGCGGAACGCGTCGGCCTTCCCGCCGGGCGGGCCGCGGCGCTTGGCGGCGGGGAATCCGGCACGGGCCTCGCCGGGGATTCCACCCGGGCCCGGCGCGGGCACGTGCCGACCGGGGTCCGCCATCTCGACGAACTCCTCGCCGACCGGCCGCTGGACGCGTTCGTGCTGTTCGGGTCCGTCGCCGCCACCTGGGGTGCGCGGGGCCGTGCGGCCGAGGCCGCCGCGGGGGCCGCCGTGGCGGCCGTCGCCGAGCGGCGCCGGGCGCGCGGACTGGCGGCCGTGGCGGTCGCCTGGGGCGCCTGGGCCGACACGGTCGAGCCGTCCCTCGCCGGACACCTGCGACTGAGCGGCATGCCCGCCCTCGACACGGAGGCCGCGCTGGCGGCACTCGACCGTGCCGTCGGCCTCGGCCTGCCCTCGGTGACGGCGGTCGACGTGGACTGGGCGGCCCTTATGCCCGCGCACACCGCGGGCGGCGCCTCCGCCGCGCTGTTCACCGCGCTGCCCGAGGCCCGCGACGCCCTCACCTTGGCCGAGGACGGCCCCGGTGACGATCCGGCCGCCGGACTGCGGACGGAACTGCTCGCGCTGCCCGGCACCGAACGGGCCGGCGTGCTGCTCACCCTCGTCCGCGAGAAGAGTGCCCTCGTCCTCGGTCACGGCACGAGCGGTGCCGGAATCGACGCCGTCGAGGCCGACCGGCCCTTCCGCGACCTCGGCTTCGACTCGCTGGCCGCCGTCGACCTGCGCGACCAGCTGTCCCGCGCCACCGGACTCGCGGTCCCCGCCACCGCCGTCTTCGACCACCCGACGCCCGAGGCGCTCGCCCGGCACCTCCTGGCCGAACTCCTCCCGGGCGACCAGGGCGGCGAGCTCGCTGCGGTCGCTTCCCCGGCGGCCGTCGGCGACGTCGCCGACGACGACCCGATCGTCGTCGTCGGCATGAGCTGCCGCTACCCCGGCGGCGTGCGCACCCCCGAGGACCTGTGGGACCTCGTCGTCGCCGGCGCCGACGCGACCGGGGACATGCCGCTCGACCGGGGCTGGGACTTCGACCGGCTGATGTCCGGCGGCCCCGGCGGCAGCGTCACCCGGCGCGGCGGATTCCTGGACGACGCCGCCGACTTCGACCCCGGCTTCTTCGGCATCTCGCCCAACGAGGCCCTGGTGATGGACCCGCAGCAGCGTCTCGTCCTGGAGGCGTCCTGGGAGGCCCTGGAGCGGGCGGGCATCGACCCGACCGGTCTGCGCGGCACGGACGCCGGTGTGTTCGTCGGCGGCACCAGCGGCGACTACCGGCTGCCGGACGACCTCGGCCGCTGGGAGACCGCCCAGTCCGGCGCCCTGCTGTCCGGCCGCGTCGCCTACACCCTCGGCCTCCAGGGGCCGACCGTCTCCGTCGACACCGCCTGCTCCTCCTCGCTGGTGGCCCTGCACCTCGCCGTGCAGGCGCTGCGGGCGGGGGAGTGCGCGGTGGCGCTGGCCGGCGGTGTGACCGTGATGGCGACGCCGGTCGGGTTCGTCGAGTTCACCGCCCAGGGCGCGCTGTCCGCCGACGGCCGCTGCAAGGCGTTCTCCGCCGACGCCGACGGCACCGGCTGGGCCGAGGGCGTCGGCATGCTCGTCGTGGAACGGCTGTCCGAGGCCGTACGCCACGGGCACCCGGTGCTGGCCGTCGTGCGGGGCACCGCGATCAACCAGGACGGCGCCTCCAACGGCCTGACCGCGCCCAACGGCCCGGCCCAGCAGCGCGTCATCCGCCGCGCCCTCGCGAGCGCGGGCCTCGCCCCGGCCGAGGTCGACGCCGTCGAGGCGCACGGCACCGGCACGAGCCTCGGCGACCCGATCGAGGCGCAGGCCCTGCTCGCCGCCTACGGCCGGGACCGCGAACGGCCGCTGCTGCTCGGGTCGGTGAAGTCCAACATCGGCCACAGCCAGGCCGCGTCCGGCGTCGCCGGCGTGATCAAGACGATCCTGGCGATGCGGCACGGCCTCCTCCCGAGGACCCTGCACGCCGACACCCCGTCGCCGCACGTCGACTGGGCCTCCGGCGCCGTACGCCTGCTCACCGAGGCGACCGACTGGCCGGAGACCGGACGGCCGCGCCGCGCGGGCGTGTCCTCCTTCGGCGCGAGCGGCACCAACGCGCACGTCGTCCTCGAACAGGCCCCCGCCGGCACCCCCGAGCCGGAACGGCGGCCCGACCTGCGCCACCCGCTGCCCGTCGTGCTGTCCGCCCGCACGCCCGCCGCCCTGCGCGACCAGGCCCGCCGCCTCCTGGACCGGGTCACCGCAGAACCCGGCACGGGCGTCGCGGACCTGGCCTACTCGCTCGCCACCGGGCGCGCCCTGTTCGAGCACCGGGCCGCCCTGACCGTCACGGGCCGGGACGAGCTCACCGCGGGCCTCGCGGCCGTCGCCGACGGGGAGGACACCGGCCCCGACGTGCTGCGCGCGGACGCGCCGCGCCCCGGCCGGACCGCGTTCCTCTTCCCCGGCCAGGGCAGCCAGCGGCTCGGCATGGGCCGCGAACTGTACGAGGCCTTCCCGGTGTTCGCCGCCGCGCTGGACGAGGTGCTGGGGCACTTCGACCCCGCCGTACGCGCGGTGATGTGGGGCGAGGACGCCGCCGCCCTCGACCGCACGGGCAGCGCGCAGCCGGCGCTGTTCGCCGTCGAGGTGGCCCTGTTCCGGCTGCTGGAGTCGTGGGGCATCACCCCGGACTACGTCATCGGCCACTCGGTCGGCGAGATCGCCGCCGCCCATGCCGCGGGGGTGCTGTCGCTCGCCGACGCCTGCCGGCTCGTCGCCGCCCGCGCCCGGCTCATGGAGCGGCTGCCCGAAGGGGGCGCGATGCTCGCCGTGCGGGCGACCGAGGACGAGGTGCGTCCACTGCTCGGCGACCGGGTGTCCCTGGCCGCCGTCAACGGCCCCGACGCCGTCGTCGTCTCCGGCGACGAGAGCGAAGTCCTGCGTGTCGGCGCCCACTTCGCCGGCCCGGGCCGCCGTACGCACCGGCTGCGGGTGAGCCACGCGTTCCACTCGCCGCTGATGGAACCGATGCTGGAGGAGTTACGGCGGGCGCTGACCGGCCTGACCGGACGCGCGCCCGTCGTCCCGGTCGTCTCGAACGTGACCGGCACGCTCGCCGGGGACGAACTCGGCACGGCCGACTACTGGGTGCGGCACGTCCGGGAGGCCGTCCGCTTCTCCGACGGCGTACGTACTCTGACGGACCGTCAGGTGTCGGTGCTGGTGGAGGTCGGCCCGGGCGGCGTGCTGCTCGGCATGGCGTCCGCCGGGCACGCGGCCGACGCCCTCGCCGTACCGCTGCTGCACCGGGACCGGACCGAGCCCGACGCGCTGGGCCGGGCCGTGGCGCGGCTGCGGCTGGCCGGACTCGGCGTGGACTGGGAGGCGTACTTCGCCGGCAGCGGGGCGCGGCGCGTGGACCTGCCGACGTACCCGTTCCAGAACGAGCGGTTCTGGCCCGACCTGCCCGCCACTGCCACCGCACGTGTGCGTGACCCCCTGGCGGGGCTCGCCGACGAGGACCTCACCGCGCTGGGCGCCCGGCTCGACGTGGACGACGACGCCCTGGCCAAGGTGCTGCCCGCGCTGGCCGACTGGCGCAGGCGGCGCGACACCGAGGCGGAGCTGGACAGTTGGCGCCACCGCGTCGTCTGGCAGCCGCTGTCCGGCGCCCCGGCCCGCCGCCCCGCCGGGACCTGGCTCGCGGTCCTCCCGGAGTCCGGCGCGGACGAGGCGTGGACGGACGCGGTGCTGGGCGCGCTCGGCCCGGACGTGGTGCGGCTGCGGACCGGCACGTACGAGCGTGCCGGACTCGCCCGGCGGCTCAGGGAGACCGGCGGGTCCTTCGCCGGGGTGCTGTCGCTGCTCGCGCTCGACGAGGCCGTGACCGGCGACGGGGTGCCCGTGGGCACCGCGGCGACGGCCGTACTGCTCCAGGCGCTCGGCGACGCGGGTCTCGCCGCGCCGGTGTGGTGCGTCACCCGGGGCGCCGTGTCGGTGGGCGCGGCGGACGCCGTCACGGCGCCGCTCCAGGCCGCCGCCTGGGGGCTGGGGCGGGTGGCCGCGCTGGAGTACCCCGACAGGTGGGGCGGTGTGGTCGACCTGCCCGCCGGCGCGCCGGCCGCCCGTGACCTGGCCGCGCTCGCCGGGGTGCTCGCCTGGCCCGACGGGGAGGGTCACGTGGCCGTCCGCGCGGGCACCGTCTTCGGCCGACGCATCGTCCCGGCGCCCGCGGACCCGGCGCCGACCGGTGCGCCGGGCGAGGCCCCCGCCACGTGGCAACCCACCGGCACCACCCTCCTCACCGGCGGCACCGGGGCGCTCGCCGCCCATGTCGCCCGCCGGCTCGCCCGCGCCGGGGCACCCCACCTCGTACTCGCCGGGCGGCGCGGCCCCGACGCACCGGGCGCCGTCGCCCTGCGCGACGAACTCGCCGCGCTCGGCACCCGGGTCACCCTGGCGGCCTGCGACGTCGCCGACCGCGAGCAGCTGAGCGCGCTGCTCGCCGCGATCCCGGCGGACCTGCCGCTGACCGCCGTCGTGCACACCGCCGGGGTCGTGGACGACGGCATCCTGGACCGGCTCACCCCCGAGCGGTTCGGGCCGGTGTTCCGCGCCAAGGCCGCCTCCGCGCTGCTGCTGGACGAGCTGACGCGGGACGCGGACCTGGAGGTGTTCGCGCTGTTCTCCTCCGCGACCGCCGTCGTCGGCAACCCCGGCCAGGCCAACTACGCCGCCGCCAACGCCGTACTGGACGCCCTTGCCGAACGGCGCGGGGCCGAAGGACTGGCCGCGACCTCCATCGCGTGGGGCGTGTGGGGCGGCGGGGGCATGGCCGGGGCGGCAGCCGCCGAGGCCGCCGCGCGGCGGGCCGGCGTCGCGCCGATGGACCCCGGTCGGGCCGCCGAGATGCTGTGCCGCCTCGTGACCGAAGCCCCGCCGACCGCGCTGGTCGCGAAGGTGACGGAGGGCGCGTTCGACCGCGCGGCGGCCGGCGGCGGGCCGACCAGGCTCCCCGCCGACGGCGCCCCGCAGCCGGACGGCTCGCTGCGCGCCCGGCTGACCAGGCTGCCCGCCGCCCGCCGCACGGAGGCCGTGCTCGACGTCGTACGGGCCCGCACCGCGGAGGTGCTCGGCTACCGGGACGCGGACGCCGTCGGCGCCGAACGCCTCTTCCGGGACCTGGGCGTGGACTCGCTGGGCGCCGTCGAGCTGCGCAACCGGCTCACCGCCGCCACCGGCCTGGCCCTCGCCGCCACGCTCGTCTTCGACCACCCGACCCCGCTGGCCCTCGCCGAACACCTCACGCGGCGGCTCGCGCCCGAGGCACCCGCCCCGGCGCACGACGGCCCGGAGGACGCCCGGATCCGGTCGGTCCTCGCCGCGCTGCCGGTGGCCAGGCTCCGCGAGGCGGGCCTCCTCGACGGCCTCCTCGCCCTCGCCGGGGACGCCCCACCCGCGCCCACCGCGCCCGAGGACGCCGAACCCGCCGCCGACATCGACGCGATGGCCCTGGACGACCTCGTCCGCGCCGCCCTCAAGGGCCACGGCCCCGACACCGCCGACGGCCCCGGACCCGACGACTTCGACGACACCGCCGACGACACGGACGACGACGCGGACGGCGTCGACGTCTCCGCCCAGTGACGGAGCCAGCCATGACCACGACGCCCGACGAGCAGGTCGTCCAGGCCCTGCGGGCCGCGATGAAGGACGTCGAACGCCTGCGCAGGAAGAACCGGCAACTGGTCGCCGCCGCGGCCGAACCGGTCGCCGTCATCGGCATCGGCTGCCGCTACCCCGGCGGGGTCCGCTCCCCGCAGGACCTGTGGCGGCTGGTCGCCGACGGCACCGACGCGATGACCGAGCTGCCCGCCGACCGGGGCTGGGACCTCGACGCGCTGCGTGCCGCGGGAGCCGACGAACGCGGCAACGAACTGAGCACCCGCGGCGGCTTCCTCGACTGCGTCGCCGACTTCGACGCCGGCTTCTTCGGGATCTCGCCGCGCGAGGCACTCCGCCTCGACCCGCAGCAGCGTCTGCTGCTGGAGACGTCCTGGGAGGCCGTCGAACGCGCCGGCATCGACCCGACCACGCTGCGCGGCAGCCGCACCGGCGTCTACATGGGCACCAACGGCCAGGACTACGCCCACCTGGTGCTGCGGACCCTCGAAGACGCCGACGGCGAGGTGGGGAGCGGGATCGCCGCCGGCGCCCTGTCCGGCCGGCTCTCCTACACCCTCGGTCTGGAGGGCCCCGCCCTCACCGTCGACACCGCCTGCTCCTCCTCCCTCGTCGCCCTGCACCTCGCGGCCCAGGCGCTGCGCGGCGGCGAGTGCGCGCTCGCGCTGGCCGGCGGCGCCAACGTGATGGCCACCCCCGGACCGCTCGTCGAGTTCAGCAGGCAGGGCGGCCTCGCCCGCGACGGCCGCTGCAAGGCCTTCGGCGACGGCGCCGACGGCACGGGCTGGGCCGAGGGCGTCGGCGTACTGCTGCTGGAACGGCTCTCCGACGCCGTGCGCAACGGGCACCCGGTGCTTGCCGTCGTCCGCGGCTCGGCCGTCAACCAGGACGGCGCGTCCAACGGCTTCACCGCCCCCAACGGCCCCTCCCAGGAGCGCGTCGTCCGCGCCGCGCTCGCCGCGGCCCGCCTGACCCCCGCCGACGTCGACGTGGTGGAGGCGCACGGCACCGGCACCCCGCTCGGCGACCCCATCGAGGCGCAGAGCCTGCTCGCCACCTACGGCCAGGACCGTGCACGGCCCCTGCTGCTGGGGTCGGTGAAGTCCAACTTCGGGCACGCCCAGGCCGCCTCCGGTGTCGCCGGCGTCATCAAGACGGTGATGGCCCTGCGGCACGGCGTCGCGCCGCGCACCCTGCACGCGGACACCCCGACCCGGCTCGTGGACTGGACGTCCGGCGCGGTGCGCCTGCTCACCGAGGCGACCGACTGGCCCGACACCGGCCGCCCGCGCCGCGCCGGCGTGTCCTCCTTCGGCGTGACCGGCACCAACGCCCACGTCGTCCTCGAACAGGCCCCGCCCGCGCCCGAACCGGCCCCGGGGCGGCCCACCCGCGTCCCGGGCGCGCTGCCCTGGCTGCTCTCCGCCGCGACCCCCGCCGCCCTGCGCGACCAGGCCGGGAGCCTGCGCGACCTGCTCGCCCGCGACCCGGCCCTGCGCCCCCTGGACGTCGCCTACTCGCTCGCCGTCACCCGCGCCGCCCTCGACCACCGCACCGCCCTGGTCGGCACGGCCGACGACTGCGCCCCCTACGCGGCGGCCCTCGCCGATCCCACCGGCCCCGGCACCGTCTGCGGGCACGTCACCGGACGCCCCGGGCTCGCCCTGCTCTTCTCCGGGCAGGGCAGCCAGCGCCTCGGCATGGGCCGCGAACTGCACGCCCGCTTCCCGGTGTTCGCGGCGGCACTGGACGAGGCGCTGGCGCACTTCGGCACCGGGCTGCGCGAGGTGATGTGGGGCGCCGACGCGGCCCTGCTGAACCGCACGGACCACACGCAGGGCGCGCTGTTCGCCGTCGAGGTGGCGCTGTACCGGCTGCTGGAGTCGTGGGGCGTGCGGCCCGGGTTCGTCGCCGGGCACTCGGTCGGCGAGATCGCCGCCGCGCACGTCGCCGGCGTGCTGTCCCTCACCGACGCCTGCGCACTGGTCGCGGCGCGCGGCCGGCTGATGGCGGCGCTCCCGGAAGGTGGCGTGATGGTCGCCGTCGAGGCGGGCGAGGACGACGTACGGCCGCTGCTCACCGACGGCGTGTCGATCGCGGCGGTCAACTCGCCCACCTCGGTCGTCGTCTCGGGCACCGAGGACGACGTCGACCGGGTCCTGGCGGCCCTGGACGGCCGGCGCCGCACCCGGCTCGCGGTGAGCCACGCCTTCCACTCGCCGCTGATGGAGCCGATGCTGGACGACTTCCGGCAGGCGGTCGCGCAACTGGAGTTCCACGAGCCGCGGATCGCCGTCGCGTCGGGGGTGACCGGGCGGATCGCCGAGCCGGAGGAGCTGTGCTCGGCGGAGTACTGGGTGCGGCACGTCCGGGAGACCGTGCGCTTCGCCGACGGCGTGACCGCCCTGTCGGACGCCGGTGCCACCGCCTTCCTGGAGGTCGGCCCGGACGCCGCGCTGACCGCCCCGGCCCGCGCCGTCCTGCCCGAGCGGGCCGTCGCCCTGCCGCTGCTGCGCCGGGACCGCGCCGAGGAACCCGCCCTGGTCACCGCGCTCGCCGGGCTGCACGTGCACGGCGTGGGCGTCGACTGGGCCGCGTTCTTCGCCGGCACGGGCGCCCGGCGCGTGGACCTGCCCACGTACGCCTTCCAGCGCGAGCGGTACTGGCCGTCGGGCGGCCTGCGGACCGCCGACGTGACCGGCGCCGGGCTGGAGGCCGTCCGGCATCCGCTGCTCGGCGCCGCGATGCTGGTCGCCGGGACCGACGAACTGGTGCTGACGGGCGTGCTGTCCCCGGCCGTCCAGCCGTGGCTGGCCGACCACCGCGTCGGCGGCATGATCTTCTTCCCGGGCACCGGCTTCCTGGAACTGGCGATCCGGGCGGGGGACCAGGCGGGCTGTGCCCGCGTGGCCGAACTGACCCTGGCGGTACCGCTGGTACTGCCCCGGGAGGCCGCCGTCCAGGTGCAGGTGAAGGTCGGCGAACCGGACGACGCGGGACGGCGGGAGATCCGCTTCCACGCCCGGCCCGCCGACCGGCCCGACGCCCCCTGGACCCTGCACGCCACCGGACGCCTCGCCCCCGAGGCCGCCGAACCGGCCGCCTTCGACGCGTCCGTGTGGCCGCCGCGCGACGCGACACCCGTCGGCATCGCGGACCGCTACGACCGCTACGCCGAGGCCGGCCTGGAGTACGGGCCCGCCTTCCGCGGGCTGCGCGCCGTGTGGCGGCGCGGCGAGGACCTGTTCGCCGAGATCGCCCTGGACGAGTCCGTCCGGGACACCGGCGACTACGGCGTCCACCCCGGCCTGCTCGACTCCGTCCTGCACGCGGCGGCCCTCGCCGGCGACGAGGAGCGGCTGCTGCCGTTCGAGTGGCGCGGGGTGACCCTGCGCGCGTCCGGGGCCGGTCTGCTGCGGGCGCGGCTGCGGCGCACCGGGCCGGAGACGGTGGTGGTGGACGCCGCCGACGCGCACGGCGCCCCGGTGGTCTCGGTCGAGGGGCTCACCCTGCGGGCCGCCCCGGACGACAGCGCCCCCGTCGCCGTACCGGACCCGGCCGGGTCGCTGTTCCGGCTGGAGTGGCAGGCACGCCGCACGCCCCCTGTCGCGGAGGGCGACTGGGCGGTCGTGGGCGCGGACCCGTTCGGGCTCGCCGGGCACGTGCCGGGCGCGGAACTCGTGCCGTCTCCGGCCGACTTGGGCGGTGAGCGAGCACCGCGTCACCTCGTCGCCTCGGTCGCCGGCTCCGGCACCGGGCCCGAGGCGGCCCACACCGCGACCCGCCACGTGCTGTCCCTGCTGCAGGAGTTCCTTGGCGCGGACCGCTTCCGCCGCTCCCGCCTGCTCCTGGTGACGCGCGGCGCGGTCGCCGCCGACGCCGGTGAGGACCCGGCCGACCTGGCCGCCGCGGCGGTGTGGGGGCTCGTGCGGTCCGCGCAGGCCGAACACCCCGGCCGCCTGATGCTGGTGGACACGGACACCGACGCGGCCTCCGCCGGGCTGCTGCCCGCTCTCCCGGCCCTGTTCGAGGAGGCGGAGCCGCAGGTCGTGCTGCGGGCGGGCGAGGTGCGCGTCGGGCGGCTGGCCCGCGGCGCCGGCGCCGGCTTGGTGCCGCCGGGGCGCGGCCCGTGGCGGCTGGACGTGCGGGAGAAGGGCAGCCTGGACGGGCTCGCCCTCGTGCCGTGCGACGACGCGGAGCCCACGGGACGCCAGATCCGCGTCGCGGTGCGGGCCGCCGGGATCAACTTCCGGGACGTGCTCAGCACGCTCGGCATGTATCCGGGCGAGGCCGGGCCGCTGGGCTCCGAGGCGGCCGGCGTGGTCGTCGCGACCGGCCCGGAGGCCCGGCTGTGGCAGCCCGGCGACCGCGTGATGGGCATGGTCGCGGGCGGTTTCGGACCGTCCGTCGTCGTGGACGAACGGCACATGACGCGCGTACCCGGCGACTGGTCGTGGGAGACGGCCGGATCGGTGCCGCTGGTGTTCCTCACCGCGTACCGGGCGCTCGTCGAACTCGCCGGCCTGCGACCGGGGGAGAAGGTCCTCGTGCACGCCGGAGCCGGAGGCGTCGGCATGGCGGCGATCCGGCTCGCCCGGCACCTCGGCGCCGAGGTGTTCGCCACCGCCAGTGAATCCAAGTGGACCGTGCTGCGCGAACTGGGCCTGGCCGAGGACCACATCGCCTCCTCCCGCGACACCGCGTTCGCCGACCGCTTCGCAGCCGTCGCGGGCGAGCGGGGCATCGACGTCGTCCTCAACGCCCTGTCCGGCGAGTTCGTGGACGCCTCGCTGCGGCTCCTCGGCGACGGCGGCCGGTTCCTGGAGATGGGCAAGACCGACATCCGGGACCCCGGCAGTGTTCCCGAGGGCATCCGGTACGAGGCGTTCGACCTGGGCTGGGTCGAACCCGACGGCATCCGCCGGATGCTGCTGGCCCTGGACGACCTGTTCGCCACGGGCGCCCTGCGGCCCCTCCCGGTGCGCTCCTGGGACGTACGGCGGGCCCCGGAGGCCTTCCGCCTCATGAGCCTGGCCCGGCACACCGGCAAGCTCGTCCTGACCCTGCCGCCCGCCCTGAACCCCGACGGCACGGTCCTGATCACCGGCGGCACCGGCGGCCTCGGCCGTCTCCTCGCCCGCCACCTGGTGACCGCGCACGGCGTCCGGCACCTGCTGCTGGTCAGCCGCGGCGGCCCCGACGCGCCCGGCGCGGGCGACCTGCGCGACGAACTCACCGGCCACGGCGCCCGGGTGGAGGTCGTCGCCCGGGACCTCGCCGAACCCGGCGCCGTACGCGCCGTGCTGGACGCGCTGCCCGCCGCGCACCCGCTCACGGCCGTCGTGCACACCGCGGGCGTCCTGGACGACGGAGTGCTCGACGCCCTCACGCCCGACCGGCTCGCCGCCGTGCTGCGCCCCAAGGCGGACGCCGCCTGGCAGTTGCACGAGGAGACCAAGGACCTCGGCCTCGCCGCCTTCGTCCTGTACTCGTCCACCGCCGGCCTGATGGGCAGCCCCGGCCAGGCCAACTACGCCGCCGCCAACGCCTACCTCGACGCCCTCGCGCAGCACCGCCGGTCGGCGGGCCTGCCCGCGCTGTCGCTGGTGTGGCCGGGCTGGGAGCGCACGGGCGGCGGCATGACCGCAGGCCTCACCGACCGCGACCTGACACGCGTCTCCGCCCTCGGCCTGCCGCCGCTGACCGCCGAGCAGGGCCTCGCCCTGTTCGACGCCGCCGTCACCACCGGCGCGGCCGTCCTGGCGCCGCTGCCCGTCGGCGGCGCGCCCCTGTCGCCCGGGGCGGCCGTCCCCGCGCTGCGGCGCGGCCTGGTGCGCGCCGGACGCCGCACGGCGGGCAGCGGCGCCACCGTCTCGCGCGGCGCGCTCGTGGACCGGCTCGCCGGCCTGCGCCCGGACGAGCGGCAGCGGCATCTGGTGGACCTGGTGCGGGCCGAGGCGGCGGGCGTGCTGGGCCACGGCACGGCCGCCGCCGTCGACGCCGACCAGGAGTTCCGCCGGCTCGGCGTGGACTCGCTGACCGCGATCGAACTGCGCAACCGGCTGGCCTCCGCCACCGGCCTCACCCTGCCCGCCACCCTCGTGTTCGACTACCCGACCCCGCGCCGGGTGGCCGCGCACCTGCTCGGCGAGCTGATCGAGGAAGGCGCCGTGGCCGAGGGCGCGGCGCCGGTGTCCACCGCCGCGCCCGCCCCGGACGAGCCGCTCGCCGTCGTCGGCATGGCCTGCCGCTTCCCCGGCGGCATCACCTCGCCCGACGAGCTGTGGGAGTTCGTGGCGGCGGGCGGCGACGCCATCTCCGGCATCCCCGACGACCGGGGCTGGGAGGACCACACCGGAGTCGGCGCCGACGAGGGTGTGGCGGGCGGATTCCTGCGCGGCGCCGGGGAGTTCGACGCCGGCTTCTTCGAGATCTCGCCGCGTGAGGCGCTGGCGACGGACCCGCAGCAGCGACTGCTGCTGGAGACCGCCTGGGAGGCCCTGGAACGCGCCGACCTCGACCCGCACAGCCTGCGCGGCAGCCGCACCGGCGTCTTCGTCGGCCTCAGCGGACAGGACTACGGCACCCTCGTCATGAACTCCGGCGTCGACGTCGAGGGGCACGCCACCACCGGCCTCAACACGAGTGTCGCCTCGGGGCGGCTGGCGTACGTGTTCGGCCTCGAAGGGCCCGCCCTCACCGTCGACACCGCCTGCTCCTCCTCCCTGGTCGCCCTGCACCTCGCCGGGCAGGCCCTGCGGGGCGGCGAGTGCGGGCTGGCACTCGTCGGCGCGGTCACGGTCATGTCGACCCCGGTCGGCTTCGCCGGGTTCTCCCGCATGGGCGGCCTCGCACCCGACGGCCGCTGCAAGGCCTTCGGCGACGGCGCCGACGGCACCGGCTGGTCCGAGGGTGTGGCGGTGCTGGTCGTGGAGCGGTTGTCGGACGCCGTGCGCGACGGGCACGACGTGCTCGCCGTCGTCCGCGGCACGGCCGTGAACCAGGACGGCGCCTCCAACGGCCTCACCGCGCCCAACGGCCCCTCCCAGCAGCAGGTCATCCGCCAGGCCCTCACGGCGGCCGGTCTCACCCCCGCCGACGTCGACGCCGTGGAGGCGCACGGCACCGGCACCCCGCTCGGCGACCCGATCGAGGCCCAGGCCCTCCTCGCCACCTACGGGCAGGACCGGGACCCCGAACGGCCGCTGCTGCTCGGGTCGGTGAAATCCAACCTGGGCCACACCCAGGCCGCCGCCGGTGCCGCCGGACTCATCAAGACCGTCATGGCGATGCGGCACGGTGTCCTGCCCCGCACCCTGCACGCCGACACGCCGACCCGGCACGTCGACTGGGCGGCCGGGGCCGTGGCCCTGCTGACCGCCAACACGCCCTGGCCGGACACGGGCCGGCCGCGCCGCGCCGCCGTGTCGTCCTTCGGCATCAGCGGCACCAACGCGCACGCCGTCCTCGAACAGCCGCCGACGGCACGGGAACCCGGCCCGCCGCCGACGGCACGGGAACCCGGCCGCGAGCCGGTGACCGCCCTGCTGCCGTGGGTCTTCTCCGCCCGCACGCCCGCCGCGCTGGACGCGCAGATCGACCGCGTCCGCACGGCCGCCGAGGGCCTCGACGCGCCGGACGTGGCCCGGACCCTGGCCGGACGCGCCGCCCTCGAACACCGCGCGGTCCTGCTCACCACGCCCGACGGCACCCTCGAACTCGCCCGGGGCGTGGCCGCCGAACGCCGCCTCGCCGTCGTCTTCACCGGCCAGGGCAGCCAGCGCCTCGGCATGGGCCGCGAACTGCACGCCCGCTTCCCGGTGTTCGCCAGGGCGCTGGACGAGGTGCTGCGGCACTTCGACACCCCCGTCCGGGACGTGATGTGGGGCGAGGACCCGGCCCTGCTGGACCGCACCGACCACGCGCAGTGCGCGCTGTTCGCCGTCGAGGTGGCCCTGTTCCGGCTGGTGGAGTCCCTGGGCGTCACCGTCGCACACGTGGCCGGGCACTCGGTCGGTGAGGTGGCGGCGGCCCATGTCGCCGGGGTGCTGTCCCTGGCCGACGCCTGCGTGCTCGTGGCGGCGCGCGGCCGGCTGATGGCCGCGCTGCCGACGGGCGGCGCGATGGTGGCCGTCGAGGCGGCCGAGGACGAGGTGCGGCCGCTGCTCACCGACGGCGTGTCCCTCGCGGCCGTCAACGGCCCCCGCTCGGTCGTCGTCTCGGGCGCCGAGGCCGAGGTGGACCGTGTCGTCGCGGCCCTCGGCGGGCGACGCCGTACCCGGCTCACGGTCAGCCACGCCTTCCACTCGCCGCTCATGGACCCGATGCTGGACGACTTCCGGCACGCCCTGGCCGGCCTGGAGTTCCACGCACCGCGCCGCACGGTGGCGTCGGCGCTGACCGGCCGCGTCGCGGAACCGGGGGAGCTGTGCTCGGCCGAGTACTGGGTGCGGCACGCGCGGGACACCGTCCGCTTCGCCGACGCCGTGACCGCCCTGTCGGACGCCGGGGCCACCGCTTTCCTCGAGGCCGGCCCGGACGGCGTCCTCAGCGCACTGATCCTGTCCGGCGGACCGCGCGACGACACCACCGTCACGCCCCTGCTGCGCCGCGACCGGGGCGAGGAGGAGGCCTGCGTCGCCGCGCTGGCCACGCTGTACGCGGCGGGCGTCCCCGTCGACTGGCGCGCGCTGTGCGCCGGCACCGGGGCGCGCCGGGTGGACCTGCCCACGTACGCCTTCCAGCGCGAGCGGTACTGGCCCGACGCGGCCACCGCGGCGCGCACCGCGCGACGCGAGACCGGGGCCGGCCGGCCGGCGGCCTCCGGCACGGCGCTCCCGGAGGACCTGCGCGCCCTCGGCGCCGGCGAGCGGCAGCGGCACATGGTGGGACTCGTCCGCGCCGAGACGGCCGTCGTCCTGGGCCACCGCGGCCGTGACGCGGTGGACCCCGACCACGAGTTCGGCCGACTGGGCATGGACTCGCTCACCGCCGTCGAACTGGGCCGGCGACTGGCCGCCGCCACCGGCCTCACCCTGCCCGCCACCGTCGTCTACGACTACCCGAGCCCGCGCCGCCTCGCCGCGCACCTGCTCACCGAACTCGTCGGAAACGGCACGGCCACCGGCAGCCGGACCACCGACAGCCCGGGCACCGGCGCCGTCGCCCCCGACGAACCGCTGGCCGTCGTCGGCATGGCCTGCCGGTTCCCCGGCGGCGTGCGGAACCCGGAGGAGTTCTGGGAGTTGATGCTGGGCGGGCGCGACGGCACCGGCCCGTTCCCGGCCGACCGAGGCTGGGACCTCGAAACACTGCACGGCGACGGCCCCGGCAGCAGCGCCACCACCCGCGGCGGATTCCTGTACGACGCCGCCGAGTTCGACGCCGGGTTCTTCGGGATCAGCCCGCGCGAGGCCCTCGCCATGGACCCGCAGCAGCGGCTGCTGCTGGAGACGTCGTGGGAGGCGTTCGAGCACGCCGGGCTCGACCCGCGGTCGCTGCGCGGCAGCCGCACCGGTGTCTTCGTCGGCACCAACGGCCAGGACTACGTGCACCTCGCCACCCGCGCCCGCGAGGACATCGGCGGCCACCTCGGCACCGGTCTCGCGGCCAGCGTGATCTCCGGACGGCTGTCCTACGTGTTCGGCCTGGAGGGTCCGGCCGTCACCGTCGACACCGCCTGCTCCTCCTCCCTGGTCTCCCTGCACCTGGCCTGCCAGGCGCTGCGCACCGGCGAGTGCTCGATGGCGCTGGCCGGCGGCGTCACCGTGATGACCACCTCCGTCAGCTTCGTCGGCTTCAGCATCCAGGGCGGACTCGCCGCCGACGGGCGCTGCAAGGCGTTCTCCGACGACGCCGACGGCACGGTGTGGTCCGAGGGCATCGGCATGCTCGTCGTGGAGCGGCTCTCCGACGCCGTGCGCAACGGGCACGACGTGCTCGCCGTCGTACGCGGCTCGGCCGTCAACCAGGACGGCGCCTCCAACGGGCTCAGCGCCCCCAACGGCCCCTCCCAGCAGCGCGTCATCCGCCAGGCCCTCGCCGCCGCCCGCCTCGCCCCCGCCGACGTGGACGCCGTGGAGGCCCACGGCACCGGCACCCGGCTGGGCGACCCCATCGAGGCGCAGGCCCTGCTCGCCACCTACGGCCAGGACCGCGAACGCCCGCTGCTGCTCGGCTCGGTGAAGTCCAACATCGGGCACACCCAGGCCGCCGCCGGTGTCGCCGGGGTCATCAAGTCGGTCCTCGCGCTGCGCCACGGCCGCCTGCCCCGCACCCTGTACGCGGACACCCCCTCCAGCCGCGTCGACTGGGACGCCGGCGCCCTGTCCCTCCTCACCGACACCACGCCCTGGCCGGAGACCGGACGGCCACCCCGTATCGCCGTGTCGGCCTTCGGGATCAGCGGCACCAACGCCCACCTGATCCTGGAGGGCGCGCCCGCGCCGGAACCGGAGCGGGCCGGGCCGGAGCCCGCGGTGACACCCTGGCCGGTGTCGGCGCGCACGGCCGAGGCCCTCGACGGCCGGCTCACCGCACTGGCCGACTGGGCCCGGGACCGCGACCCCCGCGACGTGGGCCGTTCCCTGGCCGCCCGCACCCCCTTCACGCACCGCGCCGTGGTCCTCGGCGACGGCGACGTCCCGCGCGGCGCCGCCGCCGAACGCACCCTCGCCCTGGTCTTCTCCGGCCAGGGCGGCCAGCGCCCCGGCATGGGCCGCCAACTGGCCGCCAGGTTCCCGGTGTTCGCCGACGCCCTGGACGAGGTCCTGGCGCACTTCGAGGCGCCGCTGCGGGACGTGATGTGGGGCGACGACCCCGGACCGCTGAACCGCACCGAGCACGCCCAGCCCGCCCTGTTCGCCCTCCAGGTGGCCCTCCACCGGCTCGTCGCGTCCCTCGGCGTGCGCCCCGCCCACGTCACCGGCCACTCCGTCGGCGAGATCGCCGCCGCCCATGTCGCGGGCGTGCTGTCCCTCGCCGACGCCTGCGCCCTGGTGACCGCGCGGGCCCGGCTGATGGGGGAGCTGCCGCCCGGCGGGATCATGGTCGCCGTCTCCGCGACCGAGGACGAGGTCCGGCCGCTGCTCACCGGCGAGGTGGCGGTCGGCGCCGTCAACGGGCCGTCGTCCCTGGTGCTGTCCGGCACCGAGGACGCGGTGGCGGCCGTCCTCGCCCGGCTCGGCGACCGCAGGTCCCGCGCGCTGGACGTGTCCCACGCCTTCCACTCGCCGCTGATGGACCCGGTCCTCGACGGCTTCCGTGCCGTCGCGGAGCGCCTCACGTACCACCGGCCGCGCATCCCGCTGGTCTCCACCCTGACGGGCGCCCCGGCCGCCGACGCCCTCACCTCGCCCGGCCACTGGGTGCGGCACGTCCGGGAGACCGTGCGCTTCGCGGACGCGGTCGGCGCGCTCACCGGCTCCGGAGCCGACGCCTTCCTCGAACTCGGCCCCGACGGCGCACTCACCTCCCTCCTCGCCGACCTCGCCCCCGACGCCGCCGTCGCCGTCCCCGCGCTGCGCCGCGACCAGGGCGAGGAGCGCGCCGCGGTGAGTGCCCTCGCCGCGCTCCACGTGCACGGCGTCACCGTCGACTGGGCCGCCCTGTACGCCGGCACGGGCGCCCGCCGGCTGCCCGACCTGCCCACGTACCCCTTCGAGCGCCGCAGGCTGTGGCCCACCGCCTCGCTGCGCCGGGCCGACGCGGCCGGGCTCGGGCTCGCCGCCACCGACCACCCCCTGCTGGGCGCGGCGCTGCCGGTCGCGGGCGCGCGGGAGCTGGTGCTCACCGGCACGGTCTCCCGTGCCCTGCAACCGTGGCTCGACCGGTCCGCCGTGGACGGCGCGGTCCGGCTGCCCGGCGCCGCCCTGCTGGAGGCCGCCGTGCGCGCCGGCGACCGGGCCGGAAGCCCGCACGTCGCCGAACTCGCCCTCACCGAACCGGTGTTCCTGCCCGAACAGGGCGCGCTCCGGCTGCAACTGCGGATCGGCGCCCCCGACGAGCAGGGCCGCCGCCCTCTGTGGTGCCACAGCCGGCCCGCGCACGAGCCGGACGACGCCGAGTGGACCGAGCACGCCCACGGCCTGCTCACGGCCGAGGAGCCGCCCGTGGACGCCGACGCGACCGCGTTCGCGGCCGGACCGTGGCCGCCGCCCGGGGCGACCGCGCTCGACCTGACCGACCTGTACGACCGGTTCGCCGACGCCGGTGTCGACCACGGCCCGGCCGGGCGCGGCCTGCGCGCCGCCTGGCGGCACGGCACCCGTCTGTACGCCGACGTCGCCCTGCCCAAGGAGGCCGGTGAGCATGCCGGTTTCGGCCTCCACCCGGCGCTGCTCGAGGCCGCCCTGCACGCCGCGCACCTCGTCGCGGGAACCGGGGCCGACGAGCGTGAGCGGCTGCTCGCCGTCGAGTGGCGGGGCGTGTCCCTGCACGCCGTCTCGGCGACCGAACTGCGCGTACGGCTGACCGGAACCGGCGACACCCTGGAACTCGCCGCCGCCGACCCCTCCGGGGCCCCGGTGCTCACCGCGCGGGCCGTCGCCCTGCGCCCGGCGGAGCGCCGCGCGGACGCCCCCGCCGCCGGACCCGACCTGCGCACCTCCCTGTTCCGCCTGGACTGGGAGGACCGGCCCGTGCCGCCCGCGCCCGCCGCCCCGGCGCCCTGGTACGTGCTCGACCCGGGCGAGCCCGCCACCGCGCCCGGCCCCGGCGAGGGTTGCGCCGCCGTGCCCGGCGTGGACGCGGCGGCGCTGCTCGCCGGGCTCGGCCCGGTCGCGGAACCAGTGAAGTCCCTAGCCGGACTGCGAGAAGGTGACGGTGCGCCGGTACGGCTCGTCGCCGTCCCCCTCGCGGGCCGCTCCGCCGAGGGACCCGGGACGGTCCACGAGCTGACGCACCGCGCGCTGACGCTGATGCAGGAGTACCTGGCCGAGGACCGGTTCGCCCGCACCCGTCTGGTGTTCGTCACCGGCGGCGCGGTCGCCCCGGACGGCGAGGACGTCACCGACCCGGCCGCAGCGGCGGTCTGGGGCCTGGTGCGGTCCGCGCAGATGGAGCACCCCGGCCGGTTCCTGCTCGCCGACGTCGACGGCGACCCGGCCTCCGCGGCCGTGCTGCCGACCCTGCCGGGCACGGACGAGGAGCAGTTCATGGTGCGCGACGGATGCCCGCGGGTCCCGCGGCTCGCCCGGGTGCCCGACGCCCCCTCGGCCGTCGCCGCCGCGCCGGCCGGACCCGGCCGCTGGCGCACCGACGGCACGGTCCTGATCACCGGCGGCACCGGCGGCCTCGGCCGCGTCCTCGCCCGGCACCTGGTCACCGCCCACGGCATGCGCCACCTGCTGCTGGCCGGCCGGCGCGGCCCCGACGCGCCCGGCGCCCGCGCACTGCGCGACGAACTCGCCGCCCACGGAGCCCGCGTCACCCTCGCCGCGGCCGACGTCGCCGACCCCGACGACGTGGCCCGCCTCCTCGCCCGGGTCCCCGCCGGGCATCCGCTGACGGCGGTCGTGCACACGGCCGGTGTCCTCGACGACGGCGTCCTCGAAGCCCTCGACCCCGGCCGCCTCGACACCGTGCTGCGGCCCAAGGCGGACGCCGCCTGGCACCTGCACCGGGCCACCCGCCACCTGGACCTGGACGCGTTCGTCACGTACTCGTCCACCGCCGGCGTCATGGGCAGCCCCGGCCAGGCCAACTACGCCGCCGCCAACGCCTTCCTCGACGCCCTCGCCCAGCACCGCGCCGCCAACGGCCTGCCGGGACACTCCCTGTCCTGGGGCCCCTGGGCGCAGGACTCCGGCATGACCGGCTCCCTGAGCGAGGCGCACAGCCGGCGCATGAACCGCTCGGGCACCCCGCCCCTCGATCCCGGACTCGGCCTCGCCCTGTTCGACGCGGCCACCGCCCGCGACGACGCCCGGCCGGTGCTGATGCGCACCTCGGCGCGCGGCGGCGCCGCCCCGCAGTTCGCCGGGCCGGTGCCGCCGATCCTGCGCGGACTGATCGGCGGCCGCCGCACCGCCGCCGGGACGAACCGCGCCGCCGGACTCGCCGCCCGGCTCGACGGACTGCGCCCGCGGGAACGCACCCGGCACCTCACCGACCTGGTGCGCGCCGAGGCCGCCGCCGTCCTCGGCCACGACAGTCCCGAACACGTCGGCGCGGAGGACGAGTTCGCCGGGCTCGGCTTCGACTCCCTCACCTCCGTGGAGATGCGCAACCGGCTCGCCGCCGTCACCGGGCTGCGCATCCCCGCCACCGTCGTCTTCGACCACCCCACACCGCTGGCCGTCGCCGAGCACCTCGCGCGGCGCCTCGGCCGCACCGAGGCCCCGCCCCCCGGCGGGCTGCGCGCGGAACTCGACCGCCTGGACGCCGCCCTGGCCACCGCGCTCGCCGACGGCGGCCTCGACCCGGCCGCCCGGACCGGCGCCGCCGACCGGCTGCGGGCCCTGCTCGCCCGGATCACCGAGGACGGCGGCCCCAAGGAGCGGGGCGCGGACGACGACGTCCGCCGGCGGATCGCCACCGCCGGCGCCGAAGAGATCATCGCCTTCATCGACAGCGAGATCGGCCGACCCACCGACCACTGAACCGGTCGCATCCCACCCCGTGGAAAGGGCATGGACCATGCCGGACGAAGCGAAACTCGTCGAGTACCTCAGGTACGTCACCGCCGACCTGCACGAGACCCGGCGGCGCCTGGCCGAGGCCGAGTCGGGACGCCACGAGCCGGTCGCCGTCGTCGGCATGGCCTGCCGCTTCCCCGGCGGCGTGCACACCCCGGAACAGCTGTGGGAACTGGTCGCCTCCGGCACCGACGCCATCACCGGCTTCCCCGCCGACCGGGGCTGGGACGTACGGGGCAGGGGCGGATTCCTGCACGACGCCGCCGAGTTCGACGCCGGGTTCTTCGGGATCAGCCCGCGCGAGGCGCTCGCCATGGACCCGCAGCAGCGGCTGCTGCTGGAGACCGGCTGGGAGGCGTTCGAACGCGCCGGTGTCGATCCGCAGGCGCTGCGGGGCAGCCGCACCGGCGTCTTCGTCGGCACCAACGGGCAGGACTACGTCCGGCTCGTGCACACCGCCAAGGAGGACCTGTCCGGACACGCCGGCACCGGCCTCGCCGCCAGCGTGATCTCCGGCCGGCTCGCCTACGTCCTCGGCCTCGTCGGACCGGCCGTCACCGTCGACACGGCGTGCTCCTCCTCACTGGTGTCGCTGCACCTGGCCGCGCAGGCGCTGCGCAGCGGCGAGTGCTCGCTGGCGCTCGCCGGTGGTGTGACGGTGATGACGACCCCGGCCGCGTTCGCCGGGTTCGACGTCCAGGGCGGCCTCGCCGCCGACGGCCGCTGCAAGGCGTTTTCCGACGACGCCGACGGCACCACCTGGTCCGAGGGCGCCGGTCTCGTCGTACTGGAGAAGTTGTCGGACGCGGTCCGCAACGGCCGCCGCGTCCTGGCCGTCGTCCGGGGCAGCGCCGTCAACCAGGACGGCGCCTCCAACGGGCTGACGGCGCCGAACGGCCCCGCGCAGCAGCGCGTCATCCGGCAGGCCCTGGAAGCGGCGGGACTGCGGCCCGCCGACGTGGACGCCGTGGAGGCGCACGGCACCGGTACCCGGCTGGGCGACCCGATCGAGGCGCAGGCCCTCCTCGCCACCTACGGGCAGGACCGTGAACGGCCGCTGCTGCTCGGGTCGGTGAAGTCCAACATCGGCCACACCCAGGCCGCCGCCGGTGCCGCCGGGCTCATCAAGACGGTCCTGGCGATCCGGCACGGCGTCCTGCCGCCCACCCTGCACGTCGGCCGGCCCTCCCGCCACGTCGACTGGTCCGAGGGCGCCGTCGAACTCCTCACCTCGGCCACCGACTGGCCCGCCACCGGCCGCCCGCGCCGCGCCGGTGTGTCCTCCTTCGGCATCAGCGGCACCAACGCCCACGTCATCCTGGAACAGGCGGAACCCGCGCCCGGCGAACCCCGGGCCGCCGCCCCGCCCGCCGTCGTCCCGTGGCCCGTATCGGCCCGCACCTCGGGCGCGCTCGACGCCCAGCTCGACCGGCTTCGCGCCCACGCCGAGGACCACAACCCCCTGGACGTCGGCCACTCGCTGGCCGTGGGACGGTCGCGGTTCGACCACCGCGCGGTGCTGCTGGCCACCGGGGAGGGCGTCGCGGAGGCCGCCCGGGGCGAGGCCCACGACGGGCCGCTCGCCGTGGTGTTCCCCGGCCAGGGCGCCCAACGCCTCGGCATGGGACGTGCGTTGTACGGACGCTTTCCGGCCTTCGCGACCGCCCTGGACGAGGTCCTCGCCGAACTGCCGCCCGCCGTACGGGAGGTGATGTGGGGCTCCGACGCGACCGCGCTGGACCGCACCGGCACCGCCCAGCCCGCGCTGTTCGCCGTCGAGGTGGCGCTGTACCGGCTGACGGAGTCGCTGGGCGTGACGCCGCGGTACGTGGCCGGGCACTCCGTCGGGGAGATCGCCGCCGCCCATGTGGCGGGCGCGCTGTCCCTGCGGGACGCGTGCACGCTGGTGACGGCCCGCGCCCGGCTGATGGAGGCGCTGCCCGAGGGCGGCGCGATGGCCGCCGTGGAGGCCGCCGAGGACGAGGTACGGCCGCTGCTCGCCGACGGCGCCGCGCTCGCCGCCGTCAACGGGCCGCACTCCGTGGTCGTGTCCGGCACCGCCGAGGCAGTCGCCGCCGTCACGCAGCGACTGGCCGCGCGGGGCCGCAGAACCACCCCCCTGAAGGTGTCCCACGCCTTCCACTCCCCGCTGATGGACCCGATGCTGGAGGAGTTCCGCACCGCGATCGCCGGGCTCACCCTCCACGAGCCCGCCGTCGACGTGATCTCCACGCTCACCGGGGCGCCCGTCAGCCCCGCCGAACTGGCCGACCCCGGCCACTGGGTGCGGCACGCGCGGGAGACCGTACGGTTCGCGGACGCGGCCCGCGCCCTCGCCGACGCCGGCGTGCGCCACTTCCTGGAGGCCGGCCCCGACGCCGTACTCACGCCCCTCGTCGGGGCCGCCGTGCCGGAAGCGGTCGCCGCCGTGCCGGTGCTGCGCCGCGACCGCGACGAGGAGACCGCCGCCGTCACCGCCCTCGCCCGGCTGCACACGGCCGGCGTCCCCGTGGACTGGGCGGCGTTCTTCGACGGCACCGGCGCCCGTCCCGTCGACCTGCCCACCTACCCCTTCCAGCGCGAGCGCTACTGGCCCGAGACCGCCGACGCCGTACCGGTCTCCGGGGACGGCGACGGGGCCGACGCCGAGTTCTGGGCCGCCGTGGAACGCGAGGACCTGGACGCACTCGCCGCCCGCCTGGACATCGACACGGAGGCGCTCGGCGGGGTCGTACCGGCCCTGTCCGCCTGGCGCAGCAGGCACCGCGCCCGCTCGCTCGCCGACGCGCTGCGCTTCCGGGAGACCTGGCAGCCGCTGCGCACCACGCCCGCCGCCGCGCCGCCCGGCACCTGGCTGGTCGTGCTGCCCGCCGACGGCCCCGACACGGACGCCGCCTGGCTGCGCACCCTCACCGACGGGCTCGGCCCCGACACCGTCACGCTCACCCCGGGCAAGCGCCCGAGCCGCGCCGGCCTCGCCGAGCGGCTGACCGGACTCACCGCCGACGGCACCCGGTTCACCGGCGTCCTGTCGCTGCTCGCCGGCACGGACGCCACCCGCTGGACGAGCGTCCCGGTCGGCCTCGTCGACACCGCCGTACTGCTCCAGGCCCTCGACGACGCGGGCATCCGCACCCGGGTCTGGGCCGCCACCCGCGAGGCGGTCGCCGTCTCGCCCGGCGACCGCGTCAGCCCCGGCCAGGCCGCCCTGTGGGGTCTGGGCCGGGTGGCCGCGCTGGAGTACCCGGACCGGTGGGGCGGTCTCGTCGACCTGCCGCGCGAGGTGGACGAGCGCGCCCTGCGCCGCTTCACCGCGCTGCTCGCCGGCGGCGGCGAGGAGGACGAGGTCGCCGTCCGCGCGACCGGGGTGTACGGCCGCCGACTCGCCCCGGCGCCCGCGAGCGACGGCGCGCCCGTCTGGCAGCCGTCCGGCACGGTCCTCGTCACCGGCGGCACCGGCGCCCTCGGCGGACACCTCGCCCGCCGGCTCGCCTCCCGGGGCGCCGAGCACCTGCTGCTGCTCAGCCGGCGCGGCCGGCAGGCACCCGGCGCGGACGCACTGGAGGCCGAGCTGACCGCACTCGGCGCCCGCGTCACCATCGCCGCCTGCGACACCGCCAACCGGGCCGAACTCACCGCCGCCCTGGACGCCGTGCCCGCCGACGCGCCGCTGACCGCCGTCGTGCACGCCGCCGGCGTCCTGGACGACGCGGTCCTCAACGGCCTGACCCCGCAGCGCTTCGGCGCCGTCTTCCGCGCCAAGGTCAACCCCGCCCTGCTCCTCGACGAACTGACCCGCGGGCACGGCCTGTCGGCGTTCGTGCTGTTCTCGTCGGTCGCCGGTGCCGTCGGCAACCCCGGCCAGGCCAACTACGCCGCCGCCAACACCGTGCTCGACGCGCTCGCGCAACGCCGCCGCGCCGAGGGACTGCCCGCCACCTCCGTCGCCTGGGGCGCCTGGGACGGCGGCGGCATGGCCGCCGGACTCACCGAGGCGCTGCGCGCGACCGGCACCACCGCCCTCGAACCCGGCCTCGCCCTCGACATCCTCGCCGACCTGGCCGTCGCCCCCGAACCCGTCACCGTCGTCGCCGACCTCCAGCAGCCCGACACGCTGCGCATGCTGTTCAGCGTGCGGCCCTGCGCCGCCCTGAGCGACCTGCCCGCCGCCCGGGAGGCCCGCGAGACCGCCGTCCGGCTCCGCGAGGACACCCGCTCGGCCGCCGCCGGGCTGCGCCGCAAGGTCTACGCCGCCCCCGAGGACGAACGCGTCCCGCTCCTCCTCGACGTGATCCGCGAGCACGCCGCCGGCGTCCTCGGCCACTCCGCGCCGGAGGCCGTCGCCGCCGAACGCGCCTTCCACGACATCGGCTTCGACTCCCTCACCTCGATGGAGCTGCGCAGCCGGCTCGCCCGCGCCACCGGTCTCGCCCTGCCGGCCGGCCTCCTCTTCGACCACACCCGGCCGCGGACCCTCGCCGAGCACCTCGTCGGCGAACTCCTCGGCGCCCCCGCCGCCGACGACGGCCCGCTGCCCGCCGCCGCCCCCGCGGACACCGCCGACGACCCGGTCGTGGTCGTCGGCATGGCCTGCCGCTTCCCCGGCGGCGCCGACTCCCCGGAGAAGCTGTGGGACCTCGTCGCCTCCGGCGGCGACGCCATCTCCGCCTTCCCCACCGACCGGGGCTGGGACATCCAGGGCCAGGGCGGATTCCTCCACGACGCCGCCGACTTCGACCCCGGGTTCTTCGGGATCAGCCCGCGCGAGGCCCTCGCCATGGACCCGCAGCAGCGGCTGCTGCTGGAGACCTCCTGGGAGGCCGTCGAACGCTCCGGAATCGACCCGCAGCGCCTGCACGGCAGCCGCACCGGCGTGTTCGTCGGCAGCAACGGCGTCGACTACCACCACCTCCTGGCCCGCGCCAAGGACATGGAGGGCCGCGGCGTGATGCTCGCGGCCAGCGTGATCTCCGGCCGCCTCGCCTACGTCCTCGGCCTGGAGGGCCCCGCCGTCACCGTGGACACCGCCTGCTCCTCCTCGCTGGTGTCCCTGCACCTGGCCGCGCAGGCCCTGCGCAGCGGCGAGTGCACGCTGGCCCTCGCCGGTGGTGTCACCGTGATGACGACCTCAGCGGCCTTCGCCGGGTTCCGGCACCACGGCGGCCTCGCCGAGGACGGCCGCTGCAAGGCGTTCTCCGACGCCGCCGACGGCACCGGCTGGTCCGAGGGCGTCGGCATGGTCGTCCTGGAACGGCTCTCCGACGCCGTGCGCAACGGACACCCCGTCCTCGCGGCCGTGCGCGGCTCCGCCGTCAACCAGGACGGCGCCTCCAACGGCCTCACCGCGCCCAACGGCCCCGCGCAGCAGCGCGTCATCCGGCAGGCACTCGCCTCGGCCGGGCTGCGGCCGGGCGACGTGGACGCCGTGGAGGCGCACGGCACGGGCACCCGGCTGGGCGACCCGATCGAGGCGCAGGCCCTCCTCGCCACCTACGGGCAGGACCGTGAACGGCCGCTGCTGCTCGGGTCGGTGAAGTCCAACATCGGCCACACCCAGGCCGCAGCGGGCGCCGCCGGACTCATCAAGGCCGTCCAGTCCCTGCGGCACGGCGTCGTGCCGCCCACCCTGCACGCCGACGTGCCGTCCTCGCACGTCGACTGGTCCGTCGGCGCCGTCGAGCTCGCCACCTCGGCCACCGAATGGCCCGGCACCGGCCGCCCGCGCCGCATCGGCGTGTCCTCCTTCGGCATCAGCGGCACCAACGCCCACGTCGTCCTGGAACAGGCCCCGGCCGTCGACCCGCCCGAGCCGCAGCCGGTCACCGTCACCCCCCGCGCGGTGCCGTGGCCGGTGACCGCCACCACCGAGGCGGCCCTCGACGCCCAGCTCGACCGGCTCCGCGCACGGGCCGAGGACCACACACCGCTCGACACCGGGTACTCCCTCGCCACCGGCCGCTCCTCCTTCGCACACCGGGCGGTGCTGCTGGCCTGCGACGACGGCCTCACCGAGGCCGCGCGGGCCGTCGCCGAGCCCGGACCGCTCGCCGTGGTCTTCTCCGGGCAGGGCGCCCAGCGGACCGGCATGGGCCGTGGCCTGTACGACCGGTTCCCGGTGTTCGCCGACGCCCTGGACGCCGTACTCGCCGGGCTCGACCCGCGCGTGCGGGACGCCATGTGGGGCGGCGACGAGTCGGCGCTCGACCGCACCGGAGTCGCCCAGCCCGCGCTGTTCGCCGTCGAAGTGGCGCTGTACCGGCTCATGGAGTCCTTCGGCGTCACCCCCAAGTACGTCGCCGGGCACTCCGTCGGGGAGATCGCCGCCGCCCATGTGGCGGGCGTGCTGTCCCTGCGGGACGCGTGCGCGCTGGTGACCGCCCGCGCCCGGCTGATGGAGGCGCTGCCCGAGGGCGGCGCGATGGCCGCGGTGGAGGCAACCGAGGACGAGATACGCCCGCTGCTGACGGACGGTGTGGCCGTCGCCGCCGTCAACGGCCCCCGCTCCGTGGTGGTTTCCGGCGCCGAGAACGAGGTCGCGCGGGTGGTCGACGCGCTGGGGGAGCGGCGGCACACCCGGCTGGCGGTGAGCCACGCCTTCCACTCGCCGCTGATGGACCCGATGCTGGACGACTTCCGCACGGCCCTCGCCGGCGTGCGCTTCGGCGAACCCGCGCTGCGCATCGTGTCGAGCCTCGCCGACGGCGACCCCGGCACCCGCGAGCACTGGGTGCGGCACGTCCGGGAGACCGTGCGGTTCGAGGACGCCGTCCGCTCCCTGGCCGACGCGGGCGTCCGGCACTACCTGGAACTCGGCCCCGACGCCGTACTCACCCCCCTCGTCCGGGAGTCCGCCCCGGCCGACACGGCGGAGGCCGTACCGGCGCTGCGCCGGGACCGGGACGAGGAGACGACGGCCGTGACCGCCCTGGCCCGGCTGTACGCTGCCGGCGTGCCGGTCGACTGGGCCGCGTTCTTCGCGGGCACCGGAGCCCGACGCGTCGACCTGCCCACCTACGCCTTCCAGCGCGCCCGGTACTGGCCCGAGGCGGCCGAACCGGCGCCGCAGGGCACGGGGGCGGACGCCGAGTTCTGGGCCGCCGTCGAGCGGGCGGACGTCGAGGCGCTGGCCGGGCGTCTGGACGTGGCACCGGAGACGCTGGACGCGATCGTGCCGGCGCTCTCCTCGTGGCGCAGCCGCAGCAGGGCACGGGCGACCGTCGACTCCTGGCGCCACCGGGAGACCTGGCAGCCGGTGACCGGCGACGACCGGGCCCGCCCCGAGGGAACGTGGCTCGCCGTGCTCCCCGCCTCCGGGGCCGCGTGGGCGCGGGCGGTCACCGACGCGCTCGGCCCGGACACCGTCGAGTGCACGGTCGGCGCCGACGACCGCCACACGCTGGCCGAGCGGCTGCGGCGACTGACGGACGGGACGTTCACCCGGGTCGTCTCCCTCCTCGCCGCCGACCCCGCGACACTCCCCGGCGGCGTTCCCGCCGGACTGCCCGCGACCGCCGTGCTCCTCCAGGCACTGGACGACGCCGGCATCACCGCCCCGCTGTGGAGCGTGACGTGTGCCGCCGTCGGCACCGGCCCCGGCGAGGCCCCCGATCCGGCGCAGGCCGCCCACTGGGGCCTGGGCCGGGTGGCCGCGCTTGAGTACGCCGACCGGTGGGGCGGTCTCGTCGACCTGCCCGCCGACCCCGGCGAACGGGCCGTGCGGCGCCTCGTCGCCACCATCGCGGCCCCCGGCGACGAGGACCAGGTCGCGGTGCGCCCCGGAGGGAGGTACGGCCGCCGGTTCACCCCGGCGCCCGCGACCGGACCGGCCCCGCAGTGGCAGCCGTCCGGCACCGTACTGATCACCGGCGGCACGGGCGCCCTCGGCGCGCGCCTCGCCCGCAGGCTCGCCGGACAGGGCGCCGCACACCTGCTGCTGCTCAGCCGCCGCGGCCCGGACGCGCCCGGCGCCGACGACCTGCGGACCGAGCTGACCGCGCTCGGCGCCCGCGTCACCATCACCGCCTGCGACACCGCCGACCGCGCCGCACTCACCGCCGCCCTGGACGCCGTGCCCGCCGACGCGCCGCTGACCGCCGTCGTGCACGCCGCCGGCGTCCTGGACGACGCCGTACTGGACGGGCTCACCCCCAGCCGGTTCACGGACGTCTTCCGCGCGAAGGCCGCCCCGGCGCTGCTGCTCGACGAGCTGACGCGCGGGCACGACCTGTCGGCGTTCGTGCTGTTCTCGTCGGTCGCCGGTGCCGTCGGCAACCCGGGACAGGCCAACTACGCCGCCGCCAACGCCCTGCTGGACGCGCTCGCGCAGCGCCGCCGCGCCGAGGGACTGCCCGCCACCTCCATCGCCTGGGGCGCCTGGGACGGTTCCGGCATGGCCGCCGAACTCCCCGACGGGGCACGGCAGTCCGGGGGCACGCTCCTCGAACCGGCGCTGGCGCTCACCGCGCTCGGCGAGCTGGTGGCCGAGAAACACCCCACCGCCGTCGTCGCCGACCTCCAGCACCCGCCGTTCCTCCAGGCGCTGTTCAGCCTGCGCCCGTCGGCCGCCCTGGCCGCGCTGCCCGCCGCCCGCGAGGCCCTGCGCGCGGTGCGGGGCCACCGCACGGCCGACGGCGACGCCCGGCACGCGCTGCGCGAGCGGCTGCGCGCCACCACCCCCGGCGAACGGCTGCCCCTGCTGCTCGACCTCGTGCGCGGCCACGCCGCCGCC